>NZ_CP192009.1:0-1710000 GCF_050948425.1 Pseudonocardia xinjiangensis | reverse complement strand
ACTCAACCCGGCCGGCTCGTCCGAGGCGTTCGGCCCTACCTCTTTCGTGTGACCCCGGCCATAGTCGTTTTCGTCGCTTTCCGCGACGAGTGGCGCCCCTGCCGTCGCCAGACGGCGCAGCATGGCGTTGTAGGCCTCGAGGTCGGCACCGCCGTCGGCATCGGCCCGGCGATCATCGCGCCGCGCCGACCGTTCGTCCTGGCGCGACCACTGGATGAGCAGCGCGATCACCACGAGCAGCAGCGGCACCTCTCCCGCGGCCCAGGCGAGACCGCCACCCAGGTGCTGGTCGACGAGCGGATCCGGCACCCAGGGCAGGGCGAGGCCGCGGTAGTAGTCCCCTCCCAGCGCCGTATTCGCGCTCATCACCGCCAGGCCGAAGAACGCGTGGAACGGCACGGACGCGAAGACCAAGCCCATCCGCGCGGCGGGCGGCAGGCGGCGAGGCGCGGGATCGACACCGACGATCGGCCAGAAGAAGATCGCTCCGACCAGCAGGAAGTGCAGGTTCATCAGCTTGTGCGCCCAGTGCTCGGGCAGGGCGGCCGGGAACAGTCCGGAGAAGTACAGGACGTAGTAGCTCCCCACGAACAGCGCCAATGCCACCAGCGGGTGCGTCAGCCAGCGGGCGACCGGCGAATGCACCGCCGCGAGCAACCACTCGCGCGGGCCGGGCGGCCCGGCCCGGCCGGACGGCGGCAGTGCCCGCAGCGCGAGCGTCACCGGGGCGCCCAGCACGAGCAGGATCGGGACGAGCATCCCGAGGATCATGTGCTGACCCATGTGCACGCTGAACATCGCCGGAGCGAAGCGGCCGATCCCCGAGCTGGTGGCCACCAGCAGCGCCGCACAGCCCACGAGCCAGGCCGCCGTGCGGCCGGCGCCCCACGCGTCCCCCCGCCTGCGGAGCCTGTGCACACCCAGCAGGTAGGTCAGGGCCAGCACTATCGCGGCCGTGCCGAAGACCAGGTCGAACCGCCAGTCCAACGCCAGCCGCCCGAACGTCGGTGGTCCGGCGAGGTCGTACCCGATCACCGCCTCGGTGCGGGACGGCACGGCACCGGTGTCCGGCGGAGCGCTCCGCCCGAGTGCCACCGCGAGCCCGATCGTCCCGAGCATCAGCAGCACCTCGACGCCCCCGAGGCGGAGCAGGGCTCGGGTCTCACCCCGGGACGCCGGCCCGACCGACGACCGTCGATGGGCTGCCCCCAGCGCGCCGAGCAGGATCAGTGCGGCCGCCTTCGCGAACACGAGCGCCCCGTACCCGGAGCCGACGAGTGCGCTGAACGGGATCCGGACGAGCGCGTTCACCACCCCGGTGGCGGCGAGTACGAGCCAGCAGACCAGCGCCAGCCGGGAGAACCGCGGCACGGCCGTCGCCAGGGCAGCGGAGCGATCGGGACCGCGCATGGTGGCCACGCCGATCACCGCCACCAGCCCGCCCACCCACAGGGAGGCGGCGAGGACGTGCAGCACCAGGCTGTCGCTCGCGAGGTCGTGCGCGCCGCCTCCCGCCGAGTGCCCGGTCAACGCGACCGGCAGGGGGCCGAGCAGGGCCATCCCGAAGAGCACCGCACTCCAGCCCCAGGTCAGGACGGTGCGGCAGCCGGCGAGCACGACGATCGCCACGAGAGCGGTGAGCGACCACGCCGAGGCGTCCGACAGGCGGGGAACCAGGTCGAGCAGCAGCCCGGGGTCGAGCACGTCGCCGGCAGGTCGGCCGAGCGCGTCGGCCACGCTCAGCGGCACCATCAGGATGGCGCCTGCCGTCCAGCCGGCCGCGGACCACGAGGCCGCGCGCAGCGCCCGGTACCCGGCCACGTCGAGGTAGCCGCCCCGCTGCGGGGCGACGAGGAACGCCGCGAGCAGGAGCGCACCGATCGTCAGGACCATGCAGACCTCGGTGGCCGCCCGGACGGCGGGGAGGCCGACGGTGGTCATCGTCCCCGGGTCGGGGAGCCCCAGCGAGGTCACCGGCCGAGCGTTGGTGAGGGCCGTCAGGCCTCCCGCCACCAGAACCGCAACTGCCGTCCCGAGCGCAACGACGCCGGCCACGCCGGACGGCGGCTTGGTCTGCGGTGGCGGGGCGGCGGGCTCGACTGTCGCGTGCGCCATGTGCTCAGGCTATGCCCGTTGTGTCTGATCGTGCCCGACGGTCGGGACGCCGGAACCGGTGCTGCCACACTGCGCGCGTGACGGACGGGGCGAGGCTCGTGGACGGCGGCGATGTCACCGAGCGGGTGCTGCGGGCCGCTGAGGGTCCACACGGCAGCAAGCCCGTGCCGTGGGCGGCGGCGCCCCTGCTCACCGCCGAGCGGGTCCTCGACCTGTGCTGCGGCTCCGGCCCGCTGGCCGACGCGCTTCCCACCGGCCGCTGGCTCGGCGTCGACCCGCGTGCGCCTCTCGGGGGGAGGCGGCCCGTGCTGCGCGGCGCAGCCGACGCGATCCCGCTGCGCTCGCATGCGGTGGACGGTGTCGCGCTGATGCTCGCCCTCCCCCGGCTACCCGACCTGGACCGGCTCTTCGCCGAGGTCCGGCGGGTGCTGCGGCCCAGCGGCACGCTCGTGATCCTGGTTCCGTCGGCGGTGCCGGGGTCGGCCGCTGAGCTGCGGCTCGCGCCGCTGCTCTCCGCCGTGCACCGCTCCGGCTGGCTGCACCGCTCCGCCCTCGACCGGACGGGATGGCTGCTCGCCGCTGCCGACTACGCCGTGCTCAGCGACGACCGGGTGTGCTTCACCCTCCCGCTCCCCGACGCGGACGCCGCGCACGCCCTGGTGGCGGATCTCCCCCGCGCCGGGCTGTGGCCGCCGGACCTGCCCGACGCCGTCCGGGCGCGCGCTGCTGCGCGGCTGGCGCGCCGGGCCGGACCGGGCCGCACGCTGCCCCTGCCCCTGCGACGGCTCGTGGCGCGCCGCTGACCGGAGCCGGGGTCAGGCGTCGTGGGAGTGGGCGGCGCCCACCACCACCGGGGCGTCGTCGGGTTGTGGGGTCTCGTCCACGAGGTCGGCGACGACGCAGGTGATGTTGTCCGGTCCGCCGCCCTCGTTGGCGAGCTCGATGAGCCGGGCGACCACGTCGACCGGTTCCTCGATCTCCGCGAGGACCTCCTTGAGCTGCGAATCCCCGAGCACGGCCGTGACCCCGTCCGAACAGACCAGGTACCGGTCGCCGATGAGGCCGTCGACGGGGAACAGGTCCGGTTCGGCCGGGGTGCCCTCCTGCAGGGTGCGGATCAGCCAGGACCGGCGGGGATGGGTGGCCGCCTCCTCCGGGGAGATGCGCCCTTCGTCGAGCAGGCTCTGGACGAGGGTGTGGTCGCGGGTGAGCCGGTGCAGCTCGCCGTCGCGCAGGAGGTAGGCCCGCGAGTCGCCGATGTGTGCCACACCGATCCGCGTGCCGTGCACCAGGAAGGCGACGACGGTGGTGCCGGTGCCCCGCAGTTCGGGGTTGTGTTCGCTCAGTTCGGTGAGCCGGGCGGCCGCATCGGCGATGGCCTCGTCGAGCGCGGCCAGCAGGTCGACCTCGTCGAGGTCCATGCCGCGGAGTCGGGCGTCCAGGTCGAGGAGCGCGGAGACGGCGACCGAGCTGGCCACCTCCCCGTGGGCGTGACCGCCCATCCCGTCCGCCACGGCGAGCAGCCGGGGGCTGATGGCCGCCGAGTCCTGGTTCATCGACCTTCGGCGCCCGACGTCGGAGCCTGCCGCGGAGCGCAGCGTCGGTGACATGGCGCTCACCCTCTCACGCTAGGTACGAGTCGATCCTCGAGCGGCACGCCCGCGTGCGCCGGATGACCTGAACGGCACGTCGCGCGCCGTCCACGATCGACGAGTGGCCCGCGGCTGCGGGCCCTCGTAATGCTCAGGAGCTACCGCTCGCCCCCGCCGCCGACGCCGAGGCGGCCACGGCCACCGCCACGCTGGTCTGCACCGCCTGTACGGCCTTGCGCACCGCCGGACCGGCCCAGTCGCCCTGCGCGACCTGGTCCGCGCGGGCCCTGAGCTGCCGGCGCGGCCCGTCCACCAGCTTGTGCTCGGCCTTGACGGCATGCACCAGGGAGATCAACAGGGCGGTGTGCTGATCGGGCGGGGCACCGTCCCGCAGTACCTCGGCGATCCTCCTGCGGAGCTCGGTGACCGGTCCGGCGTCGGCGGCGGGCCAGGTGGTGACGGGGAAGACACCGAGGATCCGGCCACGGTCGCGCCGCACCAGCCCGCGCTCGACCAGCCGCTGCAGCACCGGTTCCCGGGTCTTGCGCGCCAGCCGTTCCACCGCCTTCTGGGCGCGGAGCGGGTGCCGCCCCTCCAGCCGGGCCAGTGCGGTGTCGAGCAGCGGGTCCCCGGTGGTGGAGGAGTCGGCGACGGTGAGCCAGGCCCTGGCGCCCGTCTCGTCGGCGGTGAGCCGGTCGCGCGTCGACAGGTCGAGCAGGAGTGCGCCGCCGACGGCGCGGTCGAGAGACGTGCTGTCGACGATCGCGCGTCCCGACCCCGGATCCAGCAGGAGGAGGACGAGATCCTCGGTGATGGTCGCCATCGTGCTTCCTTCCCTTCAGACCGTCCGGGCGGACCGGGCGTCGACCTCACGCACGACGTGCAGCACGCGCGCGTTCACCGCGCCGGCGAACGACCGGGCCCTGCATGATCAACGCGTGGCCTCCGGCGCGCGGGCACGACACCCCGCTACGCTCATCGTGGCGGTCGGGACGACCGCCCCGGCCCTCGTAGCTCAGCTGGATAGAGCAAGAGCCTTCTAATCTCTAGGTCGCAGGTTCGAGTCCTGCCGGGGGCGCCATGTCAGAGCGATGGCCGGGTTCGGCCCGCACACCGGACCGTCCGTGAGAAGTTTTCCCGCACGATGCTTTTCTGGACTTGATCCAGTCAGGTCTTCGTGCTGAAATGCGTGTCGTGCAGAACCACCCGCAGGTCGAGCGTCTCCTGCGCGACGCCTCGCTACGCATCACCGCGCCGCGCAAGGCCGTGCTGTCGGCAGTGCACGACCACCCGCACGCAGACACCGAGACCCTGCTCACGGCGACCCGGGCGAGGCTCGGGTCGGTGTCGCACCAGGCCGTCTACGACGTCCTGCGCGCCCTCACCGACGCGGGCCTGGTCCGCCGCTTCCAGCCGGCGGGTTCGGTCGCGCGTTACGAGGCGCGGGTGGGCGACAACCACCACCACCTCGTGTGCCGCTCCTGCGGCGCGGTGAGCGACGTCGACTGCGCCATCGGTGAGACCCCGTGTCTGACCGCATCCAGCGACTCCGGCTTCACCATCGACGAGGCCGAGGTCGTGTACTGGGGCCTCTGCCCCGCCTGCCAGTCTCCGCCCGCGGGTCGCTGAGCGCGGCGGCCCCGGACCGGATGCACCCCACCACTAGGCCGGCCGCCCTCCAGGACCGGCATCCCACCGAGGAAGGACTGACGTGCCCCCCGAGAGCGAGAACCCGGCCACGGCCGACCCGAAGCCCCGCGACTCGTCCGCGAGCCCGCAGGGCACCGACGACACCGCGAGCAGGAGCGAGAGCGAGAACCCGGCCCTCGCCGGTCCCACCTTCCACCCGGAGTCCCGGCCGCGGAGCAACCGCGACTGGTGGCCGAACCAGGTCGACCTGACCGTCCTCAACAAGACCTCGCGCGACTCCGACCCGCTCGGCGACGACTTCGACTACAAGCAGGCCGTCTCCCAGCTGGACTTCGAGGCGGTCAAGGCCGACATCGTCCAGGTCATGCGCACCTCGCAGGACTGGTGGCCCGCCGACTGGGGTCACTACGGCCCGCTGTTCATCCGCATGTCGTGGCACGCCGCCGGCACCTACCGCCAGGTCGACGGCCGCGGCGGTGGCGGCTCCGGCGCCCAGCGCTTCGCGCCGCTCAACAGCTGGCCGGACAACGGCAACCTCGACAAGGCCCGCCGCCTGCTGCTGCCGGTCAAGCAGAAGTACGGCCGCAGCCTGTCCTGGGCCGACCTGCTGGTGCTCGCCGGCAACGTGGCCCACGAGGACATGGGCTTCCAGACCTTCGGGTTCGCCTTCGGCCGCGAGGACACCTGGCAGCCGGAGGAGGTCTTCTGGGGTCCGGAGGACACCTGGCTCGGCGACGAGCGCTACAGCGGCGACACCCCGCTGGAGCTCGAGGGCGCACTCGGCGCCGTCACCATGGGTCTGATCTACGTCAACCCGGAGGGCGCGAAGGGCGAGGCCGACCCGGTCGCCACGGCCCACGACATCCGCGTGACCTTCGGCCGGATGGCGATGAACGACGAGGAGACCGTCGCCCTCATCGCCGGTGGCCACACCTTCGGCAAGGCGCACGGCGCCGGCAACCCGGACCTCGTCGGCCCGGAGCCCGAGGGCTGCCCGGTGTTCTCCGGCGGGCTCGGATGGAAGAACCAGTACGGCACCGGCAAGGGTGCGGACACCATCACCAGCGGCCTCGAGGGCGCCTGGACCCCGACCCCCACGAAGTGGGACAACAGCTTCTGGGACACGCTGTTCGGCTTCGAGTGGGAGCTCACCCACAGCCCCGCGGGCGCCAAGCAGTGGAAGCCCAAGGAGGCCGAGGGCCAGGAGCTCGTGCCCGACGCGCACATCGAGGGCAAGAAGAACCCGCCGATGATGGCGACGAGTGACCTGTCGCTGCTCGCCGACCCGGAGTACCGCCGGATCTCCGAGCGGTTCCGGGACAACCCGGAGGAGTTCGCCGAGGCCTACCGCCGGGCCTGGTTCAAGCTGCTGCACCGCGACATGGGCCCGGTCTCGCGTTACCTCGGCCCGTGGGTGCCGCAGGAGGAGCTGCTCTGGCAGGACCCGGTCCCCCCGGTCTCCCACGAGCTCCTCTCGGAGTCCGACGCCGCCGAGCTCAAGAAGCAGATCCTCGCTTCCGGCCTGTCGGTCTCGCAGCTCGTGCACACCGCATGGTCGGCCGCCGCGTCCTACCGCGGCACCGACAAGCGCGGTGGCGCGAACGGCGGCCGGCTGCGCCTCGAGCCGCAGGCGAGCTGGGCGGTCAACGCCGGCACGCAGGAGGTCATCGCCAAGCTCGAGGAGGTCCGCGCGGCGTTCGGCAAGCCCGTCTCGATCGCGGACACGATCGTGCTGGCCGGTGCCGCCGCCGTCGAGAAGGCCGCCGCGGACGCGGGCGTGGACGTCACCGTCCCGGTCGCACTCGGCCGCACCGATGCGTCTCAGGAGCAGACGGACGTCGAGACGTTCCAGTACCTGGAGCCGCGCGCCGACGGGTTCCGCAACTGGATCGCCCCGGACGTGAAGCTGGAGCCGGAGACGCTGCTGATCGACCGCGCCTACATGCTCGAGCTCACCGCCAAGGAGCTGACCCTCCTGGTCGGGGGCCTGCGGGTCCTGGGCGCCAACACCGGCGGCGCGCAGCACGGCGTCTTCACCGACCGGCCGGGGGTCCTGTCGCAGGACTTCTTCCGCAACCTGCTCGACCTCGGCGTCGACTGGAGCACCTCGGTCGACCAGGAGGGCGTCTACGAGGCCCGCGACGCTCAGGGCAACGTGGTGCGCACCGCCACCGCGGTCGACCTGGTCTTCGGCTCGAACTCGATCCTGCGCGGCATCGTCGAGGTGTACTCCGCCGACGACGCCAAGGAGAAGTTCGTCCGCGACTTCGTCAAGGCCTGGGACAAGGTCATGAACCTGGACCGGTACGACCTGCGGTAGTCGCTCCGTCCGACGACGCCCCGATCCGCCGCACCCGCGGTGGACCGGGGCGTCGGTCGTACGAAGGGCAGTTCGCGTCCGGCAGGACGCGGGTAGCACGCGTATGGAGGTCGAGACATGACGAACGCCGATCTCGAGACCCGCTATCGCGCGTACCTCGAGGCTCTCAACGGGCGACGCCTCGATGACCTCGTCGACTACGTGCAGGACGAGCTGTCGTACAACGGCGAGACGATGACGCGCCGGCAGTACCGGGACATGATCGCCGCCGACATCACCGCGGTCCCCGACCTCTTCTTCGACGCACGGATCGTCGTCGTCAACGGCGACGAGGTGGCCTGCCGCCTCGTCTTCGACTGCACGCCGGAGCACGAGTTCCTCGGCTTCCCACCGAACGGCAGGCGGGTCCACTTCGCGGAGCACGTCTTCTACCGGTTCCGTGACGGTCGCATCGCGGCGGTATCGTCCCTGATCGACCGCGCGGCCATCGCGGCCCAACTCCGCTCCGACACAGCACGCTGACCTGGAACGTACGCCGGCAACCGGGCCGG
Source organism: Pseudonocardia xinjiangensis (assembly GCF_050948425.1). Classification (NCBI taxonomy): domain Bacteria; kingdom Bacillati; phylum Actinomycetota; class Actinomycetes; order Pseudonocardiales; family Pseudonocardiaceae; genus Pseudonocardia; species Pseudonocardia xinjiangensis. The sequence continues at coordinate 1,701,772 of NZ_CP192009.1, read as the reverse complement.
TCCGGAGGAGAGCCGATGCGGGTCGCCTGTGCAGGCGTGGTTCGAGCGACATGCTCGGCACTGGTCATCGCGTCGGTCGCAACGCTCCCGATCGGGTGCTCGACGGCTCCGCCGGCAGCGAGTGAACCGCCCGTCCGCCCACCGGTGACGACGACCTCCGCACCGGTCGATGGGTGTCCGGACGTCACCACGCCGACCGCAACACAGGGGCAGACGCGCGCGGTCATCATCGACTACGTGGACTTCATCCGCCTCGACGGCCGCGAGTACCTGGCCGGCTTCACTCCCACTCCCCCGGTCAGCCGCGCCGATCTGGGCGAGGTGGTCGCCGAGTCGCGATGTTCGCTGAGTGCCTTCAACGAGCGCACCCGTACGGACCCGGGGCCGCCGAGGGACGGCGACACCGGCTTCCTGCCTCCCGGCACGGACATCCACGCCGTTCACGGCTGGGACCCGACGTGTCGCATCGCGGCGGAGCGGGACGGCAGGCTGTACGTCTATCTCGCACAGGAAAAAGGCGCGGACCACGCTCGGCCCGCCGCATGCGCGGTGGGTTGAGTCGGACTTGCATCTGCACCGATTCTCGCCACACTCGTGGGCTTCGACGCCGCAGCGAACCTGGCCGAAGAGCCAAGGATCCCTATCGCGGCGTTCCGCGCGCCATCGTGGATCGGTAGGTCTGAGTCCCGGCCCGGTCGTGCGCGGGGCATAGGCTCGCCGGGTGAGCGCCCAACGGTCATCCCGAGGCCACGTCATCGTGGTGGCGCTCCTGGGCGTCGCCGCGGTGGCGCACGGCGGCCTCGCGCTGACCACGGGGGCCGCCGTCGTCGCCGGCCTCTCCGGACTGCTCGCCGTCGCAGCGATCACGCTCGTGCTGGTCGGCCTGCTCGTCGGGGCGGCCCGGTTCGGCGGGGACCGTGAGGACCACTGGCTGCTCGCCTGCGCGGTCACGGGTGCGGTGGGGGTCGCGAGCGCGCTCGTCGTGACGTGGCTGTCGGTGTCCGGACCCGGCGCGGGCGGCGGGTTCGACCCGTGGAGCCTCGGTGTGCTGCTGATCGACGCGCTCGCCGTGCGCGTGGCGGTCTTCACGCTCCGGCGGTCCCCGAGCGGAACACCGCAGCGCCGCTCCTGACGGCCTGCGGGTTCACCCGGCATCGCCCCGATCGACGTGGACGGACGATGACCCGCCCCGGGCGTGCGAACGCCGGCTGCCGGTGACGAACACGGACCGGGACCGCCGGCGTCCGGACGGGTAGAGAGCGTCACCCCCGCGGTGGGTTCGGTCCGCCGTCACTACAACGTGCGCTCGCCGGGACGCACGATGGGTTCCCACGCTGAGCGCTCCGTCCGGCAGCCCGGACCCTCCCACCGAACGGAGACGACCGTGCGAGTTGCCCGCCTCCTGACCGTCGCCGCGGCCGTGTTCGCCGCGGCAGCGGCCACGATGGTCCCGCTACCGGCGATGGCCGCCGCCGCGCAGGACCCAGGAGCCGGGGACACCACGTCGCAGCTGACGGGCGACCTCGCCGCCCACGATCCCGCGCTGGTGGCCGGCGGGCCGGGCGAGAACTGGTACGTGTTCTCCACCGGCGACCCGGCCGTGCGGGGCGGGACACTCCAGATCCGCACGTCAGCCAACGGGCGCGACTGGGTCTTCGCCGGAACCATCTGGGACGCGATTCCGGCGTGGCTCACCGAGGCCGTACCCGGCGTGAACAACCTGTGGGCGCCCGAGGTCTACCGGAAGCGCGGGATCTACTACCTCTACTACGTGGCGTCCACCTTCGGCTCCAACAGGTCGGTGATCGCGCTGGCCACCAACACCACGCTCGACCCGGCGAACCCGAACTACAGGTGGGTGGATCGTGGACCGGTCGTCCGGTCGGTGCCCGAGGACGACTTCAACGCGATCGACCCGGGAATCGTGGAGGACGACTGGGGAACGCCGTGGATGGCGTTCGGGTCGTACTGGAGCGGGATCCGCATGGTGCCGTTGCAGTGGCCGTCCGGTCTCCCGGTCCCCGCCACGGGCGAACCGCTGCGGTTGGCGGACCGGCAGGAGCCACCCAACGCCATCGAGGCGCCGTACGTGGTGCGTCACGGCGGCTGGTACTACCTGTTCGTCTCCCTCGACACCTGCTGCCGCGGCGTGGAGAGCAACTACCGGGTCGTCGTGGGTCGCTCCCGTCAGGTGACCGGCCCGTACGTCGACCGCGACGGACGCAGGCTGCTCGAAGGCGGCGGCACCCCCGTCGTCTCGACGGTGGGTGACCGCGTCGGACCCGGCGGCCAGTCGGTGTCCGGCGGGATACTCGCCTTCCACTACTACGACGCTACGGACGGCGGGCGGCCGCGGCTGGCCCTGCAGGGGATCTACTGGACCGCCGACGGGTGGCCCACACTCGGCGCCACGGACTGATCACCGCGCACGTCGTCAGCGGACGCTCTCGCCCGTGGTCTCGTCGATCGCACCACTGATCGCCCGGGGAGGTGGCGGCGGTCGGAGCGGGCTGCGGACACCCGCGGAGCCCGGTCCGCGTTCCACCCACAGCGTGACGGGCGAGCGCGGCGGGACCCGCGTACCGGCCACCGGCTTCTGCTCCACCACCACGTACCCCGACAGCTCCCCGTCGAGGAGCGGCAGGAGATCGGAGTCGGAGCTGACCGCGACGAGGTGGACCAGTTCGAGGGCCCGCCGCGCCGCCACCCACGACAGACCGAGCACATCCGGGACGACGGCCGACGCCCTCATCGCGCCCACCATCCCCCGGGCTGCCTCGCCCAGCCGCTCGTGCACCGCGCGGGGACGCCCGGACTCCGGCTCATCGCCTGCCGCCGGGCCGCCCCGCCGCGTAGCAGCGCGCTCGTCTCCGTCCAGATCACGCCAGCGCTCCCAGGCGGACTGCCGCGTCATCCCCAGCATCGTCGCGATCTCGGCCCAGGACTTCCCGTTCGAGCGTGCCGCCTTCACCGCAGCCAGCTCCGTCTGATCGAGCAGCCGGCGCACCACCCCGATGTCCGACAACGCGTCCAGGGCCGCGTCTCCCGCAGCCGCGCCCTCGGCGTCGCGACCTCCATGGTCCCAGCCGTCGAGTCGGCCCCACGCGTCCCGGCCGTCCGGCCACGGGTCCCTGCCTCCCACCATCCTGTCAGGTTAACCTGACAGGATGGCACCGACAAGAACCTCGACGGACGGACCCCGATCCGGACAGGGGTCGTTCCTGTCGGACGGGTTGCGTACGGTGTGTCACTGATCGACCGGATCTCACCACTCCGGTCGTCTACAAGGGCGTAAGCGGGAGGGGGCTCCGTCGCGTGTCCGAAACCGGCGACGGCTCCCCACCCGGCGACCCCCTGCCGCGCCCGACCGCACCATGGCGGGCGGTGGGGTTCGTCCTCGCGGTGCTCGGCATCGTCCTCGTGGCGATCACGCCCAACCCTCCCGAGACAGCCCAGCACTGGATCCAGATCGTCGCCGGTGCGTCCCTCACCGCCTTCCTCACCACCTACGCGGGCTGGCACGAGGTGGCGCGGCTCCGGTTGCAGGGTCGTCCGACCTTGCTCCTGCGCTGGCTGCAGCGCAGGAGGGTGGCCGTCGGGGTGGCCGTCGGGCTCGCCGTGGCGCTCGCGCTCGGTGTCCCGCCGGCCTGGGACCTCGCCCGCGGCGTCTCGATGGGCATCGCCGGCTGCGCACCGGTCACGCAGCTCCGCATGGTCGCCGATCCGGAGACCGCCACCACCGCCCGCGGGCTCGCCGACTCCTACGAGCAGTGGACGGCCACCGACAACCACCACTGCCCCACCGTCGACGTCTACGTCTACTCCGCAGCCGGCGACGAGATCCGCGAGCGGGTCGCGAAGGGGACGGGATGGCTGGACGAGTCCACCGCGCTGCGCGACATCGGGCCGCAGCCCGACGTCTGGCTGGCCGCCACCAGCCATGAGCTCGCCGACCTGCCACAGCCGACCGCCCAGGGCTCGGCGATCGCCGAGGTCACGCCCGTCGCCGTGTCGCCCGTGGTCCTCGCTGTTCCCGACGCCGTGGCGGCCCGGGAGAAGAACGAGCACAGCCGGTGGGCCGACCTGTACCGCAGGCTCACCGACGAGGACGTCGACGTCGTCCGTGCCGACCCCGACTCCACCCAGCTCGGCCTCCTCGCCACGGCGCTGCTGTACGGCGTGCCCGGTCAGGACGGCGCGGCGAGCCCGCAACAGCTCCCTCCGGCCGAGGTCGAGCACCGCATCGCGGCGGCCCTCGACAGGGGCGGCTTCCCGCTCACCGACACCCCCGGGCTCCTGTGCCGCCATCGGACACTCGGGGCGCAGGCCGCCGTCATCGCATCCGAGCAGCAGATCGTGCGGTTCAACCTGGGCGAGCCGCTCGGCAGCTCGTGCCTGTCCGGCACCGACCGGCCGGGGCGGCTCACGGCGCTGTACCCGACGGACACCCGGGCCCTCGACCACCAGTTCGTGCGCCTCGCGTGGAGCGACCCGCCGCAGGAGCAGGCCGCCGCCCGGTTCGGCGCGTGGCTGCGCAGCGATCCCGGCCGGGAAGCGATCGTGGGCACCGGGTTGCGCCCGGTCGGCCCGTACACCGTCGGGCCCACGCTCACCACGGTCGGCATCGACCCGGGCGCCGTGCCGGCCACGGAGCCGATCCCTCCGGGTCAGTGGGGCAGCACGGCTGCGGCGCACGACGTCGCCCAGCGCCGCGGCCGTGTGCTCTTCGCCCTGGACACCTCCGGGTCGATGGCCACGGAGGCCCCGGAGGGGAGACGAGCGGACTTCGCCGTGGCCGCCGTACTGGCCGCGCTGGGCGGCATGGGCCCCGGCGACGAGTTCGGCCTCTGGTTCTTCCCCGACGCACCGGGCACCGGCCACGTGGAGGCGGTGCCGCTGGGGTCGTCCGGGCCGGACCGGCTGGCCGCCGCCCGCCAGGCGCTCGCCGGAGTGCGACCCGCGGGGAACACCCCGCTCTTCCGCACCATGACCGAGGGTGCCGCAGCCCTCGGTCCCGCGGATCCGGGCCGCGTGGACGCGGTCGTGGTCCTGACCGACGGTGAGGACACCAGCAGCGGCCTCACCGCCGATGCCGTCAGCGCGTCGCTCGCAGGCAGCGGGGTCCGGCTCGTCGTCGTCACCATCGGCGAGATCCGCTGCTCCGACCCGGGTCTCGTCGCGATCACCACCGCAACGGCCGGGGAGTGCCGCGACGCCGACCTGTCGAACCTCAGCACGGTGCTGCGCACGGCCATCGCCGGGCTGTGGGGTGGCCGCTGATGGCTCGCTCACCCCGGTGGCACCCGCTCGCCTGGTCGTCCGCCGGCGTCGTCGTCGGCATCGTCGCCGTACTCCTCACCACGACGATCACGGGGCTCGTCTCCAACCCGGATGATCTCGAGGACGGTCCGATCGTCGTCCTCTCCGGGCGCGACGACAGCATCGGCGGTCAACGCCAGAAGCTGATCAGCCAGTGGAACCAGCTCCATCCGCGGAGCCCCGCCCGCATCGTCGAGGCGTCCCCGATCGCCGACGCCGCGCGCAGCGAGATGCTGGCGCGGGCGCAGTCCGGGCGGGGCGAGGTCGATGTGTTCAACCTCGACGTCACCTGGACCGCCGAGTTCGCCGACGCCGGCTACATCCGCAGCCTCGACGAGTCGCGGGTCTCCACGAGCGGTTTCCTCGCCGGGCCACTGGCCACCTGCCGCTACGACGGCAAGCTGTGGGCACTGCCCTTCAACACCGACGTGGGGCTGCTGTACTACCGGTCCGACCTCCTCGACGAGCCGCCGCGCACGTGGGACGAGCTCGAGGACAAGGTCCAGGAGATGCGGGCGCGCAGTGGTAACGACGTCGACGGCTACGCCGGTCAGCTGGCCGACTACGAAGGCCTCACCGTCACCGCGCTCGAGGCCATCCGGGGCGCCGGGGGGTCGGTCGTCGACGAGGACGGGAACCTCGTCGTGGAGAACCAGCGGGCCGCGATCGCGACGGCCGTCGAACGCCTGCGGGTGATCGCGCCTGCCGGGATCCCCGAGCTCGACGAGACGAGCAGCATCCGGCTCTTCCAGTCGGGCCGGGCGTTGTTCATGCGCAACTGGCCCGTGGCCGTCCGGTCACTCCCCCAGGGTCTGGAGGGCACACCGGCGGTGACGTTCGGCGTCGCTCCGCTGCCCGGTGGCGCAGGTGTGCTCGGGGGGCAGAATCTCGCCGTGTCCGCCGACTCCACCCGTCCCCGTGCCGCGCAGGCTCTGATCGAGTTCCTCACCGGTGAGCGCAGCCAGCAGATCCTGTTCGAGCGTGGCGGACTGCCCGCCACGCGCCAGGTCGTCTACTTCGACCAGGCCGTCCGCGACCGCTACCCGTACATCGCCACGCTGGAGGAGGCGATCAGCAGTGCCGAGCTGCGACCCGCCCAACCCCACTACGCGCGGTTCAGCGAAGTGTTCCGTGCCGCCGTCAACGGATATCTACGGCAGGACGCCGCACTTCCCGACGATCTCCAGAACCAGCTGGTGGACGCGTTGAAAGGCCGGCTCGCTCCCGCAGGCGACGGCTAGGGAAGGGCGCTGCCGGAGCCGGGTCAGGCCGCGGCCGGCATGTGCTCCTGCGCCCAGGCGTCGAAGCTGGTGAGCGGGATGCCGAGGTCCCTCGCGTACTGCGGGCGGCCCGGCTGGCCTGCCACGTTCAGCCACTCGTGCGTGGCGCCCATCGCCGGCATCCCGGCGGCGAGTGCCTCCTCCTCGGTCATGTCCGGCGCGGCCAGGGGCGTGCCCGTGGCGCGGGTGAGAGTCTCGGCGATCTCCGTCATCGAGAGGTAGTCGCTCGCCAGCTCGAGCTCGACCCCGTGGAACCGCTCCGGCGCGGCGAAGGCCGCGGCCGCCGCCCTCCCGATGTCGTCGACGGCGACCAGAGACAGCCGGGTCTCGGGGCGCAGAACGCTCACCAGGCCGCCCTCGATGCCGCGCGGGAACAGGAACGCCATGGACGGGAGGAAGTTCTCCATGAAGAAGCCCGGCTTGAGCAGCGTCCAGCGGGGGAAGCCGGCTGCACGGACCCGGTCCTGGATCGCGCTCTTGGCACCCAGGGTGGGTTCCATCGACGCCCAACGGCCGTCGGCCCACCCTGGAGCTTCCGTGTGCTGTCCGGCGCCGGTGACGGACGTGTGCACGAACTGCGGCACCCCGGCGGCCCTCGCTCCCTCGACGAGGTTGACGCCCTGGGCGACCTCCCCCGCGAAGTCGAAGCCCGCTGCGCTCATGGCGGGCATCTGCACGGAGAAGACGGCCCGGGCGCCCTCGGCGGCCCGGATCACGGAGTCGCGGTCGTGCAGGTCGCCGGTGACCAGTTCGGCGCCGAGCGCCTCGACGGCCTTGGCCCGGCCGGTGGTCCGGTCGCGCACCAGGGCGCGGACCGGAACGCCTGCCGCCAGCAGGGCACGGGCGGTGGCACCGCCCTGCCTGCCGGTGGCGCCGGTGACGAGGACGGGTGCGGAACCTGTGGACATGGCGCTCCTCGAATACTCGGCCAGTTAAACGGCGGGGCCCGCCGTTTCGGCTCCGGTACGATATGGCGGGGCCCGCCACTTACGCAAGCTCGGAGATGACGCATGCCCGACCGCCAGCGCGCCGACGCCCGGCGCAACTACGCGCGCATCCTCTCCGTGGCCGAGGAGGAGGTCGCCGCCCACGGCGCAGGCGCCTCGCTGGAACAGATCGCCCGCACCGCGGGAGTCGGTTCGGCGACCGTCCGCCGGCACTTCCCCACCCGCCGCGCGCTGCTGGAGGCGGTCTCCCGGGAACGGATCGAGGCCCTGCGCGTCCGCGCCCACGAGCTGACCGGCGCGGGCGACAGCCGCGACGCGCTCCTGGAATGGCTGGGGGACGTCGTCGCGTACTGCGTCTCCGCCCGCGGGCTGGCGGCCGCGCTGGCCTACGACGGCACCGCGGCCGACCCGGTGCACGAGAACGCCTGCTCGGCCGCGCTGGAAGAGGCAGCGGGCCCGCTGCTGCGCCGCGCCGTGCAGGACGGCGCGGTGGCGACCGGCGTCACCGTCACGGACCTGATCACCCTGGCCGTCGGCATCGTCCTGGCCACGGAGCACCACCCCGACCCCGGCGGCCGGGCGGACCGCCTGTTCCGGCTGGCCGTGGCCGGCCTCAGCCCGCAGCGCTGACCAGGAGCTCAGATCGGCCGTCGTGGCGGGACCGGGACGCGCATGAGGTCCTGCGCCACCACGATCTCCCCGTCGAACTCCGCGGCGGCCTCCGCGTGGAACCGCGCCAGGTCCGGGTAGCGCTGGGAGAAGTGGGTGAGCACGAGCCGGCGCACCCCGCCCGCGGCGGCCACCGCTCCGGCGTGGCGCGCCGTGAGATGACCGTACGAGGCGGCGAGCGCGGCGTCCTCCTCGAGGAAGGTCGACTCGATCACGAGCATGTCCACCCCGTCGGCGAGCGCGTGCACCGCGTCGCACAGGCGGGTGTCCATGACGAACGCGAAACGCTGTCCACGCCGGGGGACGCTGACCTCCTCCAGCCCGACCGTGCGCCCGTCCACCTCGAGGAACCCGGCGCGCTGGAGGCGGCCCACGTCCTGACCTGCGATGCCGTACCGGGCCAGCCGGTCGGGCAGGAACCGTCGCCCGTCCGGCTCGACGAGCCGGTAGCCGAACGCCTCCACCCCGTGGTCCAGCCGGCGTGCCTCCAACGTCCAGTTCGCGGTGACCGCCACCGTGCCGTCCCGCTCGATCGGCTCCTCCCGCAGGTCGGCGACGTCGTGGAAGACGCTGGCGTGGCGCAGCCGCTCGAAGTAGGGCCGCCCGGACGCCGGGAAGTGCGCGTGCACCGGATGCGCCACGCGGTCCAGCGAGAGCCGTTGCACGACACCCGGCACGCCGAGGCAGTGGTCGCCGTGGAAGTGGGTGACACACAGCCGGCTGATGGCACTGCTCGCCACGCCGGCGAGCAGCAGTTGCCGCTGGGTGCCCTCGCCGGGGTCGAACAGGAACCCGTCGCCGTCCCAGCGCAGCAGATAGCCGTTGTGGTTGCGGTGCCGCGTCGGCGCCTGGCTCGCGGTGCCCAGCACGACGAGTTCGCGGCCCGTCACCCGGAGCACGCTACCCGTACCGCCGAGTTCACACCGACGAACAGTCCGGCCACCCATCCGGGAGGCGCGGTGCCCGCGCCCGGGCAGCGACGGCGCTCTAGCCTCCGATTCGGCGTGCACCGCAGGCGCAACCGCGACCAGCGGTGCTCACGTCGTCGCCGGCGGACCGGGAGCGCACCAGGTGAACGTCGAGCAGGTCATCGCCAGGGTCATGCCGGCACTCGCGGCACTGACCCTGGTCGTCGTGCCGGTCACCGTCCCGACGACCGGGTGTGCCGGGCCACCGGCCTTCCCGCCCGCCGGCTGGTTCACGAACCCGACCACGACTCCGCCGCCCGCACCCGTGGTCGTACCCCCCGTCGTACTCCCCGCGATACCTCTCGTCGTGCTCCCGGCGGTACCTCCCGTCGTACTCCCCGCTCCGGCACCGGCCCCGCAGGCGCCCGCATACCCGGTGCGCGGCCGGTATCCGGGCGAGGTGCTCGACCTGTCGAACTGGTACCTGACCCTCCCCACCGGAGAGGAACGCGATCCGGACGACATCTACCAGCCGAGGCTCACCACCTACCTGGGTTCGCACTTCTACCCGAACAGCACCGGGGACGGGGTGGTCTTCAGGGCCAACGCGGGCGGGGTGACCACGTCGGGCAGCAGCTATCCGCGCTCCGAACTGCGGGAGATGACCGGGGACCGGAAGGCCGGCTGGTCCAACCGCAGCGGCACCCACACCCTCTGCGTCCGGCAGGCCATCACCCGCCTGCCCCAGGTGAGACCGCACCTCGTGGCGGCCCAGATCCACGACGCCGACGACGACGTGATGCTGGTGCGCCTGGAGGGCGAGCGGTTGCTCGTCGAGTACCAGGACGGGGACCGCGAGGTGGTGATCGACCCGGCCTACCGCCTGGGCACCCCGTACGACCTCCGGATCGTGGCAGCCGGGAGCCGCGTGCAGGTCTACTACAACGGCCGGCTCAGAGCCGAGATCCCGGAGAGCGGGTCCGGCTGGTACTTCAAGGCCGGCAGCTACCTGCAGTCCAACCCGGACAAGGGTGACGACCCCGATGCCGTCGGCGAGGTGGTCATCTACTCCCTGCAGGTCACGCACACCTGATGAACCGACCGGAGCCCGGGACCGATCCACCTGCGGGCGCCACGGACGAGTGACCGATCGGGGAACCGTCGCCGGATTGCGGTGACGGAAAGAAGCCGCGCCGCCCGGTCAGGGGTGTCCGCTCACTAAATCGTGTGCACTTGATTGTGGTCAGAATCGCACCGGTTGCCACTATCGGCGGGATTGACAGTCGGCCGGAACTGTGGCGGCGGCCCGGATGGACGGCCGCGAACCGGCCCGCGAGCTGGCAATTCATGGCGATTTAACTCCGCCGCGATCATCACTGCCGTGACCCATCGTCACAACTGCCGTGGGTAACCGGCGATTTACCGTCTGCGATACTCGGTCCGGCCCGTCGGACCGGATTTACCGTCCAATTGGAAGGGCGCACATCAGATGCAGGCGTCGCGGATCTTCATCGTCGGTTCAGGCGTGGTCGGGGTGGCGACAGGAAGAGGTTTCCTGGCCGCCGGTCACGACGTGACCTTCATCGACACGGACACTTCCCGGTTGGATGAGCTGAGGTCGGTGTACGGGTTGGATGCGCGTGCGGAGTTGGATCTCCGTGACGAGCTGGACTCGTTCGTGTTCTTGACGTTGCCCACGCCGAATGTGGGGTGGGAGTACGACCTGCGGGCGTTCACGGCGGGGACGACGTCGGTGGGGCAGGCGTTGGCGGACTCTCCTGGTCGCCACACGGTTGTGGTGCGGTCGACGGTTCCGCCGGGCACCACCGAGGGGTTGGTGCGGTCGGTGTTGGAGCGGTGTTCGGGTCGGGTGGCGGGGGTGGGGTTCGGGTTGGCGGCGAATCCGGAGTTTTTGCGGGCGGCGTCGGCTGAGGAGGATTTCCGGTCGCCGTGGATGACGGTGGTGGGGTCGCGTGATCCGGAGACGGTGGCGGGGTTGGTGGGGTTGTTGGCGTCGTTCGGTGGGGAGTTGCGGACGTTCGACTCGCCGGCTGAGGCGGAGTTCGTGAAGTGTGCGCACAACATCTTCAATGCGACGAAGATCAGTTTTTGGAACGAGATGTGGTTGGTGGCGCGGGAGGTGGGGGTGTCGTTGGATCCGGTGGCGGCGACGGTGGCGCGGTCGGCGGAGGGGTCGTTCAACCCGGAGTACGGGATTCGGGGTGGGGCGCCGTATGGGGGGGCGTGTCTGCCGAAGGACACGTGTGGGTTTGTGGGGTTCGCGGCGGGGGTGGGGGTGGATATGCCGTTGTTGCGGGCGGTGGTGGCGACGAATGAGCGGTTGGCGGCGGTGATGCGTCGTGAGGTGGAGGGTGTGGTGGGCCGGGAGGCGGTGGGGGGTGCCGGGCGGGCATGAGTCTGCCGCTTTATTACTACGTGTTGGGCACTCCGTTGGGGGTGCTGGGTTTGGTGCGGTGGTCGTGCTGGTTGGTGCGGCGGGTGCCGGCGGTGTTGTATCGGCCGGTGGTGAATGATTTCCGGTTGCCGGTGAGTGTGGTGGTGCCGGTGTATCAGGAGGATCCGGTGGTGTTCACCGCGGCGGTGGAGTCGTGGTTGGCGAATGAGGGTGTTGTCGAGGTCATTTTGGTGATCGATGCCTCGGATGTGGTGTGTCGGGAGATCGCGGGCCGGTATCCGGTGACGGTGGTGGTGACCGAGGTGCCGGGGAAGCGGGATGCGTTGCGGCGGGGGTGGCGGGCGGCGAGCAGCGAGTTGGTGGCGTTGGTGGATTCGGACACGATCTGGGCGCCGGATGTGGCGGCGCAGGTGTGTCAGCCGTTTGCTGATCCGCGGATCGGGGGGGTCGGGACGCGGCAGAGTGTGTACGGGTCGTCGGGGTTTCTGGCGCGGATCACGGACATGTTCCTGGATCATCGGTATTTCGATGAGAACGCGAGTCAGAGTTTGTTGGGGCAGGCGGTGTCGTGTCTGTCGGGGCGCACGGCGGTGTATCGGCGGGCGTTGTTGGTGGAGGTCGAGGACGAGTTCATGCATGAGACGTTCTGGGGGGTGCCGTGTCTGTCGGGGGATGACAAGCGGTTGACCACGTTGATCTTGGAGCGTGGGCATGGGACGTACATGCAGCGGAGTGCGGAGGTGTGGTCGACGTTCCCGGACGGGTGGCGGGTGTTCTGCCGGCAGCGGTTGCGGTGGGCGCGGAACACGTGGCGGTCGGATCTGCGGGCGTTGTCGCGGCGGTGGGTGTGGCGGCATCCGTTCCTGGCGTACACGATGATCGACAAGGCGGTGGCGTGTTTCACGTTGTTGCTGGGGTTGGCGTTCATGGTGTCGTCGATCGTGGCGGGGCATTGGGTGTTCGTGGTGGTGTTGGCGTTGTGGTGGCAGCTCAGCCGGTCGGCGAAGTTGTTGCCGCATCTGCGGCGGCGGCCGTCGTCGTTTTTCTATATTCCGGGTTATGTGGTGGTGTCGTGGTTGATGGCGTTGATCAAGATTCAGGCGTTGTGCACGATCCGGAAGCAGCGTTGGCTCACGCGTGAGGTGGCTGTGGAGAACGGTGTGGTCGTGCGGACCAGCATTGACGGCGACCAGTCCACACCGGAGGAAATCTCCGCATGAGACGCACCTGCACGCGGCTGCTGCTCCTGGCCGCCGCCCTCACCACTGCCACCGTCATGCTGCCTGCCCCGCCGGCAGCCGCCGGCACCGGCATCTCCGCCGCCCTGGCGTTCCCCGCCCAGTCATCGCCGGCGCCGGAACAGCCCGAGCCCGAACCTGAGCCCGAGCCCCGGCGAGAGCCCGCACCCCTGCGCCAACCCCCGACCCAGGCGCAACCGCAACCACAGCCGCAGCAACAGCGCCTGCCCCGGGCCGTGCCTCAGCCGCAGCCGACGCGCCAGTCCCCGCCCGCCCCCGCCCCCGCCTCCGAGCCCGAACCCCAGCCACAGCCACAGCCCGCACCCCGGGTCGTCGCCGTCCCGCCGCCCGCCCCCGCCCCTCCCGCGGCAGCCCCGCGGCGGAACGTCGCGGGAGAGCGCCCGGCGGCCCGGCCGGTCCGACCCGTGCAGCGCTCGGCGCCCCAGGACGCCGCGCGACAGGCCCGTGACCGCGCAGCCGAACGGTCCCGGCAGCAGGCCGCGGCGGCCCGGGCCGCCGGCCGGAACGCGGCGGCGAGCGACAAGATCCGGTTGGCCTGGGAAGAACGGGGCCGGCCGAGCCGGATGGCGATCGTGCGCACCGCCCGGGTCGACGTGGTGGCCGACGGGCGGCTCACCCAGCAGGTCCCGCTGCGTCCCGGCCTGGTCACCCTGCCCCTGCTCGACCGGTCCCTGCCCCCGACCTGGCTGCGCCAGACCGCCGACACGGCGCTCCTGGACGCCACGGTGATCCTCACCCCCGGCACCACGATGGACATCGCCGGGGACGCCTCCGGGATCCGCACCCTCGCCCTCGCCGGCGGTCCCAGCACCACCGACACCGCGTCCCTCTACACCGGCGGCGGCCGCCTGAGCCTGCGCGGGCTCACCATCACCTCAGCCGACCCGGCCACCGGCCAGCCCTTGCCCCCGTCCCCCGGGCGCCCCTCGATCGTCGTCACCGGCCACGGGCGCCTGGATGCCACCGACACCACCATCACCGACCTGGGCACCCCCGACCTCGACACCACCAACGGCCACGCCGCCGTGGCGTTCAACCCCGCCAGCACCGGCGCACTGGTCCGCACCACCTTGGCGCGCAACAGCACCGGACTCGAACTGTCCCGCTCCGACGCCGTGCACCTCGACCAGCTCACGGTCAGCGACTCCACCTCGGACGGGATCGTCCTGCGCGGCGACCGCGGCACGACCATGAACGACATCCGCGCCGAACGGAACGCCGGCAACGGGATGATCGTCACCGGGGAGAGCACGGACCGGCCCATCACCGGTGTCTCCACAGCGCACAACGGGGTGTTCGGCCTGGCCATCATCGGCCAGACCGGTATCCAGGTCATCGGGGTCGCCACCGCCTCCGACAGGTCGGGCGGGCTGCGCCTGAGCCGCTCGAAGGAGGTGGTGGTCACCGGCTTCAGCGCCACCGACCAGTCGATCGGCGTGTTCACCCACGTCAACAGCGCAAACCTGACCCTCGACCACATGACGGTGACGAGGGGCCGGCGAGGACTGGTGGTCGAGAAGAGCACCCAGGGCCTGGCGCTGCGCGACTCCACGTTCCAGGGCGCCCGGGTGGCCGGGGTCTCCGTCGGCGGCCAGGACGTCACCGTCACCGGCGTGCAGGTCAGCGACTCCGCCACCGGGGTGCGCATCGAACGCGGCGCCAGGACCGTCACGGTGACCGGGCTGAGACTGCGCGGCGGCCACGACGGCATCGTCGCCACCCCAGACACCACCGGCGTGCTCGTGCAGGACCTCGTCGCCGAGGGCGTCGCCTTCGACACCGTGCGGACCTTCAGCCCCGACACCCGCATCATCGGCGGCCACATCACCGGCGGCACCACCGGCATCGACGTCGGCGCCGCCACCACCATCTCCGGCACCGTCATCGACCACGCCCAGGAAGGCATCCGCTCCCGCTCGGCCCAACTCGTACACGCCGACAACGTCGACGTGGCCACCACCGCCCTGGGCATCAACGCCGCCGAGGGCAGCCCCTTCCTGCTCACCGCCTCCCGCGTACACGCCCTCGAAGCCGTCCGCGGCCAGGTCGGCCAGGCCGGACCCAACGAGCTCAGCCTGCCCCCGCTCAACCTCCTCGGCGCCGTCGGCATCCCCCTGATCCTGCTGGCCATCGTCCTGGAACAGGTCCACACCCGCCGCCAGCGCCGCACCGCACACGCCTACCGTCGCCCCCCGCCCGTCCTACCCTCCGCCGGAGGCTGACCGATGACCATGACGAGGCGCCGCGCGCTGCGGCGCTCCGCCGCAGCGGCCGTGAACGTCCTGCTGATGGGCGCAACGGCATGTGACACCACCTGGATCTCTCCGGAGCCGGCCCCCACGGCGGTCGACTCCGTGGTCACCCCGAAGGACCTGCAGAAGTTCATCGGCACCGGGCTCGTCTACGACGACCGTGGCGACTTCGGTCTCGACCAGGCCCAGCTCCTGACCACCACCGACGCCCCCGGCGGGATCCTGCTCCGCGTCTCCTACCCCGCAGGCTCCGCCAGCCGCGCCGCCGGCGGCCCCGACGGCGGCACCCAGGCCTACCTCCGCCTCCCCCACACCACCGGCCCGACCGACACCCTCGACCTGCGCTACCAACTCCGCTTCCCCCCCGACTTCGACTTCGTCAAGGGCGGGAAACTCCCCGGCCTCTACGGCGGCACCGTCACCAGCGGCCAACACATCCCCGACGGCACCAACGGCTTCTCCACCCGCTACATGTGGCGCACCAACGGCCACGGCGAGGTCTACGCCTACCTCCCCACCTCCCAGCAACACGGCACCTCACTCGGCCGCGGCTGCTGGACCTTCACCCCCGGCCGCTGGACCCAGCTCCACCAACGCATCACCCTCAACACCCCCGGCCTCGCCAACGGCCGCATCACCGTCTGGCAGGACGACCGCCTCGTCCTCGACCACCCCGGCCTCTACTTCCGCACCACCCCCGACCTGCACATCGACGGCCTGTTCTTCTCCACCTTCTTCGGCGGCGACGACTCCAGCTGGGCCAGCCCCACCGACCAGCACGCCGACTTCGCCGACTTCACGCTCACCTCCACCGTCCTGGCCTCCCCCGTCCATACCGGCCCTCCGGTCTACGGCCCGGCCGGTTGCACAGCGGCTGGTTGGCCGTGATCCGGACGGCGCCGATCCGGGCTCTGCTGCTCGTCCTCGTGTTCCTGCTCCTGTCGAGCGGCTGCGCAGCGCCGGCACCCGAGCCGCTGGTCCGCCGCGACGTGGCACCGAGCGCAGTGCTCGACCCGAGCCGGCCGTGCGTCCGGGAGGCCGCGGCGGGTGCACCCGCGGACCGGACCCCACCTGCCGGCCTCGCCGTGCGGGTCGACCCCCTCACCGACACGGTCGCGCTGACCGGCGGGGAGGGTGTCACCCTGCCCGTGCTGAGCACGGCGATCGGCGACCCGGCGGTGCTGCGGGAGGTCGCCCCCGGGGAGTGGCTGCTCGGGGCCGACCTCCAGGTGCTCACCGGCGCCTCGTTGCGGATCACCGCCCCTGACGTGCGCTGGCTCAAGCTCAGCAGCGGCCCCGCCGGTTTCGTGTCCGTCACGGCGCTGGGCGGTGGTCTCGAGATCACCGGATCCTGCGTGACGTCGTGGGACACGGCGCTGCAGCACGCCGACACCGAGCACGTCGACGGTCGCAGCTTCCTGCTCGCCCGCGACGGCGGGCGGATGATGGTCGACCTCTCCGAGCTGCGCTACCTCGGCTACGGCGAGGTCGAGTCCTACGGGATGTCGTGGCGCACGGAAGGCACCACGGGCGGGATCAGGGCCAGCATCGTGTCGCACCTGTTCTACGGGCTCTACTCCTACGAGGTCGGTGGGCTCGTGGTGCAGGACAACGAGTTCCACGACAACGTGCTCTACGGGATCGACCCGCACACCGGTTCGCACGACCTGCTGATCGAACGCAACCTCGTGCACGACAACGGCAAGCACGGGATCGTCCTGGCCGAGGACTGCACCGACAGCGTGATCCGCGACAACGTGGTCCACGCCAACGACCACCACGGAATCGTGCTCTACCTCCGCTCCGACCGGAACATCGTCGAAGGCAACGACTCCTTCGGCAACGCCGCCCAAGGCATCAACATCAACGAGTCGGCAGGCAACACCGTGCGCGGCAACCGCGTCTACGACAACACCGAGTCCGGCATCGCCGTCGGCCAGACCGCGCACGACAACCTCGTGGAGAACAACCAGGTCCGTGGCAACCAGCAGGACGGCATCCGCCTCGTCACCGACGCCGCACAGACCGCCATCCGGGGCAACGTCATCGGCGAGAACACCCGCTACGGCGTCTACGTCGACGGCAACGGCACCTTCGACCTCACCGGCAACACCATCTTCGGCAACCACACGGGTGTCATGCTGAAGGGTGGCATCGCCGCGCTCCCGGAGTTCGACGACCAGATCTTCGACAACGTCGTGTCCGACATATCGAAGAACTGACCGGCCGCCGGGTCCGCCTCGCGGACTCCCTTGTCGGTGGCGAGCCCGGAAAAGGTCACGACCGGCTGACGTCGGGGGCCGGGGGCGGTGCAGATCGACGACGCGAACGTGCCCTCTGATCGTTTCCCGGCAGCCGCTGCGCCGCGTGCGGCGGCCTAGAGCGCCGTTCCGTTCCGGTTCTCCTCGGGATCCTTCCGGCCGACCCCGCCGAGAACGCCGAACCGTTCCGGGCGCTCGTCCACGTAGAGGGGCGAATCCGGACGCCACAGCGGGATGTGCACCAGCCCGGGGTCGACCAGCGACAGCCCGTCGAACTGTTCGAGAAGCTCGCTGCGGGAGCGGAGGCAGATCGGCGTGTCGATCTGGTTCGACAGCTTCTGACCCTCGATCACCTCCGGAGGCTGGTCCTCATGGGTGACGTTGGCCAGAGCGATGAAGCTGCCGGGGCAGACCGCCTCACGGAGGCGCTTGACGATGCCCGCGGGGTCGTCGGCGTCGGGGATGAAGTGCAGCAGGCCGAGGATCAGCACTCCGACCGGCTGCTCGAGATCGAGGAGCCGCCGGGTCTCCGGGGCGGCGAGGACGGACTCGACCTCCCGGGCGTCGGCCTGCACCACGGCGGTACGGGGATCACCGTCGAGGATCATCCGGCTGTGGGAGACGGCCACCGGGTCGACGTCGACGTAGACGACGCGGGCCGCCGGATCGGCTCGCTGAGCCACCTCGTGGACATTGCCGAGCGTCGGGATCCCGGACCCCAGGTCGAGGAACTGGTGGATGCCCTGGTCCCCCATGAACCGCACGGCGCGGCGCAGGAAGGCCCGATTGGCACGCATCGCGTCACCGATGTCGGGGGTCATGCGCGAAACGATCTCGGCCAGCTCCCGATCCACCGCGAAATTGTGGGCGCCACCAAGGAAGTAGTCGCAGACGCGGGCCCCGCTCGGCCGTTCTAGATCAATTTCTGCAGACACCCAGTTCGGCCGCTCCATGACACCACCCCTCACGGGTTACCCGACCGCGCAACCATAACTGCTCCGTCCGAGCGACGGATACTGCACGTTCTACTCGGGGAGAAGTCTGACGCATTCGGCCGTATCGTTGGGCCGATGACCAGCGGGCAGCGGGATTTCCATCGCGCACCGGATGTGACTGCGCTGGTGGCGTCCTGGGCCGGCGATCTCGCTCGCGTGCCGTACCTGCCGCTGTCCCGCGACGACCTGCACGAGTTCCTCACGGCCGCGGCGTCGCGGGTGGCGCTCGCGGCGGCCGTCAACCCCGTGGACCTCGACGCGGCCCGGGAGGTCGGCGCCTCGATGGTCGACGCCGGACTGCTCGCCGCCGACGTCCTGCCCATCACCGTGAGCGCGCTGGCCCGCAACCTCCCCAAGGCCGCGCGGTCGGCCGGTGCCCACCGGCCGCACGAGACCGCGCCGACCGTCGAGGCGGCGGTGGCCGACGGCTATGTGGCGAAGCTGCGGGCCCGGATCCTCGACGAGCAGGAGCTGATGCGCAGGACGGAGGTGAAGGCCCGCTACCAGATGGAGGGGGCGCTGCGCTCCAGCGAGGCCCGCTTCCGCGCCATCTTCGCCAACGCCGCGATCGGCATCACCATCGCCGACACCGACGGGCGGATCGTCGACGTGAACGCGGCACTGGCCTCGATGCTCGGGTACACCATCGCCGAGTTCCGCCTGCTCACCGTGGGCGACTTCATGTACCCGGACGACGCCGCCGACATGTGGGAGCTCTACGAGGAGATCTTCGAGGGCAGGCGCGAGAGCGGCCAGGTGGAGAAGCGCTACCGGCACCGTGACGGGCACATCGTGTGGACCAACCTCACGGCCTCACTCATCCGGGACGCCGACGGCACGCCGGTGTTCATCGTGGCCATGGTCGAGGACATCACCACCCGCCGCGAGCTGCAGGAGCGGCTGCGGCGCCAGGCGCTGCACGACCCGCTGACCCTGCTGCCCAACCGCGCGCTCTTCCAGGACCGGCTCGCCGCGGCGTTCGCGCAGCCAGGAGCCCGCGTCGGCATCTGCTACCTCGACCTCGACCGGTTCAAGGCCGTGAACGACCGGCTCGGGCACGACGTCGGCGACACGCTCCTGATCGGGGTGGCCCGCCTCCTCGACAAGTGCGTGTCCACGCGGGGGCACCTGGTGGCCCGCATGGGAGGCGACGAGTTCGTCATCCTCGTCGACGACCCGCCGGAGGGCGAGCTGGCGATCCTCGCCGACACCGTGCTCGCCGTGCTCGCCGAGCCGATCGACGTCGACGAGCACCGGCTGTCGGTCTCGGCCAGCATCGGCGTGATCGAGTGCTCCGTGGACGAGACCACGCCGGCGGAGATCCTCAAGGCCGCCGACGTCACCCTGTACTGGGCGAAGTCCGACGGCCGCAACCGGTGGGCCCGCTTCGACCCGGAGCGCAACGCGCGCGACATGACGCGCTACACGTTGTCGGCCAACCTGCTCCCCGGGCTGGAGCGCGGCGAGTTCCGGGTGGAGTACCAGCCGATCGTCGGGCTCGCCGACAGCCGGGTGCACGGGGTCGAGGCGCTCGTCCGCTGGGCGCATCCCACGCTCGGCCTGCTCAGCCCCGACCAGTTCATCGACCTCGCCGAGGAGACCGGCTCGATCGTCCCGCTCGGCCGCCACGTGCTGAACGAGGCCTGCGCGCGGGGCGCCGAGTGGCACACCGCCCATCCCGACGCCGGCCTGTTCATCAGCGTCAACCTCGCCGTGCGGCAGGCCCACGACGCCGGGCTCGTCGCGGACGTCACGCGCGCCCTGAAGGACACCGGCCTGCCACCGCACCTGCTGCAGCTCGAGCTCACCGAGAGCGCGCTGCTCGGCCCGGCCGGGCGGCCGGTCGAGGCGATCAGCGCGCTGGCCGAGATGGGCATCCGGATCGCCGTGGACGACTTCGGCACCGGGTACTCCAACCTCAGCTACCTCCCCCGGCTCCCGCTCCACACCCTCAAGCTCGCCGGCACGTTCATCGACGGCCTGCGCAACCCCGCCACCGGCGCCGACCCCATCGTCAGCAGCCTGATCACCCTCGCCCACGCCCTCGGGCTCGCCGTCACCGCCGAGGGCGTCGAGACCCCGGCGCAGGCCGACCGGCTGCGGGCCAGCGCCTGCGACACGGTCCAGGGCTGGCTCTACGCCCGGCCCGCGGCGTGGGACGAGATCACCGACCTGTTCGGCAGGGCGCTCCCCCCGGAGGGCTGACCACCCCTACCCGGCCTGCACTCCCGGCTTCCGGTCCTCCACCACGTAGCTCGCGCGGGTGCTGATCGGGGCACCGGGCGTCGTGACCGAAGGGACGACCCGGAAGTCGCTGCGCCAGCGTTGCTGGTTCACGGTGACGCGGACGTAGCCCCGCTGGCTGTTGAAGAACTTCATGTGCGGGTTCGCCGCCAGCAGCGCCTGCCCGTCCGCCGTCATGTCGGCACCGTTGCCACCGGTGGTGATCGACGTGCCGACGAACTCGCTCCCCACCGTCGGCGAGCCGGGGTCGGCGTAGTCGCGCTTGAGGTCCCACGCGTAGTTCTGGTGCCGGTCGCCGGTGATCACGACGAGGTTGCGCACCTTGCGGTCCTGCGCGGCCGCGAGGACGCGGTTGCGGTCGGCGACGTAGCCGTCCCACGGGTCGAGGTAGACCTCCGTGGGGTCGCCCGGGTCCAGGTCGGTCTGTCCCATCGGGACCTGGTTGCCGATCACCTGCCAGCGGGCCCGTGACCGCGAGAACCCGTCCAGCAGCCAGTCCCGCTGCGGCGCGCCGAGGATGGTGCGCTTCGGGTCCAGCCGGTCGGTGCAGGTCGCGGACGACCCGTCGCCGCAGGGCTGGTCGTCGCGGAACTGGCGGGTGTCGAGCATCGTGAACTCGGCGAGGTCGCCGTAGGCGATCCGGCGGTGCAGGTGCATGTCCGGGCCGGCCGGGAGCTGGGCGCGGCGGTAGGGCAGGTTCTCGTACATCGCCTGGTAGGCCTGCGCCCGCCGCTGCCGGAACACCGCCGGGTCCTGGTCGGGCTCGGTGTCGGCCTGCGAGATGTCACGGGCCCAGTTGTTCTCCACCTCGTGGTCGTCGTTCACATGGATCCAGGCGAAGTTGGCGTGCGCGGCCTGCAGCGGCTTCTCCGCCTTGTAGAGCGCGTACTGCAGCCGGTAGCGCGCCAGGTCGAAGGTCTCCCCGCGGAACTGGTCCCCGGCCGGCGTCCCGCGCTTCTGCCCGGTGACGCCGTTCTCGTAGATGTAGTCACCGAGGTGGACGACGAGGTCCAGATCCTCGGCGGCCAGGTGGTCGTAGGCGGTGAAGAACCCGTCCTCCCACGACTGGCACGAGGCGAAGGCGAAGTTCAGCTCGTGCAGCGAGGACCCCGCCCGCGGCGCCGTCCTCGTCCGCCCGACGGGTGAGATCTCCCCGCCGACCCGGAACCGGTAGTAGTACTCGCGGTCGGGCAGCAGCCCGCTGATCTCCGGGTGCACCGAGTGCCCGAGCTCGGGAGTGGCGACCACGCTCCCGCCGTTGACCACGGTCCGGAACCGGTCGTCCGTGGCCACCTCGTACTCGACGCGGACCGGTCGGGCGGGCATGCCGCCGGAGCCGTCGGGCACGAACGGGTCCGGGGCCAGGCGCGTCCACAGCACCACCCCGTCGGGCGCGGGGTCACCCGAGGCCACACCGAGCGTGAACGGGTTACCCATCGACGGTGTCGCGGCGTACGCGGCGGAAGCGTTCCAGGCGCCCGTGCCCAGCAGCACGGCGGCGGCACCGGCACCACCGACCCCGAGAAACCGGCGTCGGGAGAGCGGGGAAAGACGTGACATCAAGATCCTCCTGTGCGACGACAGGAAGATCGTCATTTCCGGACATGGCCGGCACGCGGCACGCCGACCGCGTTCTCATGAACGGGGCCGGTCGGCTGCTCCGCGGATGGGCGGGCAGCCTCATCCGCGGTGGACGGCGACCTCGATCAGGCCGCTGTGGATCGCCGGGTCAGGTCCGGATGTACTCGCCGGGCCCGTCACCGAGCACCGGGTACGTGTCGCTGCCCATCCGTGGCGGATCCTGCAACGGCCCGGAGTGGGCCGTTGACCAGCGCGCCCAGTCCTCCCACCAGGAGCCGTCGTGGCGCTCGGCGATCTCGCGCCACTCCTGCGCCGTGGCCGGCAGCGACTCGGTCTCGGCGATCATGTGCCACACCTTCGGTCCCGGCGGGCTCACGATGCCGGCGATGTGTCCACCGCTGCTCAGCGCGAACCGGACCGGACCGCTGACGAGCCCGACCGTCCGGTACGCCGACTGCCACGGCACGATGTGGTCGTTGATCGCGCTCACGACATAGGTGGGCGCCTTGATCACGCTGAGGTCGATCGTCTTCCCGGCGATCTCGAGCTCACCGGCGGCGAGCTTGTTCTCCAGGTAGAAGTTCCGCAGGTAGAACGCGTGCATCTCGGCGGGCATGCGGGTGCTGTCGGCGTTCCAGGCGAGGATGTCGAACGCCGGCGGGTTCTTGCCCATCAGCCAGTTCGACACGACGTAGTTGAAGATCAGGTCGTTGGCGCGCAGCACGTCGAACGTGCCGGCCATCGAGCTGCCCTCCAGGGTCCCCTCGCGCCGCATCTTCTTCTCGAGCTTCTCGATGGTGCGCCGGTCGGTGAACGTGCCGAGCGCCCCCGGCTCGGCGTAGTCGAGCATCGTGTTGAGCAGGGTCAGCGCGCCGATGCGGCGGTCGCCCGCCTGCTGGAGGTACGCCGCGGTGATCCCCGTGAGGGCCCCGCCGAGGCAGAGCCCCACGATGTCGACCGTCTCGGCGCCGGTGATCTCCTGGATCACGTCGAGCGCCTTCTGCGGACCGTTGACGAGGTAGTCGTCCATGGTGGTGCCGGACATGTCCTTGGACGGGTTCTTGTAGCTGATCACGAAGACCGTGCGCCCGTGGTCCACCGCCCACTGGACGAAGCTGCGGTCGGGCGCGAGGTCCATCACGTAGTACTTGTTGATCCACGGCGGGCTGCACAGCATCGGGTTGGCGTGCACCTGCTCGGTGCGCGGCTCGTACTGCAGCAGTTCCATGAGCTCGTTGCGGTAGACGACCTTCGCCGGTGTGCAGGCGAGGTTGCGGCCCACCTCGAACCCGCTGGTGTCCACCTGGCGCGGCCGCCCCTCGTTGTGGACCAGGTCGTCGAGGAAGTTCTGGGCGCCCTTGAGCAGGCTGCCGCCTGCCGTCTCGAACGCGCGCTTGAGCGCCGCCGGGTTCGTGGCGAGGAAGTTGGTGGGGGCGAGAGCGTCCAGCAGCAGGTCGAGCGCCATCGCGGCCTTGCGTGCGGCATCGGCCTCCAGCTCCGCCGAGCCGACCACGTCACGGGCGAACCGGCACGCCGCCAGGTAGGCCAACCGGACCGAGTAGAACACCGGGTTGGCGTCCCACGCCGGGTCCGCGAACCGGCGGTCCTTCGGATCGGGCGGGACCGGGGCCTGCGCCTCGCCACCCAGCCAGCGGGTGGTGGCGATGAACGGGATCCGCGCCAGGTCCGTCGCGAGCCGGATCCCCGCCAGCGCGGTGTCGCCCGGACTCGCCAGGCTCGCGCGCACGGCCTGGGTCAGCGCCTCGCCGAACCCGGCGGCGTCCAGGTCCTCGAACAGGTCGGACTCCGGGCCGAGAGCGCTCGCGGCGTGCTCGGCAGCGGTGTCGGGCAGTTCCTCGGCCATGTGCACATCCTCACGTCCGACGAGCTCCGGAAAGACCATCCTCCCGCTGGCAGAGAACGTCGAACACCCCCGATCGGGCCCGTTCCGCGCCGGGCCCGGTCCTCGCAGAGCCCGTGGGGGCTGCGAGGACCACAGCGGGCGCGCGTACCGCTGAACAACCGGACGTCCGTGCGGGATCCCGGCGCCCCTGTTTGACATACTTATCGGGGCGTGCCTACTTTCCCGTCGCCGAGGCAGCCGCCCCGGCTCAGGAACGCGGCCAAGGAGCGACATGAAGCACCCCGAGGCCGGAATCGCAGCGGCCCTGCGGCTCACCCGGGAAGGACGGCTGACCGAGGCGGTCGACGTCATACAGAGCACCCTGAACGGCGGCGGCGCGCCGAAGCCCGCCGCGCCGTCCCCCGGGACCGACCTGCCGAGCCGGGTGCGCCGCGGCATGGCGCGGTCGCGTCAGGACGACGAACGCCCCGAGGCCCCCAGCGCAGCGGGGCAGACCCTGCACCTCACCCACACCGAGGCGGCGGGCACCCGGCTGTTCGACCTCTACGTCCCCTCGTCCCTGCGCCGCGGCGAACGGCCACCACTCGTGGTCATGCTGCACGGCGGGACACAGGACGCCGCCGACTTCGCGCTCGGCACCGGGATGGACCGGCTCGCCGAGCGGCACCGCATGCTCGTGGCGTATCCCGAGCAGTCCACCGCGGCCAACCGCGGCAGGTACTGGAACTGGTTCTCCCCCGCCGACCAGCAGCCCGGGGCGGGCGAGCCCGCCGTCCTGGCCGGGATCACCCGGCGGATCATCGCCGAGCACGGCGCCGACCCCCGCCGCGTGTACGTCGCGGGGCTCTCGGCCGGGGGCGCGATGGCCGCGGTGCTGGCCGTCACCGATCCCGACCTCTACGCGGCCGTCGGCGTGCACTCGGGCGTCGCCTACGGCGCCGCGCACGACGCCGGCTCCGCCTTCGCCGCGATGCGGGGCGGCGGCGCCCGCCGGGCGGGTGCCGACCTGCCACTGGTCGTCTTCCACGGCGACGCCGACAACGTCGTGGCCCCGGTCAACGCCGAGCACCTGGTCGAGGCCCGCCTCGCGGCCGGTGCGGGGCGCACCACGGCGACGACGCGCCAGGTGGCCACGGCCGGGCGCCGGACCAGCACGCAGACCGTCGTCCGTGGCGAGGACGGGTCCGTCGTCGCCGAGTCGTGGCTGGTGCACGGGCTCGGGCACGCCTGGTCGGGAGGCGACGCGGCCGGCTCGTACACCGACCCGGAGGGCCCGGACGCGTCCGCCGAGATGGTCCGCTTCTTCCTCGACCATCCCGGGGGCCGCGGCTGACCGGGCGGCGCACCGCCGTCACTCCGCGGGAGACTCCCGGCGCTCGGGGTCGCTCCTGTCCCGCTGCTCGAACTCGACGTTGATCGTCTGCGACTCCTTGAACCGCTGGGTGCTGGCGTAGGAGGTGTAGCTGCGGCGGTCGGCGTGGGTGAGGTCGACGTCCTCGACGAAGGGGGTGAGCAGCGAGCGCGGGTAGAGCCGCCTGCTGAGCACGGTGTTGAGCTCGGCGGCGAGCACGATGATCGTCGCCTCCAGATAGATCCACGCCAGCAGCCCGAGCACGATGCCGAACAACCCGTACACCTGGGTCGACCCCATCAGCCCGTGGCCCACGAAGAAGGCGCCCAGCGACTGCAGGATCTGCCAGGCGACCGCCGACATGATCGCGCCGGGCAGCACGTCACGGACGCTGACGTCCCGGACGGTCAGCGCGCGGAAACCGAGCACGAACAGCCCGCAGATCGCCACGACCGACACGACGATCGCCAGCACGCGCAGCCCGAGACCCAGTCCCGCCCCGACGGTGCCCGCCCCCGCGGCGAGCGCCGACAGCACCGTCGTGACCAGCACCCCGAGGCCGAGCAGGGCGAGCATCAGCAGGCTGCGCAGGCGCGCGCTGAACGGGTCGGGCCGCTTGTTGATCGGCACCCCCCACACCTGGTTGAGCGCGTTCTGCACGGCGACCGCCACCCCGAGGCCGCCGTACAGCGACACGACGATCCCGATCGCCAGCCCGAAGCCCGACCCGCGCAGCGGCTGCGCCGTGCTGGTGAGCTGGTCACCGATGATCGGGAACTGCGACAACGCGCTGTCGATCAGCTGCTGCTGCAACCCGGGGTTGCCCGGCAGCAGGAACCCGAGCACCGTCGACATGACCAACAGCAGCGGGAACAGCGACAGGAAGCCGTAGTAGGTGATCAGCGCGGCCAGGTAGGAACCCTGGTCGTCGACGAACTTGTAGACCACGGCGAGCGGCACCCCGAGCCAGCGGTGTCGTCGCTGGTAGTCGTCGACTTTCCCGATCATCCCCACGTCTGTCGGTACCCGCGCCGGGTCATCATCGAACGCCGATCAGGTGATCGGAGAACCGCCGGTCACCCCGATCACCTCCGAGGTGATGTAGCTCGACTCCTGGGAGGCCAGGAACACGTAGATGGGGGCGAGCTCCGCAGGCTGCGCGGCCCGCCCCAGCGGCGACTGCTGTCCGAACGACTCGAGCTTGTCCTCCGGCATCGTCGCCGGGATCAGCGGTGTCCACACCGGACCGGGAGCCACGGAGTTGGCCCGGATGCCCTTCTCCGTGACGTCGTTGCCCAACGCCTTGGTGAAGTTGACGATCGCCGCCTTGGACGTGGCGTAGTCCATCAGGTGCGGCGAGGGGTTGAAGGCCTGCACCGACGAGGTCGTGATGATCGACGACCCCTCCGGCATGTGCGGGATCGCCGCCTTGCAGAGCCAGAACATCGCGTACACGTTCGTCTTCATCACGCGGTCGAACTGCTCGGTGGTGATGGCGTCGATGCCGCCGTCCTGCGACATCTGGTAGGCGGCGTTGCTCACCAGCACGTCGATCCGGCCGAACTCCTGCACCGCCCGGTCGACCACCGCCCGGCACTGCGCCTCCTCGCGGAGGTCACCGGGCACGGTCACCGCCGTGCGACCCGCCTCCTCGACGAGCCGGACGGTCTCCTGGGCGTCCTTCTCCTCCGACTCCAGGTAGGAGATGAGCACGTCGGCGCCCTCCCGGGCGAACGCGAGCGCGACGGCCCGGCCGATTCCGGAGTCGCCGCCGGTGATCACGGCCTTCCGGCCCTCCAGGCGCCCGGTGCCCCGGTAGGTCTCCTCGCCGTGGTCGGGACGCACGTCCAGCTCCCCCGTGCGGCCCGGGTACGCCACGGTCTCATCGCCACTTCCCGGGGCGCCGTGCTGCTCGCCAGGGTCCCGCGGGGTGAACTGGTCCTTGCTCATCGATCGTCTCCGTTCGCGTCGCGCCATCTGCGCGCAACGTTCCCCGCAGGAACGATCGCAATCCTCGGATCCGGGTCCGGCTTCAGCCGGGCAACGTCAGCAGGGCAACGTCAGCAGGGCAGCGTCATCAGCGGTCGCCCGTCGATCGTGCGGACCTGGATGAAAGCCAGCTGGCTGCGGGGAATGGCGGTGGCTCCGCTGATGGTGACCCGGCCGCCCGGGGTGGCCCCCCAGTTGGCCGCCACCTCGGTGTGCCCGTCGCGGGCGGTGGCGTACGCGCGATAGCCCGGCGCCGGAGGCAGCCCGGTGAGCTGGAGCTGCACCGCGGTGCCCCACGTCCGTTGCTCCATGGTCCCCATGCCCGCTGCGGTGACGCCGGTCGCGACGGCCAGCGGGGTGGCGGCGGCGGTCGGGATCACCTGGGGCAGCGCGGCGGCGATGGCCACGGCGGCGGCCGCCGAGGCCACGAGCTTCCATCTGCGCAGCCGGCGGCTGTGGAGATCGTCGTCCTCCTTCACGGCCTCGATCGCCCGCGACAGGAGACCGGGGCCCGGCACCAGCAGCCGCTGGCGTGCCTCGGCGGGGTTGAGGCTCCCGAGGAGCGCCGGGATCGGGGCCAGCTCGGCCAGTTCGGTGAGGCACTCGCCGCAGTCGGCGACGTGCTGGTCGACGACGGCACGCTCGTCCGGTTCGAGGCTGCCGACGAGGTAGGCGCCGAGCTCGAGCCGCCTGCACTCGCCGTCGGTCACCGGGCCACCTCCATCTCCTCCAGCACCAGTCGAAGCGCGCGCAGCGCATAGTACGTGCGGGATTTGACGGTGCCGGGGGGAATGCCGAGCCGTTGCGCGGCCTCGTTCACCGACCGTCCCTCGTAGTACGTCTCGACGAGGACCGTGCGGTGCTCGATGCTCAGCCGATCGAGCGCGTCGGCGACCGTCCAGCGCTGCACCGCCTGTTCGAGGTCGTCGGCGGCGGGTGCCGCGCCCAGGGCGCGCTCGTCCGAGACGGTCGTCGGGCGTGCGGCGTCGGAGCGCCACAGGTCGGTGACGAGGTTGCGGGCCGTGGTGAACAGCCAGCCCCGCAGCTCCTCGGGGCCGCGGTTGAGCTTGTGGGCGCGCCGCCAGGCCCGGACGAACGTCTCCTGCACGACTTCCTCAGCCCTTGCCCGGTCGCCGGTCAACCGCACAACGTAACCATAAAGCGGTCCAGCGACGTCCTCGTACAGCGCTCGGACGAACGTCTCCGCGTGAACGGCGCTCTGCGATACGGTCACACAATGGAGAACGGGCCACGCGGAGAAGTAGTTCAACCCTCACGCATTTTGTGACCCAAGCCATGTAACCGCTGATCAGTGCAGTCCGGCAGCGTCGAGCTCACCCAGCACCTGGAGTGCCAGGTCGAGCAGCTCCTCCCCGCCCCGGGCCGTCCAGGTGAGATCGATGAGGACCTCGGTGGCGCCGAGCTCGGCGAGGTCGGCGATGTCGTCGACTACCTGCTGTAACGATCCGTGGAACGGTTGCCGGTCGGCCCGGGCCACCGGTGGCCGGAAGACGACGTTCGCGCGCGGGATCAGCTCGAGGAGCCCGGGGTCCCGGCCGAGCTCCGCCGCGCGGTCGCGGATCTGCTTCCAACCCTTCTCGATCGCCCCCGCGGACGTACCCACGGGCAGCCAGCCGTCGGCCTTGCCGGCGATGCGCTCGATCGACCGGCGGGTGGTCCCATCACCCAGCAGCACCGGGAGCGGCGCCGCAGGCTTCGGAGACACGAGCGCGTTCTCGATGACCATCCGCGAGTCGCGGTACGACACCGGGTCGGGCCCCCACAGCGCGCGGCAGGCGTCGACCGCCTCGTCGAGGGAGCGGCCGCGGTGGACGAAGTCCGCGCCGGCCCCGCGGTACTCGTCACTCGACGTGCCGCAGCCGAAGCCGGCGACCACCCGCCCGCCACTGGCGAGGTCGAGGGTGGCCAGGGCTCTGGCCAGGTGCAGGGACGAATGCAACGGGGCCACGATGACGCAGGTGCCCAGCCGCACGTCCTGCGTCGCCACCGATGCGAGCGCGAGGACGGTGAAGGGGTCGGCGCAGGTCCGGTAGCCGTCCGACCACGGCAGACCCGGCACGCCGTTGCGGCCACCGGCGGCCGGAAGGGGGAACAGCACCCGTTCGTAGACCCAGAGGCTCGAATACCCCGCACGCTCCGCTCCCCGGGCGATGCGCGCGACGTCGCTCTCGATGTCGTACCGATCGGTGCGCTGGGGAAGACCCAGCCCGAACCTCACGTCACTGTTCCTGCTTTCCTAGAAAGCGGTCCGCCCGACCTCCGGCCGGGTTGTCGACGCGTCGGAGTACCGGTAGAAGACGGCTGCCTGTCCGACCCGGACGCCGCCGACACTCACGAGGTTCCACATGGTGACGTCTTCAATCCAGAACCGCCGACCGGATCTCGCGATGCGAAGCCCCCGGTAGCCGGTGGAGAACTGGTACTCCCGGACCTCCGCGAGCAACCGGTTGCGGTCCTCCTGGCGGTCCGGCTCGGCGGAGAGCCGGGATCTCAGTCCGGTGAACTCGTCCCAACCGTACTCGAAACACCGCTGCGCGGTCCGGTTCGCGTAGACGAACCGGGGATCGGCGTCGGCGTCGTGCGCCAGCAGGCCGAACGGCGCGTCCTCGTAGAGCCAGCGTGCGGTGGTCGCCGGGTCGACCAGCGGCGCCCCGACGAACCGCTGGTGGCTGTCCACCAGCAGGCGGAAGAAGTCGGGGTCCTCCGCCGAGGACGGGAGGCGGGAGCCCGAGTCACCGGGGACAGGTCCGAGCGTCGAATCCACACCGACGAGAACGGCCGGCCGGAGGCACCTGTTCCGCCGGCCGAGGCCGGGGACCGTGGCCCCGATCTCCGGCCCTGCTCGTCGACCAAGCTCTCGACCTCGGACTGCCCGAGCCCCCGCCGGTCCGAGGCCGGCGGCGGTAGGACTCAGGACGAGGTGGCAGCCAGCTGCGGGTACAGCGCCACGACGCCGCCCGCGAGACCGGCCTGCACGGTCTTGCTGAGCTCGTCAGCCAGCACCTCGTGGGCGCCCGCCTGCACACCGTCCAGTGCGAGGGCGGCAACGACCGCCGGGTCGCTCTTAGGGAGGGTGGCGTTGGCTGCCATGTCGGTGTCCATGTAACCGACGTGCAGGGCGGTGGTCGTGATGCCCTTGGGCGCGAGCCGCAGTCGCAGGACGTTGGTCATCGCCCAGCTCGCGGCCTTGGCCGCGGAGTACGCCTCGTGCGGCGCGACGTGCACCCAGGACAGCACGGACAGCACGTTCAGCACGGCGCCGCCCCCGTTGGCCTCGATCACCGGCGCGAACGCACGGGTGGTCTGCAGCGTGCCGAAGTAGGACGTCTCCATGTCGAGCCGGATCTTGTCGAGGTCGCCGTCGAGCAGGTCGGTGAACGTGTCGATGCCGGCGTTGTTGACGAGCAGGGTCGCGTCGCTCGCCACGGCCGCGGCCGCCGCCACCGACCCCGGGTCGGTGATGTCGATCTGCAGCGGTACCACGCCGGGCAGGTCGATCGAGGCGGGGTTGCGCGCCCCGGCGTAGACCCTCGCCCCTCGCGCCGCGAGCTGCGCCGCGAACTGCCGGCCGAGCCCCCTGTTCGCACCGGTGACCACCGCGACCGAGTTCTGGATGTCCATACCGTCCTCCTGTGTCCTGACCGTCAACCTGAGTAGTCGTTTCAAACTAAGCTAGCTCAGTAGGATATGGCAAGTCAGGGTTAGACTGGACACATGACGCCCGCGGAGAAGAACAGGATGTGCTCGATCGCGCGCTCGCTCGAGGTGCTGGGCGAACGCTGGACGTTCCTGATCCTGCGCGAGGCCCTCGAGGGCATCACCCGGTTCGCCGATTTCCGCGCCACGCTCGGCGTGGCCCCTGACGTGCTCAGCAACCGGCTGGCCACGCTAGTGGAGGCGGGCGTGCTGGAGAAGCACCCTTATCGCGAACCGGGCGCGC
Organism: Pseudonocardia xinjiangensis; assembly: GCF_050948425.1. NCBI lineage: Bacteria > Bacillati > Actinomycetota > Actinomycetes > Pseudonocardiales > Pseudonocardiaceae > Pseudonocardia > Pseudonocardia xinjiangensis. The sequence continues at coordinate 1,670,476 of NZ_CP192009.1, read as the reverse complement.
GCGTGCGCGACAGCTACCACCTGACGCCCGCGGGCCGTGACCTGCGGCTGGTGCTCGGCGCCCTGCAGCAGTGGGGCGACGAGCACCGGCCCTACGAGTTCGGACCCACGGCGGTGCGGCGCACCGTGGACGGCGACCGCCCGGTGCACGTGGGGTTCATCGACGACACCGGTCGCGAGGTGCCCGTGGACGAGGTGACGTTCATCAAGATGGCCTCCGACCCCGCCTGAGCCTCTCCGGCACAGCCGGGTTCAGTCGGCCTGCGCCGACGCCGCCGAGAACTGTGCCGCGTACAGCTCGTGGTAGGCCCCGCGGGCGGCCAGCAGCTCGTCGTGCGTGCCCTGCTCGACGATGCGCCCCGACTCCATCACGAGGATCAGGTCGGCGTCCCGGATCGTCGAGAGCCGGTGGGCGATCACGAAGCTGGTGCGGTCCGACCGCAGCGCCGCCATCGCCCGCTGCACCAGCACCTCCGTCCGCGTGTCCACCGAGCTGGTGGCCTCGTCGAGGATGAGCAGCGTCGGGTCGGCGAGGAACGCCCGCGCGATCGTGATCAGCTGCTTCTCGCCCGCGCTGACGTTGCCGCCCTCGTCGTCGATCACCGTGTCGTAGCCGTCGGGCAGGCTGCGGACGAAGCGGTCGACGTAGGTCGCCCGGGCCGCCGCCAGGATCTGCTCCTCGCTCGCCGTGGGGTCGCCGTAGCCGATGTTGTCGCGGATCGTGCCGCCGAAGAGCCACGTGTCCTGCAGCACCATCCCGACGCCGGAGCGCAGGGTCGCGCGGTCCATCGTCGCGGTGTCCACGCCGTCGAGGGTGATCCGGCCGGAGTCGAGCTCGTAGAACCGCATGATCAGGTTGACCAGCGTGGTCTTGCCCGCCCCGGTCGGCCCGACGATCGCGATGGTCTGGCCCGGCTCCGCGGTCAGCGACAGGTCGTCGATGAGGGGCTCGTCCGGCTGGTACCGGAACGAGACGTGCTCGAAGACCACCCGGCCCTGGCGCGTGGCCGGCACCGCGGGCACGGCCGGGTCGGGCACCTGCTCCTCGGCGTCGAGCAGCTCGAACACCCGCTCGGCCGATGCCACCCCGGACTGCAGCAGGTTGGCCATCGAGGCCACCTGGGTCAGGGGCTGGGTGAACTGGCGCGAGTACTGGATGAAGGCCTGGACGTCGCCGAGGCTCATCGAGCCCGACGCCACCCGCAGGCCACCGACCACGGCCACCAGCACGTAGTTCAGGTTCCCGATGAACATCATCGACGGCATGATGATCCCGGAGATGAACTGCGCCCGGAAGCTGGCGTCGTACAGCCGCTCGTTCTTCGCCGCGAAGTCCGCCTCCACCTCACGGCGCCGCCCGAACACCCGCACCAGCTCGTGACCGGTGAACGCCTCCTCGATGTGGGCGTTGAGCATCCCGGTGTTGCGCCACTGCGCCACGAACTGCTTCTGCGACCGCTTCGCGATGGCACGGGTGACCAGCACCGAGACCGGGATCGTGACGAGCGCGACCAGCGCCAGCAGCGGTGAGATCACCAGCATCATCGCCAGCACACCGACCACGGTGAGCACGGACGTCAGCAGCTGGCTCATGGTCTGCTGCAGGGTCTGGGAGATGTTGTCGATGTCGTTGGTGACCCGGCTGAGCACCTCGCCCCGCTGCTGGCGGTCGAAGTAGCGCAGCGGCAGCCGGTTGAGCTTGTCCTCCACCTCCCGGCGCAACGAGAAGATCGTGCGCTGGACGATCCCGTTGAGCAGGTACCCCTGCAGCCAGCCGAACAGCGAGGCGGCCACGTAGATCGCGACGACGCCGAGCAGCACCTGACCGAGCAACCCGAAGTCGATGCCCTGCCCGGGCACCACCGACTGGCCCTCGATCACGTTGGCGAAGGTCTCGTTGCCCGCGGCACGCGCCGCGTCGGCCGCCTCGGCGGTGGTGATGCCGGGAGGCAGCTGTCGCCCGATCACGCCGGCGAAGATCACGTCGGTGGCGTGGCCGAGGATCTTCGGGCCGATCACCGAGAGCGTCACGCTGACGATGCCGAGTACGACCACCACGATCGCCCCGGCCCGCTCGGGCGCGAGCCTGCCGAACAGCCTGCGCGCCGACGGGCCGAAGTCCATCGACTTCTCCGCCGGCATCCCGGCCGACGCCCACGGCGGCCCACCGCCCCGGCGAGCGGCTGTCATCTCCCGTGCCGCACGGCCGGTGTCGTCGCCGCCCTTGCCCGGCGGGACGGTGGTCGGGGACGGGCTGGTCATGCCATTTCCTCTGCACTGATCCGGACGGCACCGAGCTCTTCTGCACCGAACTCTTCTGCACTGAACTGGGACGCGACGATCTCGACGTAGGTGGGGCAGCCGGCGAGCAGCTCGTCGTGGGTGCCGATGCCGACGACGGCACCGTCGTCGAGCACGACGATCTGGTCGGCGTCCCGGATGCTGGCCACCCGCTGCGCGACCACCAGCACCGTCGCCGTCTTCGTGACGGGCCGCAGCGCCGCGCGCAGCCGGGCGTCGGTGGCCAGGTCGAGCGCGGAGAACGAGTCGTCGAAGAGGTAGACCTGGGGGGCCCTGACGAGCAGCCGGGCGATGGCGAGCCGCTGGCGCTGGCCGCCGGAGACGTTCGTGCCGCCCTGGGTGATCGGCGCGTCCAGGCCCTCGGGCATGGCGCGCACGAAGTCGGCGCCCTGGGCCACCTCCAGCGCCGCCCACAGCTGGTCGTCGGTGGCGTCGGGGTTGCCGTAGCGCAGGTTGCTCGCCACGGTGCCGGAGAACAGGTAGGGCTTCTGCGGCACGATCCCGACCCGGCCCCAGAGGTACTCGGGGTCGAGCTCACGCACGTCGGTGCCGTCGACGAGGACCGCGCCGCCCGTCGCGTCGAACAGGCGGGGCACGAGCCCGAGCAGGGTGGTCTTGCCCGCGCCGGTGCTCCCGACGATCGCCGTGGTGGTGCCCGGCCGCGCGGTGAAGGTGACGTCGCGCAGCACGGGTTCGGCCGCACCCGGATAGGCGAAGCCCGCCCCACGCAGCTCCAGCACCCCCGTGGCGACCTGCGGGACGACGGGCGTCTCGGGGAGGGCCACCGAGGACTCGGTGTCGAGCACCTCGTTGATGCGCTCCGCGCAGACGGCCGCGCGGGGGATCATCATCACCATGAACGTGGCCATCATGACGGCCATGAGGATCTGGGTGAGGTAGGTCAGGAACGCGGTGAGCGCGCCGACCTGCATCTGCCCCGTGTCGATCCGCCCGGCGCCGAACCACAGCACCGCCACGCTCGAGATGTTCAGCACGAGCATGACGATCGGGAAGATCCTGGCCTGGAGGCGCCCGACCCGCAGGGCCACGTCCGTGAGGTCGGTGTTGGCCCGGGCGAACCGCGCCGTCTCCTCCGGCTCGCGGACGAACGCCCGGACCACCCGGATGCCGGTGATCTGCTCACGGAGGATGCGGTTCACGTCGTCGATGCGCGTCTGCATGCTGCGGAAGCCCGGGACCATCCGCACGATCACGGCCCCGATCGAGAGCGCCAGCACGGGGACGCAGACCAGCACCAGCCAGGACAGCTGCGCGTCCTCCTGCAGGGCCATGATCACCCCGCCGAAACACATGATCGGCGCGGTCACCAGCATCGTGCAGGACAGCAGCACGAGCATCTGGACCTGCTGGACGTCGTTGGTGCCGCGGGTGATCAGCGACGGGGCGCCGAACCGGTTGACCTCACGCGCGGAGAACTCCCCCACCCGGTGGAACAACGCGCCCCGGACGTCCCGGCCGAAGCCCATGGCGGTCTGCGAGCCGACGTACACGGCCGCGACCGAGCACACGATCTGGACCAGCGCGACGAGCAGCATCCACGCGCCGACGGTCACGATGTAGCCCGTGTCGCCGCGGGCGATGCCCTGGTCGATGATGCGGGCGTTGAGGCTCGGCAGGTAGAGCGACGCCATCGTCCCGAGCAGCTGCAGCGCCACGACCACCAGCAACGGCCGGGAGTAGGGGCGCAGCCGCTCGCGCAACAGGCGAATCAGCATGGGTGGTCCTCTGGGTCGGGGCGTGCGGGGAGCGGTGCGGAGAGGCCGTCGAGCAGCACGGTGACGATCTGCTCGGCGGAGAGCTGGCGCCCGTCGGCGATGAGCGGGTGGGTGCCGGAGAAGACGAGCAGCCGCAGGACATGGGCGAGTTCGGCGGCCGGCACACGCAGCCGGCACGCGTCGGGGCCGACCAGGTCGACGACGGCGGCCCGGAACCGCTCGTTGATCTCGGTCGGGTTGGCCCGGCCCGGCGGGGCCGGCCCGGCAGCTCGCCCCTCCCGGTGCGGCGGTCCGGTCCAGCCCAGCGCGTTGAGCAGGCCGAAGACGTCCGTCAGGCGACGCTGGAGCACCGTGACGGCTGCGGTGAGCCGCTCGCGGAGCGGCAGAGCCCGGTCGACGGCGGCCAGGTCGCGCAGCGTGGGCGCCGGGTCGAACGCGTCGGCCACGACGGCCTGGACCACCGACTCCTTGTCGGGGAAGACCCGGAAGATCGTGCCCTCGGCGATCCCGGCCGCCTGGGCGATCTGGCGGGTGGTCACCGCGTACCCGTGGCGCAGCACGAGCGGGAGCGTGGCGGCCACGATGGCGGCCCGGCGGTCGTCGGGCGCCATCCGGGGGGCGCGCCTGCCGTCGGAGCTCACACACGCACGGTAAATGAGCGTGCACTCATTAACAAATCAGTTCCGCCGCCGCCGCGAGCCAGGGCCGCAGGACCGGCAGGACGTTCGTGACCTGCATGGCCGACGTGTGGTCGAGCCCGGGAAGGACGTGCACCTGCCAGCCGTGGGCCTCCAGTTCGGCGCGTCGCCCGGCCAGCGGACCGGCCATGCTCACGTGCACGCCGCCCCAGCGCTCCCCGTACTCGATCTCGTCGGCCGAGCCGGCGAAGCAGAGGCGCGGACACCTCAGGCGCGGCTGCACGGCGGCGTCGTCGAAGCCCTGGAGGGCCTCGTACAGCGTCACGAACTGGCGGGCCTGCAGCTCGCTCACCCCGGTGTCCACCGTCGACCAGTCGATCTCGTCCGGCGACGGCCCGGCTCCCGACGGTGTCGGCACCGGCCGGGGCTCGGTGGCCATCCGGTGGGTCGCCAGCGTCACCTGCAGCATCTCGGCGTACGGGCCGCCGATCGGCGGGAAGCCTCCCATCGCCAGCGCCCACAGCCGGTCGGTGCGGATGGCGATCTGCAGGCCGCTCAGCGCGAGCCACGAGTAGCCGTACCAGGCGAACCGGTCGACGCCGGCGGCGTCGGCCACGGCCAGCATGTCCCTGACGACGTTCGCCGGTGTCAGCGTGTGCGGCTTGGGCGTGGCGAACACGTGACCCTCGTAGTCGAAGGCCACCACCCGGTACGCGTCGGCCAGCCCGTCGACGAGCCCTCGCCCGAGTGCCGGGTCCACACCCCACTCGCGCATCGCATCGGCCTGCGGCCCCTCGACCGGGCGGGGGTTCACCGGCAGCAGCACCGCAGGCCCGGCGCCCCGGACCTCCACCTCGATGCTCGCCCCGTCGTGCAGTCGCGCTCGGTGCATCGGCATCCGGCATCTCCCAACTCTTTATGCTGTAGAGCAACAGGGAGCGCACATTAGCTTACGACGTAAGGAGTTGTCGTCGTGGTTGTCCTCGCGGGTTCCGGCGACGCCGCGCGATCACTGCCGTTGCTCTGGCGGGAGCCGGCTCCACCCGCGCGGCGCCCCGGCCCCCGGCCGGGCCTCGGCGTCGACGCGATCGTCGCGGCGGCCGTCGCGGCGGCCGACGAGACCGGTGTGGCCGGGCTGTCCATGCGCGCGGTGGCCGAGCGGCTGGGCGTCACGGCGATGGCGCTCTACACGTACGTGCCGGGCAAGAACGAGCTGATCGACCTGATCTACGACGGCGTCCACGCCGAGCTGCCGGGCGACCACGCACTCCCCGCGGGATGGCGCGCGGGCGTCACGGCCTGGGCCGAGGACCTCGTCGCGCTCTACGTCCGGCACCCGTGGGCACTGCAGGTGTCCTTCGCCCGCCCGGTGCTCGGGCCGCACGAGCAGGCCGTGCTCGAGGACGTGGTGGGGATCCTGCGCTCCACCGGTTCGAGCCCCGAGGTGCTGCGCCGGGTGGTGAGCATGCTCTTCCACATCGTCCGCGGGACGGCCGCGACGATCGCAGAGTCGCGCGCCGCGGCCGAAGGCGGCTCCGAGCAGGAGTGGTGGGCGGGCCGCGCCGCGGTGCTCGCCGAGATCGTGCCCGACTTCGCCGACCGCTTCCCCCAGTCGACGTGGCTCGGGAGTGCGGGCGTGCCGCACCCGGCCGACGACCCCACGCCCTACCTGGAACGCGAGGCACGGGCGGCACTCGCCGTCGGCCTCGCGGTGCTGCTCGACGGCGTCGAGACGGCCCACGAAGACCCTGCCCCCTGACGCTCACGCCGAGCTCGCCGCACCATCGGGCACCGGGCGGCGCCGCGTCCCCCTGGTCGGCGCCGCCCGGGAGCCTCAGGCCGCCGAGGTGGTGAGCTCGGCATCCCGGACGAACGCCGGGTCCAACTGCACCCCCCACCCCGGGGCGGTGGGTGCGTCGACGTGGCCGTCGACGACCCGGAGCATCGGCTCGTACACCCCGCGGGTCCACGGCGTGGTCTCGATGCTCCACTCCTGGTACTGCGTGCACGCGGGCATCGCCGCCGCCAGGTGCAGCGAGAACACCTGCAGCAGCGAGTCGTTGGCGCAGTGCGGCGTGCACGGGATCCCGGCGGCCTCGGCCAGCACGGCCACCTTGCGCGCCCGCGAGACCCCGCCGATGTAGCCGATGTCGGGCTGCACGATGTCGACGGCCCGGCCGGTGATCATGCGGTGGAACTGCGTGAGCGAGATGTCCTGCTCCCCACCCGAGACGGGGATGTCCAGCGCGGCGGCCACCTGCGCGGTCTGTTCCAGCTCGGGGAACGGGCAGGGCTCCTCGAAGTGGAAGTAGCCGTGCTCCTCCAGCAGCCGGCCCACGCGGATCGCGCGGCCCACGGAGAAGCCGCCGTTGGCGTCCGCCGAGAGGTCGACGCCGTCGCCCAGCACCGCGCGCACGTGCGGGACGATCCGCTCCGTCCGGCCCGGTGCCGCGTCGGCGTCGCGGCCCATCGCCTCGCCGACACGGATCTTCGCCGCGCGGAAACCCTGCTCCGCGACGAACCCGGCGAGCCGCTCGGCCTCCTGCTCCGGGGTGACCGAGCGCAGCATGCTGGAGGCGTACATCGGCACCGACGCCCGGGCGTGCCCGCCCAGCAGCTTCGCCACCGGCTGCCCCGTGACGATGCCCAGCACGTCCCACAACGCGGTGTCGACGCCCGCGAGCGCGCGGTGCAGGAAGCTGCTCGGGAACTTGTAGTGCACGCGCAGGCACTCGTCGACCAGCGCCTCCACGTCCCAGGGGTCCCGGCCGATGAACAGCGGGGCCACCATCGTGTGCAGCACGTGTGCGCTGGTGGCGGCCTCATAGGGCGCGGTCTGCCCGATGCCGACCACGCCGTCGTCGGTGCCGACCCGCACGATCGCGAGCGGCCCGCGGACCAGCGTCTCGATCCGGGTGATCTTCACAGGTGCTTCTCCAGTACCTCGACGAGCCTGGTCCGCACCACGCTCTGCCCGAACGCGAAGCAGTCGGCCAGTGCCCGGGCCTGCTCGGCGTCGATCCCGGCGAAACAGCGGGCGAAGTCGTGCACCATCGGCTCCGCCAGCAGGATGTGGCGCACCAGCACGTGGATCCACTGCTGCTGCCCGAACGGCAGCGGGTCGAAGTCGGGGAACTCCTCGGCAACCGTGGCTTCGATCGGGTCGAGGATGTGGCGCACCCCGGTGTCGACGCCGCCCCAGACGTCCACGCCGAGCCGGGCCTTCTTCTCCAGCACCGGCGCGATCCGCTGCAGGTACGCCGAGTCCGGCGCGGCGTGCACCACGCCCTGCAGCCCGATGTCCTTGTAGGTCCAGAGGCTCCAGCCGGCGGCGTGCTCGTCGTAGATGTCGAGCTGGTCGTCGAGCACCCGGTAGCGGGCGTCGTCACGGACCGGGTCACCGCTGTAGACCGGGCCGAACTCGCCCACCCAGATCGGCGTGCCGGTGCGGCGCATGTACTCCGAGCGCTGCAGGAAACGCTGCTCGATGTAGTCGCGGTCGACGTACTGCCCGCGGGAGGTCCCCGGGTAGTCACCGCTGTCGGCGAACCCGGCCAACGCGTAGTCGTGCACCGTGTAGACCGTGTTCTCCCACGGATCGGCGAAGGCGTCGAACTCCGTGGCGTGCCGGTTGCCGTCGAGGAAGATCACGTGGTGGGGGTCCACCGCGCGGATGGCCTTGTGCAGCCGCTCGTAGAACGGGCCGATCGCCTCGCCGTCGGAGTCGGCGGGCTCGTTGAGCGGGTTGTAGCCGGCCACCCACGGGTTGTCCTTGTAGCGGTCGGCGAGCGCCTCCCACAGGTGCACCACCCGGTCCTGGAAGTGGCGATGGGTCCAGAAGAACGACCGGTGCGTCGGGTTGTCGCTGTGCCAGCGCTGGTTGTGGAAGCCGGGCGCGGCGTGCAGGTCCAGCACCGTGTAGAGGCCGTTGCGGGCGCACGCGTCGATCGCCCGGTCCAGCAGCCGGAAGCCCTCCTCCTTCAGCTCCAGCGGCCGGGCGTCGTCCTCGAAGTGGCGGTAGTGGAACGGCAGCCGCACGGAGTTCATCCCGCGCTCGGCCAGGAACCGGGCGTCCTCGTCGGTGAAGAACACCTCGAGGAAGCGGTCGAAGAACGCGTCGGCCACCTCCGGGCCGAGCACCGAGCGCATCGCCTTGCGCTGCAGCTCCTCCGTGGAGGGGTAGCCGGTGATGAAGTTCTCCATGTTCATCCAGCCGCCCAGACCCACCCCGCGCAGCCGCACGGGAACACCTGCTGCGGTGGCCAGGTGGTCGCCGTCGACCCGGATCATCACGGACTCGTCGTGCATGGGGTGGGACTCTCCTTCGTCGAACGGGATCGGGGTCACTTGCCGAAGCCGGCGGTGAGACCGCGCACGAGATGGCGGCGGCCCAGCACGTACGCGGCGAGCATCGGCAACGTCGACAGGACGACGGCCGCGAGCACGCCGGGCACGTTCACGGTGAACTCGCTCTGGAACGTCCACAGCGCCATCGGCAGCACGCGCTTGTCGGCGCTCTGGGTGAGGATCAGCGGGAACAGGAACCCGTTCCACACGTGCAGGCCGTCGTAGATCGCCACGGTCACCAGCGCGGGGCGGGCCAGCGGCAGCACGAGGTTCCACAGGATGCGCCAGTCACCGGCGCCGTCGAGCCGCATCGACTCGAACAGCTCGTTCGGGATGTCGCGCATGAAGTTCGCGAGGATCAGCACGGTGATCGGCACGGCGAACCCGATGGACGGCAGCACCAGCGCGGCGAGGCTGTCGTACAGGTGCGTCCTGGTGATCATGTAGTAGAGCGGGATGATCGTCGCGTGGGTCGGGATCGCCAGGCCCAGCAGGAACACCGAGAACGTCGAGCGGACGAACCGCCCGTTGCCCCGCACCACCGCGTAGGCGGCCATGAGCGAGATCGCCACCGTCGCCGCCACGGCGGACACCGTGATGATCACGCTGTTGAGGAAGTACAGGCCGAACCCGCTCTGCAGCACCAGCAGGTAGTTGTCGAAGGTGATGTCGGTGGGCGGGACCAGCGGGTTCGTGGAGAAGAACCCGGCCTGGCTGCGGAGGCTGGAGATCACCACGAAGTAGATCGGAAGGATGATCACCGCCAGCCAGACGAAGCCGCCGAGCCCGGCGAGCACGTTGGGCGGGCGCCGCAGACCGCGTGAGCGACGGACGGGTGCCGGCCCGGGGCGCTGTCGCACCGACCGCTCCCCCGCCGTGACCGTGACTGCCATCAGAGCCCTTCCTGCTCGCTGCTCATGCGGGCGAAGCCGGAGAACCTGGTCAGCACGAAGGCCAGTCCCAGCCCGGCCACCACGAGGATCACGGCCAGCACGCTGGCCCCGCCCATGTCGTTGGCCGAGAACCCGGTGAGGTACATGTCGAGGGGCAGCAACCGCGTCGCCGTCCCCGGACCGCCGCCGGTGAGCACGAACACCACGTCGAAGTAGGTCAGCGAGCCGGTCAGCATCAGCGTCGAGGACGTGACGATGGTGTAGCGCAGCTGCGGCAGCGTGATGTGGCGGAACTGCTGGTAGGTGCTCGCGCCGTCGATCGTGGCCGCCTCGTAGAGCGAGGTCGGGATCTGCCGGACCCCCGCCTGGTAGAGCAGCGTGTGGAACGGCACGAACTGCCAGGCGATCACGAAGATCACCACGTAGAGCACGAGGTCGGGGTCACCGAGCCAGTCCTGCGCCAGGAAGCCGAGCCCTGGCGCCCCACCGATCCCGAAGTTCGGGTCGAGGATGGCCTTGAACGCGATGGCCACGGCGGCGGAGGACAGCAGCAGCGGCACGAAGTACAGCACCGCCAGCAGCGCGCGGTAGCGCTGCGTGCCCGCGGTGAACACGCCGAGCAGCAGGCTGATCGGGGTCTGGACCAGCCAGGACACCACCATGATCTTCAGCGTCAGCAGCAGGGCCTGGCCGGTGACGGGGTCGGTGAGCACGCCGGACCAGTTGCTCCAGCCCGCCCAGCCGACCTCGCCCAGCCCGTCCCAGTCGGCGAAGCTCAGCACCACGGCACCGGCGAGCGGGACGAGCGCGAAGACCACGAAGAACGCGAGCGCGGGCACGGCGAGCAGCCCGCTGGCGCCCTTGCGTTGCGGTCGGCCCTCCGGCGCCCGGACGAGCGCCGGGGCCGGGGTCGATGCAGTCGAGACGGTCACGGCGCTCAGCTGCCGATCGTGGCGTTCATCGCGGTGGAGAACTGCTCGGGCGTGATCTGGCCGAGGAAGACCTGCTGCAGGTTGGTCAGCAGCGCGTCACCCTGCGCCGGGGTCAGCGCCTGGTCCAGCGACAGCTGGAAGTTCGGCGCCTTCGCCGTGGCGTCGTAGACGGCCCGGAAGTAGGCGGGGTCGGTCGACGCCGCGAGCTTGTCGTCGATGCCGGCCACCGGGGGCACGTTGCCGACGGCGAGCAGGTCCGCCGCGTACTGGTCGTTCAGCAGGTTGCTCTTGATGTAGTCGCGCGCCACCTGCTTCTCCTGCGGGGTGGCCTTCGCGGAGATCGACCAGTAGTTCGACGGGTTGCCCACCACGTCCGCCGGGTCGCCCTTGCCGCCCTCCACGGCGGGGAACGCGAAGTAGCCGAGCTTGCCGTCCGCGACGAACTGCGCGTCGCCCGTCTTGATCGTCTGGTAGGTGGCGGGCAGCCCGAGGGTCATCGCGGCCTTGCCCGTGTAGAGCAGCGCGACGTCGGCGCCGCTGTCGGTCGAGACGGACGCGAAGCCCTTGATGAACCCGTCCTTGTTCACCAGGTCCTGGATCATCCGGTTCGCCTGGAGCACCGCGGGGTCGGACCAGCCGTCCGGCTTGTTCGCGACGATCCCGTTCAGCACGTCGGGGCCGCCGATGCGGTCGACGAGGTAGGTGAACCACGGCAGCAGCGGCCACTTCGGCTGGCCGGCCACGGCGAACGGCGAGATGCCGGCGGCCTGGAACCGCGGCACCAGCGCCATCATCTCCCCCCAGGTGGCGGGGGGCTGGGCGCCGATCTTCGCGAACAGGTCCTTGTTGTAATAGAACATCACGGGCTTCACCCCGTTGTTGGGCACGGCGTAGGTCTTGCCGTCCACCTGCCCGACCGCCGCCACCGAGGGCAGGAAGCGGCCCTTCAGCGCGGGGTCGGCCGCGAGGTCGGAGATGTCGTCCACCGAGCCGGCCTGCACGTAGGACCGCAGCACCCCGCCGCCCCACCCGTAGATCAGGGTGGGGGCGTCGGCAGCCCCGACGGCGGTGCGGATCTTCTGCTTGTAGGGGTCGTTCGCGAACGACTGGATGGCGAACTTCTGGTCGGGATGGGCGGAGTCCCAGGCGTCGAAGGAGTTGTCGAACGCCTTCTCCGTGACCCCGCTGATGATCCACGCCGAGGCGGCGCCCCCGCCGCTCGCCTGGGGCCCCGCGGTGCCGCAGGCCGCTGCGCCGGCGAGCGCCACGGCGACTCCCACCGCGGCCACGGCCCTCCGCGTCCTGACCGATGCCTTCACTCTGCCCGCCTCTCTGACCCCGGTCCCGACGGTGGACCCGGGGCACGTCGGTGATCGCGCGGCACCGACGTCAGACGACTGGCACCGGTGCCCTGCCGAACTTTTCCGCTAGGTGGAATCTCAGCCCACTGGACTGGAACTGCAGGGATCTTGCAACGCGTCGCGGAGCGTGTCAATCGTTATCGATAACGTTTTCTACGCGCTACAGTCTGCCCCCGTGAGCTACAGCCGCGTGACCATCCACGATGTCGCCGCCCGGGCCGGCGTGTCGGTCTCGACGGTCTCCAAGGTGCTCAACGACCGCTACGGCGTCGCCACCAGCACCGTCGACCGGGTGCGCGCGGTGATCGCCGAGCTCGGGTACGAGTCGAGCCTGGTCGCGCGCAGCCTGCGCAACCACCGCACCAACGTCATCGGCGTACTCGTGTGGGACATCGAGCCCTACAGCGCCGAGCTGCTCAAGGGCGCGGCCCGCGCCATCAAGGGCACCGGGTACGAGCTGGTGGTCTACGCCGCGGGCGGGAAGGGCGCCGAGCGCATGGGCTGGGAGCACCGCTACCTGTCCCGGCTCTCCGGCACGCTGATCGACGGCGCGGTGATGGTCACGCCCACGGTGGACACCGCCCCGTTCTCCACCCCCGTCGTCGCCGTCGACCCCCACACCGGCTCGGAGGTCCCCACCGTCGACTCCGACAACTTCCGCGGCGCCCAGCTCGCCGTCGAGCACCTGCTGGGCCTGGGGCACCGGCGCATCGGCCTGCTCAGGCGGCCACCGCGCGACCTCGAGTCCGGCCCGCAGCGCGAGGAGGGCTACCGCAGCGCACTCCAGGCCGCCGGCATCACCCCCGACCCGGACCTGGTGCGGGCAGGCGGCTACGACGACTCGGCGTCCGAGGACGCAGCCCGGCACCTGCTGACCCTGCCCGACCGGCCCACGGCGATCTTCGCCGCCAACGACGTCTCCGCGATCACGACGATGGACGTCGCCGTGGCGCTGGGCCTGCGGGTACCCGGCGACCTGTCGGTCATCGGCTTCGACAACGTCCCCGAGAGCGCGATGACCGAGCCCGGGCTCACCACGATCGAGCAGCCGCTGCAGCTGATGGGCCAGCGCGCGATCGAGATGCTCGTGGAGCTGCTGGCCGGCCGCGACCTGCCCCGGACGCACGTGCGACTACCCACCCGGCTCGTGGTGCGGGGCTCGTGCGCCGCCCCACCCGCCGAGCCCCGCCGGGTCGCGGTCGAGCACTCCGCGGCCCGCTGACCACCCACTGATCGCTGCGAGACCCACCTGTTCGCCCTCCACAGGGCCGATCCGCAGATCTCGTCGCGATCTTGCCCGCGGCCCCGCCCGCTCCGCGGGCCGCCACCCGCCCGCCGACCGGGCGACTCGCGCACCGGTTCCGGGCGACTCGCGCACCGGTTTCGGGCGACTCGTGGGGGGTGGGGGCGGGGTCAGCGCCAGACGGTGATGTTGCGACGCGCCGGGCGGCTCGTCCCCTCGCTCGTGAACAGCTCGGGGGATCGCTCGCGGATCCGCTCGATGTCGTCGAACACCGCGCGCAGGTGCTCCCGCAGCGCCGTCTCGGCCGCCTCCGGGTCGCCCGCGGCGAGGGCGTCGACCACGGCCGTGTGCTGGGCGACCAGGGGGGCGACGGGGCTCACCGTGCGGAGCCCGAGGCGGCGGGCGCGGTCGAGGTGGACCTTCGCCGACTGGACGGCCCGCCACGCCCCGGCGTGGCCGCCGACGCCGAGCAGCATCTGGTGGAACTCCTCGTCGAGCCGGAAGAACTCCTCGACGTCGTCGCCCGCGGCGCGCTGCCGGGCGAGCACGTCGCGCAGGGCGGCCAGGGCCGGCGCGTCGAGGCGGTCGGCGGCGTCACGGAGGGAGGCGATCTCGATCGCCTCCCGCACGAACTGCGCATCGGCGACGTGGCGGATGTCGACCCGGGAGACGAACGAGCCGAGCTGCGGGAAGACCTGCACGAGATCCTCGTCGGCGAGCAGGATCAGGCTCTCGCGGACCGGGGTGCGCGACACGGACAGCTCGGCGGCCAGGTCGTTCTCAGAGAGCGGGGCGCCGGGCGGCAGCTCGCCGCTGACGATCCGGCGGCGCAGCTGCTCGTACACGACGACGCGTGCCGACCGGTGCCCTGGCTCCCCCCGTCCCACCGGGTCACCGTACCGGTTGCCTCCGCCAGTATGGTAGTGCTTGTATGGCAGTGGATCGTATGACAATGCCCGCTGCCACAGGAGAGTCGATGCCGACCGAACTCGATCCCGCGCCCGGCGGGGACCACGCCAGGGCGCCCGCCACGACCCCGGCGATGCTGCGCCGCACGGTCGCCGCGTCCGTGATCGGCACGATCGCCGAGTACTACGACTTCTTCATCTACGGCACGGCCTCGGCGCTGGTCTTCAACACGGTCTTCTTCCCCGAGGTCGACCCGCTGGTCGGGACGCTCGCGGCGTTCTCCACCTACGCCGTCGGCTTCTTCGCCCGCCCGTTCGGCGGGATCTTCTGGGGCTGGGTCGGCGACCGGGTCGGCCGCAAGCGCACGCTGGTCTACACGCTGCTGCTGACGGGCATCGGCACGTTCGCGGTCGGCCTGATGCCCACCTACGACGAGATCGGCATCTGGGCCGCGGTCATCCTCGTGATCGTGCGCCTCGTGCAGGGGTTCGGCGTCGGCGGCGAGCAGGGCGGGGCCGTGCTGCTGACCGCGGAGGCCGCCCCGCCGGAGCGCCGCGGCTTCGTCACCAGCTTCGTGCAGCTCGGCTCCCCCGCGGCCTACCTCATCCCGACGGCGCTGTTCGCCGTGCTCGACGCCCGGCTCACCGACGAGCAGTTCCTCTCGTGGGGCTGGCGCGTGCCGTTCCTGCTCAGTGCCGTGGTGGTGGTGATCGGGCTCTACATCCGCCTGCGCGTGCCGGAGTCGGCGGCGTTCCGGGCGGTCAAGGAGCGGCAGCCGGTGAGATCCCCGCTCGCCACGCTGGTGCGGGACAACCGCGGCGAGGTGATCGGCGGCACGCTGACCAAGTTCGTGGAGGCCGCCGTCTTCCCCTTCTACACGATCTTCCTGGTCACCTACGCCAAGAGCCAGGGCGTCGACACGGCAATCGTGCTGGACGCGGTGATCATCGCGATCATCGCCGAGCTGATCCTGATCCCGATCATCGGCAGGCTCACCGACCGGGTGGGCAGGCGCCCGGTCCTCCTCGGCGCCGCCGTGCTCAACCTCGTGCTCGTGGTGCCCGCGTTCCTCGCCGTCCGCACCGGCGACGTCGCCGTCATCACGCTGCTGCTGGTGGCGGGTCTCGCGCTCGGGCACGGCGGGACGTACGCGCCGCAGGCGTCCTACTTCCCCGAGCTGTTCCCGTCCTCGGCCCGCTACAGCGGGGTGTCGATCGTCTGGCAGTTCGGGGCGATGATCGCCAGCGGCCCGTTCACGGTCGTGGCGGCGGCCCTGCTGGTGGCGGCCGACGGCGCGTTCACCTGGGTCGCGGTCTACGTCGCCGCGTTGACCATGATCAGTATCGTTGCGCTCCTCCGGATGCCGGAGACCGCACCGGGGCTGCTCGGAGGCCGCGAGTACGCCGACTGGACCGGCCGAGGCAACAAGGAGGACTCGTGACCACGATCGCCGACGCCCGCGTGCTCGTCTCGGGCCCGGGGCGCAACTACGTGACCCTGAAGATCACCACCTCCGACGGCGTCGTCGGCTGGGGCGACGCCACCCTCAACGGCCGCGAGCTCGCCGTGGCGGCCTACCTCACCGAGCACGTGTGCCCGCTGCTCGTCGGCCGCGACCCGGCCCGCATCGAGGACACCTGGCAGCTGCTCTACCGGGGCGCCTACTGGCGGCGCGGCCCGGTGACGATGACCGCGATCGCCGCGGTCGACATGGCGCTGTGGGACATCAAGGGGAAGGTGGCCGGGCTGCCGGTCTACCAGCTGCTCGGCGGTGCGGCGCGCAACGGCGTGCTGGTCTACTGCCACGCCAGCGGCTCCGACGTCCCCGCCCTGCTCGACGACGTCGCGCGCCGTCTCGACGATGGCTACCTCGCGGTGCGGGCCCAGGCGGCGGTGCCCGGGCTGGAGGGGACCTACGGCGTCCCCGCCCCCGACGGAAAGCTCTACGAGCCCGCCTCGTCGTCGCTGCCCGCCGAGCACCTCTGGGACACCGGGCCCTACATGCGCTTCGCCCCCGAGATGCTCGGCGCCGTCCGGGAGCGCTTCGGGTTCGACTTCCACCTGCTGCACGACGTGCACCACCGGCTCTCCCCCATCGAGGCGGGCCGGCTCGGCCGCGACCTCGAACCGCACCGCCTGTTCTGGCTCGAGGACCCGACCCCCGCAGAGGACCAGTCGGCGTTCCGGGTGATCCGGGAGCACACCACCACGCCGCTGGCCGTCGGCGAGGTGTTCAACTCGATCTGGGACTGCCAGCAGCTGATCACCGAGCGGCTGATCGACTACATCCGCACCTCGGTGACCCACGCCGGCGGCATCACCCACCTGCGCCGCATCTTCTCCCTCGCCGACCTGTACGGGGTGCGCACCGGCTCCCACGGGCCGGGCGACCTCTCCCCGGTGGCGATGGCCGCCGCACTGCACGTCGACCTGTCGGTACCGAACTTCGGGATCCAGGAGTACATGGGCCACCGCGAACCCGCAGGCGAGGTGTTCCGCACCTCCTACAGCTTCAAGGACGGATACATGCATCCCGGGGACGCGCCAGGTCTGGGTGTCGAGGTCGACGAGGAGGCGGCGGCCCGCTTCCCGTACGACCCGCGGCAGCTGCCGGTGAACCGGCGCCTCGACGGGTCGGTGCACGACTGGTGAGCGCGCACTACGACGTGGTCCTCCTGGGCGAGCCGCTCGTCGAGGTCGCCACCACCGAACCGTTCGGCCACGGGGTACCGGCCACCCTCGGCGTCTCCGGCGACGTGGTGAACGCCGCCGCCGCGGCGGCCGCCGCCGGAGCCAGGGTGGCGATCGTCGCGCGCGTCGCCACCGGTGAGCTCGGCGACGCCGTCGTCGCCCGGATCCGCGCGCTCGGCGTCGATGACGCGCTGGTGCGCCGGGTCCGCGGCCAGCAGGGCGTCTACCTGCTGCACAGCGACCCGTCCGGTCAGCGGCAGTTCAGCTACGCCAGGGCGGGCTCGGTGGGGGCCGGGCTCTCCCCGGGTGACCTCGACGCCGACACGCTCGCCACAGCGGGCGCGGTGCTCGCGAGCGGGATCACGGCGGCACTCTCGACCTCGGCCCGGGACGCCGTGCTCGCGGCGGCGAAGCTGGGCCGCCGGTTCGTCTACGACCCGAACTTCCGTCCCCGGCTCACCACCTCGGCCGCCGCAGCGGCCGTGCTCACCGACCTCGCTCCGCTCGCCGCGCTGCTCACCCCGTCGGCCCCTGCCGAGACCGCCGCCCTGCTCGGCACCGGCGACCCCGCTGCCGCCGTCACCATGCTGCGGGAGCTCGGCGCCGGTGCGGTCGCCGTCACCTGCGGGGAGCGGGGCGTCCACGTCTCGCCCGGCAGGGGTGCGCCCGACCAGTGGGTCCCGGCCGTCCCGGCCCCCGCCGTGGTCGACCAGACCGGGGCGGGCGACGTCTTCGTCGGCACCGTCGCCGCCCGCCTCGCCCTCGGGGACGACCTGCAGGACGCCGTGCGGCTGGGTACCGCGGCGGCGTCACTCGCGGTGGGCGGGCAGGGTGGCACCGGGCTCATCGCGGACCTGCAGCAGGTCCGCGCGCACGCCGGAGCAGCATGACCCGTTCGACCGTGCCCACCGACCCCGAGGAGGTACCGCATGTCGACATCGGCAGCTGAGGTGATGGCCTGCAGCCGGGTGATCCCGGTCGTCGTCCTCGACGACGCCGAGGCCGCCGTCCCGCTCGCGCGGGCGCTGCTGGCCGGGAGCGTCCCCGTCATGGAGATCACCCTGCGCACGCCCACGGCGTTGGAGTCGATCGCCAGGGTGGCCGAGCAGGTGCCCGACATGGTGGTCGGGGCGGGCACGATCACCCGGCCCGAGCAGGCGGCCATGGCCGTGGCTGCGGGCGCCCGCTTCCTGGTCTCCCCCGGCTCCCCCGAGCCACTGGTCACCGCGATGCTGGCCGAACGCGTGCCCGTGCTGCCCGGGGTGGCCACGGCGACCGAGGCGCTGGCCCTGCTGCGCCACGGCATCACCGAGATGAAGTTCTTCCCGGCGGGCCCGGCTGGTGGGCCGGGGTATCTGAAGGCGCTCGCGGGGCCCCTGCCCGAGATCAGCTTCTGCCCCACGGGGGGCGTGGACGCCTCCAACTCGGGCGACTACCTGGCCCTGCCGAACGTCCCCTGCGTCGGCGGCAGCTGGCTGACGCCGTCGGATCTGGTGCGGGCCGGCCGGTGGGACGACATCTCGCGGCTCTGCCTCGGTGCGTGGCCCGACGAACCGCAGGACTGATGATCCGGGCGGTGATCCGCCATCCTGGTCGCCGTGGCAGGCGATGAAGCAGACACGGTGGACGACGCTCGGGTGCAGCTGGTGGCGGCGGGCGCGCTGGAATCGATGGTGCGCGACATCTTCGTGGCGGCGGGCTGCGACGACGAGGAGGGCGGGCGCATCGCCCGTGAGCTCGTCGGCGCCAACCTGACCGGGCACGACAGCCATGGCGTGGTGCGCGTACCGATCTACGTCGACTGGATGCGCTCCGGGTACGTCCATCCCGGACGCGACGTGCAGGTGGTGACCGACGGCGGCGCGTTCGTGGTGCTCGACGGGCAGCTCGGCTTCGGCCAGACCGTCGCGTCGCAGGCCGTGGAGCTGGGGATCGAGCGGGCCCGGGACCACGGCACCTGCATCGTGGCGCTGCGCGGCGCCGGGCACATCGGACGCGTCGGCGCGTACGCGGAGACCGCGATCGCGGCCGGGCTGATCTCGATCCACTTCGTCAACGTGGCGGGCTCGCCGCTGGTGGCCCCGTTCGGGGCGGTCGAGCGCCGCTTCTCCACGGCGCCGTTCACGATCGGGCTGCCGCTCCCGCAGCGCCCGGTGGTCCTGGACTTCGCCACGTCGCTGGTGGCCGAGGGCAAGGTGCAGGTGGCCTCCTACGGCGGCAAGCCGCTGCCCCCGGACGCCCTCATCGGCCCGGACGGGCAACGCTCCGGCGACCCCCATGTCCTGTACGGCGAGTACACCAGCACCGACCTCCGCAGCCCCGGCGGTGGCCCGGGCGCCATCCGCGCGTTCGGCGAGCACAAGGGCTCGGGCCTCGCCCTGATGTGCGAGCTGCTCGCGGGTGCCCTGACCGGGGGCGGGTGTGCGGGACCGCTGGACGGCGACCGGCGCGGCATCGCCAACGGGATGCTCTCGGTCTACCTCTCCCCCGCCCACTTCGGCACGCAGGCCGAGTTCGAGCGGATCGGCCGGGAGTATCTCGACTGGGTTCTCGGCGCCCGCCCGGTCGACCCGAGCCTGCCGGTGCTCGCTCCGGGCGACCCGGAGGCCCGGACCCGCGCGGCACGGCTGGCGGAGGGCGTGCCGTTGCCCGTCGACACCTGGGCCGCGCTCCGGCGGACCGCTGCGGGTCTCGGCGTGCCCGCCTGATCATCACCGATGAGCCCGCTCCGCCTCTTCGGCACCTCGGACCGGTTTCGAACGAATTGCGCGAAAGACATGGGAGCCGGGCGGTCTGCGCCCTGCCGTTTCCCCGCGACACACCGAGGGGCCGATCGGGACGGTGCGATGGTGGCCACATCGACACCACCCCGGAACGCGACTTCCGGGTTGATCATCCGGTCGGCCCGATCCGATCGATGCGCGCGATTCGTCACGGATTCTTCCGGGGCTGCCCCGACCGATTCCGGCAGGGGCCACGCCGAGGCCGACAAGAAATGCCTGGTCAACGCCGGACACATATCCCGATCGAGAGAAACCCTCGACGATCTCTTTACTGAGCGGATTCATACGTGGCACACAGACAGATCCGGAAGATCGGGGTATTGTGCGCACCCCGCGAGCAATGAGAGGCGCTAGTCCATTCGGGTAACACTGGCCTAAATCCGGATCCACTCGCGCTCCAGGTACGTTCTAGAGTTAGAACGCAACACAGCGTTCGGAAGTTAAACGGAAGGGAGTGTCACGATGAAGCTCGTGATCACCAGGCGTCGCCGTCGCTACCACAGGGGGTACTACGACCGGTACCGCCACTACCACCGCGGTTACTGGGAGTACTACTGACGGACCGGTCGGCCCCGCCCGTTACGGGCGGGGCCGCCTCCCGGCCCCGCCCACAGTGGGCCGCTACCAGCAGGTTCGTCCGCGTCGTCCGTTGTCTCCACCACGACGCGTAGCTACACCGGGCCAGGCGTGGCACCTGCCACCGGTCCCGGGCCCGATGGTCGGCACTGCACGACCGCTTCCGCCGTCGTCGTCGCCACGGCACTCCGTGAATTGTCACGTCCGAGGCCGGAAAGCGACCGATCGGGGCGCTGGGGATTACATCCGGGCCACCTCCGCCGATTGCGGCAACCGCCTCGACGGGGCCGCGCCGGACGATGTGGCGATTCTCGGCGGCGCGCCCGGCAGACTCGGCACCCCGACAGCCGAGCACACAGCCGACTGCAAAACACGACGAGATGCAAATACTGAGCGGCAGCCACCCGGCGAAGCGGAACCACCGGCTCCGCGAAACAGAGTCTCGACCGCTTCTTTAATAATTGAACACACAAGCAGACCGTGAACAGTGTCACTTCGACAAACTGCTGCGCCACCCCCGGAATGAACTCCGGTCGCAGGTATGTTCTCCAGTTAGAACGCCACACGGCGTTCTGAACGGAAAGAGAGAAAGGGTACTCACATGAGTGCAGGAAAGATCAAGCTCATTGCCGACTTCCGCCGTAGGTACGGCCGCGGTGGCTACCGCGACCACGGCTACCGGGGCCACGGCTACGGCTACCGCCGCCACAGCTACCGGGGCCGTGGCTACGGCTACCACGACCACGGCTACCACCGCTGATCTACCGGGGTGGCCCCGCCCATGACGGGTGGGGCCACCCGGTGGTCCCGGACCCAGATGATGAACCCACGCCACGCCACGCAAGCGCCTGAACCGCCGGCGCCGCGCCTGTCCGTCACCCGGCTGCTGGTGGCAACCGACCTCCTGCCGGAGGCTCCGCCGGTCAGCCTTCGCACCATCTTCCGTCGCTTCTGGCCCGAGACCCGGCCCTACCGGGGCCGGCTGTGGCTCGGCCTGGTGCTCGTCGCGGTGGGTCCGCTGTTGAGCGCCGCCACGATCTATCTCCTCAAGATCCTGATCGACGACGTGCTCCAGCCCCACGACTTCCACCTCTTCCCGCTGGTGGCGGGCGCCTATCTCGGGCTGACGCTCGTCGGCGGCATCGTGGCCTTCTTCGACGAGTATCTGGCGGCCTGGGTCGGCGAACGGTTCATCCTGAACCTACGGAGCCGGATCTTCGGCCACCTCCACCGGCAGTCCTCGACATTCTTCGACCGCAACGAGCTGGGCGACGTCCTCTCCCGGTTGACCGGCGATATCGCGGCGATCGAGCAGCTGATCCTCTCCGGCGTCGGGTCGGGGCTGAGCTATGTCTTCGAGCTCGTGTTCTTCGTCGCCGCGTTGTTCTATCTGGACTGGCGCCTCGCGCTGGCCGCGTTGATCGCTGCACCAGGGTTCCTCTTCGTCGCCCGGTCCTTCTCCAGCCGGATCAAGGTCGCCTCGGGTGAGAAGCGGCGCAAGACGGGTTCCATCACCTCGGTCGCCGAGGAGAGCTTCAGCAACGCCGCGCTGGTGCGCGCCTACGACCGCTGGGACGAGGAGCAGGCCCGGTTCGACACGGAGAACCTCGCCAGCTTCCGCGCGCAGATGCGGGCCACCCGCCTGCAGGCCATGTTCACCCCGCTGACCGACCTGCTCGAGGTGATCGGCGTCCTGCTGGTGGTCGGGTTCGCCGTGTGGGAGCTCGCCAACGGCAACGTCACCCTGGGCGGCGTGCTGGCCTTCGTGGCCTACCTGACCCAGCTCTACGGGCCGATCCAGGCCCTCGGCGACCTGGCCAACGAGCTGTTCTCCGCCAGCGCAGGTGCCGAGCGCGTGATCGAGCTGCTCGACCTCACCCCGGCCGTCGTCGAGCCCACGGACCCGCTGCCGCTGGCCCGGGCCTACGGCGCGCTGCAGGTGCACAACCTCTCGTTCCGCTACGAGGACGCCGATCACCCGGCGCTGTCGGAGATCGACTTCTCCGTCGAGCCCGGGCAGCGGATCGCGCTGGTCGGTCCGAGCGGAGCAGGCAAGTCGACACTGGCGAAGCTGCTCCTGCGCTTCTCCGACCCCGACACCGGATCCATCAGCCTCGACGGCCACGACCTGCGCGAGCTGGCACTGGCCGACCTCCGGCGCAACATCGCCCCCGTGCTGCAGGAGACGCTCGTCTTCGACGGCACCATCCGCGACAACATCCTGTGGGGTCGCCCCGGCGCCACCGAGGACGAGCTCGTGCGGGCGGCGACGGCGGCCGACGCGCACTCGTTCATCACGCAGTTGCCCGACGGCTACGACACCCGCGTCGGGCAACGGGGCCGGCTGCTCTCGGGCGGCCAGCGCCAGCGGGTCGCCATCGCCAGAGCGATGATCCGCGACGCACCCGTGCTGCTGCTCGACGAGCCCACCACCGGCCTCGACGCCGAGTCGACCCAGCGCATCCTCGCGCCGCTGCGCAGGCTCATGGCCGGGCGCACCACCATCATCATCTCGCACAACCTGCTGACCGTGACCGACGCCGACCGGATCCTGTACCTCGAGGACGGCCGCATCGCCGCGGCCGGCACCCACACCGAACTCCTCTCGGCCAGCCCCGGCTACGCCCGGCTCTACCACCTGCAGGGCACGACACCGGCCCTGGCAGAGATCGAACCCGCCACGGAGCCCGTGCCCACCGTGCTGGCGCTCGACCCGCGGTGACCGGCGGCGCCACGCGCGTCGGCAGTTCCGTCATATCACTTTGGTGGTCGATATCATGCAGGACACGAATGTGCACCTTGCCTAACGGGCGAACAAAGTGCCCCCGAAGAGCGGGATAACTCGCAGGTCTATTCGGGTGATGCCCACAGAATTGTTGATCCACGCATCCGCGGGTCACGTTCCCTGCAGTAGAGCGCCACACGGTGCTCGGAAACAACGCAGGAGGAGCTAGCACATGAAGGCTCGCGGGATCGGTCTGCTCGTTATCGGCAGGGCCAGCAAGCGCAAGTGGCACGACGGGTGGTACGACAACGACCACAAGTGGCACGACGGCTACTGGTACGACGACAACGACGACGACGATGACGACGACGACTGAATGACTGCGTGACCGACTGAATGACGGCCTGGGTGGCCCCGCCCGTTGTGCACGGGGCCACCCAGGCCTCACACGGAGGCAGTACCAGGGGATCCACCGACGACCCGCGATCCGCCGGGCCGGTGAGGATCCATCGATACACCGACCGTCCCGTGCGTCCGGCGCCGCTCCGGTGGAATGACGGAGCCGCGCGCCGACTGACTGCCCACGTTTCCGGATGCCGACTTTCTTCGCCCGGAACGAATCGGCGGCCTACTCCGAACCATTGAGGAGAGTCCCGCCGCAGCAGTCGTGCTCCCGAGTCGAATTCCGGTTCGCCGCCGCGCAGGGGCTCACCTGTCGCCCCGTCGGCAATATCTGCGTGCTGCGCAATTCTTCTCGTGCGAGACCACCACCACGGCAAGTCCACCACGGCGGCTATCACCACGGCCGCCGGTCCTGATTCCGCCGGCCCTGGGTTGAGATGATGAACGCACGCCACACCACGCAGGCGCCCGACGCGCCGGCGCCGCGCCTGTCCGTCACACGGCTACTGGTGGCCACGGACCTCCTGCCGGAGGCACCGCCGGTGAGCCTGACCAGCATCTTCCGTCGTTTCTGGCCCGACACCCGCCCGTATCGGGGCTGGGTGTGGACCAGCCTGTTGCTCATCGTGGTCGGTCCGTTGATGAGCGCCGCCACGATCTATCTCCTCAAGATCCTGATCGACGACGTGCTGCAACCGCACGACTTCCATCTCTTCGCGAAGGTCGCAGGCGCCTACCTGGTGCTGACGGTGGTCGGCGGCATCGTGGGCTTCTTCGACGAGTATCTGGCGGCCTGGGTCGGCGGAAGGTTCATCCTGAACCTGCGGAGCCGGGTCTTCGGCCACCTGCACCGGCAGTCGTCGACCTTCTTCGACCGCAACGAGCTGGGCGACATCCTCTCGCGGCTGACCGGCGACATCGCGGCGATCGAGCAGCTCATCCTCTCCGGCGTCGGAGCGGGGCTGACCTACGTCTTCGAGCTCGCGTTCTTCGTCGCCGCGCTGTTCTATCTCGACTGGCGCCTCGCGTTGGTCTCGTTGGTCGCCACGCCGGGATTCATCCTCGTCGCCCGGTCCTTCTCCAGCCGGATCAAGATCGCCTCGGGTGAGAAGCGGCGCAAGTCCGGTTCCATCACAGCGGTCGCCGAGGAGAGCTTCAGCAACGCTGCGCTGGTGCGCGCCTACGACCGCTGGGACGAGGAGCAGAGCCGGTTCGACACCGAGAACCTCGCCGCCTATCGCGCGCAGATGCGGGCGACGCGCCTGCAGGCCATGTTCTCCCCCCTGACCAACCTGCTCGAGGTGGTCGGCGTGCTGCTGGTGGTGGGGTTCGCCGTGTGGGAGCTCGCCAACAACAACATCACCCTCGGCGGGGTGCTGGCCTTCGTGGCGTACCTGACGCAGCTCTACGGGCCGATCCAGGGACTCGGGAAGCTGACCAACAGGCTGTTCTCCGCCAGCGCCGGCGCCGAGCGGGTCATCGAGCTCCTCGACCTCAGCCCGACCGTCGTCGAGCCCGACGACCCGGCGCCGCTGACCCGGGCCCGCGGTTCGCTGCAGGTGCGTGGCCTCTCGTTCGGGTACGAGGACGCGGCGCGCCCGGCCGTGTCCGGGATCGACTTCGTCGTCGAACCGGGGCAGCGGATCGCGCTGGTCGGCGCGAGCGGGGCCGGCAAGTCGACACTGGCGAAGCTGCTCCTGCGCTTCTTCGACCCCGACTCGGGCTCCATCACCCTCGACGGGCGCGATCTGCGGGAGCTGACCCTGACCGATCTCCGGCGCAACATCACACCCGTGCTGCAGGAGACGCTCGTCTTCGACGGCACCATCCGCGACAACATCCTCTGGGGCCGCCCCGGCGCCACCGAGGAGGAGCTCATCAAGGCGGCGACCGCTGCCGACGCGAACTCCTTCATCGACCAGCTGCCCGACGGCTACGACACCCGCATCGGACAACGCGGGCGGCTGCTCTCGGGCGGGCAGCGCCAGCGGGTCGCCATCGCCAGGGCGATGATCCGCGACAGCCCGGTGCTGCTGCTCGACGAGCCCACCACCGGCCTCGACGCCGAGTCGACCCAGCGCATCCTCGTACCACTGCGCCGCCTCATGGCCGGGCGCACCACCATCATCATCTCGCACAACCTGCTGACCGTGACCGACGCCGACCGGATCCTGTACCTCGAGGACGGCCGCATCACAGGGGCCGGCACCCACACCGAACTGCTCACCACCAGCCCCGGGTACGCCCAGCTCTACCACCTGCACGGCATGGCACCCGTCCCGGAGCCCGTACCGCGGTAAGGGGGCGACGCGCGCCGGCTGTGTCCCTCGCAGAGCCCACGGGCTCTGCGAGGAACGTGTCCAGCGCGCGACCGGCTCCTGATCTCGACGAGTTCTGCCGAATCGCCTCGGGGACGCTGCTCCCCTCCGTACCGTCCGCCCCATGGACGGAGCACAGTGGCTGGCCTCCTACCAGGAGCGGCTGCAGGAGTTCGGAGCCCGGGCGGCACATGCGCAGAAGGCACTGGCGGACGCGTCGGCCACCGTGACGAGCCGGGACGGGGCGGTCACCGTCACGGTCGACCCGGCGGGCGCGTTGCACCGGCTGGTGCTGTCCGAGCGCACCGAGACCATGACCCGCGTGCAGCTCGCCGCAGCCGTCGTGGCCACGGCCCAGGAGGCGACGGCGGAGGCGGCTCGCCGCGCCGCCGCGGCCGTCTCCCCGCTGATCGGCCCGGAAGCCACGCGGATGCTGGGGTCCTACCTGCCGGCCCAGCGCAGCGAGGGCGAGCGATGACCGGCGGGTTCGAGGTCGACGACGGGGTGCTCCACGCCCACGCGGGGCAGGTCGACGCGCTGGCCGCGCGGATGCGGGCGGTGGCTGCTGCCGCCCGGCCGCTCGACCCGGCCGCCTATGGGGTGATCGGCCAGGTCTTCGCCGGCGCCGCGAGCGAGGCGGCGCGCGCCGGGTCGGTCGTGGTCGCCGCGCTGGCCGAGCAGGCCGGGTCGATCGCCGACGGGGTGCGGGCCAGCGCCGCCGCCTACCGGGAGCTCGAGCACGGCACCGCTGCCGGGTTCGGAGGCGGACGGTGAGCGAGCCCGGGCCACCCGCGGAGCCCACCCCGCCGGGCAGCACCACGCTCGTCGCGGAGCCCGACGGGGAGATCCCCGTCCTGGAGGGCACCGGGTTGGCGTCGAGCTGGGCCGATCTCGGGGATGCGGTGGCCCAGGAGCAACCGGACGGCCTGACGATCGCCTTCGCCGCAGCCGGAGCGGGCCTCGACACGCTCGGAGCCGTCACCGACCCGTTCGACGAGGTCCTGTCGTCGGGAGCGGGCTGGCTCATCGAGCACGTCTGGTTCCTGCGCGAGCCCCTCGACGCGCTGGCGGGCGACCCTCAGCAGGTGATCGCCCAGGCCCGGACGTGGAGCAACATCGCGGCGGAGCTGCGCAGCATCGCCGCCGACCAGACCGCCACCGGGGTGCCCGGCTGGAGCGGGCAGGCGGGCGAGGCCTACCGCGACGCGGTGCACCGGTACACGCGATCGGTCGTCGACGTGGCCGGGCAGGCCGACGACGTGGCCGCCGTCGTGCTCGGCTCGGGAGCGGCCGTGGGGACCGTCCGTGCCCTGGTCCGGGACCTCATCGCCGACTTCCTCGCCTGGGCCGTGCGCCAGGCGATCTCCGCGCTCGCCGCCGCGACGGTCACCGCCGGCGCGTCCACGGCAGTGGCGGTCACCGCCATCGCGCTGGAGGCCTACCGCCTGGCGCGCCTCATCACCGAGCATCTCGCCCGGCTGCTCGACGAGCTGTCGGACGCCGGGGACACGGTGGGCCGGCTCGTCGACGGCATGCGCCACGCCGTGGTCGAGGCGCGGCCCACGGCGTCCCACATGCACGAGTCCCTCGAGAAGGTACCGGCGGCAGAGGTCACGGAGGCCGGCAAGCAGGTCTCCGGCGCGGAGCTCGACGAGCCGCCATCCGAGGAACCGCCAGGCGAGGAGCCGCCCGACCGCTGACCGACCCGTCGCCCGGCACCCGGAAATGGGGTGAACCCACCCCCACGGACATACGTGTGTGAGGAGACGGCCGGCCCCGAACCGGCCGCCTGATCGAGGAGCTCCCCCATGCGCCTACCCCGGATCCTGCCGATCGCCGCACTGGCCGCCCTCACGTTCGCGCTCAGCGCGTGCGGGGGCATCACCACTGGCGATGACGGATACGGCTACAGCTCGTCCCCCTCCCCGCTGTCGGCTCCCGCCCAGTCCCCGTCCGGCAAGGCGGGTGGTGCCTCCGGCGCCGGCGCGGCCACCGGCGGCACCGTGCTGGCCGCGCGCGTCCTGCCCGAGGTCGGCCCGGTCGTCACCGACGCGGAGGGCTTCACCCTCTACCGGTTCGACCAGGACAAGGCGAAGCCGCCGACGGCGACGTGCGAGGGCGAGTGCGCGGCGAAGTGGCCGCCGATCATCGTCGACCCCGAGGGCAAGCTGTCGCTGCAGGGCGTGAACCAGTCGCTCATCGGCATGGTGCAACGCTCCGACGGCACGAGCCAGCTCACGCTCGCCGGGTGGGCGCTCTACCGCTACTCGGGCGACACCGCCCCGGGCACCGCGACGGGCCAGGGCGTGGGCGGCAAGTGGTTCGCGGCCACCCCGGAGGGCAAGAAGGCGCCCGCCACACCCTGATCCCGGTCGGACCGCAGCGCGGCGCCGGGGCAGGATGGGGCCATGGCACAGGTGACGGCCCGGTCGACACGCACCATCGAGGCCCCGGCGGAGCGCGTGCGGGCGGCGCTCGCGGACTACGAGACGGTGCGGCCGACGATTCTCACGGAGCACTATCGCGACTACCGCGTGGAGGCAGGTGGCACCGGAGCCGGCACGCGGGTGCACTGGACCCTGCAGGCCACGAAGAAGCGGGTGCGCGACCAGCTGGTCGAGGTCGGCGTCCCGGCGGAGGACCGCATCGTCGAGCGGGACACGAACTCCAGCATGGTCACGACGTGGACGGTCACGCCGGCAGGCGCCGACCGCAGCGTCGTGGCGGTGGAGACCACGTGGAACGGCGCGGGCGGGATCGGCGGCTTCTTCGAGCGGACGTTCGCGCCGAAGGGACTGCAGCGGATCCACGACGGCGTGCTGTCCAACCTCGTGGGGGTCGTGCGGAGCTGAGTCCGGTCAGCTCGCCGGGGACGCCGGCTCCCAGCGGGCGCGCACGACGTGACCGGCGCGGATCTCCACGTCGAGCTCCCGCCGGTCGTCGAGCAGGCACCGCGCGGCGACCGTCCCGGCGTCGAAGGCTCCCGCCTGCCTGGCCCACTCCAGCCAGACCACGACGTCGACCGCGGTGCCGGTGAGCACGGAGCCGGGCCGCCCCCACGGGGCACCGACACCGCTCAGCTCGCGCAGGTAGTACCGCAGCGACCACGGCGGTGTGGAGAGCGCGGCGAGCACCCGGAGCGCGGCGTCGTCGTCGGGCACCACCATCGCGGTGAGGCCAGGGCGCAGGACCGTCCGCGGCGCGCCCGGATCCACGCGCAGGCGTAGCCCCTCGCGGCCGTCCTGCTCGGGAACGGCCAGGCGCCCGGACGCGGCGGGGTCGAACTCCGGGACGGCCGGTCCGAACGGTCGCACAGCGGCGACGAGAGCGCTCAGGCCGCCGCACGCCGTCGTCGCGCCGGTCGGCCCGGTGACCAGCCAGCCGCCGCTGCGCGCGGCGGCCCGCACCCCGGGCCGGGTGACCAGCCGCAGCAGCGCCGTGACCGCGGCGGTCCGCGCCGCGAGGTCGGAGAACCAGGGCCTCGCCCAGTCCGACGCGGTCCGGTCCCCGCACGCCCCGCACATTCAGTGTCTCCGCGCCACTACGGCATCACGTCCCCGGAGTTCGGCCCGAGCGTCTGGCCGATGAACAGGTTGCCGCCAGGGTCACTCGCGAGCAGTACCGCCGTGGGCGCGACCTCCTCGGGGAGCCCGAACCGGCCGAGCGGAAGCTCCTTGCGCTTCGCGGCCTTCCACTCCTCGGTGATGCCCTCCACCAGCGGCGTCTCGATGGGCCCCGGCGCGATGGCATTGACGAGCACCCCGTGCCCGGCGACCTCGAGGGCGAGGGACTTCGTCAGGCCGATGACGCCCGCCTTGGCCGCGGAGTAGTGCGTGAGGTCGCGGCCACCCTTGATGCCGAGCTGCGACGCGATGTTGATGACGCGGCCGAAGCCGCGCTCCACCATGCCGGGCACCACGTGCCGGCAGCAGAGGAAGACCCCGGTGAGGTCGACCGCGAGCGTCGCGGACCAGGTGGCGAGATCCATCTCGACGAGTGGTGACTCGGTCAGGATGCCGGCGGAGTTGACCAGGACGTCGATCCGGCCCAGGCGGGCGGACGCCTCGGCGACCGCGGTGCGCACCGACTCCTCGTCGGTGACGTCGATGACCACCTGCGCGTTCTTCCGGTCGGCGGTCACCACGTCCGCACCGGCCGCGGCGAACGCCTCCGCGATGGCCCGGCCGATCCCGCTGCCGCCACCGACGACCAGCGACGTGCGGCCGGCCAGGACGCCCCGCTCGTGCGGCTCAGCCATCGGACACCCCCGTCATGCGGGCATGCGGACGGTGAGCCCGCCGTCGACGACCATGGTCTGACCGGTCACGTAGGACGCCTGCTCCGAGGTCAGGAACCGGATCACCGCCGCCACCTCGTCGGGACGGCCCGCGCGGCCCAGCGGGATGTCCCGCCCGGCGCGTTCCAGGCCTTCCGGTCCCAGCGAGTTCACCGGGTCCAGCGACTGCGGTGTGACCACGTAGCCGGGGATCACCGTGTTGACCCGAATCCCGCGCGGTGCGAGCTCCACCGCGAGGCTCCGGCACAGCCCGAGCACGCCGGCCTTGGCCGCCCCGTAGTGCGCGTGGTCGCCCCAGCCGTAGACGCCGCCCGCGATGGACGACACGGCGACCATCGCGCCGCCGTCCATGCGCGCCGCGGCCGACCGCAGCGTGCGCAGCACCCCCGTGAGGTCGACCGACAGCATGTCGTCCCACGCGTCGTCGGTGAGGTCGGCCAGCGCCGCGCGGCGCAGCACGCCGGCGGCGGCCACCGCGATGTCGAGCCGCCCCCACTCGTCCACCGCGCGCTGGGCGAAGGCGTCGACCTGCCGCGGATCGCGCACGTCCACCTCGTGGACCACGCACTCGCCGCCCGCCTCGGCCACCGCCTTCGCGGTCTCGTGCGGGTCGTGCGGGTCGCCGGGGAAGGTGCCGACCACCGTGCGCACCCCGGCTTCCGCATAGGACACGGCCAGCGCCCGGCCGATCCCGCTCGCGGCGCCGGTGATGACCGCGACTCGTGCCGGTTCGGACATCGATCCTCCGATCAACCCTGCAGCAGCGGTGCCTTGCGGGCACCGAACATGACGAACCCGGACACGAACGTGCCGACCGCGCCGACCAGGAGCGCGGCGTGACCCCAGGTGGAGCCGCTCGCGAGCATCCCCGTGACGATGGCCCCGGCCACGATCGCGCCGGGCTGGGACAGTGCGTTGAGGAAGCCGGTGCCCGTGGCCCGGCATGTCGTGTCGTAGCACTCGCCCATGTAGAAGAGCATCGCGGCGTACGGGCCGACCAGGAAGAACATGCCGAGTGAGTACAGCACCACCACGCTGACCGTGCCGCTCGCGACCGTCAGCATGAGGGCGAACAGGATCCCCGAGATGATCCAGCCGAACGCGATCACGTTGCGGCGGCCCAGCCGGTCGCCGAGGAAGCCGTGCGCGATGTAACCGAGGTAGCCGACGGCGTTGACGACGATGAGGAGCACCAACGAGTTCTCGAAGCTGACGTGCTTGCCCTCGGTCAGCACGCTCGTCCCCAGGACGCTGAACAGCTGGATGCCGAACCAGTTGATGAACCAGGCGAAGCCGAGCACGAGCGTGTTGCGCAGCGCCTGCCCCCGGAAGATCGCCGCCAGCGGGGCAGCGGGCTGGTCGTCGACGCCGTAGGAGCGCGCCAGCTCCGCCGCCTCGGCGGTCTTGCCCTCCTTGCGCAGAGCGCGCAGCTTCAGCTCGAGCTCGAACTGCGGGCTCTCGCGCAGGCCGCGGCGCATCAGGGCGATGAGTGCCGCGGGGAACACCGCGAGCAGGAAGCAGCCCCGCCATCCGATCAGCGGCAGGAAGATGGCGACCCACGCCGAGGCCAGGAGCACCCCGAGCGGCCAGCCGCCCTGCACGAGGCTGTAGACCAGGCCACGGCGCCGCTTGATCACCTCGTCGTCGGTGACGGCGTAGAGCTCGTTGAGGTAGGTGGCGTTGACGGCCTGCTCCGACAGCCCGAGACCGCCGAGGGACCGCACCCCGATCAGGTAGCCCGCGCCGGGCGTCGCCGCCGAGAGAGCCGACGCGACCGCCGTGCCCGACACGGTGAGGATCATGCCCTTGCGGCGCCCGATGCGGTCGACGATCGGCCCCACGGCCAGCGCGATGACCGCGGTGCCCACGGACACGAGGGTGGAGACCAGTGCCGCCGTGGCGTCGGTCCACCCGAAACTGCCGGCGATCTGCGGTAGCAAGGTGCCGAACATGATGTAGTCGAAGACCGCGAACAGCCAGGCGAAGAAGGCGATGATCGTCGCCTTGCGGGTGGCCCGAACCCCTACTCGCGGAAATGATCTGGTCGCGCGAGTGGCGCCCGTCTCGGGTACAGCGGACATGGCGGTGCCCTCTTCAGAATGGTGGATAACGGGGGAAACGGACTCTCAGGACCGCGGGAAACGATTCAGGAAGTCATCAGCGATCTCGTCGAACGTGACCCAGCGCACGCCGTCGTGTCCATTGATGTGCTCGATCAGCCGTTCCAACATCAGCAGCGTCTGCGGGCGCCCGGAGACATCCGGGTGGATGGTGATCGTGAACGTGGCGTAGTCCATCTCCCGGTAGACCCAGTCGAACTGGTCACGCCAGATCTCCTCGAGCTGGCGCGGGTTGACGAACCCGTGACTGTTGGCGCTCGCCTTGACGAACATCATCGGAGGCAGGTCGTCGAGGTACCAGTTGGCGGGGATCTCGACGAGGCCGGTCTCCTCGCCGCGCACCAGTGGCTTCATCCACTCCTCGGCCGGCCGCGAGTAGTCGATCTTCGTCCAGCTGTCGCCGACCCGCACGTAGTACGGGGAGAAGTCGTTGTGCATCAGCGAGTGGTCGTACTTGACGCCCCGCTCGAGCAGCAGCTCGTTGGTGACCGGGGAGAACTCCCACCACGGCGCCACGTAGCCGGTCGGGCGGTTGCCGGCGAGCTTCTCGATGAGCTCGATGCTGCGGTCCAGGATCGCGCTCTCCTGGTCGCGCGTCATGGCGATCGGGTTCTCGTGCGAGTAGCCGTGCGCCCCCACCTCGTGCCCGGCGTCGACGATCATCCTGGTCTGGTCGGGGAACGTCTCGAGCGAGTGCCCGGGCACGAAGAAGGTCGTGCGCAGGTTCTTGCGCTCGAACAGCTTCAGCAGCCGCGGCACCCCCACCTCGCCCGCGAACATGCCGCGCGAGATGTCGCACGGCGAGTCCTCCCCGCCGTAGGAGCCGAGCCACCCGGCCACGGCGTCGACATCGACCCCGAATGCGACGAAGATTTCCTTGGGCATCAATCGGTCCTTCCGGCTTTACTGGGGACGGCGGCACAGCCGTTCGCAACCCAAACGTTCGGGTAACATTCCAGCCCCGGGCGGCGGATGTCAATGATCCGTTGTTACGGTCGCGAAAACCGGCGGTAGGGAAGGCAGTGCAATCGGTGAGCGCGAACAGATCATTCCCGATCACGCTGCGGATGATCGCCGATCAACTCGAATTACATGTATCGACCGTTTCGAGAGTTCTGCACGGTACGTCCGGGGAAAGCGGACGAGCGGCCGGTCCGGCCACCGTCGAACGGATTCGCCGGCTGGCCGACGAGCTCGGCTACCGGCCCAACCCCCACGCCACGGGCCTGCGGACCAGGCGCAGCAACCTGATCGGCGTACTCGTCCCGCGGTTGAGCGACATCGTTCTCGCGCTGATCTACGAGGGCATCGAGGAGGCCGCGGCCGACCACGGGCTGTCCACGTTCGTCACCAACACCCACGACGATCCGGAGATCCAGCGCAGCCGCACCGAGATGGTGCTCGCCCGCCGCGTGGACGGGATGATCTTCGGGGACGCCTACGCCGACGCGCGGTTCCTCGCCGAGGTCACCGCACGGGGCGTGCCCTTCGTCCTCGTGAGCCGCCGCGCCGGTGACCTGCCGTCGGTGACGTGCGACGACCATCTCGGCGGCCGCATGGTCGGCGAGCACCTGCTCGCGATCGGGCACCGGGACGTCGCCGTCGTCGCCGGTGAGCCGTACGCGAGTACCGGGATCGACCGCACCGCCGGCTTCGTCGCGGCCTACGCCGATGCCGGCATCGAGATCCCCGCCCCGCGGATCGTCGCGTCCGGGTTCGACGCGCCGGGCGGCCGAGCGGCGGCCGAACAGCTGCTGGCCTGCGGTCCGCCGCCGAGTGCGATCTTCGCGGTGAACGACTTCGCCGCGATCGGCGTGCTCGGCGCCCTGCGCGACCGCGGCCTGCGAGCCGGCCCGGACATCTCCGTGGCCGGCTTCAACGACACCCCGCTGGCGGCCGAGCTGCCGGTGCCGTTGACCACCGTGCGTTCCCCCATGCGCGAGGTGGGCCGTCGAGGGGTCGACCTGCTGACCCGGCTGCTGCGGGGTGAGCAGGCGGAGTCCGAGCGGCTGCGCCCCGAGCTCGTGGTGCGCGCCTCCACCGCCCCGGCACCGCCGGGCTGATCACCGGGCTGGGCAGCGCAGTGGCGCGAAGCGTCGTCCACCCGTCAGCATGATCGGCGGCGGGCACGGGTCCGCCCCGACGAGGGGAGCCGTCATCAGTCCACCCAGCGAGTCCGGCATCGTCGCCGTGGCGGGCGAGGCGCTCGTCGACCTCGTCCCGGCGCCCGTCGGCGACTACTTCGAGCCCGCGCCGGGCGGGAGCCCCGCCAACGTCGCCGTGGCCCTGTCCCGGCTGGGCGTGCCGTCCCGGCTGCTGGCCCGCATCGCCGACGACATGCTCGGCCGCCGCGTCCGCGAGCACCTCACCGCCAACGGGGTGGAGCTCGACCACGCGGTGCGCGCGCAGGAGCAGACGTCGCTCGCGATGGTCGCCGTCGACGCCGACGGCGTGCCGAGCTACGACTTCCGCATCGCGGGCACGGCCGACTGGCAGTGGACGCCCGACGAGCTCGCCGGCGCCCTCGACGGGCCCGTCGTCGCGCTGCACTCCGGGTCGCTCGCCCTCACCACCCCGCCCGGCGCCCGCGTCCTGCGCGAGCTGCTCACCCGCTCCGCGGTCACCGCCACGATCAGCTACGACCCGAACTGCCGTCCGCTGCTCATGGGTGATCCCGGCGACGTGCTCGCCGGCGCCCACGAGCTGCTCGCCGTGGCCGACATGGTCAAGGTCAGCTCCGAGGATCTCGAGTGGCTCGTGCCCGGTTCGACTCCGGAGGCCGTGCTGGAGGACTGGCTGGGCCGCGGACCCGCCCTCGTCACCGTCACCCTCGGCGCCGGGGGTGCGCTCGCCGGCACCGCGTCCGGCGTGCGGTCGCGACGCCCGGGCCTCACGGTCGACGTCATCGACACGGTGGGGGCGGGCGACACGTTCTCCGCAGCCCTGCTCGCGGGGCTGCACCGACGCGGGCTGCTCGGCGCACCGGCGCGCGCCGAGCTCCGGGCGATGGCCGCCGACACGCTCGACACCCTGCTCGACGAGGCCGTCACCGCCGCGGCGATCACCTGTTCCCGCCGCGGCGCCGACCCGCCCTCCGCCGACGATCTGCTCGCCCGGCAGGTGTGACTCGTGGTACGTGGGCGGCGGGTGACGGCCCCAGATCCTTTCGCCCCCCGCCGCCCACGGCTCGTGGTCCCCGGCCCTACCCGGGGTTGCCGACCCGGAGCGCGCGCTCCGGGTGGGTGGTCGTGCTGTCCCGTGCCAGCCTCTCCGACGTCGTCCACATTCGCCATCAGGGTCATCGGACCGGGGCGGAAAACCTATCGGTCGCCGGTGGCGGCCTGCCACCCCTCCCCTGATGATGTAGACGATCATCCTCCCCGGTAGTCGTCCCGGTGCACAGGGCGACCACTCGGTCGGGTCGGATTTACGTCACACCAGAGGGCCGGATCCGCTGCCGGGTGGCCGGATCAACGGGTGCGCTCCAGCAGCCGCTGGGCGGTCCAGGTGTTCAGCACCCGGTCCGGCGCCACCCCGCAGGCGGCCGCGCGCTCGCACCCGTTGCCCAGCCAGTCGAGCTGCCCCGGCGCGTGGGCGTCGGTGTCGATGGTGAACGAGCAGCCCGCCTCGACGGCCAGCCGCAGCAGCCGCTTCGGCGGGTCGAGCCGCTCGGGTCGCGAGTTCACCTCCACCGCGACGCCGTACTCCGCGCAGGCGGCGAACACCTCGCCTGCGTCGAACTCCGACTCCGGCCGCTTGCGGCTGCCCGTGACCATCCGGCCCGTGCAGTGCCCGAGCACGTCGACGAGCGGGTTCGCGATCGCCGTGAGCATCCGCTCGGTCATCTCGATCCGGGGCATCCGCAGCTTCGAGTGCACCGACGCGACGACGACATCCAGCTCGGCGAGCAGTTCCTCGTCCTGGTCGAGCGAGCCGTCCTCGTTGATGTCGACCTCGATCCCCGTGAGCACGCGGAACCCGTCGCCGAGCTCGACGTTGAGCTCCGCGACCTGGGCGAGCTGGGCGCGCAGGCGCTCGGCCGACAACCCGTTGGCCACGGTGAGCCGGGGCGAGTGATCGGTGATCACCAGGTAGTCGTGGCCCAGCTCCTGCGCCGTCAGCACCATCTCCCGCAACGGGGAGCCGCCGTCGGAGGCGTCGGTGTGGCTGTGGCAGTCGCCGCGGATGGCCGACCGCAGCGCCGCGGCGGCCTCGTCGAGCGGCGTGCCCTCCGTCGCCTCCAGCCTCCGCAGGTACACCGGCTCCTCCCCGGCCACCGACTCCGTGACGCAGCGGGCGGTCACCTCACCCACGCCCTTGAGCCGCACCAGCTCGCCGGACCGGACGAGGCCGGCGATCTCGTCGGAGTCCCGCCCACCCAGCACCGCCGCCGCGGTGCGGAACGCCCGCACGCGGTAGGTGGACTCGTGTGCGCGTTCGAGCAGAAAGGCGATCCGTCGCAGGTCGGCCACGGCGTCCCGGGGTTCGCTCACAGCGGCGATGGTCGCACGATGGCGATCCCCCGTCCCCCGTCACGCACGGATCCCGGGGCAACTCGTGCCCGGATTCAGGACGACTCGCGGAACGGAAGGGGCGACTCGCGGACGGAAACGGGGCGACTCGCGGGGTGGGAAGGGGCGACTCGCGGAGCACCGGAACGGCCAGCCCGCGAGTCGCCCGTTTCGGACGCGCGAGTCGCCCGTTCCGGACGCGCGAGTCGCCCGTTCCGGACGCGCGAGTCGCCCGTTTCGCGCGCGCGAGTCGCCCGTTTCGGACGCGCGAGTCGCCCGTTTCGGACGCGCGAGTCGCCCGTCCGGTGCAGGCGAGTGGGACGTCAGCGGAGCCAGCGGCGGTTGCGGCGCGACCAGGCCGTCGCCCACAACTCCGGGAGCTCGCGCTCGATCTGCTCGGCGCGGGCGGCGTCGCGCCCGTACAGCAGTCCGAAGCTGAAGCCGTTCTCCCCGGCCGGGTGGGCCAGGGAGCCCAGCTCACGCAGTGCCTCGCGGGCGACCACGGTGTCCTGGTGCTCACCGAGCGCCGACTGGAAGCCCTTCAGCGACTTCGCGAACCGCTTGGCGTCCTTCCCGGCCACCGACTCGGCCACCTCCGTGGCATACCGGAGCCGCTTGCCCGCCTTGCGGGCGGTGTGCACCGCGGCGTCGCGGTGGTCGGCAGGCGCCGCGGGGTCGGTGGCGATGCCGACCGCGTCCTCCAGCCGTTTGGCGGTGCGCGCCACCAGCGCGGGCAGCTCCTTGCGGGCGGGCCGGGCGGCACGCTTCGTCAGCGGAGGCCGCTCCAGCAGCGCGTCGATCGCCGTGCGCAGCGTGGCGTAGCGCTCGCCGTCCAGTGCGGTGAGCACCGCGGCCGTGGCCTCGGCCTCGACGCGGGCGAAGTGCCTGGTCATCTGCGCCTGCGCCGGCCCGAGCAGCAGCTCGGGCGGGAGCCCGGCGAGCCCGTCGGAGATCCGCTCGTGCAGCACCTCGGCGTCCCGGGCCGGGGCGAGCTCCTGGCCCAGCTCCCGGAGGCCGTCGACGATCGGGTCGGTGCGCCTGCGGTCGAGCAGCGGGCGGTAGGCCTGCAGTGCGCTGCGCATGCGGCGGGACGCGACGCGCAGCTGGTGGACGGAGTCGGGGCCGCCGCGGCGCACCCGGAGCTCCTCGGCGGCCAGCCGGTCGGCCTGGGCGGCGAGGTAGTCCAGCAACACCGCTCCGGCCGAGCCGCGCGGACCACTGCGCCGTTTGCGGACCTTGGGTGCCGGACGGAGCAGGCGTTCGAGCTCCTCCTCAGCAGCAGGTGCGGCGGGGCGGAGCCCGCTCTCGGCGAACCGGTTCTCGAGCTCGGTGATGAGCGCGTTGTCGGCCTCCGCCCGGTGCAGCTCCACCTCGGTCCAGGCCTCGACCTCGGTGGCCCGGCCCAGGGTGGCGAGCGTGACGTCGTCGTGCACGACCACGGCGAGCAGCCGGTCGGCGTCGCCGTGCAGACGGGTCTCCGTGCGTACGCGACGGATCCGGCCGGCGGGCCGGACCGCGCGGTCACGGACGACCCCACGGATCAGCTCCTGAAGCTCGGCCGGCACCTCGGGGGTGGCCCCGGCGTCGGGTGCCAGCGGGACACGCAGCTGCTCGGCCTCGTCGCCGTCCGGCAGGTCGAGGTGCCACTGGTCCTGCTCCTCCCCCCCGCGGTGCAGGGTGAGCCGGATGTCGGCCGCACTGAGGCGATGGTCGTCGGTGTCGAACCGCTCCGTCTCGAGCACCTGCTGCGGCGTGGCCTCGTCCCGATGGACGCCGAGCAGTGCCGCGAGGCGGGGAGCTCCCGTGCCTGCGGGTCCGCGGTAGGTGCGGTTCCAGGTGCGCGTCGTCGTGTCCGTCATTCGATCGGGTGCCCCCAGTGACGTTTCGTCAATCGGTCCGTAGAGCCGTCTGCGGCCAGGATCACTCGACCGCACCAACCGGCGCCTCAGTCCCGCGGGAGCCGGGCCTTCATCACCTTGCCCATGTCATTACGGGGCAGCGCCTCGCAGAACCGTACCTCCCGGGGCCTTTTGTGGGGAGCGAGCAAAGCGGCGACGTGGTCGACCAGCTCCCGCTCGGCAGGCGCCACCCCGGCCGGCACGACGAACGCCACGATCCGCTCTCCCAGGTCGTCGTCGGGCATTCCGACGACGGCCGCCTCGGCGACGCCCGCGTGCTCGAGCAGCGCGTTCTCGATCTCCCCCGCGCCGATCTTGTAGCCGCCCGACTTGATCAGGTCGGTGGCGCTGCGTCCCACGAGCGCCAGAACGCCGCTCTCCGTCCAGCGCCCGATGTCGCCGGTGACGAACCAGCCGTCCGCCGTGTGCGCGGCGGCCGTGGCGTCGGGCCGGTTGAGGTAGCCGTCGAAGAGCCCCGGCCCGCGCACCTCGACGGAGCCCAGCCCGTCGGCCTGCTCCCCGGCCAGGGGCGCGAGACGCACCTCGGTGCCCCGCAGCGGCCGCCCGACGGTGGCGGGCTCCGGCTCGTCCTCCGCGCGGGCGGCGGTGAGGATCAGCGTCTCGGTGAGCCCGTACCGTTCGCGCACCGCGAGCCCGGTGGCGCGGCGCAACCGGGCGTGGTCGACGGCGGTGAGCGCCGCCGAGCCGGACACCAGCAGCCGCGCCCGGCCGACCGCGGCAGCGGCGTCCGGGTCGGTCTCGAGCTGGTCGGCCAGCCGGTGGTACTGGGTCGGCACCCCGAAGACCATCGTGGCGCCCGCCCGGGCCAGGGTGGGCGCATCCAGCGTGCCGATGTGGTGCAGGCTGCCACCCCGGCGCAGCGGCCCGATCACCCCGAGCACCAGGCCGTGCACGTGGAACAGCGGCAGCGCGTGCACCAGCAGGTCCTCGGCGGTCCACGCCCACGCGTCGGCCAGCGCGTCGAGGTTGTACGCGACGGCGCCGCGGGACAGCACCGCTCCCTTGGGCGGACCGGTCGTGCCCGAGGTGTAGATCACGAGGGCGGGGGCGCTCGCAGGCGGCTCCCCGGCAGGCACCGCCCCGGAGCCGGCCAGGTCGACGTCGAGCCGGGGAAGTGCCGCGAGCGGGCCGGGTAGCCGGGCGCCGGGCGCGGTCAGCACGAGCTCGGGCGCGGAGTCGGCGAGCACGTGCCCGAGCTCCCGCTCCCCCAGCTTCGGGTTCAGCGGCACGGCGGTGACGCCGGCCAGCAGCGCCGCGGTGACCCCGACCGCGGTGTGCAGGGTCGGCGTGGCGTGCACGGCCACCCGTCCGCGGCCGGCCAGGGAACCGGCGAGGGCACCTGCGGCGGCGGCCAGCTCCGGGTAGCTCAGCGCGAGGCTCGAGTCCCCGGCGCCGAAGCGCAACGCGGGACGGTCCTGCGGGTCGTGAAGGTGGGGAAGGAGACGGGTCACCCGACCACCTTGCCCGGATTGAGAATTCCCTGCGGGTCGAGGGCGGCCTTGATCGCCCGCTGCATCGCGACGACCTCCGGGCCGAGCTCGCGCCGCATCCCGGACAGCTTCAGCAGGCCGACCCCGTGCTCACCGGTGACGGTGCCACCGAGCTCCAGCGCGGCGTCCAGGATGTCCTCGAACGCCGCCTGCGCCCGTGCCTTCCCGGCCTCGTCGCCGTGCCTGGTGAGCAACATGGGGTGCAGGTTGCCGTCGCCCGCGTGCGCCACGGTTGCGATCGGCGTGTCGTGGCGGGCTGCGATCTGCTCGATGCGGGCGAGCATCTCGGCGAGCTCGCCCCGCGGGAGGCAGACGTCCTCGGTGAGGATCGCCCCACCGAGCTGCTCCATCGCGGGGTAGGCGAGCCTGCGGGCCTCGAACAGCGCGTCGGCCTCCACCTCGTCGGTGGACAGCATCGCGTCACTCGCCCCCGCCGCCACGAACTCGGCGTGGATGGCCTCGGCCTCCTGCTGTCCCGCCGGATCGGGGAGGTCGGTCTGGGCGAGCAACAGCGCCGCGGCGGTCTCCGGGAGGCCGGCGTGCTTCCACGCGTTGACCGCATGCAGGCAGACCCGGTCGATCAGCTCGAACGCCGCGGGCTGCACGCCGCGCGCGGTGACCCGGGAGACGGCGTCGCCCGCCGCGGCGAGGGTGTCGAAGAACCCGACGACCGTGCGCCGCGGGCTCGTGCGCAGCGGCCGCAGCTTCACGGTGACCTCGGTGATCACGCCGAGGGTGCCCTCGGATCCGACCATCAGCCCGGCCAGGTCGTACCCGGCCACCCCCTTCGCGGTGCGGCGGCCGACGCGCACCACCTCGCCCGCCGCCGTGACGAGTTCCAGCGCGAGCACGTAGTCGCGCGTCACCCCGTACTTCACGCAGCACAAGCCGCCCGCGTTGGTGGCGACGTTGCCGCCGACCGTCGACCACGGGGAGCTCGCGGGGTCGGGCGGGTACCACAGGCCGTGCTCGGCGACGGCCGCGCGCAGGTCGTCGTTCACGACCCCCG
Organism: Pseudonocardia xinjiangensis; assembly: GCF_050948425.1. Taxonomy (NCBI): domain Bacteria; kingdom Bacillati; phylum Actinomycetota; class Actinomycetes; order Pseudonocardiales; family Pseudonocardiaceae; genus Pseudonocardia; species Pseudonocardia xinjiangensis. Next base: position 1,629,276 of record NZ_CP192009.1, on the reverse strand, counting down.
GCTGCACCACCGCGAGCCGCTCCGCCGCGTTGATCTCGACGATCTCGCGCATCCGCTCCGTGGACAGCACGACGCACCCGTCCACCGCGTTGGCGCCACCGGACAGGCCCGTGCCCGCACCGCGGGGTACGAGCGGGCGGGCGTGCCGGGCGCACGCGGCCACCACCGCGGCGACCTCCTCGGTGCTGCGCGGGCGGACCACCGCGGCGGCCCGCCCGAACTCCGCCCACTCCGCCTCGTCGTGCTGGTAGGTGGCCATCACGTCGGGATCCAGGAGCACGCGGTCGGCGGGAAGCGCCGCGAGCAGTTCGGCGACGACGGGATCGGGCGGGGCGGACGCGTCGGAGGTAACGGCCATGAGGTGACGCTAGTCAGTCGACCGGCTGATCCGCTCCTCCTGCCGCGACTCAGCGGGGCTGGGCCGCACCGAGCCGGGCGGCCACCGCCCGGCCCAGCAACGTCCCGGACCGCCACGCCGTCTCCACCCGCGAGCTGCCCCAGGAGTCGCCTGCCACGGCGATGCCGTCGTCACCGAGGTGGAAGGGCTGGTCCCGGGCGGCGGCGGGCGCGGCGTGGTCCCAGCGGTGCACGGCGGTCCAGGACGGTGCGGTGGGCACGTCGAGCAGGTCCCGGACGGCCCCGACGACCGGCCCGACGGCACCGGCGGGGTCTCTCTCGTGCCGCCGGGCGGCATCGGCGGTGGTATGGGCCACGAGCACCGCCGCGCCGTCACCCCTGCGGTCCCCGTCGTCGGCGATCAGCGACAGGACGGGGTGGTCGTTGACGAACGCCGCGGGCATCTCCGGCCACTCCCGCGACGGCCAACCCGCGACGACGGTGATCACCGGCCGCCACTCCCGGCCGGCCAGTTCGGGGACGGCAGGCGAGGCCGGGTCGAGCAGGCGCAGCGCCTGCGGGTCGGGCATCGCGAGCACGACCACGTCGGCGGGTCTGCCGTCCACCACGGGCCCGGGGCCCACGTGGTGGATCTCGTGCTCCAGCTCGACGGTCAGTCCGGATGCCAGCTCCGCGACGAGGCTCGCCAGCCCGTGGGGCGCCGCCCAGCGGACCGGCCCCGGCGACCGGCCGCGGGTGCCGTCGCCGAGCACCGCGAGCTCGGACGTCCACGGCCGGGCCAGGCCCGCCGTCCGCCAGCGGGCCACGACCTCGGCGAACTCCGGGTCCCGGACGGTGAAGTAGGCCGCACCGATGTCGACGGGCCGCCCGTGGACCGTCCTGCTGGCCATCCGGCCCCCGACGGACGCGGCGCGCTCCAGCACCTGCACCGGCACCCCCGCCGCGGTGAGCTCCACGGCGCACGCCACGCCCGCCAGCCCCGCTCCGACCACCAGTACCGACACGCCCCGAACCGTATTGGCCCCGCCCCTGCCGGCGCGAGTACCGGGTCACCCACCGGAGAGGGCGACTCGCGCACCGAATCCGGGCGACTCGCGCACGGTTTCGGGCCGACTCGCGCACGGTTTCGGGGCGACTCGCGGAAGAGTCCGGACCTCCCGCCCGCGAGTCGCCCGTTCCGGTCGCGCGAGTCGCCCGTTCCGGACGCGCGAGTCGCCCGTTCCGGACGCGCGAGTCGCCCGTTTCCCGCTCGCGGGTCCGGGGTCAGTGCACCGCGGCCGTCACCCGCGCCAACCGGTCCTGCCACCAGCGCGTGCGCTCGGGGTCGGCGGTCACAGCATCGCGGAGCACCGGTTCGGGTGCCTGGCGCAGCACGGGGAGCCAGCCGTCGCGGGGCAGGAGGGGGTCGGCGACCACGTCGGTGGCCAGCAGGGCGCCGGTGCCGAACCCGCACGCGAAGTCCAGGTCGGGCAGCGCTCCCGCCAGCGCCAGCTCCCCCGCCAGCCCCACGCTGGTCTGCAGCGCGGACGACACCACGCACGGCAGCCCGCACGCCTCGGCGACGGCCAGCGCGCGGCGGACCCCGCCGAGCGGGGCGCACTTGAGCACGGCGATGTCGGCCGCACCCGCGACGGCCACCCGCAGCGGGTCCTCGGCCCGGCGGATCGACTCGTCGGCCGCGATCGGCACGTCGACCCGGCGCCGCACCGCCGCGAGCTCCTCGACCGTGCGGCACGGCTGCTCGACGTACTGCAGCCCGCCTGCCGCGCGCTCCAGTGCCCGGATCGCGGTGACCGCGTCGTCGACGTCCCAGAGCGCGTTGGCGTCCACCCGCACCGCGCCGTGGGGGCCGAGGGCGTCCCGGACCGCCGCCACGCGTTCGAGGTCGTCCGGCAGCGAGCCGGGCGCGTCGGCCACCTTGACCTTCGCCGTGGAGCAGCCCGACGCCCGCACGATCTCCTGCGCGCGCTCCGGCCCGACAGCCGGGACGATGCAGTTCACCGGCACCCGGTCGCGGACGGGCTCCGGCCAGCCCTCCTCTGCGGCCTCCACGGCGGCGGCCAGCCACGGGGCCGACTCCGCGTCGTCGTACTCGGTGAAGGGGCAGAACTCGCCCCACCCGGCAGGGCCCCGCAGCAGCATCCCCTCCCGCACGGTGATGCCGCGGAACCGGGCGGTCATGGGGATGGCATAGACGGCGGCATCGACCACGATTCCCACCGTAGAGCGGTCGCCGACGGCCTTCGACGGCCGTCCCGCCCGGGCGGGCGCTGCCACGAGAACCCGGTCGGGTCCCTCGACGTGGTACCGGGCGAAGATGGTCTGCAAGGTCGCCGTCGAAGAGTGCCGACGACCAGCTCAGCCGGCGGCCCGATCGTGGCTCGGGGATGCCTGACCTGCGGCCGGGTCACCGGTCTTTTCGTCCTGCCAGCCACCGGGTTCGGGGTGGTATCCGTAGGCAGCGGCCCGCACCGTCTCCTCGTCCTCCAGCCCGGAGCCGATCGCTCCCCCGACGGTGGCCAGCGAGCTGATGATCCAGGTGAGTGTCAGGTAGTCGGTGACATCGACCGGCCGCCGCAGAGTCTGTTCCAGTACGGATGTGTCGATCAGCAGCGCCGCGGCGAGCAGCGTCCCGGCGAACAGCACCACGTAGGACACCGCCGTGGCCAGGGTGAGGGTGAGGATCGTGCCCACGTTGAACATCCGGGCCAGCTCGGCCGGTGTCTCCCGGTCCGGTTTCTCCCACAGATCGTGCGCGACGATCAGCCACGCCACCAGCGCGGTCAACCCGAGCAGCATGATCACGGTGAGGCGGAGTCCACCGAGCGCATCGCCCACCTGCCAGATGGTGGAGGTGGTGAGCGAGAACGCGGCCGTGCCGAGCACGCCAACCAGCAGCTTGGACAGGCCCAGCAGTGCGCGTCCCGGGCGGTTTGCGCGGACCATTCCGATCAGCAGCCGCACCCGGCCGATCAGCCGCGAAGCGACGTAGCGCAGTTCCCCGGCGTCGCCCTCGCCGACCATCCCGCCGATGGCGGGGACCCGGCTCGTCAACCCGGCCGGTTCCCCACCGGCCGGGGGCACCCGCTGGTCGGAAGAGTCGGTGAGCAGCCGGCCCACAAGATCAGGGACGACCGTGCGGACGGCTTGCAGCTGGCGCAGTCCCAGCGCGGGCAGAGACACCATCGCGACTCGGCGCTGGGCGGAGGTCTGCGCGACCAGCGGCATCCGGTCGGCGTGCAGCGGCAGGTCGGTCAGGCAGACCGCGACGTCCCAGCTCTCGTCGGCGCGCCGGCGGGCAAGATCGTCCAGCAGCGCCTCAGCGCCGCCGTCGCGGCGCGGCGCCACGTCACCCCAGCCTTGCCGGGCGGTCCATCGCACGTCGGCGCTCACCCGCTCGGCGAGCCGGTCGGCCAGTTCGGCGGTGAGCCGCGCGGCAACCTGGGCCGGGTGGTCCGGAGGGGTCGCCACCAGCCCGACGACGATCTCCGGGCGGTGCGGTTCGTCGGGGGTCATGAGCTCATCACCGGTGGCCGGGCACAATCACCGCACCGGAGTTCCTCGGTCCAGGCGTTCATCCCTCGGTCTACCCGGGATGCTCCTCCGGTCAATCGGAAGGTCTGTTACCACGGCAGCGCGCATATCGCCGCGTACGACCGGGTCAAGCAGGCCGTACGGTCGGAGACCGACCGCCCGCACGCGCTGCGCCAGGCGATCCTGTCGTGCCGCAGCGGCGGCGTGGTCTCGGTGATCGGTGTGTACGGCGGTCTGCTCGACAAGTTCCCCGCCGGCGCGTGGATGAACCGGTCGCTGACCCTGCGGACCGGGCAGTGTCACGTGCAGCGCTACATGAAGCCGCTGCTGCAGCGCATCGAGCGCGAAGAGATCGATCCGACCCGGATCATCACCCACACCTTGGCGCTGGACGAGGCGGAACACGGTTTCGAGATCTTCAAGAACAAGCAGGACAACTGCGAGAAGGTCGTCCTCAAACCCTGACGGTGGCCCGCGGCATCCACTCTCACACCAGCAGTTCGTGGTCGGCCGGGCGGACCTTGCGGGTGCGGCGCCGGAACACGAACGTGAAGTTCGGCCAGATGGTGCGGTTGCGGCCGTCCTCGTCGAGGTACCAGCTCTGGCACCCACCGGCCGTCCACACCGTGCCGGCGAACTTCCGCTGCGTGGCGGCGTTGTAGGCGTCCTGCCGGTCGCGGCGGGTGTCCAGGGCCGTCGCGCCGGTGCGGTCGAGCAGCCGCAACGCGTCCAGGATGTAGTTCAGCTGGGCCTCGATCATCACGACCAGCGACGTGTGCCCGATCGCGGTGTTGGGACCGGTCATCACGAAGAAGTTGGGGAACCCGGCGACCGTGGTGCCGAGGAAGCCCTCGACGCCGTCGCGCCACACCTCGCTCAGGCTCACGCCGTCGCGACCGGTGACCGCCATCGAGTCGAGGAAGCTCGCCGCGATCTTGAAACCCGTGCCGAAGATGATCGTGTCGACCTCGTGCTCGACGCCGTCGGCCGTCACCACGCCGGACTCCGTGACGCGGACGATCTTCTCCGTGACCACGTCGACGTTCGGTTGCTTGAGCGCCGGGTAGTAGTCGTCGGAGAGCAGGACACGCTTGCAGCCGAACGCGAAGTCGGGCGTGACCTTCGCCCGGAGATCGGGCCGGTCGGCGAACGCCCGGTCGATGTAGGCCCGCGCCACCTTCTCCGGGATCTTCGTGCGGCTCGTGCGGAGGAAGAAGGCCACCACGGCCTCACCGCGCGCGTAGACCGTGGCGCGCTTGAGCTTCTGCAGGAGCGGTACGGCCCGGTAGAGCCGACGCAGCCGGGGCGAGACCTCGCCGTCGGGCTTGGGCACCACCCACGGAGCGGTGCGCTGGAAGAGCGTGAGGTGTTCGACGTCGGGCTGGATCGCCGGGACGAACTGGATCGCGCTCGCGCCCGTGCCGATCACCGCGACCCGGCGCCCGCGCAGGTCGTGGTCATGGTTCCAGTGCGCGGAGTGGAACGTGGTGCCCCGGAACTCCGCGAGCCCCTCGATGTCCGGGACCGACATCTCGCGCAGCCCCCCGGGGGCCCAGATGACCGCGCGTGCGCTGACGGTGGAGCCGTCGGCGATCCGCAGGGTCCAGCGCTTTCCGGTCCATTCGGCCGACGTGACCCGGGCTCCGAACCGGATGCGGGAGCGCAGGTCGTAGCGGTCGGCGACGTCCTCCAGGTACGCGCGTATCTCCGGCTGCCGGGCGAAGCGGTGGGTCCAGTCGGGGTTGGGCGCGAACGAGAACGAGTACAGGGCCGACTGCACGTCGCACGTGCAGCCCGGATACGTGTTGTCGCGCCACGTCCCCCCGACCGAGTCGGCCTTCTCCAGGACGACGAAGTCGTTGCGGCCGGCCTGCGCGAGCCGGACGGCGGCACCGAGGCCGGCGAAACCGCTGCCGACGATCGCGATGTCCACGGTGATGTCAGCGGTCGGCGCGCTCATCCTGTTCCTCCGATCGACGGCTCCCCGGAAGTTACCACGAGTAGGTTACCGCCGGTAGGTTCCTTCCTACCTGCGGTAGGTTGGCCGCGTGGAGCCCAGGACACCTCGCCGCCGGGTGAGCCGCGCCGACCGCGAGCGGCAGATCCTGGACGCGGCCGTCGCGGTGTTCGGCGAGCGCGGCTACCAGGCCGCCTCCATGGACATGGTGGCCGAGCGGGTGGGCGTGACGAAGCCGGTGCTCTACGCCCACTTCGGGTCCAAGGAGGGGTTGCTCCTCGCCTGCATCGCGCGCGCCCGCGCCGAGCTGCTCGAGGTGACCACCACGGCCGCGGCGTCGGCGGACGGCCCCGAGGAGATGCTCCGGCGCGGGACGCTGGCCTTCTTCGCGTACCTGGAGCAGCGCGAGCCGGCCTGGACGTTCCTGTACTCGGAGTCGACGGTGGCGGGCGATGCCCTGGAGGGCATCCGCGCGCAGCAGACCGACTTCATCGCCGCCCTGCTCGCCGCCCAGGCGCCCGACGCCGACCCGCAGCGGCTGACCGGATGGGCACAGGTGATCGTCGGCGCGTGCGAACGGCTCGCCCTGTGGCGCGGCAACGCGCGGAGCGTGACCAGCGAACAGGCCACGGAGTACCTGATGGACCTCGTCTGGACGGGCCTCGCTGCCCTGGGCGGCGCAGCGGCACAATCGTCACGATGACGACGACGGCACCCCGGCTGCTGCAGGTGCGGCGCAGCGAGCGGATCACCCCCCGGATGGTCCGCGTGACGCTCGGCGGCGAGGAGCTGGCCGGCTTCGGCGGCGAGGGGCCCGACCGCCGGATCAAGATGTTCTTCCCCGTGCCCGGGCAGGACCGGCCCGCGGTGCCCCGGGCCACCTCGGGTGGTCCGCTGTGGCCCACCGGCGAGCCCCGCCCCGCGATCCGCACGTACACCGTGCGGCGCTTCGACCCCCGCTCGGGCGAGCTCGACGTGGACTTCGTGCTCCACGAAGGGCACGGGCCGGCGGCGGCGTGGGCCCGGGACGCGCGGCCGGGCTCGTGGGTGGGTGTCTCGGAGCCGGGCGGCCGGTTCGAGCCCGACCCGGCCGCCGAGTTCCACGTGGTCATCGGCGACGAGACGGCACTGCCCGCCGTGGCCACGGTGCTCGACGCCCTGCCCCCCGGCGTGCCCGCACTCGCGTTCCTCGAGGTGGCCGACGCAGTCGAGGAGCAGGATCTGCCCGGCACGGCCGACGTGCGGTGGGTGCACCGCGGCGACCGGGAGCCGGGCACCCCGCTGACCGAGGCCGTGCGGGCCGCGACGTTCCCGGCAGGCGCCGGGCAGGCGTGGCTCTCCGGCGAGTCGGCCTGCGTGCGCGACCTGCGCAAGCACCTGCTCGACGACCGCGGCCTCGACCGCCGCCGGGTGTACGCCACGGGCTACTGGCGCGCCCGCTGACGCCCTGACCGCCACCGGCGCTCTCGTGAGCCGGGCGGTCACGCCGGGGCCGGCTGCACGGGCCGGGGCTGCGGCTCGACGCGCTCGGCCGCACCGACGTGCTCGTCGAGCCAGGCGACCACCGGGGCCGCCGCGTGCCACTGCGCCCGCACCCACGCCAGCGGTTCGCGGGTGGCGAGCCAGGGGCCGGCCGGCCGCGACCGGGTGAGCTGCAGCCCGCGCCGGCGCAGCAGGACGATCCGCGGGTGGTCGGCCCGGACGCCGCGCGGCGCACCGACCAGGGGACGGCCGGGGTCGAGCGCACCCTCGCCGACGCCGGCGAGCAGCCCGGCGAGCTCCTCCCCCGCCGTGCCGTGCACCGCGGTGCGGTAGCGCCGGAGCTGGCTCGCGTCGAACGACCAGTGCCCCGCCGTCACCGACAGTGCCGTGGCCGACAACACGACGGCGAGCGCGCAGCCCCCTGCGCTGGTGGCCACCCCACCGGTGTCGGTGCGGTACGGCGGGGCGTCCGGCCGGAACCGGCGGTTGACCACCGGGCGCAACACGCGGACCGGCCCGAACTCGGGTTCGAGCTCCCCGGCGAGCGCCTTCATCGGGGCGTGCACCGCGGCGGCGTGCCGGTGGCGCTGCGCCACCCAGAACTCCCGGCTGTTGTCGGCGGTGATCTCGGCCAGGAACGTGGTGGCGTCGGCAGGCCAGCCGTCGAACGCGTCCATCTCGCCCTCCTCGGGTACGGTCGATCGCACGTGATCGATGCGCACTTGGACGACGCGACGGCCGTTCCGGTTCCACAGCGGGCACACAGGTTTCGCCCATCGGCGCCACAGTCCCGCGCGCGACGCTGGCTAGCATGTCGACGATGAGGGACCAGGCCACGGCGTTGCGGCGGGCCGACGGCAGCGCGATCCGGATCCTGGTCGTCGATGACGAGGCCTCACTCTCCGACCTGCTGTCGATGGCCCTGCGCTACGAGGGCTGGGACGTCCGCACCGCCGCCGACGGGAGCTCGGCCGTCCGGGGCGCGCGCGAGTTCCGGCCCGACGCCGTCGTCCTCGACGTGATGCTGCCCGACTTCGACGGCCTGGAGGTGCTGCGCCGGATGCGCGCGGAGACCCCGGACGTGCCGGTGCTGTTCCTGACGGCCAAGGACGCCGTCGAGGACCGGATCGCCGGGCTCACCGCGGGTGGCGACGACTACGTCACCAAGCCGTTCAGCCTGGAGGAGCTGGTGGCCCGGCTGCGCGGGCTGCTGCGCCGCTCCGGGATGGCCGCGGCCCGGCAGGGCTCCGAGCTCGTGGTGGGCGACCTCGTGCTGGACGAGGACAGCCACGAGGTGCGCCGGGGCGACGCGCCCGTCGAGCTCACCGCCACGGAGTTCGAGCTGCTGCGCTACCTCATGCGTAACCCCAAGCGCGTGCTGTCCAAGGGGCAGATACTGGACCGCGTGTGGAACTACGACTTCGGCGGCCAGTCCAACGTGGTCGAGCTCTACGTGTCCTACCTGCGGAAGAAGATCGACGCCGGGCGTCCGCCCATGATCCACACCGTGCGCGGCGCGGGCTATGTGCTCAAACCGGCGGCCGGGGGGTGAGGAGCCGCTCGCTGCGGACGCGACTCGTCGCGACGCTGCTGCTGCTCCTCGCCGTTGCGACGGCCGTGGTCGCGCTGGTCACCGTCCTCACGCTGCGCGGCTTCCTCATCGGCAGGCTCGACGGGGACCTGCGGGTGTCGAGCAGGGTGCTCGCCCGCGTCGACTCCGCGGGCAACCCGCTGCCCCTGCCCAACCTCGGGGACCGGCCCGGCCTGCGGCCGCCCGACAGTCTCAGCGCCGTACTGCGCCACGGCCAGGTCGTCTCGGCGTGGGTGTACACGCGTGACGGGGCGGTGCAGCCGGTGTCCCCGATGGAGTTCCCCGACCTGACCACCGTCGTCGTGGACCACCCGCCGGTGAGCGCCGACCTGGGCTCGCTGGGCGTCTACCGGCTCGAGGCGCTGCCGGGCCCGGACGGCAACGTGATCATCACGGGCCTGTCCGAGCGCCAGGTGCAGGACACCGTGGCGCGGCTCGTGACGACCGAGCTGATCGTCGCGGCGGTGACGCTGCTGGGGGCGGGCCTCGCCGGGGCCGTGCTGGTGCGGCGCGAGCTGCGGCCGCTGGAACGGGTGGCGGCCACGGCGCGGCGGGTGAGCACGCTCCCGCTGGACCGGGGCGAGGTCTCGCTGGTCGAGCGGGTGCCTGCCGCCGACCCGCGCACCGAGGTGGGTCAGGTCGGCGCGGCCCTCAACCACATGCTCGACCACGTCGGCGCGGCGCTGGAGGCCCGCCAGGACAGCGAGACGCGGCTGCGCCAGTTCGTCGCCGACGCCAGCCACGAGCTGCGGACCCCGCTGGCCGCGATCCGCGGATACGCCGAGCTGAGCAGGCGGGGCGAGCTGCCGGCCGACGCGGAGTACGCACTGGTGCGGATCTCCGCGCAGTCCGAGCGGATGACCACGCTCGTCGAGGACCTCCTCCTGCTCGCCCGGCTCGACGCCGGTCGCCCGCTCGAGCGCCGCGAGGTCGACCTCACCCGGCTCGTCGTCGACGCGGTGAGCGACGCTCACGCCGCCGGTCCCGGCCACCGGTGGCAGCTCGCGCTCCCCGAGGAGCCGGTGACGGTGCCCGGGGACGCCTCGCGGCTGGCCCAGGTGCTGGCCAACCTGCTGGCCAACGCCCGTGCCCACACGCCGCCCGGCACGGCCGTGACCGTCGCACTCGCCCTGGAGGCCGACGGCGCCCGGCTGGACGTGGTGGACGACGGGCCGGGCATCCCGCCCGAACTGCTGCCCCACGTGTTCGAGCGGTTCGCGCGCGGCTCCTCGTCGAGGTCACGGGCGAACGGCAGCAGCGGGCTGGGGCTCGCGATCGTCCACGCGGTGGTGGCGGCACACGGCGGATCGGTGTCGGTGTCGAGCGTCCCGGGCCGCACCGCGTTCACCGTGCACCTCCCCAGCGTCCCGCCCGCCCGGACGACGCCGCTGCGCGTGGTGCACCCCGGCCCCGTACCCGCGCCGGTACCACTGCCGCGCGGACGCTGACCGGCGGACCGCCCGTGCCGGGCGGACGGCAGATCGTCGCTGGTCCGAACGGTGACCGCGGCCGCTCAGTCACAGCCGCCCCACAGGTTCCGCACCGGGACGGCACAGCCCGGGGCACCACCCTCGGCCCATGTGACCACGACGCTTCCGACCGCGGTCGACCCGCCGCGCACCGCACCTCCCCCGTCGCGTCCCGCGTCCGGAGCCCGGTGGGCGGCGCTGTCCGTGCTGCTCGCCGCTACCGCAGTGCTCTACCTCTGGGGGCTGTCCGCGTCGGGCTGGGCCAACTCGTTCTACGCCGCGGCGGCGCAGGCCGGTGGCGTGAGCTGGAAGGCGTGGTTCTTCGGCTCGTCGGACGCCGCCAACTCGATCACGGTCGACAAGACGCCCGCGGCGCTGTGGGTGAGCGGGCTGTCCGTACGGATCTTCGGGCTGAGCAGCTGGAGCGTCCTCGTCCCGCAGGCGCTGATGGGGGTGGCCTCGGTCGGGCTGCTCCACGCCACGGTGCGGCGCACCGCCGGGACCGCAGCCGGGCTGCTGGCCGGTGCGACGCTCGCGCTCACCCCGGTGGCCGTGCTGATGTTCCGGTTCAACAACCCCGACGCGCTGCTCACCCTCCTGCTCATCGGGGCGGCGTACGCGACGCTCCGGGCGGTCGAGGGCGGCCGGACGCGCTGGCTGGTGCTGGCGGGGGCACTGGTCGGGCTCGGCTTCCTCACCAAGATGCTGCAGGCGTTCCTCGTGCTGCCCGCCCTCACCGCGGTGTGGCTGCTGGCCGCCCCGGTCGGGGTCGGGCGCCGGCTGCGGGACCTCGGGCTCGCCACCGTCGCACTGGTGGTCACAGCCGGTTGGTGGGTGCTGGCCGTCGAGCTGTGGCCTGCCGGGTCGCGGCCCTACATCGGCGGTTCGCAGCACAACAGCGTGCTGGAGCTCGTGCTGGGCTACAACGGCTTCGGGCGGCTGACGGGCGACGAGGTCGGCAGCGTCGGCGGCGGTGCGGGCGGCCGGACGGGCGGCTGGGGTGAGACCGGCCTGACCCGGCTGTTCGACGGCGAGCTCGGCGGGCAGGCGTCGTGGCTGCTGCCTGCGGCGCTGGTGCTGCTCGTCGTGCTGCTCTGGCGGACCCGCGCGGCCCCGCGCACCGACCGGCTCAGGGCGGCGGCCGTGGTCTGGGGCGGGTGGCTGATCGTCACCGGCGCCGTGTTCAGCCTGATGGCCGGGATCTTCCATCCCTACTACCTGGTCGCGCTCGCGCCGGCCATCGCTGCGCTCGTGGGGATCGGGGCAACGGTGCTGTGGCGGGCGCGGGCCACGGTCGCACCGCGGGTGACGCTGGCCGCGGTCGTGGCGCTGACGGCGGCGTGGGCGTTCGTGCTGCTGCAGCGGACCCCGCAGTGGCAGCCGTGGCTGGCGCCCGTGGTGCTGGCGGCAGGTGCGGTCGGCGCGGTGGGCCTGCTCGCCGTGCCGCGGCTGCCGCGAGCGCTCACGACGTGCGTCGCGGCCGTGGCCGTGCTGGCCTCGCTCGCCGGGCCGGCGGCGTACTCGCTGATCACGGCGGCCGTCCCGCACACCGGCGCCATTCCCTCGGCGGGGCCGGTGGGCACCGGTCTGCGCGGCTTCGGCGGCAGGTGGCCGGCTGCGTTCGGCCGACCCGGGCAGTTCCCGGGGTTCGGGGCCGAGGCGGGCCGGTTCGGTACCGGCCCGGGTGCCGCACCCGCCGGCCCGGCCCACCGGGCCCGACCGCACCGGGACGCGCCGCCCGGCAGCGGGTTCGGCGGGTTCGCCGGCCTGGCGTCCCTGGTGGGGTCGCCGACACCGCCGGCCGACGTCGTGACGCTCCTGCAGCGCGACGCCGCCGCCCACACGTGGGTGGCCGCCGCCGTCGGCTCCAACAGCGCCGCCGGCTACCAGCTCGCGACCGGCTCGCCCGTGATGGCGGTCGGCGGATTCAACGGCACGGACCCCTCTCCCACGCTCGAACGCTTCCAGCAGCTCGTGGCGCAGGGGCAGGTGCACTGGTTCATCGGCGGCCGCGGGTCGGACGACACCACGAGCGGGGGCAGTGACCAGGCCGGGCGGATCGCCACCTGGGTGGCGGCCACCTTCCCCTCGACCACCGTCGACGGCACGACGCTCTTCGACCTCACGGCACCGGTGGCGCCATGAGCACCGTCACTCCGGGGTCGACCGGACACACAGCTGTTCCACATCAGCGCCACAAGGCCGGGACAGCGCCTCCCCCGACGGTCGAGACCATGAGCGTCGACAGTGCGCCGCACCCCGTTCCCGGGGGACCGCAGGCTTCTCCCGTGCTCGACGTGGTCGTGCCGGTGTTCAACGAGGAGGCCGACCTGGCGCCGTCGGTCCACCGGCTGCACACCCACCTCACCGAGCAGTTCCCCTACCAGTTCCGGATCACGATCGCCGACAACGCCAGCACCGACGCGACCCCGCGCATCGCCGCCGAGCTCGCCGCGCAGCTGCCCGGCGTGACGGCGCTGACGATGGCGCAGAAGGGCCGCGGCCGGGCGCTGCACGCCGCCTGGACGGCGTCCGACGCGCAGGTGCTCGCCTACTGCGACGTCGACCTCTCCACCGACCTGGCGGCCCTGCTCCCGTTGGTGGCGCCGCTGATCTCCGGGCACTCCGACCTCGCGATCGGCACCCGGCTCGGGCGCGGCTCCCGGGTGGTGCGCGGCGCCAAGCGGGAGCTCATCTCCCGCGCCTACAACCTGCTCCTGCACGGCGCGCTGGCCACGCGGTTCTCCGACGCCCAGTGCGGCTTCAAGGCGATCAGGGCCGACGTCGCGCAACGGCTGCTGCCGCTGGTGGAGGACACGGGCTGGTTCTTCGACACGGAGCTGCTCGTGCTCGCGGAGCGCAGCGGACTGCGCATCCACGAGGTGCCCGTCGACTGGGTCGACGACCCGGACAGCCGGGTCGACATCGTCGCGACGGCGCTCGCCGACCTCAGGGGCGTGGTCCGGCTCGGCCGGGCGCTCGCCACCGGGCGGCTGCCCGTGCAGGAGCTGCGCGGGCAGCTCGGCCGGGGAGCACTCTCCGGCCCGGAGGTCGCAGGCGTGCCGAGGGGACTGCCGGGCCAGCTCGTCCGCTTCGCGGCGATCGGCGTGGTCAGCACCCTGGCCTACCTGGTCCTCTACGCGCTGCTGCGCGACCCGCTCGGCGCGTTCGGCGCCAACCTCGTGGCCCTGGTCGTCACCGCCGTCGCCAACACCGCGGCCAACCGCAGGCTGACGTTCGGAGTCCGCAGCGGCGCGGGGGCCACCCATCAGCTCCAGGGCCTGATCGTGTTCGGACTGGGGCTCGTGCTCACCACCGCCGCGCTGGCCGCGCTGGCGCACTGGGCGCCGGGGGCGAGCCACACCACCGAGCTGATCGTGCTCGTCGCCGCGAACGGGGCGGCGACGATCCTGCGTTTCGTCGCGTTCCGCTCGTGGATCTTCCGTTCGCGCCGCCCGGCAACCCCCACCGTCGAGGAGATCCGGACATGACCACCACCCTGGCCCCCGCCGATCCGGCGCCCGTCGCGTCAGTGCCGCCCAAGAGACGGCACGAGCGGCTCGCGCTGGGCGTGCTGCTCGCCGCCACCGCGGTGCTCTACCTGTGGGACCTGGGCGCGTCCGGCTTCGCCAACAGCTTCTACGCGGCGGCCGTCGAGTCGATGACGCGCAGCTGGAAGGCGTTCTTCTTCGCCTCCTTCGACGCGGGCAACATCATCACGGTCGACAAGCCGCCTGCCGCGCTCTGGGTGATGGCACTCTCCGGCCGGATCTTCGGGTTCTCCTCCTGGAGCATGCTGGTGCCGGAGGCGCTCATGGGCGTCGCGACGGTGGCCCTGATCTACGCCGCGGTACGCCGGGTGTCCGGGCATCGGGCCGGGCTGCTCGCGGGCGCGGCGATGGCGCTGACCCCCGTCGCGGCTCTGATGTTCCGGTTCAACAACCCCGACGCGCTCCTCGTGCTGCTGATCGTGGCCGCGGCGTACGCCACCGTCCGCGCGGTCGAGGTCGCCGGCACCCGGTGGCTGGTGCTGGCCGGCGCGCTCGTCGGCTTCGCGTTCCTGGCGAAGATGGGCCAGGCCCTCGTCGTGGTCCCGGCACTGGCGCTGGCCTACCTCGTGGCGGCGCCCACCGGCTTCTGGCACCGGATCAGGCAGCTCCTCGCGGCGGGGGTCGCGCTCGTGGTGGCGGCCGGCTGGTGGGTGGCGACCGTCGAGCTGTGGCCTGCGGCCGACCGCCCGTACATCGGCGGCTCGCAGACCAACAGCGTGCTCGAGCTCGCGCTCGGCTACAACGGCCTCGGCCGGATCTTCGGTGGCTCCGGGGACCCTGGCGGGCACCGGAGTGGTACCGGGCGGGCGCCCGGTGCAGGCGATGCCGTCCGGGACCGGATGGCCCACGGAGCCGGTGGTGGCATGCCTCCCGGTGCCGACATGGCCCACGGCGCCCACGGCGCCCCCGGCGGAGGCGGCTTCGGCGGCGGGGCCGGGCTCGCCCGCATGTTCGGCACCGATGTCGGCGCGCAGGTGTCGTGGCTGCTCCCGGCCGCGCTGGCCCTGCTGGTGATCGGGCTCTGGCTGACGCGGCGGGCGCCGCGCATCGACCGCACCCGCGCCTCCCTCGTGCTGTGGGGCACCTGGACGGTCGTGTCGGCCCTGGTCTTCAGCCTGGCCGAGGGGATCTTCCACTCCTACTACACGGTGGCGCTCGCCCCGGGGATCGCGGCGCTGGTCGGGATCGGTGGATACGAGCTGTGGCGCCGCCGCGGCTCGTGGGCGGGACGTCTCGCGCTCGCGCTGGTCGTGGCCGGGACGGCGGCGTGGGCGGTGGTGCTGCTCGACCGGTCCCCGGAGTTCCTGCCGTGGCTGCGCTGGGTCGTGGCCGCACTGGGCGTCCTCGCCGTGCTCGCGCTGCTGGTGCCCGTCTCCGGACGGCGCCGCTGGACCGTCACGGCGACGGTCGTGGCGCTGTCGGTACTCGTCGCGCCCGCCGCCTACGCCGTGGACACCGCGGCGACCCCGCACACCGGGAGCCTCCCGGCAGCGGGACCTCCCAGCGGTATCGCGGCCTACTTCCTCGACCAGCTGCACAAGCGCCCGGATGCCCTCCCCCTGGGGATCGCCGCGATGGTCGGAGGGCCCGCGCAGGGGACCGACCCGGAGCTGGTCTCCCTCCTGCAGCACGCCGGTACCGAGTGGTCGGCCGCCTCCATCGGGTCCCAGGTCAGCTCCCAGCTCGCGCTGGCGAGCGGCACGACCGTGATGGCCATCGGCGGGTTCTACGGCTCCGACCCCGCTCCCACCCTCGAACAGTTCCAGCGCTACGTCGCCGCAGGCCAGGTGCACTACTTCTTCGCGGGCGGGTTCGGTGGCGAGCGGTCCCCGATCGCGACGTGGGTGCAGGACAACTTCTTCTACAGCACGATCGGCGGCCAGACGGTCTACGACCTCACCCGGCCCACGCACTGATCGCCCGGAGGAGGAGGTTCGTCCGGTGAACCGCCTTCTGCACCCCATCCGGATCGTCCCCTTTGGACAGGTCTTCACGAGCTGCGTCGGCCTGACGGCGGACTGCGGGGCAGGCCCCGGCGCTGCCAGACTGGGCCGGTGATCGATGTGTTCACGCGGGTACTGGGGTCGATGCGGGCGGGCGCCGAACAGGTGGCCGGTTCGGGCCGGGCGATCGTCGCCCTGAGACGCTCCGGGGTGGTCCGGATCGAGCGCCCCGACCGGCTGTTCGGGATGGGCCTCGGCCTACTGCGCTACCGGTTCACGATCGCGGCCGCGTACGTGGTGGGCGCCGCCCGCCACCCCGACCGCATCGCGGTCATCGACGAGGAGGGCGCGGTCACCTTCGGCGAACTGCACCGGCGCACCGACGCGATGGCGCGGGGCTTCGCCGACGCGGGCGTCGGCCCGGGCGTGCGCGTCGGGGTGCTGTGCCGCAACCACCGCGGAGCGATCGAGGCCCAGGTGGCGGTCGGCAAGCTGGGCGCCGACGTGGTGCTGCTCAACACGGGACTCTCGGCGGGACAGCTCAAGGAGGTCGCGGCCGAGCTGGAGCTGCACACCGTCGTCGCCGACCCGGAGTTCGACGCGGCGCTGGCCGGGCTCCCCGCCGACTGCCCGGTCGTCCACGACCTGACACAGCTCGACGGCACCGGTGCACTGCCGCGGCGCCCCCGGGTGGGCCGCACGATCGTCCTGACCTCCGGCACCACCGGCACCCCGAAGGGGGCCCGTCGGCCGCCGCCGCGCAGCCTCGCCCCCGCGGCGGCGATCCTCTCGACCATCCCGCTGCGGGCCGCCGAGCCGGTGCTGATCGCCGCTCCGCTGCTGCACACCTGGGGCTACGCCGCGCTGCAGCTGGCCGCGCTGCACGGATCGCCGGTGGTGCTGCGGCGCAAGTTCGACCCCGCCGAGTTCCTGCGCGTCGTGGAGGAGCAGCGTTGCGAGGCCGTGTTCGCGGTGCCCGTGATGCTGCAGCGGGTGCTGGAGCTGCCCGCCGCGCAGCTCGACGCCGCGTGGACGCAGCACCGGCCGCGAATCGTGGCCGTCAGCGGGTCGGCGCTGCCGGCCGAGCTGGCCACCACGTTCCAGGACCGCTTCGGCGACGTGCTCTACAACCTCTACGGCTCCACCGAGGTGTCCTGGGTCAGCATCGCCTCCCCCGCCGACCTGCGCGCCGCACCCGGCACGGCGGGCCGGGCCCCGGCCGGCACCCGGCTGGTCATCCTCGACGAGGACGGCAGGCCGGTACCGACCGGGACGGAGGGCCGGGTCTTCGTCCGCAACGACATGCCCTTCGAGGGCTACACGCGCGAGGGCGCGGACATCGAGCGGACCGGGGGGATGCTCGGCACCGGCGACATCGGCAGGCTCGACGAGGACGGCAGGCTGCAGCTCACCGGCCGCGCCGACGACATGATCGTCTCCGGCGGGGAGAACGTGCACCCCGGCCCCGTGGAGGATCTGCTGACCGCCCGGCCGGAGGTGCGGGAGGCCGCCGTGCTGGGCGTCCCGGATGCGCAGTACGGCCAGCGGCTGGCCGCGTTCGTGGTGCTGGAGCCGGGCGCCTCGGTCGACGCCCACGACGTCCGCGCCTGGGTGCGCGGCGAGCTCGGGCGCTTCTCCGTGCCCCGGGACGTGGAGTTCGTGGACGGGCTCCCGCGCAACGCCACCGGCAAGGTCGTGCACCGTGAGCTGCGCGGGCCCGACAAGGACGCCGATCTCGTATGAGGGCCGGTCTCGGATGAGGGAGTCACCCGCCTGAGTTAGGGCAGGCTTGGATATGGTCGGCGCAATGGACGCGGCAACGGAGACGGGAGAGCGGTGCGCGGCACTCGCCCGCTCCCTCGACGAACCACTGGCGGCCACGGCCCCGGTCGCGCCCCGTTGGGTGTGCGTCGAGCATCGAGGTGCGTGGCCGCAGAGCGTCGAGAACCATCCCGACCCCACCGTGGCCGCGTTCGCCGCCCACGCCGCCGCCACCGGATGGCGTCTGCTGCTGGTGCGGCGCCCGGGTAGGCGCGGTGACGGTCCGGCGCGGGTGTACCTCACCGACACCGCTCCGGCCACCGCGCGCACCACGCTGCTGACGGTGGCCGGCCCGTCGGAGCTCGGGGACGTGGTCCTGCCGGCCGCGGGCGCGCCGCTGCCGGGCGGCACGGTCACCGATCCCCTCCTGATGGTGTGCACCCACGGCAGGCGCGACCGCTGCTGCGCCCTCGACGGCCGGGCGCTCGCACTGGGGCTGATGGAACTGGGCGGTGTGGACGTCTGGGAGTGCAGCCACCTCGGCGGTCACCGGTTCGCCCCGACCGCGCTCGTGCTCCCCACCGGTTACGCCTACGGGCGCCTCGACCCGGCGGCCGCGGTCGCGGCGCTCAAGGCCGCGGGCTCCGACGAGGTCGAGACGGCGCTGTGCCGGGGCCGCTCGACGTGGTCGCCCGCCGGCCAGGTGGCCGAGCTGGCCGTGCGCGCCGCCACCGGGCTACGGGACGCGCATGCGCTCGAGGTGGCCGACGACGCACGCAACGCCGACGGCGGCACCGTCGTCGTCAGTGCCCGGGACGGGCGGCGCTGGGCCGTCGACGTCGCCGCCGCGGAGGGTTCCGCGCCCCGGCCGGCGTCCTGCGGAGCCGACGCGCTGCCCTACACCGCCCTGCGCGCCACGGAGGTGCGCCCGCTCGACGGGCGGTAGCGTCGGTCTCCGTGATGTGCGCTGCGGCCGCGGCCGTGGAGGCGTTGTTCGCGCCGGACCCGCGGGTGGCCGAGCATCCCGCCGTGCGCTCCGCCGCCCGCATCGCCGCCGACGTCCTCTTCCCGCACGCCGTGGCGGCCGACGACCCTGCCCGCGGCGTCGATCCCGCGCATCCCGCGCTGCTGGCCCGGCTCGGGCTGCTGTCGGTGCGGATCCCGGTGGCCGAGGGTGGCCACGGCGCCGACGAGCGGGTGGACGCCGAGACCGTCGAGCTGACCAGCGGAGCGTGCGGGGCCACCTGGTTCGTCACCACCCAGCACCGCTTCCCGCAGGCGCTGTCCCGCGGCCCGCTCCCCGGGCTCGCACCGGAGGCCATCACGCTGGGTCCCGCCGCCGAGCGCCACCGCGCCGGTCTGGCGGCGGCGAGCACCGCCGCCGGCATCGCGATCGCCCACATCCGGCGGCCGGGGCCACCCGCGGTGCGGGCCGAGCCCCGGGGGAGCGGGTGGACGTTCTCCGGCACGGCCGACTGGTGCACCGGCTGGGGCCTGATCGACGTCGTCATGATCGCCGCGACCACCCCCGACGACCGGTTCGTACTGGCCCTGCTGCCGGCCTCGGAGCGCCCCGGCCTGCGGGCCGGGGCGCCGCTGCCGCTGGCCGTCATGGGTGGGACGCGCACCGTCGCGCTCGAGATGGACGGCCTCGAGATCGGCGCCGACGACGTGCTCGCCACCCTCGACGTCCCGGCCTGGCGGGCCCACGACACCGCCCGCACCGCGAACACCACTCCCGCCTCCCTCGGCCTGCTGCGCCGCCTGCTCGGCGCGCTGGCCGAGCTGGGGACCGCGAAGGACCGCCCGGCGGCGGTCGAGCTGGCCATGACACTCGCCGAGCGCGCCGCTCACCTCCGCAGCGTGGCCTACGCCCTGCTCACCGTGCCGGTGGCGGAGCGGGTGCCCGAGCGCACCGCGGTGCGCGCCGAGGTCACCGAGCTGACCGTCCGCACCGCGAACGCGCTGATCGCGGCCCGTTCGGGCAGCGCGCTGCTCCTGACCAGCCCGGAGCAGCGCTGGGCCCGCGAAGCGGCGTTCCATCTGATC
Source organism: Pseudonocardia xinjiangensis (assembly GCF_050948425.1). Classification (NCBI taxonomy): domain Bacteria; kingdom Bacillati; phylum Actinomycetota; class Actinomycetes; order Pseudonocardiales; family Pseudonocardiaceae; genus Pseudonocardia; species Pseudonocardia xinjiangensis. The sequence continues at coordinate 1,609,582 of NZ_CP192009.1, read as the reverse complement.
CAGGCGCAGACCGCCGGGGTCCGCACGGCCCAGCTCACGGCGTTCGGCCGCCCCTGAGCCCGTCGTGGCCGCGCCGTGCTCGCGCCCGGGTGGCGATCACCGGCAGACTCCTGCCATGGCCACCGCCGTCCCCACCGCTCTCCCGCTCCGACCACCTGCCCACCAGGTGAGCCCGCGCGCCGTGCGGTGGTGGCAGCTGCGCGCGCTGGTGACGCTGGTGGTGCTCGTCGCGCCGCAGATGATCGTGCTGGTCGCGATGGGCGGGAGCGCCCCGGGATGGCTCGCCTGGACCGCCGGTGCGACCGCCGCGGTGACCCTGGTCTACACAGTCGTCGTGCCGCCGCTGCTCTACCGGATCCACCGCTGGGAGGTCACGCCGGAGGCCGTGTACACCCTGTCGGGCTGGCTGGTCCGGGAGTGGCGGATCGCCCCCATCTCGCGGGTGCAGACCGTCGACACCGAGCACGGGCCGCTGCAGCAGCTGCTCAAGCTGGCCAGTGTCACGGTCACCACGGCCTCGGCACGCGGCCCGGTGAAGATCCACGGCCTGGAGGACCACGCCGCGGCCGAGCTGGCCCGCATGCTCACCGAGACCACCCAGGCCACCCCGGGTGATGCGACATGACGTCCGACACCGACGCGCGCCCCGCCGTCGAGACGCCCTGGCGGCGGCTCGACAAGCGGATGCTCGTGGTGGGCCCGCTCGGCAGCCTGGTGCGGTTCCTGCCGGTGGCGCTGATCGTGCTCGTCACCGGACGCGGGGGCGACCCGATGCGGCTGTGGTTGCCCGTCGCGATCGGGGTGCTGGCGATCCTCGCCGGCGTGGTGCGCTGGCGCACCACGCAGTACCGGATCACCGCCGAACGCGTCGAGCTGCACAGCGGGTGGCTGCGCCGCCAGCAGCGCTCGGTGCCGCGCGACCGCATCCGCACCGTCGACCTCACCGCCAAGCTCCTGCACCGCATCTTCGGGCTCAGCGTCGTGCAGATCGGCGCCGCGTCCGGGTCCACCGCGGAGTCCTCCGGGCTGAGCCTTGATGCGGTGACCACGGCGGAGGCCGAGCGGCTGCGCCGGGAGCTGCTGGACCGTTCCCGGGTGGCCGGTCCCGCCCCGGCCGGAGACGCCGTCGCCGACCCGCCGCGCCCACGAGCCACGGAGCTGGCCCGGCTGCGCTGGTCCTGGCTGCGCTTCGCGCCGTTGACGTTCTCCGCGATTGCCGGCGTCGGCGCGGTCGGCGCGGCCGTGTTCAACCTGTTCGACGACCTCGGCCTGAACCCGCGCGACATCACGGCCGTCGACGACGCCACCGAGCGGCTGACCCACACCCCGATCTGGCTGACCGTCGTGGTGCTCGCGGCGGTCCTGGTGGCCGTCGCGGTGGTCGGGGCCATGCTGCTGTTCGCGGAGCGCTGGTACGACTACCGGCTCACCCGCGAGGCCGCGGCGGACGGCTCCGCCGGCATCGCGTCCGGTGGCGCGGGCATCGGCACCGGCACGCTGCACGTCCGGCGCGGGTTGCTCACCCGGCGCTCGCTGTCGGTGTCGGAGCAGCGGCTGCGGGGTGCGGAGGTGGTGGAGTCGCTGCTGCTGCGCGCCGGGCGGGGCGCGCAGTGCAAGGCGCTTTCCGCCGGCCTGTCCCGGGACGCGCAGGGCGGGGCGCTGCAACCGCCGTGCCCCCGCGACGAGGCCCACCGGGTGGCGTCGGCGGCGCTGCGCGAGCACCCGCAGGAGATCACCCTCGCCCTGCTGCGCCGGCATCCGCGGGCTGCCCTGCTCCGGCGCATGACCCGGGCGCTCGGGCCCACCGCGGTGCTGGTGGCGGGCGTCTTCGCCGCCGGGGCGGCCGTGCCCGGCCTGGCGTGGCTCGGCCCGCCGAGCCTGCTGCTGCTCCCGCTCGCCGCGCTGCTCGGCCTCGACCGCTACCGCAACCTGGGCCACGAGCTCACCAGCCGCCACCTGGTGAGCCGGCAGGGCTCCGTGCAGCGGCGGACCGTCGCCCTGCAGCGGGCCGGTGTGATCGGCTGGACGTTCCGGCAGAGCGTCTTCCAGCGCCGGTCGGGGGTGGTGTCGGTGGAGGCGATCACGGCGGCGGGCGCGGGCGGCTACACCGTGCTCGACGTGGGCGCCGCCGACGGCGCGGCGCTCGCCGACGCCGCCGTCCCACACCTGCTCACGCCGTTCCTCGCGACGGGTCCCGAGTCTGGGTCCTAAGCCTGGGTCGCTGTCAGCGACGCCGGCGGGTGCGGGTGCCGAAGAGGCCACGGGTGATCTCGCTCCCCAGCGCACTCGCCGCGGACCGCAGGAACGACTTCACCACGGGCGAGCCGAGCACCTCCGCCACCACACCCGGGTCCTCACGCTCCGGGCGCCGCTCGGGCGCCGGGGGCGGCGGGACGGCGACCGGCGGGGCCTCGGGCGCCGGGGGCGGCGCGGCGATCTTCGCGGTGAGGATCTCGTAGGCCGACTCGCGGTCGACCGTCTGCCCGTACTTCCCGTACAGCGGCGACGCCTTCGCCGCTGCGGTGACGGCGTCGCCGCCGATCGCGCCCATCAGCGAGCGCGGCGCGCGCATCCTGGCCCACGCGACGGGAGTGGGCGCGCCCCGCTCGGAGAGCACCGTGACGATCGCCTCACCGGTGCCCAGCGAGGTGAGCGCCTCCTCCATGTCGTAGTGCTTCGTGTTCGGGTAGGTCCGGACGGTCTTGACCAGCGCGGCCTGGTCGTCGGGGGTGAACGCCCGCAGTGCGTGCTGGACCCGCGCGCCGAGCTGGGAGAGCACCGCGTTCGGGACGTCGGTGGGCAGCTGCGTGCAGAAGAAGACCCCGACGCCCTTGGACCGGATCAGCTTCACGGTCTGCTCGATGCGTTCCAGGAACGCCTTGGACGCGTCGGTGAACAGCAGGTGCGCCTCGTCGAAGAAGAACACGAGCTTCGGCTTGTCGAGGTCGCCCGCCTCGGGGAGATCCTCGAACAGCTCGGCGAGCAGCCACATGAGGAACGTGGAGTACAGGCGCGGGTTGCCCGCCTGGTCGGACAGCTCCAGCAGCGTGACGACGCCCCGGCCGTCGACCTGCCGGAGGAGGTCGGCCGGCTCGAACTCCGGCTCGCCGAAGAAGTCCTCCCCACCTTGGGCCTCCAGGTTCACCAGTGCCCTCAGGATCACCCCTGCCGTTGCCGGGGAGACCCCGCCGATGCCCTTCAGGTCGGCCTTGCCCTCGTCGCTGGTCAGGTGCTGGATGACCGCGCGCAGGTCCTTGGTGTCCAGCAGCGGCAGGCCGCGCTCGTCGGCCCAGTGGAAGATCAGCCCGAGCGTGGACTCCTGGGTGTCGTTGAGGTCCAGCACCTTCGACAGCAGGATCGGCCCGAACTGCGTGATCGTCGCCCGGATCGGGACGGCCGAGCTGGTGCCGCCGAGCGACAGGAACTCGACGGGGTACGCGGTGGGCGTCCAGTCGTCGCCGGTGTCCCGGGCCCGCGACTCGATCTTCGGTCCGGGCTCGCCGGGCCGCGCCATCCCGGACACGTCGCCCTTGATGTCGGCCAGGAGTACCGGGACCCCGGCGGCCGAGAGCTGCTCGGCGATCCCCTGCAGCGTCTTGGTCTTCCCGGTGCCCGTGGCGCCTGCCACGAGGCCGTGCCGGTTGAGCGTGGCGAACGGGATGCGCACCCGCGCCGCCGGATCGACCACCCCGTCGACGACGACCGCGCCCAGCTCGAGGGCCGCCCCCTTGGTGGCGTACCCGGCCGCGATCTCACGTGCTGCAGGGCTCTGATCAGCTCCGACGGTGTTCTCCACGCGGCCGGAGCGTAGCCGGGTCACCCGTTCCCGGACGGATGAAACGCGACTCACGGCGCGCGACGGGCAACGGTGGCGGCGCCGGGCCTAATGTTTCGGGGATGAACGACCGTCTGGTATGGATCGACTGCGAGATGACCGGGCTGGACCTCCAGCGCGACGCCCTCATCGAGATCGCCGTGCTGGTGACCGATGCCGACCTGAACGTTCTCGGCGACGGGGTCGACGTCGTCATCCATGCCGACGACGAGGCGCTGGCCGGGATGCCCGACATCGTCCGCGAGATGCACGCCCACTCGGGACTGACCGAGGCCGTGCGGGCCTCGACCGTCACCCTCGCCGAGGCCGAGCAGCTAGCGCTGGACTACGTCCGCGAGCACGTCCCGGAGCCACGAACGGCCCCGCTCGCCGGCAACTCCATCGCCACCGACCGTGGGTTCCTGGCCCGCGACATGCCGGCCCTCGACGCCCACCTGCACTACCGGATGGTGGACGTCAGCTCGGTGAAGGAGCTGTGCCGTCGCTGGTTCCCCCGGGTGTTCTACGCGAAGCCCGAGAAGGGCCTCGCGCACCGGGCACTCGCCGACATCGAGGAGTCGATCCGCGAGCTCGAGTACTACCGACGCACCCTGTTCGTCCCGCAGCCCGGACCGACGTCGGAGCAGGCTCAGGCCGCTGCTGCGCAGGTCGCAGGCCCCGCGGGAACCCGCTTCGATCCGGCGTAGCGGCCACGCTAAGCTGTTGAAGGTCCCGGCCGAGGCCGGGGTCCATGGTGGGTGTAGCTCAGCTGGTAGAGCACCTGGTTGTGGTCCAGGAAGTCGCGGGTTCAAGTCCCGTCACTCACCCCATGCCGCGGCCCCCGCCGCACGGCGCGTCTGGATGAACGTGTAACGTTCTTCCTCGGCGCCGGGCGGTAGGGCGCCACGGCAGGCGCCGCTAGCTCAATAGGCAGAGCAGCTGACTCTTAATCAGCGGGTTGGGGGTTCGATTCCCTCGCGGCGCACCAGCTCCACCAGGGGCCCGGTCTTCGGACCGGGCCCCTGACTGCTTTCTGTGACAGCAGCGTTCTGTCACAGCAGCGACCCTCACGAGTGCGCGTGCATCCCGGTGAAGGCCAGGAGATGTTCGGCGGTCAGTGGCGGATCCTCGAGCATGGGCGAGTGGCCGACACCGGGCAGCAACGTGACCCTCGCGCCCGGAACCGCGTGGTACTCGGCGGCGGACGAGGCCCGCCATCTGCGGTCGTCCTCGCCGAAGATCACCAGCAACGGCTTGCCGACGGCGGTCAGCCGCTCGGGGAGCGCGCGCTGTTCCAGGTAGTCGTCGACGGCCTGCGACGTCGCGGTGAACGCGTGGTAGGTCGTGGCGCGCACATCGTCGACGAGCTGTTGAGGGATCTCGTAGCCGGCGCGGCTGAACCCGGTGCTCAGACCCTGTCGGAGCAGGCTGTCTGTCCGCAACCGCCACAGCAGCTGCCCGACGACCGGGGTGAACATGAGCTGCCCGGCGACCCCGTTCGAGATGAAGGCCTCCAGGCGCGGTCCGGTGTTGACGAGCGCGAGCGCGGTGACCAGGTCGGGTCGTTGCTCGGCGAGGGCGGTGGCGACCGAGCCGCCGCTGGAATGACCGACCACTGTGGCGCGCCTCACGCCGAGCCGATCCAGCGCCGCCCCGACCCGGGCTCCCTGCTCCGGGATCCCGTAGCCCCCGCCGGCCGGTTTGGCCGACCGGCCGTACCCGAGCAGGTCGATCCGGATGACCCGATGGGACCTCGCCAGCATCGGGACCAGCGCGTCCCACCAGCGGGTCGACCCGGCGAAGCCGTGGATCAGGACGAGTGCCGGGGCATCGCCGGGGCCGTCCTGGCTCACGTGGATGTTCCCGCCGTCGAGAGGCAGGGCCGGACTCCAGGCGGCCTCCTCGTCCTGGCGCGCCACCACCACCGCATTGACCAGAAGCAGCCCGACGACCGCGAGGACGGTCGCTGACGCGATGACCCGGCGCTGTCGACGGCCTTGGCTCATGAGCCCACAGTCGCCGTCCACACGAGCCGGTGGCTTGGACAAATGTTCCACGGTGAGATCGACGTGGGCGTGGTTCTCCCCGTGACGAACAACGCTGCTGTCGATCTCGCGCGTGGGGGCGGCTCGTGTCGCCGAGCACCCAGGCCGGCGACTCGCATCTTCGTCACCCGAACGCCAACGGCCTGGTCACCCGGACCGAACTGAAGGACGGCACAGCAACCCGCCCCCGGCACCGGCGCGCTACGCCGCGGGCGGTTCGCAGATGGCGTAGGCATAGAAAACGCGCGGCTCGGTCGGCGGGTCGTCGGAGATCCAGGTGATCCGTAGACCTTGTCCATCGTCGGTGTACTCGGAGACCGAGTTATCGGCATTCTCGATCGTCGACCACCCGGCCCCCGCCGAGACGAGGTTCCAGTCCGCGGGGCAAGCCCGAGCAGCCTCGAATATGACCTCGCCGTTCTGGACGTCGGCCGGAATCGACCGATCCCAGAAGAAGACGGACTGGCCGTCGGACGCCTCGACGCGGTCAGCAGGAGGGGTCTGTCCCTCGTCCGGGGGTGGAGTGGTGGTGGGAGCCGGGGACGGCGTGGTCGGTGGCGCGGGAGCGGCAGCCCTTCCACCGTCACCAACATTGATGCAGTTGCCGTTCTGCTCCTGACTCACCAGCGGCAGAACCGCCCCGACGGGTGCGGCCGGCAGCACATCGACGTCCTGGTCGAAGCGGCAGAGGTTGACCTGGTTCTGCTGGACACCGGCGCCCTCGAAGGAGAACGACGTAGTGCCGCGGTCGTCGTTCGCGAACGCCAATGGGCTCAATGTGAGCATTCCGGCAGCGGCGGCGGTCGCCACGATTCCGACCTTCTTCGGCACTGCTGTCTCCTCAGGCGGGCCGACAGTTCCCTGTCGACGCTCAGATTCAGCACGCAGTGCCGGGGAGCCTGCGCACACGCGCAACCTACAGAACGGCCAGACCTGCCAACCAACGACAGCAGAATGTCAACGTAAGTCCACACGAAAGTGGGGGTACCGGGGTCGGCGCGGTCATCCCGTGAGCGTGGTTTTCCTCGTGACGAACAACGCTGCTGTCGATCTCGGCGCTCGGCCCGCCGTAGATTCGCCGTCCATGATCGATCGTGACGAGCAGGGCCGCCCGGAGCCTCCGCTCGGGGCGGACGAGACCGCCACCCTCCTGGGGTTCCTGGACTTCCAGCGCGCGACGCTGGCGTGGAAGTGCGCGGGGCTCGACGCAGCCGGTCTGGGGGCCACGGTCGCCGCCTCGTCGATGACCCTGGGCGGGATGCTCAAGCACCTGGCCTACGTCGAGGACCACTGGTGCTCCCGGGCGCTGCACGGGCGCGACCCGCACCCGCCGTGGGACACCGTGGACTGGAAGTCCGACCCCGACTGGGGCTGGCGCTCGGCCGCCGAGGACACGCCGGAGCAGCTCCGTGCGCTGTGGGAGGCCGCGGTGGACCGGTCCCGTTCCGGGGTCGCGGAGGCGCTGGCCGACGGGGGCCTGGAACGGCCGGCCCGGCGCACCTGGCCCGACGGCCGGGCACCCAGCCTGCGGTGGATCCTGCGTCACCTCGTCGAGGAGTACGCGCGGCACAACGGCCATGCCGACATCCTGCGGGAGTCGGTGGACGGGCTCACCGGGGAGTAGTCACCGGCCTCACCCGCCGTACTTCGAGTTCGCCATCCCGATCGGTACCCCGAAGTGCCTGGTCATCCGGTCGGCGACGGTGGTCATCCAGCGCACGGCATCGGCACGCTGCAGCCCGGCGCGCACCTTCTTGCTCATGTAGCGCCCGGACTTGTCGTTGATCTCGAAGCGCTCCAGCTCGGCGTTCCAGAGCAGCTCGCCCGAGACCCTGGCCGGCTTGACCTGCGTGCGACCGAGCGACTGGAAGCCCGCCGCGATGGTCGGATGTCCCGACGAGTTCAGGCGCAGCTGGAGCTCGTCCATGGTGAGGGTGGGGTCCTTCTCCTGCATGGCCGTGAGGAGCCTGGCCCATTCCTCGTCCTCGACAACCGTGGTGATGTCCTCGCTGCCCATCAGGATCTCGCCACGGGCGCCCACCGAGAAACACCAGACGGCGCTCTTGCCCCGGTCCAGGAGGAGCCCGGGAGGGAAGTTCTCCAGCCGGTACCACACCGGGTTGAGCCGGACGTCGCCGTCCTCCGCGAGCTCGGACTCCTCCTTGACCCGGTGCGGTCCCACCAGTGGCCCGTACTCGTGATCCAGGCGTTGCCGTCGGCGGGCCGCCATCGTGGCGCCGAGGTCCGCGTCCCTGGACGACCCGAAGAACGCCCGCTGCACCGGCCGGGTGCGAGGCACCGTCGTCGGCTCCGGCTCCACTCCCGGCACCGCGCCTGCCCGCTGCAGGCCGATCAACCGGGTGACGGCGAGGTTGCCGGCCGACCGCTGCAACATCGCGATGTCCATCGGTGCCAGGGAGCGCTGCCCGCCCACCTTGCGCCGTCGAGAACCGTGCCCGTGCCCGACAGGACGGTCGTACTGACTGCGGTCGTGCACCCGATCCACCCCATGCTCCAGCCGTCACGCTCGTCGTCGAGCACTGGTGTCCCAGAGTGGAGCGGGCGCACCTCAGTGCGACGAACGAGACATGAACGCGCAGAGAATCATCGATGCTCGCCCCGTCCTGGGAGGAAGTCGAGCAGCAACTCGTTCACGCGCTCCGGCGCGTCCAGCTGCATCCAGTGGCCCGCGCCGTCGATCCGCTCGTACCGCCACGGGCCGCTCGCGTAGTTCTCCGTGCCGACCATCCCGGCCTCGACGAGGTACCGGTCGCCGGTGCTCCAGAGGCCCATGGTGGGCACCGGGGGCAGCGGCGGGGAATCGTCCATCCGCGCGAGCAGCACCTCGGGCGGGACGCCGGTGCGGTAGATCGCCAGCGAGGCGCTGAGGGCCTTCGGGTCACGCATGCGCTCGACGACCTCGTCGAGGTCGGGGTGGGTGGCGATGAACTCCCGGAGGTTCCGGAACTCGTCCTGGCTGAGCCACTGCTCCGCCACGCCGCGGAACTGGAACAGGAGCATGTACCAGGACTTCTCCCGCTGCTCGAGCCCGCTGCCGTAGAAGGCGGCCGCATGCCCGACCGACATGCAGGTGAGGCTGCTGGTCAGCACGGGCGCCGCCATGGCGACCTGTTGCACGAGGGCCGAGCCCCAGTCGTGCCCCACGAGGTGCGCCTTCTCGACATCGAGGTGACGCAGGAGACCGATCAGGTCGCCGACGTGGTCGCCGACCGTGAGCCGCGCCAGGTCCTCCGGTTTGCCGGAGGCGCCGAAGCCCCGCAGGTCCGGGGCGACGGTGCGGTAGCCCGCGGCGTTGAGCGCAGCCACCTGGTGCCGCCAGCAGGCGTGGGTGTCCGGCCAGCCGTGCACGAGGAGCACCGTGGGGCCCGCGCCGCTGATCTGCACGTCGAGCTCGACGTCGTTGACGGTGATGAGGGTCATGCCGCTCCGATCGCTGGGAACTCGGTGGGTGAGCGGACAGAGGCCGCCGGCGAATCCGCACCGGCACGCGCACCACCCGACCCAACCTCGCACGGACGGCGCCGCTACGGTCGTCGGATGTCATCCGTGCAGGACCCGGGGCGTGTCGGACGCTACGTGCGCATGGTCGCGCAGCCGGGCCGGGGAGCGGCTCTGGCCGACACCCTGCTCCGCGTGGCGGAGGGACTGCGCGGCGCCCCGGGCTGCGAGCTGTACGTGATCAACCTGTCGGCCGACGAGCCCGACACCGTGTGGGTCACCGAGGTGTGGGCCGACGAGGAGGCGTCCGATCGGGCCCTGTCCGCCGACCTCGGCGAGGTCGGCATCGGCGAGGTGCTCGAACTGCTGGCCGGCCCGCCGGAGCTGGTGGACCTGCGCCCCCTCGGGGGCACCGGGCTGGCCACCGACTGAGCGCGCGCCCACTCAGGCCACCACGACGTCCTCGGTGGACAGCCCGGTGGTCCGTGGCCCGACGAGGCCGATGTCGAGGGCGACGACGACGAGGGCACCGCAGATGACGACGAACACCCAGGCCGACCCCGCCGCCGCCAGTACCGGCAGGAGGACGAACGGCATGGCACCGGTCGCCAGCCGGGAGATCGCGTAGGTGCCGCTCGCCGCGGTCGAACGGACGGCCGTCGGGAAGATCTCCGCCTGGTAGATGTGGTAGCCGTTGGAGAAGACGTTGCTGGCGGCGGTGTAGAGGAAACCGAAGATCACGATCGGCACCATCGAGTTCGAGAAGCCGAACGCCAGCCCGAACGCGGCCATCGCGACAACCGATCCCACCACGAGGTACTTCCGCTCGAATCGTTCCACCAGCGGGAGCGACAGCAGGGAACCCACGGGGTAGCCGAGGAAGGTCAGTGCCGTGAACAGCAACGACGTGCTCAGCGCGTAGCCCTTCGCGGCCAGGATCAGCGGCACCAGCGTGCCGAACCCGTAGTAGCCGAAGACCTGGAAGACCTGGAACACGGCCATCATCAGCGTGCGCCGGCGGAGCGGGGGCGTCAGGAGCACACGCACTCCGGCACGAGCGGGTCGGACGGGGGCTTCCGGGTCACGCCGCGTCGGTTCGGTGAGCCGGTGACCGCCGCGGAGGGCCTCCGCCTCGATCCGGGACGTGATGCGGTCCGCTTCCGGACCGCGCCCGACGGCCTCCAGCCATCGCGGCGACTCCGGGAGCGTGGTGCGGAGAAGGAAGACGATGGCGGAACCGAGCGCACCGAGAGCGAAGATCCAGCGCCAACCGGCGATCCCGGCGAGGTGGCCGACGGAACCGCGGGCCAGGAACCCGACGATCGGCACGGCGATGAACGAGATGGTGTACGCCCACGCGGTGTAGCGGCCGCGCTGGCGGGCCGGGAGCATGTCCGAGAGGTAGGCGTCGGCCAGCGGGAGTTCGGCACCGACACCGAGGCCGGCGACGAACCGGCTGATCATCAGCCAGACCGCGTTCGGGCTGAAGGCGCCGGCCAGCGATGCCAGCGAGTACAGGGCCAGGTTGATCATGAACGCGCGGCGGCGGCCGACCCGGTCTGCCATCCGGCCCAGCACGATCGAACCGATGAACATGCCGACGAACGTCGAGGCCAGCACCGGGGCCAGTACGGCGCTGGTGAGGTGGAACTCGCTGGTCAGCGCACCCGACACGGCGCTGGTCAGGAACACCTCGTAGATGTCGAAGAACATGCCGATGCCGATCGTGACCGTGATCAGCCGATGGGTGCGCGTGATCGGCAACCGGTCCAGGCGGGCCGCCACCGTGACGGCGGTGCCTCCTCCTGACGGTGGCGCCTGCTCACCCGGGCGAGCCGGGCCGGCGTCCGAGGCCTCTGTGGGGCGTGACAAGGAGTACTCCGTTCCCTGGTGCTGGACATGGCGGTGCCCCGCGGGAGGCTCGGTCGCGGGAGCCGAACCGGCGGGGTGTGCCCGGGGGCGCCGTCGCCCCCGGGCACGGGCGGCGTGCTGCTACCGCCGGATCAGGTCCGCCGCACGTTCGGCGATGGCGTAGACGGTCGAGTTCGTGTTCCCCGACACGATCGAGGGCATCACGGACGCGTCCGCGACCCTGAGCCCGCTGATCCCGTGGACGCGAAGGTCGGGATCGACCACGGCCATGCCGTCGCCGTCCGGGCCGATCCTGCACGTGCCCGCCGGGTGGAAGTAGGTCCCGAGGCTCCGGCGCAGGTAGTCGCGCACACCCTCGGCATCCCGCACGCCGGGCCCGGGCACGACCTCCTCGCCGCGCCACGGGTCAAGGGCGAGCGTGCGACCGAGCGTCCGGGCCGCGTCCAGTCCGGCCGCCATGACGTCGAGGTCACGGGGGTCGGCGTAGTAGTTCGGGTCGATGAGCGGCGCCGCTCCGGGTTCGGCGCTGCCCAGGCGGACCGTGCCGCGGCTGTAGGGCCGCACGGCCGAGAAGACGATGGCGTACGCATGGTCCGGTCCACGCAGCCCGGGCCCGTACAGCGGCATGTCCGAGATGATCAGCTGGAGGTCGGGCCCGTCCGCAGCGACGGGGCTGCTCATCAGGCCGATCACCCCACTGTGGTTGCCGACTCCGGTCGGCACGGGCTGCACCGGGGTGTAGGCCACCATGGACAGCGGATGATCATGGAAGTTCGCTCCCACCCCGGGGAGGTCCAGGACCACCTCGACTCCCCTCTCGTCGAGGTGCGCCTGCGGGCCGACACCGGAGAGCATCAGCAGCTGCGCCGAGCCCACCGCGCCGGCGGTGAGCACGACCTCCCCCCGGCACTCCGCGACGAGCACCTGGGACCCCGTGCCGTGCTCGACGCTGTACTCGACCCCGGTGCACCGCCCGTCGTGCACCCGCACGCGATGCACCAGCGCGTCGGTGACCACCGTCAGGTTGGGCCGGCTGCGGACCTCCGCGTCGAGATACGCCTCAGCAGCACCGCAGCGCCGCCCGTCGCGGATGCTCACGTCCATCCAGCCGAAGCCCTCCTCCAGGCCGCCGCTGACGTCGGTCGCCGCGCGGTGGCCGGCCTCGACTGCCGCCTGCAGCCCCGCCGTCATGAAGGGGTCCGGCTCCATCGGCGCGACCACCACGGGGCCCTCGTCCCCGCGCAGGGCCGGATCACGGCCGTGCGCCCGCTCGGAGCGCCGGAAGTACGGGAGCAGATCGTCGAACCCCCAGCCCTTCGCCCCGGCCGCCGGCCACGCGTCGTAGCTCGATCGGTGGCCGCGGACGAAGAACATCGCGTTGATGGCCGACGACCCACCGAGCGCCTTTCCCCTCGGAAAGGGGATGGCCATCCCGTTCGCCGCCTGCACGACCGTGGCGTCACCCCAGTCCGCCGACGAACCGATCAGCGTCGGCCACGCGGGGGGCAGAGCCATCGACTCCGTACGCTGGCTGCTGCCGGCCTCGAGCAGCAGTACGTGCGCACTCCCGTCCTGCGACAGCCGGGCTGCGAGGACGCACCCGGCCGAGCCGGCGCCCACGATGACGAAGTCGTAACCGGCCGTGAAGGAACTCATGCAGATTCGCCCGTTCTCCGTGGTCAGCGGCATGGCAGAAATGCGATCCGCATTAGATTATGCCTAATATCTATCATCGGAACAGCGCTCGCAAGGTGAGCGCTCCCACACGACCAAACCGATAGATCAGACATAACCCGACATATCCGCGCCGCACTCGATTTAGTGCACGGAGAACGGGCGCGGGGTCAGGCCCCGCCGCGCTCCTGATCGGCCGTCACATGCTTGCGGGCGCGCAACGAACCGGCGTGGGCCTTCGCCGTCGGGTCGCTCCTGGTCTTTGCCAGGCTCGCCACGGTGACCACGGCGAGCACCACGACGATCACGCCGAGGCTCACCGGCGTGGAGATCTCCGGGACGCTCGGGCTCAGGTCCACGTGGGCCCAGTGCAGGATCAGCTTGGCCCCGATGAAGGCCAGGATGATCGACAGGCCCATCGACAGGTACACCAAACGGTCGAGCAGGCCCTTCACCAGGAAGAACAGCGCCCGCAGGCCGAGCAGGGCGAACGCGTTGGCCGCGAAGACGATGTAGGCCTCCTCGGTCACCCCGAACACGGCGGGGATCGAGTCGAGCGCGAACAACAGGTCGATGCTGCCGATCGCGATCAGCACGATGAAGAGCGGTGTCAGCATGCGGCGACCGTCGACCCTCGTGACGATCCGGCCGCCGACGTACTCGTCGGTGATCGGCAGAACGCGCCGGGCGCTGCGGATCACCGCGTTGTCCTCCACGTCCGGATCCTCGTTGCGATGCCGGAACATCTGCACGGCGGTGTAGACCAGCAGCAGGCCGAACAGCAGGAACATGAACGAGAACAACGAGAGCAGCGTGGCGCCGAGCGCGATGAAGATCGCCCGCATGATGAGAGCGAGCACGATCCCGAAGGTCAGGACCTTGTGCTGGTGCTCCTCCGGCACGGCGAACGTCGTCATGATGATGACGAAGACGAACAGGTTGTCGACCGACAGGCTCTTCTCGACGATGTAGCCGGCGAAGTACTGCGTGCCGAAGTCACCGCCGTAGGTCATGGCGAACCACACGCCGAACGCGACGGCGACCCCGACGTAGAACACCGACCACGCCGTGGCCTCACGGAAGCCGATGCGGTGCGGGCGCACCGCCGCCAGCACGAGGTCGAGCGCCAGTAGCGCGACGACCAGTCCGATCGTCACCGCCCAGGTGAGCCCGCTGATCTCCAGCACGTGGTCCTCCAACATCGCCCATGGCATTACGAACGCTTTACCCAACGGTGGGGGTACCTGTGGGGTTCCGCCGACAACCGGGTGGCTGCGACCAGCGGGGAGGGTGACCGATCCCGCATCGGCCTATAACCGGAGGGAACCGGGTAGTCCCCGGCCGTCATCGCAGTGGTGACGCACCAGCAGAGGAGGAGCTCGATGGCGCTCGACGACGACGACATGACGACGACTGCAGGCGGCGGTAACGAGGGCCCGGCCGACTCCGGCGCGGGCGGCGGCACCCCTGGTGTGCACGACGGTGGAGCGGACGGCGGGGCTGACGGCGGAGCCGACTCCGGCGCCGAGGGACCGGCCGACTCCGGCGCAGGTGGCACCCCTGGCGTCCACGACGGCGGAGCGGACGGCGGGGCCGACTCCGGCGCCGAGGGACCGGCCGACTCGGGGGCGGGCGGTGGCACCCCGGGCGTGCACGACGGTGGAGCCGACGGCGGGGCCGACTCCGGCGCCGAGGGACCGGCCGACTCCGGGGCGGGCGGCGGCACCCCGGGCGTCCACGACGGCGGAGCCGACGGCGGAGCGGACAGCGGTGCCCGCTGAGGTCACCCGACCCGGTGGTGCCGGACGCCCCGTGCTGGGGCGGCCGGCACCCACCGCCCCGCCTCCGGACGCCGTCGCCCCCGGTGCTCTCGCCCGGGTCACCGGGCTCGACGCCGACACCTTCGGTGCCCGGCACTGGGGACGGGAGCCACGGCTCGTGCGCGGCGCCGACCCCGACGGCTTCCGCGACCTGCTCGACCTCGACGGCGTGGACGAGCTGCTCTCGCGGCGCGGCCTGCGCACCCCGTTCCTGCGCCTGGCGCGCAACGGCTCCGTTGTCGACTCCGGCTCGTTCACCGGCCCGGGCGGGGCGGGCGCGGAGATCGGCGACCAGGTCCACGACGACAAGGTGGCGGCGCTCTTCGCCGACGGCACCACCGTGGTGCTGCAGGCGCTGCACCGCACGTGGCCCGCAGTGATCGACTTCGCGACGCTGCTGTCCGAGGAGCTCGGCCATCCCGTCCAGGCCAACGCCTACGTGACTCCCCCGTCCTCGCGCGGGTTCTCGGCCCACTACGACGTGCACGACGTGTTCGTCCTGCAGCTCGCCGGGCGCAAGCACTGGACGGTGCACGCTCCGGTGCACGCCGACCCGTTGCGCGACCAACCGTGGAACGCGCACGCCACCGCGGTGGCCGCCCGCGCGCGTGACGACACCCCGGTCATCGACACGGTCCTGGAGCCCGGCGACGTCATGTACCTGCCGCGGGGCTGGCTGCACGCCGCCACCGCGCTGGGCGACGTCTCGGCGCACCTGACGGTCGGCGTCCACGTCGTCACGCGCTACGCGCTGGTGGAGGCGCTGACCGCGCTCGTGGCCCACGACGCGGCGCTGCGGGCGTCGTTGCCCCTGGGCATCGACGTGTCCGACCCCGAGCAGCTCGCGCCGCATCTCGACGCCGTGCGCTCGGCCCTCGCCGAGGCACTACCGCAGGTGAGCGCCGAGGACGTGGCACGCCGCGTCCGAGGGCGGGTCTGGACGGGTGGGCGGCCCGAGCCGGTGCGGCCGGTGGCCGTGGCGACGTTCATCGAGCATCTCGCCACCGGGGACGGCGTGCGGCGCCGGGTGGGGCTGCGCCACCGGGTCGCCCTGCGCGACGAGCAAGTCGTGCTGAGCCTGCCCGACCGGCAGATCACGCTCCCCGCGGCCACGGAGGCCGCGGTGCGCGCGCTGGTGAGCGGGACGACCTGCTCGGTGGGTAGCCTTCCGGGAATGGACGAGGCCGACCAGCTCGTGCTGGTGCGCCGCCTGCTTCGGGAGGGCGTGCTGGTGCCGGCCACTCACGCATGACAGCGGCGGGGCCCTGGCCACGCTGCTCGTTCGTCGCCGACGCTGCACACGACCCACGTGAGGGCACGGCACCCCCGGCCGACCGCTGGTTCGTGGTCGAACACGGTGGACCGTGGGGCCGGGTCCCCCTCTCGCAGTCGGGGATACATCCCGCGGCGGTCGCCGCGATCTCGGCCTGGGTGGCCACCGAGGCCGGGCGGCTGGTCCTCGTGCGCCGGCCGGGCCGGGCGGCGGGCCCCACCGAGGACGTCGTCCCCGGCGACACCCCCGGGTGGCCGCGCCGCTGGTTCCGCGTCGACTCCCGCCCCGGGCACGAGTCGATCCGCACCGGGACCTTCGTCGACGAGGCGGAGCTGGTGGAGGCGGTGCACGCCCCCGGTGTGCCGTACGTGGGGCCGCTGCACCTCGTGTGCACCCACGGCCGCCACGACACCTGCTGCGCGGTGCGCGGACGCCCGCTGGCCGCCGCACTCGCCGCCGCCGACCCCGCCCCCGTCTGGGAGTGCAGCCACATCGGCGGCTGCCGCTTCGCCCCGGCGCTGGTCCTGCTCCCCCACGGCTACGTGCTCGGCGGACTGACGGCGCAGGACGCGCCCGCGGTCGTGCGCGACTACGCCGACGGGCGGCTGGACCCGCTCTGGATGCGCGGGCGCTCGTCGCTGCCCCCGGCCGTCCAGGCCGCGCAGCACCATGCGCGGATGGCCACCGGGGCGACGGGGGTGGATGCCCTGCGGCCCGTCGACATCGTCGCCGAACAGCAGGCGGACGGCAGCCCCGGCTGGCGGGTGGAGCTGGCCGACCCCGCCTGCTCGGTCCGGCTGCGCGAGCGGCGGGTGGAGACGGGGCGGCCCCTGACCTGCGCAGCCACGGTGCCGGGCTGGATGCGGGTGTTCGAACTGGTCGAGGTCAGGCCGACGACCACCGCCCACGGTGCGCTGCGCGACATGGACACCTGAGATGCCGGTTCAGCGGGCGAGCTCCGCGCGGACCGAAGCCACCGCGGCCCGGTCGAGCAGTCCCAGCGTGGCGGCATGGACGGCGATCTGCGCGCTGTCGTCCACGGCGAGCATCGGGACCCCGGCAGCGGTGATCTCGGCGGCGAGGTCGTCGACCTGGCGCAGCCGCACCGGATCGGCTCCCGTGGTGCGGCGGATGTACACCGCGGCCACCCGGTCGGGGGTCGCGCGGGCGAGCGTCGCGTAGATCTCGGGATCCTCCTGCCCGCTGTCCCCGATCAGGATCAGCCGCAGGTGCGGGTGCTCGTCGAGCAACCGGCGCACCAGCCCGAGCTTGTGGGCCTGCGCCCCGATGCGGAACAGCCCGGTGTGGGAGGGCCCCCAGTCGGTGAGCAGCAGCGGGCCGAGCGGGAACCCGCGCAGGCCCACGAACTGCAGGAGCATCTCGTGCAGGTTCCACGGGCTCGTGGAGACGTAGAAGACCGGACGCGCCGGCTCGCCCGCCGGGGTGGTGACGAGCGCGCGGTAGAGGGCCGCGGCGCCGGGCAGCGGGGTGCGGTCCTGCACGTCGGTGAGCAGGGTGACGCGCAGGAAGTCCAGGCCGCGGGTGAGCCCGGTGTCCACGATCGTGTCGTCCACGTCGCTGACCAGCCCGATGCGCGCATCCGGGTCGGTCACCAGCACGCGCGCCGTGGCGGTGGATCCCGCTGGCCCGGTCAGCCCGACCTCCAGCCACCCCGGCGCGACGTCGGTCAGCTCGACCTCGTGGTCGACGTACCCGTCACGGTCGGTCCGGACCACGACGTCGCCGCCGGGGAGATGGATCGTCACCTCCGCACCCGGCACCTCGATGGTGAGGAACCGCGCGATGCTCGCCCGCAGCACCGCGCGCCGCGAGCGCGGCGTGGCCGGACCCTCCCCCGAGGCCGTGGCCAGCACCGACGGCGCGGCGGCCTCCCGCCCGAGCACGAGCCGGGCACCCACCCGGACGCGCCGGGTGGTGCCGTGCCCGATGAACGGGACGATCACCGGGTGGCGCCGGCCGCGCAGGCGGGCCAGCGCCGCGACCACCGACTCCGCGAAGTCTTCCACCCGCAGTCCCACCGCGATGATCAGCTTGCCCCAGTCCGTCACGGGAGAAGGGCTACCGCACCCCGTGCGGCAGTGCCACCGCGGGGTGGCCCCGCACGGCGTCACCCGGCGCACCGGTGGCTCCCCGCGGCCCGGGACGTAGGCTCGGGTCGGTGCGCACTGTCCTGCTCGACCTCGACGGCACCCTCGTCGACTCCGCCGCCACGATCACCGAGCATCTCGCAGCCGCGCTGACCGAGGTCGGCTTCCCGGTGCCGGACGCGGAACGGTTGCGCCGGCTGGTCGGGCCACCGTTCGAGACCGCGCTGCCGGAGCTCGGGCTGACCGACGAGCAGACCTCCGCCGCGATCACCGCGTACCGCGCCTCCTACGACGCGGTGGCCGCCACGGTCACCCCCGTCTACCCCGGCGTCCCCGCGCTGCTGGAGCGCCTGCGCGAGGCGGACCTGCGGCTGGCGGTCGCCACCTCGAAGCCCGAGGAGCTCGCGCGCAAGATCGTCGCGGGTGTCGGGCTCGCCGGGTTCCTGGACCTCGTCGGAGGGGCCGACCACGTGGGCGGCCGGGTGGGCAAGGCGGCCGTCGTCCGGTCCGTGATCGAGCGGCTGGGTGTCGACCCGGCCCGGCAGCCGGTGGTGATGGTCGGTGACCGCCACCACGACGTCGACGGCGCGGCGGAGCACGGCATCCCGACGGTCGGGGTGGCGTGGGGGTACGCGGAGCCGGGCGAGCTGGACGGGGCCCGGCTGGTGGTCCCCCACATCGAGGCGCTGGCGGAGGCGCTGCGCGGTGACGAGGTCTGGTCCACCCTCCCGCCCGTGCCGCGCCACTGACCGCCGTGCGGATCCTGGTCGTCAACCCCAACACCACCGCATCGATGACGGAGCGGATCGGCGCGTGCGCGCAGGCTGCGGCGTCGGAGGGCACCACGGTCCGCGCCGTCAACCCGGGCATGGGGCCTGCGTCGATCGAGAGCCACTACGACGAGGCGCTCGCCGTCCCCGGCCTGCTCGCGGAGATCGCCCGCGGGGAGGCCGACGGCGTCGACGGGTACGTGGTGGCGTGCTTCGGTGATCCCGGCCTCGACGCCGCGCGCGAGCTCGCGACCGGTCCGGTGGTTGGCATCGCCGAGGCGGCCATGCGCACGGCGACGTACCTCGGCCGCGGGTTCAGCGTGGTCACGACGCTGGGACGGACCTGCGGGCGCGCCTGGGACCTCGCCGAGCGGTACGGCGTGCAGCGCTTCTGCCGCGCGGTGCGCGCCTGCGAGATCCCCGTGCTCGACCTGGACGACCCGGGCTCGGACGCCCGTGGGGTGATCACCGAGGAGTGCCGCCGGGCGGTGGCCGAGGACGGATCGGACGCGATCGTGCTCGGGTGCGCCGGCATGGCCGACCTGTGCACGGACATCAGCGCGCGCATCGGCGTGCCGGTCGTGGACGGCGTCACGGCCGCCACGCGCACCGTGGAGTCGCTGGTGGCGCTCGGGCTGCGCACCGGCGCGCGCGGTGAGTTCGCGGCTCCCCGACCCAAGACCTACACCGGGTTGCTCCGAGATTTCACGATCGCCTGAACCAGGCGGCCGGTGTTTCCCCGGCGCGAAGATCTCGTGACGGGCTGTGCATCGCTTCTCCGCGTACGGGCGTGACACCTACCTTTCCGGTACACGATCGCCGCGCCCGGGAGGTCAGCATGACCGATTCGCTCGAACACGCCGGAGAACGCCCGGCCCCGGTCGCCGAGCACGACCCGCGGCTCACCAACGAGGACCTCGCGCCGCTGCGGGAGCAGCACTGGACCTCGTACAACTTCTTCGCCTTCTGGATGTCCGACGTGCACAGCGTCGGCGGGTACGTCACGGCGGGCAGCCTGTTCGCCCTCGGCCTCGCGGCCTGGCAGGTGCTCGTCGCGCTGCTCGTCGGCATCTCGATCGTCTACGTCCTGTGCAACCTCGTCGCGCGGCCGAGCCAGGCGACCGGCACGCCCTACCCCGTGATCTGCCGGGCGTCGTTCGGGGTGCTCGGCGCCAACGTGCCGGCGATCATCCGCGGGCTGATCGCGGTGGCCTGGTACGGGATCCAGACCTACCTCGCCTCGCACTCGCTGGTGATCGTCGGGCTCAAGCTGTGGCCGGGGCTCGGGCCCTACGCCGACGTGGCACAGCACGGCTTCGCCGGGCTGTCGCTGGTGGGCTGGGTCGCGTTCGTGGCCATGTGGCTGCTGCAGGCCGCCGTGTTCTGGAACGGCATGGAGGCCATCCGGAAGTTCATCGACTTCTGCGGGCCCGCCGTGTACGTCGTGATGTTCCTGCTGGCGGGCTACCTCGTGCTGGAGGCGGGCTGGAGCAACATCGACCTGAACCTCGCCGAGGTGAGCATCCACGGCTGGGCCACGGTGCCGGTGATGCTCACGGCGATCGCGCTGGTCGTCTCGTACTTCTCCGGGCCGATGCTCAACTACGGCGACTTCGCCCGCTACGGCCGCAGCTTCGCGGCGGTGCGCCGCGGCAACCTGCTCGGGCTGCCCCTGAACTTCCTGGTGTTCGCGCTGCTCGTGGTGATCACCGCTGCCGCGACGCAGCCGGTGTTCGGCGAGCTCATCACCGACCCCGTCGAGACCGTCGCGCGGCTCGACAACACCTACGCGGTGGTGCTCGGCGCCCTCACCTTCATGATCGCCACGATCGGGATCAACATCGTCGCCAACTTCGTCTCGCCCGCGTTCGACTTCTCCAACGTCAGCCCGCAGAAGATCAGCTGGCGGGCCGGCGGGATGATCGCCGCCGTCGGCTCCGTGCTGATCACGCCGTGGAACCTGTACTCCAGCCCGGACGTCATCCACTACACGCTCGACACGCTCGGTGCGTTCATCGGCCCGCTCTACGGCGTGCTGATCGCCGACTACTACCTCATCAAGGGGCGCCGGGTCGTGGTGGACGACCTCTACACGCTGCGCCCCGACGGCAGCTACCACTTCCACCGCGGCTACAACCCGATCGCGATCGGAGCCACGGCGGTGGGCGCGGCGCTCGCGATGGCCGTGGTGCTCCTCGGTTCCGCGGGCGCCGCCGCGTTCAGCTGGTTCATCGGCGCCGGCATCGCCTTCGCCGTCCACTGGATGCTCTCCCGCCGGCGGGCCGTGGATCCGACGAAGGGATGACGACCGCCACGGCTCCCCGCCGCCACACTCGACGACCATGGGGGACCTGGGCTCGGCCGTACCGCCTGGACCGTCCGCATCCCGGCGGCTGAGGTCATGGCGCCCACCGCCGGCCGTCCGGACGGTCGTCGTGCTCGGGGCGGCCACCCTGATCTGGGTCGCCGTCGACGCCGGGCTCGACCCGTTCTTCGGCAACCCGCCCGACGACCGGCTCGGCCACGCCCTGCGCGCCGTGCTGACGGCGGTGCTGGCCGTGCCACTGGTGGTGCTGGGCCGCCGCCACCTCGACGCGCGCCCGTGGGCGGGGCTGGCCCTCACGCCGCTGCGCGGCGGGGGGCTGCGGTCCCTGCTGTCCGGGGCCGCGTTCTGGCTCGGCGCGGCCGCCGTCGGGACGGCCGTGACCATCGCGGCGGGCGGGGCCACGATCGCCGTCGTCGACATCGACGCACAGGCGCTGCTGCTCGCCCTCTACCTGCCGGTGCTGGTGGTGCTCTTCGAGGCCCTTCCCGAGGAGCTGATATTCCGCGGCTACCTGTACCGCAACCTGGCGGACCGCTTCACGCGCTGGACGGCCGTCACCGGGCAGGCGGCGCTGTTCACCGTCTGGGGCACGGTGCTGGGGGCGGCCGGCTCGGTGGACCGGGTGCTCCTGTTCTTCTCGTTCAGCCTGGCGCTCGGTGCACTGCGGGTGGTGGCCGGCAGCGTATGGGCGCCCATCGGGTTCCACCTCGCGTTCCAGTGGGTGGCCCAGTACCTGGGGGCCCCGGACGGCGCCTTCGCCGTCGACGGCCGGGGGACCCTGGACGTGGTGGCGATGTGGCTCTTCCCGATCGCGCTCGGCACCGTCGTGCTGGTGATCGCCGGTGCCCGTCGCGGGGTGCGCTGGTCGGAGCGCGACCCCGACGGACCCGTGCCGGTCCCGGCGACCAGCTGACGCGGTGCCGGTCGCGACGGGGTGGTCAGTCGCCTGCGGGCGTCTGCACCCAGCCGTAGCTGCGGTTCACCGCGCGTCCCCAGTTCTCGTGCTCGCGCCGGCGCAGGGCCGCGTCCATCGCGGGCTCCCAAGCGGCAGCACGGTGCCAGTTCGCGCGCAGCACCTCCAGGTCGGACCAGTGCCCGACCGCCAGCCCGGCCGCGTACGCAGCGCCCAGCGAGACGGCCTCCGACACCAGCGGCCGCTCCACCGGCACGTCGAGGACGTCCGCGACGAACTGCATCAGCAGGTGGTTGGCGGTCATGCCGCCGTCGACCTTGAGCCTGGTGACCGGCACCCCGGAGTCGGCGTTCATCGCGTCGATCACCTCGCGCGTCTGCCAGCCGGTGGCCTCGAGCACGGCCCTGGCGAGGTGGCCGCGGTTGATGAACGACGTCAGCCCGACCATCACGCCGCGCGCATCGGGGTGCCAGCGCGGTGAGTACAGCCCCGAGAACGCGGGGACGATGTAGCACCCGCCGTTGTCGGGGACGGAACTGGCGAGCGTCTCGATCTGGGCGGCCGTCGCGATCATCCCGAGCGAGTCGCGGAACCACTGCACGAGCGACCCCGTCATGGCGATCGCGCCCTCCAGCGCGTAGACGGGCTTGTCCCCGAGCACGTACCCGACCGTCGGGATCAGCCCGTGGGTCGACTCGGCCAGCCGCGTCCCGGTGTTCATCAGCAGGAACGCGCCCGTCCCGTAGGTGCACTTGATCTCGCCGGGCGAGAAGCACGCCTGCCCGACGAGCGCGGCCTGCTGGTCGCCGAGCGCCCCGGCCACCGGAACGCCGGGCAGCACCGCCGTGCAGGTGCCGTACACCTCGGCGTTGGGGCGGATCTCGGGCAGCATCCGCCGGGGCACCGCCAGCACCTCCAGCAGCTTCTCCGACCACTCGAGCGTCCGGACGTCCATCAGCATCGTGCGGCTGGCGTTGGTGACGTCACTGACGTGCCGGCCGCCGTCCGGGCCGCCGGTGAGCCGCCAGATGAGCCAGCTCTCCATCGTGCCGAACAGGACGTCGCCCGCCTCCGCGCCGTCCCGGGCGCCCGGCACGTGGTCCAGCAGCCAGCGCAGCCGCGGGCCGGCGAAGTAGGTGGCGGGCGGCAGCCCGCAGATGTCCTTGATCAGGGCGGCGTGCCCGTCGTCGGCCAGGCGGGCGACGATGCCGTCGGTGCGCGTGTCCTGCCAGGTGATCGCGGGCGCGAGGGGGACGCCGGTGTGCCGGTTCCAGATCACGGTGGTCTCGCGCTGGTTCGCGATCCCCAGCCCGACGATGTTGTCCGGGGTGAGGCCCGCGTTGCGCAGGGCGGCCGGGACGACGCGCGTGACATTGCGCCAGATCTCCGCCGCGTCGTGCTCGACGAGCCCGGGGCGCGGGTAGTACTGGCGGTGCTCGCGCTGCGCCACGGCGATCATCCGCCCGGACCGGTTGAACAACAGGCACCGGGTGGACGTGGTGCCCTGGTCGATCGCGGCGACGACGCGCTCGGTCATGGCTGCCCCCTCCGCCGCGTCATCGCCCCTCCATCAGCGCCGCCGAGATCTCCCGCGCAGCGCCCACCATCTGCTCCAGCATCCACGGCCGCAACTCCCCGCCCAGGCCGAAGAGCTCCTCCACCGGACCGACCACGGCGATCGCCGCGACGACCATTCCGCCGCTGGACCGCAACGGGGCCGCCGCCCCGCCCACCCCCGTCTCGTACTCGCCGGTGTCGCTCGCCCAGCCGCGACGGCGGGCCACGGCGAGGTGGGCTTCCAGCGCCGCCACCGTGGTGCAGGTGCGGCCGGTCCAGCGCTGCAGGTCGAGCTCCCGGGCGTGCGGGGTGGCCACCGGCGCGAACGCGAGCAGGCACTTGCCCAGTGCGGTGGCGTGCAGGGGCTGCTCCTCCCCCGTCCGGATCCGCTGGGGTGACCCGTCCGGCCGGAACACGTGGTGGACGAGCCGGACCGACGTCGATGCCGCGATGCCCACCTGCACCGCCATCCCCGTGCTGCCGGCGAGGGAGTCCGCCCAGTTCATCGCCCGGGCACGCAGGTCGTGCGGGTCCCAGCCGCCACCGCCCAGCTCCTGCAGCCCCGGACCGAGCCGGTAGCGGGAGCTCTCCACGTCCTGTTCGACGAACCCGACCTCCCGCAGGGTCCGGACGATCCCGTGGGCGGTGGGAGGCGGGAGGTCCAGGGCCGCCGCGATCTCCTTCAGCCCGAGGGGCCGGTCCGTGCTCCCCAGCAGCCGCAGCACCGCCGCTGCGCGCTCGATGGACTGGATGAACCCCGGCACGGACCGACTGTACGGCCCGTGTACCGCTGATCGACGCAGCGCGACACGCCGTTCACGGGCTGCCCGCCTCGATCCGTCCAGTCGACCCCAATGTGATGTTCGTCCGATCGGTGGTTCGACAATGCCGAACCTCGGACGTTGACCGCAGGTCACACCCGTTCCTAGCGTTCAGGAACCGCCGATTCGAGCGGCACCTTCCAAGGAGGGCTTCGATGGCGAAGAACTCGTATATCGGGGAACTGGCGGCCGAGTTCTTCGGCACCATGATCCTCTTGTTGTTCGGGGCAGGCGTGGTCGCGCAGGTCGTCGCAGGTGGCAGCAGCCTGGGAGACCACGACTCCATCGCCTGGGCCTGGGGCATCGGCGTGATCCTCGGTGTCTACGTGGCGGGCCGTCTCAGCGGCGGCCACATCAACCCGGCCGTGACGATCGCACTGGCCGCGTTCCAGGGGTTCCCCTGGCGCAAGGTCGCGCCCTACGTGGTGGCGCAGACGGCGGGGGCGTTCGTCGCCGCCCTCATCGTCCGGTTCAACTACGCCAACTACATCGACATGATCGACCCGGGCCACACCTACAAGACGCAGATCATCTTCTCCACGCTCCCGGGCAACGGCGCAGCCGGCATCAGCCTCACGACCGCGTTCTTCGACCAGATCATCGGCACCGCGATCCTGGTGTTCGTGGTCTTCGCGCTGGTCAACGCGCGGAACAACCCACCATTGGCCAACCTCGTTCCGGTGGTCATCGGGCTGCTCGTGGTGGGCATCGGCATGGCCTGGGGGGCGAACGCGGGCTACGCCATCAACCCGGCCCGTGACTTCGGGCCCCGGCTCGCGTCGTACATCACCGGATACTCGACCGCCTGGACCGACCAGAACGGCACACCTTATTGGTGGCTGCCGATCGTGGCACCGATCATCGGTGGCCTCATCGGCGGCGGGCTGTTCCAGGTCTGCATCAACCGCTTCATCGTCGCCGCCGAAGAGACCTCCGAGCCCACTCCCGTGGGCCGCGACGTCCCTCGGTAGGACCCACCAACACCAGCGGAGACAACTCATGGCCGAGTTCGTCGGTGCCATCGACCAGGGCACCACCAGCACCCGCTTCATGATCTTCGACCACTCGGGCAACGAGGTGGGTCGCCACCAGCTCGAACACGACCAGATCCTGCCGCAGGCCGGCTGGGTGGAGCACAATCCCGTCGAGATCTGGGAGCGCGCGTCGGCGGTGGTCCAGACCGCGCTCAACAGGTCCGGCCTATCGTCGTCGGACCTGGTGTCACTGGGCATCACCAACCAGCGCGAGACAGCCGTCGTGTGGGACAAGCGCACGGGACGCCCGCTGTACAACGCGATCGTCTGGCAGGACACCCGCACCGACCGGATCGCGTCGGCGCTCGACCGGGACGGGCGCGGCGACGTCATCCGGCAGAAGGCCGGGCTGCCGCCGGCCACCTACTTCTCCGGCGGCAAGGTCCAGTGGATCCTGGAGAACGTCGACGGGGCCCGGGAGGCGGCGGAGAGCGGCAACGCGATCTTCGGCAACACCGACACCTGGCTGATGTGGAACCTCACGGGCGGCAAGGACGGCGGCGTCCACGTCACCGACCCGACGAACGCCAGCCGCACGATGCTGATGAACCTCGAGACGCTCGACTGGGACGACGAGCTGCTCGGCTTCTTCAACATCCCGCGGTCGATGCTGCCCGAGATCAAGCCGAGCTCGTGCCCGGAGTCCTACGGCACCACGCTCACGAAGGGCCCGCTGGCCGGCGAGGTCCCGATCACCGGCGACCTCGGCGACCAGCAGGCGGCCACCGTCGGCCAGGTGTGCTTCGCCCCCGGCGAGGCGAAGAACACCTACGGCACCGGCAACTTCATGCTGCTCAACACGGGCACGGAGCTGGTGCGCTCGAAGGCCGGGCTGCTTTCCACCGTCTGCTACAAGTTCGGTGACGAGCCGGTGGTCTACGCGCTGGAGGGTTCGATCGCCGTCACGGGGTCGGCCGTGCAGTGGCTGCGTGACCAGCTCGGGATCATCTCGGGGGCCGCGGAGAGCGAGTCGCTGGCCCGTCAGGTGGAGGACAACGGCGGCGTCTACTTCGTCCCGGCGTTCTCGGGGCTCTTCGCCCCGTACTGGCGTTCCGACGCCCGCGGCGCGATCGTCGGGCTCTCCCGGTACAACACCAACGCCCACCTGGCCCGGGCGACGCTGGAGGCGATCTGTTACCAGAGCCGCGACGTGGCCGAGGCGATGGAGAAGGACTCCGGAGTCCACCTGGAGGTGCTCAAGGTCGACGGCGGGGTCACCGCCAACGAGCTGTGCATGCAGATCCAGGCCGACGTGCTCGGCGTACCGGTCAGCCGGCCGGTCGTCGCGGAGACCACGGCGCTGGGTGCCGCGTACGCGGCGGGGCTGGCCGTCGGGTTCTGGAAGAACACCGACGAGCTACGCACCAACTGGAACGAGTCGAAGCGCTGGGAGCCCCGGTGGAGCGATGAGCAGCGCTCCCACGGGTACGAGCGCTGGAAGAAGGCCGTCACCAGGACGTTGGACTGGGTGGACGTCGACTGAGCGGTTCTCCGCCCGGCTCGTTCATGACGACGATGAGAGGAAGACCATGAGATCGGTTGCGCTCTCTCCGCAGGCCCGTGAGGCCGCACTGGAGGCCATGAGCTCGACCGAACTCGACGTGCTGGTCGTCGGGGGCGGTGTCGTGGGCAGTGGATCTGCCCTCGACGCCGCCACCCGCGGCCTCACCGTCGGGCTCGTCGAGGCTCGCGACTTCGCCTCCGGCACGTCCAGCAGGTCGAGCAAGCTCATCCACGGTGGCCTGCGCTACCTGGAGATGCTGGACTTCCGACTCGTCGCCGAGGCGTTGCAGGAGCGGGGTCTGCTCATCCAGAAGCTGGCCCCGCACCTGGTCCGTCCGGTGCCGTTCATCTATCCGCTGAACCACCACGTGTGGGAGCGGGTGTACGCCGGCGCCGGCGTGGCGCTCTACGACACGTTGGCGCTGCTGTCCGGGCGGGCCAGGGGGGTGCCGCACCACCGGCACCTGACCAGGCGCGGCGCCCGGCGGGTGTTCCCGTCGCTGCGCAAGGACGCTCTCGTCGGGGCCCTGGAGTACTACGACGCGCAGGTCGACGACGCCCGGCACACGATGTTCGTCGCCCGCACGGCGGCGGCCTACGGGGCCCACATCGCGTCCAGGGCGCGGGTCACGGCGCTGCTGCGCGAGGGCGAGCGGGTCACCGGGGCGGAGGTGCACGACCTCGAGTCCGGCCGCACGATCAAGGTGCAGGCCCGGCAGGTCGTCAACGCCACCGGCGTGTGGACCGACGAGACCCAGAGCCTGGCGGGCGAGCGCGGGCAGTTCCACGTCAGGGCGAGCAAGGGCATCCACCTCGTCGTGCCGCACGACCGGATCCGCGGCGACTCCGGGCTGATCCTGCGCACGGAGAAGTCCGTGCTGTTCGTCATCCCGTGGGGGCGGCACTGGATCATCGGCACCACCGACACGGACTGGACGCTCGGGCTGGCCCATCCGGCGGCGAGTGCCGCCGACATCGACTACCTGCTCGACCACGTCAACAAGGTGCTGGAGCAGCCCCTCACCCACGCCGATGTGGAAGGTGTCTACGCCGGGCTGCGGCCGCTGCTGTCGGGCGAGTCCGAGTCGACGTCGATGCTCTCGCGTGAGCACGCGGTGTCGCATGCGGTGCCCGGTCTCGTGGTGGTGGCTGGCGGCAAGTACACCACCTACCGCGTGATGGCCAAGGACGCCGTCGACGCCGCGGTGCACGGGCTCTACCAGAAGGTTCCGCCGTCGGTCACCGAGGACGTGCCGCTGCTGGGGGCCGAAGGCTTCACGGCGCTGAAGAACTCCGCACACGTGCTGGCCGAGCGCTACGGGCTGCACGAGGCACGCATCCAGCACCTGCTCGGCCGGTACGGGTCGCTCGTCCACGAGGTCCTCGACCTCGTGGAGCAGGACCCGTCGCTGGGCGAGCCGCTGACCGGCGCGCCCGACCACCTGCGGGCCGAGATCGTCTACGCGGCGTCGCACGAGGGCGCCCGGCATCTCGACGACGTGCTCGCCCGTCGCACCCGGATCTCGATCGAGACCTTCGACCGCGGCATCGGTGCCGTCGAGGAGGCCGCCCGGCTCGTCGCACCGGTGCTGGGCTGGAGCGGCGAGCAGATCGAGCGCGAGGTGGAGCACTACCGCAAGCGCGTGGAGGCCGAGCGGGAGAGCCAGAAGATGCCCGACGACGAGACGGCCGACGCCGCCCGGATGGGCGCACCGGAGGTCGTGCCCGTCCGCTGATCCGGCCCCGGGGCGCGCCACCGCTCGCACGGTGGCGTGCCCCGGGTGCACCGGCTGGGCGGCCGGGGCCCGTGGGCGGTCACTCCGTGGTGAGCGCGGCCCCGGTCTGCAGCTCGCGGCGCAGCAGTTCCTTGCGCACCTTGCCGTTGTCGTTGCGGGGCAGCTGCCCGACCAGTTCCAGCCGGCTGGGCAGGTACCAGTCGGTCATGCCCTTGCCGGTCAGGTAGGCGCGCAGCTCCTCGAGGGTGACCGGGGGCGAGCCGGCCGCGACGACGACGGCACAGGCGAGTTCGCCACCGTGGCCGTCGGGATAGCCGACCAGCGCGACGTCGGCGACGCCCGGGTGGGTGAGCAGCTCGGACTCGACGTCGTTGACCGGGATCATGAACGCGCCGCCGATGCGGTCGCCGGCCCGGCCCATCAGCCGGATTCCGCCCCGCCCGTCCGGGACGGCGAGGTCGCCCGTGTCGAACCAGCCGTCCTCGTGCTCGGCGATGACAGTGAGCGCAGCGCTGTCCCGGCCCAGTGTCGCCAGACACACGCCGCCGCCGCGGGCGTACAGCCGCCCCGGCCGGTCCACGGTGATCTCGGTGTCCGACCGCAGGTCGAGCTCCGCCCACGGGAGCGGTCGTCCGTCGCTGTGGGCAGCCCAGTCCGGGGGATCCTCTCTGCTGGTCAGCGTGCCGACCCCGATCTCGGTCATCCCCCACCCGCTCTGCAGCGGTACCCCGAACACCCGCGGCACCTCCGCGACCAGCGGTCGCGGGACGGTGGTGGCACCGCAGCCGACGATGCGGAGCGCGGGCAGGTGCTGAGGCTGTCCGCTCCCCGCCGTGATGAGGTCCTCGACGAAGAAGGGTGCGGCGATCAGGACCGTGCTGCCGGTCCCGGAGAGGACAGCAGCACCCCGTTCACCCGACCACGAGTCGAGCAGGACGCTGCACGCGCCGGGCAACAGCGGGAGAAGGGCGAGCAGGTGCCCCAGGACGTGCATCGACGAGTGCGGGGTGAAGAGCACGTCCTGAGGTCCGAGGCGGTCCCGCTCGGCAGTCGCCGAGACCGTGGCGTACAGCGTGTTGTGGGTGTGCAGCGCGCCTTTCGGCTCGCCGGACGTGCCCGATGTGAAGAAGATCGCGGCGACCCGGTCCGGATCCTCCACCGCGTCGTCCAGAGCGACCGGATGACGCTGCTCCCAGGGCGTTTCCTCGAAGAACGAGGCGAACTCGATCTCGCCGTCGTCCGCTTTCCCGAGGACGACCCGGTGTCGCAGCTGAGGCAGCCGGGGAGCGATCTCCCGCAGTGCCGCGGCATGGTCGAACCCCGCCCATTCGTCCACCGTGACGACGACGCTCGCGCCCACCCGGGCCAGCACCCGCTCCAGCTCGCGGGGACGGATGGTGGTCATGACGGGGGCCAGCACCGCCTGCAGCCGCATGGCCGCCAGCAGGAGCGCACCGGCCTGCCACCAGTTCGGGAGCTGGCAGGACACCACCTGGCCCGGCCGCACACCCAGCTCGTACAGCGCCCCGGCGAAGCGCTCCACGTGTCGGCCGTACTCCGCGTAGCCGATCTCCACCGAGCTCATCTCCGTGGGTCCGCCACCGGCCCGGTAGGCCTTGACCGCGACGGCATCGGGTGTCTCTCGGCACCATCGCCGCAGATCTCCGACCGGGGTCGAGTCCCGCCAGATCCCGGATTTGCGATATTCCTGCGCAGCCCCCCCGGGCGCACGAATCGTAAAACTCGACACAAAAACCCCCGATTCCCCTCGCGACCTGCGTCCGACGGTACCGGGAATATCCCGCTCCACCAGCCGGATCCCCGCCCAAGAATTGATCACAGAGTGGGCGGAATGGATATTCTCGTCGAATCATCCCATCGCAATTATCGGGTGCGACGCGGCTGCCCGGCCTCGGCCTCGAGGCGCTGGCGCGAAACCCGATGGCGGGCCACGGCGACCACTGCTACCTTGCCGGCGGCCGTGCGAGAGATCGAGGAGGTGGTACCCGTGAACGCAGTATCGACATGGGTGCTCCCCTCCGGGGTCACGGTCGGGCGATAGGTCGTCCGGGAGCGCCGTTCACGAGCACTCCCGAAAGGCACGACCATGCGATTCACCTCCGATCAGCGCCTCGACGACGGCGTCCTCGAACGCAGGTTCACCCTCGGCGAGATCCCCGGCATCCTGTGGACGCCCGGATCCGCGTCCGCACCGGCCCCGCTGATCCTGCTCGGCCACCCCGGCGGACTGCACAGGATGTACCCCCGGCTGGTTGCCCGGGCCCGGCACTCCGCGGCGGCGGGCTTCGCCGCGGCCACCATCGAGCTCCCCTGGAGCGGTGACCGGCCCCGTTCCGCCGCCGCCGAGGAGGCCCGCGCCGACCTGCGCCGGGCGCTGGAGGCCGGCGCGCCGGTCGACGACGGGATCGTCGACCGCCTCGTCCTCCCACTGGTCGACAAGGCGGTCCCGGAATGGCGGGCCGCCCTGGACGCCCTCCTCTCGCTGCCCGGGATCGGCGGCCCGGTCGGGTACGCGGGCGGGGTGATCTCCATCGGCGTCCGGCTAGCGGTGGTCGAGCCGCGCATCTCGGCCGCCGTTCTGTTCGCCGGGAGCTTCGTGCCCCGCGCCCTGTTCGAGGAGGCCCGGCAGGTCACCATTCCGCTGCAGGTCCTCCTGCAGTGGGACGACGAAGGCAACGACCGGCAGATGGCCCTGGACCTGTTCGACGCCTTCGGCTCCACGGAGAAGACGCTGCACGCCAACATGGGCGGGCACACCGGCGTCCCGCAGTTCGAGGGGGACGAGGGGAACCGGTTCTTCGCCCGGCACCTGACGTGAGCGCGGGTCGGGGTCGTCGCAGGCGGTCCCGTCATGGACCCGCTCACCGTGTGCGGCGGCCCCGACCGTTGCCGTACTAGTCCTCGTCCCACACGCCCAGCAGGCTGACCAGCACGAACACCTGCACGGGCACCGGCAGTCCGGGCAGGTCCGCCTCCGCCTCGCCCCGCCACGCGCTGACCCGGCGCACCCTTCCGACCGGACTGCCGGCCACCGTCAGCACGTGTTCGTGGCGGATCAGCGACGGACGCTCGAAGGCGTGCGTGACGCCGTCGGTGTCGAGCGTCCACTCCGCCCGGCCCACCCCGTCGGCCAGCGCGACGAGCTCGCCGCGCTCGTCGACCAACCGGAACCGGCGCCACGACCACCCGCCGCGGGCCACGTCGTAGCGGCAGCCGTCGAGCACGAAGGAACCCCCGCCGATGAACGCCGACGGCTTCCAGACGCAGAGCGGCGTGCCGTCCTGGGCGATCTCGTACCGGGTGCTCAGCAGCCCCATCCGCGACGCGCGTAGCACGCGCACACCCCACCACCCCCGCGGCCGATCCGCCATCCCCGTGACTCCACTGCCGGGTTAGCGTGAAGCGGTGAGCGACCTGATCACCATCGACGACATCACCGCAGCAGCGGAGCGGATCGCGGGATACGTCCTGCGTACGCCCACGGTCGCGAGCCCTGGCCTCGCCGCGCACCTCGGCGTGCCCGTCACCCTCAAGCTGGAGCTACTCCAGCGGTCCGGCTCGTTCAAGCCGCGCGGCGCCTTCCACAAGCTGCTCGGACTGACCCCCGCGGAGCGCGCGGCCGGTGTCGTGGCGGTCAGCGGCGGCAACCACGGACTCGCGCTGGCCGACGCCGCCGGTTCGCTGGACATCGCGGCCACCGTCGTCATGCCGGAGGCGGCGCCACAGCGCTCGATCGCCGCCTGCCGCGCGTCCGGCGCGACGGTGCGGCTCACCCCCGACATGGGGGGCGCCTTCGCACTGCTCGACGAGCTCGTGGCCAGCGGGCTCACCCTCGTCCACCCGTTCGACGACCCGATCGTGCTCGCCGCCCAGGGCACCGTCGGCCTGGAGTTCGCCGCCGACGCGCCCGACGTCACCGACGTGCTGGTCAGCATCGGTGGGGGTGCCCTGATCGCCGGCGTGGCCGCGGCGATGCGCGCCCTCGTGCCCGGGGTCCGGGTCTGGGGCGTCGAGACCGAGGGCGCCGACGCGATGACCCGCGCCCTCGCCGCCGGTGACCCGACCGGGTTCACGCCGACCTCGATCGTCACCACGCTCAGCGCGCCGTACGTGTCGCAGCTGACGCTCGACCACGTGCAGGCCCTCGTCGAGGACGTCATCGTCGTCTCCGACGCCGACGCCGTGGCCGGCACCCTCGCCCTCGCCGAGGAGGCGAAGGTCTGGGCCGAGCCCGCGGCAGGCTGCCTGCTCCCGGCCGCCCAGCGCGTGCTCGACCGGGTCGGCCCGGACGTCCGGCTCGGGCTGGTGGTCTGCGGCGGGAACGTCACCGCCACGGACCTGACGGGGTGGGTGCAGCGGTTCGGAGCCGCCCCGCTCCCCCGCCGTCCCGTCCCGGCGGCGCCCTGACCCCGCGGTAGCCCGGCGGAGCGGAAGCTCGGCGGGCCGCCCGGCGTTCCACGATCGTGCGCACTGACGTCGTCGTGATCGGAGCCGGCCAGGCCGGGTTGGCGGCGGCGTACGGGCTGCGCCGGGCCGGGCTCGAGCCGGGTGCGGGTTTCGTGGTGCTCGACGGCGAGGACGGCCCCGGTGGGGCGTGGCGCCACCGCTGGCCGACCCTGCGCGTCGACACGACCCACCGGATCAACGACCTGCCCGGTCTGCCGTTCGCGCCCACCGACCCGTCGCGGCCGGCGGCCGAGGTGGTGCCTGCGTACTTCGACGAGTACGAGCGCACCTTCGACCTGCAGGTACGCCGTCCGGTGCGCGTCACGGCCGTCCGGGACGCCGCGCCCGACCTGCTCGTCGAGACCGGCTCCGGCACGTGGACCACCCGCGCGCTCATCAACGCGACCGGCACCTGGACCCACCCCTTCCGTCCCCGCTACCCCGGCCAGGAGCGTTTCCTCGGGCGCCAGCTGCATCCGGCCGAGTACCGCGGGCCTGCCGAGTTCGCCGGACTGCGGGTGGTGGTGGTCGGCGGCGGGACGTCCGCCGTGCAGCTGCTGATGGAGATCGCCGGCGTCGCGGCGGCCACGACGTGGGTGACGAGGCGGCCCCCGCACTTCCACGAGGGACCGTTCGACGAGGACGCGGGACGCGCGGCGGTGGCGCGCGTGGAGGAGCGGGTGCGGGCCGGCCTGCCCCCGCAGAGCGTCGTCGGCGTGACCGGGCTGATGCTCACCCCGCAGGTGCGGGCCGCCCAGGAGTCGGGGGTGCTGCGCCGGCTGCCCATGTTCGAGCGGATCACCCCGGACGGGGTGGCGTGGGCCGACGGCTCCACCGCACCGGCCGACGTGATCCTGTGGGCCACCGGGTGGCGGGCCGCGCTCGGGCACCTCACCCCGCTGCGCCTGCGCGGACCGGGCGGCGGCATCGGGGTCGACGGCACCCGCGTGCGGGCCGACCCGCGGATCCACCTGGTCGGCTACGGCCCCAGCGCGAGCACGATCGGGGCCAACCGGGCGGGCCGCGCAGCCGCCCGCGAGGTGGTGGCGTTGCTGCGGGAGCCGCTCACCGCGTGAACGGCGCAGCCTCATGCGCCCGAAGCCGGCCGGGCATGAACGTGGCCGGCCCATCAGTGTCGGCCATCCGACTCAGCTGAGCCGCGGCGCGCCTGGCTGTAATGCCCATGAGCGTTGTTGACGGCGTCGGCGTGAACATGGGGAGACCCTCGGGCGAGGTGTGAGTTGTCGATGCTCACGACAGCACGGCCGCGAATCGGCGCCAGCGCGGTTCGGCCGACCAGGGTCGCAGCGCGG
This sequence comes from Pseudonocardia xinjiangensis, assembly GCF_050948425.1. NCBI lineage: Bacteria > Bacillati > Actinomycetota > Actinomycetes > Pseudonocardiales > Pseudonocardiaceae > Pseudonocardia > Pseudonocardia xinjiangensis. The sequence goes on along the minus strand of NZ_CP192009.1, from coordinate 1,575,077 downwards.
GGACAGGTCTCCCCAGCGATCACAGGGGCCCTGCCGACCGCGCCATCTGCGCGCCCCTCTTATGCGGCGAGGTGCAGGAGTGGTTGTCGGCGGGGTCTTCGCTCCGGGTCGATCCAGGCGGGCGGGATCAGCTCGGGCAACCCGTCGCGGATGCGGACTTCCCAGTCGGAATGGTGCTGCAGGCGATGGCACGCCCGGCACAACATCACGCAGTTGTGCAGGGCCGTGTCACCACCGTCCTGCCAGGGCGTGATGTGGTGGACCTCGCACCACGACGGCGGCCGCCCACACCCGGCGCAGCCACGATCGCGCGCGGCGATCGCGCGGCGCAGACCATCGGGAATGGTCCGGGTGACCCGCCCGACATCGAGGGGTTGGCCTTTCCCGTTCAACACGACCGGGACGACCGCGGCATCGCAGGCCAGCATCCGCAGTGATTGCGGGCTCAGGGTGCCACCGAAGTCCAGGCAGGCGGCGCGGGCCCGGTTCTCCAGGTCCTCCAGCCGGACCAACACGCTCAGGTGCGGGCGCCGCCCGCCGCACTCGGGCACATCACCGTGGTCGAGCACATACCCACACACATCGGCCAGCGCCTCGGCCTGGCGCTGGGCGAGACTGCGGTGCTCCTCGGCGGTGACCGGGCGGGCGTGGGCGTCGATCACGGTCGCGATGGCATCGAACATCGCCGCGTCATCGAACTGGCCCTTCAGGGTGCCGCCGGACTTGCCGCGGTGGCGAATCAGGTGCAACTCGTTCACGAGAGCGGGTGGCCGGTCATCAGGCTCGGGCCCGTCCTCATCAAGGGCCTCGACCAGCGCGACACCCCAGGCCTGCAGCTCCGACGGCGTATAGACGGCGGCTTTGTCGGCGAGCTGGGCTTCCGCACCAGCCCACACCTGCGGGCTGAGCCGCTCCGCGGCCGGGCTCGCCAACACGCGGGCGATCACCGCGACGTGCCGCAAACCCGTCTGCCCGGCCGCGAACACCCCCGCCGTGGCGCCCAGCCGCGCGGGCAACACGGTGCCATCGAGCCCGACCCGCGGGCACACCTGCTCGGCAGCGACCACCCGCTGCCGCGCCTCGAACCGCTCCCACCCCAGCAGATCCCCCAACGCCGCCGGAGTGGACGTGTAGCCCCGCTCGGCGAACGTGCCCCGCCGCTCCAAAGCCGCCACAGTGGCGACCACGACCCGGTCCAACCGCCTGCTCGTGCCCTCGCACAAGGTGAGCGCCGACAGCAGCTCGTCATCGGTGGCAGCGCCGGTCTCAGCAGCCGCGGACAGCGCGTCGATCGCCTCGACCAGGAGGCGATGCGCGGTGGTGAGCGGGCTGTCCGACACCCCACCATCATACTCGAACACATGTTCGATTCGATGTTCGTCGTCGCAGGTCAACAGCCGTTCAGCGCCCGGAATCACCGACCGCTCCGGTCGCGCACGCCCCCTCTCCTACCGCGCGCCGCCCGCGGCGGCGCGGCAGATCGTGACAGTGCGAGTGGAGCGCACACACGCCCGGCCCGCGTCGGCCCACTGGTCGTCCGGCGGCCTCCACAATGCATGCCGGCCGACTCGCCCCGGACTCGCCCGGCCGGCCTGGCTCGACCGCCCCAGCGGTGATCCGCCGCGGCGAACGCCCCCCGCCCGGGCGAGCCGGTGCACGTGGACGTGAAGAAGCTCGGCCGGCTCCGCGACGGCAGCGCCGGCGGGCGCACGGCCGCGACAGCTACCAGTCCCGCCACACCCGCACCAGCCCACGGGCCGGGTTCAACTCCGTCCACGCGCCATCGACGACCACACCCGCCTGGCCTACGCCGCGATCCACCCGACGAGAAAGCCCACCGCGGCCACCCACTCAACAGCCGCGTCAACAACCCGCCTGGGCACTACACCTAGCCGCCATCCTGCTCAGCCTCGATCTGCTCCTGGTACTGCCGAACCTGCTCCCGGACGTCCTCCTCGATCCACCTGGCCTGGCCACCGATCGTGGTCCACTCCGGCTTGATCCAGCCCTCGTTGCGCCACCGCTGGATCGTCCGCGAGGACACCCGAAGCCGCTTCGCAAGCTCCGAGGTCGCCGGCAGTCGGCCGGGCACCCGACCAACGGGAAGGTGGCAAAACCCACCACGGCTTGGCCGCGACCGCTCCGCAGGCGCGTCCGGCCATCGCGCTGGCCAAGAGCCCTGGGCCGGTGGCGCACCGGATGATCGACGCCGGTACGCAGCGGGTCGCCCCGCGAAGACCGCGGGAGCCGCTCACCGCATGATGCCGGTGTGGCCGAGCGAGTAGCGGCCCGGCTGCGGCCACACGCACAGCCCGTGCGGCCCCTCGCCCACGTCGAACTTGTGGATGAGGCGCCCGTCGGTGGTGTCGAGGACGTAGACCGCGCTGTCGTAGCGGCCCGACAGCCACAGCTGGGTGCCGTCGGCGGTGATGTTGCCCATGTCGGGGCTGCCGCCCCCGGGGATCGGCCAGGTCGTGAGCACAGCGCCGGTGTAGGCGTCCAGCACGCTCACGCTGCCCGCGTGCCGGTTGGTGACGAAGAGCCGCTTGGCGTCGCGGGACAGGTAGAGCCCGTGCGCGCCGTGCCCGGTCGGGATCTGGCGCAGCACGGTGGTGGCCGCGCCGTCGAGCACCCAGAGCCCGTTCTGCTCGCTGTCCGCGATGTAGAACACCGAGCCGTCCGGGGCGAGCTTGACGTCCTGCGGACCCATCGTCGTGTTCCGCACCGGCATGTCGATCATGCGCAGCAGGCGGTGTGACGCCACGTCGACCACCGCGACCCGTCCGGCGAACTCGCAGCTGAACACGGCCGTGCGCCCGTCGGCGGTGAAGTCGGCGTGGTCGATGCCCGCGCAGTCGGGCGTCGGCAGGACGTCCTGCTGCTGCCAGGTGTGCGGGTCGTAGAACACCAGCTCCCGCCGCGCCTCGGCCACGGAGATGGCCGAGCGCCCGTCCGGCGTGAAGTACATGTTGTACGGGTCGGTCACCGGGATGCTCGGGCCAGGCTCACCCGTCGTCGGGTCGAAGGGCGTCACCCGGTACCCGGTGTCGTCGGTGGCGTAGAGCGTGGTCATGTCGTAGGACGGCACCACGTGCTGCAGCTCGCCCCCCAGGCGGTGTCGGCCGACCACGGTGAAGGTGGCGGGGTCGATCACCCAGACCTCGCCGGTCTTCGTGTGGGGCACGTACACCCGGGGCACGGCGGCCTTCGCGGGTTCGGAGAGCATCGTCGGCCCGGTGGCGGCGTAGACGTTGTGTGGATCGGTCACGGGCGGCATCCCGGGTAGCCCGTCGACCGACGGCGGAGCTGCGGGTGGCGGGGGTGCCGCGGGCGCCGACCCGGCGCAGGCCGCCAGCGCGGCGAGCACGGCCAGCAGTGCGGCGAGGTGCGGGATCCGGACCCGAGGCGAACCACCGGCCCCACGGGCGGCCAGGACCTCCCCTGGCCACCACGCGCCCGTCACACCCGCCATCAGCCGCACAGTACGGGTCCCTGACCTGGCACTTCCAGATTTGCCGTAGTCGGCCGACCTGTTCGAGTTGCCCGAGGACCCGACGGGAAGAGAACGGCAGGTTCGGACATAGCCTCCGATTCTTCCCCTTGAGTGCGGTTCTTGGACGCAATCCATTCCGCAGCTGCGGAGCATAAGGTGATGGTTCCGCGGCGAGTCCGCGCCGCGGTAGGAACGAGCCGGAGGATCTGATGAGGTCGTGGCGAGTGGTGGGTGCCCTGGCGGCGGCCGGAGTGGCACTGGCGGCATGTTCGAGCCCGAGCACCAACCCGAGCACGGCAGGCCCGACCCCCGGCGCCGCCGCCGGGCAACCGGTGCGCGTGCTCTACGCGGGCTCACTGGTGAACCTGATGGAGCACGACATCGGACCGAAGTTCACCGCCGCCGAGGGCTACCGGTTCCAGGGTGAGGGCGGCGGGTCCGACGCGCTGGCCAACGAGATCAAGGGCAAGGTCAAGCAGGCCGACGTGTTCATCAGCGCGAGCCCGCAGACCAACTCGACGCTGCAAGGGGCGGCGGGTGGCAACGCGGAGTCGTGGTTCGCGACGTTCGCGTCGTCCCCGCTCGTGATCGGGTACAGCCCGAAGAGCCGCTTCGCCGCGGACCTCACGTCGAAACCGTGGCAGCAGGTGCTGGCCGAGCCGGGGTTCCGGTTGGGCCGCACCGACCCCACCACGGACCCGAAGGGGAAGCTGGCGGTGCAGGCGCTCAACCAGGTGGGGCTGACGAGCCTGGCCTCGGACCAGTCGGGGGTGTTCCCCGAGACGGAGCTCATCGGGCGGTTGCAGTCCGGTCAGCTCGACGCCGGGTTCTTCTACTCGGCCGAGGCCGCCCCGGACAAGATCCCGACGATCACGATCCCCCCGGTGTCGCTGGGGGCCGCCTACACGGTCACCGTGCTCAACCAGGCGCCGAACCGGGCCGGAGCGGTCGCGTTCGTCAACTACCTGCTCGGCCACGACGGCTCCTCGACGCTCACGGCCGACGGGTTCCAGGTGACGTCGCCGCCTGCGGTGTCCGGCGACAAGGGCGCGGTCCCCGCAGGGCTGCACCCGCTGATCCCGGCCCCCTGAGGCGCGGCGTCACGCCCTGGCCGCGACCGCGGGCTCCGGGTTACCGGGGCGCGCGGGAACCGGCCACACGATGAGCCGTTCCGGGGGGAGCCGCACCCGGCACCGCGCGCCGACCGTCGCCGTCCCGTCGTCGGCGGTGACGACGGTGAGCTCGCACCCTCCGTCGAGGACGACCAGCAACTCGGCGACCGCGCCCATGTGGACGACGTCGACGATCGTTGCCGAGTGCTCCTCGCCGGTGTGGGGCGGTGCCGGGTCGAGCTCCACGTGTTCCGGCCGGATGCACCACGCCACCTCGGACCCGGCCGGAGCTCCGACGGGACCGGCCGCGATGAGCGAGCCGGCGGCCTCGAGCGTGTCGCTGTCGCGCATCCGTCCCGTGTGCAGGTTGCGGATGCCCAGCAGACGCGCGGCCGCCGGGCCTGCCGGACGGGAGAAGACCTCGGGCTGACCGCCGCCCTGCAACAGTGCTCCGTCGGCGACGAGCAGGACCTCGTCGGCGAGCAGCGCGGCCTCCTCGGGGTCGTGGGTGACGAGCACCGTGGTGACCGCCGTGTCGCGCTGCACGCGCCGCAGCTCCCGCCGAAGCTCGTCGCGCACCGGCGTGTCCAGCCCCGTGAAGGGTTCGTCGAGCAGCAGCAGCCGCGGTTGCCGGGCCAGCGCCCTCGCCAGCGCCACCCGGCGGCGCTGGCCTCCGGACAGCTGGTGGGGCAGCCGGTCCTCCAGACCGTCGAGCTGCAGGCGGGTGAGCCAGTGGGCGGCCACCGCCGGATCGGTGCCGACGCCGAAGGTCACCTGACGCCACACGGGCAGGTGCGGGAGCAGGCAGGAGTCCTGCGGCACGTAGCCGACGTCGCGGGACTCGGGGTCGAGCCCCGTCAGGTCGAGCCCACCGAGCCGCACGCTCCCCCCGTCCAGCGGCGCCAGTCCGGCCAGCAGCTTGAGCAGCAACGACTTCCCGGCTCCGGACGGCCCGAGCACGGCCAGGTGCCTGCCCTGAGCGGTGTGGCCCACCCGGAGTTGGAACGCGCCCAGCCGGGCGTCGACATCGAATCCCAGGTGGGCGGGCGGCCGGGCGCTCGGAGGCTGCGGCGCCGGGAGCGTCATCCGCGCCGCACGGCGGCGGTGCCGCCGTCCCGCTCCACCGCTCAGAGCCAGCACGAGAACGGCGGCGAGCAGCGCAGCCGCGACCGGGACCATGGTCGTGTCCACCCCGGAGCTGCCGAACTCGACGTAGGTGAACACCGGCAGTGAGTACGGGTGGTAGGCGAGCACCACCGTGGCCCCGAACTCCCCGAAGGCGCGCAGCCAGGCCAGCAGCAGCCCCGCCCGGATGCCCGCCCAGGCACCCGGCAGGGCGACCCGCGCGAACCGCGACCAGGGGCCGTGCCCGAGGGTGGCGGCCACGTCGGCCAGCTCGGGATCCAGTGCCGCGAACGCCGAGCGGGCGGCGATGATCAGGAACGGGGCCGCCACGAAGATCTGCGCCAGCACCACCCCGGTGAGGTCGTCGGTCAGCTGGCCGTCGAACAGCTGCCCGAGCGAGGTGTAGGGCCCGATGACGTACACCAGCAGCAGGCCGCTGATCAGCGGTGGGAGCGCCAGCGGCAGCTGCACCGCCACGCCGAGCAGCTCGGCGGCGCGGCCGTGGGCCCGCGCGAGCAGGTAGCCCAACGGGATCCCGGCCACGGCGATGGCCACCGTGGCGATGCTGGCGCTCACCAGGGAGACGCCCAGGGCGTCGACGATGCCGGGCACGGTCAGCTGCTCCGAGGACGCCCCCGCCAGCCGCACCAGGAACGCCCCGATCGGCACCAGCAGGTACGCCACCAGCAGCGCCGCGAGCCACGGGAGCGGGGTCGCGAACACCCCGGTGCCCGCCCGCCGCCGTGTCAGGCCCATCGGCCCACCGCAGCAGGGGCGTCACACTCGAAGGCACTCACGACGTCCAGGATATCCGCGACTGCGGACAAGAATCCGTCTCTCGATCGCAGATACGGAGAACCGGGGCGAACAGGACGCGAGTGTCCGCCGCCGCACGAGCTCCGGAGCGCGGCTGCCCCGCTCGCGGAGCGTCCTCGCCGGAGGCCTGCGAGCTGACGCCCCGCCCCCCAGCCGCGTCATGGACACATGACGCGGCGCCAGGCCGCCCTGGAACAGCAACACGGGACCACAACGCTGTCACCCTGGCCGCCCGCAGCAGGAAACGGGCGACTCGCGCACTCGAAACGGGCGACTCGCGGGCCGTCAGACGTCGGTGCGCACCTCGGCGCCGTCCTGGCCCCACCGGGTGTGGAACGAGCCGTCCGCGTCGATGCGCCGGTAGGTGTGGGCGCCGAAGTAGTCGCGCAGGCCCTGGATCAGGTTGGCCGGGCCGCGCTCGCGGCGGTAGCCGTCGTAGTACGACAGCGACGACGAGAACGCCGGGATCGCCACGCCCTGCTGCGTGGCGGTGGCCACGACCCGCCGCCACGCGTCCTGCGCGTCGGCCACGGCCTCGGTGAAGTACGGCACCATCAGCAGGTTCTCGACGTCGCCGTGCTCGGCGTACGCCTCGCGGATCCGGTTGAGGAAACGGGCCCGGATGATGCAGCCACCCCGCCAGATGGTGGCCATGGCGCCGAGGTCGAGGTTCCAGTCGTTGGCCTTCGACGCGGCGCGCATCTGCGCGAAGCCCTGCGCGTACGCCACCACCTTGCTGGCGTAGAGCGCCTGGCGGATGTCCTCGACGAGGTCGGTCCGGTCCTCCCCCGCGCCGGGGACGGGCCCGGCCAGCGTGCCGGCTGCCGCCTTGCGCTCGCTGCGCAGCGAGGAGAGCGTGCGGGCGAACACGGCCTCGGTGATGCCGGTGAGCGGGACGCCGAGCTCCAGGGCGTCCTGCGAGGTCCAGCGGCCGGTGCCCTTCTGCTCGGCCTCGTCGACGATGACGTCGACGAGAGGGCCGCCGGTGCGCGCGTCGGTCTTCTGGAGGACCTCGCCGGTGATCTCGATGAGGTAGGACTCGAGGTCGCCCGCGTTCCACTCCTCGAAGATCTTGCCGATCGCCGGGGCGTCCAGCCCGGCCACGTGCGTGAGCAGGTCGTACGCCTCGGCGATGAGCTGGATGTCGGCGTACTCGATGCCGTTGTGCACCATCTTGACGTAGTGCCCGGCGCCGTCCGGCCCGACGTGCACGCAGCAGGGGGTGTCGTCCACCTGCGCGGCGATGGTGGTGAAGATGTCCTCGACCTCGGCGTAGGCCGCGGGGTCGCCGCCGGGCATGATGCTCGGCCCGTTGAGCGCGCCCTCCTCGCCGCCGGACACCCCGACGCCCATGAACCGCAGCCCGCGCTCCGCGCAGGCCCGCGTGCGGCGGGTCGTGTCGGGGAAGTGCGAGTTGCCGCCGTCGATGATGATGTCGCCCTCGTCGAGCAGCGGGGAGATCTCCTCGATCACCGCGTCCACCGGGGCACCGGCCTTCACCATGACGAGGATGCGGCGGGGCTTCTCCAGGGCGGCCACGAAGTCCTCGAGGCTGTCCGTGGCCGTGAACGCGCCCTCGTCGCCGTAGGCCTCCATGAACTCGCGGGTGCGCGCCGATGTCCGGTTGTGCACAGCGACCGGTGTGCCCCGCCGCGCGATGTTGCGGGCCAGGTTCGCCCCCATCACGGCCAGCCCGGTCACCCCGATGCGGCTCTTCGCGTCTGTCATCGCTCTCCCTCACTCAGCCCCGGGCGACGGTACCGCCGGAGCGGACTGCCCGGCTCGTCGCCTCCACCACCACGACCATGCCCGCTGCCCCGGCATTCCGTCCGGGACGCGAACGCGGTGTGAACGGTCCTCGACGCGGTGTCAGAGCTGCGCCGCGATCGGCACGACCTCACGTCCGAGCAGCTTCAGCGGCTCCAGCTCCCACACCCGGGCGACCCGGCCGTGGACCTCTCCGATGCCCAGCTCGGCGAAGCGGTGGAGCTGCTCGAGGATCGCGTCGACGTTCTCGCCCTTCTCCCCGGGGTCGAGCGGGAACATCACCGTCTTCTCGATCTCGTCGTAGGGGCGGCCGAGCGCCTCGCAGTGCTCCCGCAGCACGTCGAGCTTGTGCTCGAGGTCGGCGTTGGCGAACAGGTTGCAGGCCTGCGCGTACTGGGCGACCATCCGCAGCGTCTTCCGCTCCCCACCGCCGCCGATCAGGATGGGCGGGTGGGGGCGGCGCAGCGACTGCGGGGCGTTCAGCGTCCGCTCGAGCCGGTAGTGCTGCCCCTCGTACGGGCCGTCGTCGGGACCCCACATCTGCAGGCAGATCTGCAGGGCCTCCTCCAGGCGCTCGAACCGCTCGGCGGTGGGTGGGAACGGCAGCCCGAGGCCACGCGCCTCCTCGGCGTTCCAGCCGGCACCGATGCCGAGCCAGGCGCGTCCGCCGGAGAGCACGTCGACCGTGCTGACCAGCTTCGCCAGCATCCCGGGCTCCCGGTAGGTGGCGGCCGTGACCCAGGCCAGGAGCTGCACCTGCGACGTGCGCGCCGCGAGGAAGCCCAGCGTGGTGTAGGCCTCCAGCATGTCGTGCTCGGGCGGCCCGATCGTCCCGATCTGCCAGACGTGGTCCATGACGCTGATGCGCGCGAAGCCGACATCTTCGGCCGTCATGACGATCCGCGTCAGGTCGTCGGCGAGCCCGGGGGCTCCCGCCGGAAACGTGAGGTCTGCGAGGTGGAGACCGATATCCACGATGACTCCTCGGTGAACGCCGTCCGGGGCGTTCCCGACGCTAGTCCCCGTACGCGGTCCGGAGCCGGGCGAAGTGACACGATCGGACCCCGGCTGACGGGGCCCGGGACGCGTGGTCAGAAGGCGGGCCAGGGGATGGCCGGGCCGTAGCCGGAGGGCTCGGGGTAGCAGGGGTCGGCCAGCAACGCGTCCACCCGCGCCGACAGCGTGCGCATCTCACGGCGCGTGATGTGCTCGCCGAGCGTGGCGGAGAGCCCGTTGTCGAGCTCGGAACGCAGCCGCTCCATCGCCTCGACCACCCGGTCGGGAAGCCGCTTGCCCACCCAGCCCCACAGCACGGTGCGGAGCTTCTCCTCGGTGTGCAGGCAGAGCCCGTGGTCGACGCCGTAGACATTGCCGTCGACGCCCGCGAGGACGTGCCCGCCCTTGCGGTCGGCGTTGTTGGTGACCACGTCGAACGCCGCCATCGCCTGCAGCTCCGCGCTGTCGGCGTGCACGAGCACGGCGGGCTCGCCGCGGTCGCCGCGGGCCCGCAGCACCCTCAGCCACCCCGCCGGCACGTCCGACGGGTCACGCACGTCGACGAGCTCGCGCTCCTCGTCGGTGTCGACCCAGATCTGCACCATGCCCGGCCCGAACGGGCCCTCGCGCAGCACCGTCGGCGGCACGACGTGCAGCCCCGCGGCCTCGGAAACCAGGTACGTCGCCACCTCGCGCCCGGCGAGCGTGCCGTCCGGGAAGTCCCAGAGCGGACGCTCGCCGCGCACCGGCTTGTAGACGCACTGCGCCTCGAGCCCGTTGCTGGTGATCGTGCCGAACAGGGTGGCGTTGGAGGCGTCGACGAGTCGTCCGGTGATCTCTATCCGGCCTCGCCGGAGCAGTTCCGGCACAGCCGGGTCACGAGGTTCCACGTGCGTCAGGTCGGTCTCTTCGTCAGTCCGCTACCGGGGACCGCTCGTGGTAGCCGTTGAGCCGCACGCACACGTGGCCCTCGGGGTCGAGCGGCTCGGCGCAGAGGGGGCACGGCGGCCGGCCGGCGGACACGACCCGCTCGGCGCGGTCGGCGAACGCGCGTGCCTGCACCGGCGAGAGGAACACGCGGAGCGCGTCAGGGCCCTCCTCGGTGTCGTCGAGGACGACGGACTCGTCGATCTCCTCATCGGTGACGGCGAGCAGCTCGACGACGATGGAGCGGGAGTCGGCGTCCCAGCCCAGGCCCATGGTGCCGACGCGGAACTCCTCCTCCAGCGGCACCGCGAGCGGGTCGAGGTCGTTGCCGCCGCCCTCGTCGGGTACCTCGTCGCCGAAGCGGCGAGCCACCTCCTGGAGCAACGCGCTGATGCGGTCGGCGAGTACCGACACCTGCTGTTTCTCCAGGAGGACGCTGATGGTGCGCGCGTCCTCGATGGCCTGCAGGTAGAAGGAGCGGTCGCCGGGTTCGCCAACGGTCCCGGCGACGAAGCGCTCGGGCTGGCGGAAGACATGGATGACGCGTGACATGGCGACATCGAGAGTAGGCCACGTCGGCGCGCTCGGCACGTCCTCGTGGGTCAGCCGCCGGTGCTCCCGCCCACCACCGCGTCGGAGCTGCGGGAAGCCGTTTTGCGCCGGCGCTTGGGCTTGGGCGGGATCAGCCCGGCCACGTCGCCGCCGAGGTCGTTCACGCGCGCGACGAACGGGCGGGTGTCGGTGTAATGCACGACACTGATCGAGCTCGGGTCGACGACGATGCGCTGGAAGTTGTCCAGGTGGGTGGCCAGCGCGTCGGCCAGCACGGCCTTGATCACGTCACCGTGGGTGCAGGCCAGCCAGACCGCGGTGGGCCCGTGCTCGGCGGCGATGCGCGCCCCGTGCCTGCGTACGGCGGCCACCGCGCGGGCCTGCATCCCCGCGAGGCCCTCGCCGCCGGGGAACACCGCGGCGGAGGGGTGCGCCTGCACCACCTTCCACAACGGCTCCTTGAAGAGCGTCTTCAGCTCGGCCCCGGTCCACGAGCCGTAGTCGACCTCCGCGAGCTCGGGCTCCGACACCGGTGTGAGCCCGCGGTCCTTCGCCAGCGGCGCGACCGTCTGCTCGCAGCGCACCATCGGCGAGCAGACGATCTCCGCCAGCGGCACGCCCGCCAGCCGGTCGACCATCTTCTGCGCCTGCGTCTGGCCGACCTCGTCCAGCTCCACGCCGGGGGTGCGGCCGGCGAGGACACCGGCGGCGTTGGCCGCCGACCGGCCGTGGCGGAGCAGGATCAGGGTGGTCACGATCAGCGAGCCTACGTGGAACAGCCGCCGGCTCTCAGGTGGCTGCGAGCCAACCGGCACTCAGCGCGACGAACAACACCGCGCCCAGCACCACCCGGTACCAGACGAACACGTAGATGCTGTGACGCTCCACATAGCGCAGCAGCCAGGCGATCGTCACGTAGCCGATGACGAACGCGATGACGGTGGCCACGGTCATCTGCAGCGGGCTCGGGCCGTCACCGGAGAACACGTCCGGGAGCTGGAACAGGCCGGACGCGACGACGGCCGGGATCGCGAGCAGGAACGAGTAGCGCACAGCGGCGGGCCGGGTGTAGCCGAGGAAGAGCCCCGCGGTGATCGTGCCGCCGGAGCGGGAGACGCCGGGGACCAGCGCCATCGCCTGCGCGAACCCGAGCAGCACGCCGTCCGTCACGCCCATGTGCTTCAGCTCGTAGCGCTGCTTGCCCAGCCGCTCGGCCAGGCCGAGCAGCAGCCCGAAGACGACGAGGGTGGTCGCGATCAGCCAGAGGTTGCGGGCCGCGGTCTGGATCTGGTCCTCCAGGAGCACCCCGAGCAGGCCGATCGGGATCGTGCCGATGATCACGAGCCAGGCCATCCGGTAGTCCGGGGTCTTGCGGACGGACGGGTCGCGCAGGCCCTGGAACCAGGTGACGGCCAGGTGACCGATGTCCTTGGCGAAGTAGACGATCACGGCGGCCTCGGTGCCCAGCTGCGTCACTGCCGTGAACGCGGCACCGGCATCACGCCCGAAGAAAACCTCCGAGATGATCCTGAGGTGGGCTGACGAGGAGATCGGGAGGAACTCCGTCAAACCTTGCACAACACCGAGAACGAGCACTTCCAGCCAAGTCACGCGCGGGACCGTACCGACACCCTTCCGAGCGGCCCGCTTAGGCTCTTCCCGTGCGACGGCGACGGGTCGGGGGCAGCGGACTGGAGGTGTCGCAGATCGGCCTCGGCACCATGACCTGGGGTGCCGACACCGATGTCGACGGCGCGGCCGCCCAGCTCGCCACGTTCGTCGACGCGGGCGGCACCCTCGTGGAGACCGCCGACGGCTACGGCGACGGCGCCGCCCAGGCGACGCTGGGTGAGGTGCTCACCTCCGCCGTGCCGCGCGACGACCTGGTCATCGCCGGCCGCGCGACGCTGCCCGGTGGCCCTCTCGGGGACGGTGCCGCCCGCGGCGCGCTGCTCGCGGCTCTCGACGCCACCCTCGCCCGCATCGGCATCGACCACCTGGACCTGTGGCAGCTGCCCGGCTTCGACGCCGACGTCCCGCTGGAGGAGACGCTCTCCGCGGTGCAGGTGGCCGTGATGGCCGGGAAGGCGCGCTACTGCGGGCTCGTCGCGCCCAAGGGGTGGCAGCTCGCCACGGTGGCGGAACGCGGGCGCGCGCTGGGCAGCATCACGGTTCCGGTGTCGGCGCAGGTGGAGTACTCGCTGCTGGCCCGGGACGTCGAGGCCGAACTGCTCCCCGCCGCACAGCACCACGGCGTCGGGCTGATGGCCTGGGCGCCGCTCGGCCGCGGCGTCCTCACCGGCAAGTACGCCGACGGCACCCCGGCCGACTCCCGCGCCGCGTCGCCCACGCTGGCGCCCTACGTGGAGGCGCGGCGCAACGAGCGCTCGGCCCGGATCGTGCAGGCGGTGCTCACGGCGGCCGACGGGCTGGGCACCTCCCCGCTCTCGGTCGCTCTGGCCTGGGTGCGCGACCGGCCCGGGGTCGCCGCCGCCGTCGTGGGGGCCCGGGACGCCGCGCAGCTGTCGGCCTCGTTGGCCGCCGAGTCGGTGGTGCTGCCCGCGGAGATCCGCTCGGCGCTGGACGACGTGAGCGCGCCTGCATGACCGCTGCCGGGACCTGGCACGGCATCGCGGCCACGCCTATGGTGTGGGGAATTCCACCCGGTGTTCACCCCGACGTGGGGTGTCGGACGGACGAGCTGGCGGGAGGTGAGCCGGTGGAGCGAGGCGGCCCGACCGGCATGGTCGAGGAGGATTCGATCGACGGGGACTGGGAGTACCGCCCGGTCCAGCTACCCGGTGACGTGTCCCGGATGACCGCGGCGGTGCGACTGGCGATCCAGGCCGAGTTCGGTGGCTGGGAGCTCTCGCGCGTGCGGCTCTACCCTGGAGGCGTCCGCAAGGTGTGGCTGCGGCGGCGGCGCAGCTCGAGGATGCTCCCGGAGCTCTCGGTCTAGCCCGGTTCAGGAAAGCCACTTTCCTGTACTGGGAGGGCCTGAAAGTGGCTTTCCTGAACCTCGGCAGTGCTTCCCTGGCTCGCTAGTGGTCCTTCCACGTCACGTCTTCGGGGGGCGGGGTGCCGCTCTTCGGGCCCGGTACCCCGCGGAAGGCGTACGGCGCGGGCTCGCGACCGGGCTGGACGAACCAGCACTCCCCCGGCTCCCCGCGTTCGAGAACCGCCTCGATCGCCGTGGCGACGTCCTCCGCGCTGAGCAGCGGGAAGTCCCCGAACCGGTCCTTCGCCTTCGCGATCAGCGGGGTGTCGGCGAAGCCCGGGCACACCGCGTTCACCCGGATCCCCTCCGGCGCCAGCGTGGGCGCCGCGGAGCGGACGTACCCCACCACGGCGTGCTTCGTCATCGTGTAGAGCGCGTCGCCGGGCATGGCGACGAGCCCGGCCAGCGACGCCGTGGCGACGATGGTGCCCCCGCCCGCCCGGCGCAGCGCCGGCACGGCCGCCGTCAGCCCGAAGACCACGTGGTCGATGTTGACGCCGACGATCCGCCGGTACGCGGCCAGGTCGAGGTTCTCGATGCCCGACTGGCCCGCGGTGACGCCCGCGTTGAGCAGCACGATGTTGAGCCGGCCGAACGCGTCCTCGGCCACGTCGACGGCCATCGTCATCGTGTCCGGGTCCGACGCGTCGCCGGGCAGGGCGAGCCCGCCCACCTCCTCGGCGAGCGCCCGCGCGCCGGCCTCGTCCCGGTCGGCGACCGCGACGACGGCCCCCGCGGCGGCGAGCCTGCGCACCGCGGCGGCGCCGATCCCCGACGCCCCTCCGGTGACCAGCGCCGCCTTGCCCGTCAGGTCCATCAGCAGCTCCTCAGGAAGGTGTCGAGCACGCGCGCACCGAACTTCAGCGAGTCGACCGGCACCCGCTCGTCGATGCCGTGGAACAGGGAGGCGAAGTCCAGGTCCGGCGGGAGCCGCAGCGGGGCGAAGCCGTAGCAGTTCATGCCGAGGTCCTGGAACGACTTCGCGTCGGTGCCGCCGGAGAGCATGTACGGCACGGTGACGGCGCCGGGGTCCTCGGTGCGCAGCGCGGCGGCCATCGCGTCAGTGAGCGGGCCACCGAACGGTGTCTCCACCGCCGGCAGGTTGGTCACCCACTCCCGGGTCACGTCCGGGCCGAGCAGCTCGTCCACCTCGCGGAGGAACGCCTCCTCCCGGCCGGGCAGCACGCGGCAGTCGACGACCGCCTCGGCTGACGAGGGGATGACGTTGGCCTTGTAGCCGGCCGAGAGCATCGTCGGGTTGGCGGTGTCGCGGATCGTGGCGCCGACGATCCGCGAGAGCGGCCCGAGCTTCGCGATCGCCCCCTCCAGGTCGTCCTCCGGGAACTCCAGCCCGGTGAGCTCGGCCATCTGCTCGAGGAACGCGCGGACGGTGTCGGTGAGCACCAGCGGGAACTTGTGGTTGCCCAGCCGGGCGACGGCTTCCGCGACCTTGGTGACGGCGTTGTCGTCGTGGAGGAACGACCCGTGGCCGGGCCTCCCGCGGGCCTGCAGCCGCATCCAGGCGATGCCCTTCTCGGCGGCCTCGATGAGATACACGCGCCGGTCCTCGGCGAGGGTCAGGGAGAACCCACCCACCTCGCCGACGGCCTCGGTGCAGCCCTCGAACAGGTCGGGCCGGTTCGCGGCGAGCCACTGGGCCCCGAGCCGCCCGCCGGCCTCCTCGTCGGCCAGGAAGGCGAACACGATGTCCCGGGGCGGCACCACGCCGTCGCGCTTGAACCGGCGCGCGACCGCGATCGTCATCGCCACCATGTCCTTCATGTCCACGGCGCCGCGGCCCCACACGTAGCCGTCCTGCACGGCGCCCGAGAACGGGTGCACCGACCACTCGGACGGGTCGGCCGGCACCACGTCGAGGTGCCCGTGCACGAGCAGCGCCCCCCGCTCCGGGTCGGCGCCCTTGAGCCGGCAGATCACGTTGTCGCGCCGCGGGCCGCCCGACTCGACCACCTCGACCTCGAACCCGACCTCGGTGAGCTTCGCCGCCACGTACTGCGCGGCCTCCCGCTCCCCGACCGTCGTGGCGGGGTCGGCGGTGTTGGTCGTGTCGATCCGGATGAGTTCCGAAGCCAGCTCGACGACCTCGTCCTCGGCTGCGATATCGCTGGTCACGCCGATCTTCCTACCACCGGAGGTCCCGGCGCGGAGCCTCGGCGCGCGTGAGCTATCCTCTTCCTCGCGCGACCGGGAGGTCACGCAGCTTGTCCGAGTGGCGGAATGGCAGACGCGCTAGCTTGAGGTGCTAGTGCCCTTTAACGGGCGTGGGGGTTCAAGTCCCCCCTCGGACACCAGCACTATTCACCTGTCTTCCCATGCGGATGCTCACGTCGGCGGTGTTCACCGTCGACTCGTAGCGAACTTGCAGGTCGAGACCGGTGTAGAGGTTCGCGAGGCTGTCCTCCCGGGCGTCGGAGAGCGCCGCACCCACGCCGCCGAGCGAGTCGACCATGGCGTACACCTCGGCATCGGTGAGCATGTTCGGCGCCGGAGTGCCGTCCAGTTCCGCCCGCGCGGCGACCCGCTGGGCCTGGGCCTCGTTGATCGCGTCGACCAGCGCGGCCGGATCGATGCCCGACGCGATGGCCGCCTGGAAGCGGCGCAGGCGCGCCTCGGCGTCGGCCAGCCGCTTCGTCGCCGCGGTGTGCCCGAGCAACTCAGATCGGCCCTCCTGCGAAGCGACGAGCGCCGCAACGGTCCGGTCGACGTTTGCCGGGGCGAAAAGATGACCGATCCATGAGTTCACCGCATCCCGCAACGGGTCCTCTCGGAGATACACGGCGGGCGGATGCGACGCCAGCGCCGGCGATCCGGGTGCCAATGTCCGCGCGGGGCACCGGTAGTACATCCCGTGCGCACGGGGACTGGCCTCCATCTTCCCGCCGCACTCGCCGCACCGGATACGTCCTCGGAACAGGTAGTTCCGGGTCGTTCGCCGACCGCTGCGCTCCGTCTTGCGCGCCGTCTGGAGTCCCCCTGCCGCTTTGGATCGCCGGAGCAGTGCAGCCTGCGTGAAGTCCTCCACCGACACGATCGCCGAATGTGCCGGATGGCGCGAGCGCACGATGCGGTCGGGCGCGGCCCGGCGCAATCGGGTGACGTGACCGGCTGCCACATCGTCGGGATCGAGCAGCATCTCCTTCCTGGTCCACCGCCCGAAGAACGCGAAGCCGGTGTAGCGCAGGTTGTCCAAGATCGACCGCGCCGTGCTGCCCTGCCAGCCATCGGCGAGCCGGTGGCGGTTCTGATCAGGCCGCCGCGCGGATGGGCACGTGCCGGTCAGCCGTACACTCCTGGCGATACTGCGGCCGGGGGAGGACCGCCGATCCAACCGTTCGGCGATGACGACCAATGACTCTTCGTTGCCCTCGACTGCGGACTGATCGATGGAAATCGCGTCGTACTTGGCGAGATTGGCGCGATTGAGTCGATTCGTAGACATACGTGTGCTCCCTTTTCGTCGGAGCACTCGCGCGCAGCACGAATACCCCGATACCTTCTGGCATCGGGGACTCGCGTTCCCAGGGTCGGGCCACATGGTTGCTGTCCAGGCTTCACGGTGGCCCGGCCGCAAATGGGCCGTTCAGATGAGGTCTGGCGCCTTATCCGCCCGACCGGCTGTGTCCTCGTCAGCCGCCGAGCGGATGGCGGTCCATTTCGGCGCGAACACGGCACGTTGTGCAGTCACCGTGTGCCCGCCACGGGCGCGTGACCCACCCGGCGACCACCTGCACGGTCGGCCAGCCGTCATCGGCGATGAGCACAACGACCGCACGGTCCTGCTCGCCGAGCTTCACGCCAGCGATCGCCAGCGCGCCAACCAACCACGCAGCGCTGTAAGCCCGGATCTCCTCACCGTTCCGCCACGAGCCGTCCGCCGCAGGCACACGTGCGGCAGCAGGTCGACCGGGTCGGTGCCGAACGGGCCGAGACGCACGGCGTCACGCTCGAAGAGATCAGTGCTCGGACCTGGTTCACTCATGCCGTCGAGACTGGATTTCTGGAATGCCCGCCAACAGGGATCACTTGAGGGCACACTTGGACGCTCGCGGGCACACCGGACGAGGGGGGCGGCCGATGGCCACGAACGAACGCCTCGCCGCGCTCGTGATTGAAGCCGGGTACCTCGACCGTGACGGGAAGATCGGTAAGAAGCGATTCGCGCGGGCGGTCACGGAAGCTCCGGCAGCACTCCGCGCCGGGCGGGCATACAACCACACCTACGTCGGCCGCTGGCTGAGCGGTGTGACCCCACGAGACGACGAGAGACGCGAGGCCATCCGAGAGGCACTGGTCGCCCGGCTCGGCCGGATCGTTGCGGTGGACGAGCTGGGCTTCAGCATCGACAGCACGACCTCCCCCGATGTCGGCCTGAACTATCTCGAGCAGCCAGAAGAGGGCGTTGCCAGCATGGCCGATCTGCTCGCCGCCGACCTGTCGGGCAACGCCGTGGCCGGATCCAGCACGAACGTGGGCGCCTGGAACGACGCGTCGGTCGATGGCTCGTGCGATCACAGAAGCCGCTTGCCGAGCTGCCCGGCCCCGCGATGGTCGGCGCCGCCGACGTCGTCCGTCTCCGCGCGATGCGCCAGACGTTCGACCTGCTCGACAGCACCTTCGGCGGTGCGCACGCGCGCAACGCGCTCGTGCAGTACCTGCGTACCGACCTTCCGCGCCTGCTCCGAGCAAGCGGAGCGGCCGACGTGCGGCGAGAGCTCTTCGCCGCGGCCGGAGAACTCGTCGAGCTCACCGCGTGGAAGTCGTACGACGCGGGGTTGCACGGCCTCGCACAGCGGTACTTCATCCAGGCGCTGAGCCTCGCCGACGCGGCCGAGGATCGCCTTCTTGCTGCGTCCATCCTCGACGCAATGAGCCATCAAGCAAGCTTCCTCGGCCGGTATCGCGAAGCGGCCAACATGGCGCGCTCGGCGCGACTCGGCACAGAGTCGATCCCCGCACCGATCCTCACCGCGCATATCCATATCATGGAGGCTCGCGCACTGGCGAGGACAGGCGACGCCGAAGCCCGTGAGCGCGCCATGGGCAGTGCCGTCGAACTCTTTGACCGCCACGTCGCCGGCGACGGCCCGGAGGGGATCCAGTAATTCGATAGCGCTGAAATGTCGGCCGAGCTTGGCCACTGCTATCGCGACCTCGGCAGGCCAGATGAGGCGATCCGGCACGCCACCGCCACCGACGCGCTGGCTTCCGCATCGGGTGACTACGCGCGGAGTGACTTCTTCGTGGCGATGGTCCTCGCCGACGCGCACGTGGACCGAGGACAAGTCGAGGAAGGTTGCCGCGTCGCCGAGAAGGCCATCATCGTCGGCGAAACGCTCGACTCGGTTCGATGCCGTACCTACGTCACCGAGTTCCAGCAACGACTCGTGCGATACCGGCGGAGCGCCGAGGCCCGTGAATTCGTATCGCGAGTCCAGGGATCCCGGCTATGGACACCGAGCGCGAGCTAGAAAGCCCCCAGTCACGTCGACTTCCGCCGGTTCGCATCGCGTTGATACGCTTCTTCGCCTCCGCCGCGGCACCACTCGACTCGGCGGCCTTCTTACTCAGCCACGTCACCATCGCGACCTCGCGCATGTCAGCGAGGTCCGAGTATCCGCGCCACGTCATGATGTCGTAGCCGTAGACGTCGACGAACGTGCGGTACTCCT
Source organism: Pseudonocardia xinjiangensis (assembly GCF_050948425.1). NCBI lineage: Bacteria > Bacillati > Actinomycetota > Actinomycetes > Pseudonocardiales > Pseudonocardiaceae > Pseudonocardia > Pseudonocardia xinjiangensis. The sequence goes on along the minus strand of NZ_CP192009.1, from coordinate 1,555,601 downwards.
CGGCAGTGTGCCATCCGAAACGGTCGTAGAAGATCGCCGTCTGGATGAGATCCCACTCTCGCGGGCCGACGGCGAAGCTGTCGAGGTCGATGACGACCGGCAGGCCATCCTGGCCACTCAACACGTTGCCCACATTCGCGTCGCCGTGGATGACTCCTCGCGGCAGCGCGAATGGGAGACGGTCGAACTCCCGACGTGCCCACTCGATCCGCGAGCGTAGGAGCGTGGCGTCATCGTCGTTGAGGCCAGGGAAGTCTGGGAGCGGATCCGCCTCAACGCCGAACGGCTTCAGCTCGGCAGATCGATGTCGGGCGGCAATCCCAGCGCGTGAAGGCGCCTGATCACCGCGGCGACATCGGCGATGGGCGCGTAAACCTCCCCGTCGCAGACCGACTCCCACAACGTCACGAGCGTGCCGCCAACCTTTACCGGCTGATCCACGGCCAGCGCACGGTTGGCCGGGAACCCCACGGACTCCAGCCAGCGCGCGACGGCTACTTGCCGCTCGACGTCCGGCTCGTTCCCCTCGTCCCGCACGACCCGCCCGATGACGCCGCCACCGACACGGAATACAGCGTTGGTGCCGACTCGGATCAACTCAACCGAACCTGATGCGACGCCAAGCCTGCCACAAGCCTCTTCCAGGGACCGACGTGCTGCGGCTTCGCCGAGATCCATAAACCGCACCCTAGCAGCAGAGACGGCTCCGCCCGGCAGTCTGATTCAACCAGCGCCTACCCCGGCAGACGCCCTCGTAGGCAGCTCCAAACTGCGCCGAGGTCGGCAGGCTTGCGACCACGACAGCCTCCGAGGAATCGAGTCAATCGCGACAAACGAGTCACAGATCAGAAACCATACGCACTAGCCTCGATACTTGCCGAGTGCCGGGGCGACCTCGTGCTTACCTCCGAGGCCGCGAAGGCTCTCGGCATCAGCGCCCGCAGTATCGCCCGTTGGGAATCAGAGGGAAAGATAACCCCCAACCTCAGAACACCAGGCGGCCATATGCGCTGGAACATCGAAGCCTTACGGAAGCAGCTTTACACATCAACACTCAATAAATCGGGGTGATCGACTCACTTCTGGTCAGCCGTACCGCACACTTGCCGACTTGAAGGTTGAGAGCACCGACATCGACATAAACCAGTCACGAAACACCGCTTAGCGCGCCGCCTTTCGCGCGTCAGATTTGTTCGACCGCGACACGCACGAGAAGCTGCTTGACCCGGACGATCCGAACTGGGTTCCGCCCGCCGGAACCCCTACGGTGAGATGACTCGCTCCTCGCCGGCAGCACGTACCCACGCGCTCACTCCGTGCGGGCCTTCTCGACCCGCAGCGAGCAACTTTATAGCCCACCACCACCGCTCGACTACTTCCTAGCATTCCAGCGCCGCCTGCGCCGTTGGGCTTCGACTCCGCAATCCAAGAAGTGCACACCGCGCGGCGGCAGAATATTCTGACGCCCGGTCAATGAGCCGAAATACGGCCGCGACCTCATGGCTCCATCTCTCAAGCTCGACGTGATCGCGCGTCTCTTCATAAACCTTATATATTGCATCACCAACGGTACATCGGCGATGAACCTCAAGAAATTTCCGACGACGTGCCGCCACCAACGGCGCGTGGTCTAAATGGTATAGCCGGGTTGATACTTTGACCCGCGCTTTAACTTCTTCGGTTTCATACTCGGGATTGACCGACGGCAAACCGGTCTCATCAAACCACAGAAGTCGCGGATCGAGGAACTTGCATGGATCGATGAGAATTGGGCCCTCGCGATCAAGGGAGTCGCCCGATGATTTTGCTCGATTCGACTCGTCGAAGAGTGGAAAGCTGTCCTGCTTGCCACCTTCAGTCCTATACTCTCGATCTATTCGCCTGCTGTTGCAATATGTGCACGCGAAGCGGAAGTTTTCGAACCGCGCAGCGAGCCACCAGTAGTGACTTTTTGGCCTGAAGTGATCGACTGCATTGTCGGACCGACTATCCTTAGTTTCGCAGTACCAGCACTTTCCGTCCATCACCTTCGCAAGGTATGGCTTTGCTTCCTGCCAGAGAGCAGCCGCACGCCGCATCCAGTTCTTTCTGGCCTCCGCCTCCTCTTCTACGTCGATATTGCTGATGGCCTCCGCGGCAGTCCTCAACCATTCCCCGGGGATGATTTCCTCTGCCCGCTCAGTATCGACAAATCGCACCCTAGTTTTGCCTTCAGCCTTCGCTCTTCTTCGGAACCTGCCGACCTAGCACTCGCTGCACAACTGCAGCAGCGATCTCACGATCTTCTTCCACGTCCTGTTGAGTTCTAGTATCCGAGTGAGACTCCAAGTCCGCGGCAGTTCTATAGCGCGCCCTTAGGTATTCCTGATAATCGGGGTCACGATCTTCGAGTAACATGCCCAACCCGGACAAGTAGGCGTCCAACTTCGACAGCTCAGCCGCTTCGTCCCCTGTGAGTGGATCGCTCTTTGCGGACAGGAAACGCTTCCGCTCGAGCCTCTCGAGCGTTACGATATCCACCGGGGCCCGGAGCCCATAAACATCGCTTGTCAACAGGCTCCCCACGCCCATGCCCTGTGGATCTTCAAGAGGCTCAAGCGCACGAATAATCGACTCTTCGCCCCTCTCAAGGATCCGAACCTCGTGCCGAGTCATCGCACTCACTACGAGCGGATCATGTGTTGCCATCAGGACATGCGAAGTTGGCCCTAGTCCGCCAAATCGTTCCAAGAACACACGATACTGCGCACTCCAGGCAGGATTGAGGTGCGTATCCGGCTCGTCGAGCAAAAAGAGAGATTCCTCCTCGCGCGTAAACCGCATTAGCCCTAGGACCAGCAAGAGCTGCTGCTCGCCCTCACTTAGCTCTCGGAACGTTAGAGCGCCGCGTGACCGACCAAGTGCGACACGGATTCTCACATCGAATATCAGATCGGATATGTACGTGCTCTCTAGCGCTTTAAAGAACTCTTGGTTTGAGGAGTAGTAGCCACGAAGCCTTCGAACATCCTCCATGCTTGAAAGGTAAAGATACAGGTGCTCCACTCTGACAGGTCTTCGGTTGCCCACACGCACACGTGGCTCCAGGCGCATCGGTGCGAGGGCAAGACTGTAAAGATTATCAAGGAATCCCTGCACGATACCTCGGGCATTCCAGAAGCGAGGATCTCCGGCTCGGCTGTTCCAGTTCGGCTTTTGCATCTCGAACAGAACAGAATCCAGGTGGTCAATTCCGAGATGCTCTACCAGGAAGTGGCGCACGTCCGGATCTTCTTCGAGAAAAAACGCCAAAAGAACGAAGTTCGAGTGCACGGCACGCGCATAGAACAACGGCCGCAATGGATTCTCAACTCCATTGACAAGGTCTCGATAAAAACGCTCTTGATGTTGGATAAAGTGGCCCTCTAGTCGATTAGATGGACCTGAATAGTATCCAAAGACGAAATCAGGCCGCGCATTACGTCCTCCTTCGCCAACAATTTTGTTTGAGGGCAACGTATGAGCATCGATTGTTGCCTCCACACCTCGCTGTCCTGCCGTGCCGGCGACCGTGATCAGGCGCTCGCGACATTCATATGATATGCGATAATCAAGACTCGCCGGTTGACCTAGATCCAAATCACGGAAAATAAGCGTGATAGCTTCTAGGACATTTGACTTGCCTGCCCCATTTCTTCCTACAAGAACAGTCACTGGTGACTCTCGATCGAAATCAATCGAGAAATCATGCAGATTTTTGAAGTTCGGTATGGAGAGCTCCAGAAGCCTCATGCTAAGTCATCAACTCTAAGAGAACCGTCGAACTGTCAGGCCTCAAGACTTGCAGTTTATGCTGGTGTGCAAGTTCACGTAAGCCTGAATAAAATGAATCAACTGCCGCTTCAGCGAGTTTAAGCTTTGCGAAGAGATCCCCTGGTGTCTGCGCGCCGGACGACGTCTCGAGTGCCGCCAGGATCTCCGCGGCAGTAACTGTCTCCAGGTTCCCTCGGCTTCGAGCCATTCGCTTCTTCCGTCCCTCAGAGGAGGCATTATCAGAAGTTTTCGATATTTCTGACCGAATTTCATTGAGCAGGCCCTGCGCTTGATCTGAATCCCGCCCCAGCATAGCCTCGCTGGATCTTGCCGCCAAATCACCGTACGCGGCAGCCTGCAACAGCTCTGCCTCCAATTGAGGAAGCTCGGTCGAAAGTCGTTGTAGGCGCGCAATCAAGACAGATGCTTCACCAATGACACTGTCTAGCCGTCCCGAGATTCGAGCCTGAGTCGCCAAATCAGGCACAGGAATCGGCGCGCGACGAACATCCCGCAGATTGAGTCCGGGCATGTCGATGCCCCGCATTTGCGCCTTTAGCCATCCTTGGGCCGCCGCACCTGAAAGCCAATGCGCCAGGTAGCTGCTTGACACTTTGGACCCTGGCCTCAACCGCGCAGTTCCCTGGGTGATGTTAGCGCCATCGAGCTCTGGCGGAACGATGGCTACACGAGTATGCCTAATGATGCCTAGGAGCACATCATCAGCTCGGAGACTAGAGCGCGAGTATCGCGCCGCCACTTCAGCGCTTGTCCTGCGCAGCTGGTCGGTAAGGATATGACCTTCTTGGAGATCCTGGCCCCTGATATACGGAATTCCGTCCACGATATCTGGCCCGGGCTGGACGATGCCGTAGACGATAGGAGCTGATCGATCTACGATCTCGGCAGCCGACCAGACCGGCCATGGCGACGTTCCAATCGTGCCGCCGACCCATGTCGATTGATCCTCGCCTAAGATCTCAAAGTTGCGAATCTCGCGGAGTATGTTCTCCAACGCAAAAGAAACATACCCTGCTGTTCTATTTATGATATCCAAGTTATCTTGGATTGCTTGCGCTACTGAAGCAATCGAATGCTGGACGCTCAGTGGCGGGAGAGGAAAGGGAAGCTCACGGAGACGCCCAAGACTCAAATGCGATATTCCTGATGACCCTCTCGCAACCCTAGCAAATACGCCGTTCTTCTGGTATGCCCGCAACACCAGTAATGCATACTCTGGATGGACTCCCGGCCGTGGCCTGAACCTCAGCACAGAGTTTTGCATATAGAGCGGCGCCAATTGACCTCGGTACAGGGCCGACCTTCCTACGAGACTCCTACTGCCTGAGCCTTCGGTCAAGAGCACGTCGCCTGGACGAAGCTCATGTCGCTTGGCGTCGACGAAGGGCATAGTTGCTATGTCAGTAAGATTGAGCTCCTGGTCATCAATGTTTGCTGCCCGGACGTACGGAAGATTGTCGCCAGACGACGCAGCCTTCTTCGCTTGTCCAACAGAACATTCGCCAGCTTCGCCCACCTTGCATAAAGCCCATGCTGGAGGCAGTGGCCCAAGAACGGATTGGTCGGTCACAGAGGTGTCTTTCCTGTGAGTAGAGCACGCATCTCACGTGCTGCCTCCACCGCCCCCTCAAGCTCCTTTGTGATCAGCTCGAGCCTTGCGACAGGTGAGTCAATCGGCCCGACGTCTCCCTGTCCAACTTCGAAGTCTAGCCGGTCCTCGCCGGCGCGTATTTCCTCACGAGAAAATTCTTGGAAGCCAGCTGACCGAGTCCGCCTGGCTTCGCCGAGCGGGTCGCTCCCATATGCGGCCACGAACCCTTGAAGATGAGCTCTTTCAAGCTGACGCCGTTTCGTGAATGTCTCGCCGTTCGATCTTAGATCATATACCCACGTACTTGCCGTGCTCGTTGTACGGGCAAAGAACAGAACTGCGGTCTTGACTCCCGTGGCATAGAAGATTCCGGTAGGAAGCCTAAGAATAGTGTGGAGGTTGAAATGGTTGAGAAGGTGGGTACGCACCAAGGCGCCAGCACCACCTTCAAAAAGAACATTCTCAGGAACGACAACAGCCGCTCTACCTCCGACTTTAAGGCTTTTGTAGATGTGCTGAAGGAAGGCTAGCTGCTTGTTATTCGTGGGAAAGTCGAGGAGACGCGTTTGGTCCGCACTGAGACCACCCTTGACCCCAAAGGGCGGATTAGTCAAGCAGATGGAGTGCTGCGCCCGCTCAGGGGCGACAGAGAAGGTGTCGCCCAGATGAATTTCCGCCTTTAGTTGATGCAAATGCAGGTTCATAAGCGCCATTCGGCGGACGTCTGGCACCAGCTCATTGCCGACTAGCTGTGGAGGACGCCTATGCAGTAGCGCAGCATGCTGACCAGCGGCTACCAGAAATCCGGCCGTACCTGCTGCGGGGTCATATACGTCATCGCTCGGTTTGGGATCCGTTACCCGAACAAGCGCTTCGACCAATGGTCGAGGGGTGAAGTACTGGCCCGCTCCATACCTTGACTCTTGCGCGTTCTTTTCAATGAGTCCTTCGTAGACGTCTCCCATTCCATTTTCAGTCGCACCATACCAGTCTAGCGACTCAATAGCACGTATGAGTCGTGAAAGCGAATGCCCGCTTCGGATATTAGTCTTTGCATTAGCAAATATGTCTGCGATGATAGGGCTCTCCGAACCAGCCAGCCGCTGAAGACTCTCCTGGTAGAATGTTGCCAATTGGTGATCTGCAATAACTCTAAGGTTCGACCACCTGTACTGCTCCGGCAGTTCGAATTCGGTTCCCTGCTCGTCGGCAAGCTTGAGAAATAGCAGATAGGTAAGCTCAGAAAGATAATCCTGGTAAGAGATTCCGTCGTCGCGCAGAACGTTGCAGAGGCTCCAAAGCCGACGTACAAGCGTGCCGGTGGAGTTCAATTCATCCGTCCTCTGCAATAGTCGACGGCACATTCTGCCGGGTCGACAAGTGATAGAATTTTGGAACTCCTGTCACAGCGCTCCGCCAGTCGGCGGTTTGCGCATAACGCGGCCGCGCGCCGAAGTGCTGAGCACTGCATGCAATCAAATCCATGGTTTCTGTGCCACTCCCGGCCCACCCTGCACACGTATCGGAATTTCGGTAGTCCCGGTGCTGCTGTCGCAGCCGCGCCCAACCGTGACATATCGGGATAACCTCGGCCTTCCGTCGTGGTCCCTCGCGAACGACCTCTTCATAACACGGAGGGACGACGCTTTTCTCGCAGATGGCTGCCCGTGACGCCACGCGCGTCTGGCCGAACCTTGGCGGTCCCGCAGTACGGCGGATGGTGTGGCTACTCAAGTCAGAGCGATGGCGACGCGCAGCAGCGAACGGCAGCAGCGATCCGGTCTGAAGCTCGGCTCTACGCCCGGACCGATCTCGACGCCTGCCAAGCTGCGTCGCCGCGGGGTGGCACGTCAGGTCGATCGACGGCACCCAGTTGCAGCAGTGACAGCTAATGCCCCGCTGCCTCCTCGCTGGCGGGTCTCCGCCCATGGTGAAGATCGCACCCCGGCTACCTGGCCAGGACAGCTTCTCACCGGTGTTCGACACCCGAAACCCCTCCAGAGGCTCCTTGCGACCGCTCAGACGACCGCCCTCCAGGCTCTGGCGTTGACCCGCGCAACCTCCGCCGCATGCTGCTGCACAAGCGGGAGGCTCGGCGGCAGTGGACACCAACGTCACCGTACCGGTGGTCGCCTGGCCTCTCGGCGGTAGGGAGCGCTTGGCTGGGGACGTTGCTGACTGGGCCGTACGCGTCCAGATCGTCGGTCGGCGTACCCGCACAGCGCTACAGTCCGCTTGCAACGTCTCCTGCTGCCCAGGACGACCCTCGGCGGCGGCGCGAGCTGGTGCCGCATAGAGTGAAGTCCGGGCGGGCAAAACTGAGTCGAGGTCCCCAACCGCCCGCGTGAGCTTCGCCCACAGCCGTAAGGAACGCCGCGCTCGTGAGCAGATCCTGCAGGAGCCAGGGGTGCGGCAGCGGCCGCGTGTTGTGCGGTCGGCGCCCGAGCCAATGCCCGCACTATCAATGATTCACTAGTACCGCCAGCACCGAACGTGCACTATGGCAATACGACCCGTGTGGTTAGTGCGCATCTCGCCCCTCGGACACAAGATCAAGTACACGTCGAGCGGAATTCCGCGTGATGGATCCACGTGCATGTCGCACGTTCATGCACCAGACCCGACTCGCACGCCTTCCCCGAACCGTCCGCCAGAACACGGCCGTCGCGGCCGACGTTCCCGCGATCCGGCGCTCGCCCATCACCACCGCCTTGACCTTGTAGTTGCTGCAAGCCCCATGCTGGGCGCCGTGGACTTCTCCATCGGCGAGTTCAGCGCCGTGTCCGGCCTGCCGCCGCAGACGCTGCGCTTCTACCACTCCCAGGGCCTGCTCGTACCGGCTTCGGTCGACGAGCAGACCGGGTACCGCTCCTATGGGATGCACCAGGTGGAGCAGGCCGTGCTCGTGACGACCCTGCGCCAGGCCGGTCTCGCTGTCCGCGACGTCCGACGGGCGCTCGACGACCTCGATCACGCCGGGGCGCTGCTGCACGACCACGCGGAGGCGGTGGAGCACCGGCGCCGCCGCGAGGACCAGGCGATCGACGAGGCCCGCAGTCTCCTCACGTCCTGGCCCGAGGTGCGCACCGATCGCTTCGCCGGCCAGGTTGTGCTGTCGGCCCCGGTGCCGCACGCCGAGGCCGGGACCTGGGAGGGCCACGTCGTCGACGAGCGGTGGTACGACTGGGACCGGGCGCACCGGTCGTTCCACGACACCGTGCGCCGGCTGCGCGGAGTGGCCGCCGCGCGCGGCCTGGAGCAGGCCGGCACCGCCTGGAAGACCCCGGCCGCCGAGACGCCCCGACAGTCGGCCGACAGCATGACCGCGGACGGGCCGCACTGGCTCGCGAAGCTCCCGGTCCTCACGACCGACGCCGACTCGGTGGCGGGCGCGCTGCCCCCGGGCGTCGAGGTCCAGTCCTGGCCCGGCCGGGACGAGCTCGGGATCCGCATGCCCGGACCGGCCACGACGGCGAAGTACAGCATGGCGCTCAGCCGGCTGGTCACCCACCACCTCGACGGCGTGTTCCCCGACCTCGGTCCTGGAGGGCCGCGGCTCGTCGTGCACGACGACGCGTTCGAACTGTTCGTGCGCTCGGTGCCGGTGGATGAGGAGGCGTTCCCGATGACCGAGGGGTTCGCAAGGGTGGACAGGTTCACCGACCGGGCCCACCGCGTCGTCGCCCTGGCCCGGGACGAGGCCCGGATGCTCGACCACGACCACGTCGGCCCCGAGCACGTCCTGCTCGCCCTCCTGAGTGAGGGCAACGGGGTCGCCGCTCAGGTCCTCGAATCACTCGGGATCACCCTTGAGGGTGTGCGCGACCAGGTGGAGCGGATCGTCCCCCGGGGCCGGCGGGCGCCGAGCGGGGACGTCCCGCTCGGGCCGCGGGCCAGGGAGGTGCTGGAGCGCTCGCTGGACGAGGCTCAGCGGATCGGCCAGAGCTACGTCGGCACCGAGCACGTCCTGCTCAGCCTCGTGCGCGCGGGCGAGGGCGAGACGGTCGCAACGCAGGCCCTGGTCGCGCTGGGCGTCGACCCGGACCGCGTCAGCCGGGAGGTGCGGCAGCTGCTGACGACCTTCCGCTCCTAGTGTTCCGGCAATGGGATGCGGTGCTGGTGCCGGTCCCGAAGCCCTCGGCGAGGTCTCCAGCTGCAGCAGGTTCGCTCAGTCACCGGTGACGTTGAGTGCTGCAGCCATGCGGTCGAGGAGGAGCTGTCGCTCTTGCTTCGTGGGTGCGAGTTCGGCGGCTCGCTCGAGTTCGGCGGCTGCTTCGTGATGCCGGCCGAGGCGGGTGAGGAGGTCGCCGCGGACGGCGCCCAGGAGGTGGTAGCCGGCCAATCTGCGGTCGGAGGTGAGTGGCTCGGTGGCGATGAGTGCGGCTTCGGGGCCGTCGACGTGGAGAACCGCGACGGTGCGGTTCAGCTCGACCACCGGTGAGGCGGTGATCTGGGCGAGCGCGTCGTAGAGCGCGAGGATCGTCACCCAGTCGGTCTCGGCGAAGCTGGGGGCGCGGGCGTGGCAGGCGGAGATCGCGGCCTGTAGGCAGTAGGGCCCGAGCGGCCGGGCCAGCCCGAAAGCGCGGTCGAGCATGCCGAGGCCGTGGTCGATGAGGGTCCGGTCCCAGCGCCGACGGTCCTGGAGCTCGAGCTGGATCGGGATGCCGTTCCCGTCGGTGCGGGTACGGAACCGGGAGGCCTGCAGTTCCATGAGTGCGACCAGGCCGAAGACCTCGGCCTCGGACGGCAGCAGCCCGGCCAGGACCCGTCCCATCCGCATTGCTTCGACCGCGAGGTCCGCGCGGACGACGCTCTCGCCGGAGGAGGCCGAGTAGCCCTCGTTGAACACCAGGTACAGCACCTCGAGAACGGCGCGGAGGCGCCCGGGCAGTTCGTCGGCCGATGGTGCCTCGATCGGCACGCGGGCTCCGGCCAGCGTGCGCTTCGCGCGGGAGATCCGCTGGCCGATGGTCGATGAGGGAGCGAGGAACGCCCGGGCGATCTCGTCGGTGGTCAGGCCTCCGAACAGCCGCAGGGTCAGGGCGACCCGGGACTCGGGCGGCAGCACCGGATGGCAGGTGGTGAACACCATGGTGAGCAGGTCGTCCGGGATCGGGTCGAGGGCCTCTGCGGCGACGTCGGGAAGCGCGCCGTCCTGCCCGGCGACGAGGAGCGGCGCCTTCGTGCGTGCCGTCTCCTCGCGCCGGGCCCGGTCGATCGCCTTGTGCCATGCCGTCGTCATCAACCACGCGCCCGGCCGGGGTGGCACCCCCTCGACGGGCCATTGCGCCAGGGCTGCGACGAACGCCTCGGAGGCGATGTCCTCGGCCATGTCGAGGTTTCCGATGCGCCGGGCGAGCGTGGCGATCAGCTGCGGCGCCTCGATCCGCCAGAGCGCGTCGACCGAATCCCGGAGTTCCACCGGTCAGCCGTGAGACGGGCTCGACTCGGTCGAGGTCCGGTCGTGCAGCTCCTCGCTGCGGGCGAGGGTCTCGCCGTCCACGGTTTCGGCGAAGTCGGCCATGTCGAACAGCGGCCGGATCTCCAGGACCTGCGTCTCGCCGTACGCGGGATCGAACGGGCAACGCCTGGCCCACTCAACAGCCTCCGCCAGGGAGCTGACCTCCCAGATCCAGTAGCCGGCGATGACTTCCTTCGACTCGGTGAACGGGCCGTCGACGACCGAGATCCCCGCGTTCGAGAACGCGACCTTCGCTCCGACGCCGCTGGGCTGGAGGCCTTCGCCGCCGAGCATGATGCCGGCGTTGACCAGCTGCTCGTTGAAGGCCCGCATCTTCTCGAACATCTCCGTCGTCGGCTGTCCCTTGCCCTCGTCGGCACCATCGCCCTTGGTGATCACCATCACGCGCACAGGTGGTTCCTCCTACTGGTTGTGGCCGGCAGTGCGGCGCAGCAGATCGGCGATGAACGGGAGATCGGCGGACTCGCCCTCCCGGATGTCGACGACCTTGCGGTCGCCGGATCCGAGGGAGCGGAGCAGGCCCGGTACTGGTTCGACGTCCCCTGCGTCGAAGACCATGAACGAGACCTTAGCGGCGGCTACGTGCAGCACCGCGACGTTCCTCCCCTCCTGCACGAAATGCGGCTTGCCGTACTGAAGGACCTCCTCGACCTCCAGGCCACTGTGGACGGTCTCGCGCAGAGCGTTGCAGACCTCTGCTTGCCAGGGCTTCGTGCGGGCGATGTAGGCGGTGACGTCGGTGTTCATCTCGTTCTCCTTCACGCTGCGGTGACGCGGTAGGACAGCACGACCACACCGGACTCGAAGGTCGTGGTGCCGATGTGCTCGAGGCCGGTGCGGCTCTCGGGCCGGAACAGCGGCTCGCCGCTGCCCTTGATGACGGGGTAGACCCAGACGCGGTACTCGTCGAGCAGCCCGGCTGTGGCCAGGGCGTCGGTCAGTCGACCGTTGCCCCAGATCAGGATGTCCTGGCCGACGCTCCGCTTCAGTCGCTCGACCGCTCCGAGGACGTCATCGCCGGCGATGACGGTGGTCGGACCCCAGGCCTCGACGTCCACCGGCTCCGAGGCGACGACGTACTTCTCGATCTTGTTGACATGGTCGGCGTACGGGTTGCCGCCCATGTGCGGCCATGCCTGGGCCATCCCGGCGTACGTCACCCGGCCGAGCAGGAGGGCATCCGCACCGAGAGTGAGATCCAGTGCGCACTGCTGGGCGCCGGGGTCGTTGTACGACAGCGACCACTCGTGCGGGTTGTCGATGAATCCGTCGAGCGTCGTGTAGGTCGAGGCGATGATGCGTCGCATGGGGCTCCCTCTGCCGGGGGGCCGGTTGATCCGGCCCTCAACCCGTCCTTCGGGTGGCCCCACCGGATTTCGACGACCACTCCGAACTTTCTCGGGAAAAATCCGTGGCGGCCGAGGGTGCCCGCGCTGATACCGTGCCCGCGATCGCGACCCGGCCGGTGGAGGTGAGACCCATGCTCGTTGAACGCACGTGGGTGCTCCCCTCTCCGTCACGATCGGGCGACTGACGCAGGTGTCGCCAGGAGCGCCTCCCACCAGGCACTTCTGAGAGGGCACAACCTATGGACTCCGTGCACTTCAGCGCGGGCGCACCCCCGACCGTCGGCACGCACGCGGTGATCACCCGGTTCGACGACCTGCGGTGGCGGGCCGTGGAGGACGGCGTGGTGATCGGCCACAGCGAGGCATCCCGCCGACCCGACGGCCGCGTCTTCCTCAGCATCGACACCTGGCACGGTGCGGTCTTCGACCGGCTCGCGACCGCGATGCTGGCGGACCTGCCGAGCCCGCTGCACACGATGGTCGACGCGGCCGACCACGACCTGACGGCCCGCTGGGAGCGGGCAGGCCTCACCGTCCGGCGCCGGGAACAGGAGTACCTTGTCGCCGTCGACCCGCTGGTCACCGGGCTCGACACCGCGCAGGCGCCGTCGGACGTGACGATCCTGGGCCTCGGTGCTGCGCGGGAGCCCGCGCTGCGCGAGGTCTACGAGGCCGTCCGCGCCGAGGTCGACGCCCGCGAGGGCTGGGACTCTATGCCGGTCGAGGTGCCGCCCCGGCCGTACGGGGCTCCCATGGACCCGTCGAAGTACGCAGTGGCCGAGGCTGCCGATCGGTACGTGGGGCTGGTCCGGGTGGTGGCGCGGCGCCGGCACGCGCGGATCGGGCTGGTCGCGGTCCGCGAGGGTGTGCGCCGCCGTGGCATCGCCCGGGCGATGCTGGCCCAGGTGCTGGGCGCGCTGCACCGCCGCGGGGTCGAGGCGGCGTCGGCCGAGGTGGACGAGCGCAACAGCGCGGCGACGGCGCTGTTCGAGGGCATCGGCGCGCAGCGCGTGAGCAGCGCCGTGGAAATGGTGCGTGGCGTATGACGAAGGCAGCAGGAGCCATCGAGGTCGAGGGCACCGTCGTCGACTGCCTGCCCAACGCCACCTTCAGGGTGGAGCTCGAGAACGGGCACAAGGTGCTCGCGCACATCAGCGGGAAGATCCGGAAGCACTACATCAAGATCGTGCTGCTCGACCGGGTGCTCGTCGAGCTCAGCCCGTACGACCTGAACCGGGGCCGGATCGTGTTCCGGTACCGGACGTAGCGCGAGAGCGACGACGCCTGGAGGGCCCCGCCTGCAGAAAGGATCCCGACGTTCGGTGAGCCACCCCCGTGGATCCAGCCTCAGTAGGAGGGGCTCTCCTCGCCCAGCGGCCGCAGCTCGCGGCCGCCCACGCTCGTCGGTGCGGCACCGTCCTCCGCGATGCCCTCGAGGTTGCGCATGCCGGTGCGGGGACCGAACAGGCCGACGGTGAGGGCGACGACGACCCAGCAGGCGGCGATGTAGACGAACACCGCCTGGTAGCCGAGGGTGGTGAACACGGCGGCCACGATGAGCGGGCCGGCGATGTTGCTCAGCCGCCCCAGCCCGTAGACGAGACCGTTCCCGGAGTTGCGCAGTTCCGTCGGATAGAGCTCGGGGGTGTAGGAGTACAGCAGCGCTGCGAAGGTCTGGATGAGGGCGTTCACGCAGAACCCGAAGGCGACGATGGCGACCACGTTGAACGTGAGGCCGTAGGCGAGCCCGCACGCCGCGACGGCGACGGCCACCAGCACGATCGGGAGCTTGCGGCCGTACCTGTCCGAGATGCCCCACGCCAGCAACGCACCGGGTACCGCGCCGAGGGTCGTGAGCGCGGAGAAGGTCAGGGTGTGCACGAGGCTGAACCCGTGAGCGGCCAGCAACGTCGGCACCCAGGACACGAACCCGTAGAAGCCGAGGGTCTGGAAGACCCAGGCCACCGCGAGCATCAGGGTCCAGCGGCCGAGCCGGCCGGACAGCAGTTGGCGGTAGCGAATTCTGACGGCCGGGGCGGGGTCGGTGCTCGCCGCCTCGGGAAGCGCACCGTGCTGCCGTTCGACGTCGCGCTCGATCGCGGCCAGCACCTCCTCCGCCCGATCGGCGCCGCTGCGCAACATCAGCCAGCGGGGGCTCTCCGGCAGCCGTCCGATGAAGGGCAGCGCGACCAGCCCGAGCGCGCCGAACACGAAGACCAACCGCCACGCGTCCGTGCCCAGCGGGATGACGCCCGACGCGGTGAACGACATGATCGGGATTCCCAGCAGTCCGATCGCCATCACGCCCGCCTGCATGCGCCCGCGGTGGGCGGCAGGCATGATCTCGGAGATGTAGGTCGTGGCGGCCACGGTCATCGCCGCCAGCCCCACACCCGTGAGAAGACGCGCGACCGCCAGGGTGGGCACCGTCGAGACCAGCGCGTTGAGCAGCGAGAACACCGAGAAGGCGGCCACCGAGACCAACAGCGCCCGGCGCCGCCCGAGCAGATCGGCGAACCGGCCGCCGAGCACCGCTCCGATGAACATGCCGAGGAACGACGCAGAGGTCACGAACGCGATGTCCTGCACGGACAGCCGTAGGTGGGCCTGCAGCGCCGGGGCCACATAGGCGAAGGTGTTGAGATCGCCGAACTCGAACACGAAGGCCACGGCCAGCGCGCACAGCACCCGCCGATGGAACCGGCTGATCGGCAGCCGATCCAGTCGTGCCGCCAGGTGGGCTGAAGTCATGATCCGTCCTCCTTGACGGGCTCGTCGGTCACGAGGGTCGGCAGCCGCTCACGCGCAGGCGTTACGACCGGCGCGGCGACCGAACACGGTGCCGGACGTCAGGCCGGAGCCGCCCGGATAGTTGAAGTAGAACAACCCACCGACCAGCTCACCGGCGGCGAACAGGCCGGCGATGCGACGTCCGGCGGTGTCCAGGACCGCCCCGGCCTCGTCGATGCGCAGGCCGCCGAAAGTGAAGGTGATCCCGCAGCCGACCGGAAAGGCGACGAACGGTGGTGTGTCCAGCGCCTGTGCCCAGTTCGACTTGACCGGGCGCACGCCCTCGGCGCGCTTGCCGTCCTTGACCGTCGGGTTGAACCGCTCCCGGGTCACGGCCCGGTTGAACTCCTCGACGGTGCGGGCGAGCCGCGTCTCGTCGATCCGGAGCGCCTTCGCCAGCCCCTCGATCGTGTCGGCCTCGATCTTGGTCGCGCCGGGCGCGGCGTACTCCTCGGGCCGCAGCAGGGGCGTGGTCTTGGCGTCGAAGACCTGCACCGCCCAGCCGCCGGGCTGCTTCAGGATCTCCGCGCCGTACTTGGCGTAGGTGTAGTTGCGGAAGTCTGCGCCCTCGTCGACGAACCGCTCGCCGTCGGCGTTGATCACGATGCCGAACGGGTATCCGCCCCGGGTCAGCTGGTTGGTCAGGTCGCGATCGCCGACCGGTCGCGCCCCAGCATCCCAGGCGACGGAGTGGCAGCCGCTGAAGTGCCCGAACGGCTGCGCACCGACGCCGAGCGCCATGGTGATCCCGTCGCCGGTGTTGTAGGGCGTCCCCCGCACCGCCGCGAGGTCCCATCCGGGCCCGAGGTAGGCCGAGCGCATCGCGGGGTTCGCCTCGAACCCGCCGCACGCCAGGATCACCGCTGCGGCCCGGATCCGTTCCCCACCGGCGAGCACCACCCCCTCGACGCCTCCGTCCTGTCCGGTGAGCACCTCCCTGACGTGGGCGTCGAACCGGACGGTGACCCCGTGCGCGGCCGCTGCGGTCAGGTGGTCGGCGACCAGGCCCTTACCGCCGCCCAGCACGCCGACGGCGAGGCCGCCCCAGAACCGGAAGCGCCCGTCGACCTCGTAGGCCTGGCGGTGGAACATCAGCTCGAAGCGCAGGCCCAGCTGCTTCAGCCAGCTCAGGGACTGCCGCGACTCGCTCACCAGTATCTCCGCGAGACCACGATCGCACCGACCACCGGTGACCCGGTCCAGGTCGCCGAGGAAGTCCTGCTCGCTGTAGGGGTCCAGGTCGACACATCCCGCGTCGAACGGCTCGACGAGGCCGGCGACGTCGTCCAGTCCACCATGGACGGTGCGCATCGCCCCTGCCGTGAAGTAGCTGTTCCCGCCTGCCCACTCCCGCGGTGCCTTCTCCAGGACCAGCACGCGTGCGCCCCGTTCACGAGCGGACTGCGCCGCGCAGAAACCCGCGTTGCCGCCGCCCACCACGACGACGTCCCATTCGTGCGACATCTGTTTCCCTACCTTCGGTCGAGTCGCGTCAGCTGACTGCCTCGAACACGGCCGCTTCATCCGCTCCGACCAGGGGAACGGAGATCTCGGCGACCGCGAGCCGGCGGGCGGCCCGCGGCATCCAGACCGCGCGCAGGCCGTCCGGCCGGCGCTCCACTCGTGCCGTGACGATCCCGACCGGGGTGCCCAGCCGCAGGACCTCCGGCATCCGACCGCGCAGCGCGCGCCGGACCAGGCTTCCCTCGACGCCCGCCGCCGCTGCCACGGCGACGGCCGAGGTGAGACCGATCGCCGGATGAGGGGCGTGCATGGACAGCATCCGCACCGCGAGGTCGTAGTCGGCTGCGCGGATCACGGCTCCGTCAGCCGCGCGGTAGTCGATCGGCGGACCGACGACTCCGGTCTTCGGGACGGCGTGGTCGACCGGATCGCCGGGTCTCGCCAGCCCCATCGCCAGCGCAGACTCACGGCGCAGCCGGACGAGCTCGGCGATGTGCGGCGCCAACGCGTCCACGGACTCGCCGGCCGTCAAGCCAAGGGCGGCGGCGTCCACCAGCGCGGCCGGCGCCCCGGCGTCCACCAGCGTGACGGGTTGCGGCAGAGCGTCGACGGGCCGTCCGGTCGGCAGCAGAGCCCCGGTCGTGGTCCCCTCCGGCGCGAGGAACGCGAGCTCGACCGGCACCCCGCCGACCGCCGTCCCCGGGACCGTCGTCGATCCCTGTTCCGGCACGACGCCTCCGGGCGTCAACACCGTCGCCGCCAGCAGGGCGCCGGTGTTGATGTTGCGCATCCGGACCGTGGTCCGGTCGGGGCCGGCCGGCACCTTCCGCGTCAGCAGCGCGTACAGACCGATCGCCGTCGCACAGTTGCCACAGTTGCTCGACCACTCCACCCGCCGGGTGCCGATGCCGACCTGCGCGAAGAGGTACTCGACATCCGCGTCGGGCCGGGTTGACCGCTGCACGATCGCTGCCTTGGAGGTGGTGGACGTCGCCCCGCCGACCCCGTCGAGCTGACGCGGGTCAGCGGCACCGAACGCGGCGGCCAGCATGTCGTCCGGGTCGGCGCCGGCCATCTCTTCTGCGTCGAAGAGCCAGCACTTGCTGGTACCGCCCCGCATCCAGGTCCCGCGCAGATATCGCATGCATCGACGATCGACCTCGGGACCCTTGAGTACAATGTCGGAAAATTGCATACCCCTTTAGCAGAAGTTAAGGCACGTGAGATGGCCCTCGACGTACGGCGGCTCCTGTTGCTGGCCGAGGTGGGCCGCCGGGGTTCCATCACCGCGGCCGCCGCCACACTGACCTACACCCCCTCGGCCGTGTCCCAGCAGATCAGCAGGCTCGAGGCCGAAGCGGGCCAGCCGTTGCTCGAACGCCACGTCCGGGGTGTCACGCTCACCGGTGCAGGACGTGCGCTGGTGGCTCACGCCGAGCGCATCGAACGGGAGCTGCGGGCCGCTCGGACGGAGCTGGACGATCTGGCGGGCCTGCGGTCGGGCTACCTGCGCGTGGGCACGTTCCCCACCGTCGCTGCATCCTTCCTGCCTCTCGTGGTGCGCGAGTTCAGGCGCAGGCATCCCGCCGTGAACCTCGTCGTGCACAGCGCCCGCAGGGAAGGCCTGCTCGAGCTGCTCGAGGAGCGGGAAGCAGAGCTGTCGCTGCTGTGGGACTACGCGTGGAGCCGCACGCCAGAGGACGACCTCGACATCACCCACCTGCTGGACGACCCCACCGCCCTCGTCGTGTCCACCGCGCACCCATTGGCCGCTCGCGGGTCGACGACCTTCGCCGAACTGGCCTTGGAACAGTGGATCGTGCGCTCGGACCACCCGGTCTCCGAGGTGCTGACCAGGAGCTGCCGAGCGGCCGGCTTCGAACCGAAGATCGCCTACATGGCCCACGACTACCAGGAGGCCCAGGCGATGGCCGCGGTCGGCATCGGCATCGCACTCGCACCACGGCTCGCACTGACCGGCCTGCGTGACGACGTCACGACCGTCGGACTCGGCCCCGACGCACCGGTTCGGCGCATCCTGCTCGCCCGCTCGCGCGAGCACCGCCTGACTCCGGCGGCCCAGTCGCTCCACCGGATGTTCCAGCAGACTGCACACGCCCTGCAGAGCTTCGACGGCAGCCTCGACCAAGCGGTCCGCCAGTGATCGGCGGCGCGCGGCACGGGTCGGAGCGGACAGGCCGCTGGGTCACCTTCCGCCGCTGCCGGCGAAGACCCGCACCGCCGACGTGCCCAGCCCGACCGGCGCGAGCGGGAGCCCGGACGGCGTGGTCGGCACGCGGCTGCGCTGCAGCTCGGCCTCCGTGTAGCGCGCACACCGGCGGTGCCACTCGAGAATGCCGGAGAGCCAGTCCTTCAGGCCGGCGACGTGGTCGACCAGGACGGCCCGGGTGGTGGCGTCGAGGGCGAGCTCGTCGAACATCGCCGGCAGGTCGTGCTCGACGAGCAGCTCGAACTCCTCCATCCGTGCCTTCATCAGCTCGGCCACGGCCGCGGCGGCGCGGTTGCGATCGACGCCCAGGAACGTCTCCACGACCTGCACCATGTTGTGCATCTCGCCCTCGTACTCGATCTCCTTCTGGTAGGAGAACAGGTCGTTGAGGAAGACCGCGTAGTCCTGGGCCGCGGTGTCCAGCTCGTGCATCACCCGGTGCCGGTGGACCTCGGACGCCACCGCTCCCCCGCCGGCGAGCCGCCGCAGGCTGCTGGTCAGGTCCGAGCCGAAGGTGTCCCGGCGCATCTCCACGTAGTCGACGGGGTCGGGGACGCGGCCCCACGCCCGGTTCTGCAGCTCCCACACCCAGCTCGCGGTCATCCGCTCCACGTCGGCGCGGAACTTCCGTCGCGCAGGGACCGCGATGGGCTCCGCGGTACGCGGCCACAGGTCGGCCAGGCCCCGCTCGACCGCGTTGACCGGCTCGGGGGTGGCGCCCAGGTCCAGTGGCATGAATGCCGAGAGCCGCTCGGTGAGGAGTTTCGCGCCCGCGAGGTCGTGGCTCGGGCCGAACACGCGCGGGTAGAAGTCGTCGGCGTACGTGCCCCAGCTCAGCCACGCCGACGTCAGGAACAGCTGCTCGGGATCTGCGTCCGCGTGGATCATCGCGGCGCAGTACGGGAAGTCGAACCCGCGGAACCGGCGCTCGTCCCACAGCGCGCCGACGTCGGGCCTGCCGGGCAGGGGGTCGAACATGCCGACCGCGCGGGCCCAGCTCGGCGCGTACTCGCGGGCGGCGCCGAGGTGCGGGCTCACGCGGTGGGCGAACGGCATGTAGAGCTCGGGAACCGGCAGGTGGCCGACCGGCCGGAACGGCGCGAACGCGTGCTGCTGCGCACGCCGCTTCAGCCCGCTGGACCGGAAGCGCAGGCCGGAGGTGCCCAGCCCGGTCGGGCCCGCGAGCAGCGTGCCCGGCTGCGGGACCGACGCGTCCGCGGCCATGCCCTCGTTCATGTACCTGCTCGACCGGGCATGCCATTCGTGGCCGCCGGACTGCCAGTCCTGCAGGCCCTTGACGTACGCCCCGATCCCGAGCTGCTCGTCCGGCGCGATGCCGTGCTCCGCGAGCAGCGCGGGCACCTCGCCGAGCGCCGTGTTCTCGAACTGCTGCATCCGGGAGGTGAGCAGCTCACCGACCACGTCGGCGGACTCCTGGGTCGAGCAGTCCAGGAACCGCTCCACCACCAGCACCGCGTTGGAGTTCTCGCCCTCCTCCTGCACCTCGCGCTGGTAGGAGAACAGGTCGTTGCGCAGGTGCACGGCGTCGGCGAACGTGTCCACGAGCACCCGCATCGGGCGGGCGGCCGCGAGCTGGTCGGGTACCTCGGCGGCGACCGCGTGCTCGACGAGGTTCGCCGACCACGGCGCGCCGCCCACCCGCCGCCGCATCTGCACGTACTCGATGGGATTCGCGACGCGGCCGCGCTCGATGTTCGTCAGCTCCCACATCGACTCGATCATCAGGTTGTGGGTGCTCAGCGCGAACCTCCGCCGCCAGTGCGGCGAGCGGTCCGGCGCGGTGCGCCGCCACAGGTCGAGCAGCCCCACCTCGCCCGGGTTGGTCGCCTCGGGTGGCTCCTGCCTGTCCGCGGCCATGAAGAGTTCGAGGCGCGCGAGGTAGGCCGTCGCCCCCGGGATGTCGCGGGAGTACTTGAAGTGCTCGAGGAAGTGGTCGTCGAAGAAGAAGACCCACACGTACCAGTCCGTGATCAGGTCCAGCATGGTCCCGTCGCAGTCCGGGTGCGTGTACGCACACAGCAGCGCGTAGTCCATCCGCGCCAGCGCGGCCTCGGTCCAGACGACCCCACCACCGGGTTTCGGCGCGTCGAGCATGCCCATCTGCCGGGCCCACGCCATCGAGTGCGCTCGGGCCCGCTCCAGGTGCGGGTTGATCCGCGCGGGGTAGGGCAGGTAGAAGTCCGGCATCGTGAAAGCCTGCTGTGTCGCCATGGGTCGGCTCCTCCTCGTCAGGGTCTGGGGCTGATCTCCTGCCACGCGTCGACCAGCGCGCCCGGCTCGACGCCGAAGGGCCCGTCGAGCGGGTGGCTCAGCGCGATGGCCAGGAACACCGTCGCCCCGACCGCGGCGGTCAGAACCCCCAGGATCACGACGTTCGCGGGGCGCGTGCTGGCCCCGACGAGCAGCGGTATCACGATCATCAGGGCCGCCCCGATCAGCGTTCCGACCAGCAGCACGGTGGTGAGCGTGTCGCCGCGGGTGGCGGCGTCGACGCGGGCGCGATGGTTGTCGTCGAGCTGGCGCACGTCCTGCAGGCCCTGCTCACGGGCATAGGCGACGGCCCCGCCGGAGTCGGGCACCGTGGTGAACTCGGTGCGGATGACCTGGATCAGCTCGGCAGGCCGTGGGTGGGTCCGGCCGGCCACCAGGGCAGGCCACTCCTCGTCGGCCACCGAAGACACGTAGTCCCCCAGCCCGCTCCGGATCGCGGTGCGGTGCGGTTCGGGGAGGGCGTCGGCCTGCCAATACGCGTCGACGACGGCGTGGGCCTCGGACTTCGTGTTGCCCTCGATGTCGGCACCCACCTGCCACGCGAAGACGATGTAGAACGCCAGCATCACGGTGAACAGCGCGCTGATCACGCCGCCGGCGAACCCGACGGAGTCGGAGTCGAACTCGCCTTCGGAGACCGTTTTTCGGCGGCCCCGAAGAATTGCGACGAGTACCACGATAAGCGTGGGGGCGATTATGGTGAGGATCAGATCTGTCAACACGGATTGACCCCGTGATAGGTAGTCGAGGAGAGCCCGCTGCGGTCGGCGCGGACGAATTCGCGGCAGCACAATGATCAGTCGTAGGCCGACGCATACCGTAAGCTCCCCAACACCTGATGGTCGAGGCAGGTCGCAGGTAGTCCACCGGATCGGGTGAACCCTTGCCGAATGTTCTTGTACGCCCTGCAATCGGTCCGTTAGGAACGGTGAAGCGGATAGGCACGTCCGTGGTCCCGGTAGGGCACCCGCGATCCGACAGCCCGCCTACGGCACGGGAAAGGGCTTTCATGCCGACGAACTTGCCGACCGCTCCCTTCTTCGTGATGGCCGTGACCACTGCCGTGATCGGGTTCGGCGCCCCCGCTGCCGCCGTGGACACCGGTATCGCCGCGGGCCCGGCACGGGCACCCGCGGCGACCCTCCCGGAGGACGGCTTCCTGCCGGACGTCGACCTGCCTGACCTGGATCTCCTCGGTTCCGACTCACGGGACGACGACCCTCCGGACTCCGACTCGTCCGACCGGCTGCGCATCGACCTCTCCGGCGGCGACGACTCACCACGGGACGACCCCGATAACGACGACTCACAGGGCGGCCGGTCCCTGCTGCGCGTCGATCTCCCGGGGGACGACGACTCACCACCGGACGACTCCGAGACCGACGACTCGCCGGACACCCGCGCACGAGGCATCGGCCTGGACGTCGACCTGCCCGGCGCCGGCCTCCCGGACTCGGGTCTCCCGGACGTCAGGGTGCGCGCGAACGTGCCGCCCGGCGGGTCGTCCCTCGCGGAGGTCTCGGTCCCGCCGGTGGATGTCTGCGTGCTGTGTCGACCGGATTCGCCCGCCCAGGCGCCCTCCCCCGCAGCACCGGAGCCGCCGGCCCCCGCGCCGCCACCTCTTGCACCGGGACCCGCACCTGCTGCCGCGGTCGCGCCGCCACCACCCGCACCGCCACCACCTGCCCCACCTCCGCTCGCCCCACCACCGCCCGCGCCGCCTCCACCTGCGCCACCCCCGCCGCCACCGCCTGCACCGCTTCCCATCGCCCCGCTCCTGCCGGCACCCGCAGGCCAAGCACCGCAGGGAGCGGCCGAGCCGCCGGCCCAGGGACCGGCCGGACCTGCGGCCCAGCAGGCCGCCGCGCCACCGGCCCAACCGGCTGGGGAACCCCCGGCGCTACCGCAGCCGGCGCCACCCCCGCCGGAGCGGTCGCCCGTGACGAGTAGGTCGAGCCTCGCCGAAGAAGCAGGGCTGATTGCTCCATCCGGGATGACCGCAGCGATCGTCGCCGTGCTCGCCGTGTTCGTGATGACGTTGAGCATGGGTGGGCTCGCCGCTCTGCGGCGCTTCCGATAGTCAACTCGTCAAGCACTTCTCACAAATCGCTCCGAGTCGGGCGGCGCATCTTGTCGAACCGATTTACGCATCCGACTTCCGGTGACCCCTCCATTGAGACATCCACTTTCGGACTCTTGCCGTCGTTGACGTTCCGCGTATCGTCGCAACAGCCGACCTCACCCTGCCTCGGCCCCTGGGATTCCACCGCGACTTCCGAGCGGCCGCCTCCTGCAGTCCGGTTTCCTCCCTTCTCCCAGGAATGGTGATCCCGTCATGACCGTGACCGACTCCGCCGCGTCCGCCCTCGAGAACGCTCTCCAGCGGACGAGCCTCGACACGTCGGCGGCGCGAAACCTCTCGACGACCACCAAGTCCACCCCCCAGATGCAGGGGATCACCTCGCGGTGGCTGCTGCGCATGCTGCCGTGGGTGCAGGTCGACGGCGGTGTGTACCGGCTCAACCGCAGGCTGACCTTCACTCTCGACGACGGCCGCGTCCAGTTCGAGAGCACCGGCGCCGAGGTGCGGGTCATCCCCCGCGAGCTCACCGAGCTGAGCCTGCTCAAGGGGTTCGACGAGGAGGACGTGCTCCGCGCGCTGGCGGACCGGTTCGCCCAGCGCGACGTGCAGGCCGGCGAGGTGCTGGTGCAGGCAGGCACACCCGCCGACCAGGTCGTCCTGATCGCGCACGGCAAGGTGGGCAAGTTCCGCACCGGCAAGTACGGCGACGAGGTCAGGCTCGGCGTGCTCGCCGACGGCGACCACTTCGGCGGCCACGTACTCGCCGACAGCGGCGGCCAGTGGGACTTCACCGCACGGGCGCTCACGGCAGGCACCGTTCTAACCCTCTCCCGGCAGGCGTTCGACGAGCTCGACGGGAACGCGGGCGGGCTCCGGGCGCACATCCAGCACCGCCTCACCGCCGCCGACAGGCCGCAGAACGACGAGGGCGAGGCCGCCGTCGACCTCGCCGCCGGACTGGTCGGCGAGTACCAGCTGCCGCAGACGTTCGTCGACTACGAGCGCACACCACGTGAGTACGAGCTGGACGTCGCGCAGACGGTGCTGCGGGTCCACACCCGCGTCGCCGACCTCTACAACAAGCCGATGAACCAGACCGAGCAGCAGCTGCGGCTCGCGATCGAGGAGCTGCGCGAGCGTCAAGAGCACGAGATGATCAACGACCGCAGGATCGGGTTGCTGCACAACGCCGACTTCGCCAACCGGCTGCCCTCCCGCAGCGGCGCCCCCACCCCGGACGACTTCGACGAGCTGCTCTCCGTCGTCTGGAAGAACCCGGGGTTCTTCCTCGCCCATCCACGCACGATCGCCGCGTTCGCCCGGGAGTGCTCGCGCCGGGGCCTGTATCCGTCGACAGTGGACCTGGGCGGCCACCAGGTACCGGCGTGGCGCGGCGTACCCGTGCTGCCCAGCAACAAGATCCCGATCAGCCGGGCCCGCACCAGCTCCGTGCTGCTCATGCGGACCGGCGAGAACGACCAGGGCGTGATCGGCCTGCACCAGACCGGGCTCCCCGACGAGTACCAGCCCGGCCTGAACGTGCGCTTCATGGGGATCGACGACAAGGCGGTCGCGTCCTACCTGGTCAGCGCCTACTACTCGGTGGCCGTGATGGTCCCTGACGCGCTCGCCGTGCTCGAGGACGTCGAGGTCGGGCGCGAGGACTGAGGCGGCGATGACGGTCACCGAGACGCCCGACGTCGCCGACGCGACGAGGGCCACGAGCCTCCACACCGAGGCGGCACGCCGGCTTGCGACCACCACGAAGACCGCCCCTCAGATGCGGGGCATCACCCCGCGCTGGCTCCTGCGGATGCTGCCGTGGCAAGGGGTGAGCGGAGGCTCCTACCGGCTCAACCGCCGCCTGACGAGCGTCGTCGGCGACGGGCGCGTGACGTTCGCGCAGACCGGCTCCGCCGTCACGGTCATCCCCGCCGAGCTGCGGGAGATCGGGGCGCTGCGCGGCGTCGCGGACGACTCCACCCTGGCCGGCCTCGCCGGGCTGTTCACACAGCGGGAGGTGCAGGCCGGGCAGGTCCTCGCCACGGCGGGGCAGCCGGTCGACGAGCTGGTGCTGGTGGCGCACGGCAAGATCAGAAGGCTCGGCGCCGGCCCCTACGGCGACCCGGCCGTGCTCGGGGTGCTCGCCGACGGTGACATCGCCGGTGCGGAGCTGCTCACCGGCCGCGACGCCCTCTGGCCCGCCACGCTCACGGCCGCCACCCGTGGCGTGGTGCTGGTGCTCGGCCGCGCCGCGCTCGACGGGTACCTCGGCGCCGCAGCCGGCCTGCGCGAGCACCTGGAGCGGAACGCAGCAGCGGCGCCCGCAGCGAACAGGTACGGCGAGGCGCCCATCGAGATCGCGGCCGGCCACACGGGCGAGGCGGTGCTCCCGCGGACGTTCGTCGACTACGAGCTGCAGCCGCGCGAGTACGAGCTGAGCGTCGCGCAGGCGATGCTGCGGGTCCACACCCGCGTCGCCGACCTCTACAACAAGCCGCAGAACCAGACCGAGCAGCAGCTGCGGCTCACGATCCACGAGCTGCGCGAACGCGAGGAACTGGAGCTGCTCACCAACCCCGGCTTCGGGCTGCTGCACAACGTGGCGCTGGCCCAGCGGGTGCAGACCCGCAGTGGGCCACCCGGCCCCGACGACATGGACGAGCTGCTGAGCAGGCGGCGCAGCACGGCGTTCTTCCTCGCGCACCCGAAGGCGATCGCCGCGTTCCACCGCGAGTGCAACCGCCGGGGCGTCTACCCGGCCCCGGTGCTGGTCGACGGCCGGCCGCACGCCGGGTGGCGCGGCGTGCCGGTGCTGCCGTCGGACAAGATCCCGATCGCCGCCGACGGCACCAGCTCGATCCTGGCGATGCGGACCGGCGCCGACGACCAGGGCGTCATCGGGCTGCGGCCCGACGAGCTGCCGGACCAGCTGGAGCCGGGCGTCACGGTGCGCTTCACCGGCATCGACGAGCGCGCCGTGCTGACCTACCAGGTCAGCGCCTACCACTCGGTGGCGGTGCTGGTGCCGGACGCGCTGGGTGTCCTCGAGAACGTGCAGCTGGGCCGGTGACCACGGTCGGCTCCGGGGGCGCCGCGACGGAGGACACGGCCGGCCGGTCACCCACCGACACCGGACACCGGCCGGTCGCGGCCGTCCTCGCGGCGTGCCGCGACACCGTCACGCCCGCCCAGCGGGCCGCGATCGACTCGCTGCCCGGTTCGGTCCGGCACGTCGCGGGCTACCACCTGGGCTGGTGGGACGCCGACGGAACGCCCGTGCCCGACGGCGGCGGTAAGGCCGTCCGGCCCGCGCTCGCGCTGCTGTCGGCCGGCGTCGTCGGCGCCGGACAGGTCCAGGACGCCGTGCCGGCCGCGGTCGCCGTCGAGCTGGTGCACGACTTCTCGTTGCTGCACGACGACGTCATGGACCGTGACCCGACCCGCCGCCACCGCCCCACGGCGTGGTCCGTGTTCGGCATCGGTCCGGCGATCCTCGCGGGCGACGCGCTGCTGGCGCTGGCGGCCGACGTGCTCGCCGGTAGCGGGCACCCGGCGGCGGGGCAGGGCGTGCGCATGCTGACCACCACCGTCCAGGAGCTGGTGGAGGGCCAGATGTCCGATCTCGCGTTCGAGCGACGGACCGACGTCGGGCTGGCGGAGTGCCTCGACATGGCCGAGGCCAAGACGGGCTCCCTGCTGGGATGCGCGTGCTCGCTCGGCGCGCTGTTCGGCGGCGGCCGCCCGGACGAGGTCGCCCGCCTGCGGCGCTTCGGGCGCGACATCGGGCTCGCGTTCCAGGTCGTGGACGATCTTCTGGGTATCTGGGGTGATCCGCGGACCACGGGCAAGCCGGCCGGCAGCGACCTGCGCCGCCGCAAGAAGTCGCTGCCGGTGATCGTCGCCCTCACCTCCGGCCGGCCGGCCGGCCGCGAGCTCGCCGCGCTCTACCGCGGCGACGCCGAGCTGTCCGACGCCGACGTGTCGAGGGCGGCCGCGCTCGTCGAGCACGCCGGCGGCCGCGCGTGGTGCCGGACGAAGGCCGACGCGCTCGTGACGGATGCTCTCGACCTGCTCCCGGTCGGCGGGGACGGCCCCGAACCGGCGGCCGTCAGTGACCTGCACGAGCTCGCCCGCCTGCTCGTCCGGCGAGACCGCTGAGGGGGTGCTCGGCAGTGTCGTTCGCCGAGAGGTCGGGTATGTGCTCGGTGAGCAGCGCGTCGGTCGCTGCCGGCGGGAGGACCCACGGTGACCTGGACATTGTCCGAGCAGTTCGAGACAGATGGCGGAATCATCCGGTGGGCACGGCTCGGCGACGGGCGAGACCCGATGGTCCTCGTGCACGGCACGCCTTACTCCTCCTTTCTCTGGCGAGACATCGCACCGGCACTCGCTCTGGAGCACACCGTCTTCGTCTTCGACCACCTCGGCTACGGGCAGTCCGACCAGAAGGAGGGCCAGGACCTCACGCTGGCCGCGCAGTCTCGCCGGTTCGTGGAGCTCCTCGCCCACTGGGAGCTGAGCGGCCCCCGCGTTGTGGCCAACGACATCGGCGGTGCCATCGTCTTGCGCGCCCTGCTCCTCGACGGGGCCACGTACAGCGACCTCACCATCTTCGACGCGGTCAGCGGCGGGGCGTGGGAGCGGGGTCTGTTCGCGCTCATCCGCACCCACCCCGAGGTCTTCGATGAGCTCCCCGGCTACGCGCACGAGTCCCTCGTCACCAGCCACCTCAACAACGCCACCCACCTCGGGTTCCGTCCCGACGTGCTCAAGGCCCACCTCGCCCCCTGGCTCGGACCAGAAGGACAAGCGGCCTACTACCGGCAGTACCGCCAGCTCTCCGAGTCCGACACGAAACCCTATGAGGCCAAGCTCGCCGAGATCGCCGTGCCGGTGAAGCTGCTCTGGGGACGCGAGGACCGCATCCTGCCCCCGGAGTACGGCACCTGGTTGCAGGAACGGATCCCCCACGCCGAGTTGCACTGGATCGACGATGCGGGCCACCTCCTGCAGGAGGACGCGCCCGCACAGCTGCTCTCGCACCTGCTCGCCGGCGTCACCTCCGGACACGGCGACTGAGGCAAGTGTCCGGATTCCCGTTCGTCAGGGCTGGATGTCGAACAGCTGCCGCGCGTTGCCGGCGGTGAACTTCTGCCGGTCCTCATCGCTCGCGAACTCGCCCAGGAACTGCGACAGGTCCGCCGCGGTCGGGTGCTGGAACGGGTAGTCGGTCGAGAACAGGAGCCGATCGATCGTGGTGACCTCGAGCGCGTGATGCAGGAGCGCGGGACTGAGCATGCCCGAGCACGTGAGGTGGATGTTCGATCGGATGGTGTCCGACACCGGTCGCTGCAGCCCCGCGATGCGAGCCAGGCTGTTCGTCCGGTCGGACCAGAAGGGCAGGAGCTCGCCCCAGTGTCCGAGCACGATCTGCAGGTCGGGGTGGCGGTCGAACGTGCCGCGGACGATCAGGCGCAGCGCCGCGACCGCCGCCTCGAAGTGCCACCCCCACCCGAACGTCGCGAGGCCGAGCTCGGTCATCTCGTCGAATCCGGAGTACGCGGCCTCGCGGACCGCGCGCGGTGGGATCTGGGGGTGGATGAAGATCGGCAGGCGGAGCGCCGCGGCGGCTGCGAACAGGTCGTCGTAACGGGGGTCGTCGAGCGCCGTCGCACCCGTACGGCCGTAGACCATGGCACCGACGAGCCCGAGCCCGGCCGCCCGCTCGAGCTCTCCGACGACGGCACCCGGGTCGGCCATCGGCAGCGTGGCCATGGCGCGCAGGCGCGACGGGTGGCGGCGGACCGCCTCTGCCGCGAGGTCGTTCGCTCTCCGGCTGAGTGCGACCGCGTCGGCAGGACGCAGGGGGCCGGTCGCCGGTGGAGCGAGGGAGATGACCTGGACGTCGATGCCCTGCTCGTCCATTGCTGCGATCCGGGCGTCGCCGATGTCCTCGAGCCGGGCGCGGGCGTCGCCCATCCCGTTGAGCGCCAGGCTGTCGTCCCGCTGCTCCTCCGGGAGGCCGTCGAGCGCCGCCGTCAGCTCCGGCGTGGTCCAGTGCTCCTCGATCGCGATAACGGTGATGGCCGACCCCTTGCTCGCTGAACATCCGTCCAGCACAACACTAGCGCGCAAATCGTCCACACCCCGTCATTGTCCCCACTCGTCCACTCGCAGTGCCGGCACGTGGTCGTCGAAATTCGACACAACGGACGAGGCTCACCAATGGCCGCCCCGCGTCCGGAACAATCACGAACAACCACTCCGGCAAGATCACGGTCCGCGTTTCGCGGACTAGAATCTCGACATGATCACCACCGTTATTGCCGCCGGGCTGGCTGTCGCATCTGCCCTGGGTATCGCCGGTTCGCCGAATGATGTCTCCCCTGCCGATCGCGGCTTCATCGCGATGGTCGGCCAGGGTGGCCTGTTCGAGGTGATGGCCGGCCAGGCGGCCGCCGACCAGGGAGGCAGTCAGGACATCCGGGACCAGGGCGTGACCGAGGCCCATGATCATCTACTTGTCGGTGACAAGCTCACATCCATCGCCGCGGACGCCGGGATCCGGACCGGCGACAGACTGAACACGCAGTTCCAGAAGGAGCTGACCGGGCTCAAGTCCTTGTCCGGGCCGGCCTTCGATGCCGCTTACCTGAGCGACATGAAGGCGATCCACGCCAAGGACGGAGCAGCCTTCGCCAAGGAGGCCGAGTCCAGTTCGAACCCGAAGCTGAAGGCTTTCGCCGCTGAGACCCACCGCATCGTCGAGCGGCACATCGGCGAGCTGAATGCGGTTGGCCCCGAGAAGTAGGTTGCCTCTCCGGGATTCCCTTTCTCCGCAGCCGCCTCCTACGTCTCGGACTCGACCGGGACGGAGGGGGCGGCCGCCCCGGTGCCCCCGGCCGCGGCGGTCGGCATGCGCAACTGCCGGGCGTTCCGGCTGGCCAGCAGGGTGAGGCCGACCGCCAGCATCGGCACGGCGGCCATCGCAAAACCCCACCGGACGTCGATCGCGACCACCACTCCCATCAGCGCCAGCGACAGCGGCTCGAGCACCACCCGCGGCGCGTTGAGGATGCTGTTCACCCGGCCGAGCAGCTCGCCCGGCGTCCGGGTCTGGACGAACGTGGGCAGCGCGACGTCGGTGGAGTAGGCGACACCGATGCCGAGCACCACCAGCAGGGCGGCGGCGGCCCACGGGTTCGGCAGGAAGCCCAGTCCGGCGAAAGCGGCCCCCTCGCACAGGGTCACGCCGATGATCAGAATGCCCCAGCGGGCAGGGAGCCCGGTGATGCCGGCCCCCACCGTGCCGAGGAGCTGCCCGAGGCCCCAGGCGGACAGCAGCAGGCCGAGCGCCAGCGCACCCTGCGGGAAGGTACCGGCCAGCGCCGGCAGGCCTACCGCGAACAGCCCGCTGTAGCTCAGCGTCGCCGCGCTGATCAGCAGCAACACGACCCGGATCTCCCAGCTCCGCCCGGCGTACCGGAACCCGGAGACGATCTCGTCGCGGATCGCCGTCACCGACGTCGCGGCTTCGGCCGGGTCGCGCGGGGCACGCGGTGCGGCCCGCAGCGTCGCCGCCGCCACGAAGAAGGTGACGGCGTTGAGCAGGAACACCAGCGCCGGGCCCGCCCCGGCGACCGCGAGGCCACCCAGCACCGGACCGGCCAGCCGGGCCACCTGCTCGGCCAGGCCGACCAGCGCGTTGGCCCGCGGCAGGTCGCGCGCGGCCACCAGTGACGGCAGGATGCTGCCGCTGGCCGGCCAGAAGAACGCCTCGGCCGCGCCCATCACGGCGGCCAGCAGCAACAGGTGCCAGACCGCCACGTCGCCGATGGCGGCGACGAGGCCCAGCGCTCCCACCGCGGCCC
Organism: Pseudonocardia xinjiangensis; assembly: GCF_050948425.1. NCBI lineage: Bacteria > Bacillati > Actinomycetota > Actinomycetes > Pseudonocardiales > Pseudonocardiaceae > Pseudonocardia > Pseudonocardia xinjiangensis. The sequence continues at coordinate 1,524,633 of NZ_CP192009.1, read as the reverse complement.
CGCGGGTCAGGTGCGACACCAGCATCACCGTGCGCGGCGAGAACCGGTCGGTGATGGCGCCGCCGAGCAGCATCAGCACAGCCCGCGGGACGGCCTGCGCCAGCATCGCCCCGGCCAGGGCCACGGGCGAACCGGTCACCTGCAGCACCAGCCAGATGAAGGCGACGTCGAAGGCGCAGTCGCCGAGCATCGACAGGCCCTCGCCGCCCCAGACCCACCGGAAAGCGCGGGAGCGCAGCGGGGCGACGATCCGCTCGCGCATCAGCAGTCCCCCACCCGGGCCCCGGCGACCGTGCTCACGCCGCACCCACACGGCTCGGGCGCGGTGTCCGCCGGACCATCCGCACCTGTGATCGGATCAATTCGGAGAGCGAGCGTCCCAGGCGCACACCCGACCGGCAACCGACATTGCAGGGACCGACATCGCAGGATCGTGCCGGCAAGGTGCACGGACTCGTATGAACCGGGGCAGCTCACGCATGGTCCCGTGCCCCCGGCTGCTGTTTGGTCGAGATCGTGATCGCTCACGACCTGTTCTTTCTGAAGGAGAATCGTGTCGACTGACCTGCATGCCACCCAGGCCGCGGACACCGCTGATCCGTGGGAGCTGGCCCGGAGGGCTCGCGCGGTCCTCGCCGCGAACGCGGCGGCCACGGAGGAACGCGGCCGACCCACGACGGAGAGCCTCGCCGCGGCGCGCGGGGTGGGCGCGTTCGCCGTGACCACCCCGGCCCGGTTCGGCGGGCTCGATGCCGACAACCGCACGATGGTGCGGGTGTTCGGGGAGCTGGGCGCCGGGTGCCCGTCGACGTCGTGGCTCGCGGCCGTGTCGGCGACCGCCAAGTCGATGTTCACCGACTGGATGACCGCGGACGCCCAGAAGGCCTTCTACACCGATCCGCACGTGTCGATCAGCGGCACCGCCAAACCCGCCGGGCATGCCCGGACGGTCCCCGGCGGAACCCGTATCACCGGACGCTGGCCCTACGCCTCGGGCTGCCTGGACTCCCCCTGGACGATGGTGGGAGCAGCCGTGCTCGACGACGAGCCGGCCGGCCGGCCGCACCTGGTGCTGCTGCCCACCGACGAACTGACGATCGAACGCACCTGGGACGGGGTCACCGGCTTGCGGGGCACGGGCAGCCACACCCTCGTGGCCGACGACATATTCGTGCCGGACGCCTTCGTGATGACCCCACCCCGAGGTCCGGACGGCACACCGCTCCCGCCTCCTGAGGCGCGCCGGACGCAGGTCGCGCTGCACACCGTCTCCCCCCTGCTCGGCGCGGCGATGGGGGCGCTCGGTGTGGTCGAGCCCGTCATGACGGCCGACCGTCCGGTGTTCGGCACCGCCTACCGGCGCCGGACCGAGTCGCCGTCGGCACGCCGGATCTTCGCCGACGCCGCCCACCTCGTCCGCACCGCGGAACAACGCACGCTCGGTGTGGCCGACGTGCTGGACACCGCCGAGCGGGGCCGTCCCGTCTCGCGCGTCGAATTCGCCCACGCGCGGATGCAGCTGATGGCCGCGGTGCAGGACTGCCGGCTGGCGGTGGAGAAGCTCCTCGACCTGAACGGCTCCAGCGCTTTCGCCCCGGGGTACCCGCTGGGCCGGTTCTGGCGCGATCTCGCGGTCGGCACCCGGCACGCCGCGGTCAGCCCCTGGGTGGCCGCCGACGACTACAGCCGTGTCCTCACCGACGACCGCGAGGACCCGGCCACCGGACACTGACGGCTCGCAGCACACTGGGGATGTCGATCGACAGCATCCAGGATGTGTTTGTCATCCGGCGCTCCGGGTTCAGGCCAGTGCCGGGATGATCTCCTCGGCGATCAGGTCCAGGTGTTCGGGCTGGTCGTACAGCGGGGTGAACAGGATGAGCTCGGCACCGGCCTCGATCACCTGACGCACCGCGCGCACGCAGTCCTCCGGAGTACCGGCGATCGCGGCCGCTTCGACGGCGGGCGACAGGCCGCCGTAGACCGCCGTCAGCTCGGCGTTGACCCGCTCCCGCGCCCGGCCGGCGTCGGCGTCGATGGCGATGTAGACGCGCTTGGCGATCTCGAAGTCCGGCCGTTCGGTCTGCGACCGGACGGACCGCACCTGGTCGGCGAACGTCACCGTCGGGACCGAGCCCGCGCCGAAGAACCCGGTGCCCAGCTCGACGGCCCGCCGCAGCGCCGTGGGCCCGCTGCCGCCGAACCACAGCGGCGGGTGCGGTTTCTGGAACGGCCGGGGCGAGATGGTCGCGCCGGAGAGCTGCCAGAACTCGCCGTCGTGCTCGACGCCCTCCTCCGTCCAGAGCTTCTTGATCAGCTGGACGCCCTCGGTGAACCGGGCCAGGTACCGGTCGGGCCGCATGCCGAACGCCGCGTACGGCCGGTTCTTCCCACCCGAGCCGACCCCGACGTCCAGCCGTCCCCGGGACAGCTGGTCCAGGCTGCTCGTGCTCTTCGCCAGCTGCGCCGGAATGTGTTGCGTGGACACGAACACGGTGCAGCCCAGCCGGAGCGTGTCGGTGCACGCGGCGGCGAAGGTCATCACCTCCATCGGGCTGAGCAGCGGACGCGTGCCGAACACGGCCTCCTGCGTCCACGCGCTGTGAAACCCGGCCTCCTCCGCACGCACCAGGTACTCCCGGAAGGCACCCGGGTCGAACGAGCCATCCGAGTAGAATTGCGGAATCGCGATCGCATATCTCACAACGCCATCCTATCGATTCTGATCGCATTCCTCTTTGGGCGAGGATCGTCGCGGTCGGCACTCCCGGCACCACGGCCGGGCGGTGTCCCGGTGGGCATCGAACGTCGCCACGCACCGGACCACGTCGGAGGTGTCCGGTGACCGTCATCGCGCGGCCGGCCATCGACAACGCGTGGTTCGAGGGCGGCCCGGCCGTGCTGGTAGCGCCCGCCACCTCCCACCGGCCGCCAGGCGCTACCATGGAACGGAGAACCGACCCTGGCGCACGCCGCTCGTCCGGCGACCGCCGGCCCTGTGCGTGGGTGATGCCGCAGCCGTCGACTGGTGGATGATCAGTGGCCACGCCTTCCCGTACGCGGGCGGCATCGATCTCCCACAGATCCGTGGGCCCGGGTCGCGTCTCGGAGGAGCCGCTTCGGCTCTCTCCCCGCGACGCCCATCGCCCGGCCGCAGTCCTGTGGCCGGCACGGCTGCCACGGCGACCGTGCCGGGCACCCCGAAGGAGGAGTTAGTGGCTCGACGAGGCCGGCCCCAGACGAGGGCTCGCCGTAGCGCCCCGCGCGACCGCCGTCGTGGCAGTGGCCCCGACGACGTCAACTCGGTGCTCGCGCGAGCCGTCCGGGAGGTCGAAGCCGCCCTCCGCAGCGGCCGGGTCACGCCCGCGACGCGCACGAAGTTCCAGGCCGTCGCGCTGCTGCTGCGCGATGAGCGCGCCCGGGTCCGGGCGGAGAACGGCAGCGACACGCACCGGGCCGAGCAGCTCAAGCGCCTCGACGGCATCGCGACGATCCTCGCGAGGAGCGCCGTCCGTGACTCCGCGCTCCTCGCGCTTCTCGCCGAGGACGCCGTCGTCTCCGACGAGGCCCGGTCGCTCAAGGTGGAGATGCTGCGGACCGCGGGCATGGAGCCCGCCGCCGACGACCTACCGCCGGCGGAGCCGCCGCCCGCCGCCATCGAGCCCCGCGTGATGCCGCGGTCGGTCATCTCGCGGCAACTGGCCAACCCCTTTCTCGCCCCTGACGCCTCCGCGGCCCGGCCGAGCGCCCCCCGCCGGACGCGGCTGGCCACGTGGGAGCTGATCGGCCCGCTGCTCAGCTCGTTCGAGCGCGCAGGCAGCGGCGCCCCGGCCTGCATGGACCTCCCCGCACCGATCTCCCGGTACACGCCGCGCGGCCTGGAGCTGATGCCCCACCAGGCTTCGGTGGTGGCCGCGGCCGCGGCGGGCCACCGGACCTTCCTGCTCGCCGACGAGCCCGGTCTGGGCAAGACCGCACAGGCACTGCTCGCCGCGGAGGCCGCCAACGCCTACCCGCTGCTCGTCGTCGTGCCGAACGTCGTCAAGACGAACTGGGCGCGCGAGGCCGGGATGTGGACACCGCACCGCTCGGCCACCGTGATTCACGGCGACGGCGACTCGATCGACGGGTTCGCCGACATCCTCGTCGTCAACTACGAGGTGCTCGACCGCCACGTGGGATGGCTCGGCGACTTCGGCCTGCGCGGCATGGTCGTCGACGAGGCGCACTTCATCAAGAACAAGTCCTCGCAGCGCTCGCGGCACGTACTGGCGCTCTCCGAGCGCATCCGGTCCTTCACCGCGCGCCCGCTGCTGATGGCCCTCACCGGCACCCCGCTGATCAACGACATCGAGGACTTCCGGGCGATCTGGCAGTTCCTCGGCTGGATCGACGAGACGAAGCCGCTCGCCGAGCTGATGAACGCGCTCGACGAGACCGGCCTGACCCCCGCCGACCCCGGTTTCTACGCCGCGACGCGCCAATGCGTGGTCGACCTCGGCATCGTCCGGCGTCGCAAGGTCGACGTGGCCGCCGACATCCCCGCCCGTCGCATCGCCGACCTCCCCGTCGAGCTGGACGGGCCGGTCGGCCGGTCGATCCGAGCGGCCGAACGCGACCTCGCCCTCCGGATGGTGTCGCGGTACGAGGAGGCACTGGCCGGCCGCCGGTCCGGTGCCGTGGTCGAGGGCATCGACCACGCCCTCGTGCGCCAGGTGGCCAAGTGGGAGCAGAAGGACGCGACCACCTCGACGACCGGCGAGAACGTCTTCAGCATGATGCGGCGCATCGGCCGGGCGAAGGCCGGTCTCGCCGCGGACTACGCGGCCCAGCTCGCGCGCAGCGCGGGCAAGGTGGTCTTCTTCGCCAAGCACGTCGACGTGATGGACGTCGCCGAGGAGACGTTCGCCAAGCAGGGGGTCCGCTTCTCGTCGATCCGAGGCGACCAGACCCCCGCGGTGCGGCAACGGAACATCGACGCCTTCGTCAATGACCCCGACGTGGCCGTCGCGGTCTGTTCGCTGACCGCAGCCGGCGTGGGCCTCAACCTCCAGGTCGCCTCCAACCTCGTGCTCGCCGAGCTCTCCTGGACCGCCGCGGAGCAGACCCAGGCCATCGACCGCAGCCACCGCATCGGCCAGGCGCAGCCCGTCACCGCGTGGCGCATCATCGCCGCGCAGACGATCGACGCCCGGATCGCCGAGTTGATCGACAGCAAGGCCGGCCTCGCCGCCCAGGCGCTCGACGGCTCGGAGGAGGAGGTCGGGTCGTCGGCCGACGTGCAGCACGAGGCGCTCGTCGCGTTGCTGACCGACGCGCTGTCGGAGGTCTCCGACGCACCCCAGGAGCTCACCGGCTAGATCGGGTCCAGGATTCGCTGCAGGAACTGCCGGGTGCGCGCGTGGGACGGCTCGCCCAGCACCTGCGCCGGTGGCCCCGACTCCAGCACCACCCCGCCGTCGATGAACAGCACCTGGTCGGCCACCTGCTGGGCGAACCGGATCTCGTGGGTGACGATCACCATCGTCCAGCCGTCCGCGGCCAGGTCCTTGATCACCCGGAGCACGTCGCCGACGAGCTCCGGGTCGAGCGCCGAGGTCGGCTCATCGAAGAGCATCAGCGTGGGCCGGAGGGCGAGTGCCCGGGCGATCCCGACCCGTTGCTGCTGGCCGCCCGAGAGCTGGTACGGGTACTGGTCGGCCTTCTCCCCCAGCCCGACCTGTTCCAGCAACACCATCGCGTCCTCGATCGCGTCGGCCTTGGGCCGCTTCTGCACGATCACCGGGCCCTCGATGACGTTCTGCAGCACCGTCCGGTGCGGGAACAGGTTGTGCGACTGGAAGACCATGCCGCTCTGGGCGCGGAACCGGGCGAGCGTCGCGCGGTCGACGGGCTGGGCGAAGTCGACCGAGACGGATCCGATGTCGATCACGCCGGCGTCGGCCCGGTCCAGGGCGTTGAGCGTCCGCAGCATCGTGGTCTTGCCCGAGCCCGACGACCCGATCACCGCGGTGACCGTGCCCGCCGGCACGTCGAACGAGATGTCGCGCAGGACCTGCAGGTCGCCGAACGACTTGCGCAGACCCCGCACGGTCAGCAGGTCGGTCATCGCGCCACGTACCTCTCCAGTCGCGCTTCCACCCGGTTCTGCACGGACGACAGGGCCAGGCAGATGATCCAGTAGTAGACGGCGGCGACCCCGTAGAGCGCGAAGAAGTCGAACGTCGGCGCCGCCGCCAGCTGGGCGACCCGCAGCAGCTCGGTGACCAGGATGGTCGAGGCCAGCGAGGTGTCCTTGACCAGCGAGATCAGCGTGTTGGACAGCGGCGGCACCGCGGTGCGCGCCGCCTGCGGGAGGATCACCCGCTGCAGCGTCGTCGCGTAACCCATGCCGATGGTCTGCGCCGCCTCCCACTGGCCCTTCGGGATGCTGAGGATCGCCGCCCGGATCACCTCGGCCGCATAACCCCCGACGTTGAGGCTGAACGCGATCACCGCCGACGGGAACGGGTCGATCACCAGTCCGAGCTGCGGCAGCGCGTAGAACACGATGAACAGCTGGACCAGCAGCGGTGTGCCGCGGATGACGGAGATGTAGGCGCGGGCCAGCGCCGACAGCGGCACGACCTTCGAGATCCGGGCCAGCGCGACGAACAGCGCGAGCACCAGTCCGAGCGCGAAGCTGATCGCCGTCAGCGGGAGCGTCTGGGTGACGGTGGCGACCAGCATCGGCCACAGGTTGCGCCCGATCAGCGCCCAGGTCGAGGCATCCAACTACTGCCCACTCACGTCGGAACCGAAGTACTTCTCCGAGATCCGCGCGAGCGTGCCGTCCGCGCGCAGCTCGTCCAGGGCGCGGTTGACCTCGGGGACCAGACCGCTGTCCTTGCGCGCCGCGAACGCCTGCTCGCTGGTGTCGCCGGTACTCCCGGCGACCTTCACGCCGGTGTCGCCGGTGGTCTTCTGGTACTCGCCCACCGCGAGGGTGTCGTTCACCGTGGCGTCGACCCGGCCGTCCTTGAGCAGCCGGACGGCCTGCACGAAGCCCTCGACGGCCTCCACGTTCGCCCCGGCCCCGCGGGCGACGTCGGCCCAGTTGCTGGTCGCGGACTGCGCGGTCGTCCTGCCTCGCAGGTCGGCGAGGCTGCTGATGCCGGTGTTGTCGGCGCGGGTGACGATCACGCCCTCGGACACCGTGTAGGGCTCGGAGAGGTCGTACTTGGCCCTGCGCTCGTCGGTGATCGTCACCTGGTTGGCGACCAGGTCGAAGCGCTTCGACTCCAGCCCGGCGAAGATCGCGTCCCACGGGGTCTGCACGAACTCGACGGTGCGCCCGAGCTTCGCCCCGACGGCCTGGGCGACCTCGACGTCGTACCCGGTGAGCTTGCCGTCGGGGCCCTGGAAGCTGAACGGGCTGTACGTGCCCTCGGTCCCGACCCGCAGTGTGGTGGCGTCGGAGCCGCCGCTGCAGCCGACGATCATGACGGCGGACAGCAGCGCGACGGCTGCGGCGAGCAACGTGCGGCGCACGGGATTCTCCTTCGGATGGGGCACGAGTGGCGCCCGGGATACCGCGGACAACGGCAGCGAGCAGCCCGGCCAAGGCGGCGAACGGCATTTTTCCACGTCGCCGCCGACCGACCGCAGCAGTGCCTGCGTTGATCCCGTCGCCCGCTCGTCGTCCGGGAGGTTCAGGGGACCTCGGCGACGATCTTGCCGGGCTGAGCAGCCCGACGGTCCGGCGTGACGAGGGTTTCGCAGTCCATCAGATCGCGGTCACCTTCGGCGGTAGTGGTCGCGCACCAGCAGCGCGCCGAGAGCGAGGGCGATCACGCCGAACGTCGCCCCGACGGCGACCGGCAGCGACGAGAGCGACGAGATGCCGTTGGCCGCGACGGCGACGACCAGGAGCACCCACAGGAGAGGGCGCGGGAGGCCGCGAGCCGGGGCCTCGCCGTGCGTACCAGGGGTGGCGGGATCGCTGGTCATGGGAGGTACCTCTCGTCGTGGGGGACGGTGTCCCCGTTGCTGTCCGATGTGGTCCAGCCTGTCCGCCGCGCCCCCGGGACACATCGGTCCGAGGTACCCAGTTCCCCGTCGCCAACTTTCGATGGAGGCGGGCGGGTGGCCGGTAGCGTTCACGCGCCGTACCGGATGATCACGGACGGCGCCACCCGGCGACGACGAGCAGCACCGCGGAGGCCGACCGTGTCCCGACCCGCGCAGGCACCACGCCCGCGTGCCCCGCTCCGGCCGGTGCCCGCCACGGTGTGCGGGCTGGTCTCGATCTGCCTGCTGTTCGCGCTGCCGGTCGCCACGGCAGCCGAGCCGGACGCCGGTCTGCTGCCCGGCCTCGGCAGTGTCGGCTGGTGGACGGTGGTCGTCGTGCTGATGCTGCAGGCCCTGGCGGTGGCGTGGGTCGGCCGGTTCCCGACGACGGTCCTACCGGGCCTGGCCGCCGTGCCGCTGGTGCTGGTCTGGGCGGTCCCGGGTGGGGCGTTCAGCCTGACCGCCGTCGCCGAGCTGGCCGGGGTGTTCCTCGCCGTCGTCGCCCGCCCGCTCCGCCGCCTGTGGGTCGCGCTGGCGGTCACCGCGCTGCTGCTGGCGACCGCGCAGTTCCTCAACGAGGTCCGCAGCGGCACACCGGACATCGGCACGACGGTCGCCGCCGCGTTGTTGCAGGGGCTCGTCGTCGTCGGGCTGCCGCTGCTGTTCGGGCTGGTGGTCGCCGCTCAGCGCGACGCACGCGAAGCCCGTCGCCACGAGGTGCAGGCGCTGCGGCGGGAGCAGGACGCGCTGCTGCAGGCCGCGGTGTCGCGCGAGCGCATGGCGATGTCGCGGGAGCTGCACGACATCGCCGCCCACCACATGTCCGGTATCGCGCTGATGGCCGCGGCGATGGACCGGCAGATCGACTCCGACCCCGCCACGGCGAAACAGTCGGCGCGCCAGGTCCGCGAGCAGAGCAGGGCCGTCCTGGACGACCTGCGGCGGCTGGTCGGCCTGCTGCGCGAGGACGCCGACGCCACCCGGCCCGTGGAGAGCCTCGACGCCGTGGTCGCGCTCGTCGAGGCCCGCCGGGCGACGGGATCCGAGATCGACCTGGTCGTGCCCGACCGGGGCACCGAGTCCGGTGCGGGTGTGGGCCCGCTCGCTCAGCTCGTCGCCTACCGGATGGTGCAGGAGTCGCTGGCCAACGCCGCGGCGCACGCGCCGGGTGCCCGGTGCACGGTCGAGATCGAGCGACCCGCAGGACCGCCGGCTCACGATCACCGTGCGCAACGGCGCTCCCGCCGGACCCGACCCGGGGCCCGGCGGTGGGTTCGGGCTGGTCGGGATGGCCGAGCGGGCACAGCTGGTGGGCGCCGACCTCACCTACGGCGCCACCCCGGACGGCGGCTGGGAGGTACGCCTGACGCTCCCGGTCGACGACATGATCAGTACGATGCGCGCGCCCGCGCCGCTCCCGGAGGACCCCGCATGATTCGCGTGCTCATCGCCGACGATCAGCACCTGGTGCGCGCCGGCCTGTCCGCGTTGCTGGGCGCCGAGGCCGACATCGAGGTGGTCGGCGTGGCCCGGGACGGGACCGAGGCGCTGACGCTGGCCCGTGACCTGGTGCCCGACGTCGCCTGCCTCGACATCCGGATGCCCGGCCGCAACGGGATCGAGGTGGCCCGCGAGCTGTGCGCCCCCGAGGCCGATCCGCAGGTGCCGGTCCTCGTTCTGACGACGTTCGACCTCGACGACTACGTCTTCGGAGCGCTGGAGGCCGGCGCGTCGGGGTTCCTGCTCAAGGACGCGCCGCCGGAGGCGATCGTCCACGCCGTCCGCCAGGTCGCCGCCGGTCAGGGCACCATCGACCAGACGCTCACCCGGCGCATCCTGCAGGAGTTCGTCCATCGCCGTCGCCTGCAGCCGGTGGCCGGCCGGTCCGTCGAGGCCCTGCTCACCCCCCGGGAGCACGAGATCCTGCTGCTGCTCGCCCAGGGCATGTCGAACGACGAGATCGCCCGCACCCTCGTCGTCGAGGTGTCGACGGTGAAGTCGCACCTGGCGCGGATGCTGCCCAAGCTCGGTGTGCAGTCCCGGCTGCAGGCGGTCGTCTGGGCCTACCAGAACCACGTCGTCGCCGTCCCCGGGCCGAGCGCCTGAGTCCGGCGCCCGACCCGGGGACGGCCGCCTCAGTCGGCATCGGGCGCCCGGTACCCGAGGCGCCCACGGGTCCCGACCAGTACCAGCACGGCGGCCACGGCCGCACCGCTCGCCATGGCCTGCTGGGCCCGGTCGATGTCGATGGTCGGGAAGACGTCCGACCACACGATCGAGGCGAAGTTGTTCACGCTGACGTGCAGCAGCATCGCCAGCGGCAGGCTCTCGCCGGTGCGGTTGAACACCCAGGTCATGACGATGTTGAAGGCGACGCAGAACGCGGCGAAGACCACCGGGCGGGTCCAGTCCGCGTCCGGCCAGCCGCCCCACTCGGTGAGGAACAGCGGCAGGTGCCAGACCGCCCAGAGCGGCCCCAGGATCATGGTGCCGGCCAGCGGTCCGAAGCGGCGCTGCATGCGGGGCAGCGCGAAGTCGCGCCAGCCCGGCTCCTCGGCGAGTCCGGTCGTGACCATCTGGATGATCAGGCCGGGGACGTAGGCGGCGACCACCATCACCGACGGCGCGGTGATCTGCCCGCCGGAGAAGGCGTAGCCGGAGGCCAGCATGAACGCGGGGACCCCGAGCAGGGTGATCGCGTACCAGTGCCACCGGACCCGCCAGCGCCACATCCGGCCGAGCCAGCGCCGCAACCCGGGCCGCCCGTCGGCGACGGCGGTGACGAACAGCGCCGAGGCGATCGGGCCGAGGTAGGCGCCGGGCAGCACCCCCAGGAGCTGGCTGGCGCCCAGGGCGTCGGGGTAGCGGTAGCTCCAGATCCCGAGCCCGTTCTGCGACAGGATGTAGGGCAACCAGGCCAGCCAGCTCATCAGGTTGGCGAGCACGAAGAAGCTGAGCAACGGGTGCCGGCGCACCGGCCCGAGCACTCCCCCGTCCCGCGCGGGCGCTCGTGGCGGCGCGCCGGGCAGCGTCCCGCGGTCGGTCTCCGGTGTGCTCCTGTCCGAGATCGTCATGTACCGAAGTCTGTGATCCGGCCGGGTCCGTCACGAGATGCGAAGGATCGAAGATCCCCGATGCCATCGAAAGGTGCAGGAGCGTCGGTGCGGGGTGCCTAGCGGGTGATCGTGGTGAGGAAGGCGTCGAGGTTCGCCAGGGTGCGGGCGATCTTCTCCTCCCGGGACAGGCTCTCGCGGAGCACTCCCTCCGCTGACTGCTTCCGTCCCCGGATGTAGAGGGAACAGGCCAGGTCGGAGCACAGGTACTGCCCGACCGAGTTGCCCCCGCGTCCGGCCGCTCCGGTCCGGCGGGCGCTCATCAGCACCACCCCGCCGCCGGTGCGCGTGGTCAGGCACAGCGAGCAGATGCTGCGCGCCGTGAAGCCACGCGCTCCGGCCGCTGCGGCACGCAGGGCGACGCCGACCAGGCGGCCGTCGTGGTCGGCGACGAGGTAGGCGCGCTCGGGAGCGCCCGGATCGCGCCAGCCCAGGAAGTCCAGGTCCGGCCAGGGCAGCTCGTCGAGACCGGCGGGGAGCTTCAGCCGCTGGGCCTCTCCCTTGGAGCAGTTGACGAAGGACGAGCGGATGTCGCGTTCACTGAGCGGCTTCATGACTGCCTAAAGACGATGGTAGTTTGCCTAAATACTTTAGGCAGCGTACACCGTGTGGAAGGAAGCGATGGCACGCGTCGGGCTCACCACCGAACGTCTGGTCCGGGCCGGGGCCGACCTCGCCGACGAGGCCGGCTTCGACCAGGTCACCGCCTCGGCGCTCGCCCGGCGGTTCGACGTCAAGGTCGCGAGCCTCTACTCACACGTGAAGAGCTCGCACGACCTCAAGACCCGGATCGCCCTGCTCGCACTGGAGGAGCTCGCGGAACTGCTCGCCGGCGCCCTGGCGGGCCGGGCCGGGAAGGACGCACTGACGGCCTACGCGAACGTCTACCGCGACTACGCCCGGGAGCACCCCGGCCGCTACGCCGCCGGACAGCTGCGGCTCGACCCGGAGACGGCGGGCGCCAGCGCGGGCGGCAGGCACGCCGACATGGCACGGGCGATTCTGCGCGGCTACGACCTCGCGGAACCGGATCACACCGCCGCGGTCCGGCTGCTCGGCAGCGTCGTGCACGGCTACGTCAGCCTGGAGATGGGCGGAGGGTTCAGTCACAGCGCCCCCGACACCCAGGAGACCTGGTCCCGCATCCTCGACGCCCTCGACGCCCTCCTGCGGAACTGGCCCGCGTGACACCCGGTCGCGCCGCCGCCGGCCGCATCACCGCGCAGGCGCGCCAGCAGCGCCGGTCGGGAACTCCTCGGTCCCCAGGACGCACAGCAGCTCCAGCCGCTCGCGGGCCTCGGCGTCCGCCGGCGTGAGCACCAACAGCTGCTGGCCCTGGTCGGGCGTGACCAGGGTCTCGCAGTCCATCAGCAGCGGGCCCACCCGCGGGTGCAGGAAGGTCTTGCGGTCGGCGCGCCGGACGGCCACCTCGTGCTCGGCCCAGAGCCTGCGGAAGTCGGCGCTGGCGGCCAGCAACCGGTCGACGAGCCCGGCGGCCTCCGCGTCGCCGGACCGGCGGCCCGCGGCCGCGCGGAGGTCGGCCACGAGCGAACGAGCGTGGTGCTCCTGTTCCTCGGGCGGCCCGACCGCGCGGGGGGCGCGATCGGTGAACCAGCGGTACACGACATAGCGCCGGTCACCGGAGAAGCCGGTGAGGTCGCCCATCAGCAGGACCGCTGCCCGGTTCTGGGCGAGGACCTCACCCAGGTCGGACAGCACCAGTGCCGGGGTGTCGCCGAGCAGGTCGAGCATGCGCAGCAGGCCGGCGCGGGCCAGGCGGGCCAGCCCGTCGGCGGGCGGGGGCCGGTGGCCGGCCAGGTGGAACAGGTGGGCGCGCTCGTCGTCGGAGAGGCGCAACGCCCGGGCCAGCGCGCCGAGCAGCTGGGTCGAGGGCTGACTGCTGCGGCCCTGCTCGAGGCGTACGACGTAGTCGACCGACATGCCGGCGAGCATGGCCACCTCCTCCCGGCGCAGGCCGGGGGCGCGGCGGCGGGAACCGTCGGGGATACCGACCTCGGCCGGGCGGATCGCCTCGCGGCGGCGGCGCAGGAAGTCGGCGAGCTGCTCACGCTCCATCACCTCATGCTCCTCGTGGCCGCCGAGCTGATCCAGGGAGCGGCTCTCCCACGATGAACGCTCCGCTCCCGTGCGTCCCGCCGCGGGCACAGGGTGGGTGTCGACATCGACGACGAAGGAGCACGGGATGCAGACACGAACCCTGGGCCGCACCGGACCTGCCGTTTCCGCGCTGGGTCTCGGGGCGATGGGCATGTCGGGCGCTTACGGCGCGGCCGACCGCACGGAGAGCATCGCCACCGTCCACGCCGCGCTGGAGGCGGGCGTCACGCTGATCGACACCGGCGACTTCTACGCCATGGGCCACAACGAGCTGCTGCTCGCCGAGGCGCTGCACGGCCGGGATCGGGACAGCTACGCGCTGAGCGTCAAGTTCGGCATGCTGCGGGGGCCGGGCCACGAGTTCGGCGGGACGGACGCCCGTCCCGAGGCGGTGAAGAACTTCCTGGCCTACTCGCTGACCCGGCTGGGCACCGACCACATCGACATCTACCGTCCGGCCCGGCTGGACCCGAAGGTGCCGATCGAGGAGACGGTGGGCGCGATCGCGGAGATGATCGACGCCGGGCACGTGCGGCACGTCGGCCTCTCGGAGGTCGACGCCGCGACCATCCGCCGCGCGCACGCCGTGCACCCGATCGCCGATCTGCAGATCGAGTACTCGCTCCTGTCCCGCGCGGTGGAGGCGGACATCCTGCCCACGCTGCGAGAGCTGGGCATCGGCCTGACGGCGTACGGGGTGCTGAGCCGCGGCCTCATCTCAGGACACTGGAGCACCGACCGCGCCGCCCCCGGTGACATCCGCGGCTCCAGCCCCCGGTTCTCGAGCGGGAACGTGGAGCACAACCTCGCGCTGGTGGAGGCGTTGCGCCGCGTTGCCGAGGCGAAGGGCTGCACGGTCGCCCAGCTGGCCATCGCCTGGGTGGCCGCGCAGGGCTCCGACGTCGGCGACATCGTGGCGCTGGTCGGCGCCCGCACCCGCGAGCGGCTGGCCGAGGCACTGCCCGCGGTGGAGCTGGACCTGACCGCGGACGACCTCGCCGAGATCGAGAAGGCGGTGCCGGCGGGCGCGGCGCGCGGCGACCGCTACCCGCCCGCGTTCATGTCGACCCTCGGGGCAGGCAACTGAGGCCCCCGGCCCGCACCGCCCCCGTTGCAGCAAAGCCACTTTCACGCAACGAGGTGGCATGAAAGTGGCTTTGCTGCAATCGCGGGCGGGGGTCTACGCCACGCCGCCGTCCACCAGCAGGATCTGGCCGGTCATGTACGAGGACGCATCCGACGCCAGGTAGAGCACGCCCGACGCGATCTCGTCCGGCGTCGCCTGCCGCCCCAGCGGCACGATCCGCTTGACCACCTCGTCCTGGGCCTCGCGCCCACCCATGAAGTCGACGGCCGGGTCGTTGAAGGGGGTGTCCACCCAGCCGGGGCAGATGGTGTTCACCCGGATCCCGACCGGGGCGAGCTCCGTGGCCAGAGCCCGGCCGAAAGCGACGATCGCGCCCTTGGAAGCCGAGTACGCGGTGAGCCCCGGACCGCCCTTCACCGCGGCCAGCGAGGCCGTGAAGACGATCACGCCACCACCCGCCGCCTTCATGTGGGGCACCACGTGCTTGGCGCCCAGGAAGCAGTGCCGCGGGTTGACCCGGAACAGCGCGTCCCAGTCCTCGGCGCTGAACTCCGTGACCGGTCCGGAACGCTGCATTCCCGCGTTGAAGAAGGCCACGTCGACCCCGCCGAGACGCTCCGCGCTCGTCTCGATCAACCGGGCCACCGAATCCTCGTCGGTGACGTCGGTGTGCACGAAGGAAGCCTCACCGCCCTTGTCGGTGATGGCGCGGACCGTCTCTTCGGCCCCCTCGGCGTTGAGATCACCGATCACCAGACGCGCACCGTGCGTGGCGATCAACAACGCGGTCGCCCGGCCGATGTTGGTGGCGCCACCCGTGAGAACCACGCGTTTTCCGACGAGTTGCCGCAAGTCGTCCATTTCACCCGCTTTCACTTACTTCGGTATGCTAAAAGTGCCTCAAGCAGCTTAACCACAACCGTTACCGGCCCGAGTAGCCTGGACGGGGTGCCACCGTCAACCGAGGCGGGCCTGTCGTCCGTTGAGCGCGCCCTCCGGATGCTCGAAGCCGTCGCGGAAGGGCCGCCCCTGGGGGCCACCGAGCTCGCCGCCCGGCTCACCACCTCGAAGGCCACCGCGTTCCGCCTGGCGCGCACCCTCCAGGCGAACGGCTATCTGGAACAGCTGGAGGACTCGCGCTACCGGCTCGGCTCGCGCTGCCTGATCCCCGGCGCGCGGGCGTCCAGCGAGATCGACCTGCGCCATGAGCTGCGCGGGGCCGTGGAGGAACTGCACGCCAGAACCCAGGAGACGGTCCTGCTGACGGTTCTGGCCGGCCGGTTCGCGGTCTGCCTGGACTCGATCCCGTCGACCCATCCGGTCGTCACCGTCGCGCAGATCGGCACGGTCTGGCCGCCGCACGCGGTCGCCGGCGGGCTGGCCATCCTGGCTGCGGACGACAACCTGCGCGACGAGTACCTGGCCGGCCCCCTGACCAGCCACTCCCCTGACACGATCACCGATCCGTCAGCGCTGCGGAAGGTCCTCGTCGAGGCACGCGAAGCCGGCTACGCGGTGAACCACAGCTACCTCCGCCCGGGGGTGTGCGCGGTCGGCGCGGCGGTGCGCAAGCCGTCCGGCGAAGCGGTGGCCGCACTGTCGGTGATGCTCCCCGAGTTGCGCCTACGCGCCACCGGGGTGGAGACACTCAGCCGGGTCGTGCGCGCCGTGGCCGATCGGGCGAGCCACCGGCTCGGCAGGAGACCCACCACCCAAGCCGGCTGAGACACGCAGAAATCCGGCAATTCCGAGTACGCAGCGTGCCGGGCAGTTCACGCCTTTCCCGAGGACGTTTCGCCATGCGGTACGGGATTGCGAGCCGCGGAACGCCGCGCTTATTTTGAAGTCCACGTCGCAGCGACGCTCCGACCCCGGCTCGACGCCGGGGGGTTGTCCGCGGCATGTCACATAGGGGTTGCATGCATGGCACTTGACGAGATCGCGCCTTCACGCCGGCGCGCAAAAATCGGTTTCAAATACTCCTGGCTCGTGCTCGTCGCGTTGTGGCTCGTTTACGCCATGAACGGCATCATGCGCAACTTGGTGTTCTTGGTCCAACCATCCATCGTTCAAGAGTTTCGGGTCACCCCCGGCGAGCTCGGGCTGTTCACCGGATTCCTCACCCTTGCCCAGTCCGTCCTGGTCCTGCCCCTGTCGGTCTGGTCCGACAAGGGTGGGCA
Organism: Pseudonocardia xinjiangensis; assembly: GCF_050948425.1. Taxonomy (NCBI): domain Bacteria; kingdom Bacillati; phylum Actinomycetota; class Actinomycetes; order Pseudonocardiales; family Pseudonocardiaceae; genus Pseudonocardia; species Pseudonocardia xinjiangensis. Next base: position 1,508,086 of record NZ_CP192009.1, on the reverse strand, counting down.
CGGCTGGGCGCGGAAGTTCCGCGAACTGCCGGTGGCTCTCGGCTACCTGGTGTTCTCCCTGCTCACCGGGATCGGCATCCTGACCCACAGCTTCGCCGGCCTGTTCACCCTGCAGGCGATCAAGAACGCGTTCAGCGGGACCGGCGAGTCGCTCGAGGTCACCGCAGTTGCGGAGTGGTGGCCGGTGGAACGGCGAGGCTTCGCCCAAGGCCTGCACCACACGGCGTTCCCGTGGGGATCGCTGATCGGCGGCTGGGCGGTGGCTGCCATCCTGGCCGGCTTCGGCAGCCAGAACTGGCGGCTGGTGTTCCTGTTCGTGCCGCTGATCACGATCCCGATCCTGATCTTCTACTGGTGGGCGTCGAGCCGCGGCCGGTTCGACGCCTTCGTCGCGGACACCCGCGCCCGCGGGCTCACCGTCCCGGTCACCGGCGGCGCGGCCGACCAGGACGGGGCCGGGTCCGCGCCCGGAGCGGTCCGCCGGGCGCTGCGCAACCCGAACGTGCTGGTCAGCGCGATAGCGTCCGGCCTGGGACTGGCGATCTACACCGGGATCAACTTCTGGATTCCGCTGTATCTCGCGTTCGTCGCGCACTACGACTTCGCCCAGGTCGCGGCCTACAGCGTGATCTTCACCATCACCGGTGGTATCGGCCAGGTCCTCTGGGGGACGGTCTCCGACCGCCTCGGCCGCAAGTACACGCTGATCATCTGCTTCCTGTGGCTGACCGTGGCAGTGCTCCTGCTGCAGCAGACCGGCATCAGCCTCGGCTGGCTCATCGGCGTGCAGCTGTTCCTGGGTATGGCCACCAACGCCATCTACCCGGTGCTGTACTCGCTGTCCTCGGACTCCAGCGAGAAGGGCGCGGTCGCCATCGGCAACGGGCTGCAGATGGTCGGTCAGGGTATCGGCGGCCTGTCCCCCATCCTGCTGGGCGTGCTGATCGCTTTCGGCGGGGGTTTCTCCAGCGTCCGAGGCTTCGACTACGGCCTGTACTTCCTCGCCGCCCTCCAGTTGCTGGCCGCGATCCTCATGGCGCTGTTCACCCGGGAGACGATCGGCATCTTCAAGCACCGCGACCGCGCCCTGGTCTCGCGCGAGTCGTGCAACATCCCCTCGACCGCCGGCTGATACCGGCCTCCGCGGACAGCACGGCATCAGCTCCCGGCGCGCTCGCCGGTCACCCCCTCCACGACGCTGACCAGGAGGGAGGTGACCGGCTTCGCCACCTCGGTCAGGGTGCCAACGAGGTCGTCGACGATCTCGACGGTGTTCTGCCCGGTCCGTGCGGCTGGCGCGACCGCCTGCCCGGTGCCGCCGACACGGCGGGAGCTGGTCCCACTGGCGAGGTCTCCGGAGTCGGCGCTTCGGAAGTCGCCGCCGGACGGGTTGCCGTCCGCGGGGGTCCCGCTGCCCGGGCCGCCACCGGCGTCCTGGTCGTCGGCGTCGTCAGCGCCGGAGCGATCCGCCGGGGTTCCGCCGGCGTCGGTACCGCTGGGTGGGGTGGCGGCGCTGGCGCCGGGCGCGGCATCGGGGATTCCGTCCGGCGCCTCGGGCCCCGTGTCGGGGAAGGCCACGGCCTCCCATGACGTGGGCGGAGGAGTGCCGGCGTCCAGCGCGCCGTTCGGGGCGGCCTGGTTCCGCGAGGGGGGCTGCTCGAGCACGGCACCCGGCGACCGCTCGGCCTCGGGTGACGGGCCGAGCGTGCCCGGCTCCGGGTGCGGGCCGGAGGCGTCGTCCTCGCTGACGAACGAGGACGTGTCCATCAGCACCGCTACGCCGAGCACGGAGCCCGCGGCGAGGAGCGCGCCGGCGCCGAGGGTTCTGCGGACCCGTTCCTGTCGTTGCCGGACGGCGTTGATCAGGAGGTCCACGACGAGGAACGCCACCAGACCGACCCCGAACGCCGGCATCAGCCACCCGAGCCCGGCGGCGACCACCACCACCGCCCCACCCATCGGCGACGCGAGCTGGCGCAGGGCGGGCGGCGGTCCCGATGGCAACTGCCTCCAGTACGGGCTGCGCTTCCACCACATTCGGTAGCCCACGAGGATCAGCACGATGGTGGCGATCACGAGCAGCGCCAGCAGGATCTGGTTGGCCGGCCCGAAGAGGGTGCCGGTGTGCAGGTCGACGCCGATGACGCGCAGCTGCGCCAGCAACGGGTAGTCGTCCCAGCCGATCCGCTCGACGACCTCGGCGGTGTACGGGTCGACCGCGATGCCGTCCTTCTGGATGGGCAGTCCCGGCGACGTCTCGACCACGGTGAACGGCCGGTCCGGCGCAGGTGGTGACGTCACGTCGACCTCACCGCTGAGCCCGTCGGCGCGAGCCACCTCCAGCACCCGATCGACGCTGATCGGAGTGGCGTTCACCGGGATGCCGACCGGGGCCACGGTGAGCGTGGGCGCCTGCGCGTCGAGCAGCCCCCGGCCGGCGAACCGGCTCATCATCAGGCCGGTGACGCTCATGATGAGCAGGCCCAGCGTCAACCAGATCCCGAGTGGCCCGTGCACGGAGCGCAGCCGCGTCTGCTCGCCCTTGCCCCGCGCGACCGGCACCAGCAGCTCACGCGCACTGCGTGGGCGACGCCCCTGCTTGCCGATCCACAGCAGCAGCCCGGAGCCGACGATCACGGGCAGCCAGCTCGCGGCCGTCTCCGAGTACCACCGCCCCACCTCGCCGAGGTGCAGGTTGCTGTGCAGCTCACGCAGCCAGACGTTCGCCGGCAGCCGGCCGTCGAGGGTGGTCAGCTCGCCGTTGATGAAGTTCGTGTACGGGTCGACGTAGACCGTGCGCGCCTCGCCGGGCCCCGCGAGGCTCGGCACCGACAGGTTCACCCGCGTGGTCCGGTCGGGCTCGGGCGGCGGCACCACCGACCGGAGCTCGCCCTCCGGGTGGGCGGCCAGCGCCGCGGCGACCTGCTCGGCCACCGGGCGCGGAGCGGCGCCGACCTCGTCGACGTAGAGCTGCCGCCCGTACAGATCGTCGTGGATCTGCGGGCTGAACACGTAGACGAGGCCGGTCAGGCACAGCATCAGCACGAACGGCGCGACCAGGATCCCAGCGAGGAAGTGCACCCGGCGGGCGAGCGGGCGCAACAGTGCGCCCGCCGAGGGTCGTGTCCTGGCCGGGCCCCGGGTCAGCTCGCCGGAGAGCCGGCTGGCATGGGCGGCGGACACCTCGGACTCCTTGCCGTGCCGGGGACTCATCGCACGCCGGGCACGTGGGTGCGGATCTGCTGGTCACCGCCGGTCGACCCGCCGAGTGCGAGCTGGGACCGGCCCGTGTCCGACACCGCGGCCGCGACCAGCGCCACGGCCACAGCGCCCGTGGCGACCGCAGCCAGCCGGCGCAGCCGCACCCGCCCGGGCAGGTCCAGCCCTCGGACGTCCGCGCGGCGGCGCATCCACCGGCGGCCGGCCAGCCCGGTGCCGACAACCAGCGCCACCAGCACGAGCAGCGCGACGAGCTGCCACCCGCCCGCCGTGCCCGCCGCGACCGTGAGCAGGAGCAACCCGCACACCGGCATGAGGCGGGCGAGCCGCGGCACGGCGACCCGCAGCACGGAGTCCCCGGCGCCCCGCAGCAGGAGCCACAGCACCACCGGACCGCCGACGGAGACCGCCACCGCGAGCAGCAGCGCGATCTCCGCACCGAGCACGAGCGGTGCCGGCCCCTCCGGATCGTGCGGCCGGGAGAAACCCCACGTCGCGATCAGCGCGGCCGCACCGCCGAGCACAGCGGCCGCCCGGAACCGTCGCTGTGCAGCCGTGACGTCGGACGGGCCCGTCAGCAGCTGGACGAGCCCGAGGGCCACCGGCACCAGCACGAGCAGCCGGGCCAGCAGCCCGGCGCCGATGTCCGACCCGAGCGTGCCCGACAGCAGGGCGGGATCGAACGCTTCGCCCAGCGACGTCCGGGCGGCGTACGCGCCGAAGGAGACGATGGTGCCGAGCGTGGTCAGGACCAGCGTCCACCACGCGTACTTGATGAGCCGGCCCGCTGGCGCGTACCGGACACCGGCAGGCCACGCCGCCACGAGGACGAAGGTCACGCCGACCCCGAGCGTCAACGCGGCGGTGGCGGCCAGCCGGAACGCCGTGTGGACCACGGTGACGACCGGGTCCCGCTCGGTCGCGATCTCCGGCACGCGCACGGGCGTCGTCGGGGCGAACACGGCAAAGCTGGACGTTCCGCTGATCGGCTCGAGCCGGCTGGACGGCAACGACCACGCCACCGAGTAGGTCCCGGCGTACCGGGTGGGCGGCATCGCCACCGCGAGGGTGTCCGCGGCGCCCGCTGGGTTGCGCGGCCGACCGGCTACGACCTGCTCGCCGGACGGGCTGGTCATGCGCACCGTGGCCAGTCCGGCGGGCACCGGCCGGTCGAAGGTGAGCCGCACCTCGTCGGGGGACTTGACGAGCTCGCCCGCACCCGGCGACACGGACACCAGCACCGGGTCTCCGCCCGGCATCGGCATCGCGGCGAGCAGAGTCCCCCAGCAGGCCGCGACGACGATCAGGAGACCGAGCACGCCCCGAGCGAGAGCCGGAGGGGGCGTGCACGCCGGGGTCATCGCCTGACCTCCCGCTCCGGCACCGCCTCCACCGGGGTACGGATCTCCTCCGGCCTCGTCGCGGGCTTGCGCCGCTGCACGAACCCGTAGCCGACGACGGCGACGGTGGCGACCAGGACGCCGGCCACCAGCAGGAACCAGATCGTCAGGTCGGCCTCCTGCGCGGCTGCGGCGTCGTCGACGACCGCGGCACCACTCGTGGCCGGAGCGCTGCCGGCCCCGCCGGGCGCGCTCCCGACCGGCTGGTCGGCCTGGGCTGCTGCGGCGCCCGGAACGAGGACGATCGTCGGCGCCCCGGGGTCGCCGGGCGCTGCCGGGTCGGTCCACCGCTCGACGCTGCCGTCGGCGTAACCCTGCTCGGCGGTGAACACCAGCCGGCCGTCCGACGGGAGCGGGCCTGCAGTGACGAGGAACTGCTCGAACCGGCTCGGGGCCACCTCGCCGCCCTCCCACACGATCGAGGCCGCGGCCTCGTCGAACACCTGGTCGCCGACGGTGACCGGCGGGTCGAGGGGTCGCATCTCGACCGTCGCTGTCCATCTGCCGGCCCGGGCGACCTCGACGGCCGGAATCGCGACATCGGTGGGGAAGGTGAGCTCGAGCCTCGTGGTCGGCACGTCACGTTCGTTGGCGAGGCGGACGGCGAACGTCTGGGTTCCTCCGCCGTCCACGGTTCCGGGCACGATGGTCACCCGCGCGAACGCGGCAGGCGACAGGACCAGCATGCTGATCGCGGACACCAGCACGGTCGTGAGAATCGCGGTCAGGACTCGGGGACGGGACTTCCGGCTGCAGGCCATGGGGAGACTCCTCAAGGGGAACGGTCCGGGGCTGGGCGCGGGCCCAGCCCCGGACCTGCGGTGGATCGATCAGCAGTCGGACTTGCTGATGGGGTTGAGCTGCTCGCAGGTCAGCTCTTCCCGCCAGCCCTCGGGGACCTGCTGGGACCAGCCGTTGTAGACGAGCGGGATGGCCACGACGCCCTGGCCGCCCACTCCGGGGTACGCGACGAGCTCGTCGTCGGTGGCGGTGTCCGCGGTCTGCCCCAGTACCATCTGGCCGGCCACGGCGGCGTCGGTGATGTCGCCGTCACCGTTCGGGTCGACGTCGATGATCTGCATCGCGTTGGAGAACTTGTTGGACACGTAGGCGTAGTAGCCACCGCCCTTCTTGGCGCCGAAGTTGGCGCCGTGGCAACCGGCGTTGCAGGGCAGGTCCTTGATCACCTTGTTGGTGTCCGGGTCGATCACCGAGACCGTCTGGGACAGGGTGTTCGCCGCCAGCATCGCCTTGCCGTCCGGGCTGACCGGGAGCTGGATGGTCAGGCCGCCCCATGGGCCGGTGGGGCCGGTCCGCGGGTCGTAGTTCTCCCAGAGGTCGATTTCCGCGCTGTGCGCCACGCCGCCCTCGGTGGCGCATGCGTCCTCCGCCAGCGAGACGCACGTGATGCTCATGCCCAGGAAGTTGGACAGGTACGCCTTCTTCGAGTCCGGCGTCATCGACGTGGCGATCGGGAACTCCCCGACCGGGTCGTGCCGGACGGTGCCCGACTCCATGTCGACGATGACGGCCTCGCTGGTCATCGTGTTCGGGGCCACGACCGTCTTGCCGTCGTGGCTGGTCCAGTGCGCGTGCGGGTGGGGCGTCATGCTGTTCCCGGGGTCGGTGTGAATGCGGCGGGTGATCTCCGTCGCGCCCGGGGCCAGCTCGACGATGTCCGTGCCGGCGTTGATACCGACCACCAGCTGGTCGGTGTCCGGCCTGGTCATCACGTGCGCGGGGGCCGGCCCGACCTCGACGGTCCGGACGTGCTCACCGGTCTCCCGGTCGAACACGCTGAGATCGTCGTCGAACCACTGGGTCTGGTAGAGGTACTTGTACTCCTTGTCGGTCCACATGTTGTGCGGGTTGTTCATGTTGATCTCGGGGGCTGCGATCTTCCGCTCGACCGTCCAGTCCTCGACGTTGATCCTGGTCGTGGCGCCGTGCTTCTCCTTGCCGGCGTAGTCCTCCATCTGGGTGTCGATCCAGACCTCACCCACGCCGGGAACAGCAGGCTGCTCGTTCAGCGGCGGCAGCATCTTGGGGTAGCTGAAGTACTGGTCGTAGTAGACGTCCAGGTTGGGGACCAGCAGCGGGTTCCCGTCCGCGTCGTACTGCAGGATCGGGGCCGGCGGCTGGAACGGGTTCCAGGCCACCTCCTCGGTTGCGCTGTACATCTGCCAGTTGTTCGGGTTGGTGATGGTGAAGAACGCATTCACCAGCCGCTGGATGATGTCCGCGTTCGACGGAACGGGCTCATCCTTTCCGTTCACCAGCAGGCTCTTGCCGAAGTCCAGACCCAACGTGAGCGGGTCGTCGACCACGACCGCGCCGAGCATGTAGGGCGCGACCGAGTCCGCGAAGGCGTACAAGCCGGGCTCGGTGAGCTGGATCGTCCTCTTGCCGAAGAATGCGCCTTCCATGTTCTCGTACGGGAAACCGTCGGCCTCGGCAGGCGCGATCAGCCCGACCGGGTTGCGGATTCCTTCGGACCTGCTCGGGTCGACGTTGAACGTCACCGAGACCGGCGGTCCCTCGATCGCGAACTCCGCGAGCGAGTCGAGCACGCCCTGCAGATCCACGCCGACCGGGAGGTCGGTCAGGTTGACCGGCACGCCGGCCGGCAGCCCGGCCACCTGGGTGGTGAGCTGCCCGATCAACGACTCGGCCTCGAGGGCGAGTCCCGCGGCCTCCGGCGTGGCCTGGCCGATCCCCTTGACGGCGGCCAGGGTCTGGTCCAGGCCGAGCGCGTCACCCACGCCCGGTGCCGACCCACCTACCAGGCCATTGGTGAGGCCGTTGAGATCGCTCGGCAGCAGCGGGCCCCCCACCCCGGGGACGGCGACGCTGGTGCCCAGCCGCGGCAGTACGGCGACCGCGAGCGACTGGCTGCCGAACAGGTTGAGCCCGGAGTCGAACCACTTGCCGTTCTCATCGGTCAGATCGAAGGTGATCGGCAGTGGGCCGACTCCGATCGGTTGCTGCGCCACGGCAGGCGACACGGTCACCGCCGTGGCGCCGAGCGCCGCCATCACCGTTACTACGGCGATGCGACGTCGTCGCTTTCCGATTCCCAGCGAGCCCTGGGGAGCGGTTACGGACATGGGTTTCCTCTCTTGCTTGGTACTGACTGATTACTGCCCCACCGGACGTGCTGGTCGGGGAGCGCGGGAAGTGAATCATGCCCATTGTTGCCGGATTCAGCGCAGGCGTTAACCGAACGTAAATTCAGCGCGGGCACACAATGGTTTCGTCGAGCGACTTTCCGCATGGTTTTTGCGCACGCCGAAAACACGGACGCCGGTGCCGATTACAGCCCCGACCTACCTATCGGGGGATTTCCTGGCTCAGCGGGCCGGCCCGGCGGCCGTACCCCGTTTCCGGACGCGGCCGACGATCAGGTCGAGGAGAAGGAAGGCGCCGAGGGTCACGCCGAGAACCGGCATCGCCCAGGCGGCGAGCACCGTCACCAGCACGACGCCGAGCACCGCGCGCGGGGAGAGGCGGGCGTCCCCCGGCCCAGGCCCTGCGCTCCGGACGGGCCGGTTGCGCCACCACATGCGGCAGCCGACCACGAGCAGGACGAGAGCTCCGACGGCCACGGCCGCCAGGACGATCTGGTTGACCAGCCCGAGCAGCGTGCCGCTGTGGGCCTGGATGCCGAGCGTCGTCAGCTTGGCCAGTAGCGGGTATTCCGCCCAGGTGAGATGGTCGGTGAGCTCGGCGGTGTAGGGGTTGATCGCGACCGCGTCGCGGCGGATCGGCAGGCCGTCGGCCGTCTCGGCCACGCGGAACTGGCGATCCGCCGCGGCCGGCGGGGTGACGGTCAGGGGACGGTCGAGCCCGGCCCCCTCGGCCACGGCGAGGGCCCGGTCGAGCGACATCGGCTCCACCCCGGGCAGCACGCCGACCGGCGGGACGGCGAGCGCAGGCGTGCGGGCGCCCAGCAGTTCGATCGCGTCGTCCACCCGGGCACCGGCGTAGTTCGACCAGGTCAGCCCGGTGACGCTGAGGGCGAGGAGCCCGACGCTCAGCCACAGCCCCAGAGCGCCGTGGATGCTGCGGAGGCGTGACTCCGGCGACCCGGCCAGCCGCGGCGCCAGCAACGCGCGGGCCGTGCGCCTGCGCCGACCCCCGATCCACAGGAGGAGCCCACCGAGCACCACCACCGGCAGCCAGCCGGCGACGAACTCGGCGTAGAGCCGGCCCACGTCGCCCAGGTGCAGGTTCCCGTGCAGCTCGCGCAGCCATGCCAGCATCGGCGAGCGGCCACCGACGGTGGTGATCTCGCCGAGCACCTCGTTGTCGGAGGGGTCGACGTAGACGGCACGGGCCTCCGTGTCGGCGAGACCGGGCTCGTCCAGGACGACGACCGTGCTCCGGCCGGTCGGCGGCACCTGCACGGACGCCAGCTCCGCTCCCGGCCGGGTCGCCAGCGCCGCCGCCACCTGCTCGGACACCGGCCGGGGTGCGGCGCCGCCGGTGTCGACGTACCACAGATCGCGGTAGCCGACCTCGTCGATGGAGGGTGCGACCGCGTAGGCGAGCCCCGTGAGGCACAGCACCGCGAGAAAGGGGGCGATCGCGAGACCGGCGAGAAGGTGGACCCGACGGGCGAGCCTGCGCAGAGCGATACCCGGCGGCGGGGTGGGGCCGGAGCCGCGCGGCGCGGGCTGGTCGGGCGAGCCGGTCTCGATCGTCGCGGACATCAGGCGGCCCCGGCTCGCGGGACCGGCCCCACGGCAGGGACGGAGGCCGGCCTGGGGCCGAGCGGCGGTGCCGGTGCGTACGGGCGGCGGCCGAGCGTCGAGATGACGAACCCCGACACCAATCCCACCAGCGCCGAGATGACGAATCCCGATACCAACCCCACCAGCGACAGTGCTTTTCCGGCGGACCGTCGCGGGTTGTCTACAGCCATTGACGTTCACCCTTTCGCCGCCCTGTGCGGCGGTTGACTTGTCGTCGACCCGACTTGTTCGACATGCGAGGAAAATGCGGACGAGAACACGAGGGCGTGCGGAATCGCCGCGAGAGCCGGAAGGGATCGGCTCGATTTCTGAGCGGTCACCCTGGGTCGCGGGATGCGTAATGCTTGCACGAATGGAGTAACAGCGAAGTACGTTTGGGTGACTCGTCCGTTACGTCCCACCCCACCCTGATGTCCATCTCGGGTGAGACGTCCGTCACGCAACGTTTACGACCATTTGGCCTAGTCAGTCGTTTGCCGGGCGGCCCGCGACCCGGCGGCGGGACACACCCGGCCGGACGCAGGAAAGCCACTTTCCTGCCCTGAGAGGGCCTGAAAGTGGCTTTCCTGAACTTCCCCGGGGCTCGCCCCGGCTGTCACGCGACGGCGGACTCCCCGGCGATCACGCGGCGGGCCAGTGCCCGCAGGTTGTAGTCGACGTCCAGCAGCTCGGACTCGGTGGGGGTCATGCGGTCCAGCAGCCGGCGGGCCGCCAGGTGGGTGCCCGGGTCGTTGACCGACTCGACCGCGGTCAGGAGTCCGTTCCGGAAGCAGAGGACGGAGAAGCGCGCTGCGCCGCCGCTGACGACCCGCCGATCGTGCTCCCCCGCGACGTCGACCAGCTGCAGCTTCAGCGATCCCTGGTTGCTCCAGAACCACGGCACCGCGTGGTAGCGCCGCGTCTCGCCGAGAATGCGTGAGGCGACGTAGCGCCCCTGATCGGTCGCGTTCTGGATGGACTCCAGCCGCCGGGCCGTTCCGGTGGCCGGGTCGCGCACCACCGCGCAGTCACCGATCGCGCTGATCCGGGGGTCGGAGGTGGTGAGCCACGGGTCGACCAGCACGCCGTTGTCCGTGGCCAGGCCCGCCGCAGCGGCCAGGCCGTCCTCGGCGGTCGCGCCCACGCCGAGCACGACGAGGTCCGCAGGCAGCAATGTGCCGCGGTCGGTCATCACCCCGGTGGCGCGGCCGTCGCGGCCGACCACCCTCGCCGCTCGCTCACCCAGGCACAGCCGGACCCCCTCGGCGCGGTGGTGCGCGGCGACGGCGTCGGACACCGGCGGGGTCACCACCCGGCTGAGCACCCGGTCGTTCACCTCGAGCACGGACACGTCGACACCACGCTTGCGCGCCGCGCTCGCGATCTCCATGCCGATGAACCCGCCGCCCAGGACGACCAGCCGCTTGGCCCCGGCCAGCGAGCTGCGCAGCGCGAGCGCGTCGTCGAGCGTGCGCAGCTCGGCCACCCCGTGCAGCGCCACGCCGGGCAGGTCGAGCCGGCGCGGGGTGGCGCCGGTGGCGAGTACCAGGTGGTCGTAACCCACGCACCGGCCGCCCGCGAGCTCCACCACCCGCCTGGCCCGGTCGACGGCGACCGCCGGCCCGGCGATCAGCGAGATCCGGCGGTCGTCGAAGAAGGCCTCGGGACGCAACGAGAACGCGGCCGGGTCCGCGCCGTCGTCGAGCATCTCCTTCGACAGCGGCGGCCGCTCGTACGGGGTGCGCCCCTCGGCGCCGACCACCGTCACCGGCCCGGGGTAGCCGCCCGCGCGCAGTGCGGCCGCGGCTTCCACACCGGCGTGCCCTGCGCCGACCAGCACGACACCGCTCACCTCACACCTGCTTCACCGGGACGCGGACGACCAGCTCGGCGCCGTCCTGGGTGGGTACGAGCTGGCAGCTCAACCGGCTGTTCTCCGCCCGCGGGGCGGCCGTCCACTCCAGCATGTCCTCCTCGTCGTCCGAGGGCGGGGCGAACTGCTCGGTGCTGTGGTCCAGGTAGACATGGCAGGTGCCGCATGTGGCCGAGCCCCCGCATTCACCGACGATTCCCGGCACCTGGTTGGCCAATGCGGCTTTCATCAGGCTCGTGGCGACAGCCACCTGGACGGTCTGTTGTGAGCCGTCGTCGTTGACGTAGGTGATACTGGGCACGGCCATCTCCTCTTCGTGGTCAGCGGATCGGTGGCGGCGATGGCGACAATCGGCCCCGGTCGAGAGCGAATGGCCGGCGAAACGGCAATCCTTCGCGGCAGACTTCGACCTGAAGGCAATGAGTCGGTGCGGCTGCGCCTCCGTTCGCCCTGGAACTGGACCGCCGAGCGGACCCACGCACTATGTCCAACGGGCGTAACTGGAAGATCGCGCACAGTAAAGACAACGTAACGAAGAACTCAATGACCGGTCCGGTAGCAGTGAGGTCGCGACCCCCCGATCACCGCGCGTCCAGGCCCGCCCGGTGCGTCCAGCGGCCGCCGACCATCGTCCCCACCACCGGCAACGTGCGCAGCGCCGGGGCATCCAGCTCTGCGGGGTCGTCCTCGGTGACGATCAGGTCGGCCCGCCTGCCGACGCCGACCGGTCCGTCCGGCCCGTTCGACGCGGCGAGCGCGACGTCGAAGGGAATCTCCTGCTCGGGGTGCCAGCTCGGCCGATCGTCGGCGCTGCGACGGACGGCGGCGGCGATGGCGACCCACGGGTCGAGCGGGGCGACCGGGGCATCCGACCCGAGCACGAGCCCGGCCCCGGCGTCCCGCAGCGAACGGTAGGGGAAGGCGCGGCCGGTCCGCCCCTTCCAGTAGCGGTCGGCGACGTCGCGGTCGTCGACGACGTGCTCGGGCTGCACGCTCGCGACGACCCCGAGCTCGGCGAACCGGGCCACGTCGGGTTCGGACAGCAACTGGGCGTGCTCGATACGGCCGCGGGCACCGCTGGCGGCGAACGCGTCGAGCGCGAGGGTGTTCGCCCGGTCGCCGATGGCGTGCACCGCGACGTCGATCCCGGCGGCAGTGGCCCGGCGCAGCAGCGGCACGAGATCCTCGGGCGCCACGAGCAGGACGCCGCACGGGTGCGCCGTTCCCTCGAGTCCCGGGTAGGGGTCCTGGCAGTAGGCGGTGCGGGTGTTGAGGGACCCGTCGCTCACGACCTTGAGCGGGCCCATGGTGAGGAGTCCGGCCGTGCCGGGGATCGGGTCGCCGGTGCGCAGCCCGCGCGAGATCGCCTCATCGAGATGGGACGGCCACACCGACGACACGACCCGCAGGGAGGTACAGCCGCGGGCGACCCGGCCGGCCCAGGCGTCGAGCTGCCACGGCGCCTCGAAGTCGACGATGCCGACCACTCCCCGCGCCGCCGCCTCCTGCGCGGCCTCGCGCGCCCAGACGTCGAGCAGGTGCGCCGGCACCTTCCGGGTGTCCTCCATGATGGGGTGCCAGTCGGTCTCCCGGAGCACCCCGGTGGGATGGGGCGGCCCAGCCGTAGGTCCGCGCGGCGGCGGAGTTCAGCCAGCAGCAGTGGAGATCGGCGGAGACGAGCACGACCGGTGTCCCGCCGGTTACCGGGTCGAGCAGGGCGCGATGCGGCGCGTCGGGCCAGAGCGCATCCCGGAACCCGACGCCGACGAGCGCGGTGTCCCGCTCCGGCGGGTCGGTGCGCATCCGCCGGGCCACCAGCTCCACGACCTCGCCTGCCGACCGCGCCGAGCCGAGATCGAGCCGACGGCGCGCCAGCGTCCACTGGTCGAAGTGCACGTGGTTGTCCCACAACCCGGGCAGAACACTGCGCCCGTCGAGCGGCACCACCTCGGCGCCACGAGATGCGGTCAGCTCCGGGCCGAGCGCGGTCACGACGCCTGCCTCGATCGTGATGTCCACGATCCGGCCCGCCACCCGGGCCGAGCGCAGCAGGAGCGCGCCGTCCCCGTGATCGTCCATCCGCTCAGTATCGGTTGACGCGGGCGTCGTGGCGCAATGCCGCATCGATCACCCGGGCCGGCGCCGGAACGCCGTGCTGGCTCCGCACCATCTGCCCGGCCGACGGCACGTCTTTCGCGGCGGGCCACGTCTCCGGATCCCAGAGCGCCGACCGCGCGAACGCCTTCGTGCAGTGCAGGAACAGCTCGTCGACGGTGACCTCGATCGCGAGGTCCGGGGTGACTCCGGCGACCGTCAGCCGGGGCAGGTAGGGGGCTTCCGCGACCACCCGGGCGGTGCCGTTCACCCGGAGCGTGTCGCCGACCCCGGGCACGATGAAGAGCATTCCCACGGCGGGGTTGCCGAGGATGTTGCGCATGCTGTCGAGGCGGCGGTTGCCCTTGCGGTCGCCGAACGCGAGCGTCCTGGCGTCGAGCACGAGCACGCTGCCTGCAGGGTCGCCACGCGGCGAGACGTCACACGACCCGTCGGCCCCGCTGGTGGCGAGGATGAACATCGGGCTGGCGGCGATGAACCGCGCGGACGCGTCGTCGATGTGATCGATCGCCTTGGCCGCGATCGCGGCCGAGGGGTCGCGCACGTACTCGCGGAGCTCGGACTCACTACTGATCGTGCGCATCTGATCAATGCCCCCCTTGCGCTCAAGTAAAGGTAGCCTATCCTCCGTTCGTGCTCCCCGCTCCCCGACCGGCCACCGAGCTGCACGGCGTCGGACTCGACCTCGGCTACCACGGCGTCGACGTCGTGCACGGGGCCGGCGTCCGGCTGCGTTCCGGCTTCGTCACGGCGCTGGTGGGACCGAACGGCAGCGGCAAGTCGACCCTGCTGCGGGCGCTCGCGCGGCTGCACCGGCCCCGGAGCGGGCAGATCCTGATCGGCGGCGACCGCGATCCCCAAGCGCTGGATGCGCTCGCCCTGACCCGCCGCGAGTTCGCCCGCCGCGTCACCCTGCTCGCGCAGAGCCGGCCGGTGCCGGTCGGCCTCTCGGTGCGCGATGTGGTCGGCTTCGGCCGCCACCCCTACCGCGGCCGGTTCGGCCGCGAGGACGTCGCCGGCCCGGCCGTGGTGGCGCGAGCGATGGAGGCGACCCGCGTGGCGGGCATCGGCGACCGCCCCGTCGACGAGCTGTCCGGCGGCCAGCTGCAGCGCGTCTGGCTCGCCTGCTGCCTGGCCCAGGACACGGGCGTCCTGCTGCTCGACGAGCCGACCAACCACCTCGACCTGCGCTACCAGGTCGAGATGCTCGAACTGATGCGCGATCTCGCCGACGACGACCAGGTGGCGGTCGGCGTGGTGCTGCACGACCTGGAGCACGCCGCTGCCGTCGCCGACGAGGTCGCGCTGCTCGCCGACGGGCGGGTGCGCGCCGCCGGCCCACCGGAGGCCGTGCTCACCGGCGAGATCCTCACCGCGGCCTACGGGATCGAGGTCGCGGTCGACCACGACCCGGTCACGGAGTCCCTGCGCATCCGGCCGGTGGGCCGGCACAGCACGCGCAGGAAGGGAACCGCGACAGCGGGAAGTACGGAGGAGACCAGATGAGACGATCCTGGCGGCGCGGTCCAGGGGCGGCGGTGACCGTCCTGGTCGCCGTGGCGCTCGCCGGTTGCGGCACCACGGAGGCGCCGGACGACGCGGGGTCAACACCCACCACCGGCAACAGCGCACCCATCACCGTCACCGACGGACGTGGCCGGCAGGTCACCCTCGACGGTCCGGCGACCAGGCCGGTCGGGCTCGAGTGGAACGTCGCCGAGCACCTGGTCTCGCTGGGCGTGCCGCCGGTCGGTGTCGCCGACGTCGAGGGGTACACCAACTGGGTCAAGGCCGCACCGCTGGCAGGCGATGTCACCGACGTCGGGGTGCGGGGTGAGCCGAGCGTCGAGGCGATCGCCGCCCTGCGCCCGGACCTCGTCCTCGCCACCACCGACCTGCCCGATGGCGCCGTCACGCAGCTGGAGGCGATCGCGCCCGTGGTGCTCGTGCGTCCGGCCGACGCCTCCGACAGCATCGGCCAGATGCGCCGCAACGTCGAGCTGGTCGCCACGCTCACCGGCACCCAGGCCGCTGCGCAGCGCGTGCTCGCCGACTTCGACACCGCACTCACCGACGGCGCGGCGCGGCTGGCGGCAGCCGGCCTGGCCGGGCGCCGGTTCGCCTTCGCCGACGGCTACCTCGACGGTGGGCGCCTCTCGATCCGCCCGTTCACCGAGGGATCGCTGGTCGAGTCGGTGTCGCAGGAGCTCGGCCTCGTCAACGCGTGGCCACTCTCCGGCGACGCCGACTACGGCCTCGCCACGACCGACGTCGAGGGCCTGACCACGCTCGGGGACGTCGAGTTCGTCTACTACGCCAACGACGCCGACGGCCCCGACCCCTTCGTCGACGGGCTCGCGGGCAACGCGGTGTGGGCGTCGCTGCCGTTCGTGCAGGCCGGCAACGTCACGCGGCTCCCGGACGGGATCTGGATGTTCGGCGGGCCGGCATCGATGAGGCAGTACGTCGACGCCGTCACCGCGGCACTGGCCGGCTGAGACGGTGGGCAGGGCCGGGGTCTCGGAGGTCTCCGCCGACCCGCGGCCGGCGCCGCGTGCGGTGCCGTCGCGCGTCGCCGCCGCTGCCGTGCTGGGGGTCGGCGCGGTGCTGCTGCTCGCCGCCGTGCACCTCACCCAGGGCACATCGGGTGTCGGGGTCGGCCAGTTGCTGGCGCTGCTCACCGGATCGGGCACCGACGGGACCGCCGCGGTGCTGGTCGCCTCGCGCGTGCCCCGGCTGCTCGCCGCCGTCGTGGTCGGGGCGGCGCTGGGTGCGGCAGGCGCCGTGCTGCAGTCCGTCAGCCGCAACGCGCTCGCCTCGCCGGACACCCTCGGGGTCGACGCGGGCGCGTACTTCGCGGTCGTCGCCGCCGCGGCGTTCGGCCTGGTCGTGCCCGTCGAGCTGTCGGCACTGCTCGCGTTCGCCGGCGGTCTCGCCGCCGCGGCGCTCGTCTTCGCGCTGTCGGGCGGCGGCACGGGGCCGACCCGGCTCGTGCTGGCCGGGTCCGCGGTCGCACTCGCGCTCTTCTCGCTCACGAGCGTGCTCCTGCTGCTGTTCTCGCAGGAGACCTCGGGGCTCTACGCCTGGGGCAGCGGTCAGCTCGCGCAGACCGGGCTCGACGCGGTGACCCGGATGAGTCCGGTCGTGCTGCTCGCCCTCGCCGGTCTCGTCGGGCTCGGCCGCAGGCTCGACGTCCTCGGCCTCGGCGACGACACCGCGGCGGTGCTGGGCGTCCCGGTCCGCCGCACCCGCGTGCTCGTGACCGTGCTCGCGGTGCTGCTCTCCGCCTCCGCGGTGACGGTGGCGGGCCCGGTCGGCTTCGTGGGCCTGTGCGCGCCCGCCGTCCTCCGGCTCGTCGCGCCGCTCGTTCCCGGGCTGCGCCGGCACCGGGTGCTGCTGCCCATGTCCGCGCTGGCCGGGGTCGGTGTGGTGCTCGCGGCCGACGTGCTCGTGCGGCTCGTGCTCGGCGGGCAGGGCGGCGTCGAGGTGCCGACGGGGGTGGTGACCACCCTCTTCGGTGCGGTCGTCCTGGTGGCCGTGGCCCGCCGGTTCCGCGAGTCGGGCCCGGTGCGGCAGGTCGCCGCCGCGCACCCGGGGCGGCTGCGTGACCGCCGGGGCTTCCTCGTCGTGCTCGCCGTGACACTCGCCGCCACCGCGGTCGTGGCCGCGGGTGGCCTGCTGCTCGGTGACACGCTGCTCCTCGCAGGCGACGTCCTCAACTGGTTCACCGGTCGCGCCGGCCCGATCACCACGTTCGTGCTGGACACGCGGGTGCCGCGCGTGGTCGCAGCCCTGTTCGCGGGAGCCGGGCTCGCGGTGGCAGGCACGGCCGTGCAGGCGGTCTGCCGCAACCCGCTCGCCGAGCCCGCTCTCCTCGGCGTCAGCGGCGGCGCGGGGGTCGCGGCCGTCGTGGTGATCACGGTCGTCCCGGCCGTCGGGGTCTGGACGCTCGCCGGCAGCGCCGCGCTCGGTGCGCTGCTCGCCGCCGCACTCGTGTTCGGGCTCGCCGTGCGTGGCGGCATGGCGTCCGACCGGCTCGTCCTGATCGGCGTCGGGGTCTCCTACGGGGCCATGGCGCTCATCACCGTCATGATCGTGTCCACCGACCCGTTCAACGAGACGAAGGCGCTCACCTGGCTGGCCGGCTCGACGTACGGGCGCACGTTCCCGCAGGTGTTGCCCGTGGTCGGTGCGTTGCTGCTCGCCCTCGCGCTGTTCGCCGGGCGGCGTCACGAGCTCGACCTCCTCGCCGTCGACGACGACACCCCGCAGGTGCTCGGCATCCGGCTCTCCCGGACCCGGGTGCTGCTGCTGGGCGCCGCGGCGCTGCTCACCGCCACCGCCGTCGCCGCGATCGGCGTGCTCGCGTTCGTCGGGCTCGTCGCCCCGCACGCCGCGCGCGCCCTCGTCGGGGCCCGGCACGCCCGCGTGCTCCCGGTCGCCGCCCTGCTCGGCGCGCTGCTCGTCGGGCTCGCCGACGCCGTCGGCCGCACCGTCATCGCGCCGGCCCAGCTGCCCGCGGGCGCGCTCACGTCGCTGATCGGCACGCCGTACTTCGCGTGGCTGCTCTGGCGCTCCCGGCGGCCGGCGGCCTGACGGTTCCGGGGCGGGTCGGCGCGGGGACGTCCGGCACATCGCCGCCGACCGGGTTATCCCGGACAGATCGTCTCTTCCCGCCCGGCGAGCCGGCCGCGCTCGAATGCGGGAGGAACACTCCGGGCAGATCAATGCGACGAAAGGGGACCACAATCAGCATCCAAACGGTCGCCCGACGCATAAACCTTATCACTATGAAATGATTGCAATGCGAGATGATCGAAGATGAGGATGGCGTTGGTCACTATTCTCGGCGGCCACTGATACACGGTTCGTCATCGAGTAACGGCGCTCCGCTAAGAGCGACGTCTACCCAGACCTTTGAGCTGGGAAAATGTTGACCAAGGCGCCGCACAAGTCGATCAAACCGGCGCCCGGCGCGACCCGACACCGGTGTGCGCGCCTTTGATCCGGTCTGCAGACTCACACTCCTCAGTGATCGATCACGGTGCCGAGCGAGAGAGGCTTGCGAATGCAGCCATCGAGGGTATTCGTCGTTGGGTCCGGCGTCGTCGGAACAGCGACAGGCATGGGGTTCCGGGCCGCCGGAAACACAGTGACCTTCATCGACATCTCGGTGCCACGAGTGTGTGACCTCCGGGCCCAGGGCCTGGACGCACGCACGGAGCTGGACCTGGCCTCCGAGCCCGACTCCTTCATCTTCCTGACCTTGCCCACGCCGAACGCGGGACGGGGGTACGACCTGGGAGCGTTCGCGGCGGGGTCCGCCGCCGTCGGCCGAGCCCTCGCCGGGTCGAGCGCACGGCACACCGTCGTCGTGCGGTCGACGGTGGCGCCGGGCACCACCGAAGAGCTGGTGCGGCCGGTGCTGGAGGAGAACTCCGGCATGACCGCCGGTGACGGGTTCCGCCTGGCCACGAACCCGGAGTTCCTGCGCGCGGTCTCCGCGGAGGAGGACTTCAGCCACCCGTGGATGACCGTCATCGCCAGCCGGGACCCGCAGGCCGTGGCTCAGCTGCGCGCGCTGCTCGCCCCGTTCGGTGGCGAGATGCGCACGTTCTCCGATCCGGCCGAGGCCGAGTTCGTCAAATGTGCGCACAACATCTTCAACGCCACGAAGATCAGCTTCTGGAACGAGATGTGGCTCGTCGCGCGGGAGATCGGGCTCGACCTCGACCCGATCGCGGCGACGGTCGCGAAGTCCGCCGAAGGATCGATCAATCCACAGTACGGGATCCGCGGCGGCGCCCCCTACGGCGGAGCGTGCCTGCCCAAGGACACCCGCGGCTTCCTCGGATACTCCGACGCGATCGGTGTCGACATGCCGTTGCTGCAGGCCGTGGTCGAAACGAACGAACGGCTCGAAAACGTGGTCAAACAGGAGGTCGAAGCCGCCGGAAAAGCGGCATCCGGCATCACGACGGCATGACCCTCCCTTTCTACTACTACGTGCTGGGCACGCCACTCGGCGTGCTCGGTCTGATCCGGTGGGGATGCTGGCTGGTACGGCGGATTCCCGCGGTGCTGTACCGGCCGGTGATGAACGACCATCGCCTGCCGATCACCGTGGTCGTGCCGGTGTACCAGGAGGATCCGGAGATATTCGCCGCCGCGATCGAGTCCTGGCTGGCGAACAGGGTCGACGACGTCATCCTGGTCATCGACGTCTCCGACGCGGACTGCCAGGAGGTCGCCGGCCGTTACCCGGTACGGGTGCTGATCACTGATGTGCCGGGGAAACGGGACGCGTTGCGCCGGGGATGGCGGGCGGCCGGCACCGAACTGGTCGCCCTCGTCGACTCCGACACCGTCTGGGCGCCGGACGTCGCGGACGAGGTGTGCAAGCCGTTCGCGGACCCCCGGATCGGAGGCGTCGGAACCCGGCAGAACGTCTACGAGGCCTCGGGCTTCCTGGCCCGCATCACCGACATGTTCCTCGATCACCGGTACTTCGACGAGAACGCCAGCCAGAGCCTGCTCGGCCAGGCGGTGTCGTGCCTGTCCGGACGCACGGCGATCTACCGCCGCGCGCTGCTGCTCGAGGTCGAGGAAGAGTTCATGCACGAGACGTTCTGGGGCGTGCCGTGCCTGTCGGGCGACGACAAGCGCCTGACGACCCTCATCCTGGAACGCGGCCATCTCACGTACATGCAACGGACGGCCGAGGTGTGGTCGACCTTCCCCACCCGCTGGCGGATCTTCTTCCGCCAGCGGCTCAGGTGGGCGCGCAACACCTGGCGTTCCGATCTGCGCGCGCTGTCGCGGCGCTGGGTGTGGCGGCACCCCTTCCTCGCCTACACGATGGTCGACAAGGGCGTCAGCAGCTTCACCCTGCTGTTCGGACCGGCGTTCATGATCCACTCATTGGTGAACCGGAACTGGGTGTTCGCCGGTGTCCTGGCGGTCTGGTGGCAGATCAGCCGGTCGGCGAAGCTGTTGCCCCACCTGCGCCGCCGGCCCTCCTCGTTCTTCTTCATCCCCGGCTACGTCGTCGTCTCGTGGATCATGGCCTTGATCAAGCTGCAGGCCCTGTTCACCATCCGCAGGCAGCGCTGGCTCACCCGGCAGGTGGCCGTCGAGAACGGCGAGGTCGTCCGCACCGAGCAGCCAGGGTCGACCCCGGACGGGGTACCGGCATGACCAGCACCCGACCGAGCCGACACCGGGTCGGCCGACTGCTCCCCTGGTGTGCGATCGCCACGCTGCTCGCCCTCGCCGCGACGCCCGGCGCGGCGCTCGCGGCCGGTCCGACGACCACGGCGCCGGCAGCCCGGGCGGCGGCGACGTCGGGGGCGGCGCAGACGCCC
The DNA here is from genome assembly GCF_050948425.1 of Pseudonocardia xinjiangensis. Lineage (NCBI taxonomy): Bacteria > Bacillati > Actinomycetota > Actinomycetes > Pseudonocardiales > Pseudonocardiaceae > Pseudonocardia > Pseudonocardia xinjiangensis. The sequence continues at coordinate 1,487,382 of NZ_CP192009.1, read as the reverse complement.
GGCACGGACTCGGACGGTCCGCAACCACCCACCGCGGGTCCGGACCGTGGGCGCGATCCGTCGCGGCGGGCAAGGCGGCCGCCCCACCGGCACGACCGGGGTGCCGACGGAACGCCCCGGCCGCGCGACATCCCGCACCGGCCGCTCGGTCCACGCGGGGACCCGTCGGCCGCCCAGACGCCGGACACCGACACCCCGGACACCGACGGACCGGAGTCCGACGCACCGGAAGACTCCGCACCGGAAGACTCCACGCCGGACACCGACGCACCAGAGACCGACGCACCGGAGACCCCCGCACCGGAACCCGCCGCACCGGAACCCGCCGCGGCGCAGCCACCCGCGAGGGCAGTTCCCGCCCGGCCGCCGGTCCGCACCCCGCCGCAGGCCCTCAGGCCGGAGCAACCGGAGCAACCGACGCCCCCGTCCGTGCCGGAACCCCGCACGCCGGCAGCACCCCTGCCGGGCCCCTCGCCCACCGAGGCCGCCCCGGCCCAGCCGAACACCCGGACCGATGCGGCCCGGAAAGCCGCCGAGCTGGCAGCGGATGCCGCCAGTGTCCGGGCATCGTGGGAGTCGCACGGCCAGCCGCGCCGGATGGTCATCCTCCGACCCGACAACATCGACCTGGTCGCTGACGGGCAGCTCATGAGAAGACAACCCTTTCCCGGTCACGCCGTCATCAGCACGCTCGACCGCTACCTGCCCAGCTCCTGGTTGACGGTCGCCGGCAACACGGCGGCGCTCAGCGCAGCCGTGGTCCTGACCCCCGGCGCGGTGCTGGACTCCGGCGGCGACGTGCGAACCCTGAAGCTGGTCGGTGGAGCGACGCCGGGCGACGCCGCCTCGCTCTACACCGGTGGTGGCCGGCTCATCCTGCGTGGCGTCTCGGTGACCTCCGCCGACCCCGGTTCCCAGCAGCCGCTGCCACCCACGGCGGCCGGCCGACCGGCCATCGTGGTCTCGGCGAGGGGCAGGCTCGAGGCCACCGACACCACGATCAGCGATCTCGGCACGCAGCCGATCGGGATCGATCAGGGCCGGGCCGGCGTGCTGTTCAACCCCGACAGCAGTGGCTCGCTGATCCGCACCACGCTGGCCCGCAACAGCACCGGCGTCGAGCTCTCCGGATCGGTGGGCGTGCAGCTCCAGGACGTGACCGCGAGCGACTCGATGGCGGACGGGGTCGTCCTGAGGGGCGACCGCGGAACCACGATGAGCGGGATCCGCGCGACGGGCAACGGTGGAAGCGGTGTACTCGTCACCGGCGTGAGCTCGAGCCGCCCCGTCACCGGCGTCTCGACGACCGGCAACGGCGACTACGGGGTCGCCGTCGTCGGGCAGCAAGGCGCGCGGATCAACGGGGTCACGACCGCATCCGACAAGGGCGGGGGGATGCATCTGAGCCGGTCGACCAACTCCGTCATCACCGACTTCACCGCAACCGACCAGCCGATCGGTCTGTTCATCCACGTCGACAGCAACGGAACGGTGGTCGACCGGATGCGGAGCACCGGTGGCCTCCGCGGCATGGTGATCGAGAAGACCACCCACGGTCTCGATGTGCGCGAGTCCACGTTCACCGGCGCCGAGGTCGCAGGCATCGCGGTCGGCGGGCACCAGGTCCAGCTGGACGCCGTGCAGGTCGACGACTCCCGCACCGGCGTGCGGGTCGAACGGGGCGCGAGCGACGTCGCGATCACGGGCGTCCTCGTCAACCACGGGCACGACGGGATCGTCACGGCGGAAGGGACGAGTGGGGTCGTCGTGACCGACATGACGGTGAACCACGTCGCGTCCGACGGGGTGCGGACGTTCACTCCGGACACCCGGATCGTGGGCGGCCGGATCGTCGGTGGCAGCACGGGTATCGACGCCGCCGCGGCCACCAGCATCTCCGGCACGTCGATCGGCTCCGTCCGGCAGGGCATCTACTCACGATCGACCGGATCCGTCCGCGCCGACCGGGTCAGCGTCGACGCGATCGACACCGGGGTGTACGCCGCCGCCGGCAGTTCCGTCCAGCTGAGCAACTCGCGCGTGCACGCGCTCGAGGCGATCCGCGGCGTGGTCGGACAGCAGGGGATCAACGATCTCAGCCTGCCGCCCCTCAACCTGCTCGGGGCGATCGGAGTGCCCGTGATCCTGCTGGCCATCCTGCTGGAGATGGTGCACGCCTTCCGGCAACGGCGCGTCACCGCTGCCCGGCTTCGGCCCCGACCCGGACCGAAGCACCGCTTGCCGCCGCCCCAGAGAGCCGGCAGGCAGCTCGCCGGCAGCTCCCTCAGCGGCCCCGGTTCGCATCAGGGTCCGGACCAGTGACCCGGACGTCCACCGCGGTCCGTGCCGTGCTCGTCGTCGCGGCGTTCGCCCTGCTGGGCAGCGCCTGTTCCGCGTCTGTGCCACCACCTCTGGTCCGCCGCGTGGTCCCGGCGACCGCGGCGGTCGATCCGGCACGACCCTGCAGCCGACCGGCGCCTGCGGTGGCCCAGACCGCACGGACCGCCCGGACCGTGCCGGCGGGCCTGGACGTCCAGTACGACAGCGCAACGAAAACGATCACTCTCCATCGCGGCGAGGCCGTCACCCTGCCCGATCTGAGCGCGGCGGTGAAGCGACCGGAAGCACTGCGCGAGGTCGCTCCCGGCGAGTGGCTGCTCGGCGCGAACATCCAGGTGCTCCCCGGCGCTTCGCTGCAGATCGCCGCGCCGGCCGTCCACTGGCTGAAGCTGACCAGCGACCCGGCCGGTTTCGTGTCCGTCCGGGCACTCGGCGGCGGCCTGGACATCAGCGGTACCTGCGTCACGTCCTGGGACGTGACGCAGAACCGCGTCGACACCGACGACGCCGACGGCCGCAGCTTCCTGCTCGCCCGCGACGGCTCGCAGATGACGATCGACCATGCCGAGCTGCGCTACCTGGGCTACAGCGACGTCGAGTCGTACGGGCTGTCCTGGCGCCTGCCGGGCACCGGTGGCCGGATCACCGACAGCATCGTCTCGAACCTGTACTACGGGCTCTACACCTTCGAGATCGGCGGCCTCGTGGTGCAGAACAACGAGTTCTACGACAACGAGCTGTACGCCATCGACCCGCACACGAAATCGCATGATCTGCGCATCGAGGGCAATAGTGTGCACGACAACGGCAAACACGGGATCATCCTGGCCGATGACTGCACCGACAGCATCATTCGCGACAACGTCGTCTACAACAACGCAGACCACGGGATAGTGCTCTACCTGAACTCCGACCGGAACCTCGTGGAGGGAAACGAGTCGTTCGGCAACGCCGACCAGGGCATCAACATCAACGAGTCGTCGACCGACACGATCCGTGACAACCGCGTCTACGACAACCACGGGACCGGCGTGGGCGTGTCGCTCGGACAGGACAACGTGGTGGAGCAGAACCAGGTGCGCGGCAACCAGCAGGACGGTCTCCGGCTGGTCAGCGACGCCGTACGCACCACTGTGCGCGACAACGTGGTCGGGGAGAACGTCCGCTACGGCCTCTACGTCGACACCGAGGGCGGATTCACACTCTCGAAGAACACCATCTTCGAGAACCGCACCGGTATCGTTCTGAACGTCGCTGCCGCGAGCCCCGCGGGTGACAACAGCGTCTACGACAACCGGGACGTCGACATCAAGAATGCGCCGGACTAGTCCGCGTCGCGTCAGAAACGAACGACCGGCCACGACCACCCGGAGGACGAACCGACCGATGAGGGTGCACCGTTCCGTTCCCCTGCCAGCACCGGGGCGTAGCCCGGCGAGCGGAAAGGTGACCATGCGGCGGATGATGCCGATGACCGCGGCACTGGCGGTACTGCTGATCGCGACCGCGTGCGCCGGTCCCTCCGCCCCGCCGCCGCCGTCGAGCACCACCCCGGCCCCCGCGACCCCGGCCCCCGCAACCCCGGAACCGGGCGGTCCGCCGAAGCCGGGTGCGCGCTACCCGGCCGATCTCCTCGACCTCTCGAACTGGTACCTCACCCTGCCCACCGGGGACGACGGCGACCCGGACCAGGTCCACCAACCGGATCTCGCCACGTTCAGCGGGCCCTGGTTCCACCTCGACGACGCCAAGGACGGCGTGGTCTTCGCCGCCAACGCCGGCGGCGCGACCACGTCGGGCAGCGACTACCCGCGCTCCGAGCTCCGCGAGATGACAGGGGCGGACAAGGCCAGCTGGTCGAACACCAGCGGCACCCACACGCTCACCGTCCGCGAAGCCTTCACGAAGCTGCCCCCGGCCAAGCCAGAGGTGGTGGGTGCCCAGATCCACGACGCCAAGAACGACGTGGTGCTGATCCGGCTCATCGGTCAGCGTCTCGTGGCCGAGTACGGCAGGGACTCCACCAGGGTCACCATCGACCCCGCCTACAAGCTCGGCACGCCGTACGACCTCAAGCTCGTCGCCGCCGACAGCCACATCCAGGTTTTCTACAACGGCAAGCTCGCCACCGACATCCCGTTGAGCGGCTCGGGGTGGTACTTCAAGGCCGGTGCCTACGTCCTGTCCAACACCGACACGGGCGACAGCCCCGACGCCGAGGGCGAGGTCGTCATCTACTCGCTGCAGGTCCAGCACTCCATGTGAGCGGTCAGAACACCCGGATCGCGATCTCCGCCGGGTCGGCGAGCAGGGACTCGATCTCGTCGTCGAGCCGGACGAGGGTGATCGACGCGCCTGCCATGTCCAGCGACGTGCAGTACTCGCCGACGTAGTTGCGGCCCACGGTGATACCGCGGTCGGCGAGCTGGTTGTGGGCCCGCCGGTAGACGATGTACAGCTCGCTGATCGGGGTGCCGCCCAGGCCGTTGACCATGAGGGCGACCCGGTCGCCGGACTCGAACGGCAGGTCGGTCACCACGGCGTCGAGCAGCTCGTCGACGATCTCGTCGGCCGGCATCAGCTTCACCCGCCGGCGGCCCGGTTCGCCGTGGATGCCGACGCCCATCTCGATCTCGTCGGCCGGCAGGTCGAACAGGGGTGCCCCCTTCGCGGGCGGCGTGCACGCGGTGAGGGCCATGCCCATCGTCCGGGTGACGCTGTTGACCTTCTCCCCGATCCGGTAGATCTCGTCGAGGTCGGCACCGCGCTCGGCCGCTGCCCCGACCGCCTTCATCACGAAGAAGTTGCCCGCCACACCCCGTCGGCCGACGGTGTAGGTGGAGTCCTGGACCGAGACGTCGTCGTCGATGAACAGCGTGCGGACGTTCACGTCCTCGGCCTCGGCGAGCTCCTGGGCCATGTCGAAGGCCATCCGGTCGCCGGTGTAGTTGTTCACCAGTAGCAGCACGCCCTTGGGAGTGCCGAGCAGCTTGATCGTCTCGTAGACGTAGTCGGTGGGCGGGGCGGCGAACACGTCACCCGGGCAGGCGGCGTCGAGCATGCCGGGGCCGACGGCCATGACGTGGGCGGGCTCGTGACCGGACCCGGACCCCTGGATGATCGAGACCTTGTCCGCACGCGGGGCATCGGCCCGCATGATGAGGTTGTAGTCCGGGACGTAGCGGAGGGTGTCCGGGTTGGCCAGCGCCAGGCCCTCCAGCATCTCCGGCACGTAGTTCTTCGGGTCGTTGACGAACTTCTTCATGCGGTACTCCATCGGTCTCGTCGTTGAGGGACTCGCCGTCCTGCGTTCGCGCTGCTCAGGAGCTCGCCGATCCCGGCCAGGTCTGGGCGACACGTTCGGCCATCACCGCGACGGCGACAGCACCCGCATCGGGTGATCCGACGCTGCGCTCACCCGTGTAGCTCGCACGGCCCCGCCTCGCCTGCATGGATGTCGTCGCGTCGGCGGCGGCCCTGGCGGCGCCCGCGGCGACCTTCGCGACCTCGGGGGCGGGCGTCGCCGGGTCGGCGGCGAGCCGCTCGGCGATCGCGTCCGTCATCGGTACGAGCGCGTCCAGGAGCGTCTTGTCGCCGACGTCGGAGTTGCCCCTCTTCTTGATCCCCTCGGCGGCACCCCGGAGCATCGCGACGGCATCCTCGCCGGTCAGCTCCGTTTTCCCCTTCACCGCCGCGGACGCCCGGAGGAACGCCGTGCCCCACAGCGGGCCGGACGTGCCACCGACCCGCTTGGAGATGGTCAGGGCGATCTTCTGCAGCAGCCCCGACGCCTCGGTGCGGTCGAAGGAGTCCCAGTCGGCCAGCACGATCTCGAACCCGCGAGCCAGGGAGTAGCCGAAGTCGCCGTCGCCGACGACCGCGTCCAGCTCACCGAACGCTCGCTCGTTGTCCACGGCGGTCTGCGCGATCGTACGGACGACGAACTCGAGATTCGCTGATGACGGCGACGTCATGCTCACTCCCTGCTGGACGGGCGCGGCGCAGCCTCGGTGAGGAGCGTCCGGAGGTGGTCGAGGCGGACGAACGGCGTCGGGTCGAGCCCCAACGGGTCGTCGAGCACCCGTGTGGTCTCCTGCCGGTCGCCGAGCGACGACACCACGAGCGTGGCGCCGGTGAAGTCCTCTCCGCCCGTGTAGCTGCTGGGGGTGACCACGCAGGCGAGCCCGGCGTCGAGCGCGGCGAGCATCCCGTTGCGGCTGTCCTCCACGACCACGACGTCATCCGGCGACACCCCCAGCTCCGACACGGCGAGCAGGTAGATGTCCGGGGCGGGCTTCTTGTGGGGGACGACGTCGCCTGCGAAGACGGCGAACCGGCCGGCCAGCGCGTCGCCCATCACGTGCGCGAGGACGCTGTACACCGAGACCTCGGCCGACGTGGACGCCACGGCGAGCGACCAGCCGGCGTCGGCGGCCTCCTCCGCGATCCGCCGCACCCCCGGCCGCGGCGGGATCGACCCGCCCGCGATGATCCCGGTGTAGATCTCGGTCTTGCGGCGGTGCCAGCTCGCGAGGTGCTCGGCGAGCTCACCGGGGTCGGACGGGAGCCCGGCCGCGGCGAGGAAGTCGGGCGTCAGCATCGTGGCCATCCGCTCCTTGCCGCCGCCGACCAGGAGCTTCTCGCCGTACTCCGCCTCGCTCCAGCGGACGGGAAGGCCGAACTCCTCGAACGTCGCGTTGAAGGCGGGCAGGTGGCCGTAGCGCTCGGTGTCGGCGAGGACACCGTCGCAGTCGAAGACGAGGGCGGGCACGGGTCAGCCGACTCGGCCGGCGCTGCCGAACAGCTCCATCAGCGACCCGGCCATGTCGACGGCCTCCTGCCGCACCGACCGGAACAGCGACGGCGGGTCCCATTTGTCCTTGGCCGCGGTCTCCTGCAGAAAAGCGAGACTCGACTTCATGAAGGTCTCCTTGAGCGCTGTGGAGATGTTGACCTTCGCGCAACCGCGGTCGATCAAATCGCGGAACTGCTCGTCGGAAAGACCGCTCCCGCCGTGCAACGCGATGGGGACGGGATGGACGGCGACGATGTCGGAGACCCGCTGGAAATCGAGCTGAGGCGCGGCCTTGTACGTGCCGTGCGCATTGCCGATCGACGGGGCGAAGACATCGACCTGGGTGGCGTCGAGGAAGTCGAGGGCGACCTGCAGGTCCTGGCGCCGCGCCACCGTGTCGGAGCCGATCCCGTCCTCCACCCCGGTGATCGACTCGATCTCCCCCTCGACGTGCGCGCCGTGCCTGCGGGCCTCGGCGACGACCTCGATGGTCTGCCGGGTGTTCTCCTCGACGGGCAGGTGGGAGGCGTCGAACAGCACCGAGTTCCAGCCGCGGTCGAGGCACGTCGTGATGACCTCGCGCTCCGGGCAGTGGTCGAGGTGCAGGGCGACCGGCACCTCGATACCCGCGGTCATCGCGGTCCACATGGAATAGAACACATCGACACCGATCGACTTCACGGTCTTGACCGATGTCTGCACGATCAACGGCGACGACTTCTCGACGGCCGCCGCGAGAACGGCCTCGAGAGTCAGGTCGTTGAACACGTTGATCGCGGGCACACCGTACCGTTTGTCGAAGGCATCGGACAGGATGTCCTTGAGCGTCACGACGGGCACGGATTCAGGCTAGCCAGGCGGCATCGCATTTCCAGGCGTGGTTCTCCCCATCTTCGACTGGGGGAAATCCCTACCGCGTCGCCTCGGACAGGTCCGTCCAGCGGGCCAGCGACGTCCGGTTGGGTGCACCTGTCTTGCGCAGCAGTGCCCCCACATGCTTCTCGACGGTCTTCGCCGAGATCCCGAGCCGGTCGGCGATCTGCTTGTCGCGCATGCCGAGCTCCACCAGGGTGCGGACCTCGCGCTCGCGGCTGGTGAGCCGGCCGTTGCCCGCGCGGTCGCGCTCCCGGAAGGTGCCGAGCACGGTCTCGGTGAGCGGCGCGTCCCGGCGGGCCGCGGCGAGCACGGCACGCGCGAGCGCCGAGCCGTCGAGGTCGGTCCCGATGCACCCGGAGGCACCGGCGTGCGCGGCGTCGCGCAGCAGCTCGTCGGAGAGGTCGTCGGTGATCACGAGCACCGAGACCCCCGGTCCGGCGGCGCGGATGTAGGAGGTCAGCCGGGCGCCGTCGAGCACCGGCATCCGCAGGTCGACCAGTACGACGTGGGGGTCGAGCACCCGCACCGCGTCGACCACCTCGCGCGCGTCCCCGATCTCGCCCACGACCACGATGTCGGGCTCGGCCTGCGCAAGCAGCCGGACGAGCCCTGCTCGCACGACGGGACGCACGTCGACGACCAGTACGCGCCACGGCACGTCGGCGCGGACCGCGCTGCCCGCATCGCGTGGCTCGTAGGGGATCCGCGCCCGGACCCGCGTGCCCCACCCCGGCGTGGACTCGATCTCGAGCTCGGCGCCGAGCCGGTGCGCCCTCGCCACGATCCCGTGCAGGCCGAGGCCGGACCGCCGGCGATCGGTGAGCACCGCCGGGTCGAACCCGACGCCGTCGTCCTCGACGACGACGGCGACGTCCTCGGCGCCGTACATCATCCCGACCCGGACCGACGCCGCCCTGGCATGGATGACGACGTTCGTGAGCGCCTCCTGGACCAGGCGCAGAGCCTGCTGGCTGATCTCGGGTGGCAACGGGGGCGGCTCGCCGGTGACGACGAGGTCGGTGCGCAGCGCCGTGGTCGAGCGGGCCCAGGCGAGCTCGGCCGAGACAGCGTCCTCGAGCGAGCCCTGCTCGAGCAGGGCGGGCCCGAGGCCGAGCACGGTCCGTCGGGTCTCGGCGAGCGCGGCCCGGGCCGCCGCCCGGGCCGCGGCGATGTGCGTCGACCCGGCCGGCTCGGCGCAGGCGTCGAGATGCAGGAGGATCGACCCGAGTGCCCGGGCCACGGTGTCGTGGACGTCGCGGACCACCCGCTCCCGCTCGGCGCTCACGGCCAGTCGCCGGGCCCGCTCGGCGGCCTCGGCGTGCAGCCTCGCGTTCACGATGGCGATGGCGGCGTGGGTGGCGAACAGACCCAGCAGCTCGATGTCCTCGTCCCGGAACCGAACCTGCGGATCGGTGCTGAACACGACGCACGCCCCGATGATCTCGCCGCCCCACTCGATGGGCACCGCGATGGTGGCGTGCAGGCGGGTCCGGTCGGACGGCGCGACGTGGCCCCCGCTGACCTGGGAGTAGCTGTCGAACACCACCGGCGCCCGGTTGGAGACGACCGCGCCGGTGGCACCCTCGCGCAGCGAGAAGACCTTGCCCTCCTGGCAGCCGACGCCGAGGTCGACCTGCTTGCGATAGGTTCCGGCCGCCTCGTCGACGGTGGAGATCGAGCCCGCGTCGCCACCGAGGAGCACGACCGCCCGCCGCAGGATGCGGTGCAACAACGGCTGCAGGCTGAACTGACCGGCGAGGTCCTCGACGGCTCCGGTCAGAGCGTCGACCTGCTCGTGCGGGCTGACCCGGGCGCGCTGCCGACCCCCGAGGGCCACGGTCTCCTCACCGCTCACCCCGGCCGCCCCGGCACGCGCTGGCGTCGGTCACCCATGTTTCGGATGGTAGCCGCGCCGGCGCTGCCCGGTTCCCCCTCGAACGGCTGGTCACCACGGTCCGCACCGTGGCGGTCGCCGCCACCGGCATGGTGCGGCACAGGTGTCCGGTCAGCCGGCGTGGCGGGAGCGGGCGAGGGTCAGCCCGCCGAGTACCAGGCCGATCAGTGCCACCGCCGCGGCCAGGTTGGCTCCGAGCCGGCCGGAGCCGGGGCCGAAGACAGCGACGGCGATCAGGTGTCGGACGGACATCGGGGGGTCCTTTCGCCAGGTTTGTGGATCTGGTGTCCGATAGTGGTGGGCGGGTGGCGCCTGCGCGTCGGGCGAGCGTGGTGTCTCCCGGCTGCCGCCCCCGACGTACGGTCAGCCGCCGGTGGTAGCCGCCCCCGCCCGGTGCGGTAGTGCCGGGACACCACGCCCGGTGGATGCACATCCCGCGGTGGCACCCGCAAGATGATCCGGGCAGGTGTCCGGTTGGTCCCGGATCGAAGGGCGGAGAATGGTCACCACCGTGCGTGAGGCGGTGCGCCGCGGCGGGCTCTCGCCGGTCGTGGCCGACGCGGGTCTCGGTGTCGGTGTGGCGGCCGGGCTCCTCGCCGCCGCGGTCGCCGGGGTCGGGCCCGCGGCCGCCGCGAGCCCGGCTCCTCTGGACGCCGGAGCGGTCGCGCTGGCGGCGGCGGTCGCCGCCGCGGTCGCGGTGCGCCGCCGCTACCCGATCGCGGCGCTGCTCGTGCTCAACGCCGTGCCCCTCGTCTGGTTCCTCGGCGCCTATCCCGGGCGGCTGATCACGCTGGCGCCGCTGATCGGCTGCTACACCCTCGCGGCCCACCGGGGCTGGCGGTGGGGTGTCGCGGGCGCCGTGCCCACCGCGCTGATCCAGATCATCGCGATCCGGGTGGTGCTCGGCGACGCCGAGACCGCCGGTGTGGTCCCGGAGGTGGCCCTCCTGGTGGCCACCGCGGGCAGCGCCGGGGCGGCCGTCGGCTACAACCGGGCGGTGCTCGCGGCCACCCGCGCCCGGTTCGCCCGGGAGGCCCGGAGCCGCGAGGAGCGGGCCCGCCGGATCGCGGCCGAGGAACGGCTGCGCATCGCCCGCGAACTGCACGACGTCTTCGGGCACACCATGGCCACGATCAGCGTGCAGGCCGGGGTGGGTCTGCACGTCATCGAACAACGCCCCGGTCAGGCCCGCGAGGCCCTCACCACGATCAAGAAGATCTGCGACGAGGGCCTCACCGACGTCAAGACCATCCTCGGCATCCTGCGCACGGATACGTCCACAGCGGAGGAAGCCGGCCAGCCGCGGGCGCCCCGGGGCGGGCTCGACCGGCTCTCCGAGCTGCTCGACACCGCAGAGGCCGCAGGCCTACGGGTGGAGCTGACCGTCGACGGCGACCCGCGGCGGCTGCCCGCCCCCGTCGATCTGGCCGCCTACCGGATCGTCCAGGAAGCGCTGACCAACGTGCTCCGCCACGCCGGGGCTCGCACCGTGCGGCTGACGCTGGGGCACGAACCAGCGCGGCTGCTCATCCGGATCCACGACGACGGCCCCGGTACCGGCGCGGACACCCACCACACCGAGGCGGAGCAGCACGGGCACGGCATCGACGGGATGCGCGAGCGGGCCAGCGCGCTGTCCGGCCGGCTCACCGCGGCGCCGCACCCCGACGGCGGCTTCGAGGTATGCGCCGAGCTGCCCGTACCGAACCCGCGATGATGTCCCCGTGCGCGAACCCCCGGGGTGCGAAGCGGTGACCGAGCCCATCCGCGTGCTCATCGCCGACGACGAAGCCCTCGTCCGGGGCGGCTTCCGGGTACTCATCGACAACGAGCCCGGCATGATCGTGGTCGGTGAGGCCGCCGACGGAGCCACCGCGGTGGACCTGGCCCGCCAGACCCGCCCCGACGTCGTGCTGATGGACATCAGGATGCCCGGCGTCGACGGGCTGCGCGCCACCCGGCAGATCGCCGACGACCCGGACCTCGCCGCCGTCCACGTGCTCATCCTCACCACCTTCGACCACGACGAGTACGTGATCGAGGCACTCGGAGCCGGTGCCGCAGGCTTCCTTATCAAGAACACCGAACCCCGCCAACTGCTGCACGGCATCCGCGTCGTCACCGGCGGCGAGGCCCTCCTCTCCCCCGGCCTGACCCGCCGTCTGATCGCGCGGCTCACCCACCGGACCCCGCGGCTCGACGCCGACGCACTGGCCCAGCTCACCGCCCGGGAGAAACAGGTCGTCGGACTCGTGGCCCACGGCCTGAGCAACACCGACATCGCCGACGCCCTCACCATCAGCCACGCCACCGTCAAGACCCACGTCAGCCGGGCCATGACGAAACTCGGCGCCCGCGACCGCGCCCAGTTGGTCGCCCTGGCCTACCAGCACCGCCTGGTCGAACCGCCCGACCCCGCCCCATGACCCCGCGCCGCAGGCAGCAGCTCCGCAGGCCGGCTCGGCACGCGGAGCCCTCCCGGCGCGAGCTGATCCCCTGATCATTTCGTGACGGCCACCTGTCTGGATGCGCGGCGCAATGAAACAAACGACTTACGTACCGGTCGGAACCGCTACCCAGCCGACTGAGACGGTCATCTATTTCCGGGCGATCCAGGTCGTTTCCGCATCTTTTGCGCGGGGCGTCCCCCGATCGTCGACGTTGTGACGCGCGCCATGTTTCACAAGCTGAACTCGCCAGGTTTCATACACGTAAGTGAATAAGGGCTCCCCGCATGCAACCCGTGCGTCGGGCGGTCAGGCACGGGAGAGAAACAGGGAACGCTGTTATCCGCCCGATCCGACATCTTGGCCGTCCGCGCGCGGTCGTCCGGTCGCGCACAATTACCCCAGATGGCTCGCAGGCATACCACGAGCCACCCCGGAAATGCCGGTTCCCACCATCTGACGGAGTGGTCCATGCGAAAGTTTCCACACTGTGGATAAACACAGTCGACGTAGTTTCATCGGAATGACCGGGGCCGCGGCGGCCGCCGTCTACGGGGGAACCCAACTGCTGAGCGGCGACGTCAGCAGGGCGTCGGCGGACGAGATGTCGCGGAGCGCGGCGGGGTCGGGTGCGCTGCCGAACGGCCCGTCGAGTCCGCAGGTCTCCACGCTGACCCCGTTCCTGGACCCCCTGCGGATACCTCCCACACTCAAGCCACGGACCGGCGTGACGAACGTGGTGAAGCTCGTCGCCCAGAAGGTCCGGCTGCACTCCCAGCTGCCGCCCACTCCGATGTGGACGTACGAGGGCCACTACCCCGGCCCCACGATCGAGGTGCAGAGCGGTCAGAAGGTCCGGATCGCGTGGCAGAACGAGCTCACCGGCACCAGCCCGGTGAAGGGCGTCTTCGTGCAGCCCGTGGGCCCGCCGCCCGGTGTCTCGGCCGCCAACCCGCCCGGCGCGCAGGGGGCTCCGGCGCGCTCCGAGCTCACCCGGCTGACGCCGTGGACCTCGGTCCACGTCCATGGCGGACAGCAGAACGCCGTTGCCGACGGGCTACCCGACGCCGGGGTCACGCCCGGTGGTGCGCAGCTCTGCGAGTACCCCAACGGGGACGCGTCAGCCCACCTCTTCTACCACGACCACGCCATGCCGATCACCGCCCTGAACGTGACGGCCGGGCTGATCGGCAACTACATCATCCGGGACCCGGACGAGGAGCACCTCGGCCTGCCGAGCGGTGCGTACGAGATCCCGCTGATGCTCGCGGACATCAACTTCGACACGGACCCCGCCGGCCGGATCAACGGCCAGATCCTGGTCAAGCGTGTCCTGACCGGCCCCGTCACGCCCGGGGCCATGCCGCCGGCCGTCTCGACGACCGGCCCGTTCACCATGGTGAACGGTGTGGTGTGGCCGTACCTGGAGGTGGAGGCCCGGGCCTACCGCTTCCGGGTGGTGAACGCCTCGGTCTCGCGCGGCTACGCACTGGCCGTTCTCGACGAGAAGACCGGCAAGCCGGTCACGGGCGCCATCCAGGTGATCGGCACCGACGGGGGCCTGCTCGACAGGGCGCACCCGGTCGACGGGGTGCTGACGATCAACGCCGCGGAACGGGTGGACCTGCTGATCGACTTCGCCGGGTTCGCCGGAAAGAACCTCCGGCTCGTCAACACCATCCCCACCGTTCCGGCCGGCAGCCCGGCACCCGGCGCCGGCATCCCGTTCCCCGAGGTCATGCAATTCCGGGTCGCCGGCGCCCCGCGGACAGGCCGCGCCTACCAGCCACCGAAGAAGCTCAGCAGCTTCACCCGGATCACCGCCGCCGACGTGCCGAAGGACGCGGTCGAGCGCTTCGTGATGCTCTCGAGGGACGCCAGCGGCATGCCGAAGATGATGGAGCTCGTGGACGCGGGCCCCCGGGCGAAGACCGGCGCCGGGATCGTCCAGATCGCGGTACCCGGCGGGACGAGGACCTTCCGCATCGCGGCCCAGAGCTTCGAGGAGACCACCAACTTCTTCGCCGCGTCGGGAAGCTGGGAGAAGTGGACCTTCCTCAACGTGGATCCGGTCGGTCGGCCGCTGGTGCACCCCATGCACATCCACCTGATGAACTTCCAGCTGATCGAGCGCCGGGCCCTCGACCCCGCCGGGCTGGACGCCACCCTCGGTGGCACGACCACGCCACTCACGCTCGGCGCGACCCTGCCGATCGCGGTTTCGGAGTCCGGCTGGAAGGACACCGTCGGCGTGCCGGTGAACGAGGCGGTCACCGTCGCCGGCCGGTTCGGCGAGAAGACCGGCCGGTTCGTGTACCACTGCCACATCCTCGACCACGAGGACGAGGGCATGATGCGGCCGCTCGTGCTCATGCCGCCCGCGGTGCTGACCATCCAGAACCTGATGATGGCGATGATGAACGGCTGACCGCGCTACACCGCGGCTGTTCCGATCAGCCCTTCCCGGGTGACCAGGGCCGCCAGGTCGGCCTCGCCCAGGCCGGCCGTGCCCTCCGGGCGCAGGGGAAGCACCATGTGCCTGCTCTCGGCACTGGTGTCGTGCACGACGATCTCCGTCTCCGCGGGGAGCTCCAGCCCGAACTCCGCCAGCACCGCGCGCGGCTCCCGGACCACACGCGCCCGGTAGGCCTCGCTCTTGTACCAGGACGGCGAGGGGCCGAGCAGCCCGATCGGATAGCACGAGCACAGCGTGCAGACCAGCACGTTGTGCACCGTGGGGGTGTTCTCCACGACGGTGAACCGTTGGGTCTGCGGCCCGGTGCTCATCGACAGGTCGAGCTCGCCCAGCGCCTGGCTCGCGTCGGCCAGCAGCCGCCCGCGGAACGCGGGGTCGACCCAGGAGCGGGCCACGACCCGGGCCCCGTTCGCCGGCGAACCGGACAGGATCTGCCCGATGATGCCGTCGAGCTGCTCGTCGCTGGTGAGGCCGGCGTCGATCAGCCGCTCCTCCAGCCTGCGTACCCGGACGGCGATCTCCGAGTCGGAGTGGTGCCCGCTCACGCCACGACCTCCAGATAGGACTCCCACAACTCCACCTGCACCCAGTGGCCGCCCGGCGGCCCCCAGAGCGCCCCGGCGGGGAACCGGACCGTGTACACCGGCTCGACCCGCGGCTCCGCGAACCCCTGCGCCCGGTCGTCGGCCAGCGGCCACGTGCCCTGGATCTCCACCACCTCGCCCACCTGGCCGCGCGCGTAGCGGGGAACCCGGGTGTGGTGGGGTGGGTCCACCGCTCGTGCGCGAACCCGGTCGCCGATCGCGAACCGGGGCTCAGTCATCGCCGCCACGCGGCGCGGGAGCCGCAGCCGCCGTCAACGACTCCACGGCCGCCATCCACCGTTCGTAGTACGACGCGGCGAGGTACTCGGCAGGCGGCATCCGCTCGATCGCATCGCGGAACTGGTCGAGGTTGTAGACCCCCTGCCGCAGCATCGCGACGTTGAGCGCGTACACCCGTGCCTCCCAGTCGGCGTGGAACGGGGGCTCGTCCGGTTCCACGGCGATCAGTCCGAAGCCCGACTGCCCACCGACGTCGTTCACCCGCGCCATGGCGTGCAGCGTAACCGTCACGCCCCGTCCAGCACCTCGCGCAGCCGCTGGGCGAAGGCGTCCGGCTCACCGTGCATGCCGTACTCGCCGCCCAGGAAGCCGGCGTGGTCACCGGGGAAACGCGCGGGCTCGACCCCGATCGCCTGCGCGACCGCATCGGCGCCGCGTGCCGCCAGCGTCTGGTGGGAGGCCTCGCCGCGGGCGGGCACGATGCGGGCGCCGGACGCCCGCAGCGCCTCCAGGTCGAGCCGGTAGCCCGTGCAGTTGCGCAGGTTCTGGCCGAGCAGTGCGTCGTCGCGGCTGCCGTCGTCCTCGACGGGAAGGCCGAACTGCGCGGGGTCGACCGGCGGGAACCGGTAACCGTCGGGGAACTCCCCGTCGTAGCTGACGATGATGAGGAACTTGGCCATCGCCGGACCCAGCCCGTCGCGCTGGTAGGTCTCGTACATGTCCTCGATCGCCGAGGTGACGGCCAGACGGTCGGGCAGCATCGTGGCCAGCGGGGGCTCGTGGGCCACCAGCGTGCGCACGTGCTCGCCGTGCCGGGCCACCCAGGCCAGTGCGTTGACCGCGCCGCCGCTGCTGGCGAGCACATCGACCGGGCCGCCACCGATCGCCTCGACGACGCGCTGCAGGTCACCGGCATGGTCGTCGGGCGTGATCTCGCCGTGGCCGTCGGTCCGGGTGCTGCGCGCGGTGCCGCGGGGGTCGTAGGTGACGACCGGGCGGTCGGCGAAGTAGCCGGCCAGCGTAGCGAAGCCCTGCGCGTCCATCGGGGAGCCGATGAGCAGCAGCGGCGTGCCCGCACCGAGGGTGCCGCGCACGTCGTAGGTGATGGTGGCACCCGGCGCGTCGAGGGTGTGGGTGGCGATCGTGGTGGTCATCGGCGGCCTCCTGGGCGTCTGGGTCGACTACAGCGGTGTCGACCACCGGCAGGCCTCGAACTCATCGGTCGGCACGCGCCGCGCCGACGTGTCGGCGAATGTGGTTGACCAAGTTGCCCGGACGGCTGAACACTCGCGAAATGCCGATATCGGACAGTGCCGCACCCCGAACCGGATACGCCCCGGTGAACGGTCTGCAGATGTACTACGAGATCCACGGCTCGGGCGGAACACCCCTGCTCCTGCTGCACGGCGGGTTGTTCGACATCGACCTGCAGTTCGGTGAGCTGCTCCCCGGCCTGTCGGCGACGCGCCAGGTGATCGCCGTCGACTTCCAGGGCCACGGCCGGACCAATGACGCCGACCGGCTGCTCAGGTGCGCCGACCTCGCCTCCGACGTCGTGGGCGTGCTCGAGCACCTGGGCGTCGCGCGGGTCGACGTCTTCGGGTTCAGCGTGGGCGGCGGGACGGCCCTGCACCTGGCCGTCAAGCACCCGGAGCTGGTCCGCAAGGTGATCGTGTCGTCCGCCTCGTTCAACAGCGACGGGCTCCGCCCGGAGAATGCCGGGGCGGTCGGCTCGATGACCGTCGAGATGATCGCGGGAACGCCGATGGAGCAGGCGTACCGCGCCAAGTCGCCGCACCCCGACAAGCTGCAGGACCTGCTCGACAAGCTCGGGACGTTCGACGAGGGCTTCACCGGCTGGTCCGACGCCGACATCGAGGGGATCGCCGCCCCGACCCTGATCACGGTCGGGGACTGCGACGCGGTCACGCTCGACCACGCCGTCCGGTTCCTCCGGCTGCGAGGCGGTGGCGTCAACGGCGACTTCGAGGGCGTCCCGGCCTCGCAGCTGGCGGTGTTCCCCGGAACCACGCACTTCTTCGGCCTGGCCCGCACCGAGCTGGTCCTGGACGTTGTGCTGCACTTCCTCGACGCACCGATGCCCGAGGGCTGATCACAGGTCACAGACCGCGCGACACGCCTGTCAGCAGGTCTTCGGCGTCCGGTACGAGCCGGCCGACACAGGTGCAGTCCGGGCCGTGCGCGTCTCGGTGCCACGCGATGAGGTGTTGCAGCGCGACCTGGTTGACGCGGTAGTCGTGCTCAGCGGCGCTGGTTCGCCGGGTGGCGCCACCGCGTCGGGTTCCGTGCCGCACCGGTCACATCGCGGCTGGTCATACCCATCAGTCTCCAGCCTCGGGTGCCCGAGCCGGTGGAACCGGCCCAGCTCCGGTCCCTGCGCGTATCCGTTCGGAATAGACCCATCCGGGCTCACTCTCTACTTCCGGACGGTTATACGTCGGCCCAGCTCCCACCCGCCGAAGGCGCATACCGGACATCGGGCCCAACGACGGAATTGACAGCGAATCGCCACCGTGTTTGCCGATAGCTAACGCAGTCGCGGGTACATTCGAAAGATCTTCGATTCGGGTCACGGACTGCACCGTGCGCGTATTCGCCATCCACCGTGGCATTAATCTCGATGGGAGAACAATGTCCTCAACGATGCCCGGACCGGGCCGTCGGAGCGTTCCGGACCATCTGGCCTACTCCGTGATGCGCAAGCTTCCGCACGTCACGCTGTTGTTCTGGATTGTGAAGATCATCGCGGTCACCCTGGGCGAGACGGCCGGGGACCTGTTCGGGATCACCCTCGGGGTCGGCTACGTCGTCACCGCCTTGATCTTTCTCGCGTTCTTCGTGGTCGTACTGGTGCTCCAGATCAGGGCGAAGCGGTTCCATCCGGCGCTGTTCTGGGCGGTGGTCCTGGGCACCAGCCTGGTGGGGACCGAGGTCTCGGACTTCCTGGACCGGGGGCCCGGTGACTCCAGCGTCCCCAGCGGGGTGGGTTACGGATGGGGCGCGTTGATCCTCACCACCCTCCTGGCGATCATCTTCGTGGTGTGGTGGCGCACCGGGCAGACATACGACGTGGAGAACATCGCCAGTCGCAGGGGCGAGATCCTCTACTGGATCGCGATTCTGGTGTCGAACACCCTGGGCACCGCCACCGGTGACTGGCTGTCCGACGACACCGGCCTCGGGTTCCACAACGCCTTCTTCATCATCGCCGCGATCATGCTGGTGATCGTGGGCGCCCACTACCTGACGAACATCAACACCATGCTCTTGTTCTGGCTGGCGTTCGTCCTGACCCGCCCGCTCGGGGCGGCCGGTGGTGACTCGCTGACCAAACCGGTCGACGAAGGCGGTCTCGGCTGGGGCACGTTGTGGGCGTCCGTGGCGCTGTTCGCCCTGCTCGTCGCGCTGGGCGCCTACCAGGCCATACAGGTCCACCGCCACCCGCTGGAACCCTTGCCGTATCCGACCAACGGGCGCACCGGCGCGCCACAGCAGCCGAACGGGGCGGTGATCACCCCGACGACCCGCTCCGGTTCCGTCACCGGCGCAGGCGAGGCCGGTGCAGCTCACTCAGGGGCGGGGCAGATCAGCAGACCCAGACCGGCCGGACAGGGCAGCTGAGCGCATCCCCTAGCAGGCATTCCGGCGCTCGAGAACCTCCCGGGTCACGAGCTCGCCTTCTTCTTCTTGGGCGGCAGCGGGAGGAACCCGCTGGTGCGGCGCACGTAGTCGGTGTAGCCGGGGCGGCGCTCACCGATCGTCTGCTCCAGCAGCTTCTTCCCGGTGCCCCGCACCAGCAGCCACGTCATCAGCGCGGCCCCGACGAGCCCGATCAGGCCGGCGAGGTGGTGCAGCCCCAGCACGGTGAGCCCCCACCAGACGGCGGAGTCGCCGAAGTAGTTGGGGTGGCGGGTGTAGCGCCACAGCCCGCGGTCCATCACCCGGCCCTTGTTCGACGGGTCGGCGCGGAACGCCGCGAGCTGGGCGTCGCCCACGGTCTCGAAGGTGAACCCGACGGCCCAGAGCAGCACGCCGACGACCGTCACGACCGTCGACAGTGCGCCGCCCGCGGAGCCGTACTGCCCGAGCTGGACGGGCAGCGACACGATCCACAGGACCACCGCCTGCGGGAGGTAGACCTTGCGGACCATGTGGGCGACCGGATGGCCGGGAGCCTCGGCGAGGATGGCGACGTACCGGGGGTCCTCACCTGTGCCGTGGTTGCGGCGGCCGATGTGCCACGCCAGCCGCACTCCCCACACCACGGTCAGGACGGTGATCAGCCACCGCCGCCACGCGTCGCCGTCACCGGCCGACAGGAGCAGGGTGGCGACCGCGACGATCGCGAACCCGGCTCCCCACACGACGTCGATCCCGTCGTGGCGCCCGCCCCGCACCCGCACCGCGACCAGCAGGGCCGCGGCGAAGACCGCCACGACGACGACCGCGGTGACCACGAGGTTGGTGAGCGCGGCACCCCATGGGTAGGGCGTCACCGGAGTTCCGGGGCGATGAGAACGCCGTTCGCCGTGGTGGGGGTGCTGCCGGGGTCCGTTCCGAGCACGGCCCGCCTGCTGCGCGGCAGGCCCGTTCGCCCGGCTGCGTCGGGGCGCACCATGAGGATCTGGTGCACGCCCATCCGGTTCTCCTCGAACGCCAGTGCCGCGCCTGCCAGGTAGAGCAGCCAGACGCGGTACTGCTCCTCGCCGATCAGCGCGACGGCCTCCGTTTCCCGCTCCCGCAGCGTGTCGAGCCAGGGCCGGACCGTCCAGACGTAGTGCTCGCGCAGCGAGTGGACGTCGACGACCTCCAGCCCGGCCTCCTCGAGGAGGGTGACGGTGGATCCGAGCGGGCGCATGTACATGTCGGGCGCGACGTAGCGCTCCATGAACGCTCCCCCGCCCGGCGCCGGGTTGTGGCCGGACGCGCCGCGGGACATCTGCTGCAGCAGCAGCCGGCCGTGCGTCGCCAGCAGCCTGTGCAGCTGCGCGGCGTAGACCGGATAGTTGTCCTGGCCGACGTGCTCCCCCATCTCGATCGACGCGATCGCGTCGAAGGGCTCCTCGGGGACGTCGGCGCCGATGGCCCGGTAGTCCTGCAGCCGGATCTCCACCCGGTCGGCCAGCCCCATGGCCCGCACGCGGGCGAGCCCGTACGCCTGCTGCTGCACGGACAGGGTGACGCCGACGGCGTGCACGCCGTAGTGCTGCGCGGCGTGGACGAGCAGGGCCGCCCACCCGCAGCCGACGTCGAGCAGCCGCATCCCCGGGGCCAGGCCGAGCTTGCGGCAGATCAGGTCGAGCTTGTCGCGCTGGGCGTCGGCCAGCCCGTAGCCGGACGAGCCCTCCTGGGTCCAGTACCCGCAGGAGTAGGCCATCTGCGGGTCGAGCAGGAACTCGTAGAACTCGTTGGAGAGGTCGTAGTGGTGCGCGATCGCGGCCCGGTCGCGGCGGCGGGTGTGCAGGCCGCCGGACAGCCGGGCCTCGGACGCGGGGGGCTTCGGGCGAGGGCCGATGGCGCGGAGCCGGGCCGCGACGGCGACGGCGTCCACGACATCGGCTCGGGTCAGCCGCACCCCCGCAAGGCTCTGGGCTCCCGCGAGCTTCCAGAACCGCGACAGGCCCTCGGCGATGTCGCCGTCGACGGCCAGCTCGCCTGCCACGAACGCCCGCGCCAGACCCAGCTCGCCGGGGTTCCACAGCAGCCGCCGCAGCGCCCGGCGGTGCCGGACGACCACCACGGGCGCATCCGGGTCGTCCCCGGGGCCGGCCTCGCTGCCGTCCCAGGCGCGGAGTCGGATCGGCAGCGGCGCGCCGATCAGGCGTTCGACGAGCCCGGCGAGCTGCGGGGCCACGGGGCGGGGCATGGAGTCTCCTGGGATCCGGCGGAGCGGTGGGGGCGGCAGCGGGGTCAGCGGCGCTGCAGCGAGAGCTGGAAGACGTCGAGGTAGCCGACGCGGAACCCGGCCTCGCAGTAGGCGAGGTAGAACTCCCACATCCGGCAGAACGTCTCGTCGAACCCGAGCGCGGCGACCTCGTCGCGGCGGGAGAGGAACGTGCGCTGCCAGTGGGCCAGCGTGCGCGCGTAGTCCGGACCGAGGCTGCGCCGCTCGACGATGCGCAGCCCCGTGTGGTCACGCAGGTTCTGCTCGATCGCCTCGACCGAGGGGATCACCCCGCCCGGGAAGATGTACTTGGAGATCCACGTGTAGTCGTGCTGCGTCACCAGCATCCGGTCGTGCGGCATGGTGATCGACTGCAGCCCGACGCGGCCACCCGGGCGCAGCAGCCGGTCCAGCGCGGCGAAGTACGTCGGCCAGTACTGCACGCCGACGGCCTCGACCATCTCGACACTGACCACGGCGTCGTAGCTGCCCTGGGCCTCGCGGTAGTCGCGCAGCAGCACCTGCACGCGGTCGGCCACGCCCGCGGCGGCGATCCGCTCCTCGGCGAGGTGGGCCTGCTCGGACGACAGGGTCATCGTGGTGACGCGGGCGCCGCGCTGCGCGGCCCGGATGGCCAGCTCACCCCAGCCTGTCCCGATCTCCAGGACGTGCATCCCGGAGCGCACGCCTGCCATGTCGAGGACGGCGTCGATCTTGCGGCGCTGCGCCGCCACGAGGTCGTCGCTGCCGTCGGCGAACCAGGCCGCGGAGTAGGACATCGTCTCGTCGAGGAACGTCGCGAAGAGGTCGTTGGACAGGTCGTAGTGGCGGCGGATGTTCTCCCGCGCGCCGTCGAGCGTGTTCGCCTCGGCGCCGGGTCTGCGTGCCTCGGCGAAGCGGCGGCCGATGCGCTGCAGGACCGGTGGGATCAGCGTGGACAGCTGGGCGGCGAACGGGGTGAGCAGGTCGGCCGGGCGCGTGCAGGTCCAGTCCCCGACCATGTACGACTCCCCGAAACCGATCTTCGAGCCCGTGCCCAGGCGGTGGAAGAACGCCTCCGGTCGCACGACCCGCATCACCGGCGAGTCGAGCCCGCCCGCTCCGATCCGCTCCCCGCCCGGGAACACCACCCGCACCGGCAGTGACCGCACCGCCCGCCGGAACAGCGCCTCGGCGATCCGCGCCTTGGCCGGAGCGCGGGGCACGGTGGCGAGGCCGGGCCACACGCCGGCGCTGGGCCGCGGTAGGTCGAGTCCGGTCGACCCCATGGCGAGGGCGGCGCCGGGCTGGCTGATCGGTTCGGCGGTCACTGGACGCCCTCCTGCGGGTGATGGCTCGGTCGGGGGACCACGGGGAGCCTGCGCAGCCACAGCGCGATGCCGTGACGGCGGATCAGCGCCGTGGTCCGGTGGGTGACGAGAGGTCGGCGCAGCAGCATCCGGACCAGCGCCGACGCGGTTGCCGCCCGGCGGGTGCCGACGACGGTGGCGGTGAGCGCGGTGCTGCCCTGCTGGCGCAGCGACACCGACACGGTCAGCCGCTCGCCGGGCACCGGCAGGTGCATCGCGTAGTGCCCGTCCACGGACAGGAAGGGCGAGACGTAGAAGTCCTTGGCCGTGCTCGCCCGGCCCGCGGCGTCGGGGTGGAGCAGGTAACAGTGCCGCTCGCCGTAGGTGTTGTGCACCTCGGCCACGACGCAGTCGAGTACGCCGTCGGGCCGGTGGCACCAGTAGACGGTGATCGGGTTGAAGACGTGGCCGAGCAGCCGGGCGTTGGCGAGCATCAGCACCTGCCCACCACGCAGGTCCACGCCCTGGCGGGCCAGCCAGGCATCGAGGTTCTGCCGGATCGAGACCTGCGGGTCGCCGAGGTGGTCGCGGGCCTCGAAGCGGGCGAACGGCCGGAGCCACCGCGGCAGTGCGGGCAGCGCGTCGAGGTCCACCAGCCACAGGTAGACCCCGTGCCGGAAGGAACGCTCCAGCCGCTGCCTGCGGACGTGGCGCACCTCGGCGTCGTACAGCGCGGGCACCGCCACCGGCGCCCGGACCACCGGCGCCGGGTCCGTCCCGGCGCGTCCGACGGTGGTGGTCACCAGCCTGCTCCGAGCGTCGTGGCCGCCCGCACCCCGGCGGCGCACCCGTCCTCGTGGAAGCCCCACCCGTGGTAGGCGCCCGCGTAGGCGAGGGTGGCGTCGTCGAGCTCGGGCAGCCGGCGCTGCGCGGCCACCGACTCCGGCGTGTAGACCGGGTGTTCGTAGCCCATCCGGGCGATCACCCGCGCCTGGTCCACCCGCTGGGCGCCGCCGAGGGTCACGACGTAGTCGTCGGGTTCGGTGAGCCGCTGCAGCCGGTTCATGTCGTAGCTGACCAGCACCGGTGCGCCGGTGGACGAGCACGCGGGCTTCAGGTAGTTCCACGATGCCCGCGCGCCCGGCCGCTGCGGCAGCACGGAGGTGTCGGAGTGCAGCCAGGTCTCGTTGCGGGAGTAGGTGAACGCCCCCAGCACGGCGCGCTCGGCCGCAGTCGGCTCGGCCAGCAGCGCCAGAGCCTGGTCGGGGTGGGTCGCGACGACCACACGGTCGGCACGGTGGAGCCCGCCCGCATCGTCCCGGATCTCGATCCCGTCGGCGCGGCGCACGAGCGCCCGCACCGGGGTGGCGACCCGGACGGCGCTGAGGTTCTTCACCACCCGCTCGACGTAGCTGCGCGAACCGCCCACGACGGTGCGCCACCGCGGCGAGCCGCCCACCGCCAGCAGCCCGTGGTGGTCGAGGAACGTGAAGAGGTACCGCGCCGGGTAGGACAGCGACACGCTCTCGCCCGCCGACCACACCGCGCTGACCACCGGGAGCAGGAAGTGCTCGGCGAAGTAGCGCGAGTAGCCGCCCACTGCGAGGAACGCCCCGAGCGGGACGTCGCCGGCGCGCTCGTCGGCCAGCACGCGGCGCGCATGCCGGTGGAACCGCAGCACCTCGGCCAGCATCCGCAGGTACGCGGGCCGGCTCAGGTTGGAGGCCTGTGGGAACAGGCCGCCCAGGCCGCGCGCTCCCGCGTACTCCAGGCCGCACCCGTCGCACCGCACGCTCATCGACATGTCCGAGTCCTGCGTCGACACCCCGAGCTCGCCGAACAGCCGCAGCAGGTTCGGGTAGGTGCGCTCGTTGTGCACGATGAACCCGGTATCGACGAAGGTGGTGCCGCCGTCGGAGCTGACGACCTCGTGGGTGTGCGCGTGGCCGCCCAGCCGCGTGTCGGCCTCGAACAGGGTGACGTCGTAGCGGCGCTGCAGCAGGTGGGCGGCAGTCAGCCCGGCGACACCGGCCCCGATCACCACGGCGGTGGGACGGCTCGCAGCAGTGGTGCTCATCCGTCGGCTCCAGGTCGGGAGGTGGTGACGACGGCGCGCAGGCCGTCCGGGGCGGGTTGGCGCATGGCGTTCGCGATCACCGGGTCCTCCGGTTCGACGCCGAGCACCCCGAGTGCGAACCGGCGGACGAGCGAGTGCCAGTCGCGGGTGCGGGCGAGCATGTAATGGCCCGCTCCGTGGAGCTCGAAGCGCGCTGTCCGGTCGGCCACCTGCTTCGCACGCACGGCGTAGGCGTAGGACTCGCGCGGATCGGTGTAGCGCTCGCGGTCTCCATGAACGATGAGCACGGACCTCTCGGTGAGCTGGTTCACCGGGTCGGAACCGTCGAGCCACGGTGCGAGCGCGCACACCGCCACCACGTTCGGCGCGCCCGCCGCCGTCAGCGCCGCTCGGCCACCCATCGAGTGGCCGACCAGCACCACCGGGAGTCCCGGGTGCCGCCTCGCGATGTCCTCGAGCGCCCACGTGGCGTCCCGGGCCGCGTCCTTGGCCGGTGCGTTCCACCCCCGGTAGCGGTAACGCAGCTGGTAGACGGCGGGGCCGGTCCCGGAGAGCACCCACGCGAACGACAGCATCCGGGCGTAGGCCAACCGCCTCCGCCCACCGCTCGCGTGGCTGGTCGACCGGCCGCCGTGCAGCACCAGGACGACCCCGGGCGGGGCAGCACCGAAGCGGCCGACGACGTCCAGACGGGGCAACTGCTGGTTCTCGGGCACGGACGACCTCGGGGGTGGGCGGACGGTTTCCCAGGTGTGTTCCGCCGGCCGGGCCTCGACGGATGATCAATGCGACCGAGGTCACACCGCTGCCGGCCAGGCCCCGGCACCAGCCGGTGATCAGTATCGATCCGTTCGTGCCCGGCCAGGCGGTTCGTCGCACCGTGGGTCACCGACGCCACACGATCGCATCAGTGAATATCTGAACAGCTGAGCAATGATTACCCGCGTGGTCGAGATCGGGATGACGGACCGGGGACAGGGTTTCGACCGGACGGACCGGATCCAGATCGGCGGTATGGCGGCCTTCATCCTCGGGCTGACCGCTCTCGGCTGGTCCGTACTGGCCGGACCCGTGGCCGCAGCCGGCTACTCGCTCGGGACCCAGGGGACGTTCGGGGTCGGGCTGGGGCTGACCGCGTACCTGCTGGGCATGCGCCACGCCTTCGACGCCGACCACATCGCCGCGATCGACAACACCACCCGCAAGCTCGTCGGCGAGGGAAAGCGCGCCCGGAGTGTCGGGTTCTGGTTCTCGCTCGGCCATTCGTCGGTGGTGCTCGCCCTGTGCGTCCTCCTGGCCGTCGGGGTCCGGGCGGTGGCCGGGGACCTGGACGACACCTCCCGGGTGAAACAGCTCATGGGCCTGATCGGGACGATCCTCTCCGGCGGCTTCCTCGTGCTCATCGGCCTGCTCAACCTGCTCGCGCTGCTCGGCATCGCCCGCGTCTTCCGCAGGATGCGCACCGAACCGCTCGACGACGAGGCCCTGGAGCAGCACCTGAACGCCCGCGGCTTCCTGACCAGACTCCTGGGCCGGGTGATGCGGACGGTGGGCAAGCCGTGGCACATGTTCCCCATCGGCTTCATCTTCGGGCTCGGCTTCGACACCGCCAGCGAGGTGACCCTGCTCGTGCTCGCCGGCGGCGCAGCCGCGTTCGACCTGCCCTGGTACGCCGTGCTCGTCCTGCCCGTGCTGTTCGCCGCGGGCATGAGCCTGTTCGACACCGCCGACGGCGTCTTCATGTCCGCGGCCTACAGCTGGGCGTTCCTCAAGCCCGTCCGCAAGGTCTTCTACAACATGACCATCACCGCGCTGTCCGTGGTCGTCGCGCTCGTGATCGGCATGATCGAGCTGCTCCAGCTCCTGGCCGACCGGCTGGGCACCACCGGCGGGCCGCTCGGCCTCGTCAGCGCGCTGAACCTCGAGTACGTCGGCTACATCGTCGTGGGCCTGTTCCTGGTGGTGTGGGCGCTGGCGGTCTCGCTGTGGCGGTTCGGCCGGATCGAGGAACGCTGGAGCGTGCCCGAGGCCGAGTCCCCGTGAGCCCGTGAACCCGTGAACCCGTGCCGCTAGTACACCCGGTAGTGCGCCGCGGTGGAGTAGGCGTCGGCGGAGTCGACCGTGACGTCGAGCGCGAGGGTCCACGGGCCCGGCAGCGGCACGACGGCATCCGTGCTGTGCCACCGCGCCGACGCCGTGGTGGGGGCGGGGCCGGTGTCCGGGGCCAGCGTGACCGCCAGCGCTGCCACCTCGGTTGAGGAGAGGCTCGCGGTGATCGCCTGGACCGGCGCCGGCCGGCCGGCCGCGTCCGTCACGGTGAGCTCGAGGCTCTGACGGCCTCGCCGGGTGCCGTCGACGTGGACGTGGACGGTGTCCGGCCCCAGCGGAGCGGTCATGTCGGACGGCGGCCCGTAGGTGGTGTTGCCCGGAGGTTCGGACACCAGCAACGCGGTGACCGCCAGCACCACGACGGCGAGGCCGGCCTCGATGCGCACGCTGCGCCGGACGACGCTGCGCACGTCACCACCGGTCAGCACGCGGCGCTGCGCCACGGCCGCGGCGACGAGCACCAGGCCGATGACCGCGAGCTTGACCAGCAGGACGACGCCGTAGCCGGTGGACCACAAGGCCTCGACGGGATCGATCTGACGGGAGGCCTGGAACTCCCCGGTGAGCACCAGGCACGCCACGCAGCAGTAGGCGACGCAGGACCAGCGCGTCATGCCGGCGGCGCCCAGGGGGATCCCGCCGGAACGGGCGGCGGGCAGCACGATCGTGAGCAGGACGGCCAGCCCACCCAGCCAGACCGCCATGGCGGCCAGATGCAGGACCGCGGAGATCATCGCGGCCGGCACGTCGGAGCCGACCGCCTCGTGTCCGGTCAGCGCGACGGTGACCAGCAGGGCCACGGCGAGCGTCCCGCCGGCAACCGCGTACCGGCGGCGTTGCAGGCGCCCCGCCCACGCCGTGGTCAGCAGTGGGGCCACCACCACGAGCAGGAGCAGGCGGGCGAGCAGCTCACGTCCGAAGGCACTGTCCAGCGTCTGTCCCGCGTCGGCGAACCGCCACACCGCCGACCAGCTCTCGTTCTCCGCACGCGGCCCCTGCAGCAGGAACGGCAGGATGGTGCCGAGCACCGTCAGCAGCCAGCCCGCCCACATGAGCAGGCGCGTCCGGCGCGCGGCGAGCGCCCAGGGCCACAACGCCGCCGCCGCGGCCGCGACGCCGACCAGCAGCACGATCCCCAGGTACAGCAGGCCCTCGCCGGCGTCGGCGGTGACGTCGAGCGCGCGTGCGCGGTCGGGCGGGGCGACCGGGGCGGCCGAGGGGTCCACGCCGACGCCGAAGGTGATCGAGCCGCCGACGATGTGCGTGTCGGCCGACACCACCCGCCAGGTCACCGCGTAGGTGCCGGTGGGCAGGTCCGGTCGGAGCGGCAGCACGATGGTCGTGCCGTCCGCGGACTGCGTCAGCCGTCCGGTGTCGACGCGGACGCCGGTCGCGGAGATGACCTCGTCGGACGCCGGGATGGGCTGGACCGCTTCGTCGAAGGTCAGCGTGACGGTGGCCGGAGCGTGCTCCAGCCTGGCGCCGTCCTGCGGTGAGCTGCTGTCCAGCACCGCGTGCGCGGCGGCCGGGCCGGCCAGCCCGACGACCGTGACGCAGGACAGCACGGCGGCGAGGACGAGGGTCAGGAGCCGGGGCCCGCCCAGCCGCAGGATCCGGCTCAAGACCTGGCCGACGTCCTGTTCCGGTTCCGGACGACCGCCAGGGTGATCCCGCTCAGCAGCAGGGCAACGATCCCGAGACCGAGGGCGGCGTCGTCCATCCACGAGCTCCCCGGGGAGCCGGGGGCGGCAGCCGCGGCCCGGCCGTCCGGCGCCGGCGTGCCGGCGGCCGCGGGTGAGAGCTGCAGCACGGGTGCCGGGTGCACGGGCTCGGTGACCCCGTCGGCCGACTGCTCGTCCCAGTTGACGGTGGTGCCGTCGCTGTAGGTCTGCAACGCGCCGAACGCCACGCTCGGCGCGTCGGGGAACGGGCCGACCGACAGGTTGAACATGTCGAACTGTCCCGGCGGGATGGCCGACGCCGGGCTCGTCGCCTTGAAGTCGACCTGCGACACGTACTGGTTGATCACCGATCCGTCCTCCCCCTGCTGGGGCCGGGCGAGCGGCTTCCGGCTGACCGTCGCGGTCCAGCCGGCCTTGGGCTGGGTGTCCACCGAGGTGAACGGGGTGGCCGACGGGAAGGTCAGCAGCAGCTCGGTGGTGGACGCCGTGGCCGACTCGGACGGCACCCGGAAGGTCACCACTCCCGATCCGGCCTGCACGGCGTCGATGCCGGACACCTTCACGTGGGCCCAGGCCGGAACGGCGAGAGCCAGGACGGCCGTGACCGCACCGATCCCGACCACACCCGTCCTGACCGCCCACCGGCGTCGGCGCATGTCAGCGCTGTCCCTCATTGCCCCACCTTCCGATCCACCGCACTAGGCCATCTCGACGAAGGCCGCTGTCATCGCAGCGGCCATCAGCCCACCGACCAGCTGGACGGCAGGCGGCGTCGCGGAGGTCCGGCGCCGGGAGAGCACGGGCCTCAGGCCGCGGCCGACCAGCAGGAGAGCGGCGGCACAGAACACGGCCGCGAGAGCGAGGCTCGACGCCCTGCTCCACAGCGGCACCGGGAACACGGGCCCCGTCGCCGCACCCGGTTCCGCCATCGCCATGCCCATGCCCGGCATCGCGGACATGCCGTCCGTCGCCCCGCCACCGGCCGCCCCTGCCGACGCCGCGGACAGCAGCACGGCCATCCAGACCATGGACCCCATCATCAGCGCGTGGTACCACGCGTTACCCGCAGGTCCGGCACAGAGAGCCGGCCCGCTCGGGCCGGTCACCGGGGACCGCGTGGCGAACAGGGCCTCCGCCACGAACCAGAGCGCCGCGGCCGTGAAGACCAGGACGTACGCCATGACCGGGACGCCGGCCCCCCAGCTCCACAGCATCGCGATCATGGCGACGCCCATGAGCGCGTGCAGACCCTCGTCCAGAACGGGGCGCCGCACCCTGCTCCGCCGGTGGGCGACCATCCGGTTGAGGTAGTAGCCGACCGCGACGGCGAACGCCGCGGACAGGACCCATCGCGGCACGTCCTCGGTCACCACTCCTGCGGCCCCTCTCCGTTTGGCCATGCCGCCGACCTAGTGGTCCGTACCGGCGTCCGCCCAGTTCCTGACCATGGCCCACGTCACACCTTCGGGCCCGGGAACCGGCCGCGGGCCGCGGGGAGCACAGAAGGGCGGGAAACCGAGCAGAATGTGAGCGTGCCCAGCAGGATTCTCATCATCGAGGATGACTCGACGATCGGGAACGTCCTCGAGTCGAGCCTGCGTAGCCACGGCCACCAGGTCTTCTGGGAGAGCACCGGCACCGCAGGCCTGGCGCGGGCCGCGTCGACCCCCGTGGACCTGGTCCTGCTCGACCTCGGCCTCCCCGACCTGGACGGGGTCGAGGTCTGCCGCCAGCTCCGGCGGGCCCAGCCCGGCAGCATTCTCGTCATCCTGACGGCTCGCTCGGCGGAGATGGACGTCGTGGTCGGACTCGAGGCGGGAGCCGACGACTACCTGGTCAAACCGGTCCGCCTGACCGAGCTGCACGCGCGCATCCGCGCCCACCTCCGCCGGAACGAGGGATCGACGGCGCGCGCCGTGCGGCCCATCGGCGACCTCGTCGTGGACGTCACCCGGCGCCGGGTCACCGTCGCCGGGCACGAGCTGCGGCTGCGCCCCAAGGAGTTCGACCTGCTGGCCCGCCTGGCCGCCCAGCCCGACGTGGCGCTGAGCCGGGAGACGCTGATGTCGGAGGTGTGGGACGAGCACTGGTACGGCTCCACCAAGACCCTCGACGTCCACGTCGCGGCACTCCGCCGGAAGATCGAGGAGATCGCCGCGGCGACGAAGGCCCGGGTTCCCGAGATCGTCACACTGCGGGGCCACGGCTACCGGCTGGAGCTCGACCCGCCCGAACCCCGCAACGCTGCCCGTTAGTGCGGCGGCGGGCGGGTTTCGCGGGTCACGAAGAGCGAGGCTCAGCCCGGGCGGGCCCAGGTCCGGCGAGATCGACACGAGCGGTGCCACGGCCGCGCCCGGCCCGTACCACGTCGACCTCGTCCGCACCTCCGAGTGCGTCTCGCCCCACGGGCTCCTGATCGGCGAGGGGCTCGGCGTGCGCAGGCGGCAGCAGCAGCGTGAACACGGGTGGCGCGCGCCGGGTGAGCTCCAACCTGCCGTCCTCGGCCTCCGCGAGACGTCGCGCCAGCGCCAGCCCGATGCCGTGCCCGTCGCGCTGGTCGGCCCGGCGGGCGAACAGGACGCCCTCCGGGTCGTGCACGCCCGCGCCTTCGTCGGAGACGTCGATCGCCACCACGTTGCTGGACTCGCGGACGGTCACCCCGACGGTGCCTGCCCCATGGGTCGTCGCGTTGTCCACGAGCACCGCGAGCACGTGCCGGATCGCCGCGGCGGATGCGCGGGGCCACGGCGTCCCCGGCTCGACGGTCAGGTTCAGGCCGCGGCCCAGCAGCTCCAGGCGCCCGCGCCACTCCGGCGACAGCTCGTCCAGCAGCACACCGAGGTCCACCGGGCCCCCGCGGGCGTCCCGATTGCCGCGGGCGAGGTCCAGCAGCTCGTCGATGGTCGCCTCCAGGCGATCCGCGTCGACGAGACTCGCGACGATGGCCGGACGCGGATCCAGGCCCGGCTGTTCGAGGGCGGCCTCGAGCCGGAGCCGCAGGCCCGCGAGTGGGGTCCGCAGCTGGTGGGACACATCAGCGGAGAAGGCCTGCTCCCTGGCGAGCAGGTCGTCCAGGCGAACGGCGGTGGTGTTCAGCGCCGTACCGACCGCGTCGATCTCGCCGACCCCCCCTTGCCGGGTGCGCACGCTGAAGTCGCCCTCACCGAGCCGGCGCGCGGCCACGGCCAGCTCCTCCAGCGGCCGGGCCAGCCGTCGGGCCTGCCGGCGCCCGAGTAGCCAGGTGGCGGCGACGGCCAGCGCGGCGAGCGCGATCATCCCCGCCCACACCAGCGCCACCCACTGCAGGACGGCGCTGCGAGGCGCGGCGGCCCGGACCGCCCCGATGATGTCGTCCTCGTGCGTGACCGGCACCGCGACGACGAAGGAGCCGCTCTCGGTGCCCGCCCCCACGTCGCCCTGGAGGGCCTTCGCGACCTCCGGTTGCTCGGCGCCCGGCCCGACGCCGCCCAGCAGCGTGCCGTCGTCGTCGTACACCGCCACCTGGACCGGACCGGGCCCGTCGACCCCCTCGATCCGCTCGGAGTCGTACACGTCGCTTGCCACGGTGATCGCGACGGCGTCGGCGACGCGCTGCAGCTCGCTGCGCTCGCTCTGCGACGCGTACTGGAACACTCCTACGCCCAGCGGCACCCCGAAGAGCCCGATGGCCAGCACAGAGGCCCAGACTGCGAGCCCGACGATTCGAGTGCGCACGAGGGTGGTCTCCGTTCCGCAGCCGTCCCGGTCACCGCATCCGGCAGCACCTCAGCATGCGCCCGGCCACGGCGGGTGTCACGGGTGGGGCCGGACCTGCGCGGAGGCAGGGACTGCGGAACCGGCGACGGCGGGACCTCCGCCGAGCGTACCGGCCCCCGAGTGGGTCAGAGCCGGTTGCGCTTGCGGCCGGTGACCTGGTTGTAGATGACGAGCACGACGACCGCGCCGATGATGGACCCGATCCAGCCGGCCGGCTGGAACCCTCGGATGCCCACGGTCAGCAGCCCGAAGATCAGTCCGCCCACCACCGAGCCGACGATCCCGAGCACGATGGTGCGCAGGAGGCCGATGTCATCCTTTCCGGGGACGAGCGCGCGAGCGATGAAGCCCGCGATCAGGCCGAACACGATCCAACCCACGATTGTCAAGATCATCTACTGTTCCCCGGTCCCTGAGCTGGATGCCTGTGCCGGCCGAGTCTAGTGCGGGAGACCACCGGCATCCCGGTCAGTTCATGCTCAGGGATGCGGCGCCGGCAGCGCCGATGGCGGCGAGCCGCAGATCGTCGTAACCGGACCACGTGGACAGCGTCAGCCGCTGTCCGGGCTGCGCGGCCGCGGGCCGGCGGGGAGCGACCTGGAACGTGCTGCTCTTGAAGACGGTGCCGAAGTCGCTGTGCACGACGTCGGGTGAGGTTCCCCGGTGCAGGCTCGTGATCGGCCCGTCCGCCGTGCCGGCCGACAGGACCGCCCGCGTGCGGTGCAGCAGGAGGTCGAGGATCAGGTGCTGGCTCGAGCGTTCGGTGGGCAGGTGCGCCCGGACCGTCAGCAGCTCGGCACCGGCGGGAGCCGACGGATTGTCGTCCGCAGCCCATTCCATGACGATGAAACAGGATCCGGGGATCCTCCGGCACGAGGCCTGACCATGGCGGCCGCAGCAGCCATGGGCCACGCCGAGCGCTCTCAGCGCGAGATCTCCATCGATGAGGTCGAACACCGCCGAGCGGATGTCCATCGCGGTCCTCCAGTGCACTGTCGCCGTGGCGGCGTAACACTTTGCGCCGGTCGAGCCGATGTCCTGGACAGGCGGGCCGCTGCCCACCGGTGACTGTGGTCCCTGACGAGCCTCGACCGACATGCGTCGAAGTCGTTCCTGACCGTAGGCGGTCGGCCGCAATCGGAAGCCCAGGGGAATGCAAGACGACGGTAAACGGGCGAACCGAGTCGACAAATGGCGGCATCGGAGCCACCGGCAGCCGGTGCTGGGACCTCAGGTGCGGCGGCCGGGCAGCATCTCCTGCAGCTTCGTCTTCGCGCCCTGCACCACGAGGTGGACGGCGTCCGGGTCGCCCTTCAGCACCGCCTGCACCACCGACTCGGCCTGCTCGAACGTGGCGTGCGGCGGGATCGGTGGCACCTCCGGGTCGCAGTGCACGTCGAGCACGGCGGGCCGGTCGGCGGCCAGCGCCCGGTCCCAGGCCGGACCGAGCTCCTCCGGGGACGTCACGGTGATCCCCTCCAGGCCCACACCGCGAGCGAAGTCGGCGTAGGACACCTCGGGCAGGGTCTGGGACTCCTCGAACTTCGGTGCCCCGCCCATCGCCCGCAGCTCCCACGTGACCTGGTTGAGGTCGTTGTTGTGCAGCACGCAGACGACCAGCCGCGGGTCCGACCAGCGGTCGGCATAGCGCGCGACGGTGAGCAGCTCGGCCATCCCGTTCATCTGCATGGCGCCGTCGCCGGTGAGGGCGATCGCCGGCCGGTCGGGGTGGGCGAACTTCGCCCCGATCGCG
The DNA here is from genome assembly GCF_050948425.1 of Pseudonocardia xinjiangensis. Lineage (NCBI taxonomy): Bacteria > Bacillati > Actinomycetota > Actinomycetes > Pseudonocardiales > Pseudonocardiaceae > Pseudonocardia > Pseudonocardia xinjiangensis. The sequence goes on along the minus strand of NZ_CP192009.1, from coordinate 1,453,159 downwards.
TACGGCACCGCAGGCCCCATCGTGGCCAGGGTGCCCGACAGCGAAGCGCGGACGTCACCGCGGATGCGCAGGTGTCGTGCGTACCAGTTGGCCACCGAACCGGAGTCGGCAGCCACGATCGCGTTCAGCGGGAGCCGCTCGGAGAGCTCCCACACGATCCGCATCGGGTTGACCGGCTTCGCGTCGAGCATCGCCTGGCGTTCCATCGTGCGCCACCAGCGTGCGACGTTCTCCTCGATCTTCTCCCGCCACGCCCGGTCGGTCGGACCGGACAGCAACGGCAGCAGCGCCTGCAGGCTGGTCCGCGCATCGCCGACCAGGTTCACCTCCGTGGGGTAGCGCATCCCGATCATCGCCCCGTCGATGTCGATGTGCACGGCCCTGGCCTTGCCGAACTCGGGGAGGAACTGGCTGTAGGGGAAGTTCGAGCCGACGATCAGCAGGGTGTCGCAGTCGCGCATCAGCTCGTAGCTCGGCCGGGTGCCGAGCAGCCCGATGGCTCCGGTGACGAACGGCAGGTCGTCGGACAGCACGTCCTTGCCGAGCAGCGCCTTGGCCACCCCTGCGCCCAGGATGTCGGCGACCTGCTCGACCTCCGCCGCGGCGCCACGGGCACCCTGGCCGACGAGGATCGCCACCCGCTGCCCGGCGTTGAGCACCCCGGCCGCCCGCAGCACCTCGGCCTCGTCGGGCACCAGCCTCGGCGCCACCAGGCCCGGCGGGCTCGACGGCACCTGCTTGAACGCGTGCGCCGGCGGCGTGTGGTCCTCGGTCTGCAGATCGCTGGGAATGATCAGGGCCGTGGGCGCCCGCCGGGTCAGCGCCGTGCGGATGGCCCTGTCGAGCGCGTTCGGCAGCTGCTCGGGCACATTGACCTCGACCAGGTAGTCGCTCGCCACGTCCTTGAACAGCGCCTGCAGGTCCACCTCCTGCTGGTACGCGCCGCCCATGGCACTGCGTTCCGTCTGCCCGACGATCGCGACCACCGGGACGTGGTCGAGCTTCGCGTCGTACAACCCGTTGAGCAGGTGGATCGCGCCGGGCCCCGAGGTCGCCGTGCACACGCCGACACGCCCGGAGAACTTCGCGTACCCCACCGCCTCGAACGCGGCCATCTCCTCGTGCCGCGCCTGGATGAACCGCGGACGGTCCCCGGCCCGTCCGAAGGCCGCGATGATGCCGTTGATCCCGTCACCGGGGTAGCCGAAGACCTGCTCGACCCCCCACTCCCGCAACCTCCGCAGGATGTGATCGCCCACCGACTCCGCCATTGGCACGCACCTCCGACCGGGTTCCTGCCCTGTCCCACTGGTGATCTCGTACCCGAACCCCTGATCCCGTACCCGGACACGGGCCTCCGACATCCCACCGGGCATCGAGGCACACTCGACGGTCGTGTGAGGAGGTGCCGGTGGAGCGAGATGTCGACGACGTCGCGTCGGACGCGACCTGGGATCAGGAGGCCCGCAACGAGACGGCGACCGAGCGGCTGGACCGCAACTGGGGCGATCTCCTGCAGGAGCTCCGAGTGGTGCAGACGGGCGTGCAGCTGCTCACCGGTCTGCTGCTCACGGTGCCGTTCCAGGCGCGCTTCGGCGACCTGACCGGTCCGCAGCGCGTGCTCTACCTGGTGGCGCTGTCCCTGTCGGCGGCGGCGACCGGCCTGCTGATCGCGCCCGTCGCGCTGCACCGCGCCCTGTTCCGCCAGCACGCGCGGGCGGCGCTGGTGGCGTGGGGCCAGCGTTTCGCCATCGGAGGGCTCGCCCTGCTGGGCCTGGCGGTCACGGGCGTGGTCGTGCTGATCTTCGACGTCGTGACCGGCTCGACACCGGCGATCGTCGCCGGTCTGGTGTGCGTCGCGGTGTTCGGGCTGCTCTGGGGGGCGATCCCGGCGCTTCAGCGCGCGAGGCTCTGAGCCCCTCCGGAGTGGTTCACCGCGGCAGGGGCGGGGTGACCGGGGTCAGTGACCCGCCGGGCAACCAAGGGTCGGTGGTGCGGTTGTCCATCTCACCCGCCCCGGTCGGCATCATCGAGATCTGCACCGACGCGAAGATCCGCGGCCCCGCCACCGCCGGGCCGGCGTCGCCGGGTGCCGTCCACGCCCGGAACCCGGCGGGCGACGCGAGCGGGGTCAGCCCCGCCGCACGCAGGTCGGCCAGGTAGCGCTGCGCCGACACGTCGAGCGGGTCGAAGTCCAGGGTGGTGACGGCGCCGGTCTGCCGGCCCAGCACGGCGTTCGTGGCGAGCCATGGAGCGGTGTACGTGCGGGCGACGCTCGACAGGCCCAGCGCCTCGTCGGTGAGCTTGCGCCCACCGACCTCCCAGCCCGCGACGACCAGCGCCGCGTCCGCCCGATCCAGCCGGTTGGCCACCGGCAGCCCGTTTCCGGCAGCAGCTTCCCGGACGACCGCAGCGGCCGCAGCCGACCGGCGCGACCCGTCGGTCACGAGGTACAGCGCCGGCACGTCACGGTCGCCGAGGAACCGCACGGTGGCCCGGAGCGTCGCGGCGTCCGCCTCGGAGAGTGCATCGGCCGGACAGGCGGCCGGGAGGTCGGCGGCGCCCCGCAGCACCCGACCGACCACGGCGCTCAAGCACTCCGGTCCGTCCGGTCCCGTGAGTCCTGCCACGAGCGCCGGGGGTGCCGGATCGGGGCCGAGGTCGAGGCGCAGCGACACCTGGTCGCCACCCGCCTCCACCGTGAGGACGTCGGTGCCCGCAGGAAGGTCGACCACGGCCCAGCCGCCCGGTGCGCCGGGCCGTTCCTCGGCGCGCACGCCGCCGACCAGCGCCCCGGCCATCCCGACATGGACGAGGTTGCGGCCCGGCCGCTGCGGGGCGACCACCACCGGCGCGTCCTGGTCCGCCAAGGCCACCGTCCGCAGGAGCGGACGGCCCGGCTCGGCGGGAGCCGGGGGTGGGGTCACCAGCATCAGCACCGAACCCGCGGTGAAGACCAGCCCCGCGGAGTAGGCCACGACCCGGCCGCCGACCGCACCGGGGCGGCACAGCCCCGTGCTGACCGCCACGAGCATGCCCAGCGCCTGGATCAGCACGAGCAGACCGGTCAGCGAGGTGGCCGTCACGGCGTCGAAACGCATCCCCTTGGCGACCGCCTCCAGCGCAGCGGCCGACACCGCCACGACGGCCGACACGGCGAAGACCAGGGTGACCCGCCGCACGACCGTGAAGCGAGCGCCACACGCGGGCGTGGCGACCAGCACCGCGGCGCCGAGCCAGGTGACCGCGGCCACCATGTGGACGGCGGCTAGCCCCACGTGCCAGCCGGTGTGCGCGATCGTCGCGTCGTAGGCCAGCGCGGCGGTGAGCAGCACGCCCCCCACCGCGGACGCGCTCCGGGCCCCACGCGCGAACAGCACCGCGATCACCGCGGCGCCGGCGGCCTGCGGCAGCGCGGCGAAGGCGCTGATGCCTCCGCCGACACAGCGGATCACCAGCGCGACCACCGCAACGGCGGCGGCGCTCTGCACGAGGAGCATCGAGCTTCGCGAAGGTGGGGCGAGGAAACCCAGCGCCGCCGTGCCGGCCACCAACGCGCTGGACACCAGCGCCACGACACCGAGAACGGCGAGGAGGGGCCACGGCAGGAGGGTGTCCACCGCGTCGCGGGACCCACCGCCGGCGCCCCAACCGGTCTGCGCCCACGCGGGCCCGGCGAGCGCGAGGAGCAGCACCGGCGACACGAGGACGGGGAGGAGAAGCCGCGGAACGAACCGGCGGGCGCGATCCTCCCTCACGACGCGGATCATGGTGTCGTCACCGGATCGGTACGGCAGTCCGGGGAGTACCCGGAGGCGAGTGGCTCCTCGATGTTCGGAGTGTAGATCATCTTTGTGACGCCCTGATCCTCCCGGCCCTGCGAGCCGACCGGGTTGAGGCTGATGATGTTGCGCGGCTCACAGTAGCCACCGGTCACCGTCGCGTCGAGATCTTCGCGGACCCGGATGCGGTGCCGGTCGCCGGGTCCGACCGGGCCGGGGACCGAGAGGTCGCGGCCGGCTCGCGGGAGTTCCCGAGCGGGCGCGGCGGCACCCGGCCGGGACGCGATGCGACGAATGTGGGCCACGGGAGAGCTCCGGATCCTGAGCCGGACGCGATGCGTCCGGAGGGGTCGGGGACCGAATGCCGGGGATTCGGCCCGCGGGCCGCGGCGATCGGTCAGAGGACTGCGGAGGTCCCCGGACAGGACTGGTCGAAATCGTCCTGACGACGGGTCGGCCAGAACCCCTCGAGGTCGATGATCGGCACGGTCAGAACTATGACGACGAACCGATCGGATGATCAACCCATCCCAGTTCACTGTGTTACAGATCACTGTAACGAATCTTGCTTCCCTGCCGATCGTGAGCTATCGCAACGACCACAGGTCGGAGGCCACTGGTCCGCCTGGCCCACCACGTCGCGCCGACCGGCGTAACACCAAGAAGCACGTCCGATAAAGCACGCCCGCGCACGTTCGTCCGCTTTTGCGAAGTAGCGATTGAACGATAATGACCGAACATTTGTCGGACATTGTCAGGGTCACCCAGCACTCCGCTGTCCCGACAATTGACGGCATGTCGGCGCGCAGCTCTCCGAGATTCGCATCACAGTTGCCGCAACCGCCGACCCGAAGAACTCAGGCCTGTATACGTTCGGCACGCAGACTTCGCGAAAGAATGGCGGTGAGACGGGTGATGGGTGGTTCTGCGCATGCGCGCCGTCCCGCTTCCGGCACGGACGTGCTGTCCGTCATCCCCACCCTGCTGCTCGTTCGCCGCCGGTGCATCGACCTGCTGAAGGTCTGCACCTGTCTCTGTCGCGGCTGAGCCCGCCGACCGTCGCGCCGTCCGCGCGACCGTCGATGTGTCCCCCTCCTCGTCAGCGGCCGCCGCCCCGCGCGCGGTCCGCCCTCTCGCGCCGAAAGGCGGCTTCGTATGCCCGGTCCAGCCCGTCGGATGCATCTCGGCCTCACGATCTGGCCCACCGGTTTCCACCCGGGAGCCTGGCGCCTGCCGGGCTCCCGGAGCGACGGGAACTCCAACCCGCGCCTGCTGCAGCAGGCCGCGCGGACCGCCGAGCGGGGCCGGTTCGACTTCTTCTTCATCGGCGACCGGGTGGTCGGGCTGACCACCTCCCAGTTCGCGGCACCCAACGAGGTCCTGCGGCCCGAAGCGCTGACCCTGGCCGCGAACATCGCGGGGATCACCGAGCACATCGGGCTGATCACCACGGTCAACACCACCTACTCCGAGCCCTACAACGTCGCCAGGGCGGCGGCCACGATCGACCACCTCAGCGGCGGCCGGGTCGGGCTCAACATCGTCACCGGCAAGAACGTCGAGGCGGCCCGCAACTTCGGGCGCGAGCAGCACTGGGACAACGCCCACCGCTACGACTGGGCCACCGAGTACATCCAGGTCCTGCAACTGCTGTGGGACAGCTGGGAGGACGACGCACGCGTCGCCGACCCGGTGACCGGCCGGTTCGTCGACCCGGACCGGGTGCACACCATCGACTTCCACGGGAAGTTCTTCTCGGTCGACGGCCCGCTGAACGTCGAGCGGCCCGTGCAGGGGCAGATCCCGATCATCAACGCGGGTGCCTCCGAACGGTCCCGCGAGCTCGGCGCGCAGTACTCCGACCTGCGGTTCACCAACTCCTCGACCCTCGGCCTCGAGGGTGCCCGGCGGTACTACGACGACCTCAAGAGCCGGCTGCCCCGCTACGGGCGCTCGGCGTCCGACCAACTCATCGTGCCCGGCGTCGCGGTGTACGTGGAGGAGTCCGGACGCGCGGCGCAGGAGGCGTACGCGACCTTGCAGGCCCTGCTGGAGACCGGTCCCGTCCACCGGGCGCGGCTCTCCGAGGCACTCGGCGTCGCCGTCACGGACGCGGCTCCCGACGCTCCGATCGGGGACGTCGCCGACCTCGCGCTGCTGTCCGACGAGGGACTCGGGATCGTCGGCTCGGCCCGTGAGCTCTACGGACGCGAGCGCGTGACCGTGGCCGAGGTCAACGCCTCCTTCATCCGCGGGGGGTTGTTCAAGGAGGTCGTCGGGTCGCCGACGCAGGTCGCCGACGTGCTCGAGGAGTGGTTCTCCTCCGGCGCGGCCGACGGGTTCATGATCTTCCCGCCCACCGTGCCCCACGGGGTGGAGGCGTTCGTCGACCTCGTGGTCCCCGAACTGCAGCGCCGCGGTCTGCACCACCGCGACTACGCAGGCACGACCCTGCGCGAGCACTTCGGACTCCCCCGCCCGCCCAGCCGCTTCGCGACGGGCGTCGATGCCGGGGCGGTGGCCGGATGACGGAGTCCGAGGTTCCGGTGTTCGTCGGCGTCGCCGAGCTGGAGAAGTGGCTGCAGGACACCCCGGAGCGGGTCCGCCTGCTGGAGATCCGCTACGACCAGAAGACCGGAGGGACCGGCGGCGCCGGTCACCTGCCCGGAGCGGTCACCGTCGACCTGGCCACGGAGCTGGCCCGGTCCGACGCCGATCCGGTCGAGGGGCGCCGCCCCCTGCCGGACCCCGCCGACCTGCAACGGTCCGCGCGGCGGTGGGGCCTGCGGGGCGACTCGACCGTGGTCGTCTACGACACGCGCTCCGGGCTCTCCGCGGCCCGTGCCTGGTGGGTCCTGCGGTGGGCCGGACTGCAGCGGGTGAGCATTCTCGACGGCGGCCTGCAGGCCTGGACCGCCGCCGGCCATGAGCTCGAGACGGAGGAGCCCGGCATCGAGCCCGGCGACGTGGAGCTGGGCTCGGGCGGGCTGCCCGAACTGGACGCCGACGCCGCTGCCGCCCTCGCCGCCCGCGGGCTGCTCGTCGACGCCCGGGACGCGCAGGCGTACCGGGAGGGACACATCCCCGGGGCCCGCAACGTCCCCTCCCAGGGTGTGCTGGGCGCGGCCGGGACGCTGGCCGACGCGGACGAGGTGCGCGCGCACTACGGGCTCGCGGCAGCAGACGCGCCGGTCCCCGGGCTCTCCTGCGGCGGCGGGGTGGCCGGCGCCTTCGCCGTCGCCGCTCTCGCCCATGCCGGTGTGACCGCGCCCCTCTACGTCGGGTCGTTCTCCGCCTGGAGCGCGGATCCCGACCGGCCGGTCGCCACGGGAGCCGAGCCGGGAACCGGCGAGGAGGCACCGTGACCGAGAGCCTCCCGCTACGCACCGCCCGGGGCGCGCACCGCGCAGGACCCGTGCCCGGCGATGACGACACCCGGCAGCCGTCCGACGCCGGGAGCGCGCTGCTGGAGCAGGACCAGCGGGAGGCGAACCGCTTCCGGCGCACCGTGCTGGTCGGACGCATCGCCGTGGCGGTCGTCGTGCTCGGCGCCTGGCAGCTCGCCTCGGGCCGGCTCGTCTCAGAGTTCTTCGTCTCCTCCCCCAGCGAGATCGTCGGCAGGCTCGTGCAGCTCGTCGGCACGGGCCAGCTGTGGCCGCATCTGACCCAGACGCTCATCGAGGTGGGGGCCGGGCTGCTCATCGGCGTGCCGCTCGGGGTGGCGCTCGGCGTGGCGCTCGGCATGTCCGCCCTGCTCAGCGGCTGGCTGCTGCCCTACGTGATGGCTCTCTACAGCCTGCCGCGCGTGGCACTGGCGCCGCTGTTCATCGTCTGGTTCGGGATCGGGCTGCTCTCGAAGATCACGATGGTCGTCACGATGGTGCTGTTCGTGATCTTCTACAACGTCTACCAGGGCGTCCGGAACATCGACCAGGACCTCTTCGACGTCGCCCGCTCGTTCCGGGCGAACCGCTGGCAGACCGTGCGCTGGATCATGCTGCCGTCGCTGGTCCCCTGGCTGGTCACCGCGCTGCGGCTCTCCATCGGTATCGCGCTCATCGGCGCCGTCATCGCCGAGCTGATCGCCGCGAGCTCCGGGCTCGGCTACTACATCAAGCTCTCGTCCAACCTGCTCGACGTCACCGGGGTCTTCGCGGGCCTCGCCGTCATCACCGCCGTGGCGATCGTGCTGGACCAGGCACTGGGATACGTGGAGCGCCGGGTCATGCGGCACCACCCCGAGAAGCAGCACTGAGAACACCACCGAGACGAGGACCCGACCCATGACCCATCCCCTTCGCCGACCGTGGCGGTGGGCCGGCGCCCTGGTGCTCACGGCCCTGCTCGTCGCCGGCTGCTCCGCCGAGCCCGGGCCCCCGACGATCCGCGTCGGCCTCGTCTGCGGCGGGGTGGGCCTGGCCGCGCTCGCCATCGACTCCGGCGGCCTCCCGGACGGGCTGCAGGCGCAGAAGATCTGCTTCGACAGCGGTTCCGACGCCGTCCAGGCGCTGGTCGGCGGCAGCATCGACGCCTTCGTCGGCGCGGGGGAACACGTCGTCGACAACCGCGCCAAGGGCCTCGACGTGAAGGGCTACGCGGTCGTGAGCGAGGCGCCGCCGTACTCCCTGGTCAGCGCGGCCGGCTCCGGAGTGCACGGCGTGGGCGACCTCGCCGGGAAGTCCGTGGCCGTCACCGCGCCGGGGAGCCTCTCGGACACCGAACTGCAGAAGGCGACGGCCGAGGCGGGCGTCCCGTACTCCGGCCTGCGCGTCGTGGGCGCGGGCACCGGCGCGACCATGCAGGCCGCGATCGGGAAGGGCGGCGCGGCGGCGGGCATGGTCAGCGACCCGCTGCTCACCACGATGCTGCAGTCCGGCGCGTTCACCCTCACCTGGAAGCCGGACTTCCGCTACATCGCGCTGGCGGTGATCGCGAAGCCGAGCTGGGTGAACGACAACAAGCCCGCGATGCAGGCGTTCCTGCAGTCCCTGCGCGCCACGCAGGACAAGGCGAACGCCGATCTCCCGAGTGTGCTCGACGCCGCGAAGCAGCAGGCCCCGACCCTGGACCCGACGACCCTGCGCACCGTCGTCGCGGCGACGATCGCCCAGGCCCCGCCGAAGCTGACCATCGACGACGGCCCGTACCGCGACACCACCCAGGTGCTCACACAGGTCGGGCAGGTCCAGCCGGACAAGGTCCCGTCGTTCACCGACTCGTTCGACTTCAGCCTGCTGGGCCCGCAGTGACCCCGAAGGTCGCGGTCCGCGACCTCCGCGTCGCCTACCGCACGCGGACAGGACGGCATCTCGCGCTCGACGGGGCCGACCTGAGCATCGGCCACGGCGAGTTCGTCGCCCTGGTGGGGCCCAGCGGGTGCGGCAAGTCGACGCTGCTCAAGGTGGTCGCCGGGCTCGTCGAGCGGTCCGGCGGCGACGCGCTCATCGACGGGAAACCCATCGACGGCCCCTCCGCCGGGGTCGGGATGCTCTTCCAGAACGACGCCCTGCTCCCCTGGCGCACCGTGCACGAGAACATCCGCCTGCCGCTGCAGGTGGCCGGCGGGAACCGCGCCGAGCAGGACGTCCGGATCCGCGACCTGATCACCACGGTCGGCCTCGACGGGTTCGCCGACTACCTGCCCCGCCAGCTCTCCGGCGGGATGCGCAAGCGCGTGGCGCTGGCGCGCACCCTCGCAGCGGACCCGGACCTCTTCCTCATGGACGAGCCCTTCGGCCCGCTCGACGCGCTGACACGCCGCCGGATCGGAGCGGAGTTCCTGTCACTGTGGGAGACGCTGGGAACGAGCGTGCTCTTCGTGACCCACGACGTCGACGAGGCCATCACGCTGGCCGACCGCGTCGTGGTGATGAGCCCGGCGCCCGGACGGGTGCTCACCGAGTTCCCGGTGCCGCTTCACCGGCCGCGTGACGTGCGCGAGCTGCGCTTCACCCCGTCCTTCCGCGACCTGCACGATGCGATCTCCGACGCGCTCGTCGCGCCGTCGGAGATCGCGTGACGGTGGGCCGACCCGTCACCAGGTGACGGGCACCTCCGTCACCCCGCCGGTGAGCCGGTCGGCACGGACCACCAGGTCGTCGACCTCCACGGCGAGCCGCAGGCCGGGGAACCGGCGGAACAGCGCGGAGAAGACGGCCGTGAGCTCGGTGCGGGCGAGGCTCGCACCGATGCAGAAGTGCGGGCCGTGGCCGAACGACAGGTGCGGGTTGGGGCTGCGGGCCGGGTCGAACTCCGTGGCCTCGGCGAACGCCGAGGGGTCCCGGTTCGCCGCTGCGGTGGACAGCAGGACCGCGTCGCCGCGGGCGATCGTGACGCCGCCGATCTCGATGTCCTCGTGGGCGTACCGGAGCAGGCCGAGCCCGCCGGGAGCCGAGAGCCGCAGGATCTCCTCGATGGTGCGCTGCGCCTGACCTTCCGGGTCGGCGGCGAAGGCGTCGCGCCGGTCGAGGTCGGACAGCAGCAGGAGCACGCCGAGGTCGATGCGGCCCACGGTGGTCTCGTGCCCGGCGAACAGCAGCCCGGCCGACAGCCTGGCCAGCATCTCGTCGGTGAAACGAGGATCGGCCTGCTGGGCCCGCACCAGGTCGGACACGACGTCCTCGCCGGGGTTCGCGCGCTTGGCCGCGGCGAGCCCGCCCATGTAGCGCTCGAACTCCGCCATGGCCTCGGCGGCATCGGTGCCGCCGTCCAGCCGGCCGACCCGGTCGGACAGGCCGTGGAAGTACTCCCGGTCATCGAACGGCACACCGAGCAGCTCGCAGATCACCAGTACCGGAAGCGGGAAGGACAGCGTGGCGTGCAGGTCGACCGGCCGCTCCGGGTCGGCCGCCCTGGCCGCCTCCATCGCGTCGAGGCAGCCGTCGACGAGATCCCGCACGTGGCCGGCGAGCAGGCGCATCCGCTTGGCCGAGAAGGCCGGGACCAGCAGCGCACGCATCCTGGCGTGGTCGGCCTGCTCGGTCTCGTAGTCACCCGAGGGGCCGCTCAGGATGGCGGCGTCGGACACGGTGGCGGCCTCGCTCGGGTTGGGGTGCGAGCGGCCCAGCCGCGAGTCACCGAAGAGCGCGCGCGCCTCCTCGTACCGCGTGACCAGCCAGGCCGGGTCGCCGGCGGGCGTCCGCACCTTCGTGATCGGCGCCTCGGCCCGCAACACGGCGTAGAGCGGCGCGACATCGAGCACGTTCGGCCGGTCGAAGGGCAGCTGCGGCGCAAGTTCGGTGCTGGTCATCGGACATCCTCCTCGGGTGGCGGGGCTGGGGCGGCGACTGCGGTTGCGGCAGGGGCCGCTCGGGCGCTCACGGTGGCGAGCCAGTGCTCCTCGGCGTGGCTGCGACGGAGCAGCTCGTCGAGCACGAGTGCGCTCCAGACGTCGTCCGGCGCCGTCCCCACGGAGCGGGCCAGTGCCTGGACCCGGTCGCGACGCGCGAGGATCGCCCGCCGCCGCGCGTCGAGAACGCCGACCCGCTCGACGGGGGTCAGCAGCGCGAAGTGCCCGACCCGGGAGAGGAACTCCGCCTCGTCGGCGGCCAGCTCGTCGGGGAGCTCGGCCAGCATGTCGTGCAGCAGCTCCCGGCCGACCTCGGTGATGGCGTAGACGTGCCGCGCCGGGGCGCCCTGCCGGTCCACCGCCGTGCGCGTCACGGCGCCGGCGTCGTAGAACCGCCGCAGCGCCGGGTACAGCGAGTTGTTCGACAGCGCGTACCCGCTGCTCTGCTCGACCCTGCGGCGCAGCTCGTAGCCGTGAGCGGGCTGCGCGGTCAGGTTCGCCAGCAGAAGCAGGTCGACCCACACCTAGGTCACGTTAACCTATTTGATTGTCGCTACCCACTGCAGAAATCGCGAAAAACGGTCGCAAAGGACGTATCGGTCGCGGCGATTCCCCCGGAGAGGTAGGCCGCGTCTCCGAGAAGGAGATACCGTGATTCAGACAGCTGACTTACAGGCCGCAGACCGATGTCCGGAGGCTTCGTGACCGTCGACGGCCGAGCCGAGGACGCGCGGCAGTCCGCCCCCGACCGGGGCGCCGCGACCCGCGACCTCATCCTCGACGCCGCCGAACGCCTCTTCGCCGAGCGCGGCCTGCTGGCCACGTCCAACCGGCAGATCGGCGAAGCGGCGGGCCAGGGCAACAACTCCGTGGTCGGCTACCACTTCGGCGGCCGCTCCGAGCTCGTGCTGGCTGTTCTGCGACGGCACACCGCCGCGGTCGAGCGGCTGCGCGGCGGCCTGCTGGCCGAACTCCGTCCCGGGTCCCCGCTGCGCGACCGGGTCGAGTGCATGGTCCGGCCGCTCCCCGCCCACCTCGCGACGCTCGGCGGGCGGACCTGGCATGCGCGGTTCCTCGCCCAGGCCGGCACCGAGCCGTCGCTGCGCGAGGTGGTGCGGGCCGACGCGGAGGCGTCGCCCACCGTGGGCCAGGCACTCGACGGGATGGTCCGACTGCTCCCCGCCCTGCCCCCGGGAGTGCGCGCCGATCGCGCCGAGATGAGCCGCCAGCTCGTCGTGCACATGTGCGCCGAGCGCGAGCGGTCGTTGCACGACGGGAACGCACCTGCCCGGCAGGCGTGGGAGTCGACCACGGCCGGGCTCATCGACGCGCTGGTCGGGCTCTGGCTGGCTCCGGTCACGCCCACCGCCTGCCCCGACCCCGCCTGGCGAAACACGCCCGGCGGCAGCGGGGTGAAGTGAAACACAAGGAGGGAGGCGGCACCGGCGATCGGGTCCGCGGCCGACGGCGGCCGGGTGACCGGGAAACGGCGGGCTACCAGGGGCCTGTCGGCCGGTCGGCGGTGCTCGCACCGGGCCCGATCGGATGAGTTGCGTCCGCTTGGAACTCAATCGTCCGTACGGATGTTTAAAGTCCGACTGATACCCTTCCTGGCGTGAACGCATCGGGGCCACTCGATGAGGGTGTGAAGGAACGCGCCGATTCCCGGCGTAAGCGGTTGCGATTGCTCGCAGCCACCCGTATCGCGGTCGCCGAGCAGGGTCTCGGCGTGGCCGCCGCAGACATCGCCGAACGCGCGGAAGTCGGGATCGGCACGCTCTACCGGCGCTTCGGCTCGAAAGACGCGCTGATCGAACTGGTCCTGCTCGACTCCATCGGCGTGGTGTCCACCGCGGCCCAGCGTGCGCTCGACCACGAGGACCCGGTCTCGGGCCTGACCACCTTGCTCTCCGTGCTGGCAGAGGGACAGGTGGGCAACCGCGGCCTGCGCGAGTGCACGACGGGCGTCGGCGGGGAGCGGTCGGAGAGCATCCGGGAACACACCCGCACGCTGCGCGGTGCGCTGGAGAAGCTGGTGCAGCGTGCCCAGAGCTCCGGAGCGATCCGGGACGACGTCACCTGGCGCGACGTGGCCGTCCTCGCGGAAGCAGCCGCCACCTCCGGCAACTACCTCGGGATCGCGCCCGAGGCGGAGCAGTGGCGTCGCACCCTGGCCGTGATCATGGACGGGCTGCGGCCACCCGGCTCGGCTCCGCTGCCCGGCCGCCCCCCGGTGGACGCCGTCACGCCTGCCGGCTGAGTGCCCGACGGCCGTCACTTTGGCGTCGCGTTTCCCCGGCATTGCGCAGGCCTTGTGTACGTGGAGACGGACGACGACCGCGGCCAAATCCTCACGTCTTCGGGGGATGTCCGACGTCGTGCGGGCCAGGACGCTGCTCTCGTTCGCGTCGCCCAGCAACGGACGGTTGATCTTCATGTGTTCCCACAGCCTGGACGTGCTCCTCTTCGTCTTCCATGACGCCCGCCGCGCTGCCGCGGTGCTGGAGAGGGCCGCAGGCCTCCCGGAGATGCGCCACGTCGCCGTCGTCGCGCGTTCCGCCGACGGCGAGATCCGCGTGGAGGCCCGGCAGAAGACCGGCGAACGCCAGACCGTGCTGAGGCAGGTGATCGATGCACTCGGCAGCCCCCTGCGCCGGCTCTCACCCTTCGGCACCGACGGCGCCACGGCCGGCCCTCCCCTGACGTTGCCCGACACCGGCCCCGGCCTCGCCGCGTTCGCCCGCCTCATCCAGCCCGGTCACCCCGTGCTGCTCGTCGCGAGCTGCACCGGCCTCACCTCCACGATGGACGAGATCGCCGAGCACCTCGGCGCCGCCGTCTACCGGGTGCCGCTCCACATGGTCGGAGCCGAGCCGCTCACCCGGATCCCCTCGACCCCCTGGACCGCCTGACCCGTCCGCAAACCGGGCGACTCGCCGCCCCCCGGACGTCCTCGCAGACCAACCGTGCTCCTCGCAGAGCCCACAGCGTCTGCGACGAACCCACACGCCCTGCGAAGACCCCGCGCCGGCTGCGCGGGCGGCCGCAGGCGACGCGCCCGGGCCGGGGCGACTCGGGGCGCGAAAGCGGGCGACTCGCGCACGAAAACCGGGCGACTCGCGGGCCCTGAGGGGGGCTCCGGACAGCTCCGCCGCAGGCCAAGGCACAAATCGGACAGAGTCATCTGACGGATGCCCGCGTCGGCCGTCGCCACGCACGATGGGCCGAGTTGGGACGTCTGGCGCGCCGGGGGGCGCCCGTGCGACCGGGTCGGCGGACCACGTGCGCGGCGTCGAGCGATGGTGGGATCGGAGTAGGCGATGGGTACGAATCACGACGAGGTTCCCCTGCGGGGGCGGGCCGCGGAGCTGGGTGACGTCCGCGAAGGCCTGGACGCGCTCCGCACGGGGAACGGCTCCGTCGTGATCGTCCGCGGCGCCGCGGGAGCGGGTCGGTCCCGGCTGCTGGCCGAGTCCCGCCGGATGGCGCGCGAGATGGGGATCCGCACCGTGTCCGGGTCGGCCGACTCGCACAGCCGGGCCGTTCCGCTCGCGCCGCTCATGGAGTCGCTGGTGACCGGACCGGACCCCGTCATGGACGGCGACGAGCTCCCCACCGCCCTGTACCACGGCGCCGACCACCGGTTCCTGCTGCTGCAGACCATCCGGAAGCATCTCGAACGGGTCGCGCTGCAGACCCCGGTGCTCGTGACCTTCGACGACCTGCAGTGGGCCGATCCGGCCACCCTGCTGGCGCTGCGCTGCCTGCCCCGCAGGCTCGCGTACCGCCCGGTGATGTGGATGTTCGCCGTCCGCGACGGTGCGGGTACCGACGCCCTGCACACCACGCTCGACCGGTTGGCGGCTGCGGGCGCGGACACCATCGAGCTGCAGCCGCTGGAGCAGGAGTCGGTCGAGGCCATCGCGCACGACGTCCTCGGTGACCACGTGGACGAGTCGGTGCTGCAGCTGGCCGGACGGGCGGCCAACCGGCCGTTGCTGCTGGTCGAGCTGCTGCGGGGGGTGGCCGAGCACGCGGCCGACGACGCTCCGGACGGCGACGCCGGCTCACGTGCGGGACAGCTCCCCGACCGGTTCCGCGGTCTCGTGGCGCGCAACCTCGAACGACTGCCCGACCGGGTTCGGCGGACCGTGCAGATCGCGGCCGTGCTCGGGCCCCGCTGCACCGTCCGCCAGCTGGAGGCGCTGCTGGACGAACCCGCGTCGGCGCTGCTGGAGCCGCTACGCTCGGCCATCAAGGAGGATCTGATCGTCTCGAACGACGACCACTTCACCTTCCGGCACGAGCTGGTACGCGAGGCGATCGTGGCGAACCTGCCGGCCGACCTGGTCCGTGGACTGCGCCGGCAGGTGGTCGACGCCGACCTGCGGGCCGGGCGGCCGCTGCCCGAGGCCGCCACGCTGCTGGCCGCCGTGGCTCTGCCCGGTGACAGCGACGCGGTGTCGCTGCTGCGGCAGGCCGCGGCGATGGCCGCCGCGTCGGATCCGGCGGCGGCGGCCGACCTCAGCGTGCGGGCCCTGGAGCTCACCACGTCCCGGGCGCCGGAGTGGGCCGAGCTGGTCACCGAGACCGTCCAGCTGCTGCTGTGCGCAGGCCGGCCGGCCCAGGCCGCTGCTCTCGCCCAGCAGTCCCTCGAGGTCCCGCTCCGCCCCGAGGCGGAGGCGCGGGTGCGGCTGGGCGGTGCGCTGGTCGGCCTGCAGTTCGCGTTCGTCGACGCGATCCGGCACTGCAGGATCGCCCTGGACCTACCCGGGGTGCCGCTCTCGCTGCGGGCCGATCTCCTCGCCGTGCTGTCCCTGGCGACCGCGCTCGACGGGGACCCGGAGGGGGCGAGCGAGATCATCGGCTCGGCCATGACCGCGGCCCGGCTGTCCGAGAACGCGAGGGCCGAGGCGCTGACCGTGTGCGTCGGGTCGATCGTCGACCTGTGCCGGGCCGACTGGCGTACCGCGTTGGCCGGGGCCGACGCCGCGGCCGAGCTGACCAGGCGCGTGGAGGTGGCGCAGCGCCTGTGCGAGCCGGAGATCTGGCGAGCGGTGGCGCTGGCCGCGGTGGGTCGCCTCGACGAGGCGTTGGCCGTGGCCGACCAGCAGCAGCGTCAGGCCGGCGTGGGGGCCGGCCTGACGTTGATGCGGTTGTGGAGCGCCACCCGCTCCCGGCTGCTGCTGGAGGCCGGCCGGCCCGCCGAGGCGCGGGAGGCGGCCGAGCAGGCGCTCGCCATGGCCGACGAGCTCGGCCACGGCGACTTCACGGCCCTCACCGCGGTCTTCACGGCCGGCCGGGTGGCGGTCCTCACCGGGGACGAGGCGGCGCTGGCGACGGCGGGTCGCGAGGCGGAGCGGATGCGGGCGAGCAGGTCCGCGTCGGTGCGCAGCACCGGTGCGTGGCTGGGGGCCCTCGTCGCCGACGCCGGAGGCGACCCGGGCCGGGCCATCACGATCCTGACCGAGGGCGCGGCGCGCTTCCACGACGCGGGGCCGTGGTCCCGCAGCCCGCTCGACCTCGTCGACGTGCCGTGGTTCGTGCGGCTCGCCCTCCGGGCCGGGCACCGGGACATCGCCGAACGGGCGGCCGCCGTGGTCGGACGCCGGGCCGAGGCGGACCCGGACGTGCCGCTGTTCGCCGCGGCCCGCGCGCACGCTCGCGGGCTGCTCCTGCAGGACCGCGAGGAGCTGGTCCGGGCGGCGGCGCTGTTCGAGGCCGGGCAACGGCCGCTCGCCCGGGCGGCGGCGTTGGAGGACGCCGGGACACTGACGGCCGGGACCGACCGCGCCGAGGCCGTCGGGTTGCTGGAGACGGCGATGCGGATCGCCGACGAGGCAGGCGCCCAGCGCGACGCCGCGCGGGTCCGGTCCGCGCTGCGCGAGCTCGGCGTGTACCGGCGGCGCAGCACCCGGCCGGGCACCGGTCACGGGTGGCAGGCGCTGACGCCGAGCGAGCTCGAGGTGGTGCGGCTCATCGCCCATGGGGCCACGAACCGGGCAGCCGCCGAGCGGCTCTACGTGTCGCCGCACACGGTGAGCACCCACCTCAAGCACGCGTTCACCAAACTGGGTGTCACGTCCCGCCTCGAGCTGGCCCGCATCGCCCTGACGCGCGTGGAGTCCGGCGCCACCCCGTGACGGGACGGTCCGGCGCCGGCGGTGGAGGAGGAGCGATGATCCGGGGCAGCGCAGCCGACCGCCGGCGGTCTCGTCGATGGCTGACGGGGGCCGGTGTCGCCGGGCTCGCCACGATCGCCCTCGTCACCACCGGCTGCAGCACCGAGGATCCGAACTCGCCCGCGTCGCTCGCACAGGCCCCGCCGCACGCGACGGCCATGCCGTTGGACGCGCCCGACGGCGCACTCGTCGGGCCGCAACCGAGCGCACTGGGCACCATCCTGGTGGACGGGGAGGGCCGGACGCTCTACATGTTCAGCAACGACCCGGGGAACGTGTCCGTCTGCGCGGACAGCTGCGCCCAGGACTGGCCCTTCGTGCCCGCGCCGTCGCCGCTGCCGGCGTTCCTGCCCGGAGTGACCGGCAGCCTCGGCCGGACCATCCGGCCCGACGGCGGGGAGCAGCTGACGGTCGACGGCCATCCCGTCTACACCTTCGCGGGTGATACGGCGCCCGGCCAGACCAACGGGCAGGGCAAGGTCGTCGACGGCGGCCTGTGGTCGGTGGTGTCGCCCGAGGGGAGGCCCGTGCGCTCCCCCGAGGCCGCCGCGGCACCGGCGAACAGCTCGATCGGAATCCCGTCCTGATCGCGGGACCCCGGCACGCAGGCCCGCGGCTCACCCGCCGTCTCGGGCGAAGAAGGCGTTCATCCCGTCCACGTCGTCGAGGTAGGCCTCGACCTGGACGATCAGTCCCTGACGCAGGGTGCAGACCGCCGCGATGTACTCGTCGAGCACGTGCTCGCCGCGACGGGCGGTGGCGCGCAACCCGATGGCCAGGTTCTTCCGGCTCACGAGTACGCGCTCCAGCGTGGACGACACTCCGTACCCGGCGATCAGCTCGGCGCGCGCGATCACGTCGTCGATGCCCGCTGCCGTGCCCGAGATCGCGTTGTCGCCCGGCAGGGTCCACGTGACGTTCGGGCTCATGAGCGCGCGCAGCATCGGCCAGTCCCTCGTGGCCAACGCATGATGGAAGGACACGCCGATCTCGCGCGGGGATGTCTCGGTCGTCGTCATCTCTCTCGCCTCCGGTGCACGGGTGGCCACGCCCTTCTCGATCTATGGTCGAGGCTCGCCGCGTCCGCCACATCACGTGTTGAGGGGATGCGCGAGCTCCGGGCCGGGACGTCAGCCGGACGCGACGCTGCGCTGCACCGGCCCCGGCTCGGCGGTGTCGAGTGGCACGGCGGCCGACCGCACGAGGCCGAGCTGCACGGACTGGCGGCCCACCGCGGCGTCGAGGATCCAGTCGGCGGCGGTGCGGATCCGGTTGCCGGGCATGCTGATCAGGTGGTAGCCGCGGGTGACGGCCTTGGCCGGCCACCCCGAGAGCGGGATGTGCAGCGGGTTGGCGGCGGCCTGGGTGCCCCCGAGGTCGACCACGAAACCGAGGTCGTGGTGCTTGTACCGGCGCATGCGGCCGTAGCCCAGCGACGCGGCGACGTTGCGCCCCGCGAGCGTGCCCTGACGGGTGGCGTGCTGCGCGGTCATCGCCGTCACCTGGCCGGGCCGGGTCAGGTCGGGAACCGCAGCGGCGTCACCGCAGGCGAAGACCTCGGGGTGACCGGGCACCACGAGCGTCGGCTCCACCAGCAACCGGCCCTTCTGCGTCGGCAGGCCGGTGTCCTCCACGAGCGGGTCAGGGCGGACCCCCACGCACCAGATGAGCGACCGCGTCGGAACGAACTCGCCGGTCGTGAGGTGGACGCCCGAGCGGGTCGCCTCCCGGACCGAGACCTCCATCCGTACCTCGACGCCACGCCGGCGCAGCACCCGGTCCGCCGCGCGCGACAGGCGCGGATCCAGTCCGGGGAGCACCGCAGGCGCGAGGTCGAGCAGCAGCCAGCGCACCTGCTGGCCGCGCAGATGCGGGTGGTTCGCCATGATCGCGTCGGTGAACAGCGGGCCCTGGGCCGCCACCTCGGTGCCGGTGTAACCCGCCCCCACGACGACGAACGTGCACCGGGCCGCGCGCTCGTCGGGATCTGTCGTGGAGTCGGCCAGCTCCACCTGTCTGATGACGTGGTCGCGCAGGTAGAGCGCCTCGGCGAGGTCCCGGAAGCCGTGGGCGTGCTCGGCGACCCCCGGGATCGGCAGCAGCTTGTTGACACTCCCCGCGGCGAGGATCAGCCGGTCGTAGTCGAGGCCGTGGGCGATGCCCTCGGGATCGGTGTAGGAGACCCGGCGTTCCTCGAGGGACACCGACGTCACCTCGCCCAGCGCGAGCCGCACCCCGGGTAGCGTCGCCGGGAGGGACACCGTCACCCGCCGCGGATCCAGCACCGCCGCGGCCACCTCGGGCAGCAGTGGCAGGTAGAGGAAGTAGTCCATGGGGTTCACCAGCACGATCTCCGTGCCCGAGCCCGCCGGTAGCGCCCGCGTCAGTGAGCGGGCCGCCTGGTAGCCGGCGAAGCCACCACCGACGATCACGATGCGCGTGGTCCCGTTCCGCGCGGGCACCCCGGCACCGGACACGCCGGCACCGGCCCCGGCGGCACCGGACACGTCGGCCGAGGTACCGGATCGCTCCACGCTCCCGTTTTCGGGCACTTCGGACTCCCTCGATAACACCGGCCTCCGACGACGATCGGCATCGGAAGTGCATGCAGAACGGGTCTACCCGTGGTGGAATCGATGCACACGAGATCACGGGAGCAGGACATGTGGCTGGTCACCGGTATCGACGAGGAGCACCGGTTCCCACGGTGGACCGAGGCAGTCGAGTTCTACCGCCAGGTCGTCGGGGACTGGGTCGCCGACCACGATGACCCGGGCGGGGACGCAGCACAGGAGCTCGCAAGGTCCCTCGACGGCCTGGCCGTCGGCGAGGCGCACGAGGTCGCTTTCCCGAGCGCGGCGGGCGGCGACGGGGCACCGGTCCGGTTCGGGCTGACGTGGGAGGTCGCCCAGGTGGGTATGGATCACTTCACGGCCTGCTGAGCATCGGCTGAGAAGGGTGAACGGCAGGTTGCCTCGTGTGCCCCCGATCACGCTAGTCTCTCCGCCGCAACTATCGGTGACGGGATACGGCCAGAGCTGACCGCCCCGCGAAGGAGGATCCGTGCCGGGTGGGCAGTCGCGCTCCGGGCCGCACGGCCAGGGCGAGCGCAGCGGCGCGCGTCGCGACCTGAACTTCAAACGGCCCTCGATCGCGCGGGTCTACGACTACGTACTCGGTGGGCGGGAGAACTTCGACATCGACCGCCGCGCCGCCCACAGCTTCCTCAACGTGATTCCCGAGGCCGGGCAGCTCGCCAAGGACAACCGCCACTTCGTGCGCCGCGGGGTGCGCTTCCTGGTGGGCGAGGCCGGCATCAAGCAGATCATCGACGTCGGCTCCGGCCTGCCGACCGCGGGGAACGTGCACGAGATCGCGCACGCGATCGACCCCACCGTGCGGGTGGTCTACGTGGACAACGACCCGATGGTGCTGACCCACGCCCGGGCCATGCTCGACGAGAACCAGACCAGCGCGGTGATCACCGCCGACCTGCGGGCCCCAGAGACGATCTTCGACGATCCGGAGACCCGCAAGCTCGTGGACATGGAGCAGCCGTTCGCGGTGCTCATCTCGGCCATCCTGCACCACCTGTCCGACGAGGAGGATCCCTTCGGCGCCGTGGCCGAGGTCAGGGCCCGGCTCTCCCCCGGCAGCCACCTGCTGGTCAGCCACTTCCTCGACGAGGACCCACGGTGCCGGGACCTCGAGCGGGGGTTCATGGACGGCCTCGGCTCCGGGCGCTTCCGCACCTGGGACGAGAACCGCAGCTTCTTCGAGGGGCTCGAGATGGTCGAGCCGGGCCTGGTGTACCTCAACACGTGGCGGCCCGACGAGGACACGCCGAGGGACCACCCGGTCGAGAAGCTCTTCGTGGGCGGGATCGGCCGCAAGGTCTGAGCGCGCGGTCGGATCATCCGGTGCGCTCGATGGCGCCGACGCCCATGCGGTGCAGCAGCGGTTTGACGGCGCGGGTCACGAGCCGGGTGAGCAGGAGCAGCAGCAGCGCGAAGTAGTGCACCCCCGGAACCAGTGCGGCCACCGGCAACGCGACCACCAGGATCGCCGTCGTGGCGACCACGGGGGCCACATCGGTCCCGCCGCGGATGATGAACGCGAGCACGGCCTGGCAGATGCTGCTCGCCAGTATCGCCCCGACGTAGACGGTGACCGTGAGGCGGTCGTCGCCGTACACCCCGATCATCTCCGTGGGGAAGGGCAGGACCACGATCGTGAGCAGCCACGCCATGTTCCAGAACACCAGCGCACGGGAGTCGACCTCCGCCTCGTCGAACAGGCGGCGGTGCACCAGCCAGAAGCGCGCGATGACGACGAAGCTCAGCAGGAAGCTGTAGATCTGCGGCTGGTTGTCCGTGATCATCTCCACCGCGGGCACCCGCGCCTGCGCCGCCTCCCCCACCGCATCGACCAGTGGCAGGACGAGCAGGGTGATCGCGATGGCTACCACGGCGTCGGTGAACATCGTGAGCCGTTCCAGCGGCTTGGGAGCTTCCACGCCCGCGAACGTAGAGCTTCTCAGCGTGCCTTCAGTATCCAGCGCGCTTCTCAGCGTCACTACAGGGTGGACTTCCTAGCGTTCGTCCCATGTCCACCGCACTCGTCACCGGCGCCAGCCGCGGCCTCGGCGCCGTCTTCGCCGACCGTCTCGCACGGGACGGCATGGATCTCGTTCTCGTCGCGCGGGACCGCGCCGGGCTGGAGCGCACCGCGGCCGCCGCACGCCGCCACGGCGTCTCGGCCGACGTCCTGGTCGCCGACCTGTCGACCCCGGCCGGACGGGCCGCGGCGGAGGACCGGGTCGCCGACCCGTACCGCCCCGTCGAGATGCTGGTGAACAACGCCGGCGTCGAGAACAGCGACGTGTTCGTCGAGGCCGACCTGCACGACCTGCAGAGCCAGATCGACACGAACATCACCGCGGTCATGTCTCTGACCCACGCCGCGCTTCCCGGCATGATCGCCCGCGGCAGCGGCTCGGTGATCAACGTGGCGAGCTTCGCCGGCTACCTCCCCGCACCGGGCAGCACGTACGCCTCGACCAAGGCGTGGGTGCTCGCGTTCACCGACACGATGGCGGCGTCACTGCCGGGCACAGGCGTCGGCATGATCGCTCTCTGCCCGGGGCGGATGCGCACCGGCAAGCACGACGCGCCCGCCGCCCCGTCTCCGCTGTGGCTGGACCCTGCGGCCGTGGTGGACCAGTGCCTGCGTGACCTCGGCCGGGGCCGCACCCTCTGCACCCCGGGCTGGCTCTACCGCAGCGTGGTGGGCGCGCTGGAGGCCCCGCGCCGTTCGATGCGCGCCGCGGCGCGCCTGGTCGGCCGCGGTCGCGCGCAGCACGGCGCGGACGCCCCACCGTCGACCACCCGGCCCGCCCCCGTGCGCACCGCCGCCTGAACGACAGGGCAGCCCGAACGACAGGGACCGGACGTGCCGGCGGCGACCGTCACGAGGTGCCGTTCGACCGGCGGCCGTCCTCCGCGTACTCCTCGGCGCCCTGCCCCCGGCCGTTGCGCTGCTCCGTCAGGCGCGCGACCTGCCGCTCGAGCTCGGCGATCCGGTCCCGCGCGGTGTCGAGACCGTCCTGCAGCTCCACGATCCGGGCGGCCGCGTCCAGCGTCAGCCCTTCGTCGAACAGGGTCCGCATCCGCGCGGCGAGCACCAGCTGGCGGCGCGAGTAGCGCCGGTGGCCGCCACCCGACCGCTGCGGTTTCAGCACCCCCGCGGCGTCGAGGCTGCGCAGGAAGGCCGGCTGCACCTCGAGCAGCTCCGCAGCCTGGCCCATCGCCACCGCCGGATAGTCCTCGTCGTCGAGCCGACCCACACCCATGGACACCTCCCCCGAGATTTCCAGTCATTGATACAGATCCTATCGAGCTGACGACAGAGGAAGTCTTCGCGGACGCCGGTGGCGCCGTTGCAGTGCGTTCTCCGCCGTCCTACGATTCGCACCCCGGTTGAGTCCACAGCCGACCATCCCCTGTCCCCGGCCCTCGGCCGCGCACAGGCGACCCTCCCGGAGGGAGCATCGGTGACCGACGTGGACAGCTCGGCCTCCTGCGTGTCCGCGCGCCCGGCGACCCTGGACGTCGAGGTAACGGTCACCCGGGACGGCACGTCACCGCACCTCCGCGTCCACCTCGGCGGAGAGCTCGACATCTCCACCGTCGGCCTGCTCGCCGACGCGGTGGGCGAGCTGTCCGGAACGCGGCCCGAACTGGTCGAGATCGACCTGTCCGAACTGCGCTTCGTGGACGCGCGAGGGCTGCGCGCGTTCGTCGACATCGACGGCGACCTGCGCGCCACGGGCAGCCGCATCGTCCTCACCAACCCCACCCCGCACATCGCCCGGATCCTGACCCTGACCGCGGTGGACACCGAGATCACCGTGCGATCGGACGGGTCCGGGCACGCGTGCGTGCACACACCACCGCTGGGCTGAACCTCCCCTGTGTGTAAACATCCGCCGGGCGGGAACAGCACGTTCGGTGACGGAATTACCAGGCGACGACGGTGGTCCGACCGGCCGAAGGGGCCGGCGGAGGGCTGCACCATTGCCTGGTGCCGATGCGCTCACCCTGCGGCTGCCCGCCGAGCCCGCCACGCCGTCGCTCGTCCGACGACGTGTGCGGGGTTGGCTGGAGGTCCACCAGTGGCCAGATGACGCCGTCGACGACGTCGTCCTGGCCGTGCACGAGGCCGTGGCGAACGTCGTCGACCACGCCTACGCGCCCGGGGTCGACGGCCAGGTCGTCCTCACCGCGACGCTGGTTCCCGACGGCCGCGAGCGCCGGGTCCGGATCGTGGTGCAGGACAGCGGCCGGTGGCGCTCGCCCCCGGCCGACCCCGGCTACCGCGGCCGCGGGCTCCAGATGGTGCGCAGCTGCATGGACGTCGTCGACATCCGTCGGGGCACCGACAGCCGGGGCGGAACCGATCTCGTCATGCTCACCCCCGCCGTCGCGGCCGCTCCCGGACGCCGGGTTCTCGCCGCCGGTGTCCGCCGGTCGGATCCCGGCCTCCTCGGCCGCGTCCGCCGGATGCGGGCCCGTGCCCGGTTCGTCGCCGGGCTGGCCGTTCGCCTGCTCGCCGCGGCTCGACGACTCCGGGCTCGCCGGCGACGCGGATCCCCTCCGCCCGCCCCCCAGAGCTCGCAGCATCCCGCCGGCCTGCAGGCTCGCTGACGGGGTGGTTGCCGCGTCAGCCCCCTGCCGCCGCCAGCACCGCGTCCACCTCGGCGCGGGTGGGCGCGGTCGCGGGGCCCCGCCGCGCCACCGCCAGTGCCGCGGCGGCGTTGGCGCGCACCGCGGCCGTGTGCAGGCCGGCACCGCGCAGTAGCTCGGCGGCCAGCACGCCGCAGTGCGCATCGCCCGCTCCGGTCGTGTCGAGCGCCGCCACGGCGAAACCGGGGATCCGCTCGCTGCGCCCGTCCCGGGTGAGCAGGCAGCCGGCGGCGCCGTCGCGCACCACCACCGCGGCAGGCGCGGCGAGCCGCCGCGCGAGCACCGCCGAGGCGGTGGCGAGGTCGTCGGCCCCGGAGAGGGCGCGGGCCTCCCGGGCGTTGACACTGAGGATCGTCGTGCGGGCGAGCAGCCGGCCCAGGGCCGCGCCGTCCACCTGCGCCGCCAGCGGCCCGGGATCGACCAGCACGGCCGGGTCGTCGAGGGACTCGAGCCACCCGAGCAGGGCGTGCAGCTTCGGCGGCACGAGCAGGCTGTAGCCGCTGACGTACACCAGGTCGGCGGGTGTCACCGCCAGCGCGGCCAGTGCCGACGGCTCGATCTCCGTCTCGACGCCGCTCCCGGTGACGAAGGTCCGTTCGCCGTCGTCGTCGACCAGCACCACGCAGACGCCGGTGTCGGACGCCGTCGAGACCGGCTGCGCGGCCACGATGCCCTCGCGGGCCAGCGCGGCGCGGACCGTGTCGCCGAACCGCCCGCTGCCGTGACCGCCGGCGTAGACGACCGGCGCGCCGGCCCGGGCCGCGGCGGCCATCACGTTGAACCCCCCGCCGGGCAGCAGGTCGACGGCCGAGGCCAGCACGTCGCCACCGACGGGCGGCAGCCCCGGCACCCGCATCACCAGGTCCAACACCACCTGACCGGTGTGCACCAGCCGCCCCGGGGCCGGTGCGCCCCGGTCAGACCGCCCCGCCACCGGCACCTCCCGCCCCGCCGCCTTCCGCACGGTGGCGCAGCGCCAGCAACCCGTCCGCGACGGGCGCCAGATCCAGGCGGTTCACGCGGCAGACGGTCCCGAGCATGTCGGCGGGCAGCCCGGCCACGCCGTGGTGCGCGCCCAGCACCGCCCCGCAGATCGCGGCGATGGTGTCGGTGTCGCCCCCGAGCCCCGCCGCGACCGTGAGGGCGTCCAGCGGATCCGAGCCCAGGGCCTCCACCAGCGCGAACGCCGCGACCACCGACTCCTGCGCCGCGACGGAGGTGCCGACCACGTCGACGACGGCGTCGGTGAGCGCCGCGCGTCCCATGCCCCGCACCCAGCCCCGCACCCAGCGGATCCGCGCGCCGACGTCCGCGCCCGCCCGCCAGTGGCCTCGCTGCGCGCCTGCCGTCGCGGCGCGCTCGGCCTCGTCGAGGGCGTCGGCCTGCGCCGCCCCGGCCACCCCCGCGGAGACCGCGGCGGCCACGGCGGCGGCCGCGGCGATCCCGATCCCGGTGTTGTGGGTGACCCGGCCGGCCGCCACCACCGCGTCCAGCAACGCGTCCCCGACCGGCACCGCGATCCCGACGGGCGCGACGCGCATCGCGGCCCCGTTGGTCGTGCCGTCGCGGCCGCTCTCCTCCGGCGGCTCGCCGGCGTGCAGGCGCTGGAGCGCCCGTCTCGTCGACGGTCCGAGCAGGTCGGCCGACCCGCGCCGGACCATCTCCTCCTCCCACCGGCTCAGCGCCTCGGCGAAGGCGACGGCATCCACGTGCCCCGCACCGTCGATGAGGAGCCGGGCGAGCAACAACGCCTGCTCGGTGTCGTCGGTGACCGTCCCGGCGGGGAGGCCGGGGGCGATCGGCTGGTCGGGAGCAGCGTCGAGCAGCCCGGTGACCGGGCCGTAGCGCTCGGCGATCCGTCGGCGGGACATCGACTGCGTCGGCATGCCCAGCGCGTCACCCAGCGCCAGGCCGGCCAGCGCCCCGACCGCGCGGTCCCGGATACCGGTCATCACCACAGGACGCTACTGCCTAGAGGGTCGGCAGCCGCTGGGCACGGCCGATCAACGGGGCGAGCGGATCACCGTCGCGCTGCACCCGGTCGACCACGGTGCGGACCGTCCACCGGTCCGGCCGCAGGCCGGGGTCGTCGAGCTCGTCCCAGCGGAGGGGGACCGACACCGGCGCCCCGGCGGCAGGCCGGGCGCTGAACGGCGCGACCAGCGTCTTGTTGATCGCGTTCTGCGTGTAGTCCAGGCGCGCGAGCCCGTCCCGCCGGTCCTTGTGCCACTCCCAGCTCACCAGCTCGGGCACGGTCCGGCCGATCGCACGCGACACCTTCTCCACCCACTCCCTGGTGTCGGCGAACGTGTAGCCGTCGGCGACCGGCACCCAGATCTGCACCCCGCGCTTGCCCGTGACCTTCGGGGCAGCGGCGACGCCCAGGTGGTCGAGCGCGGTGCGGTAGAGCCGGGCGAGCACCAGGATCTCGGCGAAGTCCGTGCGGTCGCCGGGGTCGATGTCGATCAACGCCCAGGTCGGCTGGTGGACCTCAGGCAGCCGGGACGTCCACGGGTTCAGCTCCACCGCGGCGAAGTTCGCCATCCAGACCAGCGCCGCCATGCTGTCGACCACGGCGTAGCACTCCGTCTCGCCGGGGCCCGCCTCCTCGTTGCGCCACTGCGTCAGCCACTCCGGCGCGTGGGTGGGCACCTCCTTGTGCCAGAACCCGGGCCGGCCGACACCGTCGGGGTAGCGGTGCAGGTTCACGGGGCGGTCGAAGAGGTACGGGAGCAGGTACGGCGCGATCTGCGCGTGGTAGCGGATGAAGTCGCGCTTCGTCACCGGGCTCTCGCCGTCGCGCGCGGGGAACAGCACCTTGTCGAGATTCGTCACCTTGACCTCGAGGCCCTGGACCTCCCACCGGCCCGCACGGCCGATGGCGTCGAGCGCGGCGAGCTCGTCCGGCGTCGGGGGGTCCCAGGACCGCGGCTCCCGGCCCAGCCGGACCGCGGCCTCGCCGGGCGGCAGGTCGCTGCGCCACAGCGTGTCGGGCGCGGCCGCCACCTCGTCGTTCGTCCGCCCGCTCTTGACCGAGCGCGGATGGTCCTCCGGGTCCCAGCCCGGTCGCGCGTGGTCGTCGTTCTTGTGGAGCAGGAGCCGCTGCTCCTTGCCCGGCCTGCCCTCCTCCCTCCGGACCAGCACGAACCGCCCGGCGAGCTTCTCGCCCTGCAGGTCGAAGTGCAGCTCACCGCGCTCGATGGCCGTCGCCGGGTCGTCGGTGCCGGACGGCTGCCAGCTCCCCCAGTCCCACACGATGACGTCGCCGCCGCCGTACTCGCCCCGCGGGATCACGCCCTCGAAGTCGAAGTACTCGACCGGGTGGTCCTCCACGTGCACGGCCATCTGGCGGGACTTCGGGTCGAGCGTGGGCCCCCTCGGCACGGCCCAGCTCGCCAGCACGCCGTCCACCTCGAGCCGCAGGTCGTAGTGCAGGCGGCTGGCCCGGTGGCGCTGCACCACGAACCGCCCGGACCCGGCCGCGGCCTCCGACCCCGCCGGCTCGGGTGTGGCCGCGAAGTCGCGCTTGGCCCGGTACGTCGCGAGCCGCTCCCGCTGGTCGGTCATGGAGGCGGAGTACCACGAGACCCGAGCCCCGACTCGCCCGCGAAGTTCAGGAAAGCCACTTTCAGGCCCGCAGAGGGCAGCAAAGTGGCTTTCCTGAACCGGGCGCGCGGCCAGGGGTTACTCGCAGGCCGTTCCGTCCTTGTCGTTGTCCAGGCCGTAGTGGTCGTCGCCGACCACCCGGATCGGGCCGCTCACGTACTCCGGGCCGTTGCCGGAGCCGCCAGCGCAGTCGACGTCGCTGGCGATCGGCACGCATCCGCTGTAGTTGGAGTCGCAGCCCGATGGCGCGGGCTTCGGCTTCGCCACCGGCTTCGGCTCGGGTTTGGGCTGGGGCTTCGGCTGGGGCGCGGGCTGGGGCTGGGCCGCGGGCCGGGGTTCCGGCTTCGGCTGCGGCACGGACGCGCGCTGCACCTGGGGTGGCGAGACCGGCGCGGGCGGAGCGGTGGTGGGACTCGCCGTGGTCGTCGGTGGTGCCGTGGTCGTGGGGACGGCCGCGAGCGGAACCGGCGCGCGTACCGCGGTCGTGCTGGTCGAGGCAACGGCCTCGATGTCGGCCGCCGGCTTGACGGCAGCGCCACCGCAGCCCGCAGCCAGGAGCAGCGCGGCCGTGCCTGCCGCGATCCAGTACGACCTGCAGCGCCGGTGCCATCGCGGCTCAGCGCGGATCAGACGGCCGGACGGGGGTTGTGGGACGGACATGTGATCTCCACTGTGACGGGGGCACTGGAAGATCGTCCGCTCTCAACCATCGTTACCGGTTCTCGGCGTGTTGTGGCTCCATCACCCTGATGCCGCCTCGCAGTGGTTCTTGAGGCCGCCACCGAGCGTCTC
Organism: Pseudonocardia xinjiangensis; assembly: GCF_050948425.1. Classification (NCBI taxonomy): domain Bacteria; kingdom Bacillati; phylum Actinomycetota; class Actinomycetes; order Pseudonocardiales; family Pseudonocardiaceae; genus Pseudonocardia; species Pseudonocardia xinjiangensis. The sequence goes on along the minus strand of NZ_CP192009.1, from coordinate 1,424,265 downwards.
GCCCCAGGCGCAGTTGCAGAAGGCGTACCAGCGGGAGTCCGTCGCCCAGCCCGCATGGCGGAACTCCAGGACGGTGAACTCCTCGCCCGTGACGAGCGGCTCGAGCAAGCGGCCGACGCCGTCGCGCCGCTCGGTGCGCAGCTCGAAGGAGAGCCGGTGGCCCAGCCAGTCGGACGCCGGGTTCGTGGGATCGGAGAAGGCGGAGACGCACTCCCACGCCACCCGCTCACCGGGAACGAGATCCGTGATCCGCATCCGCAGCAGGTCGCCGAGGCCGTGGTCGAACTCGACGAGCGACCCGATCTCCGGCACCGCTGCCACGGCTCTCCCCCACCAGGCGTCGAGGCCGTCCTTGGCGGTGATCGCCTCGAAGACCGACTTGCGGTCGGCATTGATCCACACCTCGTGGTGGATGGTGTCCATGGATCCTCCCCCGTTGCCGAGGAGGGTATTCGTGACCTATGTGCGGTTCCACCGACCCGCGACGACCGGCTGTTTCCGGGGCGGCACGGCGGGGGTCCGAACGTCACCGGACCCGGTAGTGTCCGCGCCACACGATCGGCATGATCCCGCGCAGCAGACCTCGGAGCGTCCGATGACCGCGTCCCGCGCCGCGGGCACCGGCCCGGTGCTGGCGCGCGCGCTGCAGATCCTCGGTGCCTTCTCCGCCGACCACCCCGCCATGACGTTGAGCGAGCTGGCTCGGCGCACCCGCCTTCCCGTCTCCACCGTCCACCGGCTGCTGGCCGGCCTCGTGGACTGGGGCGCGCTGGAGCGCGGCGACGACGGGGCCTACCGCGTCGGGCTACGCCTGTGGGAGGTGGGAGCGCTGGCCCCGCGCGGCCAGGGCCTGCGCGAGCGCGCGCTGCCGTTCCTCGAGGACCTGTCGCAGATCACGCGGGAGAACGTGCAGCTCGCGGTGCGGGAGGGCAGCGAGCTGGTGTTCGTGGAGCGCATCGCGGGCACCGGCGCGGTCCCGGTCCTCACCCGCGTCGGGGCCCGGTTCGCGCTCACCGCCACCGGCGTCGGACTGGTGCTGCTCGCCCACGCACCTCCCGAGACGCAGGAGGAGGTGCTGGCCGGCCCGTTCGACCGGTTCACGCCGCTCACCGTCACCGACCCCGCCGTGCTGCGTCGCATGCTCGCCGACATCCGGAAGTCCGGGTTCTCGGTGAGCGACCGGCAGGTGACGATGGACGCGCTGTCGGTGGGCGCTCCCGTCCATGACGCGCGCGGCAACGTCGTGGCGGCGGTCTCGCTCGTCGTCCGGCACGGGAGCGCGCAGCCCCACACGCTGGCGCCGCTGGTGCGCACCAGCGCGCGGGCCATCTCCCGCGCACTCGCCCAGCTGCCCTGACCGCACGCCGGGCGAGTGCCCGCGAGATGGTCAGGTGACGGCGGGGCCCGACTCCGTCGTCCCGCTGAGCTCCTTGAGGAACTCGTGACAGCGGGCTGCGCGGTCCGAGTCCTCCTTCATCACCTGGCGGAAGAAGCCGGCGATGTCGTCCCGCCCGGCGTTGTCGGCGTCACGGACGTACTGGCCGTAGTCGTGACCCGCCTTCAGCGAGTGGTACTGCACGGAGATCAGGTCGAAGGTGACGTCGTCGAAGCCGGTCTCACCAGTGGCCATGGTTCCTCCTCGTCGAAGAGATCCTCTGCTCCGACGAGGTACCCGCACAGCGGTCGACAAACCTGTCCCGTGCTCCCGGGTCAGCCGCCGCTGCGGACCGTCCCGGCCCGGGCGCCGCGGACCCCGTCGGTGACGACGAGTGGCGAGCAGGGCCAGACGGAGCTGCTGCGCGGGCTGCTCGTGGTGGCCACGGCGGGCACCCGGCCGATCAGCTCACGCTCGGCGTGCTCCACCGTCGGGAACATCGAGAACCGGGCGAGTGCCGCGGCGATGCCGGCGGGCAGCATGCCTTCGCGCCCCGCGATCCCGGCGAGATGCAGCCGCAGTCCGGCAGCGCTCGCCGCTTCGTCGACGGTGACGAGCGCCTCGAGGTCGTCCGTACCGAAGAAGCGCACCTCACCCAGGTCGACCACGATGTGACCCGTGCAGCGGGCCATCTGCGCGGCAGCCACGGTGGCCAGCCGGGCCACCGTCACCTGGTCGAGCACCCCCGCCATCCGCACCACCGAGAGCCGCGACCCCCGGACCTCAACCGACACCTGCGCGCCGTCGAAACGCACCCCATACCTCCTGCTGCCCCGACCCGAGATTCGGGTCCCGTCAGCGAGTACCCGTTCGCGCAGCGAACAACCTGGGACAGGACGACCGTCACACCTTCCGGGTACGGCGCGCCATCTCATCCGCGACGACGAGGTCGTGCGGGTAGGTGATCTTGAAGTTGCGCGCCTCGCCAGCGACCCACCGGATCGGCACCGACGGGGCGAAGCGCTGGATGCAGGACGCGGTGTCGGTGCCGGCGAAGCCCTCGCGGGCGGCCTGCTCGTAGGCCGCGAGCAACGGCGCCGCGGAGAAGCCCTGCGGCGTCTGCACCGCCACGAGGCCCGCCGGCGCCGGCCCCGCGATCCCGCTGCCACCCGGACCTTCCGCCGCGAGGTCGTCGCGCGGGAGCCCCGGCACCGCTCCGCCGCTCTCACGCGCCACCCGCAGCACCTCCCGGACGAGCGCGGGGCCGGCGAACGGCCGGGCGCCGTCGTGGATGAGCACCGTGTCGATGCTCCCGGCGTGGATCCGGTCCGCCAGTTGCCGCAGGGCCGCGAGCTCGGACTCCTGCCGGGTCGATCCGCCGGTCACGACCTCCACCTCGTGGCCGAGCTCGCGGTCGAGCACGCCGGCGGCGAGGTCGGCGTCCTCCCGGCGCACGACGAGGACGACCGGGCCGATCTCGGGCAGAGCCGAGAAGGTGGCGAGGGACAGCGTGATCATGGTGCGTCCCGCGACGGGCAGGAACACCTTGTTGCCGGCGCCCCCGACACGGGTGCCGCTGCCCCCGGCCAGGACGACGGCCGCCACGCTGCTGGGCTGATCGGGCACGGGGTCAGTGCAGCGCGGGAGAGGTCACGGGGTCAAGCCGGACGAGCCGGAGAGGGCGACGAGGACCGGCCGGTGCTCCGACCCGTAATCCGATAAGTATCGTCGTGAGATGTTCCGGTCCGTCCGTGCGGCATTGTCGGACTTGCCGTCCGACTCGCGCCGCCCGCCGGATGGAGTACCGGAGCGACCGGAAATCTCACCAGAACGGGGGATGAACTGGCCCAATTCCCGCCTTGCGAGGTGCGCCGCGGAGCGTTTCGTCACTACCAGTAGGCTCCGGCGGGCTCACCGGCGAGTCCTGGTTGTTCCCTATTCGTACGGATGCAGGGAGTGGGCACGGTGAATGACGACGGCCGGCGCACTCCCGGGGGCGGAGGACGCGCAATGCCCCCCCAGCAGCCGTGGTCACGGCGCAGCGAACGCGAGCAGTCGGCGCTCCCGCCCCGGAAGCCGGAGCCACCCGGCCGGGTGACACGCCCCGCGGACGGCCCCGCCCGTCCGGTGCGGCCGCAGCGGCCCGATGAGCCCGAAGTGCCGACCCGACCCGTGCCGCGGGTGCCGCCCCGCAGACCGGCAGCGCCCCCCGTCAAAGCTCCCTCACCGACGTCTCCGTCCCGGACTCCCGGCCCGCGGACCCCCACCGGACGGGCAGGCGCCGCCACGAAGGCGGCCCGGTCGACGCCGACCATGAAGTCCGACACCACGATGATCCCCGCTACGAGGGCGCGCGCCGCTGCGGCGGACTCCCCGGCGAGGACCGGCTCGCCGAGGGTCCCCCCGACGAGGGTCCCGGCAGGCGGCGCCACCCGGGCCCGTGCGGCGCAGCGCCGGGGCAGCTCCGCCCGCCAGCCGCGCACGCTCGGGCGGGCCCTGCTCGCCACGGCCGCGGCCACCGTGGCCCCGGGCTCGGGCCACCTCATTCTCCGCAGGCAGCGCACCGGCGCCCTGATCCTCGGCGTGTTCCTGCTGCTCCTCGTCGCCCTCGTGGCGCTCGGGCTGAGCGCACGCCGCGCCGAGCTCCTCGAGAACCTGCTCTCCACCCGCGTGCTGACGGTCGTCGTGGTCGGCTGCATCGTGGCCGCGCTGGCCTGGATGGCCGTCATCGTCCACACCTACCTGCTGGCCCGCCCCAGGAAGCTGGGCGTGGGCCCGCAGGTGCTCGGTGTCGTCGTGGTCACCGCCCTCTGTCTGACCGTCGCTGCACCGTTCGGCTTCGGGGCCAACCTGGCCAACTCGCAGCGCAACCTGCTCGACTCGCTGTTCGCCGGCGGTGGCGGCACCGCCGCGGCGGAGGCCATCGCCAAGCCGCGGCTCAACATCCTGCTGGTCGGGAGCGACGCCGGACCGGACCGCGCCGGTACCCGCACCGACACCATGATGGTGGCGAGCGTCGACACGCGTACCAGCCGCACCACGCTCTTCTCGCTGCCCCGCAACATCGGCCACGCCCAGTTCCCGCCGGGGTCGCCCATGGCGGAGAAGTTCCCCAAGGGCTTCTTCGACAAGGCCGATCCCCTGTCGGGCAACTACCTCCTCAACGCGGTGTACGCCTACGCCCTCGAGTACCCGGCCCTCGCCCCGTCCGGTCCGACCGCCGACCCCGGGCTGAACATGCTGAACCAGACCGTCTCGTACATGCTCGGGCTGCAGCTGGACTACTACGTCGAGGTCAACATGGCCGGCTTCGCCTCGATCATCGACGCCGTCGGCGGCATCACCGTCGACGTCGGCCCGGAACCACTGCCGATCGGCGGTGTCCTGCCCGACGGCCGCCACGTCAAACCCGACGGCTACGTCCCGGCAGGCGTGCAGCACCTCGACGGCGAGCAGGCGCTGTGGTTCGCGCGGTCGCGGCGCAACTCCGACGACTACAGCCGGATGGGCCGCCAGCGCTGCCTGCTCAGCAACCTCCTCCAGCAGAAGAGCCCCACCGACGTCCTCACGAACTTCCAGGCCATCGCCGCGGTCGCCACGCGCAACGTGTCCACCAACATCCCGCAGCAGGTGCTGCCGGCGCTGGTGAAGCTCGCCGGCGGGGGCAACGTGTCGCTGGAGAGCGTGTCGTTCGACCCGAACCTGCCCGACCCGAACTCGAAGAGCGGCAAGTTCGACACCCTCTCCCCGGACTTCGAGTACATGCGCGAGGTCGTGCAGAACTCGATCAACCGGCCCCCGCCGCCGCCCGCTCCGAGCGCGGCGCCCACCCTCGCGGCCGCCCCGACCACGACCAAGAGCCGGTCGAGCAGCGGCAGCAAGAGCCCCACCACCACTGCGGCGGCTCCGGACTCCGCGCAGCCGGAGTCGCTCACCCAGGCCTGCGGCTGACCCGTCGGCGCGGCAGTGGTCAGGGTGCCGCCTCGCCGGGCACGGCCGGCGTTCCCGGCGTGCCGGCGGGGCGCCAGCGGTACTCCGCCTGCGGACGACCGGTGCCCCCGTAGCGGGAGTGCCGCTCGACGAGCCCCGTCTCGGCCAGGTACTCCAGGTAGCGCCGCGCCGTCACGCGGGACGTCCCGAGCGTCGCGGCCACCTCGGCCGCGGTGAGCCCCGTGCCCCCGGCGCCGGCCAGCGTGCGGGCCACGGCGTCGAGGGACTCCCGGCTCACGCCCTTGGGAAGGCCACCGGCCTCGACGGGCGCCCGCAACGTACGGAAGAGGTCGTCCACGTCCTCCTGGGCGACCATCGGGCCGCTGCCCAGCCGCGACCGGTACCCGAGGTAGCCCTCCAGCTTCGTGCGCACCGCGCTGAACGTGAACGGCTTCACCAGGTACTGCGTTGCGCCGAAGGAGATCGCCGCCTGCACGACGGCGAGGTCCCGCGCGCGCGTGACCATGATGACGTCGGTGGTGTGGCCCGCCGCCCGCATCCGGCGCAGCACCTCCAGCCCGCTGGTGTCGGGCAGGTGGACGTCCAGCAGGACGAGGTCGACCGCCCGGGCGCTCAGCATCCGCAGTGCCTCGGCGCCCGAGCCCGCGCTCCCCGTCACCTCGAAGCCGTGGACGCGGCCCACGTAGCTGGCGTGGGCCGCGGCGGCGATCGGGTCGTCCTCGACGATCAGCGTGCGGATCATGCCCGCACCAACGGCAGGCGCACGGCGAACTCCGCGCCACGGGTACCGGTAGCGCTCCCGTCGGCCGCGACGTCCAGCTCCACCCACCCGCCGTGGCGCCGGGCCGCCTGCCTCGCGAGGGCGAGCCCGAGACCGCGGCCCAGCCCGTCGTGCGGCTTCGTGCTCCAGCCCCGCGCGAACGCCCGCTCGGCGTCGGCGGCCGCGATCCCGGGGCCGCTGTCGGCCACCCTCAGCTCCACGGCGTCGTCGGCGACCCCACCGGAGATCCGGACCCAGCGCGGCGCCGGGGCGTCCTCGGCGGCGTCGATCGCGTTGTCGAGCAGGTTGCCGACGATCGTGACGAGATCGCGCGGATCGGCGACGCCCGCCGGGACGAAGGTCCCCTCCGCCACCTGCAGCGCGACGCCCCGCTCCCCCGCCTCCGCCGCCTTGCCGACCACGAGGGCCGCCAGCTCCGGCACGGCGATCCCGGCCAGCACGGCGTCGGTGAGCTGCTGGGACACGGCGAGCTCGGTGGTCGCGAACTCGAGGGCGTCGTCCGCCCGTCCGAGCTCGATCAGCGAGATCACTGTGTGCAGCTGGTTGGCCGCCTCGTGGGCCTGGGCGTTGAGCGAGTCGGCGAAGCCACGGATCGTCTGCAGCTCGCTGACCAGCGCGCGCAGCTCCGTGTGGTCGCGCAACGTCACCACCGTCCCGAGGTGCCTGCCGGCCCACCGGGCAGCTCCCTGGCTCACCACCACGATCCTGTCGGCGGTCAGGTGGATCTCGTCGTCACGCGCCTCGCCGCCCGCCAGCGCGGCCCCGAGCTCGGCGGGCAGTCCTACCTCGTCGACCCGGCGGCCCTGCACGTCTGGCGCCAGCGCCAGCAGCCGCCGCGCCTCGTCGTTGACCAGCTGGATCCGCCCGGAGCGGTCCAGGAGCAGCAGCCCCTCACGCACCGCGTGCAGCACCGCGTCGTAGTACTCGTACATGCGGGCCAGCTCGGCCGGCCCGAGGTCGTGCGTGCTGCGCCGCAGCCATCGGCTCACCAGCCAGGACCCGCCGGCGGCCAGCAGCAGGGCGACGACCGCGGCACCGGCGAACAGCGGCGTCTGGCGCTCCAGCTCCCGCGACACCGCCTCGACGGTGCGGCCAACCGACACCAGGCCCACCACCCGCCCGCCGTCCAGGACGGGGACGACCGCCCGCACCGACGGCCCGAGCGTGCCCGTGTAGGTCTCGGTGAAGTGCTGGTCGCCACGGAGCGCCGGCGCGATCGTCCCCTGGAAGACGCGCCCGATCTCCGCCGGGTTGGGGTGCGACAGCCGGATGCCGTCAGCGCGCATGACCACGACGAAGTCGGTGGCCGTGTCGGTGCGGACGCGCTCGGCGAGCGGTTGCAGCACGGCCACGGGGTCGGGGGCGTGCAGGGCCGCCCGCACGTCGGGCGACGCGGCGAGGGTGTGTGCCACGCCGAGCATCTCCTCGGCGGTCGAGTCGCGGTTCGTCTCGTCGAACTGCAGGTAGGCGGCAACAGCGACGCCGGTCAGCACGATCACCACGATCGCCGCCTGCAGCGCGAACAGCTGCCCCGCCAGGCTCCACCTGCTCGGTCGCCCGGCCACCGTCGTCACCGCCCGTCGTACGAAATGAACGAAATGGTGATGGTCACCACGTCGCCCTCCATGCTCGCCGCGATGGTTGCCGGTGCATCGGTATCCGCGCAACGCCCGCCGTCGTCGTCGGCCCACCGGAGGACCTGTGTCAGCTACCACCGAAACACCGCACAAGAAGAAGGACCGGACCCACTACCTCTACATCGCCGTGATCGCCGCGGTGGTACTGGGCGTGATCGTCGGTCTCGTCTCGCCCGGGCTGGGCAAGGACCTCAAGCCCGTCGGCACGGCCTTCGTGAACCTGATCAAGATGATGATCTCCCCCGTCATCTTCTGCACGATCGTGCTGGGCATCGGGTCCATCCGTAAGGCCGCCACGGTGGGCCGGGTCGGCGGACTGGCGCTGGCCTACTTCCTCGCGATGTCCACGTTCGCACTGGCGATCGGCCTGGTCGTCGGCAACATCCTCCAGCCCGGCAGCGGGCTCCAGCTCGCGGGCGCCGCGCACTACACGGCGCCCGAGGCCGAGTCGCTCACCGACTTCCTCCTCGGGATCATCCCGACCACGCTGTTCTCGCCACTGGTGGGCGACAGCGTGCTCTCGACGCTGTTCGTCGCGTTGCTGGTCGGCTTCGGCGTGCAGGCACTCGGGCGCGCAGGCGAGCCGATCCTGCGCGGTGTGAAGCACGTCGAGCGACTCGTCTTCCGGGTGCTCGCGATGGTCATGTGGGCGGCCCCGATCGGAGCGTTCGGCGCGATCGCCGCAGTGGTCGGCGAGACCGGCTGGTCGGCAGTCATCGCACTGTTCCAGATGATGGCGGCCTTCTACCTGACCTGCGCGATCTTCGTGTTCGGCGTGCTCGGGCTGGTGCTGCGGCTCGGCGCCGGGATCAACATCTTCTCGCTGCTGCGCTACCTGGGCAGGGAGTTCCTGCTCATCGTCTCCACGTCGTCGTCGGAGTCGGCTCTGCCGCGCCTGATCGCCAAGATGGAGCACGTCGGCATCTCCCGTCCCGTCGTCGGCATCACGGTCCCCACCGGCTACTCGTTCAACCTCGACGGCACCGCGATCTACCTGACGATGGCGTCGCTCTTCATCGCCGACGCGCTCGGCAGGCCGATGTCGATCGGTGAGCAGATCGCGCTGCTGCTGTTCATGATCATCGCCTCCAAGGGTGCGGCAGGCGTCTCCGGTGCCGGGCTCGCCACGCTCGCGGGTGGCCTGGCCTCGCACCGGCCGGACCTGGTCGACGGCGTCGGTCTCATCGTCGGGATCGACCGGTTCATGTCGGAGGCCCGCGCCGTCACCAACTTCGCAGGCAACGCGGTGGCCACCGTGCTGATCGGCAACTGGGTCGGCGAGTTCGACCGGGAGCGGGCCGACCGTGTGCTGAGCGGCAAGGAGCCGTTCGACGAGGCCACGATGCTCGACGACGGGGAGCCCGAGGAGCCGGCACCCGCCCGGACCCAGGAGGGCACCGCCACGAAGCAGGACAGCCACGCGGAGAACGCCACCGTCTGAGGCCCGGCACCGGCGCCCGGTACCCACCTCGGTGATGTACTGGGCGCCGGGGTACGACGCCGAAGCAAGGGAGCCCGGGTGAGCGAGACGATTGCGGAGATCGAAGCCGAACAGGTGACACCTGCCGTCGCCGAGCACGGTGAGGGACCGGTGTGGGACGCCCGCTCCGGCGAGCTGCTGTCGGTGGACATGCACCGCGGCGACCTGATCGCGGTGGACCGTGCCGACACCGTCCGGCGCCGGCACACGGGCGACCTGCTCGCGGCGCTGCGGCCCCGCACGCAGGGCGGCTGGGTGGTCGGGCTGGCCCGCGGCTTCGGGCTGCTCGACGACGACGGCACGTCGGTCGCCCGCCCGCTGGGCGAGCTGTGGACCGACCCCTCGGTCAGGATGAACGACGGGGCCTGCGATCCCGCCGGTGGTTTCTGGTGCGGCTCGATGGAGGTCGACGCCGCACCGGGCCGGGGTGAGCTGTACCGGCTCGCCCCCGACGGGTCGGTGGCCACCATGCTCACCGGACTGACGATCTCCAACGGGCTGTGCTGGTCGCCCGACGGGTCGCACGCGTACTACGTCGACTCGGGCACCGGCACGGTGGACGTGCTCACCGTCGACCTCGACGTTCCTTCCGTGACGGGCCGCAGGCAGTTCGTCGCGGTCGAGGGCGGCCTCCCGGACGGGCTCACCGTCGACGCGGACGGCGGGGTGTGGGTGGCCCTCTACGGCGGCTCGGCCGTGCACCGCTACACCCCCGACGGCGCTCTCGACGTCATCGTGCGGGTGCCCACCACGCACCCGACGGCGTGCACCTTCGGCGGGCCCGGCCTGGACGAGCTGTGGATCACCACGTCGGCACAGGGCGCGGACCCCTCCGACGACCGGGCCGGCGCGCTGTATCGGTGCCGGCCCGGAATGCGAGGTCTCGAACCCCTCCCGTACCAGGGCTAGACCCCCCGATCGGGGGACCCGCCAGGGCCCCCACCGAGGGGGGCATTCGCGTGGCGTTGTGCGGTTCTGTCAGGCTGAGCAGTGAAGATGACCTGCGGACATCCGGTTCGAGGTGTCCGCACGGAGAGGAGAACCACGACATGGCACTGCCCACGCTCACTCCCGAGCAGCGCGCCGAAGCCCTCAAGAAGGCAGCCGCTGCCCGCACCGCGCGCAAGGAGCTGCGCGACTCGATCGCCCGCGGGGAGCAGACCATCCCAGCGGTCCTCGATCGCGCGAAGTCCGACACGATCGTCGGCAAGACCAAGGTGGCCGATCTGCTCAAGAGCCTTCCCGGGTACGGACCGGCGAAGGTCTCCGCACTGCTGGAGCAGACCGGTATCGACGCGTCCCGGCGGGCCGCCGGGCTCGGCGAGCGCCAGCGCCAGGCCCTGCTCGACGCGCTGAAGTAGGACCGCGGCTCCAGATCCCTCAGGAGGGTCCGGAGCACGCACGAGGCGACCTCCCATGCCCTGGCTCCCGGCGTTCGCGCCGGGGCCGGCAGGGGTGGCCGTCCCACCGGGGTGTACCGGTTCGACACGCAACACGGGCGGCAGGCAGTCTGACCCCGTGGAACGCTACGTCGACGTCGCCCCGGACGTCCGCCTCTGGGCCGAGGACATCGCCCCCACCGGGCCGCGCCCCGGCGAGCCGTTGCTCCTCGTGATGGGAGCGGCATCGTCCGGGCTCGTGTGGCCGGACGCGCTGGTCGCCCTGCTCGCGGAACGGCACCGCGTGATCCGGTACGACCATCGGGACACCGGCCGCTCGTCCGCCGTCTTCGACGAGCAGCCCTACGGGATCACCGACCTCGCCTCCGACGCGATCGCGGTGCTGGACGCCTTCGAGGTCCCCCGGGCGCACGTCGTCGGCATGTCGATGGGCGGCCTGCTCGTGCAGCTGATGCTGCTCGACCACCCCGGGCGCCTCGCGTCGGCAACCCTGTTCTGCACCGGTGCCCTGCCGTTCCCCGGTGCGCCCGACCTCCCCGCGCCCGACCCTGCCCTGCTGCGGATGTGGGGTGAGCTCGACGACCCGCGCGACGCCGAGGGCGAGCTCCGGTGGCGCGTGGAGCACTGGCGTCTCCTCAACGGCTCCGGCACGTCGTTCGACGCCGCGGAGTTCCGCGCGCTCGAGGAGCGCGTCGTCGCCCACACCGGCCGGCACGACCCGGTCGTCGCGCACGCCCTGATGGACACCAGCGGCCTGGAGCGGGGCGCCGAGCTGGCCTCCGTCACCGTGCCGACGCTGGTGATCGAGGCACCCGAGGACCCCGCGTACCCGCCACCGCACTCCGGTCACCTCGTCCGCACCCTGGGCCATGCCCGGATGGTCCGGATCCCCGGCATGGGTCACACCGTCAACCGCACGGTGATCTCGCCACTGGCCGCCGCGATCCTGACACAGACGACCCAGACCGCGGCTCCGGCCTGACCCGGTGGGCCGAGGCGGCGCCCCGGCGCGGTCGGCCATGATGGGCGGCGCCATGGTGTGGACCATGACAGCGCCGCGCGGAACCGGAGGCCGTTCCGCGCGTCCGAACCGCACGAGAGGTGAACGATGGGCATCGAGGATCCCGACGCGGACGTGGCCGAGCAGCTGCAGGCGATCGATGACGACATCGACCCCGTGACCGACCCCAACGGGCTCCCGTTGGAGGCCGACCCGGCCGATGTGGCCGAGCAGCGTGAGGTCGTCCCGCAGGACGACGACGAAGCACGGTGACCCGCGGCGGCCGGATTCGGTGGACCTCCGCCGAACCGGCTCCTGTATGGGGTATACGTTCCCACGAGATGGACGCATCCATCATCCGACCGGGTGGTTTTTCGCAGAGGCCGTTCTGCGGATCCGCGAACCAGCCGGCTCTACGCGTGGCGCGGGACGAGCTCGTCGGGGCGGGCCGATGGGTGCCGCCCCTCGGGGTGGGCGCTTTCCCTGTCCGATTCCCGCCCCCGACGAGCCGGGCGACGACGGTCGGCGCGTCGCGGGGAGCGTCGCCGACCCGTGGGGCCGCCGGCTGAACCTGCGCTCCCGCGGGCGGGCTGCTGCTGATGTCGGTCCCGTTCTCCGACGTGGGTCGGGCCGACGCGCCCCCACGGGCCCGGGCGGCCTCTCACCAGGACATCGGCCCCGTACGGCGACGCCGGTGCCGAGCTCTTCCCGGCTCGCGGCGGCGCGGAGCGGGCCACCCGGGACCGGCCCGGCGGGACGGCCACCGGGGCGATCGGGAACGTCTCCTGCGCCACCCGTTCCCCGCCAACGCGGGCCACTGGCACCGGGAACCCGGCCGCGCTTCCTGGCGTAGCCTCCGCTCGGACCAGCGGACTGGTCGGTATGGAGTATCGCGCCGTCGCCCACCGAACGGGCGACGCGACACGGAGTGACCTAAGGGCGGGGCGGTTCGAGCGGTATGGCATCGTTCCCGCCGCGTGATGCGGGGAGGAGAACGGTGAAGGTCATTTCGATCATCAACCACAAAGGCGGAGTGGGAAAGACCACTCTCACCGCCAACCTTGGCGCCGGGCTGGCGGCCCGTGGCCAGAAGGTGCTACTCGTCGACCTCGATGCGCAGGCCAGCCTGACCGTCTCGTTCTTCACCCAGAGCGAGTGGACGGCCGACCTGCTGCCGAGCAAAACCATCAAGCACTGGTTCGACGACATCGGCACGCCGGAGGCGATGCAGAACCCGGCACCGCTCGTGTCGGCGCCACCACGGGTCCACGACAAGCTCGCCCGTAGCCGCGGCACGCTCGGCCTCATCGCCGCGCACCGCGACCTCTCCGACGTCGAGACCGGACTCGCGGCGGAGCTCCTGGGAGAGCCCAAGCGCTTCGCCGAGCTGCACGGGCGGCTGCGGGAAGGGCTGGCCCACCCGGCGTTCGCCGAGTACGACACCGTGCTCATCGACTGCGCGCCGAACTTCGGGCTCATCGCCAAGAACGCCGTGGCGGCGAGCGACCTGCTGCTGATCCCCACCAAGCCCGACTACCTGTCGACCAACGGGATCGACTCGCTCGGGCTGAAGATCAGGGCCTTCATCGAGGAGTACAACGAGTTCTCCCCGGAGCACCCCGTGCAGCGCCCGGCCGCCGCAGTCGTGTTCACCATGGTCCAGAACCACGACGGCGCTCCCATCGAGGCGCAGCGCAGCGTCATCAGCCGGATCGTGGCGCGGGAGGTGCCGACCTTCGCCACCACGATCCGGGACAGCAAGTCGGTCTACGGACCGGCGCCCGAGCACGGGGTGCCGGTGATCCTCGGTGGTACCGGCCGCGCCCAGACCCGCGAGCTGCGGGACTTCGTCTCCGAGCTCACGGGCAGGCTCGAGGGGAGCGCTGCATGACAGGTACGACCGGATCGACCTCCTTCACCGTCGCGCTCCAGCAGGCCACGGAGATGGTGAAGACCCTCACCCCGCAGCAGCTGGACGATCTCGCCGCCGGGCGCGGCGAGCTCGTCTTCCGCCGCGCACCGCACGCCGCCACCACGAGTTCCACCGCTCCCACGCGCCGGCAGCGGCCCGACGTCGACATCTCCGCCGACGTCGACGAGATCAACCGCCTCGGTACCCCGGGCGAGGTGGACGACTACCTGCACCACCACGACAGCCGGTTCACGGTGCCGGTGCTCCGGCAGATCGCCAGGGCGCTCGGCCCGACCGTCGCGACCACCGGTCGCACCAAGGCCGAGATCCGGCGGGACATCGTGGCCGGCACCGCGGGCTTCCGCACCCGCTCAGCGGCGATGTCCGGCGGAGCGTGGTCCAGCTAGGCCCCCGTCCGGGCCACCGACCGCTGTGGGCCGCCCTCAGCGCCCCTGAGGGGCACTGCCGGGCGACCCACGCGCGTCGGTCGGTCTAGAACGTCTAGACCCTGTCCGGCCGCAACGGGTTCCGCTCCCCCGCCTCAACGGCCACGGGGAGCACGTTGCCGGCCGGCGGCAGCGGGCAGGTGGCGAAGTCGGTGAACGCGCACGGCAGGTTGACCACGCGGTTGAGATCGAGGGTCAGGCTGCCGTCCGGCGCCGGGTCGGCGGTGCGCACGATCCGGCCGCCCGGGTAGGTGGAGCCACCGGAGGTGGCGTCACGGAAGTGCAGCGACAGGCCACCGGCCTTGCCCCCCGTCGCGACCAGACGGTGCTCCTGCCCGTCGAGCTCGAACCGCACCTCACCCACCGCGCTCAGGTAGTGGTTGAGGCCCTCCACCACGGCGTCGACCGTGATCGCACGCGGCTCCGGGTACGGCTCGAACCGCGCGTGAAGCACCCAGCGCTCGTCCACCGGGAAGGTCGGGACACCCGAGAAGGCGGTGCGGGTGACGGCCTCGGGGTCACGCACGCGGATCGCGTGCGAGTCGGTGCGCCGGACGACCTCGATCACCGCTCCGCCCATCTCCACGAGCGTGCCGGGAAGGCCGTCCACGGGGTGCAGGGTGACGGTCCCGTCGATCCGGCGCGGCTCGCGGACCGTGCGGACCACGAGGTCGTCGGCCGCGGTGGCGGTGATCACCACGCCGTCCGGGGTGGCGCTCCAGAGGCCCGGGATCCCGTCGAACGTCGCGGGTTCCGGGGTGAGCCAGTGCAGCGCGGTGAGGCTCAACCAGCCGTGCGGAGCGCGTAGCTCCTCCTCGCGCAGGCTGTGCCATTCGGTCCAGCTGTGCTCCAGGTCGGACAGGGTGCTCGTCATGTGAACTCCAACGTCGCAGGATCACCGTTCATGCCGGAACCGCAGCTCACCCTGCGTTCCAGACCTTCGCGAGCAGCTCGTAGCTGCGCACCCGGTCGGCGTGCTCGGTGGTGATCGTCGTCACCACGAGCTCGTCGGCCCCCGTGACGCGCGCCAGCGTCTCCAGCTTCCCGGCGACCGTGGCGGGCGAACCGACGATCTGCGTGGACACCCGGTCGGCCACGACGGCCCGCTCCGCGTCCGTCCACGTCCTGGCCCTCGCCTGTTCCGGGGTCACGTACGGTTCCGCGCCGCGGCCGGTCCGGATGCCGAGCACCCACTGGGCGTACGGCGCGGCGAGCTCCTCGGCGGTGGCGTCGTCGTCGGCCACGACGACGTCGGCCGAGACGGCGACGTAGGGCCGCGCCAGCCGCCGCGGACCCACCCCGGGACGGAACGCCGCCCGGTACGCCTCGATCGAGTCCAGCACGGCGGACGGGAGTACGTGGTATGAGGCGGCGAGCGGGAGGGCCTCCACACCTGCCGTGCGCGCGCTGTCACCCCCGCTGGAGGCGAGTATCCAGACCTCGAGGTCCGCGCCGTCGGCCGCCGCCACGTGCAGCGGTGCACCGTCCGACGCGATCGCCGTGCCGTCCAGGTAGGACAGGATGTCGGCCACCTGCTGCGCGTAGTCCGGCGGCTGGGCGGCCAGATCGAAGCCGAGGAGCTCGGCGAGCACGGCGATCCGCGGCGGGAGGCCGCCGCCCTGGGGCCGGGCCGGGATCAGCAGGCCGTCGACGACCCGGTCCTCCGAGGGCGGCGGCGGATCGCCGTCGGCGGCCGGGGGCCCGTCCTGGCGGAAGAGCGACCGGCGCCGCCCCGGGCCGGAGCGGCCGAGGCCGAGGTCGATCCGTCCCGGGTGCAGCGCGGCGATCTCCCCCATCTGCTCGGCGGCGACCAGCGGCAGCGCGGGGGGCATGAGCACCGCGCCGGACCCGACCCGGATCCGCTCGGTGGCACCGGCGATCATCGCGACCAGCACGGGGGCCGAGGACGACGCCACGCCCGTGACCAGGTGGTGCTCGGCCACCCAGTAGCGGCGGTACCCGGCGCGCTCGGTGGCCCTGGCGAGGTCGATCGTGTTGCGGATCGCATCGGCCGCGGTGCCGCCTGCCGGCACGGGCGCGAGGTCGAGCACCGACAGCGGCACGGAACGGTTCCTCATGCCGGTACCTGCGCCTTCCGGTCGGCGGGTGCCGCAGGGGGGGTCCGGTCGATCACCTGCCGGGAGCTCCCGCTGGGGACTGAGCTGCGCTCCACGAATTCCTCCAGTGTCGTGACCACGGGGTCCAGGCCGAGGAGGGCACCGAACGTCCTCCGTCGCGGCCCGAAGATCGGCCGGAACATCGCGTAGACCTCCGCAAAGGTGTGCGCCGGCGCCGAGCCGGCGGTTCCCGTGCCCACGACGGTGTCGGCCAGATCAACTCCATCGTGCACCTGGCGAGCCACCCACTGCCCGGCTCACCGGCAAGCAGTCTGCGGGCAACCTCACGGAGTGCCCACCACCGGCGCCGGGGTGCGACGCCGCCCGGCGATGGCGGCCAGCAGTTCTCTGGTGTACTCCTCCCCGGGGGCGTCGAACAGCTCGTCGGTCGGGCGCAGCTCCAAGAGTCTGCCGTCCCGCATCACGCCCACGCGGTGCGCGACCCTGCGCACCACCGCGAGATCGTGGGAGATGAACAGGTAGGCGAGCCCGGCCTCGGCCTGGAGCTCGGCGAGCAGGTCGAGCACCTTCGCCTGCACCGAGACGTCGAGCGCGGACACCGGCTCGTCGCAGACCACGAGGTCCGGTGACAGCGCCAGTGCACGCGCGATGGCGACGCGCTGGCGCTGGCCGCCGGAGAGCTCCACGGGCCGGCGCGCGAGCACCGACGCCGGCAGCGCCACCTTCTGCACCAGGTCGGCGGCCCGCTGCCGCTGCTCCGCCGACGACCCCACCCTGAAGGCGCGCAGCGGCTCGGTGACGACCTCCTCCACGCTGAACTTCGGGTCCAGCGAGGCGTAGGGGTTCTGGTAGACCAGCTGTGCCCGGCGCCGCAGCGCCCGCCAGTCCTTCCCCGTCACCCTGGTGATGTCCGTGCCGTCGAAGAGCACCTGCCCCGCCGTCGGGTCGGCCAGCCGCAGCACCAGCCGGGCCGTCGTGGACTTGCCCGACCCCGACTCCCCCACCAGCGCGAGCGTCTCGCCGCGCCCGATGGTGAAGCTGACGTCGTCGACGGCCCGGAGCACGCCGCGCCTGCCGTTCACCCGGGGCAGGGGGAAGTCCTTGACCAGGTTGCGCACCTCGACGAGCGGCTCACCCACCGGCACGGGCGCGCGCGTCTCCGCGCCGGAGCGCCGCAGCCCGGGCGCGCTCGCGAGCAGGGTCCGGGTGTACGGGTCGGCGGGCGAGCCGAGGATGGTGCCGACCGGCCCCTCCTCGACGATCTCCCCGCCCGACATCACCAGGATCCGGTCCGCCCGGTCGGCGGCCACGCCCAGGTCGTGCGTGATGAGCAGGACAGCGGTGCCCGTCTCGCGGGTCAGGTGCTCGAGGTGGTCGAGGATGTGGCGCTGCACGGTGGCGTCGAGCGCGCTCGTCGGCTCGTCGGCGATCAGCAGCGCCGGGTTCGCCGCGACCGCGATCGCGATGAGCACCCGCTGACGCATGCCGCCGGACAGCTCGTGCGGATACTGCCCCGCCCGCACCCGCGGATCCGGCAGACCGGCCCTGGCCAGGAGCTCCACCGCGTCGATCGCCGCCTGCCGCCGGTCGGCCAGCCCGTGCACCCGCAGCGCCTCCGCCACCTGCGTGCCGATCTTCTGCACCGGGTTCAGCGACACCGTCGGGTCCTGCGGGACGAGCCCGATCCGGCGCCCCCGGATCGACCGGAACGCCTTCTCCGGCAGGCCCGCGAGCTCCTCGGCCGGCCCGTGGCCACCGGCCAGCCGGATGCTCCCCGCGTCGACCGAGCCGTTCGGCGGGAGCAGCCCGATCACCGACTGGGCCAGCGTCGACTTGCCCGACCCCGACTCCCCCACGATCGCCACCACCTCGCCGGGCGCGACCGTCAACGACGCACCGCGGACGGCGTGCAGCGACCCGCCGACCGTCCGGTAGGAGACGTCGAGACCCTCCACCCGCAGCAGGGGCTCACCGCCCTGCTCACCTGGCACCGGTGTCCCGGTCATCGCGCCCGACCCCACTCCCCGTCCAGTGCCCGGGAGATCCGGTTGACCGACAGCACCGTCGCCGCGATGGCGAACCCCGGCATCGCGCAGAGCCACCACGACGCCGCGATGTAGTTGCGGCCCTCCGCGATGAGCGATCCCCACTCCGGAGCAGGCGGGGCCGCCCCGTACCCGAGGAAGCTGAGCGAGGAGACCGCGAGGATCGCGAGCCCGAACTCCAGCACCGCGAGCACCAGCACCGGGCCTGCGGCGTTGGGCAGCACGTGCCGGGCCAGCGTCACGTACCACCGCGTCCCGACCGAGCGGGCGGCCTCGACGTAGGTCGACTGCCGGATCCGCAGCGTCTCCGCCCGCATCACCCTGGCGAAGTGCGCCACGCTCGCGACGCCCACGGCGATCGCCACCTTCACCGTCCCGTAGCCCAGCGCCGTGATCAGGGCGAGCGACAGCAGGATCGCCGGGATCGCCATCAGCACGTCGACGAGGCGCATGAGACCCTCGTCGACCCAGCGGCCGACGAACCCGGCGAGCAGGCCGATGAGCCCCCCGACCACCAGGGCCACCGCCACCGCGATCACCGTGGCCTGCAGGGAGAGCGAGGCGCCGTGCACCACCCTCGTGTAGACGTCCCGGCCCAGGTAGTCGGTGCCGAACACGTGGGCGGCGCTCGGCGCCTGGAGCTTGTCGGCAGGCACCCCCACGGCCGGGTCGCCGCCCGCCAGCACCCCCGGCGCGAACGCCGCGACCAGCACGATCGCCACGAACACGATCGACACGACCAGTCCTGGCCTGCGCGCGAAGAAGCGCAGCGCGCGGGCCGCCCGTTCCCGGGGCGTCGACGCCACCGGCTGGGCGGTGGCCGCGCCCGGCGGGACGTCCCCGATGGGCTCCCTGATCAGCAGTTCGGTCATACCGCCGCTCCTGTCGCGATCCTGGGGTCGAGCACCGGGTAGACGAGATCCACGAGCAGGTTGACCGCCACGAACACCGCGGCCGCGAAGACGACGATCCCCTGCACCAGCGGGATGTCCTGGACACTCACGGCCGCCACGGTCAGGCGGCCCAGCCCCGGGCGGGTGAACACCGTCTCGACCACCACCGAGCCAGCCAGCAGGTTGCCCACCACGTAACCGAGGACGGTCAGCGCAGGCAGGGCGGCGTTGCGCAGGGCGTGCCGCAGGTGGATCGCGACCCGCCCGGCGCCCTTGGCCCGCGCCGTGACGACGTAGGGCTCGTCGAGCACGATGGACAGGCTCTTCGCGAGCACCTGCGCCACGAGCGCGCCCGTGGGCAGCCCGAGGGTGATCGCCGGCAGCACCAGCGACTCCGGGCCCTTCGCCCCGACCGAGGGCAGCAGCCCGAGCCGGAACGAGAACAGCTGCACCAGCATCAGCCCCACCCAGAAGACGGGCAGCGACACCGCGAGAGACGGCAGCGCCATCAGCACCTGCCGCAGCCAGCGCACGGACGTGTAGGTCGCGACCAGCGCCACGACGGACCCGAACACGACGGCGAAGGCCAGCCCGGCCACCGAGATCTGGATGGTCGGCGGCAGTGCCTCCCGGATCGCCGCGCCGACGTCCTGCCCGCTCTGGATGGAGGTGCCGAAGTCGCCGTGCAGGGCGGCCCACAACCGCGTGCCGTACTGCACGATCACCGGCTGGTCGAGGCCGTAGCGGGCGCGCAGCGCGTCGAGCGCCGCGGGGCTGAGCGGCTCACCGTCGAGCCCACCCCCGGCCATGGTGGCCACCGGGTCGCCGGGCAGCAGGTAGAGCACGACGAACGAGACCGTGAACGCCGCCCACAGCACCCCGATCGCGAGCGCGACACGTCGGACGAGGTAGCCGACCATCCGCTACTCCGACTTCCAGGCGTCGTGCAGGAAGATCCGCGACGACGCGTCGAACCGGACGTCGTGGGTGTTCGATGCGACGCCGAGCACCGTGGTCAGCTCCACCACCGGCACCGTGTAGGTGTTCTGCAACAGCAGTGCCTGGGCCTGGCCGACGATCGCGGTGCGCTTGGCCTGGTCGGGCTCGGCCGCCTGGTCGGCGAGGAGCTGGTCCAGGGGGCCGGGCGGCAGCCGGAAGTAGTTGTTGCCCGCGGTGGAGTACTGGGTGCGCAGGATGTCCGGGTCGGCGCGGGTGAGATTCCCCCAGGTGGCGACGAAGTCGCCGCTCTGCTGCACCGGTGTGGCGTCGGAGATCGGCCGTTCCCGCAGCTGCAGGTCGATCCCGACCTTCCTGACCTGCTGCTGGATGAGCTCCAGCGCCGGCTTGTTCGTCGCGGCGTTGGAGAAGAACGTCAGCTCGATCATGAGCGGCTGCCCGTCCTTGACCCGGATGCCGTCCGGGCCGGGCGCCCAGCCGTCCGCGTCGAGTGTGGAACCCGCCTTCGCCGCGTCGAACGTGAGCTGCGCCGACGCGTCGGCGTAGGACGGCGTGCTCGACGCGAGTACGCCGGTGGCCGGTCTGGTCTGGGAGGTGAAGACCGCGCTGACCACCTCCGGGCGGTCGATCGCCAGCGAGAGCGCACTGCGCACGCTCGGGTCCGACACGATCGGCTTCTGCAGGTTGAAGTTGACGCCGAACGGGACGCCGGGGTTGGCCCTCGCGAGCAGCTGGACGCCGACGGCGGTCAGCGGGGCCTCGTCCTGCGGGCCGATGCTGCCGATCGCGTCGACCTCGCCGGACTGCAGGCTGCCGGTCCGCACCCCCGACTCGGGGACCACGCGGAACTCGATCCGGTCGAGGTAGGCCTCGCCGGGGTGCGTCCACAGCGAGGACCCCCAGCCGTACCCCGTCCGTTTGGTGAGGACCGTCGACTGGTTCAGCGTGTAGCTCTCGATCACGAACGGGCCCGAGCCGATCACCCCAGCGCAGCGCTCGTCGTCGGTCTTCGCGACCGAGGCCGGCGAGAGGATGCCGAGGCTGAACGTGGAGGAGCCCTGCAGGAACTGCACGTTCGGCTTGCTGAAGGTCACGGTGAACGTCGTCGGGCTCGTCACGGTGGTGCCCTGGTAGCTCGCCAGGTAGCCCTTGGCCAGTGTGGCGCGCGCGCCCAGCTGCTGGACCTTGTCGAAGTTGGCCTTCACGGCGTCCGCGTCGAGCGGCGTGCCGTCGCTGAAGGTGACGCCCTGGCGCAGGGTGAACGTGTAGGCCGTGGCGTCGGGGCTGACCTGCCAGCCGGTGGCCAGCCACGGCTTGATCTCGCCGGTGGCGGGATCCTGGTCGGTGAGCGAGTCGACGATCTGGCGCAGCGAGTAGACCGAGTCGTTGCTGGTGACCTGCTGCGGGTCGACACAGCCCTGGTCGCTGCCGACCGCGAAGCGCAGGGTGCCGCCGGGCTGCGGCGGGCCGGCCGCGGCCTGGTCGGCGCCGCCTGCGCCCGCGCCACCGGAACCGCATGCGGCCAGCACGAGCGCGGTGACAGCGCCGAGCGCGGCCAGGACGATCCCGCGCCGGCGAGCGGATCGGGAGACCGCACGCATGACAGGGAGACTTCTGTCCGATGTGGACATGGGGGTGCGCCACTTCCCGCGGCCGGGGCCGCGACTGTTCAGGGGAGGGAACGGGGAGGCGTTATCCCTGACAGGAGGCGCTCGCGACGCGCAGCAGATCGACGTGCAGGCGGTGGGAGCAGCCCGTCGCCCGGTAGAACGAGCTCACGTGACCCCCCATCGATCTTCGCGATCAGGACGGTACGTAAGGGATCCTGGGCGTTCAACCCCATCGTGACGAACTGTGTCCGGCACCGCCTCCCCCGCGGCGGGCGGCGACCGGCGCCGGAACAGCAGCGGGAGTCAGGGCCGTTCGAGCACCGCGGCCACCCGGGCCGCCCAGCGCTCGTGCGCGGTCTGCCGGGTGATCCCGGCGGCGCGGGCGATCTCCTCCCACGTGGAGCCGTGGCGCCGCAGGCCGATCAGCACGGGCAGCGGGTCCATCCCGGCCCCGAGCCCGATGCGCAGCTGCAGCAGCTGCCACGCCCGCTCGCGGCGCACCGGCACGTCGGTGCCCTCCTCCGCGTGCCATTCCACGCTGCCCGGAACCGGAGGCTCGCCGAGCAGCGCGTCGGCCTGCCGGCCGGCTTCGGTCACCGCCGCGACCTGCACCGCGGCTGCGGCCGCCGCGACGTCCGCCGTCAGAGCCGTGTCCACCCAGTCGTCCACCGTGTCAGGATCTCCCTGACACGGGCTCGGCGTCAACCGGACGGGCGGCACGTTCCCCAAGGACCTGCGCACTGGTGTACCAATGGGCTATGAGCGCGCCGCCCGGCGAGACCGACAAGCAGCGACGCCTGCGCGCGCGCCTCGGCGAGCTGATCTCCGCCATGGCGCCGGGCGAACCGCTCCCCGCCGAGCGCGACCTGGCGCGCGACCTCGGCGTCGCCCGGATGACCCTGCGCCGCGCCGTCGACGGGATGGTGGCCGACTCACTGCTGGTCAGGAGGCAGGGAGCCGGCACGTTCGTCGCTCCCGCGAAGGTGGCCCACCGGCTCTCGGCCAACTCGTTCTCCGCCGACATGCGCGCCCGCGGGCTGCGCCCCGGTAGCCGCACGCTCTCGAGCAGCCGGGCGCCGGCAGGCGTCATGCTGGCCGCACTGCTGGAGGTGCCCCCGAGCACTCCGGTGCTGCACGTCCGCAGGCTGCGCCTCGCCGACGGCGAACCGATGGCCGTGGAGGACCTGCACGTCCCGGGCGACCTGGTGCCCGGACTGACGGGTGCCGAGCTCGAGAACCGGTCCTACTACGAACTGCTGGCCGAGCGGTACGGGCACCGCATCGCCTCCGGCACCCAGACCGCCGAGGCGGCGCTGGCCGGCGCGGAGGACGCCGACGCGCTCGGCGTCCCGCCGGGCTCGCCTGCCTTCTGCTTCGAACGCACCTGCCGCGTGCACGGCGGCCGGGTCGCCGAGTTCGTCCGGTCGATCTACCGCGGCGACCGCTACCGGATCATGGTCGACATCTTCCCGTCCTGATCCCGTCTCTCGATTCGGACACGCGCTCTTGACGCCGCCATGGTGACGAGCGCTACAGTTTCGGACATTTAGACCTCTGGTCTCAATGAGCGGTCTGCTCTGCCGCGCCCGTCGGAAGGGGAACCACATGTGGTCGACATCCCGAGGGGCGCGGCGCACCGCCGCCACCCTCCTCGCCGTCTCGGCGCTGGCGGTTGCCGGCTGCGGCGGCCCCGGTGCCGGTGAGGCGGGGGGCAGCGGGGACAGCGGTGGCGACCGGGCCCTGACGGTCTGGATCATGGAGGGCACCAACCCGGACGCCCGCCCCTTCTTCGACGAGCTCTCCACCGCCTTCCGCAACCAGACCGGCGCCACCCTCGACGTGCAGTTCGTGCCGTGGGCGTCGGCGCACGACAAGTTCGTCACCTCGATCGCGGGCGGCACCACACCCGACGTGGCCGAGGTGGGCACCACCTGGACCGGCGAGTTCGGCGAGGCGGGCGCACTGGCCGACCTCGCCCCGCGCGTGCAGGAGGCAGGCCTCGCGAACGGGCTGGTCACCGGCCTGACGGAAGCCGGCACCGTCGGTGACGCCCTCTACGGCATGCCCTGGTACGCCGGGGTCCGCTCGATCGTCTACCGCACGGACGTCTTCGCCGAGGCCGGCGTCACCCCGCCCACCACGTGGGAGGAGCTCGCCGCGGCGGGCGAGAAGATCAAGGCCGCGCGTCCCGACCTGATCCCGTTCCCGATCGCGGGCGACAACGAGTACGGCGTCTACCCCTTCGTCTGGGGGGCGGGCGGCGAGATCGCCGCCCAGAACGGCGGCACCTGGACGAGCGCCCTCGACTCGCCGCAGGCCCGCCAGGGCATCCAGTTCTACGCCGACCTGGCACTGAAGCACGGACTCTCCACCCCCGCCGCAGCCACGTGGAAGGAGACCGACCTGCAGGACTCGTTCAGCAAGGGCCAGTCGGCGATGATCATCTCGGGTAGCTGGACGCCGAAGGCGATCCTCGAGGCGGCGCCGGACCTGCAGGGCAAGATCGGTGCGTTCCCGATCCCCGGCCCGACCGGTGGGCTGTCGCCGTCGTTCCTCGGCGGTTCGCACCTGTCGATCTTCGAGGGCAGCCCGAACCAGGATCTCGCCTGGCAGCTGGTGCAGCTGATGAGCACCGGTGACTTCGCGGCGAAGTGGGGTTCGGAGTCGAGCTTCTTCCCCGGCACCACGGCACTGCTGCAGCAGGCCGCGCAGTCGTCCGACCCGCTCGTCGCCCCGTTCGCGAAGCAGATGGTCGACGCCGGTCGCAGCGTGCCGGTGACGCCGCTCTACGGGCAGGTCCAGGGCAAGAAGACGATCCCGGCCATGATGAGCGCGATCCTGGGCGGCACGCCAGTCGACCAGGCCACCTCCACCGCCGTCGCGGAGATGAACCAGATCTTCGCCGGCGGCGCGTGACCGACGTCGTGACGACGCTCCGGGAGCGCACCCGTCCGGGACGCGGGGCGGCCACCGCCGGCCCGCGTCCCGGACGCTCCCGCCGCGGCGGCACCAGGGCCCTCCGGCCCTGGCTGCTGCTCGCACCCGCGCTGCTCGTGATGGGCGGGCTGCTGCTGTACCCGCTGGTCCGGGTCGTGGCGATCTCGCTGCAGGACTTCGGGCTGCGCCAGCTCGTCTCGGGCCGCACCAACTGGGTGGGCCTCGACAACTACGTCGAGCTGCTCGGCAACGCCGACCTGTGGCGCACGGTGCTGCCCAACACGGTGGTGTTCGCCGTGGTCGCGGTGGCGCTGACGGTGGTGGTCGGCACGCTCGTGGCCCTGCTGCTGGTCCGCCTGCAGCCCGTCACCCGGGGCATCGTCACCACGGCGATCATGCTGGCGTGGGCGATCCCGGCGGTCACCGGCACCTACGTGTGGGTCTTCCTGTTCTCCCCAGGCGACGGTCTGGCCGTCCAGGCCCTCGACGCCCTCGGGCTCACCGACGCGGCCACTGCCAACCCGTTCGCGTCGCGCGTCTCCTTCTACGGCGTGGCCACCCTGAACGTGGTGCACCACGGCTTCCCGTTCGTGGCGCTCACCGTGCTCGCCGGGCTGCTCACCGTGCCGCAGGAGATCACGGAGGCGGCGATCGTCGACGGCGCCGGGGCGTGGCGGCGGTTCTGGTCGGTCACCTTCCCGATGCTGCGGCCGGTCTTCGCCGTGGTGACGGTGCTGTCCACGATCTGGGACTTCAAGGTGTTCACCCAGATCTACCTGATGCCGGGCGGTGACGGCGTCAACCGGGGCGTCCTCAACCTGGGCACCTGGTCCTACGTGGAGTCGTTCGCCCAGAACCGCTACGGGCTCGGCGCGGCGATCGCGGTACTGCTCACGGTGCTGCTCCTGCTGATCACGGTGGCCTACCTGCGCCTGCTGTTCAAGGAGGACGAACTATGACGCCCCCCGCGGCCCCCACCGGGTTCAGGAAAGCCACTTTCAGGCCCTCTCCGGGCAGGAAAGTGGCTTTCCTGAACCCCCGGGACCACCGCCGCAGCCTCGGCAGCCGCGCGTTGCTCGGGCTCGGGGTGGGCGTGGTGCTCGTCTTCACGCTCTTCCCGGTGTGGCTCATGGTGTCCACGGCCTTCAACGGGCGCGCGAACGCCGGGTCGCGGTCGCTGTGGCCCGAGGACTGGACGCTCGACAACTTCGCCTTCGTCATCGGGGAGGGCGGGTTCGGCCGCTACCTCACCAACTCGCTGCTCGTCGCGCTCGGCACGGTGCTCGCCGGCGCCCTGCTCGCGTTGCTGGCGGCCGTCGCCGTGGCCCGCTTCCGCTTCCGGTTCCGCACCTCGGTGCTGGTGATGATCCTGATCATCCAGATGGTGCCGGTGGAGGCGCTGGTCATCCCGCTGTTCATCCAGGCCAGAAGCCTCGGGGTGCTCGACAGCCTGGTCGGGCTCGTCGTCGTCTACCTGGCGTTCTCGCTGCCGTTCGCGATCTGGACGCTGCGCGGGTTCGTCGCCGCGGTGCCCGTCGAGCTGGAGGAGGCCGCCTACCTCGACGGCGCGTCGTGGGGGCGCATGTTCTGGTCGGTGCTGCTGCCGCTCGTGGCCCCGGGGCTGGTGGCGACGAGCGTGTTCTCCTTCATCACCGCGTGGAACGAGTTCATCTTCGCGCTGACCTTCATGGCCGACCAGGACAACTACACCGTCGCCGTCGGGCTGCGCCGCTTCTTCGGGCAGTACGGCACCGACTGGGGCGCGCTGATGGCGGGGTCGACGTTGATCACGATCCCGGTGATGGTGTTCTTCGTGATCGCCCAGAAGCGGCTGACCGACGGGCTCGTGGCCGGGGCGGTGAAGGGGTGAGCACAGACCGGCGGCTGGTCGACGCGGTACTGCTGCCCGGTTTCACCGGTACGACCGTGCCGGACTGGCTCGCCCGCGCGGTCGACGACGGGCTCGCCGGGGTGTGCGTGTTCGCGGCGAACGTGGGCACGGACTTCCCGGCACTGACACGGACGCTGCACGGACGCCGCCCGGGGTTCCTCGTGGCCGG
Organism: Pseudonocardia xinjiangensis; assembly: GCF_050948425.1. Taxonomy (NCBI): domain Bacteria; kingdom Bacillati; phylum Actinomycetota; class Actinomycetes; order Pseudonocardiales; family Pseudonocardiaceae; genus Pseudonocardia; species Pseudonocardia xinjiangensis. Next base: position 1,397,703 of record NZ_CP192009.1, on the reverse strand, counting down.
TGACGAGGAGGGCGGCTCGGTCACCCGGCTCGAGCACCGCACCGGCTCGTCGTGGCCCGGCGCCGCGGCGCTGGGCCGGCTCGACGACCCCGCCACCACGCAGGCGGTGGCCGCCGCGATGGGTGCGCAGTGCCGCGCCGCTGGGATCGACCTCGCCCTCGCACCGGTGGCCGACGTCAACGCCGAGCCGGAGAACCCGGTGATCGGCATCCGGTCCTTCGGGGCCACGCCGGACCTCGTGGCCCGCCACACCGCGGCGTTCGTGCGGGGGTTGCAGGGCGCGGGTACGGCAGCGGCGGCGAAGCACTTCCCCGGCCACGGCTCCACCACGGTCGACTCGCACAAGGCGATGCCCGTGGTCGACGCCGACCTCGCCACCCTGCGCTCGCGTGACCTGCCCCCGTTCGCCGCCGCGGTCGAGGCCGGGGTGCGCAGCGTGCTCACCGCGCACGTGCTGTTCCCTCCGCTGGACAACCGGCCGGCGACGATGAGCCCTCCGCTGCTGCAGCTGTTGCGCCGTGACCTCGGCTTCGACGGCGTCGTGATCAGCGACGCCGTCGACATGCAGGCGATCGCCGGCACCGTCGGGCGCGGGCCGGGTGCGGTCGCGGCGGTCGCTGCGGGCGTCGACCTCGTGTGTATCGGCAACCCGGCCAACGGCTACGACGACGAGGCCGGCTACCTCGAGGTGCGCCACGCGCTGCTCGACGCGCTGGCCGACGGCACCCTGCCCCGGGCCCGGCTGGCGGATGCCGGCCGGCGGGTGGCCGAGCTGGCCGGTTGGGTGCGCCGGGCACCGAGCGCCACCGGACTCGCCGGCGACGTCCCGGAGCACCTGGGCCACGAGGTCGTCCGCCGGGTCGCGGAGGTGTCCGGGGACGTGCGGGTCGGACCGGGACCCCACGTCCTCGACCTCACCGGCCCCGCGAACGTCGCCGCCGGCCTGCGCCGGGAGCCGTTGTTGCCGGCCGCCCTGCGCCGCCGCGACCCGGAGGTGACGACGGGGCGGGCACTCCCCGATGCCGGGCGCCCGCTCGTCGTCGTGGCGACCGGCCCGACCCCGGAGCTCGACACGGTACGCACCGCGCGCCCCGACGCGGTGGTCGTGAATGTCGGATTTCCGGGCCGATGGACGCCGCCGGCGCCGTCGGTCACGGTCTGGGGGGACGGGCGCGCCCAGGCCGAGGTGGCCGCCGAGCTGCTGAAAGGCAGGTGAGAGCACCGGGCATCTGCAGGCAGGAAAGAGGTGCGGTTTCCCAGGCACTCCTCAGGCAGTTCCCAGGTTCCGAGCGGATCGTCTGTCCCATGAGCGACGAGCAGAGGGAGCAGGGCCGGGACGCGAGCGCCTCGACCGATGGCCCCCGCACCGACCAGCACCCCGTTCCGTCGTACGCCCCTGGGCACGAGCACACGGTCCCGAACTCGATGGGACCGGGCGCCATGGGACCGGAGGCGCCCGGCGCCAACCCCTACTCCACGGCCGCGTACCCGTCCCACGCCGGCTACCCGCCCTACGGAGCACCGGCCGCCGCGCCGGCGCCCGGGAAGCAGCGCAGGCCGCGCACCATGGCCGGCATCGTGGCGGCCGCACTGGTCGCCGGCGTGGTCGGCGGCGGCGCCGCCTTCGGCGGGGCCTACGCGCTGCTCGGCGACCAGCCGGTGCAGACGATGCTCACCTCCGCCCCCGCCAGCCCGGCATCCACGACCGCGACGCCGGGCACGGTGGCGGCGGCCGCCCAGAAGGCCATGCCGAGCACCGTCGACATCCGGGTCAACCTGGCGCAGGGCACCGCGGAGGGCAGCGGCGTGATCCTCACCGCCGACGGCGACGTCCTCACCAACAACCACGTGGTGGCGGGCTCCACCGGCCAGATCGTCGTGACCCTCGCCGACGGCAGCCAGCACCCCGCGACCGTGGTCGGCACCTCGCCGAGCTACGACCTCGCGGTGATCAAGCTCCAGGGCGTGTCCGGGCTCACGCCGGCGACGCTGGGCCAGAGCTCGAGCCTGCAGGTGGGCCAGCAGGTGGTCGCGATCGGATCCCCGCAGGGCCTGACCGGCACCGTCACCACCGGCATCGTCAGCGCCTTCGACCGCACCGTCCAGGTGCAGGGCGAGGACGGCTCCAGCGTGGTCTACAACGGCCTGCAGACCGACGCACCGATCAACCCGGGCAACTCGGGCGGCCCGCTCGTCAACCTCGACGGCCAGGTCATCGGCATCAACTCCGCGATCGCGACGGGCGGCGGGCAGAGCGACGGCAGCGTCGGGCTCGGCTTCTCGATCCCGATCGACCAGGCCAAGCGGGTGGCGCAGGAGCTCATCAACAGCGGCACCGCCACCAAGCCGGTGCTCGGTGTGCAGGGCAACGCCTCGTCCTCCGGAGGCACGGGCGGCGGCGCTCCGATCGCCGCTGTGCAGCCCGGTTCGCCCGCCGCGCAGGCCGGGCTCGCCGCGGGTGACGTCGTCACCAAGGTCGGTACCGCTCCGGTGCAGAACTTCGCCGACCTCATCGCCCGGATCGGCGCCAACGCCCCGGGCCAGCAGGTGGCACTGACGGTGCAGGGGGCCGACGGGGGCGCCACCCGCACGGTCAACGTGACGCTGGGCAGCCAGCCCGACAAGGCGGCCACCACCGCAGGCGGGGGCCAGAGCCAGGGTGGCAACAACCCGTTCGGCGGCCAGAACCCGTTCGGGGGCGGCAACGGCTTCGGCGGGGGCGGCAACGGCGGCGGCAACGGGAACGGTGGCGGCGGCGACAACGGCAACGGCGGCGGCGACAACGGCGGCGGCAGCGACAGCAGCCCGTTCGGCAACTGATCCATCTCGGGGGGACGCCACGGCGCTCCCGTCCACTCCGGTGGACGGGAGCGCCGTTGTCATGGGGGGTGCCGGCAGCTCAGCGTTCGTCGTCGAGCCAGGCGCGGATCTCCGCACCGTCGGCTCCCAGCGCGGGCGGCGGCCTCCGGTAGGACGGCGGTGTGGCGGAGTACGTCACCGGGTTGCGGACACTCGCCACCCCGCCGGGCGTCACCACCGGGTCCAGCCCGAGCCGTTCGGCGAGCGCCAGCCCCTCGTCGATCGTGTTGATCGGGCCGCACGGAACCCCCGCGGGCGCGAGGATGTCGAACCACTCCTGCGCCGACTTCGTCGCGAGCCGGGCCAGGAGCAGCGTCCGCAGCTCGTCGCGGTGGGCGTTGCGGTCGCCCATCGACCCGAAGCGCGGGTCGGCGAGCAGTTCGGGGGCGCCGATCGCGGTGGCGAGGCGGCGGAACTGGCCGTCGTTGGCCGCGATGACGATCAGCTCGCCGTCGCCGGTGGGGAGCGGCTCGTAGGGGAACAGGCTCAGGTGCGCGTTGCCGAGGCGCCCGGGGACGACACCGCCGGTCAGTACCGCTGACGTCTGGTTGACCAGGCCCGACAGCGCCGCGGAGAGCAGGTTCGTCTCCACTTTCTGGCCCTCGCCCGTGCGCTCGCGGTGCTGCAGCGCCGCCAGGATCGCGACGGCGGCGTGCAGGCCGGTGATCACGTCGAACACGGCGACCCCGGCCCGGTACGGCGGCCCGTCGGCCGCACCCGTGACGCTCATCAGGCCCGACGTCGCCTGCACCAGCAGGTCGTAGCCGGGCAGCGCGGCGCCGGCCGCCGTGCCGAAACCGGAGATCGAGCAGTAGACGATGCGCGGGTTCCCCGCCGCGACGGTGGCGTGGTCGAGGCCGAACCGCGCCAGGCCGCCCGGCTTGAAGTTCTCGATCATCACGTCGGCGCGTGCGGCGAGGCGCTGAGCGACCTCGAGGTCGCCGGGATCGGCGAGGTCGAGCACGATGGAGCGCTTGCCCCGGTTGATCGCCAGGTAGTAGGTGGCCGTGCCGTCCTCGGACCGGGGCGGCACCCAGGTGCGCGTGTCGTCGCCGGTGCCGGGGCCTTCCACCTTGATCACCATGGCGCCGAGGTCGGCGAGCAGCATCGTGGCGTAGGGGCCGGCCAGGATCCGGGAGAAGTCGGCGACGACCACCCCGGCCAGGGGTCCCGTGGCCGGCTGGTCGTCATCGAGCACGGTCCGACCCTATGCCAGCCCGGATCAGGCGCGGGGGCGCAGCACGGTCAGGGTGAGCAGCGCCGCCACCCCCACCGCGGCGGCGGCGGTGCCGAAGGCCAGGTGATAGCCGCCGGCGACCGCCTCCCGCAGGGGCACGCCCGCCGCCGTGGCGGCATCGGTCCGGGCGGTCGCGATGGCGGCCAGCACCGCGATCCCCAGCGCGCCGCCCACCTGCTGGCTGGTGTTCGCGAGCCCGGACGCCAGCCCGGCGTCGGCCGGCGTGGCGTCGGACATCATCACCGTGGTCACCGCCGGTAGCGCGAGCCCGGCTCCGAGGCCGAGCACCAGCATCGACGGCAGCACGTCCATCACGTAGCTGCCGGTCGACGGACGGGTCAGGAGCAGCAGGCCCGCCACGAGGAGCACCTCGCCGACCAGGAGCACGGGCCGCGGCCCGAACCGGGCGATCAGCCGCCCCGACACGCTCAGCGAGACGACGGCGATCGTCACCGCGATGGGCAGGAGCGCGAGCCCGGTCTGCGCGGGCGCGTAGCCCAGCGCCCGCTGCAGGTGCAGCGCCGCGGTGAACTGGAACCCCAGCATCCCGGCCACCATGAGCAACTGCACGAGGTTGCCGCCCGACACCGCCCGCGAGCCGAAGATGCCCAGCCGCACGAGCGGCTCCGCGGCGTACCGCTGGCGCACCACGAACCCGGCGAGCAGCGCCACCGCGAGCGCACCGAGGCCGAGCTGGCTCCCGGTCCCCGAGCTGTCGACGATCGTGAACACCGCGAGCATCAGACCTGCCGTGACGAGTCCGCCGCCGAGCACGTCGGCTCCCCGCAGGCCACCCCGCAGCGGCGTGTCACGCTCGATCACCCGCAGGGAGAGCAGCACCGCCGCCACGCCGATCGGGACGTTGACGAGGAAGATCCAGCGCCAGCCGACGGTCTCGGTGAGCACCCCGCCGAGCAGCAGCCCGAGCGACGCGCCGGCCGCGCCGACGAACGCGTAGACGCCCATCGCCCGCGCCCGCTCCTTCGGCTCGGGGAAGAGCCCGACGATCATGCCGAGGACCACGGCCGACGCCATCGCCGCGGCCACCCCCTGCAGGAACCGGGCCACCACCAGCATCCCGGCGCCGGTGGCGAGCCCGCAGAGCAGCGAGGCCACGACGAAGAGCGCGAGGCCCGCCACCAGCATGCGTCGCCTGCCCAGGAGGTCGCCGAGCCTCCCGGCGAGCAGGAGCAGGCCGCCGAGCGGGACGAGGTAGGCGTTGACGGTCCACGCGAGTCCGGCAGCGGTGAAGCCGAGGTCGGTCTGCAACGCCGGCAGCGCCACGCTGATGATCGTGCCGTCGAGAATGATCATGAGCATGCCCGCACAGAGCACGGTGAGCGCGGCCCATCGGGACGGGGCGGGGCGGGTGGCCGGACGGGTGCCGGTCGACGTCATGGCGGGACCTCCTGTTGGCGGACAGGAGGGACCGTAACAGATAGTTTTCTTCTAGACGATCTGGTTCGAGATCAGGCCGTCCGGGACGACTTCTGGGACCGCCGGCGCGGGGCGTTCAGGACGGGCTCCACCTCCGACAGCGGGCCGCCCGCTCCGACCAGCGCGACCAGCGCGTCGAGCAGCGCCGCGCGCTGGGCGTCGGGCAGGACCCCGAGCACCTCGTCGTAGACGCCGTCGATGACCGTGCGTGCCTTGTCGACCACCTGCCTGCCCTCGTCGGTGGTCTGCACGATCCGTGCCCTGCGGTCCGTGGGGGACGGCGTGCGCCGGGCCAGCCCGACGTTCTCCAGGTGATCGAGGGTGACGACCATGGTGGTCTTGTCCAGCAGCGCCAGCTCCGCCAGCTCGCCCTGGGTCAGCTCACCCGGCGTCGCCTTGGTCAGCACGCAGTAGCTCCGCGGGGTGATGTCGAGGTCGGCGAGCGCGGCGCCCATCCGTGCCGCGAGCGCCTGGCTCGCCTTGTCGAACAGGTAGCTCAGATCACCGCGGATCTCGTCGTTGCTGCGCTGGGCCATGACAGCCATCGTAGAAGACGTTCTGCTCCGGGACCGTCCCGCAGCGGAACGATCCCGGAACGGATCGGACGCCTCAGCGCAGCAGTTCGGCCGCCGTCGCCCCGGGGCCCTGATCATGTGACGCTCGGGCCGGAGCGGCCGGCACGGTGGGGCCCTCCGTCATCACCTGCCCGGACCCCGGACCTACCGTGAACGGGTGAATTCTGATCATCCGCCCGACCTGCGCCCTCCGGACGGAGTCGGTACCACCGCACTGATCACGTCCTATGCGCGAGCGCAGGAGTCGCGTCGGAGCGACCCGTTGTTCACCGACCCGGTGGCGGAGCTCTTCGTGGCCGCCGCGCTCGGTGTGCCCACGGAGGCGGGCACAGCGCTTCCGCGACTCGGACCCGCACGGGACGACGGCTCGTCGCAGCTGTGGGAGAGCCTGTACTCCTACTTCGCCGGCCGGACGCCGTTCTACGACAGCTTCGTCGTCGAGGCCGTCGCCGCCGGATGCCGCCAGGTCGTCGTGCTCGGCGCAGGACTCGACTCCCGCGCGTACCGTCTCCCGGTGGCCCCCGGAACCTCGTTCTTCGAGCTGGACACACCCGACTTGCTCGACTTCAAGGCCGCTGTCCTGGTCCGCCACGAGCTGGAGAGCGCAGCCACGCGGGTTCCCGTCGGGATCGACCTGCGGGAGGACTGGGCGAGTGCGCTCACGGCCGAGGGTTTCGACGCCGGGCGCCCGACCGCGTGGCTGGCCGAGGGCTTGCTGATGTACCTGACGCCTCCGGAGGCCGACGCCCTGCTGGCCCGGATCACCACCCTGTCGGCTCCGGGCAGCGCTCTTGCCGGTGAGTTCCTGAACCGGCGTACCCGGGTGGACGACGTGCCGAGCTCGGATGACGCCGACCGCGCCGTCGCCGAGATATTCGCCGGCAACGACCGGGGCGGTCCGTCAGTGGAACCCGAGACGTGGCTGGCCGGTCATGGCTGGTCGGGCCGCCGGCGCGACTTCCTCGACGAGCTCGCCGAACTGGGGCGCCCGGTACCTGCGCTGTTCGAGCCCCGAGAGACCGATCCGTTACGGCTGTGGCTCTTCACGGCCACCCTGGCCGACCCGCGTCAGGCCGGGTGAGCGCACCGTGGTCGTGCGCCGGAGCGGAGCACGGTCAGGGTGAGCAGTACCGCCACGCCCGCCTCAGCGGCGGTGCCGAAGCTCAGGTGAAATCTCGGAGCGGATCGGACGGTCAGCGCAACAGCTCGGCCACCGTCGCCTCCGGCGCGGTGATCATGGCGTCGTGCCCGGTGGCGAGCTCACGCCACTCCCAGCCCTCGCGCCGCACGATCGCGTGGGCCGAGTGGATCGCCGAGTAGGGCGGGTCGGTGCAGCAGATGTAGCTGACCGGCAACCCGTTGCCCAGTGGCGCACGCAGCCCGAACGGCTCGCTGTAGGAACGCAGCGGCTGCGGGGTGAGCCGCCGGTCCACCCACGCCGCGTCGTCCGGGTCGCTCAGGCCGAACACGGTGGCCGACGGCGGCGGGTACGCCAACCCGTTGCCGGTCGCCTGCGCCGCCGCCGTGCGGCTCTCCGCCGTTCCCGGGGGCAGGCCGGCGAACCCGGGCTCCCCCGGCTCCACCACCACGCCGTCGAGCAGGACGACGCGGCGCAGCCGGTGGGGCAGCCGGTCGGCGACACCCAGCGCGACGAGCGCGCCGAAGCTGTGCCCCACCAGCACGACGTCGCGCAGCTCCTCGGTCTCCAGCACCGCCACGACGTCCTGCACCATGGTCGACGGCCCGACGTCCGCGGTCAGCAGATGCGCCCGCTCGCCGAGACCCGTGAGCGTCGGTGTGAACACCTCGTGGCCCACTGCTCGCAGGAGCCGGGCAACCCGTACCCAGCACCAGCCGCCGTGGCAGGCCCCGTGCACCAGCACGAAGGGATCCCGCCGTTCCGACGGGTTGCTCGGGGAATCCCCTGCGGGGTCGCGCAGAACCGGGGAATCGCTCGTCGCCTCGCTCATGTACTCCAGTCTCCCCTGCACAGCAGCCTCGCCCTCATCCCGCCGAGACGGTCGGCGAGGCCGGCGCACCGACCGGGGGCTCGGGCTGCCCGAGATGGGTGAGCCAGCCGCGCAGGACCCGGTGCAGTGCCTCCGCTCCCACGATCTCCCCCGGCGCGGGCAGCTCCGCGGGGTAGAGGAGGAAGCCCGTCGACTGGGGACCTCCCATCCCCCCGTGCGAACCCACGTGCGGCTCGAACGGCGAGGCCTCCTCCATGATGGGGTCGAACCTGCTGTTGATCATGATGTCTGGGCAGTGCGCGAACCCGTCGACCCGGCGGACCAGATCGGCGGCGTGCGGCCCGTAGGGACCGAGCGGGTCCTCCCCGAGCACCTGGCCCGACGCCAGCCGGTGCACCCCGTCGCGGCCGAGCACGATCGGGCCGGACTCGGCGCTGCGGACCAGCAGGAAACCGACCCCGGCGTGGTCGACGAGCGCGGGCAGCAGCTCGGGGAACTCACGCTCGATCGTCTCCAGCTCGACCCGGCCATCGTGCTCGGTGAACGACACCATCGCCACGTGCCCGGAGGCCACCACGACGACGCCGGGCGCCACCCGGGTGACCGCCCCGGGAGCCCCGGTCACGGTGCGCGGGTGGTCCGGCGCCGAGCCCGCCCGTTCCACCCGGGCCCGCAGCCTGCGGGCGATCGGGCCACCCCCGGCGGAGGCCTCGGCCAGCGCCGCCCCCACCTGCCACCCCTCCGAGGCCCGGCCCGCGTCGGAGTTGACGCCGCGGCGCGGCTCCGGCTGCGGTGCCCCGCACAGCCGTCCCACCAGCGCCTCGACCGACTCGCCGAACCGGTCGGTGAACGCCCAGCCCTGCGTCTGGCCGTGGTCGGACAGCGCCACGATCCGGTAGCGCCGCGGCGCGAGCTGGGTGGCCCGGTACAGCCTGCCGATCTGCTGGTCGATGGACCGCAGCACCGCCAGTGCGTCGAACCGCTCCACCCCGGAGTGGTGGGCCACCTCGTCGTACCCGAGGAAGTCGGCGTAGATCGCCGCGCGGCCGGCGAGCATGTCCTCGATGATCGCCGAGACCACGACGTCCCGGACGATCACCGTGGTGGCGCTGCGGGCGAACGGGTAGAACCCGCCACGGCGCACGCGCGGCACCACTCCGGCGCGGCGCTGCCGGGTGGACGCCGAGATCTCCCGGCCGACGTCGACGAGGGCCCCGGCCAGGGTGCGCAGGGTGTTGGCCGGGTTGGCGAAGTAGGCGTAGTAGCCGGCACCGAGACGCCCGGACCGGCGCCTGCGCGCCGCCCCGGCCAGCACCGGCAGCGCGCTCATCGTCAAGCTCACGTGCGCCGCGTCGCCGGTGAAGAGGTTGCCGTGCCCGGCGCCGTCGACGCTGAGCAGCCCGGCGCCGTCGGAGTGGCGCCGCTCGATCTCCGCGGCGTCCTCGGGGTGCGAGCACGCCATGACGTGGTCGCGGTCCTTCTCGTACCAGCGGAAGCCGAGAATGTCGTCGTTGTCGCCGTGCAGGATGCCGCACACGCTGGCCCCGGTCTGCGAGCTCCAGTCGGTGTTCCACTCGGTGAGCCGGTGGCTCCCGGCGGCGAGCAGGCGGGCGAAGGTCGGCATGTCCCCGTCGCGGACGGCGCGCCGCACCGTGTCCATGCCCAACCCGTCCACCTGCAGGAACAGCACACCGGGCGGCATCTCGGCGTCCCCGCCGGTGCCTCGCCGGGCCCCGCGCCGCGCCGCGCGCCGGAAGAACAGCTCGTCCTGGTCGAGAGCCAGCAGGCCGGACGCCAGCGCGGCGAGCACCGACACCGCGACCGCCACGACCACCGCCGTCTCGAAGTCGGCGATCACCACCCCCGGCACCACGAAGGAGATCGCCAGCACCCCCGCGCCGAGTACCAGGAACGACCCGATCCCCAGCGTGAACACCGCGACCGGCAACGCGATCCGCAGGACCAGCGGCCACACCACGGCGCTGAGCACCCCGAACAGCAGTGCGCACACGATCGGCTGCCACCAGCCCGCCATGGAGAAGCCCGGGAGCCACCGGTCGAGCAGCCGCAGCGCGCCCGCCGACAGCACCCACACCAGCAGCACGCGGGCCACCACCCGGCCGCCCCGCAGCAGCCGTCCCGCGCCGTGCCCCGGCCCGGCCGTGGCGCTCACCGGCCGGCCCTCCGCTGGCGCAGCCACGTGGCCACCAGCGACGCGAGGCCGCCGACCGCCAGCACGAGCACCGCCGCCAGCAGCGTCGCGACCAGCGGGTTGTCGAACAGGCCCCCGCTGGCGATCCCCAGCGCGGCGTACGCGACCGCCCACAGCAGGCAGGCCACGGCGGCGGCCGGCACGAGCCTGCGCCAGGGGTAGTCGAGCGCGCCCGCGGCCAGCAGCACCGGGATCCGCCCGGCCGGCACCAGCCTGCCGACCACGACCAGCTGCCAGCCCCGCGTCGCGAACCGCACGCGGGCCGACGCCAGCCGTTCCGGGGTCTGCCCCCGGGCCACCCAGCGCAACGCCGCGCCGCTGCCTGCCCTCGCGACGCCGAAGGTCACCAGGTCACCGAGCAACGCCGCGACCGCCGCCAGCAGGACGACCAGCGGGAGCGACAGCTGGGTGGTGGTCGTCGCGATCGCGGCGGCCGCCCCGACCACGGCACCGGTCGGCACGACCGGGACCAGCGATCCGAGCAGCACCCCACCGAACAGGGCCGGATACCCGATGGCGGACGGGTCGGTCCAGCTGCCGGACAGGGCGATCACGAGGCGTCCGAACCGGGTCGCGGCGATCGGAAGGACGGGGGCCCGGGTGGCCGGGGTGACGGGGACGGCAGGGCGACCGCGGTGCCGGGTTCCGTGACCGCCACCGTGGTGCTCCCGCCCCCGGCCTGGACGGCCGCCGCGAACTCCCACGGCGGCTCGACGAGCAGCCTGCGCATCCGCGCCCCCGCCCGTCCGGGGGCGCGGACCAGACCGGCGAGGGCGAGCGTCCCCCAGTGCACCGGGACCGCCACCCGGGGGCGCAGCAGCTCCACCGCGGCCGCGGCGCGGACCGGGTCGAGATGGCCCGGACCCAGCGTCGGCCCCCAGCCCCAGACCGGCAGCAGCGCGACGTCGAGCCGGTCCGCGGCGAGCGCGGCCATCCCGGGGAACAGGTCGGTGTCGCCCGCCGCATAGACCCGGACGTCCGGGCTCGCGAGCAGGTGTCCCATGGCCTGTGCCTGCGGGCCGTGGGTGGAGCGCGGCCCCCACCGGTGCCCGCTGTGCTCCGCCGCCACCCCGGTGACCCGGAGGTCGCCGTCCTGCAGGCTCTCCCCCGGCGCCAGCTCCTCCACCCGCTCGATCCCGCGCGCACGCAGCCACCTGCCGGCGCCGCGCGGCACCACCACCCGCGCGCTGCGCGGCAACCGGCGCAGCGACGGCAGGTGCAGGTGGTCGCCGTGCAGGTGGGAGATCAGGACGAGGTCGACGTCGGCGTGGTCGGCCTGCTCGGGCGCCGGCCCGACCCGGCGCAACGGCCCGATCCCCCTGGTCAGGACCGGATCGGTGAGCACCACCCTCCCGGCCAGCTCCATCCGTACCGTGGAGTGGCCGAGGAACCGCATCGCGAGCCCGTGCACCCGATCAGTATCCCGGGCCGCGGCCCCGGGCCGCCCGATCCCCGCGCCCGAGCGACCCGCAGATCGTTCCGAGCCACGCGCATCCGCCCTCCCCAGGGCCGATCAGCGAACCTCACAGCGACACCCCGCGAGTCGCCCGTTCCCGACCCGCGAGTCGCCCGTTCCCGACCCGCGAGTCGCCCGTTCCCGGTGCGCGAGTCGCTCACCTCTGGGGCCCGCGCAGCTCCAAGATCGCCGCGAGACCCGGGTGTCCGCCCTTCCGGGGGCCGATAGGTGGATCTCGCGGCGATCACCGGCCGCGAGCCGCCGCCCGGGCCTGCGAAGATCGTTCCGAGACGCGCGTATCCGCCCTTCTCAGGGCCGGACGGCGGATCTCGCGGCGATCACTGCCGCGCGCCGCAGCTCAGCCGAAGCGGACGGGCTGGCCGGTGGACTCGAGCACGGCCATCCAGAGGTCGCCGTGGGGGTCGACCTGGTTGCGCCTGCTCACCGCCACCTTCATGGGGATGTGGACGAAGCGCCTGCGGTAGCGGCCGACGACCATCTCCGTGCGTCCCGACATCGCCGCGTGCACGGCGGCCTGCGAGAGGCGCACGCAGTACACCGAGTCGTAGGGGTTGGCGGGGACGCTGCGGATGGCGTAGCTCGGGTCGATGTAGCGGATCGAGGTGTCGACGCCGGCGTCGGCGAAGTGGTCGGCGATCCGCCTCCGCAGGTAGGGCCCGATGTCCTGGAGCCGCGCGTTGCCGGAGGCGTCGATCGCGTCACCCGACCCGCCGAGCAGTTCCTGGCCCGCCCCCTCGGCCGCCACGACGACGGCGTGCCCGCGTTCGGCGACGCGGCGGCGCAGGTGGGCGAGCAGGCCCTGCTCGCCGTCCAGCGCGAACGGCACCTCGGGGATCAGGACGACGTCGGCGCCGCTGCGGGCCAGTGCCGCGTAGCAGGCGATGAAGCCCGAGTGCCGGCCCATCAGCTTGACGAGCCCGATGCCGTTGGCCGTGGACTTCGCCTCGACCTGCGCCGCCCGGATGGCGTCGCTGGCGAGGCTGAACGCGGTCTGGAAGCCGAAGCTCTGGTCGATGTAGGGGATGTCGTTGTCGATGGTCTTCGGGATGCCGACGACGGCGATCAGCAGCCCGCGCTCGGCCACCGTCCGCGCGATCTCCATCGCGCCGCGCATCGAGCCGTCCCCGCCCACCACGAACAGCACGTTGACGTGCAGCCGCTCCAGGCAGTCGACGATCGCGTCGGGGTCCTGCGGGCCGCGCGAGGTGCCGAGGACGGTGCCGCCGTCGGTGGCGATGTCGCGCACGGACTCCGGGGTGAGCTCGACGACGTCGTGTCCGTAGTCGGCGACGAAGCCCTGGTAGCCGTTGCGGATGCCGACCACGCGGCGCACGCGGTAGTGGTAGGTCAGCGTGCGGACGAGCCCCGCGATCACGTCGTTCAGGCCCGGGCAGAGTCCGCCGCAGGTGACGATGGCCGCCCGGGTCTTGGCCGGGTCGAAGAAGATCTTGCGACGCGGACCGCACGGCTCCATGCCCGGCAGCTCGGAGGCCGGCACGCCACGGGAGCTGATGCCGGCGAGGGTGTCGTCGAGCAGGACGCGATCCTGCTCGTCCACGTAGTGCTCGGTGGTGCGCCGGGCGTCGAGCAGCGGGGCCATCGGTGAGGTGATGCGGCAGGCGCCGAGGGTGGTGACGGCCATGTCCGGCGTGGGCCGGACGCGCGACAGCTCCAGGACGTTGTCGTGCTGACCCTCGTCGGCCGGCACGCTCTCGCCCTGATGGTTGTCGCCCTCGGAGAAGGCAGTGCTCACGGCGACGGCTCCCTGCATCAACGGAACGACCACGCCGCTGCTCCGAGGACATTGGTCTTCTTGACCGTTCCAGGATGCCCTGCGGCCGCAGCGGTGGCTAGACCGGTCCCGGCACGTGGGCCCGGGTTCGCCCGTCTGCTCACTGACGGTTCGGGCACCGGCCACGAGACGTGACGAACCTATCGGAACACGACAATAAGCTTGCTTATGGCAACGATCGCGTGTTCAGGTGGGAAAGTGGTCGTACCGTCAGCGCGTCCGGCGCTCGTCATCGGCGTGCTCGCCTCCTGCGGGCTGGCCGTCTCCCTGATGCAGACCCTGGTCGTCCCGCTCCTGCCACAGTTCCCACGCCTGCTGTCGGCCTCGCCGGCAACCGTGGCGTGGCTCGTCACGGCCACGCTCGTCGCGGGGGCGGTGTGCGCACCCGTGCTGGGCAGGCTCGGCGACATGTACGGCAAGCGCCGCATGCTGCTCGTGGCGCTCGCGATGGTCACCGCGGGATCGGCGCTGGGCGCCGTCGCGCCCGGCGTGGGCGTGCTGATCGCCGCCCGCGCGCTGCAGGGGGCGGCGCTGGGTGTGGTCGCCCTGGGCATCAGCATCATGCGCGACCTGCTGCCGCCCGACCGGGTGGGGAGCGGGATCGCGCTGATGAGCTCGTCGCTCGGCATCGGCGGTGCGGTCAGCCTCCCGATCACCGGTCTCGTCGCACAGCACGCGAGCTGGCGCTGGCTCTTCGCGGGCGCCGCGGTGGTCGGGGCGGCCCAGTTCTTCCTGGTCCGCGCGGTGGTGCGGGAGTCACCGCAGCGCTCCGGGGGCCGCTTCGACCTGCCCGGCGCCGTGGGGCTCGCGCTCGCGCTGGTCTGCGTGCTGCTCGCGATCTCGAAGGGCGCCGAGTGGGGCTGGGGCAGCACCCGCGTGCTCGGCCTGCTGGCCGCCGCGGTCGTGCTGTTCGCGCTCTGGAGCCGACTCGAGCTGAGGGTGCGTTCCCCGTTGGTGGACCTGCGGGTCTCGGCGCGTCCCACGGTCCTCTGGACGAACGTGGCGTCGGTCCTCATCGGGTTCGCGATGTTCGCGGGGTTCCTCGTGACCACCCAGGTTCTGCAGGCGCCGCAGGCGAGCGGGTACGGGTTCGGGCTGTCACTGGTGGCCGCCGGGGTCGTGCTGCTCCCGATCGGGGCGGCGATGACGATCTTCTCGCCGATCTCCGCGAGCGTGTCGCGTCGCCGCGGCGCCCGCACCACGCTCGTGCTCGGCACGTGCGTGCTCGCCGTCGGCAACGTCGCGATGGCGACGCTGCCCGGGTCGATCCCGCTGATCATGGCGGCGTCCACCGTGACGGCGATCGGGGCCGCGCTGGCCTACTCGGCCCTGCCGCTCCTCATCATGGACGCGGTGCCCTCGACCGAGACCGCCGCGGCCAACAGCCTCAACACCCTGATGCGGATGCTCGGGACGTCGTCGTGCAGCGCGGTCGTCGCGGCCGTGACGACCGGCCTGGTCACGTCCGTGGACGGGCAGTTACTGCCGTCGAGCACCGCGTACACGGTGGTGTTCCTCTCCGCGGCCGCCGCCGCGGTGGTGGGCGCCGTGCTCGCCGCCGTCACGCCGCGGACCCGCGCGCCCGGATCGGCTACGCCGGACCTGGTACCGGCGGTGGCACGGGCGTGACGGCCGCGGTCCGTTCGCGCTCGGCACGGACCGCACCCACCACGAGGCCGCACACCACCGTGGCCAGCGCGCCGCCCGCCATCACGAACCAGCCTGTGCGGAACACCGCCGGATGCGTGCCCGCGGCGGCCAGCCCGGACAGCAGCAGGGAGATCCCGAACACCGCACCGATCTGCCGCGCGCAGGTGCCGACGGCGCTGCCGGTGCCGTACCGGCCCGGAGGGAGCTTCGCGACGGCGGCCGAACCGAGCCCGGAGAAGACGAGACCGGTTCCGGTCCCGGTGAGCAGCGTCGCCGGCAGGAACGTCGTGACGTAGGCGGGATCCGCGCCGACGCGGGTGGCGAACAGGAGACAGCCGCAGGCGAACAGGAGTGCCCCGGGCGCGATCGCGGCGCGGGCGCCGAACCGGTCGCTGAGCCGTCCCCCCACGGTCGACGCCACCGCCGCCACCAGCGGGCCGGGCGTGACCGCGAGCCCGGCCGCCAGCACGTCGTAGCGCCAGATCCCGGTCAGGAACAGCACGTTGGAGAGCAGCAGCGCGTAGAAGGCCGCGGAGAACAGGAGGTACCCGACCGTCGCACCGGCGAACGACCGCAGGCGGAACAGCCCGAGCTCCACGAGCGGGTTGGGCACGCGCCCGCTCCGCAGCACGAACGCCACCACCAGCGCGAGCCCCGCGAACAGGGGGACGGCGGCACCGGGGCCGAGCCAGCCGCCGTCCTCACCGCTGACGATGCCCAGCGACAGCAGCGCGACGCCGCCGCCGAGCAGCAGCACGCTCAGCGGGTCGGGGAGCCCGGCGTGCTCGTCGCGCGACTCGGTGAGCACGAGCAGGCCCACGACGAGCGTCACGACCACGACCGGCAGGTTGATGACGAACACCGCGCGCCAGCCGAGACCGTCGACGAGCACCCCGCCGAGGGCGGGTCCCGCCGCGGCGGCGATCGCGCCCATCGCACCCCAGGTGCCGACGACGGCGCCGCGGCGCTCCGGGGGGAACGCCGGCAGCAGCAGAGCGAGGGAGGACGGCGCGAGCAGGGCGGCGGCCACCGCCTGCAGGGCACGGGCGCCCACGAGGACACCCGCGTTCGGCGCGAGGGCGCAGGCGGCCGAGGCGAGCCCGAAGAGGGCCAGGCCGGTGAGGAACACCCGGCGGCGGCCGAGCAGGTCGGCCAGCCGCCCCGCCGGGACGAGCAGCGCCGCGAAGATGACGTTGTACGCGCTGAAGACCCAGGAGAGCGCGGCCAGCGACGTCGTGGCGAACTCGGCGCTGATCGCCGGGAACGCGATGTTCACGATCGTCACGTCCAGGAACGCCATGAAGGCAGCGAGCGAGGACACCGTGAGCACGAGGCCAGGCCTTGCCTGCTGAGTCCTCATAATGAACCCACCATAACCGCTGAGTCGGCCGGAACCACCCGGGCGGTGGAGTGACGCGGGGTTGGACACCGGCGCGCCGGGTACCGGGCGGCCATGGGCAACTACGAGCACAGCGCCACCGTCACGACCGACCCGGACGCGCTGTTCGACTACCTCGCCGACATCCACCACCTCCCCGACTACTTCGCCGCCATGCGCAGCGCCGAGCCGGCAGGCGACGACGCCGTGCACACCGTCGCCGAGGTCGACGGCAACCGGCGCGAGGGTGAGGCGTGGTTCACCACCGACCGCGACGCGCGGACGCTGCGCTGGGGCTCCGAGGGCCCCAACGACTACAGCGGCGAGCTCGAGGTCACCGGAGCCGACGGGGGCGCGCAGGTGACCGTCCGGCTGCACACCGAGCGGGTCGAGGGCCACGACATCGACGAGGGGCTGCAGGCGACGCTCGCGCAGATCAAGCGCAATGTGGAGGGCGGCGCGGACCGGGCGGCTCCCCGGCCGTCCTGAGCCCTACGGGCGGGAGTCCCGGCGGATCGGGTGGTCCTCGGGGATCTGCACCAGCACGATCCGGGTGCCGTCCGGGTCGGCGATCCACATCTCGTGCAGGCCCCACGGCTCCTGCCGCGGCTCGCGGACGACGTGGGCGGCGAGCTCGTGGTGGGCCGCGGCCAGGTCGCGCACCTGGAGCCAGAACGCGATCGCCCCGCCTGCCGGCGCCGTCGCGTTCCCGGAGAGCTCCAGGAACCCGCCGCCCATGAAGAACACCGTGCCGCCGGGGAACTCGCGGGCGATCGCCAGGCCGAGCACGTCCCGGTAGAACTCGATGCTGCGCTGCATGTCGACGGGGTGCAGCAGCACCCGGGAGGCGAGCACCTCCATCAGCGGGACCGGTCGCGGGCCATGGCGGAGGACCCTAGCGCCGCCCGTTTCCCCCGCTTCACCCGAGTTGCAGCAAAGCCACGTTCAGGCAACGTGGTTGCGTCAAAGTGGCTTTGCTGCAGTCAGCTCGGGTGCTCCCCGAGCTGGTCCAGCACCAGCTGCGCGAGCTGGTCGGGCGCCTCCTCGAGGATCCAGTGGCTCACGCCCCGCAGCTCGACGTAGCGGAAGGGGCCGGTGACGTGCTGGTGCGTCAGCTCCGTGGCCTGCCGGGTGATGGCGGTGTCGCCGTCGCTCCACACGAACTGGGTGGGCACCGCGACGGGTGGCTCCTGGGAACCGGACGGGCGGGTCGGCAGCGCCCGGTACCAGTTGATCGCGGCGGTCAGCGCCGCCGGGTCGGCGAGCCCGGCCGCGTCCCGCTCGGCGGCGGCCCGCGACTGCCCGGACCTCTGCAGGGCGGCGACGAGCGCCGGGGAGAACAGGCGGCCCCTCGCCCCGAGCAGCCGCTCCGGCAGCACCGGCAGCTGCAGCGCGTAGATGTACCAGGACGCAAACGCCTGGCGGGTGGTCAGGAGTGACTGGACGTAGACCGGTGGCGGCGGGACCGACACGGCGGTGAGCGACCGGACGCGGTCGGGGTGGCGGGCCGCCAGTGACCAGCCGACCGCAGCTCCCCAGTCGTGGCCGACCACGTGCACGCGGCCGCTCGGGCCCACCAGCACGTCCACGATCGCGAGCGCGTCGCCGACGATCTCGGAGAGCCGGTAGGCGCTGCGTCCGCGCGGCCGGGCGCACGGAGAGTAGCCGCGCTGGTCGGGCGCCAGGGTCCGGTAGCCGGCGGTGACGAGACGTGACGCCACGCCGTCCCACGCGGTGCCGCGCTGGGGGAACCCGTGCAGGAGCAGCACCGGGACGCCGTCGGCGGGGCCGTGCTCGTGCACGTCGAAGGTCAGGTTGCCCCGCGTCACCGTCAGCACGGGATCATCATGCTCTCGCCCCTCTCCCGGGCGGTTACCCGCTCGTCAGTTGTGCGACGGCCAGAGGTCGAGTTGGGTGGGCCCGGGCCGTGAGATCCAGGCGATACGGTCCCCGCCGGGAGTCGCCGCGGGTGGGGCCGTGGCACCAGCGACGAGAGTGAGCAGATCGTGACGGAGCAGTCGTTCCACCGGGTCGTCATCGTCAACCGAGGTGAGCCGGCGATGCGGCTGATCCACGCTGTGCGCGAGTGGAACGCGGAGATCTCACCGGGGGCCGACGGTGAGGTCCGCGAGCCGCTGCGCACGATCGCGTTGTACACCGCGGTCGACCGGCACGCGATGTTCGTCCGCGAGGCCGACGAGGCCGTGCTGATCGGGCCGGACGACCCCGAGCAGGCCTTCGCCGCGAGCCCCTACCTCGACCACGCCGAGCTCGAGCGGGCGCTGCGGGAGGCGCGGGCCGAGGCGGTGTGGCCGGGATGGGGCTTCGTGTCGGAGAAGGCCGACTTCGCGCGGCTGTGCCGCGACCTCGGCATCGTGTTCATCGGCCCCTCCCCCGAGGTGATGGACCGGCTCGGCGACAAGATCGCGGCGAAGCGTCTCGCCGAGGAGGTCGGCGTGCCGCTCGCCGCCTGGAGCGGCGGCCCCGTCCCCGACGTCGCGGCCGCCCGCGAGCACGCCGAGCAGATCGGGTTCCCGCTGATGGTCAAGGCCACCGCGGGGGGTGGCGGGCGCGGTATCCGGCGGGTCGACCGTCCGGAGGACCTCGAGGAGGCCTTCGAGCGGGCGAGCTCGGAGGCGTCGAAGACGGCGGGTGACGCCACCGTGTTCCTCGAGCGGGCGATCAGCGGCGGTCGTCACGTCGAGGTGCAGGTGATCGCCGACGCCGGCGGCGACGTCTGGACGCTCGGGGTGCGCGACTGCTCCGTGCAGCGGCGCAACCAGAAGGTGATCGAGGAGTCCGCGTCCACCGCGCTCGACGCGGAGCAGGAGGAGCTTCTCCGCAGCTCCGCGGCCGAGCTGGCCAGGGCGGCGGGCTACGTCAACGCCGGCACCGTCGAGTTCCTGTACGAGCCGACGGAGCGGCTGCTGTCGTTCCTGGAGGTCAACACCCGGCTGCAGGTCGAGCACCCGGTCACCGAGGCCACCACCGGCGTCGACATCGTCAAGCTGCAGCTCCACGTGGCGATGGGCGGCAGGCTGGCCGAGATCGCCGCGGAGGCGCCGCCCGCACGCGGGCACGCGATCGAGGCCCGGCTGACGGCCGAGGATCCCGAGCAGGGCTTCGCGCCCGCGCCCGGGCGCATCGAGCACCTGGCACTGCCCAGCGGTCCGGGCATCCGCGTGGACACCGGTGTCGCCACGGGTGACCTGATCCCGCCCCAGTTCGACTCGATGATCGCCAAGGTGATCGCGTGGGGCCGGGACCGGGGCGAGGCCAGGGCCCGGCTGTCGCGGGCGCTGCGCCAGACCGCCGCGGTGATCGACGGCGGCACCACCAACAAGGCCTTCCTGCTCGACCTGCTGAGCCGCCCGGAGATCCTCTCCGGCAACACCGACACCACCTGGCTCGACGGGATGATGGCGAACGGCTACACCCCGCCGCTGCGGCTCGACGTGGCGCTGCTCGCCACCGCCGTCGAGGCGCAGGACGCGCACGTGATGCGGCAGCGGGAGCGGCTGTTCGCCTCCGCGGAGCGCGGGCGCCCCGAGGTGGGGCACGAGACGTGGCACCAGGTGGACGTGCGCGCGGCGGGCGAGTCCTACCGGCTGCGCGTGGCCCAGGCGCGGGGCAACCGCTACCGGGTCGAGCTGGACGGTCACGTCGTCGACGTCGACGCGGAACGCACCGGTCGCTTCGAGCGGAAGCTCACCGTCGGCGGCAAGACCTTCGCGGTGCTCTCGGTGCCGCAGGGCTCCGACTACCTCGTCGAGGTGGACGGGGCGGTGCACCGCATCTCCGGCGGCGAGGCCGGCCTGGTCCGGGCGCCGGCCCCGGCGATGGTGGTGTCGATCCCGATCTCGGCGGGCGACGTCGTCGAGGCGGGCGACGTGGTGGCCGTCGTCGAGAGCATGAAGCTGGAGACGGCGCTGCGCGCGCCCGTGGCCGGCCGGGTCGTCGAGATCCTCATCGCCCCCAACACGCAGGTGGAGGGCGGCACGAAGCTCGTGCGCCTGGAGCCCGACGCCGACGCGGGAGCCGATGGCGGGGAGCGGGCGGACCTGGCCGCGCTGGCGGGCCCGGCCGCCGCGGGGTCGCGCCCCGCCGCGGTCGCCGCGGACGCGCTGACGTCGCTGCGGTTCCTCGTGCTCGGCTACGACATCGACGAGCGCGCCGCGCGCCCGCTGCTGGCCGCGCTCGCGTCGGCCCGCGAGGAGCTCGCCCCCGACGACGCCGGTGTGCTGGCCGCCGAGACGGCGGTGCTGCGGATCTTCGCCGACCTGTGCGCGCTGTCGCGCAACCGCCGTGGCCCCGAGGACGAGACACAGCAGATCGACCCGGCGGGCGAGGAGGCCCGCAACCCGCAGGAGTTCCTGCACGCCTACCTGCGCTCCCGGGACGCGGAGACCGAGGGGCTGCCGGAGTCGTTCCAGGAGAAGCTGCGCCGCGCGCTGGTGCACTACGGCGTCTCGGACCTGGCTCCGACGGACCCGGTCTCCACGGACCTGCTCAACAGCGCGCTGTACCGGATGTTCCTGGCCCACCGCCGGGCCACCGCGCACGTCCCGGTGGTGCTCGCGCTGCTGCAGTGGCGCCTGCGCAACCCCGGGTCGCTGCCGGCGTCGGCCCGGGAGGAGTACCAGCTCACGATCGACCGTCTCGTCCGCGCCACCCAGCTGCGCCACCCCGTGGTCGGCGGCCTGGCCCGCCGCGTGCGCTACACCGTCTTCGACGCCCCGCTGATCGACGCCGAGCGCGCGGCGGGCCAGAACCAGGTGCGCGCCGAGCTGGACCGGCTGTCCGACGACCCCGCGGCCCGGGCGGCGCAGATCGACACCATCGTGGCCGCCGCGGAACCGATCCTCGAGGTGTTCGGGGAGCGCCACCACGCCGCGATGCTCGAGGTGATGACGCGGCGCTACTACCGCGTGCGGACGCTGACCGACGTCCGCGTCGAGGACCGGGGCGGACGCCCGCTGCTCACGGCCACCTACTCGCTCAAGGACGGGGTCGGGAGCCGCTCCAACGGCCCCGACCAGGACGACCACCTCGAGCAGGTCGTGCTGGCCACCACCGTGCACACGGCGCCGGACGCACCCCCGGCGGGCGACCCGATGGCGGTGCAGGGCGACCTGCGCCGGATCATCGCGCAGCTGCCGGAAGGCCGCACCGCGCTGCTCGACCTGTACGTCATCGCCGGGGAGGCGCCCGACGCCGATCCGGAGCGGTCCGCGGAGAAGATCCGCGCGATGCTCGGCAGGCTGCCGAACGGCCTCGCGCGCGTGGCGGTGGCGGTGCGCAGGCCCGGCGGCGACGAGCGGTCGGCGTGGTTCACGTTCCGCCCCGACTCGGACCGGCGCCCGGTGGAGGACCGCACGCTGCGCGGGCTGCACCCGATGGTGGCCGAGCGGCTCGGGCTGTGGCGGCTGTCCGCGTTCGAGCTGACCAGGCTGCCCTCCCCGGTGGACGTGCACCTGTTCCGCGCGGTCGGCAAGGAGGTTCCCGACGACCGCAGGCTGATCGCACTGTCCGACGTCCGGGAGCTGACGGTGCTGCGCGACGACAAGGGCCGGATCAGGGCGCTGCCGCAGCTGGAGCACGTCCTCGACGCCTGCCTGGACGCCCTGCGCGCGGCCAGGGCCGCCGACAGCGGCGACGCGAAGCTCGGCTGGAACCGCGTCCTGCTCTACGTCTGGCCGGTGGTGGAGGTCCCGGTCGACGAGCTGGACTCGGTGGTCCGGGTGCTTGCCCCGCGCTCGGAAGGGCTCGGGCTGGAGCAGGTGCTCGTGCAGTTCCGCCACGGCGGCGACGGGCCGGATGTCGACGAGAACGGGCACCGCGAGCCGCACGAGCTGCTGCTGCGGATGTCCCGGCCGCCGGGCGCCGGGCTCACCGTCCAGGTCACCGAGCCCCCCACCGGGCCCCTGCGCGAGCTGGACGCCTACGCGCAGAAGGTGATCCGGGCGCGGCGCCGCGGCGCCGTCTACCCGTACGAGCTGGTCCCGATGCTGCTGCGCGACCCCGACCGGCGCGGCACCGACTCGCGCTCCGCCGACACCGCACCGGGTGTCTTCACCGAGTACGACCTCGACCCCGCC
This sequence comes from Pseudonocardia xinjiangensis, assembly GCF_050948425.1. NCBI lineage: Bacteria > Bacillati > Actinomycetota > Actinomycetes > Pseudonocardiales > Pseudonocardiaceae > Pseudonocardia > Pseudonocardia xinjiangensis. The sequence continues at coordinate 1,375,018 of NZ_CP192009.1, read as the reverse complement.
GGTTCCCCGGTCGTGGTGGAGCGGCCGCCGGGCGGCAACACCGCCAACATCGTGCTCGGTACCGTCACCACGCCGTCGCAGCGCTACCCCGAGGGCATGACCCGCGTGGTCCTGATCGGCGACCCGACCAAGGCACTCGGCGCCCTCGCCGAGCCGGAGTGCGCCCGCGTGCTGGCCGCGATCGAGCTGGCCCGCCGGTTCGACGCGCCCATCGAGTGGTTCGCGGTGTCGGCCGGGGCCAAGATCGCGATGGACTCCGGCACGGAGAACATGGACTGGATCTCCCGGGTGCTGCGCGGGATCATCGAGTTCACCCAGGACGGCGGCGAGATCAACGTCGTGGTCACCGGCATCAACGTCGGCGCCCAGCCGTACTGGAACGCCGAGGCCACGATGCTCATGCACACCAAGGGCATCCTCGTGATGACGCCCGACAGCGCGATGGTGCTCACCGGCAAGCAGTCGCTCGACTACTCCGGTGGTGTCAGCGCCGAGGACAACTTCGGGATCGGCGGCTACGACCGGATCATGGGCCCGAACGGGCAGGCCCAGTACTGGGCGCCGGACCTGTCCGGCGCGGTGGACGTGCTGCTCGCGCACTACGCCCACACCTACCGGGCTCCCGGCGAGCGGTTCCCCCGGCCGGCACCCACCAGCGACCCGGTGGACCGCGACATCAGCAGCTCGCCGCACTCCGGCCCCGGCTGCGACTTCGCCACCGTCGGCGAGATCTTCACGGGCAACCCGGGGCGCAAGAAGCCGTTCGACATCCGGTCGCTGCTGCAGGCGGTGTCCGACGCCGACCACCCCACCCTGGAGCGTTGGGTCGACATGATCGACGCCGAAGGTGTGGTGGTGCTCGACGCCCACCTCGGCGGCCAGCCGATCGCGCTGCTCGGCATCGAGTCGCGCCCGCTCCCCCGCCGCGGCCGCCCGCCGGTGGACGGGCCGACCGCGTTCACGGCGGGCACGCTCTTCCCGAAGTCGTCGAAGAAGACGGCCAGGGCGATCAACGCGGCCAGCGGCAACCGGCCGCTGGTGATCCTGGCGAACCTCTCGGGCTTCGACGGCTCGCCGGAGTCGCTGCGCCAGCTGCAGCTGGAGTACGGCGCGGAGATCGGCCGGGCGGTGGTCAACTTCGACGGCCCGATCGTGTTCTGCGTGGTCTCCCGCTACCACGGCGGCGCGTTCGTGGTGTTCTCCGGAACGCTCAACGACAACATGGAGATCGCCGCCGTCGAGGGCTCCTACGCGTCGGTGCTCGGCGGCGCACCCGCCGCGGCCGTCGTGTTCGCAGGCGAGGTCAACAAGCGCACCGCCGCCGACCCGCGGATCTCCGACCTCGAGTCGCGGATCTCCGAGGCCCAGCAGGCCGGGGCCGACTCCGAGGCCGCCCGGCTCACCGCCGAGCTCGCGGAGCTGCGCCCGGGCGTGCGCTCCGAGAAGCTCGGACAGGTGGCCGACGAGTTCGACGCGGCCCACAGCGTCGAGCGGGCGCAGCGGGTCGGCTCGGTGCACACCATCGTGGCGCCCGACCGCCTGCGCCCCTACCTGGCGGACGCGGTGCAGCGCGGAATGAAGAAGGCAGGCACGACGCGGTAACCCCGCCGGTTCAGGAGCAGGTCTGTTTGGCCTTCAGGACGCGGGTCACGGCGGCGTCGTTCGTCGCGGGGTCGAGGCGACCCGCGTCCAGGGCCTGCACGAGCCGGTCGAGCACCGGGGTGACGCGGCCGCCGCTCGACCAGAGCGCCATGTCGGCGCCGGCGGCCAGGGCGTGTTCCACGGCCTCGGGCAGCTCGAACGTGCCGGTGATGGCCTTCATGGCGCCCAGGTCGTCGGTGAGCACCAGCCCGTCGAAGCCGTAGTCGGTGCGCAGCAGCTGGTAGACGGCCGGGTCGAGCGAGCTGGGCAGGTCGGCGGTGAGCCCCGGAACGTCGAGATGCCCCACGAGCACGCCGGTGCGGCCGTCGGCGAGCGGGCCGCCCGGGCCCAGCAGGTCCGCGTAGGGCCGCAGGTCGGCGTCGCGCAGCTCGGCGAGCGGTGGCGTGGTGACCCGGCCCCGGTGCGAGTCCCCGTCGGCGTGGCCGTGGCCGGGGAAGTGCTTGAGGACGGTGAACACGCCCGCGTCCCGCTGCCCCTCGGCGAAGGCGGCCGCGTAGCTCGTCACCGCGTCGGCGTCCACCCCGAACGACCGATCCCCGATCACCGTGTTCGCCGGGCGGCCCCCGAGGTCGACCACCGGGGCGAGGTTCATCGTGATGCCGCGGGCGAGCTGCTCCCGGCCACGCTCGAGGCCCCGCTCGCGCACCTGCTGCGGCGTCAGCTGGGCGGCCATCGCGCGGGCGCTGGGCAGCTCGCCGTCGAGATCGTCGATGCGCTGCACGCGGCCGCCCTCGTCGTCGGCGGCGACCGTGAGCGGGATGCGTGACATCGCCTGCACCTCGCGCAGTGCCTGGCCGGTGAGCAGCTCGGTGGCGTTGCCCCCCACGAAGACCCCACCCACCTGGGTGGCCCGCACCGTCTCGGCGGTGGTGGCCGGGTCGGCGGCGTCGACGCCCACCATGAGCCGCTGCGCGAGCTTGGCCCGCGGCGCCATGGCGGCGACCACGGCGGTGCAGCGGGGCAACCGGTCCGGGCCCAGGTTCTCACCGGAGACCGGCGGTGCCGGAGCCGGCGGCCCCGGCGGTGTGGTTCCCGCCGCGGCCACGGCGGGGACCACGAGCAGCACGGTGAGGGCCCCCGCCAGCGCACCGGCCAGGGAGCGTGCCCGGCGCAGGCCGGGGCGCAGCGGTGGTGGGGTCGGGGACGGCACGGAGGTCGGCATCGCCACCATCATCAGCCCGCGGCGGTCGGCGGTACTGCCGGGGTCGGGGCACTCGGAACGGCCGGCCTGCTCCGCGCACAATGGTAGATTCCTACCATGCGAACTACCATCGACGCTGCCGGTCGGGTGGTCATCCCCAAGCAGCTTCGTCAGGCAGCCTCGCTGGAGCCCGGCCAGGAGCTGGAGATCATCGAGCGCGACGGCCGCATCGAGATCGAGCCGGTGTCCGTGCCGATGGAGCTCGTCGAGCGCGACGGTTTCCTGGCCGCGGAGGTTCCGGGCGACGAGGGGCCGACCTTGACCGCGGACGAGGTACGCGAGCTTCTGGAGCGCACCCGCCGGTGATCACCTGTGACACCTCGGTCCTGGTCGCGGCGTTCGCGCGATGGCACACCGATCATCCGCTCGCCTCGACGGCGCTCGGCAGAGTCGATGCTGCCGTCGACCACGTGGTGATCGAGACCTTCTCGGTGCTGACGAGGCTCCCACCGCCGCGCCGCGTGCCGGCGCCTCTCGTCACGGCCTTCCTCGCCGGCCACCTCCCCGCGTCGACCCCGCGGCTACCGGGCGTCCCGCCGTCCGAACTCCTGACCGCGGCGCAGCGCTCACGCATCGTCGGGGGTGCCGTGTACGACCTCGTGGTCGCCCTGGCCGCCGGCCGGGCCGGGGCCGTGCTGCTGAGCCTCGACCGGCGCGCCGCCTCGACCTACGAGTCAGCAGGCGTCGAGTACGAGCTGCTCAGCTGATCGGGGGCACCCGCTCGGCCTCCGGCGGCGGGCCGGGCGGCGTGCCGTTCCCGAACGGGCGGCCGCCGAGCGCCTCGCGCCCGTGCGGGGTGAGCCAGCCGCGCAGGTCGGGTCCGAGTGGCACGATCCCCGACGGGTTGATGTCGGTGTGCACGCCGTAGTAGTGCTGTTTGATCTGCTCGAAGTCGATGGTGTCGCCGAATCCCGGCGTCTGGAACAGGTCGCGCGAGTAGGCCCACAGCACCGGCATCTCGGCGAGCTTCTGCCGGTTGCACTTGAAGTGGCCGTGGTAGACCGCGTCGAAGCGCACCAGCGTGACCCACAACCGCACGTCGGCCTCGGTGATGGTGTCACCGACGAGGAAGCGCCTGGTCGCGAGCCGCTCGGACAGCGCGTCGAGCCGGTCGAACAGTGCCCGGTAGGCGCGGTCGTAGGACGCCTGGCCCTTCGCGAAGCCGCACTTGTAGACGCCGTTGTTGACGTCCTCGTACACCGCCTGGTTGATCTCGTCGATCTCGGCGCGGTGCTCCTCCGGGTAGAGGTCGGGGGCGCCGTCGCGGTGATACGCGGTCCACTGGGTGGAGAGGTCGAGGGTGAGCTGCTGGAAGCCGTTGGTGGCCACCTTCCCGCTGGCGATCTCCACCACGGCGGGCACCGTGACGCCGCCGTCGTAGCCGGGGTCGGCCTTGCGGTAGGCCTCGCCGAGGTACTCGACGCCGAGCACCGGGTCCCGGTTGTCCGGATCGAGGTGGAACCGCCAGCTGCGCTCGTCGTGCAGCGGACCCGCGATGCCCATGGACAGCACGGGCTCCAGCCCCAGCAGCCGGCGGACGATCACGCTGCGGTTCGCCCACGGGCACGCCCTGGCCACGACGAGCCGGTAGCGACCCGGCTCCACCGGCCATCGGGACGAGCCGTCGGCCGTGATCCGCTCGGTGAGCGACACCGGCTCGCGCTCGAACGCCTCATTGCTCGACTGTGTGGCCGTCATGCCTGGAATCTAGGCCGCGTCCCCGCGGTGCGTCTCGTCCGACACGTGCTCCTCAGTCCGGGATGTCGGCCGTCGGGTCGCCCTGCACCCGGTAGGACAGAGCCGCCTTGACGGTCCGCGCGGGTTCGTCGGCGAGAACCTCGGGCCGGTCGTGGAGGATCGCGTCGATCGTCTGCGCGGCAACGGACTCCGCCGTGACCTTGGGCGCGTCGATGTCGGTCACGAACTCGGTGTCGACGTACCCGACGTGCACCCCCACCACGAGGGTTCCCTGGTCCCGCAGCCCGGTGCGCAGGGCGTTCGTGAGTGCCCACTCCGCCGACTTCGACGCCGCGTAGCCCACCGCCGGGACCCGCGCGCGCCACGACGCGACCGACAGCATGTTCACCAGGGCGCCGCCTCCGTTACGGGCGAGGACGGGCGCGAAGGCGCGGGAGACCGACCAGGTGCCGAAGTAGTTCACCTCCATCTCCCGCCGCGCACCGTCCAGGTCACCCTCGAACAGCCCGACCCCGCTCTGGACCCCCGAGTTGTTGATCACGATGAGTGCGTCGCCGACCTGCTCGGCCGCGGCTGCCACCTGGGCGGGGTCGGTGACGTCCAGGGCGAGCGGAATCAGCCGCGCGTCGCCGACGCTGGTGGTGGAGGGGTCACGGACACCGGCGTAGACGGTGGCCGCCCCGTGGTCCAGCAGGGCCTGCGCGAACGCGAGGCCGATTCCGCGCCTCGCTCCGGTGACCAGCGCTGTTGCACCTTCGATACGCATCTGTTGCTCCGCTCTCGGTCAGCCCCCTCAGCGCGGCGCGCTGAATACAGTTTCTACACCCAGCCCGTCGCCGGTCTTCCCCGGTCGACACGACTGTGAGCAGGGAGACCCTGTGGAGCACTCGCAAAACCCCGGGTTGCCGTGACGGGTGGAGCGAGCTACCGCGTCATCCGTGCCGGTGCAGCAGGTGCCCGTGGAGAACGGGCAGCGCGCTCGGCGGGCTTTCCTGGTCCTCGTGGTGGCTGTCCGGGCCGAACACCCAGTAGCGCAGGACGAGGAACCGGCCCAGGCCGCCGAGCACGCTCGCCACGGCCACCGCCAGCGTCTGCTCCCACGCGGTCGGGGAGTCGATCACCTCGGCGAGCAGCATGAGCACGGCGGAGCTGTAGAAGGCGTAGAACAGCACGGTGCCGCCGCTCTGCACGTGCGAGCGCAACCGGTGCACCTCGACGCCCCCGAAGGTGAAGCGGCGGTTCACCTCGGTGCTCACCACCGTGCTCAGGACGAGCGCGGTCAGGTTGGCCGGCACCGTGTCCCACCACGTGCGCAGCAGCAGGAAGATCGCCGCGTTCACGAGCGTGCCCAGGCCGCCGACGACGGCGTACCGCAGCACCTGCACGAGCAGCGGGTGCCGCTCCCGGACCGCGGACGGCCGCCACCTGCCCGGCAGCTCGTCCGGCGGGACGCCCACATGGAGCGCTGCGCCCGCCACCTCGACCACGTCCCCCCACTGCGTCGCGAACCTCGTGGTCCCTTTATCGCAAGGGGACCGGTGCCCGCGCTGTGCTTCACCTGTGACAACGATGTGGACGATCACTCATTCCGGCCAACCGGCACATACTGCAGTGATCGACGACACGCGCCGCAGCGGGGGGCGGGTCGGGCTCAGACGGCCAGGAAGACGGTCTCCCCGTCGCCCTGGAGGCGGATGTCGAACCGCAGCTCCGACGGGCCGGTCTCCTGGGCCACCAGGGTGGCCGCACGTTCCGGCGGGAGAGAGGAGAGCAGCGGGTCGGCCGCGTTCGCCGTGGCCTCGTCCGGGAAGTAGATCCTCGTGACCACCCGGTCGAGCAGCCCCCGGGCGAGCACGGTGACGTCGATGTGGGGGGCCTGTCCGTCACCGAGCGGCCCGGGCTTGATCGTGAGGATCTCGAAGCGGCCCTCGGGGTCGGTGGCGCAACGCCCGAAGCCGCGGAACCCGGAGCCGGTGGCACCCCGCGGGTCGTCCGGGTGGTCGAAGCGACCCTCGGCGTCGGCCTGCCAGGTCTCGACCAGCCCGTCCCCGACGGGCTCGCCCGCTCCGTCGGTGAGCACGCCGGAGATCCGGATCGCCCCCGGCGAGCCGGGCGGCACGACGAGGTGCCCTTCGAGCCAGGTGAGCCCGAGGCTCAGGAACGGTCCGACCGTCTGGGACGGGGTCAGCAGCTCACTCATGGGGCTCCTCGAACGGGGTCTGCTCGCGGCCGCGGAGCACGACGTCGAAGCGGTACGCCAGCGCCCACTCCGGGCGGGTGGCCTCCAGGTCGAACGTGGAGACCAACCGCTGCCGGGCGGCGGGGTCCGGCACCGAGTTGAAGATCGGGTCCTGGGCGAACAGCGGGTCGTCCGGGAAGTACATCTGGGTGACCAGCCGTTGGGTGAACGACCGGCCGAAGAGCGAGAGGTGGATGTGCGCCGGGCGCCACGCGTTGTGGTGGTTGCCCCACGGGTAGGCGCCCGGCTTGATCGTGGTGAACGAGTAGTTCCCCTGCGCGTCGGTCACGACCCGGCCGCCACCGGTGAAGTTGGGGTCCAGCGGCGCCGGCCAGTTGTCGCGGGCGTGGGCGTAGCGACCCGCGGCGTTGGCCTGCCACACCTCGACCAGCGTGTTCGGCACCGCCCGGCCGTCGCTGTCGAGCACCCGCCCGAACACGACGATCCGCTGCCCGATCGGCTCGCCGTCGTGCTGCGCGGTGAGGTCGTGGTCGTTCGGCCCGATGTCGCCGGTGAGCAGCGGGCCCGTGACCTCGGTGAGCCGGTGGCGCAACACCACCGGCGCCTGGGAGGGCGCCCGCAGCACGGTGCTCCGGTAACCCTCCGACAGCAGGGGCGGATGGTTGCCATCCGGGGCCGGGCGATAGCCGGCCGGGTGCGGGATCGTCACGAACAGCTCCTCGGAAGCTCGGTCACGGACTCACTCCGTGGGGCAGCCCCACGTAGTTCTCGGCGAGGGTGGTGGCCGCCGCGCGGGACGTCACCGTGTAGCGCAGCTGGGACAGCTGGAGACGACGGCCGAACGGGTCGCTCTCCGGGGGCACGTGCAACATCGAGGTCATCCACCAGGAGAAGTGCTCCGCGCGCCACACCCGCCGCAGGCAGGTGTCGGAGTAGCCGTCGATCCCGGTCTCGTCGCCGCTGCGCAGGAATGTGGTCAGCGCCTCGGAGAGCACGCGGACGTCGGCGATCGCGAGGTTCATGCCCTTCGCGCCGGTGGGCGGCACGATGTGCGCGGCGTCGCCCGCCAGGAAGAGCCGCCCGTGGCGCATGGGCTCCGCCACGAAGCTGCGCATCCCCGTGACGCCCTTCTCCAGGACCGGCCCCTCGTTCAGGGTGAAGCCCCGGGCCGCGAGGCGGGTGCCCAGCTCGTCCCAGATCTGCGCGTCCGACCAGTTGTTCACGTCGGTGTCCGGCGGCACCTGGAGGTAGAGCCGGGTGATCTCCGGGCTGCGCATCGAGTACAGCGCGAAGCCGTGCGGGTGGTTGGCGTAGACGAGCTCGTGGTGCGTCGGGGCGGCCTTGGCGAGGATCCCGAGCCAGGCGTACGGGTAGGTCCGGTCGAACATCTGGGGGTCGTACGCGTCGCGGGTGATGCCGTGGAAGCCGTCGCAGCCGGCCACCACGTCGCAGTGCAGCTCCTCACGCCGCCCGTCGGCGCCGGTGAAGCCGACCACGGGGGCGTCGGCGAGCCCGTCGAGGGTCACGTCGGTCACCTCGAAGCGGAGGTCCCCGCCGTCGCCCAGGCGCGCGGCGATGAGGTCCTTCACCACCTCCTGCTGCCCGTAGACGGTGATCCCCTTACCGACGAGGTCGGCGAAGTCGAGGCGGTGGTCGCCACCGTCGAACCGCAGGGAGATGCCCTCGTGCCGCATGCCCTCGCGGTCGAGCCGGTCGGCCAGGCCGACCTCGCGCAGCAGCTCCACCGTCGGGTGTTCCAGGACGCCGGCGCGCACCCGCCGCTCGACGTAGTCCCGGCTGCGGGTCTCCAGCACCACCGAGTCGACCCCGGCCCGGGCCAGTAGGTGGGAGAGCAGGAGTCCTGCCGGCCCCGCCCCGACGATCCCGACCTGGGTGCGCATCGTCAGAGCCTGGCGCACCCGGCGGGACCGGCTCGACTCCGCTTCCGGCCAGTGGAAGGCCGAGGCACACTGGTCCTGATGGGCCAATCAGTCACCGCGAGGGTTCTGCGGGTGCTCGCGGCGTTCAGCGCGGAGCGGCCGGAGCTCATGCTCACCGAGATCGGCAGGCGGGCCGAGCTCCCGCTGACCACCGCCCACCGCATCGTCGGCGAGCTCACGGAGTGGGGTGCGCTGGAACGTGCCGCCGACGGCCGCTACCGCATCGGGCTGCGGCTCTGGGAGGTCGGCGCGCTGGCCCCGCGCGGGCTGGGCCTGCGCGAGTCGGCCATGCCGTTCCTCGAGGACCTGTACGCGGTCACCAAGCAGAACGTCCAGCTCGCGGTGCTCGACGGCAGCGAGGTGGTGTACCTCGAACGGCTGTCGGGACGCGGTGCCGTGCACGTGTTCACGCGCGTCGGCGGCCGGCTGCCGCTGCACGCCACGGGCGTCGGGCTCGTCCTGCTCGCCTTCGCCACGCCTGAACTGCAGGAGCAGGTGCTCGCCTCGCCCCTCAAGCGCTACACCTCGCGGACGATCTGCCACCCCGACGAGCTGCGCAGGGCACTGGCCGAGGTGCGCCGCACCGGGGTGGCCGTCAGCGAGGGGCAGATCGAGCTGGTCTCGCTCTCGGTCGCGGCTCCGGTGCGCGGACCGGACGGCGACGTGGTCGCGGCACTGTCGGTCGTGGTGCCGGCGGGGTCGGCCGATGCCAGGGCCTACGTCCCCGTCGTCCTGACCGCGGCGCGGGGCATCTCGCGGGTGCTCGGCTGCCCGGACTGACCGGCCTTCGACCTGCCAACGCCGACTGTCCTGGATCGGTCGTACGCCAGCCGCCGGGCAGCACGGCCGCGAATCGGTGCCAGTGCGGTTCGGCCAGGCAGGGTCGCAGCGCGGGCACGGGCGTCCCAGTCTCTGCCGACCGCGCCCCTTTTGCACGATCCCCTTATGCGGCGAGGTACAGGAGTGGTTGTCGGCGGGGTCTTCGCTGTGGGTCGATCCAGGCCGGTGGGATCAACTCGGGGAGCCCGTCGCGGATGCGGACTTCCCACTCGGAATGGTGCTGCAGCCGGTGACACGCCCGGCACAACATCACGCAGTTGTGCAGGGCCGTGTCGCCACCGTCCTGCCAAGCCGTGATGTGGTGGACCTCGCACCACGACGGCGGCCGCCCGCAGCCGGCGCAGCCGCGGTCCCGCGCGGCGATGGCACGGCGCAGCCCGTCGGGGATGGTGCGGGTGACCCGCCCGACGTCGAGCGGCTGGCCCTTTCCGTTGAGCACGACAGGCACGACCCTCGCGTCACAGGCCAGCATCCGCAACGACTCCGGGGTGAGGGTGCCGCCGAAGTCGAGGCAGGCGGCGCGGGCCCGGTTCTCCAGGTCTTCGAGCCGGATCAGCACGGTGAGGTGTGGGCGGCGTCCGCCGCATTCGGGCACGTCACCGTGGTCGAGCACGTACCCGCACACATCGGCCAGCGCCTCGGCCTGGCGTTGCGCGAGGCTGCGGTGCTCGTCGGCGGTGGCGGGTCGGGCGTGGGCGTCGATCACGGTGGCGATGGCATCGAACATGGCCGCATCGTCGAACCGGCCCTTCAGCGTGCCGCCCGCTTTGCCGCGGTGCCGCACCAGGTGCAGTTCGTTGACCGGGGCGGGTGGGCGGTCATCAGGCTCGGGGCCGTCCTCGTCGAGGGCCTCCACGAGAGCGGTACCCCAGGTCTGCAGCTCGGAGGGGGTGTAGACGGCCGCCTTCTCCGCGAGCTGCGCTTCGGCACCCGCCCACACCTCGGGTGTGAGCCGCTCGGCGGCCGGGCCGGCGAGCACGCGGGCGATCACCGCGACGTGCCGCAGCCCGGTGTGCCCGGCGGCGAACACCGCTGCGGTGGCAGGCAGCTTCGCGGGCAACGCGGTGCCATCGAGCCCGACCCGCGGGCACACCTGTTCGGCGGCGACCACCCGCTGGCGGGCTTCGAACCGTTCCCAGCCGAGCAGATCCGCCAACGCTGCCGGGGTCGACGTGTAGCCGCGCTCGGCGAACGTGCCCCGCCGTTCCAGGGTGGCCACGGTGGCGACGACGACCCGGTCCAGCCGCCTGCTGGTGCCTTCGCAGAGGGTGAGCACGGACAGCAGGTCGTCGTCGGTGGCGGAGTCGGTGGCGGCGGACAGCGCGTCGATCGCCTCGACCAGGAGGCGATGGGCGGTGGTGAGCGGGCTGTCCGACACCCCTTCATCATACTCGAACACATGTTCGAATCAATGTTGGTCGTCGCAGGTCAACGGCCGTTCAGCGCTCGTGGCGGTGGCTTGCGAGACTCACCGATCGCTCCGGTCGGTGCACGCCTCATCTCCTACCGCACCCCGCCCGCGGCGGCGCGGCAGATCGTGGCATTGCGGGTGGAGCGCAAACTCGGCCGGCCCACTGGTCGGGCCGGCGGCCTCCACCATGCACACCGTCCTGACCCGGCCGGCCTGGCTCGACCGCCCCACCGGCACGGTGATCCGCCGCTGCGAACGCCCCGCGCCGGCGAGCTGGGTGCACGTGGTGCGAAGACCTCGGCCGGCTCCGCGCCGGCGGGTGCACGGCCGCGACAGCGACCGGTCTCGCCAGACCCGCACCGGCCCACGGGTCGGGTTCGACCAGCTCCAGCAGCGGTGGCGAGCTGGCGGAGGTGGCCGCTCGGTCTCAGTTCTGGTCGCAGTTCCCGGCAGCCCCGCTCAGTTCTGCTACGGGGGCACGCCGCCTCTGAACAGGGCTCGGGCGCCAGGGGATACGTCGAGACGAACCTCCGCAATCTGAGAAGCACCTGCCGTTGCGCGGCAGGTGCGCTCGCCGCTGCGTCAGGTGTGGAAGCACTCCGGTTGGAGAACGGCCGAGGCGGCAGTCGCGAGCGTGCGCGCCTCGAACTTGAGTCGTGGCAGGTCACCGGGAAGGGCGCGTTCGGTCAGGAGGCCGCTGACGACGGTCAGGAGGAAGCGGGCGTGGTGTTCGAGTTCGGCGGGTGCGAGCGCTCCCTCGTCGCGGAGGGTGGTCAGCCACTTCTCGACACGGTGCACGGCGAGTCGTTCCAGTGCCAGGAAGGCGTGGGTGGCGTCCTCGGACGGGGGCGAGGCGACGTAGGCGTCGTGCTGTGCGCGCCAGTGCTCGCGCGCCTGCTCGCCCGTCCCCACCTGCGACAACAGTAGCTTCAGGCACGCTACGAGCCGTTCGGTCGGCGTGCGTGTGCGGTCCTGGATCGGGTCGTCGGGCAGGTCGACGTCGTAGATGCCGGCGATGACGGTGTCGATCAGTGCCCGCTGTGTCGGGAAGAAGTGCCGCAGCGATCCGGTGCTGACGCCGGCGCGTGCAGCGACCGCGCGCACACTGAGCTTGGCCGTCGGATCCTCGCCGAGCATGGTCGCCGCTGCGATCAGGATCTTGTCTCGCGTGCTTCGTGTCATCGCCCGTGCACCCCATCCGGTGGACCTCTCTCACTGTCTATCACACCGTGCTAGTTTCGAATGACTATCACAGTGTGATAATCCGAGCCGGCCACGAGGAGTAGACGATGACGGACCCCGACCACCACCCCTGGCTCCTTCGAGATGACGGCCCCGTGCGGACTCCCGCGGTGCCGCCCCGCGTCGAGTACCACCGCGTGTACGCAGGGGAGAGCCGCCGCATCCTGCGCGGAGTCCTCGCGATCGTGCTGCTCGTGGCCGGGTTCATCGGGTTCGCGGTCCTGTTCCAGCGCCTCTCCGAGGTTGCCGACGCCACCCTGTTCGGACGGTCGGGACCGTCGACGCCGCTACGTCAGGCCGCAGGTGCGCTGGCGCTGTCCGCGTTGATCCCGTACTGCATGGTGCTGCAGCGTGTCCTCTACGGGGTGCCCGCGGGGTCGCTGCACTCGGTGGCCGGCCGCTTCCGGTTCGGCGTTCTCGGTCGCGCGCTACTGGTGTTCGGGCCGCCGATCCTGGTCGTGGTCGCCGTCAGGTCCCTGAGCGGCAGCAACCCTGCCCCGTGGACGACCGTCGATCTCGTCTGGTTCTTCGTCATCGGGATGCTGCTGACCCCGCTCGGCGCGGCGGGGGAGGAGTACGGCTTTCGCGGCCTGATGTTCCGTGTGCTGGGTGGTTGGACCCGTGGAGCCCGATCCGGCGCGGTCCTCGGAGTCGTCGTGACGACCGTGCTGTTCTCGCTCGCGCACGGAACGCTCGACCCGTTCCTGCTCACCTCCTATCTCGTGCTGTTCTCGGCGACGGCGATCGTCACCTGGCGCACAGGTGGACTCGAGGTCGCGGTCGTCCTGCACGGCGTCTACAACGTGGCCTTCCTGGTGCTCGGCACGACTCTGCACGTCGACGTCGGCGCCGAGCTCGCGAACCGGGCAGAGGTGGTCGGGTCGTGGGCGAACCTCGTCCCCAGCGCGGTGTTGGTCGTCGTCACCGCGATCGTCTGGTGGATGACCCGCAGGTCCGGCCCGGCCCGCACGCCCGGGATCGGGGGGCCTGTGCGGAGTTCTGGAGCCGCCGAACCGTACGCGCACACGCTCGCCGGCAACCAGAGTCCGGTCGACCGGTGATACGGCATCGGAGAGCGACGAGCCGCACCGCGACCGAACACGGGGGAGAGACCGGACCCACGAGTTCGAGCTGGAACGAACGCCGTCTGACCAAGCGCGCGAAGCCGGGCGACGGGCGGGCGCTCAAGCCATTCCGCTGGTGGCAGCTGATGCGCCGCTCGGTGCTGTCGATCACGCTTCCCGTACAAGGCCGGCCGGTGGTGCACACGGTCGAGGTCAAGCACGGCGGGGACCCCCAGTACGGCGTCGTCCGGGCCGGGCTGTACCTCGACGGCTACCTCCGGCTGGAGTCGAAGCTGCCGGCACGATTCCCCGTTGCCGACGGTCACATCGAGGTCCGCACCGGCAAGGGGGGCATGCGTCGCTGCCACTTCGTCGCCGACGACGGGACGGTGCAACGCCTTGTCCCCGACCCGCGGTCCGCCGAGGGGCGGCGCATGCGCTTCGCCGACGAGCATCCCGCCGCGAGCGGGCTCATCGGAGCAGTCTCGATCCTGATGCTGCTCATCGGAGTCGGTCTGAATCTGCTGCAGATCGCGGAACCGATCTCCCAGATCCCGCCGATCGCCGCGACCGTCGGCACGTTCGAGTCGCCGTTGCAGCTGCCGGTGTGGCTCAATCTCGCACTCGGCTTCGGCGCGGTGGCCGGTGCCGTCGAGCGCGGGATGCGCATGCGCTACCACTGGCTTCTCGACAGCGGCGCCGGCACCTAGGCTACGACCTCGACGGTGCGCACCATGACACCGTCGTCCCGCCCCCGGCCGCCAGGTCTGTGCAGTGCGCATCGCCGGGCGGGTCTCGAGCGGGTCCTCTCACCCGCTCGCGGCGTTCGCGCGGCGCGTGCCCTCAGTCGACGATCACCGGGTTGGCCGCACCGTGCTCGGCGGCCACCCACCCATCAGCCGGGTCGACGACCCGGCTGGGCATCACGCCGGGCACTCCTTTACCTCGTGGGGGCTTGCGCGTCAGTGGCCGTTGACACGACGATCACCCCTCGTGGACGTCGTCGAGTTCCGCCCCGAGCCCGAGCAGTACGCGTGGACGTTCGGCGGGGTCGCCCCGACCCACCGGATCAAGCCCGGCACCCTCCTGCGGCTGTGGACGGAGGACGCCTTCTCCGGCCGGCTGCAGCGCACCTCCGACAAGCCGTCGCAGGTGCTGGACATGACCCAGGTGAACCCGCAGACCGGGCCGTTCCACGTCGAGGGCGCCGAGCCGGGCGACACGCTCGCCGTGCACATCGTCGACCTCACCCCGGCCCGCGACTGGGGGGCGTCGACCACCATCCCGTTCTTCGGCGCGCTCACCGGCACCGACCGCACCGCGCTGCTGAACGACCCGCTCCCCGAGCAGACCTGGATCTACCAGCTCGACCGCGACCGCGGCACCGTGCTCTTCGAGGCCCAGCGCTCCCAGCTCGAGATCGAGCTGCCGCTCGCCCCGATGCTGGGCACCGTCGGAGTGGCTCCGCCCGGGCGGGAGGTCCGTTCGAGCCTGGTGCCCGACACGTTCGGCGGCAACATGGACACCCCCGAGATGCGGGCAGGCACCACCTGCTTCCTCGGGGTGAACGTCGAGGGCGCCCTGTTCTCCCTCGGAGACGGCCACTACCGCCAGGGTGAGGGCGAGAGCTGCGGCACCGCGGTCGAGGGCGCCATGAACGTCACGGTGATCGTCGAGCTGATCAAGGGTGGGGCACCGGCGTGGCCCCGGCTGGAGCACGATGACCACTACGCCGTCGTCGGCTCGTCCCGCCCGCTGGAGGACGCCTGGCGAGCCAGCCAGGTCGGGATGGTCGGGTGGCTCGGTGAGCTGTACGGGCTCGACCCGCTCGACGCCTACCAGCTGCTCACCCAGATCAGCCGGTCGCCGTTGGCCAACGTCTGCGACACCAACTACAGCGCGGTCACCAAGATCGAGAAGGCGCTGCTGCCCGCTGCCGATGCCTACGGTGGGATGCACCGTCACCTGCGCGAGCAGGCCCGCGCTCTCTAGCGAAGGACTTCCATGGATCTGCAGCTCACCGGCCGGACCGCACTGGTCACCGGCGGCACGAAGGGCATCGGTCGCGCCATCGTCGAGGGTCTGGCCGCCGAGGGCGTCAAGGTCGCCTTCTGCGCGCGAACGGCGACCGACGTCGCCGCGGTCGAGGAGGAGCTGCGCGGAGCGGGCCACGATGTCACCGGCACCGCCGTGGACGTCGCCGACGCCGAGGCGCTCACCGCGTGGGTGGCGGCGTCGGCGGAGCACTACGGGGGCATCGACGTCGTCGTCGCCAACGTGAGCGCGCTGGCGATCGGTCCCGGCCCGGAGCACTGGAAGCCCAGCTTCGAGGTCGACCTCATGCACACCGTCCGCATGGTGGACGCGGCGCTCCCGCACCTCGAGGCCAGCGGCGTCGGGTCGGTCATCGCGGTGGCGAGCGTGTCCGGACGGGAGATCGACTTCGCGCTGGGCGCCTACGGCGTGATGAAGGCGGCGCTCGTGCACTACACGTCAGGGCTGGCCCACCAGCTCGCCGGGAAGGTCCGGGCCAACTCCGTGACGCCCGGCAACACCTACTTCGACGGCGGCGTCTGGCAGAGCATCGAGCGGGACGACCCGGACTTCTACTCCTACGCGCTGGGGCTCAACCCCACCGGCCGGATGGCGAGACCGGAGGAGATCGCGTACGGCGTGGTCATGCTCGCGAGTCCGCGGGCCAGCTTCATCACCGGCAGCCACCTCGTCATCGATGGCGCACTGACCCGTGGGGTACAGCTCTGACATGCGCGAGTTCCAGATCAAGATCCCCGAAACGGACCTGGACGACCTGCGGGAGCGGCTCGCCCGCACCCGCTGGCCCGAGGCAGCCACCGCCGAGGGCTGGACGCAGGGCGTGCCGCTGGACTACGCCCGCGAGCTGTGCGACTACTGGGCCCGCCAGTACGACTGGCGGCGCTGCGAGGCCGAGCTCAACGCGCTGCCGCAGTTCCGCACCGGTCTCGACGGCGGTGGCGACGACACCGTCGAGATCCACCTGATCCACGCCCGCTCGCCGCATGCGGGGGCGCTGCCGCTGCTGCTCACCCACGGCTGGCCGGGGTCGATCGTGGAGTTCCTCGGCGTGATCGAGGCGTTGCGGAACCCGCCCGACCCGCGCGACGCGTTCCACGTGGTGGTGCCGTCCCTGCCGGGCTACGGCTTCAGCGGGAAGCCGACCGTGCCCGGCTGGGGTGTCGAGCGGATCGCCACGGCGTGGGCGCAGCTGATGGACCGGCTCGGCTACGACCGCTACGGCGCTCAGGGCGGCGACTGGGGCTCGATGATCACCTCGGCGCTCGGCACCGGCGCCCCGGAGAACCTCGTCGGCATCCATCTGACGATGCCGCTCGCCGCTCCCCCTCCCGAGGGGGAGGGCACCGCGCTCAGCCCGTCGGAGCAGGCGGGGCTCGCCGCAGGCAAGGCCTTCCAGAAGGTGGGCACCGGCTACTCCAGCGAACAGTCCACCCGGCCACAGACGCTGGGCTACGGGCTGGTCGACTCCCCGTCCGGGCAGTGCACGTGGATCGTCGAGAAGTTCTGGGACTGGACCGACTGCGCGGGCCACCCGGAGAACGTCATCTCGCGCGACCGGCTGCTGGACAACGTGATGCTCCACTGGCTGCCCGGGACCGGAGCGTCCTCGGCGCGGCTGTACTGGGAGAGCTTCAAGCGGCGGCGGATGGACGAGGTGACGGTGCCCACCGGCGTCACCCAGTTCCCGCAGGAGCTGGTCCGGCTGCCCCGCCAGTGGATCGAGCGCCGTTACACCGACCTTCGGCACTGGAGCGAGCCCGCGACGGGTGGCCACTTCGCGTCGCTGGAACAACCGGACGTCTTCGTGGACGAGCTGCGCACGTTCTTCCGCAAGGTCCGTTGATCCGCATGTCCCGACCTGTCAGCCCGGTCCGTCAGCGCTGCCCCCGGCGCTGACGCACCGGCTGACCTGCTCCGGGTCCGGCCGCCGCCGACGACGGTGGCCGGACCCGACCTTCACGGGCCGGGCCACCGGAGTGTCACGGGCGCGGGGCCGCCGCTCTCAGCAGCAGGTGCATCCCGAGGTCGGTGGACCGCTCCCGCACGTCGGAACGACTCCCCGGCAGGCGGGGGTCGCGGGCCAGCACGAGCCCCTCTCCGGTGGTGACGCAGAAACAGACGTAGCCGACCGGCTTGGCCTCGGTGCCCCCGTCGGGGCCGGCGACCCCGGTGATCCCGACGCCGACGTCCGCCCCGAACCGCTCCCGCGCACCGTCGGCCAGGGCCCTCGCCACCTCGGGTGACACCGCCCCGTGCTCCTCGATCATCTCCGCCGGGACGCCGAGCAGCTGCGTCTTCGCGGTGTTCGAGTAGGCCACGACACCACCGGCGACGTACGCCGAGGACCCGGGCCGGTCCACGAGCCGGGACGCGAGCATGCCTCCGGTGCACGACTCGCCGGTCGCGACGGTCCAGCCGCGCTGCAGCAACGCCCGGGCGAGCAGCTCGTCGGTGGTGGTGCCGTCGGTGCTCACGAGGTGTTTCGCGTGCCGGGCCGCGAGAGCGGCGTGCAGCTCACCCGCGAAGACCGCGGCGCCGGGCTTCGGCCGCAGGTCCACCTCGAGCTCCCCGCGGCGCAGGCAGGTGGTGACCTCCACCCCGGACAGGTCGATCTCGGAGTCGAACTCGCGCAGCGTCGCCGCGATCTCGGACTCCGGCAGCCCGAAGAACCGCAACGCCAGCGACTCCGCAGGCGGCACACCGCCGAGCAGCTCACGCAACGGCGGCGCCTGGAGCGCAGCGGGCCACATCCCCTGCAGCTCGCGCGGCGGTCCGGGCAGCACCACCACGAGGGGGCCGCCCGGCCGCGGCACCACGAGCCCCGGCGCCGTGCCGACCGGGGGCAGCGTCACCGCGCCACGGGGCACCATCGCCTGCTTGCGGTTGGCCTCCTCGATCGCCTCCGCGGAGAACTCGGTGCGGGCCGCCCATCGGCGGCGCAGAATGCCGGCGATGTGCTCGCGCATGTCCTCGTCGAGCACGAGCTCGACACCCGCGAAGGACGCCACCACCTCGGCGGTGAGATCGTCCGCCGTGGGCCCGAGACCCCCGCTCGTGACGACGAGCACGCACCCGGCCTCCACGGTGAAGCGCAGCGCGGCGGCGAGATCGTCCGGCCGGTCGCCCACCAGCAGCACGTGCGCGACCTCGAAACCGAGCTCGCCGAGCTCACGGGCGACCCACGGGCCGTTCTTGTCGCTGATCGATCCCGTCAGCAGCTCGCTGCCCGTGACGACGACGGCCGCGCGCGGCCGCTCTCCTGCCTCCATGCCACCGACGTTATCCGCCGGGCAGCGATCGAGCCGGGTCGAGTCGTTCAGCGCGCCCCGAGGTCCCGTCGTTCCGCTGCGACCGCCTCGATCGCCGCCACCGCCGACTCGTCGCCGACCCGCACCGCCTCGCCCACCCGGTCGGGGTCGACGCAGAGCGCGCCCATCCCGACCGACCGGGAGGGCCCGATGGCGGCCAGGTGGCCGGGACCGCGGTCGGGGTGCGCGGCATCGGTGACCAGCCGGAGGTCGGCGCCGTAGCGGCGGGAGCCCTGCGCCACCGTGCCCAGCCCCGGTACCAGGCGGTCGAGGGTCCTGGCCCAGAGCGAGAGCCCCGCGTCCGCGTCGGGGTGCAGGTCGTCGGTGCCGCGGCAGAGAACCACCAGCACGTGGGTGGCGCCCCCGCGCAGCGCCCTGGCCATCGCGAGCGGCTCACCGACCGAGCCGTCCACCCAGCGGCGTCCGCCGTAGGTCACCGGCGGACCGCACAGCAGCGGGATCGACGCGCTGGCCCGCAGCGCCTGCCGCCAGTCGGCGACCGTCTCCATCCCCGTGAGGGTGTGCGCGGTGAGGTCACTCGCGTCGGTGGCCACGATGCGCAGCTCGGCGGCGGTGTGGCCCAGTGCGTCCCACGACAGCGGCTTGCGGCCGTCGAGCACCTCGTTGATCAGGTGGTCGAGCGCCACCACCGGGCGGCGCGTACCGAGCCTGCGCATGTTGATGAACGTGTCGGTGGAGAGGTCCTCCGGGTAGCTGGCGGCACACGCCGCGGCGTCCCCGGTGAGGAACGCGGCCGCGCTGAACGCACCCGACGACGCCCCGTAGACCTCGTCGAAGCCGGGGACGAGACCCGCTCTGTCGAGCGCCCGCAGCATTCCGGCGACGTAGGCACCGCGCATCCCGCCACCACCGATGACCAGCGCCACCCGGTGCTCGTCGGTGCGCGCGCCCGGCTCACTCCCCTCGGACCGGCGGTCGAGCAGGACGCTGAGCACATCCCGGTCGCCGTGCAGGAAGGGGACGATCGTCGCCGATGCCACGGGTGCAGCCTACGGCGCCGCTCGGCGCTTCTCAGTGCCACCACAGGCGTTCGGCCGCTCAGCCCGGACCGATCAACGCCAACAGGACATCCTTCTCATCAAGCTAGATGAGTTTTCACATAGCTTACGCACGGACACTCCCCCGACAGTCCGACCTTGAGAGGCCCTAGTTGCCCCCCTGGATCGCTTCCCATTCACCGACCTGGGTCGGTGAGCTGGACCGCAACTCCCCCGTCGCCGACCTCGCGGTCGACCCCCACTTCACCGCCGCCCGGCTGCTGGTCACCGCGGCCGGCGCCCCCGTCGGAATCGTCGAGCTGCCGCTCGCCGCCGGCCTGGCCGTCGCCTCCGACATCCGCACCGCACTCGAGTCACAGCTCGGCGAGGTGCCCGACCCACCCCTCCCCCCGTGGTCCACCGAGCCGATCACCGTCGTGGTGGCCACCCGAGGCCGGCCGGAGAGCCTGGAACGCTGTGTCCGCGCTCTGCTGGCGGGCGAGCACACCGACATCACCGTGCTGGTGGTGGACAACGAACCGGCCGACGACAGCACGGCCACCGTGGTGAGCCGCATCGGCGACCCCCGCGTCCGGTACGTGCTGGAGCCCCGCCGGGGTGCCTCGGTCGGCCGCAACCGCGGCCTGCAGGAGGCGCGCACGGCCATCGTCGCCTTCACCGACGACGACACGGAGCCCGACAAGGGCTGGGCCGGGCGCATCGCCGGGGCGTTCGCCGCCGACCCGGAGCTGGCGTGCGTGAGCGGTCCGGTGCTCGCCGCCCGCCTCACCACCGCAGAGGAGCTGGCCGCCGACAGCGCGATGGCTTGGAACAAGGGGTTCGTGCGGCGTCGCTACTCGCTGGCCGACCCCCCGGCCGAGTCCGCGATCTTCCCGTTCTCCCCCGGCCTCTTCGGCATCGGCGCCAACCTGGCCGTCCGCGCGGACGTGGCGAAGGCCGTCGGCGGCTTCGACGAGGCACTCGGCCCGGGCTCCCCCACCCACGGCGGCGAGGACTGCGAGTTCCTGGTGCGCCTCATCCTGGCCGATCACGTACTCGGCTACGAGCCCGCCGCCTGGGTGTGGCACCACCACCGCACCGGCCAGGCCGCCCTGCGCGTCCAGCTGGAGGGCTACGCCGTCGGGCTCGGCGGCTTCCTCACGAAGGTCGCGCTGGACCCCCGCGCCCGCGCCGCCGCGGCCCGCAGGATCCCGGCGGCGGTCGCCCAGCTGCGCCGCATCTCGGAACGGGAGAGCGACGCGGGCTCCGGCATGCCGGCCGGCGCGGCCGGCGCCCGCCTGCGCGGCCTGGCCACCGGCCCGTTCGCCTACCTGAGGAGCAGGCGGGTGGTGCGGCGGGCAGGCGGCCGCGTCCCACCACTGGTGGCCCCCCGGCTGCCCCTGGAGATCGAGTCCCTCTCCCTCACCTCCACGCGGCAGAGTCCTCCGGACGCGGATCCCTCCTGATCGACGTCCCGGCCGCCGCGCCGGGCTACCCGGGACCGAGCCGCTCCGGCGCTGTGGCGAGCTCGGTCAACCGCTTCTGCGGCTCCGGCAACAACCTGCGGGTGACGGAGTCGAGCAGCCCCATCCGGCACGTGATCTCGGCTGCCACGGTGTCCGGCCCGCGCCGCAGCGTGTGCGCCATCTCGAACGTCCGGCCCGCCCCGAACGTCAGCCGCGAGTCGACGTCCACCAGGTCCCCGTGGCTCAGTTCCCGGAGGAACCGCACGTGGGTCTCCAGCAGCACGATGCCCATGCCGTGCTCCGTCAACCGGCCCAGGGAACACCCCGCAGCGGTGAGGTGCTCGGTACGCGCGTGCTCCCCGTACCGGTGGTAGACGGCGTGGTTGACGTGCCCGTTGACGTCGATCTCGTAGCTGCGGACGGCGATGCGGACGGAGAACCGATCAGGCATCCCCGCAGGATCCCCCAGCTGCCGGCGCACCTCTTCCGGACCCCCGACGAGCACGTTTCGATCATGCAGAACCGCAGGGACGCGTGGCCCGACCCGGGGACGGGGGTGTTGTTGTTCGCCCCTGGGGGCGCCCGTAGGGTTGAAGCGCGGTTGAGACCACAGTCCGCACCACGAGTCCACGACGCCTTTTCGAGGAGCCGGTGCGCATGAGCGGCGATTCCCCCGTCGAGCCAACGAGCGCCGACCTCGCCGACGAGATCGGTGAGGTCGTGCGGTTCGACGTGGTCGGGCACGGCGACGGTGTCCGCGTCATGCACGTGGTCGGCGAGATCGACACCCTCACCGCTCCGGTCCTGCGTGACCGGGTGTACGAGCAGCTCGCCGACGTCTCGCTCCTCGTCCTCGACCTGACCGACGTCACGTTCCTCGGCTCCGCGGGCCTGGCCGTGCTCGTCGCCGCGAAGGACGAGGCCGAACAGCGGCAGTGCCGGCTGCGGCTGGTGCCCGGGTCCCGGATCGTCACGCGGGCGCTGGAGGCCACCGGCCTGCTCACGCTGTTCGAGATCGCCGACGGGGTGCCGCAGGCTCTCGAGGCCAGTCGCTAGCCTGCGCGTGGAGGCGTAAGGGCGCCTGGTGGCCCCCGCGGTCTTCAAAACCGACGTGGTCGAGCATCTCGGTCAGGCGGGTTCGATTCCCGTCCGCCTCCGCCAACTTTCCCGAACGCGGTTAACGTGGGCTCGGGGGTTTCGCTCGTCGGAGCCGAGGGAACGGGGCCCACGTGGGTGTTCGTGAGTTCATCGAGCTGTGGCCGGTCGTCCGTCAGCTGAGGGGTTCCGACCCCACAGCCCGCGGTGACGCCGCCCGATCCGCCCGCAGCGAGCACCTGCGACCGCGCATCGCCGAGGCCGACCGGGTGGTCCGGTCGATCTGCCCGTACTGCGCGGTGGGGTGCGGGCAGCGCGTGTTCGTCAAGGACGAGAAGGTCATCCAGATCGAGGGCGACCCCGACTCGCCCATCTCGCTCGGCAAGCTCTGCCCGAAGGGTGCGGCGTCCCAGCAGTACGTCTCCCGCCCGGACCGGGTCACCACGGTCCGGTACCGGCGACCGGGCGGCACCGAGTGGGAGGAGCTCGACCTCGCCACGGCGATGGAGATGATCGCCGACCGCGTGCTGGACACGCGACGCCGGACGTGGCAGGACACCGACGAGAACGGCCAGCCGCTGCGCCGCACCATGGGCATCGCACATCTCGGTGGCGCCACGCTGGACAACGAGGAGAACTACCTCATCAAGAAGCTGTACACGGCTCTCGGCGCGATCCAGGTCGAGAACCAGGCCCGCCTTTGACACTCCTCCACCGTCCCCGGTCTGGGGGCCTCGTTCGGTCGTGGCGGTGCCACGACGTTCCAGCAGGACCTCGCGAAGAGCGACTGCATCGTGATCCAGGGCTCGAACTTCGCCGAGTGCCATCCGGTCGGCTTCCAGTTCGTGATGGAGGCGAAGCTGCGCGGCGCCAAGGTGATCCACATCGACCCGCGGTTCACGCGCACCAGCGCCCTGGCCGACCTGCACGTGCCGATCCGGGCAGGCTCCGACATCGCGCTGCTCGGCGGCCTGATCAACTACGTGCTGAGTGAGGGCAAGGAGTTCCGCGAGTACGTCGTCTCCTACACGAACGCCTCGTCGCTCATCTCCGAGGACTACGTCGACACCGAGGACCTCGACGGCGTCTTCAGCGGGTGGGACGACAAGTCCCACACCTACGACCCGGTGAGCTGGGCGTACCAGGACAGCGAGAGCGACGGGGACGGCCAGGGCGACGGGGACGGGGGCGGCGGCGAGCGGTCCGCCCACGGCGGTGAGCACCAGCGGGAGACCGCGGGCGGCGACAAGTACGGCAGCGGTGGCGCGTCGGTGGCGGAGAAGCCCCGGCGCGACCCGACCCTGCAGGACCCGCGCTGCGTCTTCCAGATCCTCAAGCGCCACTACGCGCGTTACACGGCGGAGTTCGTGGAGGAGGTCGCGGGCATCCCGCAGGACACGTTCTTCGAGCTCGCCCGCGCGATCACGGAGAACAGCGGCCGGGACCGCACCACCAACTGGTCCTACGCGGTGGGGTGGACCCAGCACAGCGTCGGCGTGCAGTACATCCGGGCCGCGTCGATCCTGCAGACGCTGCTCGGCAACATCGGCAGGCCCGGCGGCGGGATCATGGCGCTGCGCGGGCACGCGTCGATCCAGGGCTCCACCGACATCCCCACGCTGTTCAACCTGCTGCCCGGCTACCTCCCGATGCCCGCGGGCGAACGGGGTGGGTCGCTCGAGGACTACATCGAGCCGGACGCCGGCAAGGCCGGGTTCTGGGGCGACATGCCCAACTACATGACCAGCCTGCTCAAGGCCTGGTTCGGCGACGCGGCCACGGCCGAGAACGAGTACGGGTTCGACTGGCTGCCGCGGCTGTCCGGCGACCACAACAACTACGCCACCGTGCTGGACATGGCCGAGGGCAAGGTACCCGGCTACATCGTCGCCGGGGAGAACCCGGCCGTCGGCAGTGCCAACGGGCGGCTGCAGCGCAAGGCGCTGGAGAAGGCCGAGTGGCTCGTGGTGCGGGACCTGTCGTGCATCGAGACCGCGACGTTCTGGAAGGACTCGCCCGAGATCGAGACCGGCGAGGTGCGCACCGAGGACATCGCCACCGAGGTCTTCTACGTGCCCGCCGCGTCGCACGTGGAGAAGGACGGGACCTTCACCAACACCCAGCGGCTGCTGCAGTACCGGCACAAGGCGGTGGAACCGCCCGACGACGCGCGCAGCGACCTGTGGTTCTTCTACCACCTCGGCCGCATCATCAAGGAGCGGCTCGCCGACTCCGACGACCCGCGCGACGCCCCGATCAAGGCGCTCACCTGGGACTACGCCACCGAGGGGCCGTCCGCCGAGCCCGTGGCCGCCGACGTGCTGAAGGAGATCAACGGCTACGGCCCCGACGGTGAGCTGCTCACCGCCTACACACAGCTGCGCGACGACGGGTCCACCCGCTGCGGCTGCTGGATCTACTGCGGGGTGTTCGCCGACGGCGTCAACCAGGCCGCACGCCGCAAGCCGGCGAGCGAGCAGGACTGGGTGGCCGCGGAGTGGGGCTGGGCCTGGCCCGCCAACCGGCGCCAGCTCTACAACCGCGCCTCCGCCGACCCGGACGGCAAGCCGTGGAGCGAGCGGAAGGCGCTCATCTGGTGGGACGGGGAGAAGTGGACGGGCCACGACGTGCCGGACTTCCCGCCGACCACCGCACCGGACTACGTGCCCCCGCCGGACGCGCGGGCGGGCAAGGCGCTCGCCGGTGACGACCCGTTCATCATGCAGACCGACGGCAAGGCGTGGCTCTTCGCCCCGGCCGGGCTGGTGGACGGACCGCTCCCGACGCACTACGAGCCGGCGGAGACGCCGTTCCACAACCTGTTGCATCCGCAGCACACGAGCAACCCGGCCGCGAAGCTCTACGAGAGCCAGGGCAACCGGCACCACCCGGTGGGTTCCCCGGTCTTCCCGTTCGTGCTCACCACCTACCGGCTCACCGAGCACCACACGGGCGGCGGCATGAGCCGGTTCGTGCCCTACCTCGCCGAGCTGCAACCAGAGGCGTTCTGCGAGGTCTCGCCCGAGCTGGCACGCGAGCGGGGGCTCACCCATCTCGGCTGGGCCACCGTCGTCACGGCCCGCAGCGCGATCGAGCTGAAGGTGCTCGTCACCGAGCGGATGCAGCCGCTGCGCATCGAAGGCCGGGAGACCCACCAGATCGGGGTGCCCTGGCACTTCGGGCACAACGGTCTCGCCATCGGCGACAGCGCCAACGACCTCCTGTCGGTGACGCTCGACCCCAACGTCGACATCCAGGAGTCCAAGGTGCTCACCTGCGACATCCGGCCCGGACGACGTCCACACGGCGCCGGGCTGCGCACACTCGTCGAGGACTACCAGCGGCGGGCGGGCCTGGCGTGACACCCCCGGAGGAGGTCCGGGCGGCGGACGGCGCCGCCTCCTACCTCGGCATGCCGGGCGAGCGGCCGCCCCGGCTGGGGTTCTTCACCGACACCTCGGTCTGCATCGGCTGCAAGGCGTGCGAGGTGGCGTGCAAGGAGTGGAACCTCGTCCCGTCCGACGCGGGCCCCACCGGCAGCAACCCGACCGACCTCGCCGGGCTGCGCGACATGGACCTGCTCGGCATGTCCTACGACAACACCGGTGCGCTGGGGTCCTCCACCTGGCGCCACGTCGCGTTCATCGAGACCCGCACGGAGGAGTCGCCGGCCCATCCCGCGGGTGACGTGCGCTGGCTCATGTCCTCGGACGTCTGCAAGCACTGCACGCACGCCGCGTGCCTCGACGTCTGCCCGACGGGCGCGCTGATCCGCACCGAGTTCGACACCGTCTTCGTCCAGCCCGACGTCTGCAACGGCTGCGGCTACTGCGTGCCCGCCTGCCCGTACGGCGTGATCGACATCCGGCCCGGCGACGGCCGGGCGTTCAAGTGCACGCTCTGCTACGACCGCACGAAGGACGGGCTGACCCCGGCGTGCGCCCAGGCCTGCCCGACCGAGTCGATCCAGTTCGGCCCGCTCGACGAGCTGCGCGAACGGGCCGACCGGCGGCTGGCCGAGCTGCAGGGCAACGGCGTCACCGAGGCCCGGCTCTACGGCCGCGACCCCGACGACGGCGTCGGCGGCGACGGCGCCTTCTTCCTGCTGCTGGACGAGCCGGAGGTCTACGGGCTCCCGCCGGACCCGGTGGTCACCACCCGGGACCTCCCGCAGATGTGGAAGCGGGCGGCGCTGGCGGCGGTCGGTCTCACGGCGGCGGTCGTGGGGTCGTTCCTCGGCGGGCGGTCCCGATGACGGAGACGGCCCGATGAAGGAGACGGACGTGGCGGGCAACGGCGGCGTCGGCAGGCGCGAGCGGCGGGGTCGCAAACGCATCAAGGGCTCGATGGTCCCCGAGGCGGAGTTCGTCTCCTACTACGGGCGGCCCATCCTCAAGAAGCCGACGTGGAAGAACCCCGACGTGCCGGTCTACCTGTGGGTGGGCGGCATGGCCGGGACGTCGGCGGTGGTCGCGGCGCTCGGCGACGCCACCGGCCGGCCGGTCCTGCGCCGCGGCGGCCGGCTCGTCGCCACCGGCGGGGCGATGCTGGGCACCGTCGCCCTCGTCCACGACCTCGGCCGTCCCACCCGCTTCCTCAACATGCTGCGGGTGATCAAGCCGACGTCGCCGCTGTCGATCGGCTCATGGATCCTCAGCCCGTTCGCCGCGCTGGCGTCGGCCTCCGCGGCTTCCGAGCTCACCGGCATCACGCCGGGGCTCGGCAGGCTCGCCGGGTGGGGCGCCGCGTTCCTCGGTCCGCCGCTGGCGAGCTACACCGGCGTCCTGCTGGCGGACACGGCGATACCGGCGTGGCACGAGGCCCGGGGCGAGCTGCCGGTGCTGTTCGCGGCCAGCGGCGCCGCGGCTGGTGCGGGCGCACAGCTGGCGATCACCGGGCTCACCGGGGCCGCCAGGCGGGAGCGCCTGCCGATGGTGCGGCTCGCCGTGGCCGGAGCAGCGGCCGAGCTCGCCGCCGGCGAGATGCTGGAGCGGCGGCTCGAGCCGATCCCGGGCAACGTCGTCGGGGCGTACCGCGAGGGGAAGGCGGGCCGGTGGAACCGGCTGTCCCGGGCCCTCACCGCCGCGGGCGGGCTGGGTGCGGTGCTCGCCGCGCTGGGCGGGCGGCGCGGCCGCGTGGCTGCCGTCGCCTCCGGCGCGGCCCTCGCGGCGGGATCGCTGGCCACCCGGTTCGCGGTGTTCGAGGCGGGGATGGCGTCGGCCGCCGACCCGCAGCACGTGATCGCCCCGCAGCGCGAGCGCAAGGCCCGTGGCGAGCAGGCGCACCACGAGGGCAGCTGGCTGGCCGCCGACGGAGCCACCTCCCCCGTCCCCCGCAGCTGACCGGGCGGTCGCCCGGCGTCGCGCCGGTCGGCCGCTCCGGCGGGTCTACCACGGACAACGCCTGATCAGTGCGATGGTGGAGGGATGGCCCTCGACGTGACCGCGCTCACCGCGGCCGAGATCGCGGCGCGTGTGCACGACGGGCGCCTCAGCGCGGCCGACGTCGCCCGAGCCCATCTGGCCCGGATCGCCGACCGCGAGCCCTCGGTCGGCGCGTTCCAGGAGCACGACCCGGAGCGGGTGTTCGCCGAGGCGGGAGCCGTCGACACGCGGTCGGACCGCTTCGCCCTGCCACTGGCCGGGGTGCCGGTGGCGATCAAGGACAACATCGACGTCGCGGGGTATCCCACCCGGCACGGCTCGCTGGCCACCTCGGCCGAGCCGGCCCGGCGCGACGACGATCTGGTCAAGCGGCTGCGCGCCGCCGGCGCCGTCGTGATCGGCAAGACCAAGATGCCCGAGCTCGCGATCTGGGGGTTCACGCACTCGGCGTTCGGGGTCACCTGCAACCCGCTGGACCCTGCTCTGGATCCCGGCGGGTCGAGCGGCGGCAGCGCCGCGGCCGTGGCGGCGGGGATGGCGGTGCTGGCGCTGGGCACCGACGGCGGCGGCTCCATCCGCATCCCGGCGGCGTACTGCGGCCTCGTGGGGGTCAAGCCCGGAGCGGGCGTGGTGCCGCTGCCCGGCGGGGCCGAGCAGCACTGGCGCGGGCTCACGGCCACGGGCGCGATGGCCCGTACCGCGAGTGACGCCGCGCTGATGCTCGCGGTGCTCCGCGGGGGCGTCGAGGCCGGGGACGACGGCGTCGCCTACGGCGGACCGGCGCGCATCGCACTGTCGTTGCGCCACCCGTCGCCGATCGGACGGCTGCACCCCGACCACAGGGCCGCCGCTGTCGGCGCGGCCGCCCGCCTCCGCGCGGGTCCGAACCGCGCGACGGTCACCCTCGCCGATCCGCCCTATTCACGCACCCTCGTCACGCAGTGGACGCGGCGCTGGCACGCGGGCGTCGCCGACGAGTTCGCCGACCTCGGCCTCGACGAGCGGAAGGTGGAGCGACGCACCGCCACCGTGGTCCGCAAGGGACGGCGGGTGCAGCGGATGCGGATGCCCGACCCGGCCGCGGCCGCCGCGTGGCGCGGCCGGTTCCTCGACTGGCTCGACGCGGGCGGCCACGACCTGCTGCTCAGCCCGGCGGTGGCCGGGCCGCCCCTGCGGGCCGGCGCCCTGCAGAACCGCCGCTACCTGCCCACCGTGCTGGTGTCCGCCGCCCGCGTCCCGTACACGCAGGCGTGGAACCTGGCCGGCCTGCCCGCCGTGGTCGCCCCCGTGACCGTGCGGGGCGCGCCGGTGGGTGTGCAGCTCGTCGGCCGCCCGGGCGACGAGCTCAAGCTGCTCGCGGCGGCGGCGAGCCTGGAAGGCCGCCCGGTACCCGCGACGGCTGGCTCCCCCCGCCCCCGCTGGCCCCCACGCATTGCAGCAAAGCCACTTTCACGCAACGTGGTTGCATGAAAGTGGCTTTGCTGCAACTTGCCGGGGTGGGGCGGGGCGCCGCGGCTAGTGCTGCTTCTTCCAGGGGCCGCTGATCGCGAACATGATCCCCGGGGTCTGGATGTTGCCGAACAGGATCTTCTTGTCCTGCGAGTAGACCGGGCCGGTGAACTCGCTGCCGTTGCCGAGCTCGTTGCGCGCCAGCGGGAACGGGTCCCCGCCGTCCGTGACGCCGACGAGGTGCTGCACACCCTCGCCGTCCTCGGCCACGATCAGGCCGCCCCACGGGGAGACGGTGATGTTGTCCGGGCCGTCGAACGCGCCGTCCTGGTCGGGGTTCGGGTTGACGCCGAAGCGCACCTTCAGCGTGAAGGTCTCACGCTTGGGGTCGTAGAACCACACCTGCCCGTCGTGGGGAACCGGGCTGTCCTCACGCGCGTAGCTCGTGACGATGTACGCGCCGTTGTCGGCCCACCAGGCGCCCTCGAGCTTGTGCCCACGGGTCACCTGGTCGCCGGTGAACTGCTTGCGGACCGACGTGGTGCGGGCGTCGCGGTCGGGCACCGTCGTCCAGGTGACGCCGTAGGTGGTGCCGATCTCGGTGGCGCGGGACAGGTCGTCGACGAAGGCGCCGGCCTTGTCGGTGCAGCGCATGGCGGCGAGCACGCCGTCGGTCGGGCCGAGCTCCCGGAGCCCGCCCTTCTTGGGCTTGAACTTCTTCGGCGCCTCCCACCGGTAGAGCAGGCCGTTGGGGTCGCCCGCGTCCTCGGTGAGCAGGATGTTGCCCGACTTCGGGTCCACCACGGCGGCCTCGTGGGCGAACCGGCCGAGCGCCTTGATCGGCTGCGGGTCACGGTTCGCGGCCTGGTCGAACGGGTCGACCTCGAACACGTACCCGTGGTCCTTGGTGCGGCCGCCGGAGCCGGCGAGCCCCTCGGTCTCCTCGCAGGTCAGCCAGGTGTTCCAGGGCGTGATGCCGCCGGCGCAGTTCTGGGCGGTGCCCGCGATCCCGACGAACTCGCGGACGCGCTTGCCGTCCTTGTCGGTCTCGATGATCGTGCAGCCGCCCGCGCTGCCCGGGTCGTAGGTGAGGCCCTCGAGGTGCGGCACCGGCAGCGGGGTGTCGGCGAGCGCGCCGCCCAGCTCGTGGTTGTTGACGAGCACCGTGCCACCCCCCTTGCCCGTGAAGGCGCCCGTGCCGTCGTGGTTGCTCGGGGTGAACTCGCCGGACTCCAGCCGGGTCACGCCGGCCTCGGTGACGACCGAGTAGGTGAAGCCCTTCGGGAGGGCGAGGCGCTTGGCCGGGTCGGCCACCAGCGGCCCGTATCCCGCGCCGGCCGGCGCCGGTGCCGCTGCGGCGTTCGGCGCGGTGAGCAGGACCTCGCTCGCGCCCAGCAGGACCACTCCGGCACCTGCAGCGGCGGTCCCGCGCAAGAAGCCGCGGCGGGACATTCCGTTCGTCATGGATGTTCTCCCTGTCACGTACATGGCCGGTCGATTCACCCGACCGGGTGGTGGCCGGTCGTCACGCTCGCCGATGGACACGGCCGGGAGATGAACGCGGGGCGACACGTACGAGACGGTCATCCGAGCGCTGAGGTGATTGATCGGAAGAAGCCGGTGAGATGCCCAATCGGGTGCGAATATCGCGTTGAGTGCTTGATCACCTCGGGCCTGGATCGCCGGCGCGATACCGCAAATCCGGGGGTCTACCTGCGGCCGGGGACGAGCAGTGCCGCGTCCGGCCGTGGGGCGCACCCGCCGGGCGCTCGATGCGGTGCCGGGGCCGCACCGCCGTCCCCCGTCTCCCACCGGCCCGTTGGCGCGGGACACCAGCCGGTGACGGCGGCCCCGGATTGCCGCTACTCCGATCGGCCTAGCCCGGCCCGTCTGTGATATCACCCACCGTGACGCCTACGGCTGTTGCACCGTCGCAGCAAAGGACTCCGTCTGGAGGAACATTGACCCGAGCGACAGGTCCCCGACGTCGGCACTCGACTGGGGCGGGGCGTGCGACGTACCACTCTCCCGGCATACGGGCCGGAGACTTCGGGCGGGACCAACCCGCCGTCGCCCCCACCCTGTGGGGCACCGGACCCACCCCCGAACCGGAACACGAGGTGCCCCCGCCATCGCGGCGGGTGGACTACGCGGCCATCCACTGCAGCCGCGAGTTCTCCGAGCTCCGCACCAGGCTGCGCCGGTTCGTGTTCCCGATGACGTTCGCGTTCCTGGGCTGGTATCTCATCTTCGTCCTGCTGGCGGCCTACGCCCACGACTTCATGGGCAGGCGGGTCGTCGGCCTGGTCACGGTCGGCATGCTGCTGGGCCTGGGCCAGTTCGTCACCACGCTGGCGATCACGTTCATCTACCACCGGTACGCCAAGCGCAACCTGGACCCCCAGGTCAGACTGGTGCGCGCCCTGGCCGGAGAGGGACCGGCGTGAACGTCGCAGCGGTCGCAACCCCGACCGGCAACCCGATGGCGAACATCGGGGTCTTCGCGGTGTTCGCGGTGGCCACACTGGCGCTCGTCTACCGCGTGAGCCGCGGGAGCACCTCCACCGCGGACTACTACGCGGCCGACTCCCGCTTCACCGGCGCCCAGAACGGCATCGCGCTGTCGGGCGACTTCCTGTCAGCGGCCTCGTTCCTCGGCATCGCCGGCAGCATCGCGGTGCACGGCTACGACGGGTTCGTGTACTCCGTCGGCTGGGTCGTGGCCTGGCTGGTCGGGCTCCTGTTGATCGGCGAGCTCCTGCGCAACACCGGCCGGTTCACGATGGGCGACGTCATCGCCTACCGGATGCGTCAGCGTCCGGTGCGGGCCGCTGCCGCGCTCTCCACGCTCGTGATCTCGTTCTTCTACATGCTGGCGCAGATGGCCGGGGCCGGCGGGCTCGTCGCGCTGCTGCTCAACATCACCGACCGCACCGGCCAGTCGGTCGTCATCGCGATCGTCGGCCTGATCATGATCTTCTACGTGCTGGTCGGCGGCATGAAGGGCACCACATGGGTGCAGATCGTCAAGGCCGTGCTCCTGCTGCTGTGCGTCACGACGATCACGGTGTTCCTGATGGGCCAGTTCGGCTTCAGCTTCTCCGCGATCCTCGAGAAGGCCGTCGCCAACAACCCGCTCGGCGACGCGATACTGGCGCCGGGCACCCAGTACGGACACAACGAGCTGGACTTCGTCTCCCTGGCACTGGCGCTCGTGCTGGGGATCTGCAGCCTGCCGCACGTGCTGATCCGGTTCTACACGGTGCCCAACGCCGTCCAGGCCCGCCGCTCGGTGGTGTGGGCCGTCTGCACGATGGTCGTGTTCTACCTGTGCACGCTGGTGATCGGTTACGGCGCAGGCGCGCTCGTCGGCTCCCGGGCCATCCTCGCGGCTCCGAGCGGCGAGAACTCGGCGGCGCCGCTGCTGGCGCTGGCCATCGGCGGGCCGGTGCTGCTGGGCATCGTCTCGGCAGTGGCCTTCGCGACGATCCTGGCGGTGGTGGCGGGGCTGACCCTCGCCGCGTCGGCGTCCTTCGCCCACGACGTGTACGCCAACGTCATCAAGCGCGGGCGGACCAACCCGCGCCGGGAGGTCCGGGTCGCCCGGATCGCCGCCGTCGTGCTCGGCGTGCTGGCGATACTCGGGGGGATCCTGGCGAACGGGCAGAACGTGGCGTTCCTCGTGGCGCTGGCGCTGGCGCTGGCCGCGTCGGCGAACCTGTCGACGATCCTGTACGCGCTGTTCTGGAAACGGTTCAACACCATGGGCACCCTGTGGAGCCTGTACGGCGGCCTCGGCTCCTGCCTGCTGCTGATCGCGTTCTCGCCGGTGACGTCGGGCAGCCCCACGTCGATCTTCCCGATGGTGGACTTCCACGTGTTCCCGCTGAACAACCCCGGCATCATCTCGATCCCGTTCTCGTTCTTCTGCGGCTGGTTCGGAACGATGCTCGGTGGCCGCAACGAGAGCTCCGACGTGCAGAAGGAGATGGAGGTCCGGTCCCTCACGGGCATCGGCGCCGACCTGCGCCAGTAGCGGGTCGCCCCCGGCCGGCTCAGGTCGGTGGGGGCGCCCACTCCCCGGTCGCGAGGAACCGCTCGATCGCCGCCGTGTAGGGCGGAAGATCCATCCCCTGCGCCGCCACCCAGCCGTCGTCGTAGTAGCTGTGCCGGTAGCGCTCCCCGCCGTCGCAGATCAGCGTGACGACGCTGCCGCGCACCCCGGCGTCGCGCATCCGCGCCACCAGCTGCCACACGCCCCACAGGTTGGTGCCCGTCGAGCCACCCGCGAAGCGGCCGGTGACGGCGTGCAGGTGCCGCACCGCGGCCACGCTGGCCGCGTCCGGTACCGGGATCATCAGGTCGATCAGGGTGGGGACGAAGCTCGGCTCCATCCGCGGCCTGCCGATGCCCTCGATGCGCGAGGGCATCCCGGTGCCGTAGTCCGCCGCACCCGTGGTCCAGCCGGGGAAGAACGCGGAGTTCTCCGGGTCGACGACGGCGAGCCGCGTCGGATGGCGGCGGTAGCGCAGGTAGCGGCCGATCGTCGCGGAGGTACCCCCGGTGCCCGCTCCCATGACGATCCACTCGGGGATCGGGTAGCGCTCCAGTGCGAGCTGACTGAAGATCGACTCGGCGATGTTGTTGTTGCCCCGCCAGTCGGTGGCGCGCTCGGCGTAGGTGAACTGGTCGATGTAGTGCCCGCCGCACTCCGCGGCGAGCCGCTGCGCCTCCTCGTACATCGCCGGTGCGCGGTCCACGTAGTGGCAGCGGCCGCCGTACCGCTCGATCAGCGCGATCTTCTGCGGGCTGGTGGACCTCGGCATCACCGCCACGAACGGCACCCCGATGAGGCCGGCGAAGTACGCCTCCGACACGGCGGTGGATCCCGAGCTCGCCTCCACGACCGTGGTGCCCTCGACGATCCAGCCGTTCACCAGCGCATAGAGGAACAGTGAGCGGGCGAGCCGGTGCTTGAGGCTTCCGGTCGGGTGCACCGACTCGTCCTTGAGGTAGACCTCGATCCCCCACTCCGCAGGCAGCGGGAACGGATGCAGATGCGTGTCGGCTGACCGGTTGGCATCGGCCTCCACGAGCCTGATCGCCTCGTTCACCCAGGCGCGGGTGTGGCTGCAGGAGCGGTCGACGGGATCGGGCACGGCTCGCGACGCTAGTCCCTGCCGACGGCGCCCGGCACGGGTCGCCGCTGATTACCGCCGCCCGGTGGTGCACCCCACCAACGGCCCAACTTCCCGCCGAGCCATTGACCAGGCCCGGAGACGCCCGTAGGACCAGTTACGGGACGTATCGTTTCAATGACCAGCCGGTCATGCAGAAGTCGACTGTGACGCGGTCCGGTCCCGCGAGGAGCCTCGATGCGGTCAGCGGCGCGACGGACGATCGTGACCACGACGGACGGCACCACGGACGGGCCCACCACCGCCGACGCGCGCGGCGCGGGGCACGCCCGGATGGCCGGGGTGTCGGGTGTGGTGTTCGCGCTGCTGTTCACCGCCGGCCTGGTGCTGGTCCACCAGGTTCCGGGGCTATCCGCGCCGGACTCGGACTACGTCGCGTTCTACACGGCCGGTTCCCGGGACGTACTGGTCGCGCTGGGCCTCTACATCGTCCCGTTCGCGGGCATCGCCGGTCTCTGGCACATGATCGCGACCCGGACGCTGCTGCAGGTGCTCCGGCCGGGGTCGTGGTCGCAGATCCCGCACTGGCTGCAGCTGGCCTCGGGCGTCCTGTTCGTCGGCACGCTCTTCACCGGAGCGGCCGCCGTCGGGGCGGTGGCCCTGCTGTCACAGCTCTCCCCCGCTCCCCTGCCACCGCCCGACGTCGCCCGCGCCCTGTCGGCCGTCGGTTACGCGATGGTCTTCGTCTACGGCGTCCGGGCCGCCGGCATGTACATGATCACGACAACCAGGCTGGCCTGGACCGCCGGGCTCCTGCCGCGCTGGGTAGCCGCGCTGAGCTACGTCATCGCGGCGTTCCTGCTGGTCAGCGTGACCTACCACCCCGGAATCCTGCTGGTGTTCCCAGCCTGGGTGCTCGCCGTGAGCATCCTGCTGCTGGTGCGCCCGCCGACAGAAGGGACACCATGAACGCACCGATCGGCATCGACGAGATCCCCGGCCCCCGCGGGATCCCGCTGCTGGGCAACGTCTTCGACCTCGACGCCGCTCACCCCATGGACGCGCTGATACGGATGGCCGACGAGTACGGGCCGCTGTACAAGCTCACCGTCCCCGGTGGCGTGCGGCTGTTCGTGTCCGGCCCCGAGCTCGTGGACGAGATCTGCGACGACCAGCGGTTCGACAAGCAGGTCGGCGGCGGGCTGTCGAACCTGCGCCGGGGCGGCCTGTCGAACGGGCTGTTCACCTCCAGCACCGACGACCCGCTGTGGCACCGCGCGCACAACATCCTGATGCCGCCGTTCAGCCTGCAGGCGATGCGCGACTACATGCCGAAGATGCTCGACATCGCCGACCAGCTGATGGAGAAGTGGGGACGGCTCAACCCGGGTGAGGACGTCGACGTACCCGCGGACATGACCCGTCTGACGCTCGACACGATCGCGCTGTGCGGGTTCGGCTACCGGTTCAACTCGTTCTACCGCGACACCCCGCACCCCTTCGTCGAGGCGATGGTCCGCACCCTCACCGAGGCCCAGACCCGGACCCGTCAGCTGAAGCTCCAGTCGCGGCTGCGGATCCGGGCCCAGCGCCAGGCGGAGGAGGACCAGGCCTTCATGGACAACCTGGTCGACGACCTCATCGCCGAGCGCCGCGCCCAGGGCGACGCCGCCGACACCACCGACCTGCTCGGCCGGATGCTCGTCGGCGTGGACAAGCAGAGCGGGGAGGGGTTGCCCGACGCCAACATCCGCGCGCAGTGCATCACGTTCCTCATCGCCGGCCACGAGACGACATCGGGGCTGCTCTCCTTCGCCGTCAACTACCTGCTCAAGGACCCGGCGGCGATGGACCGGGCGCGCGCGGAGGCCGACGAGGTGCTCGGCACCTCGGCGTGGCCGACGTTCGAGCAGGTGCAGCGGCTGCGCTACATCCGGCAGGTGCTCGACGAGACACTGCGGCTCTGGCCCACGGCACCCGCCTTCAGCCGCACCCCGTACGAGGACACCGTGATCGGCGGCCGGTACGCGATCCCCGCCGGCACGACGCTCACCGTGGTGATCCCGGCGCTGCAACGCCAGGAGTCGGTGTGGGGTCCCGACGCCCACGACTTCAACCCGGACCACATGGCGGCGGAGCGGTTCTCCCAGCTCCCCCCGAACGTCTACAAGCCCTTCGGCACCGGCCAGCGGGCGTGCATCGGGCGGCAGTTCGCACTGCAGGAGGCCGTGCTCGTGCTCGGCATGCTGCTGCAGCGGTTCGAGCTCGTCGACCACCTGAACTACCAGCTGAAGACCAAGACGACGCTGACCGTCAAGCCGGACGACTTCCGCATCCAGGTCCGGCCCCGCACCGACGTGCGCATCGATCGGGCGGCGCCGCCGGCGGCTGCCGACGCGGACGCGCGGACCGGGTCCGCCGCCGCAGCGCCGGCCGCGGCGCCCGCCCCGGTGGTGGCCCGGCACGGCACCCCGCTGTCGGTGCTGTTCGGCTCGAACCTCGGTACGGCCGAGGGCATCGCCACGCGGCTGGCGCAGGAGGGCGCGGAACGCGGCTTCGACGTGACGCTGGGCGCGCTCGACGACCACGTCGACGACCTGCCGGCGGGCGGGGCCGCGGTGGTCGTGTCCTCGTCCTACAACGGGACCCCGCCGGACAACGCGACCGCGTTCTGCCGCTGGATCAGCGGCGCGGGCGACGGTGCCGCCGACGGCGTCACGTACAGCGTCTTCGGCTGCGGCAACACGGAGTGGGCCAGCACCTACCAGTCGGTGCCCACGATGCT
This sequence comes from Pseudonocardia xinjiangensis, assembly GCF_050948425.1. Lineage (NCBI taxonomy): Bacteria > Bacillati > Actinomycetota > Actinomycetes > Pseudonocardiales > Pseudonocardiaceae > Pseudonocardia > Pseudonocardia xinjiangensis. The sequence continues at coordinate 1,338,082 of NZ_CP192009.1, read as the reverse complement.
GGACGAGCAGCTCGAGGCCCACGGCGGGCGCCGCGTGCACCGCAGGGGCGAGGGCAACGCCGCCGGGGACTTCGACGCGCAGTACCGCGACTGGCACGGCGACCTCTGGTCCGACCTCGCCGCCGCGCTCGACCTGCCTGCCGAGGTCGGTGCCGCGGTCGACACCGGTCCACGGCTGGCGATCACGCTGACCAACCGGCAGCTGACCAACCCGGTGATCATGTCCTACCGGGCCCGCCCGGGACGGGTCACCGAGAACCGCGAGCTGCTGCTGGGCAGCAACGGCAAGCCTGCGGAGCGTTCCACCCGCCACGTCGAGATCGCGTTGCCGCCGGAGATGTCCTACCGCGCCGGTGACCACCTCGGCGTGCTCCCGCGCAACAACATCGACCTGATCCGCCGGGTGATGACGCGCTTCGGGCTGGACGCCGGGCAGTACGTCACGATCATCCCCCGCAGCGGCTCCCACACCCACCTGCCGATCGAGGAGCCTGCGCCCTTGCTCGGGGTGCTCGGCAGCTGCGTCGAGCTGCAGGACGTCGCCGCCCGCGACGACATCGAGACCCTCGCCCGCTACACCACCGATCCCGGGCAGAAGGCCCAGCTCGAGTCCCTGACCGGCGACGACGAGCAGTCCCACGCCGCCTACACCGAGCACGTGTACGAGCCCAACCGCTCGGTGCTCGACCTGCTCGACGCGTTCCCGGCCTGCGAGGTGCCGTTCGAGGTGTTCCTCGACATGCTGCCGCCGCTGCGCCCGCGCTACTACTCGATCTCCTCGTCACCGATGGCGGACGCGGGGGTCGCCAGCATCACCGCGGGCGTGCTCCGCGGGCCGGCCCGGTCGGGGGTGGGCACCTTCACCGGCGTCTGCTCGGGGCACCTGTCGGCCGTGCCCGAGAACGGCACGGCGTTCGTGTTCGTCCGCGAGCCGTCGATCCCGTTCCGGCCGCCGGAGAACCCGCACGTGCCGATGATCATGGTCGGCGCCGGAACGGGTCTCGCGCCGTTCCGCGGGTTCCTGCAGGAGCGGGCGGTCCTGCAGGAACAGGGGGTACCGATCGCGCGGTCGCTGCTGTTCTTCGGCTGCCGCCGCGCGGACAGCGACCTGCTCTACGCCGACGAGCTGCAGCGGTTCGAGCAGCAGGGCGTGGTGCGGGTGGAGAACGCCTTCTCGCGGGCGGACGGGCGCTGCCGGTACGTCCAGGACGCGATGGTCGACTGCGCCGCCGAGGTGTGGCAGCTCCTGCAGGAGGACGGTGTGGTGCTGGTCTGCGGCAACGCCGGCACGATGGCGCCGGCCGTGCGGACCGCACTGCAGCAGATCTTCATGGACCGCACGAGCGCGGGAGCGGCGGACGCCGCGGCCTGGCTGGCCGGGCTCCGCAGCTCGAACCGGTTCCTGGAGGACATCTGGGGCGGCTGAGCCCCGGGGTGCGGGCCGGCGCAGGCCGGGTTCAGCGCAGGGCGATACGGCCCGTACCCCGGCGCACCCGGCCGATCACCGCGGCCGGGTGGCCCAGCTGAGCCACGGCCGCCGGCGCCTGCTCCGGGGCGGCCCCGAACAGCAGGCCGCCGGAGGTCTGGGCGTCGGCGAGCAGCAGGACGTCCAGCTCCGCGAACCGGCCGGGATCCACCGACGGCGCCACCCAGTCCCGGTTGCGCCGTGTGCCGCCCGGGATCGTCCCGGCCTCGGCGAGCTCGCGCGTACCGGGCAGGAACGGAACCGCCGCCACGTCGATCTCCACGTCGACGCCGGACGCGGCCGTCATCTTCGACAGGTGCCCGAGCAGCCCGAACCCGGTGACGTCGGTGCAGCCGGTGGCACCCGCTGCCACAGCCGCCGCCGCGGCGGCGGCGTTGCTCGTGGTCATCGACGCGATCGCCGCCTCCTGCACGTCGGCCGACGCCGTGCCCGCCTTGATCGCGGTGGTGGCGACCCCGACCCCGAGTGCCTTGGTGAGCACCAGCACGTCCCCGTCGCGCAGGCCGGCGTTGGTGAGGATCCGGTCGGGGTGCACCTCGCCCACCACGGCGAGCCCGTACTTGGGCTCCGGGTCGTCCACGCTGTGGCCGCCGACCACCGCGAACCCGTTCTCCGCGCCGATCTCCGCCCCGCCCGCCAGCACCTCGGCGAGCATCGACGTCGGCAGCTCCGACGAGGGCCACGCCACGAGGTTCAGCGCGAACAGCGGGCGCCCACCCATCGCGTACACGTCCGACACCGCGTTCTGCGCGGCGATCCGGCCCCAGGTGCGCGGGTCGTCGACCAGCGGGGTGAAGAAGTCGGTGGTGGCCACCAGCGCGCGGGTGGCGTCCAGCCGCCACACGGCGGCGTCGTCACCGGTCTCGGTGCCGACCAGCAGGTCCGGATGGCTCTGCGGGGTCAGCGTGCGCAGCACCTGCGCGAGGTCTCCCGGTGCGAGCTTGCACGCGCACCCCGCACCGTGGCTGAACTGCGTGAGACGGCGAAGGATCGTGGCGTCGGACATGCTCAGAGACTAGGTCGCCCGGACGGCGGCAGCAGGTGGGACGGAACGGGTGAAACCGCCCATCGCACCAAATCGCCCGTCCACCGATCGTTCGTAGAACTCGCCCGTTCGGACGAACAGGCTACGCGCCGTGACGATCAGCTCCCAGAACTCCGCTCACGGCATCCCGAACGTGCAGAGCCCCGGAAGCAGCAGTCCGTCCCCCGGCGGGGCCTCGTTCGACGTGGTCCGGCGCGGGTACGACCGCGACCAGGTCGACGCACAGATGCGGGAGCTCCGGGACCGGTTGGCCACCGCCGAGGCAGCGCGCCAGGGCGCCGAGCAGCACGCCCGCGCCACCGAGAAGGAGATGCGGGCCCGCGCGGCGGCCCAGGGCGAGGCGCCCATGTCCCAGGAGAGCTTCGGGTTCCGCGCCGAGAAGATCCTCCGCCTGGCCGAGCGCGAAGCCGCCGACGTCCGCAACCGCGCCGCCAACGAGGCCACCGCCCTGGTCGAGCAGGCCCGTGCCGACGCCGAGCGGCACCGGCACGAGGTGGAGCAGGCGCTGATCGCCCGGTCGGCCGAGCTGGACCAGGAGGCGACCCAGCGCAACGTGGCCCTGCAGGAGCGCGAGCAGCAGGCCGCCGCCACCCTCGCGGCCGCCCGCGACGACGCCGCCCGCATCACCGACGACGCCCGGCACGCCGCCGACGCGGTGCTCAACGAGGCCCAGAACCGCGCCGACGAGGTGCGCCAGCGCAGCGAGCAGGACCTCAAGCGCCGGCGCGAGGTGGCCGAGCAGGAGCTGCGGCGCCTCGGGACGCTGCACGAGGGCGTGCGCACCGAGATGGGCAGGCTGCACAAGCTGCTCGGCACCGAGCTGAGCACCAACCCGGACTCCACGGCATTCGCCAACGACGCCGAGGGGGACGCGGAGAGCCGCACCGCACGGCCCACGCCGCGCGAGCGGTCGACCGTCGGCTGACCTGCGCCCCCGGCCACGCACCGCTCGGGATACGGACCACGACGCCTGGTCGTAGGGTGCTGCAGTGACCAGGGTGGACCCGCGCCGCGGGGTACCGCGCACCGACACGGTGCTCGCCGAACCACGCATCGCCGCCGCGGTGGACCGGCTCGGCCGTGACCTCGTGAAGGCGACGGTCGCCGCCGCGCAGGACCGCGCCCGGCGGGGCGAGCTGCCGGTCGACCACGAGGCCGTGGTCGGCGCCGTGCTCGCCTCCCTTCCGGACACCGCCACCGGACTGCGGCCGGTGCTGAACGCCACCGGGGTGCTGCTGCACACCAACCTCGGCCGCGCCCCGCTCTCCGCCGCCGCCCGCGCGGCGCTGGACCTGGCCGCCGGGACCTGCGACGTCGAGCTCGACCTCGGCACCGGCGGACGGGGCCCCCGCGGCACCGCCGCCATCGACGCCCTGCTCGCCGCCGTCCCGGGGGCCGCCGCGGCGCACCTGGTGAACAACGGCGCCGCCGCGCTGGCCCTGGTGGCCGTCACGCTCGCCGCCGGTGGTGGTGACGGGCGCCGGGAGATCGTCATCGCCCGCGGGGAGCTCGTGGAGATCGGTGACGGGTTCCGCATCCCCGACCTGCTCACGGCCACCGGCGCGCGCCTGCGCGAGGTCGGCACCACCAACCGGGTGAGCCGCGCCGACTACGCCGCCGCGGTGGGTGACGACACCGCGCTGATCCTCAAGGTGCACCCGTCGAACTTCGTGGTCACCGGGTTCACCCGTTCCGTCGGTATCGAGGAGCTGACCGGCCTCGGGGTGCCGGTGGTGGCCGACATCGGGTCCGGGCTGCTCACCCCGCACCCGCTGCTGCCCGACGAGCCCGACGCGGCAGGTGCGCTCGCCCGCGGCGCCACGCTCGTCACGGCGTCGGGCGACAAGCTGCTCGGAGGCCCGCAGGCCGGACTGCTGCTCGGTGCCCCCGGCGAGGGGGCCGAGCTCGTGCAGCGGATCCGGCGCCACCCGCTGGCCAGGGCGATGCGGGTGGACAAGCTCACCCTGGCGGCGTTCGAGGCCACCCTCCGCGGCCCCGTCCCCCCCACCCGGGCCGCCCTCGACGCCGACCCGGCCGTCCTGCGCGGCCGGGCCGAGAGGCTGGCCGGATCGCTCACCGCCGCCGGTGTCGAGGCCACCGCGGTCGGGTCCGCCGCCACCGTGGGGGGCGGTGGCGCGCCCGGCGTCACCCTCGCCAGCGCCGCGGTTGCCCTGCCCGAGCGCTACGCGGCCTCTCTGCGGGCAGGCGAGCCCGCGGTGCTCGGCCGGGTCGAGCACGGCCGCTGCCTGCTCGATCTGCGAGCCCTGCCCGTGGAGGCGGACCAGGAGCTCGCCGCCGCGGTGCTCGCCGTGGGAGCAGGTCGTGCCCGGTAACACGGGGGCCCCGGCCGTGGTGGCGACCGCCGGGCACGTCGACCACGGCAAGTCGACGCTGGTCCGCGCGCTCACCGGGATGGAGCCGGACCGGTGGGCCGAGGAACGCCGCCGCGGCATGACCATCGACCTGGGTTTCGCCTGGACGGAGCTCCCGTCGGGAGCCACCGTGGCGTTCGTCGACGTCCCCGGCCACGAACGCTTCGTCACGACCATGCTGGCCGGGGTCGGGCCGGTGCCCGCCGTGCTGCTCGTCGTGGCCGCCGACGAGGGGTGGATGCCCCAGTCGGCTGAGCACGTCGACGCGCTCTGCGCCCTCGGTGTGCGGGACGGTCTGCTGGTCATCACCCGCAGCGACCTGATGGAACCGGAGCTGGCCCGCGACGAGGCGCTGGAGCACCTGGCGGGCACGCCACTGGCCGGGCTGCGCACGGTCTGCGTCTCGGCCGCCACCGGGGCCGGCATGGACGAGCTGCGCCGCGCGCTGGACGACCTCGTCAGTGCCCTGCCGGCCCCGGACGCCGCGGCGGACGTCCGCCTCTGGGTGGACCGGGCGTTCACCATCCGCGGCGCCGGCACCGTCGTCACCGGCACTCTCGGCGCCGGCCGCATCCGGGTGGGCGACGAGCTGGAGCTCGCCACGGCCGACGGCGTCCGGAGCGTGAGCGTGCGTGCCCTGCAGAGTCTGGGCGCGGCCGTCCCGGAGACGCGCGGCGTGTCCCGGGTGGCCGTGAACCTGCGCGGGTTGCCCCGGGAGGCCGTGGCGCGTGGCGACGCGCTGCTCACACCGGGCGCCTGGCTGGCCACCGACCTGCTCGACGTGCGCCTGCACGGGGTGCGGGCCGCCGGCTCCACCGATGCCGGCGAGCTGCCCGAGGAGCTGAGCCTGCACATCGGCGCCGCGGCCGTCACGGCCCGGGTCCGCCCGCTCGGCCTCGACACCGTGCGGCTGCGGCTGCGCCACCCCCTCCCGCTGCGGATCGGCGACCGCGCGGTGCTGCGCGACCCCGGACGCCGGTTGGTCACCGCCGGGGTGACCGTGCTGGACGTGCGGCCGGCGCCGTTGCGCCGCCGGGGCGCCGCCGCCCGGCGTGCCGGCGAGCTCGCCACCATGACCGGTGTCGCGTCGGCCGCGGCCGAGCTGGGCCGCCGCGGGTTCGCACGGCGGGCGGAGCTGCTCGCCATGGGCGTCACCGTCGCCGACCTCGACACGACCGCGCGCGGCGCCCCCGGGGCAGCCGGCTGGCTGGTGGACCCGGGGCGGGCCACCGAGATCGCGGCCGAGCTGGTGGCCGCGGTGACGGCCCACGACGACGCGGACCCGCTCGACCCCGGACTGCCCACCGAAGCCGCGCGGCGCGCCACCGGGCTCCCCGAACCACGTCTCGTCGAGGCCGTGCTCCGGCACGCCTCCCAGGTGGGTCCCGACCCCGGCCTGGTGCTGCGCGACGGGCGGGTCGTCCGCTCCGCGGCGCGCTCCCTCCCCGCTCCGGTCCGCGCCGCGATGGACGCGCTGCGCGCCGATCTGGAGCGCAGCCCGTTCGCCGCACCCGAAGCCGCCCGGCTGACCGAGCTCGGCCTGGGGCCACGGCAGCTCGCGTCGCTCGTCCGGGCGGGCGAGCTGATCCGGCTCGCGGACGGGGTCGTGCTGCTTCCCGGGGCCGACTCGCTCGCGGTGGAGGTGCTCGGGGGCCTCGGCCCCGAGTTCACGCTGAGCGCGGCTCGCCAGGCCCTCGGCACGAGCCGCCGGGTGGCCGTGCCGCTGCTGGAGCACCTGGCCGGGACGGGCCGTGCCGTTCGCACTCCCGAGGGAGGACATCGACTCGCCCGGGCACAAGATGATGCCTGAAGTGGCACACACGCCACCGGGGTCCTACCGTGAGCGTCGATGTCCGAGACTCGTGAGAACCTGCCGTCCGACCCGCCCTCGACCCGACGTGGGGGCGACGTCGACGACCAGATCACGCTCAGCCACACCACCCCCTCGCCCGGCCAGGTCGTGATCGAGGTCGGGGGTGAGGTCGACATGCTCACCTCACCCCAGCTGCGTACCGCCGTGGTCGAGCAGTTCGACGCCGAGGCGGGCGTTGAGCTGGTGGTTCTGGCGCTCGACGGGGTGTCCTTCCTCGGCACCAGCGGGCTGGCCGTCCTGATCGAGGTGCGAGAGGCGGCCCACACAGCCGGGGTCGGGCTGCGTCTGGCGTGCACCGCACGTCGCGTGCTGCGTCCGCTGACGATCGCCGGGCTGGTCCCGTTGTTCGACATCCACACCTCGGTCGAGCAGGCGTTGTCCGCCACGTAGGGCTGAACGTGTGACCCGGTCACACATGTGACCTGCATCACACTCGTTCGAGTGGTGCAGGAGCCTCCCCGGAGCGGGAACAGGCGTACAGACCGTCAACATGGGGTCTGACCTGCTCGAACAGCCGAGCAGTCGCTCTTGGGAGCGCTGCGGCGACGCGGATTTCCGCGCCGGAGCCGCGTCTGCGGTCGAGTCGTGTCCGAATCTTGGTGTTTGGCCCCTCAACCATGAGGGAACGAGCACCTCGATCGCCCGGTGCGTCGGGCACGAACGACAAGAGGTGACGATGAGCGACGTATCCCGGCTTCCCGGCCCGATGGACCACGCATGGCAGTGGCAGCGTTTGGGGACCTGTCGGGGAATGGACAGCGCCGTGTTCTTCCACCCGGACGGAGAGCGCAACCCGTCGAGAGCTCGTCGGACCGCGCAGGCCAAGGCGGTGTGCCACCGCTGCCCGGTCATCGAACAGTGCCGGGAGTTCGCCCTGCAGACCCGCGAACCGTTCGGCGTGTGGGGCGGCCTCGCCGAGTCGGAACGCCGGGTGATCCTGGAGCAGCGCGGGGTACCGCTCGCCAGCTGAGCGATACCACCGTCGAATCGAGGGGGGCGGTCCTGCCGGGGCCACCCCCTTCGTCGTCCGCTCAGGCGCTCTCGTCGCCCACGACGGACAGCTCGAGGCAGCGGTACCGGAGCAGCGGGATGCCGTAGACCTGCGCGATGCGCTGCGCCGCCCGGTTGACCACGGTGCGGCCGGCATCGGACGGAGCCGGGTTCGGCGCCAGGCAGTACACGCCCGGCTCGGGATCGAAGCCGACCAGCTCACTGATCGCCGCGACCACATCCTGCTCGGCCCAGTGGCCGAACGGCGGGCGCAGCCCCAGGCGGTGCAGGTGCAGGCCGGGCAGACCCAGCCGGTCGACCTCGGCGCGGACGTCGTCCTGAGCGTCGCCGTAGCCGTCGACGTAGTCGTCCAGCGCCTCGACCACGGGTGTGCCCACCCGTTCGTCGTCACCCACCACCAGCAGGTCGACCTGTGGGAACTCCTCCACGAGCCGCGCGAGGTCGGACTCCGGCCGCAGCAGCTCCATCGGGCTCACCGCGACGGCGACAGCCCGCCGGTGATGCGAAGACACAGGTGTTCGACCGATGACGGACGGTGCCGCCACCGGTCCGGAGAAGGGCATCTCCGAAACCGCGACCATCGAGAACGTCCCCCTAGACGCGTGCTGACCCCTCGCCCCCCGAGGCGCCTCTCTTTCTATTGAGAATTGAACCGTAGGCTTCTGACGGCTGCTCGCTTCCCGGCAGTTCGAACGACAAGCGGCGCGCCGCGGTACGCCAACGGCCTCTACCAGCGGGTAACCGCCGGGGGACCAATGGTTCAACCGTTCAGCGATTCGGAGTATCCGGCCGATCAGTCCAGTCGCACAGCGAGTAACGCCACGTCATCCCGGAGGCGCTGCGGAATGCAGGCATCCAGTACCTGTTCCACCACGGCCTCCGGATCGGAGCCGGGGGGCATCGCGGCGAGGGTGCGTTCGAGCAGCTCGGTGCGCTCGTCGGCGTCCTCGCCGGCGACGTCGGTGAGGCCGTCGGTGTAGAGCAGCAGGATCGACCCGGGCGCGCAGCGCAGCGCGGCCTCGGTGCGGCCGGAGCCCTCGGGCCTGCCGAAACTCCGGACGGCCCCGATCATCGGCGAGCTGTGCTCGTCGAGCCGCAGGAGCTTCCCGTCCGGGGTGAGCAGCAGCGGGGCGGGGTGCCCGGCGTTGGCGTACCGCAGCAGCCGGTCGCTCCCGCCGTCGAGCGGTTCGATCCGGGCGTACACGGCGGTGGCCATGGCCGCCATCTCCAGGCCCTGCACGAGCTGGTCGCAGCGGTCCAGCACCGACCCGGGCGAGCCGCCGTCCCAGGCGTAGGACCGGACGACACCGCGCAGCTGTCCCATGGCCGCCGCCGCCCGCAGGTCGTGCCCGACCACGTCACCGACGGCCAGGCCGAGCGCTCCGCCGGGCAGGTTCAGCACGTCGTACCAGTCCCCACCGACCTGGTTGCCGTCGACACCGACCAGGTAGCGCGCCGCCACCCGCACGCCCTCGACCTCGGGCACGGCAGGCAGCAGGCTGCGCTGCAGCGTGACGGCGGCGGCGTGCTCCACCTCGTAGAGCCGCGCGTTGTCGACGGTGAGCCCGGCCCGGCCGGCGATGTCGGTGGCCAGGTGCAGGTCCCGCGACCCGTACCGGCGCCCGTAGGGATGCTGGGTGACGAGGGTGAGCGCGCCCAGCACGCGGCCGCGGGCCCGTACGGGCACCACCATCACCGAGCGGAGCCTCAGTACGTCGTACACGGCCGCAGCCGCCGGGTCGTCGGGGTAGCGGTCGATGCCGCGCTCCGGGAGCTCCGACACGAGCACCGGGCGCTCTCCGGCGAGCACGCTGCCGGTGTCGCTGCCGCTGCCCGCGTGATAGTTGCGCAGCCTGCCCAGCTCGCGCAGGCGCGCCTCGTCCGCGGGCTCCCTCGCCGCGACGGCGATGCGCTGCGGCGGACCCGAGCCCGGCCGTTCCAACAGGTCGACGGCACAGAGGTCGGCCAGCCCCGGCACCAGGCTGCGCGCGAGCCGCTCGCACGCGTCCGTGACGCCCAGCGCGCCGGTCATCTGGGTGGTCGCCTCGGCCAGCAGGCGCAGCTCGCTGCGGGCGTGCTCGGCCTCCGCCAATGCAGTGCGGCGCTCCTGCTCCACCATCACCCGCTCGGTGACGTCGTTCTGCACGCCCACGAAGTTGACCAGCCGGCCGTCCCCGTCGAACACCGGGGAGATCGACACCTGGTTCCAGAACGCGGTGCGGTCGCGCCGGTAGTTCAGCAGCACCTCGGTGACGGGCTCGCGACGCCGGAGAGCCTCGCGGATCCGCTGCACCGCCGCCGGATCGGTGTTCGGCCCCTGCAGCAGCCTGCAGTTGCGGCCCACCACCTCCTCGTAGGTGTAGCCGGTGAGGCGGGAGAACGACGGGTTGACCCAGATCAGCGGGTCGGAGTCCTGCCGCGGGTCGGTGATGGAGAACGACATGTCCGTGGCGACGACGGCCCGGTCGCGCAGCATCTCCAGCCGCCGCCGGGCGGCGTGCTCGGCCCCCGTGACCTCGAGGAACACGACCAGCGCGAGGCCCTCCACGTCGGTGTCGAGATCGGACGGCACCACGGCGTCGGACACGCCGGTGAGGCTGAAGCCGGTGACCCACAGCAGCCTGCCCTCGCTGGCGTCCCGCTGGGCACAGGTCACCGACGAGCCACGCCGCACGGCGTCATGCACCGCCACCGGCTCCCCGGCGACCGGTACCCCGCTCGCCACGAGCGACAGCGGTGAGGTCGTGTCGCTCATCCGCATGCCGCCGAGGTCGGTGAGCCCCGCCGCATCGCCCCAGCGGTCGATGTCGACGGGCAGCCGCACCCGGTTGCCCGTGAGCTCCACGGCCCCCGCGTTGGCGTAGACGACCTGTCGTCGCTCCCGGTCGATCACGAGGATCGCGGCGGGGGCGCGGTCAAGCACCTGCGGAAGATCCACTACCGGGTGCACCGTCCCCGCGCCTGCGAGGTGTCCTCCGTCCTCCACCCGACCAAGCGTAAGGGCAGCCGCGCCACGGCGCGCCCCGATGCGCGACCCGTCGGCGGGATTAGGGGGTCCCGTGGATCTTCAATCGCGACAGCCGCGCCCAGGCGCTCACCGACCAAGATCCACGGGACACCCCCTAACCGATTCCGACCCCGAAGACCTGCAGCAGGGTGTACACGCCGAGCAGCCCGATCGCGATGCTGCTGACGACGAGCAGCCCGTTGAAGACCGAGCCGCCGTAGAGCCGCGGGTCGGTCTCGGTGCGCCGCAGGTACCAGACCGCCACCACCGTGGCCACGAGGAAGACCCCGGTCATGACGCCGCCGATCTGCACCATGAGCACCGGCGACTGGATCGTCAGGTACGCCACCGCCCAGAGGACCGGGAGCACGACGGTGAAGACGCGGATCCAGCGGAGCCGGGCGACCGGGTCCTGCCAGTCGAGCACGCCCATCGTGGCCAGCAGGTTGACGTACATGCGCGACCAGCTGGGGATGGCGGCCCACATCGTCGAGCCGAGGACGGCGATGGCACCGACCAGGAAGACGATGTTCGCCCACTCGCCGAGGGTGTCGGTGTAGATGCGGGACAGCGTGGTGATCATCCCGTTGCCCTCGGGCACGAGCCCCTGCGGATGCAGGACGGCGGCACCCATCAGGTAGAAGGCCAGCGTGCCGAACGTGTAGACCACCCAGGAGACCAGCGCGTCCTTGTACATCACGCGGATCCAGCCGTTGGCGCGGCGCGCCCACTCGTCGCTGCCGTCGTTGGGGCCGGTCCAGCGTGCGTAGCCCTTCTCGATGCACCAGTAGGTGTAGAAGGTGATCTCGTCGGCGCCGACGCCGGTGATGCCGAACATCGCGAGCGCGGCGCCCAGCGCGCCCGCGGGGATGAGGAACGTCAGGCCGCTGCCCACGTCGCCTGCGCTGTAGGCGAACGGGGTGAGGGGAAGGCCCAGCGCGATGACGATCGTGACGAAGGAGAAGACCACCACGAGGAAGACCGCACCGCGCTCGATCAGCGAGTAGTTGTTCGAGTACAGCAGGGCGATGCTCCCGACCGCGAGGAACACGGTCCAGATCAGCAGCGACCGGAACTCGAGCGGTTCACCACCGATCGGCATCAGGATGCTGAACGCGACGGCGGTGCCGCCGATGATGCCGCCCAGCTGGAGCAGCTTCGTGAGCGCCAGCACCATCCAGAGGATGTTCACCCAGCCCATCCGGCCGAGCCTGGGGGGCACCCTGTTGTAGCCGGTGAGAGCGGGCTGACCGGTGGCTATGGTCCACCGCGCGAGCTCGACCTGCACCGCCACCTTCACGAACGTGCTGAAGATGACCAGCCAGAGCAGCGCGAAACCGACCTCGGCGCCGAGCGTGGTGGTGACGATCAGCTCGCCCGACCCCACGATGGACGCGCTGAGGATCAGGCCTGGGCCGAGGTACCGGAAGCTGGCGCGCCAGCCCACCGGCGGCTCCTTGATCCCCTCGGGCGTGAGCGTGTAGGGGTCCGTACGGGCGGCCTCGGGTGTGGTGGACATGCATCGGCTCCTTTGCCGGTGGTCCCCGTCGACGTCGACAGCGGAAACCGATGATGGACAGACCCGGCTGGTCGGGTCAATGCACCATCCGCACCACGGACGGACATTTGCCTCGCGGGTTCACCTGAGCTCGGCGGGCGGACCCTCATCGGTGCCGATGGTGCGTTGGACGAAGGCGACGTCGTGCCACCTGCCGTGCTTCCAGCCGAGGCGGCGGAAGGTCCCGACCTCCTCGAACCCCATGGCCCGGTGCAGGCCGACGCTCGCGTCGTTGGGCAGCGTCATGCCGGCGACGGCGGTGCGGAACCCTCGCTCGGCCAGCCGGGCGAGCAGCGCCTCGTAGAGGACACGTCCCCCGCCGGTACGCCGCCGCCCGCGCTCCAGGTAGACGCTGACCTCGCAGGACCAGGCGTACGCCTGCCGCGACCGGAACGGGCCGCCGTAGGCGTAGCCGACCACGCGGCCCTGCTCCTCCAGCACGAGCCAGGCGTGGGTGCGCACGGCGTCGGCGATGCGCCGGGCCATGACCTCCGGTTCCGGCGGACGGTCCTCGAAGGAGACGGCGGTGTCGGTCACGTACGGGGCGTAGATCGCCGCGCACGCCTCGGCATCGGCCTCGCAGGCGTCCCGGATCGCGGCGGCCACAGCAGTCATGGCGATCATAGTAAGCAGAGTCACTCCTATAGTGGCAGTCGTGAGTGACCCCCTGTCCGAGTCCCTCGCAGCCGCCCTCGCCGCGGCCCGCCGCGAACGCGCCCTCTCGGTCACCGCGCTCGCGGAGCGCTCCGGCGTCTCGCGGGCGATGATCGGCAAGGTCGAACGCACCGAGGCGCAGCCGACTGCCGCGCTGCTCGGCCGGCTGTCGGCAGCGCTGGGGATGACGCTCTCCGAGCTGGTCGCCCGCGCGGAGGGCGACGGGCGGCGGCTCGCGCGAGCGGCGGAGCAGCCGACGTGGACCGATCCCGGGACCGGCTACCGGCGCCGCGCGGTCTCACCGGTGAGCGGAGGGCCGCTCGAGCTGGTGGAGGTGGAGCTCCCCGCGGGTGCCGAGGTCTCCTTCGGCGCCGACACCTACGCGTCGCGCCACCAGCAGATCTGGGTGCTGGAGGGCATGCTCGTGTTCCGGGAGGGCACCACGGAGCACGAGCTCGCCGCCGGCGACTGCCTGCAGCTCGGGCCGTCGGCCCCCTGCACGTACGCCAACCGGACGCGCGAGCCGGTGCGCTACCTGGTGGCGCTGAGCAAGCGCCCAGGCTGACCGGCGGCCAGGGCTCCCGCAGCGGGTGCGCGGCGGGAGCCCGGTCGACCGTCAGTGGTTGTCGCGGGGCACGCCCATGGTCTGGGCGACGCGCTGGTAGGCCACCGCGGGCTTGAGCACCATGCCGCCCGACAGCTGGTCGACCATCGAGCGCTGGATCTCCTGCCACGGAGTCTGCGACGGAGGGATCGGGTACCCGCCTGCCTCCGTCAGCTGCCGGCGGCGCTCCGCCAGCTCCCCGGCGTCGATGAGGATGTCGGCCGTGCCCTTCTCCAGGTCGATGCGCACCGTGTCGCCGGTGCGCAGCAGCGCCAGGCCACCGCCTGCCGCGGCCTCCGGGGAGGCGTTGAGGATCGACGGCGAGCCGGAGGTGCCCGACTGGCGGCCGTCGCCGATGCACGGGAGCGAGTGGACGCCGCGCTTGATCATCGCCGCGGGGGGCTGCATGTTGACCACCTCGGCCGAGCCCGGATGACCCAGCGGCCCCCCACCTCGGATGACCAGCAGGCAGTCCTCGTCGATCTCGAGGTCGGGGTCGTCGATGCGGGCGTGGTAGTCCTCCGAGCCGTCGAAGACGATGGCGCGGCCCTGCAGGATGTTGGGGTGGTCCGGGTCGCTGAGGTAGCGCTCGCGGAACTCCGCCGAGATCACGCTCGTCTTCATGATCGCGCAGTCGAAGAGGTTGCCGCTCAGCACGAGGAACCCGGCGTCGTCGACCAGCGCGTGGTCGAAGGTGCGGATCACGTCGCGGTCGGTGGCCACGGTCGCGGCGCAGTTCTCCCCGATCGTCGCCCCGTTCACCGTGCGGGCGCCCTCGCGGATGAGACCGTGGGCCATCAGCTCGTTGACCACGGCAGGCACGCCACCGGCGCGGTGGAACTCCTCGCCGAGGTACTTGCCCGCCGGCTGCAGGTCCACGATCAGCGGCACGGTGAGCCCGATCCGCTGCCACTCCTCCATCGCCAGCGGCACGCCCACGTGCCGCGCGATCGCGGTGATGTGGATGGGCGCGTTGGTGGAGCCGCCGATCGCGGAGTTGACGACGATGGCGTTCTCGAAGGCCTCCCGGGTGAGGATGTCCGACGGCTTGAGGTCCTCGTGCACCATCTCGACGATCCGCCGGCCGGTGGCGTGCGCCATGCGGGCGCGGTCGCGGTGCGGCGCCGGGATCGCGGCGCAGCCGGGCAGGCTCATCCCGAGCGACTCGGCGAGCGCGTTCATCGTGGACGCGGTGCCCATGGTGTTGCAGTGCCCGGGCGAGGGCGCCGAGGACGCCACGAGCTCCACGAACTCCGCCTCGTCGATCTCCCCGGCGGCCAGCATCTCCCTGGCCTTCCAGACGATCGTGCCCGAGCCGGTGCGCTCGCCGTTGTACCAGCCGTTGAGCATCGGGCCGCCGGACAGCACGATCGCCGGGATGTTCACCGTGGCCGCCGCCATCAGGCACGCCGGCGTGGTCTTGTCACAGCCGGTGGTCAGCACCACCCCGTCCAGCGGGTAGCCGTAGAGCACCTCGACCAGCCCGAGGTAGGCCAGGTTGCGGTCGAGCGCCGCCGTGGGGCGCTTGCCGGTCTCCTGGATGGGGTGCACGGGGAACTCGAACGCGATGCCGCCCATCTCGCGGATGCCCTCGCGCACCCGGTCGGCCAGCACGAGGTGGTGGCGGTTGCAGGGCGACAGGTCCGAGCCGGTCTGGGCGATGCCGATGATCGGCCGACCCGACTGCAGCTCCTCCCGGGTGAGCCCCCAGTTCATGTACCGCTCGATGTACAGCGCTGTCATCCCCGGGTTGTCCGGGTTGTCGAACCACGCCTGGCTACGCAGACGCCGCGGCTCGTCGCCGTTCATGCAGGGCTCCGATCGTCCTCAGGGGGTGAGCTGGCCGCCGTTGATCTCGAGCACCTGGCCGGTGATGTAGCCGCTCATCGCGGGCGAGGAGAGGAACAGCACCGCGCCGACGCACTCGTCGGGCCGTCCGGGACGGCCCATCGGGATGCCGCTGACCATGGCGTCCATCTGGGCGTCCGAGGTGTGCCGCTCGTGGAACGGGGTGGTGATGATGCCCGGCGCCACCGCGTTGACGCGGATGCCGTCGGTGGCGAGCTCCTTGGCGAGGCCGCGGGTGAAGGTGCTGACCGCGCCCTTGGACGTGGCGTACGCGACCGACCCGCCTGCGCCGCCCGTGCGCGCGGCCACCGACGTGACGTTGACGATCGAGCCGGCGCCCTGGCCGCGCATCACCGGGATGGCCTGGCGGCTCGTGGCGAAGACCGACGTCAGGTTGATGTCCATCACGCGGGCGAAGTCCTCGTCGGACATGTCGGTGATGGGGATGCGGTGCAGGAGGTCGCCCGCGTTGTTCACCAGCACGTCCAACCGGCCGTGCCGGGAGACGACGCCGTCCACGAGGGCCGCCGCCGCGGCGGGCTCCGCGAGGTCCGCCGCCGCGCTGGTGGCCGTGCCCCCTGCCTCCTGGATCGCGCTCACGACCTTCTCCGCCCCCTCGCGGTTGCGGTTGTAGTGCACCACCACCCGCGCGCCGAGGCCGGCGAAGCCCTCGGCCACGGCCGCGCCGATCCCGCTGCTGGCGCCCGTGACGAGCACGACCTGGTCACCGAAGTCGAGCATTCCGTCTCCCATCACATCGCCGCCGTCCATCACATCACCGCCCCGAGCTGCCACGGCACGAACTCCTCCTGGCCGAAGCCCAGCTCCTCGCTGCGCGTCCGGCGCCCGGACGCGGTGTCGAGGATGAGCTGGAACAGCTCCCGGCCCACCTCCTGCACCGACGCCGAGCCGTCCACGATCACCCCGCAGTTGAGGTCCATGTCCTCGGCCATCCGCTCGTACATCTCGGTGTTCGTGGCGAGCTTCAGGCTGGGGGTGGGCTTGCAGCCCAGCACCGAGCCGCGTCCGGTGGTGAAGCACATGACCGTGGCGCCGCCCGCGACGATGCCGGTGACCGAGACGGGGTCGTAGCCGGGCGTGTCCATGAACGTGAAACCCCGGTCGGTGACCTTCTCGGCGTAGCCGTACACGGCCGTCAGGTTGGTCGTCCCGCCCTTCGCCACGGCGCCGAGCGACTTCTCCAGGATCGTGGTGAGGCCGCCCGCCTTGTTGCCCGGCGAGGGGTTGTTGTCCATCGACCCGTTGTTGGCGGCGGTGTAGCGCTCCCACCACCGGATCCGCTCGACGAGCCGGTCGGCGACCTCCGGGCTCACGGCCCGGCGCGTCAGCAGGTGCTCGGCGCCGTAGATCTCCGGCGTCTCCCCGAGCACCGCGGTGCCGCCGTGGCGCACCAGCAGGTCGACGGCGGCACCCAGCGCCGGGTTCGCGGTGATGCCGGAGTAGGCGTCCGAGCCACCGCAGTTGAGGCCGAGCACGAGCTCGCTCGCCGGGACCGTGGTGCGGCTCACCTCGTTGGCGGCCGGGAGCATCTCGAGAAGCGCCTTGGTGCCGGCCCGCACGGTGGCAGCGGTGCCGCCCTGCTCCTGGATCGTCATCGTGCGCACGGGCGTGGCGGGGTGGATGGTCCACTCGTCGGCGACGCCGGAGATCTGGTTGACCTCGCAGCCCAGCCCGAGCATCAGGAAGCCCGCGAAGTTCGGGTGCTCGGCGTAGCCGGTGAGCGTGCGCTGGAGGACGGCGAGGCCTTCGCCGTCGGCGGCCATCCCGCACCCGGTGCCGTGGGTCAGCGCCACGACGCCGTCGACGTTCGGGAAGTCGTCGAGCAGCCCGGGCCTGCGGAACTGGTCGGCGATGAGCTTGGCCGTGGTGGCCGAGCAGTTCACCGAGGTGAGGATGCCCAGGTAGTTGCGGGTCGCGACGCGGCCGTCGGCCCGCACGATGCCCTGGAAGGTGGCCCGCTCCTCGTCGGGCACCAGCTCCGTCGGCGTGACGTCGGCGCCGACGGCGTAGTCGCGCTCGAACGCCTTGAACTCGACGTTGTGCGTGTGCACGTGGTCACCGGGCTCGATCGCGACCGTGGCAAACCCGATGATCTGGTTGTACTTGCGGACGGGCTCGCCCACCGCGATGGCGGCGGTGGCGACCTTGTGTCCCCGGGGCACGGCCTGGCGCAGCGTGAGACCGGCCGCGGCCGTCCCCTCGTCGAGGTCGCGGTAGGCGACCACGACGTTGTCGGCGGCGTGCAGCCGCACGCCGATCTCCTCGGCGGACCCGACATCCTCGTAGGGTTCTGCCACGGTCATCAGCTCTCTCCGGTGGTGGTCGGGGCGGTGGAGGTCGGGGCATGGGTCCCGGGCAGCAGCCGCCCGTCGGAGTCGAAGGCCATGGGCACGGCGTCACCCGTGATCTCCAGGCCCGGGTGGTCCAGCACCTGGTCACGCAGCGACTCCGACACCCACAGGTGCTCCAGGTCCAGCGTGTTGCGCATCCGCACCAGCGTGACGCCCTCGAAGTCGGGGCGCCCGCAGGTGAGGATCGCGGCGGCGATGGTGCTGCGGTCGTCCGGCATCGCCATCGGGATCTGGGCGCGCTGCGGACCGCCGAGCCCTGAGGTCATCGCGTTGATGTAGACGCTGCGCAGGTCGAGCCGCTCCAGCAGCCGGAACGGGACGAAGTCGGCGAGCCCGAGCCCGACGGCGTTGCCGTGGGAGGCGTCGCTCACGTCCAGCACCGCGATGTTGCTGATGCGCGGCCGCTCGAACTCGGCGCTGCCGCGGATCATCATCCGCCCGATCACGTTGGTGTCCATGCCGGACCCGGAGAAGTTCTTCCCCATCAGGTCGACCACGGCCACGTCGATCTCGTCGAAGGGCAGCGTCGCCATCCGCCGCTTGGCGTCGGCCAGCAGCGCCGTCTCCGCCGGACCGCCGATGTCCCGGGCGTCGAGCAGCTCGATCCGGGCCGCCCGGTCGCCGGCGTTCTCGATGATGGCCAGGCCGCCGAGCACCTTGCCCGTCTCGATGATCCGGCCGGCCACCTGCGGGACCCAGACACCCAGGTTCGCCGGACCGAACCGGTGGATGCCCTCGGCGCCGCGCTGCTTCCCCAGCCCGATGGCGATGATCTTCGCGAGGCCGCTCTCGATCTCGGCGGAGAAGTCGGTGTGCGCCTTCACCCGGTTGACCGCGAGGATGCCGTCGGCCTTGGCCGCGTTGGCGTCGAGGTGCACGGCCGGGCCGCCGGGCAGGCGGTCCAGCTCGACCGTCTCCATCGTGGCGCGGATCGGCATGCCGAGCGACTCCTCGGTCATCCCGAGGTCGGCCAGCATCTCCACCTGCCCCTCGGCCGTGGCACCGCCGTGCGAGCCCATCGCGGGCACGACGAACGGCTCGGCACCGGCTGCGCGCAGCCACTCCCCCGCAGCGCGGACCACCTCGCGCTTGTCGTGGATGCCGCGGCTCCCGGCGGTGATCGCCACCGTCATGCCGGGGGTGACCCGGGCCCGCAGCGGCTCCAGCGCGGAGGCGGTGGCCGCCGCCACGTCCTCGACGCGCGTGGCGTCGAAGTCCTGCCGGACGGGCAGCAGCCGCGGGAAGGGCGCATCGAAGTGCAGGGTGCGCACCGCCTCGAACGGGCCCAGGTCAGCGGACACGGCTCTCTCCCCTCAGGTACGGGCGGCGGCGCGCGCCTTCGCCATCGCCGCCCCGACCGTGATGGCCTCGACGAGGCTGTCCGCGCTCGCCCGCCCGGTGCCGGCGATGTCGAAGGCCGTGCCGTGGTCGACGCTCGTGCGCACGATCGGCAGCCCGATCGTGGCGTTCACGCCGGTCTCGAAGCCGAGGACCTTCACGGCGATGTGGCCCTGGTCGTGGAACATCGCGATCGCGACGTCGAAGTCGCCCGCGACGGCGCGCCCGAACAGCGTGTCGGCGGGCCACGGGCCGCTGGCGGCGATCCCCTCGGCCTTCGCCTGCTCGATGGCCGGGATGATGACCTGCGCCTCCTCGTCGCCGAACAGGCCGCCCTCGCCTGCGTGCGGGTTGAGGCCCGCGACCCCGACGGACGGCTCGTCGATGCCCATGTCACGCAGCGCGCGGTCGGCGAGCCGGATCGTGGTCAGCACGCGCTCGGTGGTGACGCGCTCGAGCATCTGCCGGATCCCGACGTGCGTGGTGACGTGCACGACCCGCAGCTTCAGCGCGGTGAGCATCATCGCGAAGTCGGTGGTGCCGGTGAGGTCGGCGAGGATCTCCGTGTGGCCGGGGTAGGGGTGCCCGGCGAGCGCGATGGCCTCCTTGTTCAGGGGTGCGGTGACGATGCCGTCGATCTCGCCGGCCAGCGCCAGCGCGACCGCGCGCTCGACACCCTCGAACGCGATCTGGCCCGCCTCGGCGGAGAGCTTCCCCACGGGGACGGCGACGTCGGACGGAACCGCGATCACGTCGAGCGTCCCCGGCTCGAAGCGCGCCTCCGCCGGAGTGGCCACCGCGTGCAGTGCGGGAGCGTCGGCCACCACGGCGGCGGCCGCGCGCAGAGCCTCGAGGCTCCCGATCGCGATGAGCCTCACATCGGCGATCCGCGGGTCACCCGCGGCCTTCAGGGTGACTTCGGGTCCGATTCCTGCCGGATCCCCGACGGTCAGGCCGAGCAGCGGTGTCATGAGCAGTCCTCCAGTGCCTCCGCGGCGCGGCACAGCGCATCGTTCGCACCGAACCCGCCGGATTTGGTGACCGTCGGGATCCGGCGGTCCCCCACCACCATCTCACCCTTCGGCAGCCCCGCCGTCACCTCGGACAACAGGCGCAGTTCGCCCGCTCCGAGTGCCGTCGCCACGCCGAGGGCGGTGGCGCCGCCGGTGAGGACCAGCCCGGCGGACGGCGCCGCGGCGAGTACGTCCGCCGCGGCCTGCGCCAGGTCGACGCCCAGTGCCACCGCCTGAGGGCTGTCCGGTTCGACCTCGCCGGGGACCTCGCTGGTCAGCACGACCCGCCGGCCTGCCCGCAACGCGGCTGCCGCCGTCCCGACCGGGGAGCGGCCCGTGTCGCCGATCACGACGAGCTCGGCCCCGTCCTCGAGGACGCAGGTCGTCTGGGACCTGGTGACCGGGTGCGCCGTGCCGACCACGAGCAGCACGCCCGTGACCGGGCCGCCGCGCTGTGGCGGACGGCCCGGGTGGCCGAGCAGGGCGGCGAGCGCACGGGACAGCCCACCCGACCCGACCGCGACGGACCCGTCCTCGACGATCCGGCGCGCGATGTCCGTCAGGTGGTCGTCGTGCTCGGCGTCGGCCACGTGGACTCCGGGCGGGAAGTGATCCCCGACCCGTTCGACGGTGGTCGCGCCGTGGACCACGAGAGCACCGTCACGGACCGCGCGGCCCTGGGCGGGAAAGGCGGGGGTGGCGACCGCACTGCCGCCGCCCCAGGCGTCCAGCGCGACCTCGACGTCGGCGAGCACCCGCCCGCGCAACGTCGAGTCGATCTTGACGAACAGCATCTCGGGACCCCACTCCCGGATGCGGGAGACCGCGGCCCGCATCCGCTGCGCAGCCTCCGGCGCCGGACGCCAGCGGTTGTCGGTGAGCAGGGCGAGCACCTCGGCATCCCCGGGCAGGGGACCGGACAGTGCGACGGAGACGGCCAGCCCGCGAGCGGCGAAGGGAGCCGCGGCGTCGGCGGCACCGGTCAGGTCGTCGGCGACGACGGCCAGCTGACGGACGGTGCCTGTGGCCACTCGGGCGATGACCTCCGTCGGTCGGGGGCAGCTTCTCATCGAAGCTACGTGCAAGCGCTTTCCGATGTCAACGGGACCGCGGCCACTACTCCGCCGCGGCGGCGTGGGCCCGGCGCGCGACCTCGCGCAGCGGCAGGCCGAGCGCGGTGGCCGCTGCCGCGACGTCGTCGTGCTCCGGCTTGGCGCCCCACGGTCCGTGCTTGACCCGGACCTGCTGCCCGTCGACGTCCACGGTACTCGTGCTGCGGGGCAGGGCCAGCCGGTCGACCGGGCTGCGGCGCAGCCCGAGGCTACCGGTCTCGGCGAACACGATCCGCTCGCAGCCGGCCGCCCGTTCCGGCGTGGTGAGCACGTGGACGGTGTGCGCCGGACGGCCCTTCTTCATCACGATCGGCGAGAGCCACGCGTCCGCAGCGCCCGCGGCCAGCAGCTGCCCGACCAGGTGCCCGAGCACCTCGCCGGTGACGTCGTCGACGTTCGTCTCCAGCAGCACCATCGGGGTGGCGGCGTCCTCGGCGGCGCCGAGCACGGCCTGCAGGACGTTCGGGCGCTCGGGTGGGTTCCTGGTGCCCGCGCCGTACCCCACGGCCCGCAGCGCCATCGTGGGCACGGGCCCGAACCGCGCCCCTGCCGCGAGCAGCAGGGCGGCGCCGGTGGGCGTCACGGTCTCCCCGGTGCCCGCCCCGGTCACCTGCGCACCCGCCGCGGTGAGCAACGCCACCGTGGCGGGCGCCGGGACGGGCAGGACGCCGTGGCGGGTGGAGACGGTGCCGGACCCCAGGGCGAGCGGGCCGCAGTGCACCTCGGTGACGTCGAGCAGCTGCAGCGCCGCCGCGACGCCCACCGTGTCGACCACGGTGTCCAGCCCACCGATCTCGTGCAGGTGGACCTCGGCGGGGTCGCTGTCGTGGATCCCCGCCTCCACCTCGGCGACGGCCCGCACGGCCCGTTCGGCCAGCGGGGTCCCGGCCCGCTCCACGTGCGCCAGCAGCGCGGCCGCGCTGCGCTCGGTGGCGTCGTCGGAGACGGTGACCACGGCCCTGGTCGCGCCCACGGCCCCGCGTGTCACCCGCTCGGCGTCGAGGCTCCAGCCGGAGAGACCGGTTCGCGCCACGGCCTCCCGGATCCCGTCGAGCGGGGCACCCAGGTCCAGCAGGGCGCCGAGCAGCATGTCACCGGAGATGCCGCTGACGGGGTTGAGCCAGAGGATCACCGGGAGCCCGCCATCCGGTGCGCGGCCACCGCAGCACCGAACCCGGAGTCGATGTTCACCACGACGAGACCCGGAGCACAGGAGCTGAGCATGGCGAGCAGCGGCGTGACGCCCTCGAACGTCGCCCCGTACCCCACCGAGGTGGGCACGGCGATCACCGGGCAGCCGACGAGCCCGCCCACCACGCTCGGCAGGGCGCCCTCCATCCCGGCGATGCAGATCACGGCGTCGGCCCCTGCCAGTACCTCGACCTCGGCCAGCAGCCGGTGGATGCCGGCGACGCCGACGTCACGCAGCTCACGAACGTCGAGGCCGACGGCACCGGCCACCGCGGCCGCCTCGGCCGCCACCGGCGCGTCGGAGGTGCCGGCAGAGACGACGACCACACGGAACGCGCGCCGCGGCGCGGGCCGCCACACGAGCAGGCGGGCGGCCGGGTCGTGCTCCCCACCGGGAACGGCGGCGCCGACCGCAGCAGCGACCTCGTCGGAGAGCCTGGTCACGAGCACCGGGCCGGTGTTGGCGGCGAGCAGGGACCGCACGACGCCGATGATCTGCTCGGACGTCTTGCCGGGGCCGTAGACCACCTCCGGCAGGCCGAGCCGCCGTTCGCGGCCCGTGTCGGCCCTGGCGTAGCCCAGATCCTCGAAACCGTCGGTCATGGCCGGCCGGTCATCGGCCGGTCGGCATGACGGCCGGCTGGGCCGGCATGCCGAGCAGGACGTTCATCCGGCCGCTCGCGAACCCCTGCAGGTCCAGCGCGCAGAACTCGAACCCGGCCGTGCGGACGGCCGCGTCCAGCTCCGCACGCAGCGCTGCGGCGCGTGGCACCTCGTCGGCGGGAACCTCGATCCTCGCGACCGAGCCACCGCTGTGGGCCCGCACCCGGCAGACCGGGAACCCCAGCGCCCGCACCTCGACCTCGGCCTGCTCGATGCGATGCAGCAGGCCGGGCGTCACCGGCTCCCCGTACGCCACCCGTGAGGAGAGGCACGCCGCCGCCGGCTTCTCCGCGGTGACCAGCCCCATGGCCGCACTCACCCGGCGGACCTCGGCCTTGCCGAACCCGGTGTCGACGAGCGGCGCGATCGCCCCGCGCGCGGTGGCGGCCCGCTGGCCGGGCCGGTGGTCGCCCAGGTCGTCGAGGTTCGTGCCGAGCGCGATGCGCGCCCCCGACAGCGCGGCGAGGGGCGCGAGCGCGTCGAACAGCGCGGACTTGCAGTGGAAGCAGCGGTCGCCGGAGTTGGCGACGTACTCGGGACGGTCGAGCTCGTCGGTGTCCACCTCCACGTGCGCCATGCCCCGGCCGCGGGCGAACTCCTTCGCTGCCGCGCGCTCCGCGCGGGGCAGGCTGGCCGAGACGGCCGTGACCGCCACGGCCCGCTCCCCCAGCTCCTCGGCCGCCACCGCGGCCACGAGTGCCGAGTCGACCCCGCCCGAGAACGCCACGAGCAGCCGTTGTTCGCTGCGCAGCCGACCCCGCAGAGCGGTGAGCAGGGCGTCGTCCGGTTGCTGCGGATGCATCGCGTCACTGTAGGTGCGCATCGTCCGCACCCACCACCGGACGGTGGAGCGGTGTGCCCCCGCCCCCGGACGCCGGGGTAGGGTCGACCCGACGACGCCCCGACCCCAACCGTTCGACGCCGGGGTTCCACCGGAGCTCCGGACGGGTCCTGCCCGATCCGCACCGGGGCAGCATCCGACCGGCGCCGGAGGTGGAGAACATGCCCGACCCCGCACCACCCGGCTCGGAAGCGACCGCTTCCGACACCGCGAGTGAGTTCCTCGACACCACCATCACGCGGCCCCGCACCGGCACCGCCGTCCTCGAGGTGGAGGGCGAGGTCGACACCCTCACCGCCCCCCGGTTCTCGTCCGCAGTGGACGAACTGATGAGCAGCCACGAGCCCACGCTCGTCGTCGACCTCAGCGGTGTGACGTTCCTGGCGTCCAGCGGACTGGCCGTTCTCATCCAGGCCGCGCGCCGGGCGGAGGAGCGCAGTGCGAGACTGCGCCTGGTGGCCGCCACCCGGGCCGTGCGGCGACCGTTGGAGATCACCGGCACCGACCAGCTGTTCGACATGCACGAGAACGTGCACGACGCGACCGGCGGCGACGATTGATCCCCCAGACCCCGGGTAGCAAGATGACCGACGTTCACCGCACGACCGGAAGGAGACCCGGCAGCGTGTCCGACCTGGACGGCCCCTCGCCCGCCGAAACGCTCGACGGGGCCTCGACCGTCGAGGTGCGGACGACGGCCAGCGCCGCGCTGATCCCGACGATCCGCGCCGTCGCCTCCGACCTGGCCGCGCGGGCGGACTTCGACCTCGACGCCATCTCCGACCTGCGGATGGCCGTGGACGAGGCCTGCGCAACGCTCGTCGACGTCGCCGCACCGTCGTCGACACTGCAGTGCACCTTCCTGGTGCGCTCCGAGCGCATCGAGGTGCGGGCGGTGGTCCAGGCCGGGCACCCCGATGCCGAGGTCTCCACCGACACGTTCGGCTGGCGCGTGCTGCAGACCCTCGCCGACGACGTCGCCGTGTCCCACGAGCCGGGCACCGGCGGAGCGGGGCCGACGGTCGGCATCCGCCTGGACAAGCGCTCCGGCGATCTACCCCGGTGACCAGGGCCGATCCCGAGTACGGCCACCTCGCTCCCCTGCTCGAGCGCTACTCGACGCTGGAGCCGGACCACCCGGAACGCGAGGCGCTGCGCGAGGAGCTCGTGCGGGGATTCCTGCCGGTGGCGCAGCACATCGCCCGCCGCTTCTCCAACCGCGGTGAGCCGCTCGACGACCTCGTGCAGGTGGCGACCGTCGGTCTGATCAACGCCATCGACCGGTACTCCCCGGAGCGGGGCAGCGACTTCTTCTCCTTCGCCGTGCCCACGATCAGCGGCGAGGTCCGCAGGCACTTCCGCGACCTCGGCTGGTCGATGCGCGTGCCGCGCCGGCTCAAGGACCTCCACGTGTCGATCAACGGCGCGGTGTCGGAGCTGTCACAGAACCTCGGTCGTGCACCGAAGCCCACCGAGATCGCCGAGCTGCTCGGCGTCCCGGTCTCGGACGTGCTGGAGGGGCTGGAGGCCTCCGAGGCCTACCGCAGCTCGTCGCTGGACGAGATGCTCTCGTCCGAGCAGGGCAGCGCCACCGTCGGCGAGCTGGTCGGCGAGGCCGACGCCGAGCTGGACCGCGTCGACTTCCGGCAGGCGCTGCGTCCGGTGCTGTCCGAGCTCGCCGAACGCGAGCGCACCATCGTCCTGCTGCGGTTCTTCGGCAACATGACGCAGACGCAGATCGCCGACCGGGTCGGGATCTCGCAGATGCACGTGTCCCGGTTGCTGGCCCAGACCCTCGACCGACTCCGCACCCGGCTGGACCCCGAGACCCGCGTCAGCTGACGTGTTCGTCGGCATCGTTTCTGCGGAGGGGGCAGATCATGACCGGTCAACCTGAGCACGTGATGGTCGTCGGGGCGGGCCTCGCCGGCCTGCGCACCGTCGAGCAACTCCGTTCGGCAGGGTTCCAGGGGCGGATCAGCCTCGTGGGCGCGGAGCCGCACGCCCCCTACGACCGGCCGCCGCTGTCCAAACAGATCCTCACCGGCGACTGGGAGCCGGAGCGGATCGTGCTGGCCCAGCTCGACACGCTCGAGGACCTGGGGGTCCGCGTGCACCTGGGGATGGAGGCGGTGGCGCTGCGGCCCGGCGACGGCGGCAGCGGATGGGACCGGGGAGCCCCCGGCCACGAGCTGGAGCTGTCCGACGGCGCCACGCTCCACGGGGACGCCGTGGTGATCGCCACCGGGCTCGCGGCGAGGACGCTGCCCGGCCAGCCCGCCCACGTCTACACCCTGCGGACGCTGGACGACGCGCTCGCGCTGCGCGACACCCTGACCAGGATCGAGTCGCTGCTCGTTGTGGGCGGCGGGTTCATCGGCGCGGAGGTGGCCACCGCGGCCGTACAGCGCGGGATCGCCGTGACCGTGCTGGAGGGGCTGCCGGTGGTGCTCGCCCGCGCGCTGGGGCCCGACGTCGGGGCGCTCGCCGGGCGGCTGTTCACCGAGGGCGGGGTCGACCTGCACACCGGCGTGGCACTCACCGGGTTCACCGAACCGGCCGGTCCGGGCGTCGCGGTGGAGCTGGCAGACGGAACGACCCGTTCCGCGGACGCCGCCGTGGTCGGGATCGGCGGGGTGCCGCGGGTCGACTGGCTGGCCGACACCGGGATCGACCTCTCCAACGGGCTGGCCTGCGGGCCCACTGGGCGGATCCACGGTCTCGACGCGGCATGGGCCGTGGGCGACGTCGCCGCGTGGGACGACCCGGTGCACGGCGAGCGGTACCGGGACGAGCACTGGACGAGCGCCTCGGACCAGGCCGCCATGGCGGCGCGGGACATCCTGGGTGCCGCTCCACCACCTGCGACCGTGCCCTACTTCTGGTCCGACCAGTTCGGGCTCAAGATCCAGCTGCTCGGCCGCCCGGAGCTGGCCGACGCCGTCGTACAGCTGCACGGCACGGGTTTCGACGGCGGCCCCGTGCGGGGCACCGTCGCCGGCTACTTCGACGGCGACCGGCTGATGGCGGTGGTCGGCTTCGGGGCGGCCCGGATCGTCACCCGCTACCGCATGCAGGTGGCCGAGGCCGCGGTCGTCTAGATCCCGGCAGGAGCCCCGGTCAGCGGAAGAGGCGGCGGATCATCGCAACGGCGATCAGCGCGCCCACCGCCATGAGGCCGTAGCGGATCCGCGGGTCGGTGAGCTGCTCCTGCACGCTCTCCCGGCCGGCGTCCACCAGACGCTTCGGGTGGGCCCGCTCCCCCAGCGCGTCCAGGCTGTCGGCGAGCGCGTCCCTGGCCTGCTCGATCTCGCGCTGGATGGTGTCCGGGTCGCGCGCCACGATGCCTCCTACTGCTGTTCGCACTGTCACGACGAAGGTGCCACGACGAAGCTGTCACCGTAGATCACGCCTGCTCCGCCGGTGGGAGCGGCCGGGCGGGTCGGCGCGGCGCCCCCCGGCCGTGGTGCCAGTATCGCCGTCATGAGCACTCGACTGGCGGTGGGCGACGCCGCCCCGGACTTCACGCTTCCCGACGCCGACGGCAAGCCGGTGTCGCTGTCGGACTACCGCGGACGCCGGGTCATCGTCTACTTCTACCCCGCGGCGAGCACCCCCGGCTGCACCAAGCAGGCGTGCGACTTCCGCGACAGCCTCGCCGACCTCGGCGACGCGGGGCTCGAGGTCATCGGCATCTCGCCGGACAAGCAGGCCAAGCTCGCGAAGTTCCGCGACGCGGAGGGCCTGACCTTCCCCCTGCTGTCCGACCCCGACCGGGAGGTGCTCACCGCCTGGGGCGTCTACGGGGAGAAGCAGATGTACGGCAAGACCATCACGGGCGTGATCCGCTCGACGTTCCTGGTCGATCCGGACGGGAAGATCGAGCAGGCCCTGTACAACGTGCGCGCCTCCGGGCACGTGGCCAAGCTGCGTCGCGACCTCAAGGTCTGACCCCGGCGCCGAGCACCGCCGCCACCCCGGGCAGCTCCGCCCGGTAGGCGGCCACGAGGTCACGGGCGACGGCCACGGAGTCCACCAGCGGGTGCCCGGCGAAGGCCCGCACCGCCAGCGCGGCCGACCCCGTGACGGCGGCCTCGATGGTGTCCTGCTCCACCGCCTTGACCTGCTGCAGGAGCCCGAGCATCGATCCCGGCAACGGGTCGGTGGCCAGCGGTGTGACGCCGTGCGGGCCGACGAGGCAGGGCACCTCCACCACCGCATCGGCCGGCAGCCCGGGCACCGTCGCGCCGTTGCGGACGTTCAGGATCAGGGTGCGGCCGGCCCCGCCGGACAGGGCGGCCATCAGCTCCAGCGCCACCTGCTGGTAGCCCCCGACCGCCATGTCGGCGGCCTCCCGCTCGCCTGCTCCGCTCGCCCGGCGGCTCTCCGCCATGTACGTGGCGTCGCGCTCGTCCCGCACCTGCCTCCACCGCAGCAGCGCGTCGCCGGGGTCGGTGGCGGCCGCGGTGTCGTAGAAGCGCGCCTGCTGCTCGTGGAGGAACTCGCCGCGGGTGCGGGGTGCCGACCGGATCGCCGCCACGGCCTCCCGCGCGCAGTAGTAGTAGTACAGGTACTCGTTGGGCAGCGCCCCGATCGCGCGTGCCCAGTCCGGGCCCACGAGCCGTACCTCCTCGATCGACCGCAGCGCGGCGTCGTCGGCGAGCAGGTCCGGGAGCCGGTCGACCCCGTCCACCCGCAGCGCCCGCAGCCAGCCGAGATGGTTCAGGCCCACGTAGCCGACGCTCAGGGAGTCGCCGACGTCGACGCCCATCCCCTGGATCGCGCGGACCGCCCGGTGCGCGAGTCCGACGGGCGAGTCGCAGATGCCCACCACCCGCTCGCCGAGCACCCGCTGCATCGCCTCGGTGATCATCCCGGCCGGGTTGGTGAAGTTGATGACCCACGCCTGCGGCGCCACGTCGGCCACCCGCTCCGCCACGCGCATCGCCACCGGCACCGTACGCAGCCCGAAGGCGATGCCGCCCGCACCGGTGGTCTCCTGACCCAGCACCCCGTGGGCCAACGCGACACGCTCGTCCACGGTGCGCCCGGCCGCCCCGTCCACCCGGATCGCCGAGAACACGAACCGGGCGCCGTCCAGTGCGTCGTCGAGACGGGTCGTGGTGCGCACGGCCGGGGCTCCCGGACCGGACAGCTGGGCCAGCACGGCGCGGATCGCGGCCAGCCGCGGCTCCGACACGTCGTGCAGGACGACCTCGGTGACCGGCGAACCCCCCGCCGCCAGCGCGGCGTACACCAGGGGCACCCGGAAGCCGCCTCCGCCGAGGATGGTGAGCCTCACGCGATCGCCTGCCGGGACGGAACCACGCGCCGACGGTAACGCAGGGCGTCCTGCCGTCCGAGTGAGCGAAGCCACACCCCGGGCGCGGTCGCATTGCCACGCGCGAGGACCGGACGGCACTATCCGAAGAGCCAGGTTTTCTGGAGGGGGATGAGTTCGCTGTGAGCAGCGCAGCGCGCGACGCGCTGCCCGAGCCGGAGGCATCTGCGGCCGGGCCGCTCACCACGCCGCACGAAGCGGTCTGGTGGGACCCCCTCGTCGACGTCCGGGACGGCAACTGGCCCAGCGTGGACGTGTTCATGTCCGGCACGGTCTTCCTCGACATCGTGTTCACCGGCCTGCCCGCACTCCCCGAGGCGGGCACCGAGGTCTGGGCCGCGGGAATGGCGTCGTGCCCCGGCGGAATCGCCAACCTGGCCGTCGCCGCCTCCCGGCTCGGGCTGCGCACCAGCCTCGCGGCAGGCTTCGGCGACGACGTCTACGCCGACTTCTGCTGGCGCACGCTCGCCGAGCAGGAGCGGGTCGACCTGAGTTCGTCGCGGCAGTTCGCGGGGTGGCACTCCCCCGTCACGGTCTCGATGGCCGTGCAGCGCGACCGCAGCATGGTCACCCACGCGCACAGCATCCCGATCACCGGTGACGCCCTGATCGGCACGCCGCCGCCGTCCCGCGCGGTGATCACCAGCATCGGCGGCGGTGCCGCCGACCCCGTCCTGCCCACCTGGGTGGCCCGCGCGCGGGAGAACGGCGCGATGATCTTCGCCGACGCGGGCTGGGACCCCACCGGCGTCTGGGACCCCGCCCTGTTCTCCTCGCTCGCCGGCTGCGACGCGTTCATGCCGAACGCTGTGGAGGCCATGAGCTACACCCGCACCGACAGCCCCCGCGACGCGCTGTACAAGCTCGCCGGGCACGTGCCGCTCGCCGTGGTCACCTGCGGCGGCGACGGTGCGATGGCCATCGACGCGGCCACCGGCGAGGAGGCCTCGGTCCCCGCGCTGCCGGTCGACGCCCTCGACCCCACCGGAGCAGGCGACGTCTTCGGTGCCGCACTGGTGCTGGGCACCATCGCGGGCTGGCCCCTCGAACACCGGCTGCTGTTCGCCGGGGTGTCCGCCGCGCTCGCCGTGCACGAGTTCGGCGGCTCGCTCGCCGCCCCCGGCTGGGGCGACATCAGGGACTGGTGGCAGGGAGTGGAGACCCAGGCTGCCGCGGGCCACCGCGGAGCCACCGAGCTCCGGAGCCGCTACGGCTTCCTCGACGACCTGGTGCCCCGCACCCACGTCTGCGGCGTCCGCCGCGCGGCCGCCACGATCGCCCGCCAGTCGGACCTGACCCGCCCCGCCTGACCCCCGCCCGGCCGAAGATCGCCGCGAGATCGCGCTCCGCGCCCTCGCGGGGGCGCACTGACGGATCTCGCCGCGATCATGACTGGTTCCGACCGGTTCCGAACATATGTTCGATATGATCTCCTCTGCCGCGCGCCCGACGTTGGACCGACGAGCAGCTCGCCGAAGCCGTTGCCGCCGCCCGCACCCTGAGTGAGGTCTGCCGGCTGCTCGGGCTGCAGCCGGGCAAGTACGACGTGCTCCGCAGGCACATCCGCCGCCTCGGCCTGGACGCCTCGCACATACCGCGGGCTGCCGTCGGCTCGCCGCGCACGAACCGCGGCTGGTCCGAGAGCGACCTGGCGGCGGCGGTCGCGACCAGCGACTCGGTCTCGGAGGTCAGTCGCCGCCTGGGCTACTCGCCGAACGGCGGGGTCCACCGGATGATCGTCGGACGCATCCGCACGTCCGGCCTCGACACCTCCCACTTCACCGGCACCCGATGGGCCCACGGGCGCACGCTGCCCCGAAGATCGATCCCCCTGGACGAGATCCTCGTCGAGCGCTCGACCTACCGCACCAACTCTCGGCTGCGCCGACGGCTGGTCGCAGCAGGCCTACTCACGGCGGAATGTGCAGAATGCGGGCTTTCCTCCTGGCGAGGCAGACCGCTCCCACTCCACCTGGATCACATCAATGGGGACCACACCGACAATCGGTTCGAGAACCTCCGTATCCTGTGCCCCAACTGCCACTCCCAGACCGAGACCTGGTGTGGTGGCGCCCGCCGGCGTAGCCCAACTGGCAGGAGGCCCTCCGTTTAGGGCGGAGACAGTGTGGGTTCGAATCCCACCGCCGGCACGCTCCCCCACCGACCCGCACGGTGGGGGCAGCGGCTATCCCGCCTGTTCCAGGCCGGGTTCGCGCTGCGCCGGAGCCGGATCCGGAGCCGGTTCCACCGGGGCCGGGTGGCGGCGCGCCACCACCAGGGCCCCGGCCAGCCCCAGCAGCCCGGACACCACCGACACGGCGAACATCGCGGGGTGCGGGCTACCGCCCACCGCCGCGTCCCCCAGCACCACGATCGCGATCGTGCCGGGGAACACCCCGAGCACCGTGCCCAGCAGGTACGGCAGGAACCGCACGCCGGAGAGGGCGGAGGCGTAGTTCATCGCCGCGAACGGCACGGCCGGGATCAGGCGCAGGGACACCACCGCGAGCAGCCCGCTGTGGTCGAGCCGTTCGCGGATCCACATGATCCCGCGCCGGTGGGCATGCCGCTCCACCAGCCGCCCGCCGACCATCCGCACCAGCCAGTAGGCGAGCACCGCGGCCAGCGCCGTGCCGGCCACGGTGAGCAGCACCCCCAGTACGGAACCGAACAGCACCCCGGCGGCCACGGTGAACACCGTGCGCGGCACCGGCGTGATGGTGACCGCCCCCTGGAGCAGCACGAACAGCACCGGCGCCCACAGGCCCGCGTCCTGCACGGTCCGGCGCACGTCGGGGATCCCGTCGCGCAGGAAGAAGACGGCGACACCGGCGACCACCAGCACGGCAGCGCCCGCGGCGACCCTCCTCCATGTCATGTGTCCGACGGTACCGACGGGCGCGGCCGGCCTGTCACCACGGGGTGACGCGCCACGAGCCGGCCACCGGGGCGACACCACGGTGTCACCGAGCCGCTCCTGCCGCGGCGGCTACCGTGAACGATCGTGACGACCGAGCAGCCGCAACCGCCCGCTCTCGACCTCGACCCGGACGGGCTCGCCGTGCGCCGCGAGGTGCTCGGGCCCGACCACGTGGATGCGGCACTGTCCCGTGCCGACGACATCACGGCCGAGTTCCAGGAGATGATCACCCGCTACGCGTGGGGCCACATCTGGACCAGGCCGGGGCTCGACCGGCGGATGCGCAGCGCGATCACGATCACCGCCCTCGTCGCGCACGGGCACTACGCCGAGCTGGAGCTGCACCTGCGGGCCGCGCTGCGCAACGGCCTCACCAAGGCGGAGATCGTCGAGGTGCTGCTGCAGAGCGCGATCTACTGCGGGGTGCCCGCGGCCAACTCGGCCTTCGGCGTGGCCCGCCGCATCCTGAACGAGGAAGCCCCGCCCTCCTGACCCGCCGAGCCGCCCGACCCCCGCGAGTCGCCCGTTCCCGCCCCGCGAGTCGCCCGCTTCCACCCCGCGAGTCGCCCGTTCTCGGTCCGCGAGTCGGCCCCGCCGACCGGGTGCGGGTCTCAGGTGAGGTCGCGCAGGTGCGGGATCAGGGCGCGCAGGGCACGGCCGCGGTGTGAGGCCGCGTCCTTCTCCTGGGGGCTCAGCTCGGCCGAGGTGCGCTGCTCCCCGTCGGGCACGAAGATCGGGTCGTAGCCGAACCCTCCGGAGCCCCGCGGCTCGCGGACGATCCGGCCGGTCCACTCGCCGTGCACCACGGTCTCGAGGCCGCCGGGCACCACGAGCGCCGCCGCGCAGACGAACGCCGCGCCCATCCGCTCGTCGGGGACGTCGGCGAGCTGGCCGAGCAGCAGCTTCAGGTTGGCCTCGTCGTCCCCGTGCCGGCCCGCCCAGCGGGCGGAGAGCACACCGGGCATGCCGTTCAGCGCGTCGACGGCGAGCCCCGAGTCGTCGGCGACGGACGGGAGCCCGGTGGCCGTCGCGGCGTCGCGGGCCTTCGCGAGTGCGTTCTCCGCGAACGTCGCCCCGGTCTCGGGGGCGTCGGGGAACTCCGGGACGTCGGCGAGCCCGACCACCTCGACCGGCCCGTCCGCGAGCATCCGCCGCAGCTCGGCCAGCTTGCCGGCGTTGCGGGTGGCGACCAGTACCTTCACGACTGCTCCGGCAGCGTGCCGGGGTAGGGCTCGGCGAGGACGGCGGCCTGCAGGTCGGAGAGCTGCCGGATGCCGGCGAGCGCCACGTCGAGCATGGAGTCGAGCGTGCGCCGCGTGAACGTGGCGCCCTCGCCGGTGCCCTGCACCTCGATGAGGGTGCCGGTGTCGGTGGCGACGACGTTCGTGTCGACCTCGGCGCGGGAGTCCTCCTCGTAGGGCAGGTCCAGACGGACGCGCCCGTCGACCACACCCACGCTCACTGCGGCGACGCGGCAGGACAGCGGCTTGGGGTCGGCGAGGCTGCCGCGTGCGCCGAGCCAGGTGATGGCGTCGGCCAGCGCGACGTAGGCGCCGGTGATCGCCGCGGTGCGCGTGCCGCCGTCGGCCTGCAGGACGTCGCAGTCGAGCGCGATGGTGTTCTCGCCGAGAGCGGCCAGGTCGATGCACGCCCGCAGCGAGCGGCCGATCAGCCTGCTGATCTCGTGGGTCCGCCCGCCGATGCGTCCCTTGACCGACTCACGGTCGCTGCGGGTGTTGGTGGCCGAGGGCAGCATCGCGTACTCCGCGGTGACCCAGCCGAGACCGGAGCCCTTGCGCCAGCGGGGCACCCCTTCGGTGACGCTCGCCGCGCACAGCACCTTGGTGTCGCCGAACTCGACGAGCACCGATCCCGCGGGATGCTTCTGGAACCCGCGGGTGATCGTCACCGGCCGTAGCTGGTCGTCCGACCGTCCATCTGCCCTGGTCCCGTCCTGGGGGGTGCCATCCGTTCGCGTCACCGGGCCAGCTTAGGTCGCCGGTCGGGTAACCCCGGCGTCAGATCGGACGGGGGTCAGATCGCGTAGGCGGCATCGGGCGCCACCAGCTCGACGGGCCCGCTGAACGCGGCCTTGGCCTCGGCGAGCAGCTGGTCGCCATCGAACCAGGCCGGGACGTGCGTCAGCAGCAGCCGCCCGACGCCGGCCGCCTCCGCGTGCTCACCCGCCTGCCGCCCCGACAGGTGCACCCCGGGCGGCGGTTGCTCCCACCACTCGGTGACGTGGGGCCACGTGGCCTCGCAGAGCAGCACGTCGGCGCCGCGGGCGAGCTCGACGAGGCCGTCGCACGGGCCGGTGTCGCCGCTGTAGACGAGGCTGCGCCCGCCGTGCTCCAGCCGCAGCGCGTACGCCTCGCACGGGTGGTCCACCAGCCCGGACCGCACCGCGACCCCGGCCACCGTGACGTTCCCGCCGTCGGACAGCGGGTGGAAGGTGAAGACGTCACCGAGGTCGGTGGCAGCGCGCTCGGCCGCCGACGGCGCGTAGGCCGCGGCGAACCGGTCGGGCGCCTCGGCGGGGGCGTGCACGGGCAGGGGCCGGGTGGTGGGGTCGAACGGCGGACGCGGATGGAAGCGGCGGTGCACGACGAGCGACGCGAAGTCGGCGCAGTGGTCGGGGTGCAGGTGGCTGAACAGCACGCCGTCGAGTGCCCACGGGTCGAGGTGGCGTTGCAGCGCACTGAGCGTGCCGTTGCCGAGGTCCATCACCAGCCGCGTGTCGCCGGCTTCGACGAGGTAGCCCGACGCCGGCGAGTCCGGGCCCGGGCCGCTCCCGGAGCAGCCAAGCACGATCACCCTCATGGGCTGCACGCTAACGCGCGCGCGTGTGCCGCAGCCACCACAGCCCGATGAACGGGAGCACCAGCGGCACGAAGCCGTAGCCCCGCCCGTACACCGACCACACCGTGTCGTCGGGGAAGTCGGCGGCGTCGAGCACGGTGAGCGTGCCGACGATCAGCACCCCGGCCAGCTCGAACCCGACGGCGGCCCACGCCAGCCTGCGGGCGCCGGGTCCGCGGCCGTTGAGACCGATCGTCGCCAGGATGTAGACGACGCCCGCCACCAGGGAGAGCAGGAAGGCGAGCGGAGCCTCGTGGAACTTCGTGGCGATCTGCACGAGCGCACGTGCGGTGGCCGACAGGGCGAACACGCCGTAGACGGCGATCAGCACCCGGCCCGGGCCGGACGAGGTGGCGCGGGCGGGCTCAGGCACCGGCGAGCCACAGTCCCTGCAGCCGCCACACGGCCACGGCGGTGGCGATCGCGCCGACGGCGATGACGGTGCCGCCCCAGCGGGTGGGCTCGGCCGTGGCGAACTGGGTGGCGATCGGCAGCACGCACACCGACACGACCAGATAGATCAGGAACGTCTGCGTCTCCGGCAGCGCGGTGCCGGAGAACACCCGGACGGCCGCGATGGCCGCCTGCACGACGAGCAGTACCTCGACGGCACCGACCGCGAGGCGCATCGTGCGGTCCGGGGGGCGGTTCAGGATCGTGAGCACCACTCCGAAGACCGCCAGGGCACCGGTCGCGACGAGCACCAGTATCTCCAGGGCGTCGATCACGGTGGGTGACGCTACCCGCCGGCCGGCCGCGGAACCTGGTCAGCCTCCCTCAGCCCGCGGTAGAAGCAGGCACGACGGCGGGGTGGGTGGCCAGCGCGGACACCGTGGCGATCTCCGGGCCGAGGAAGCGGCGCCCGAGCCTGCGGAACGGCTCCGGGTCGCCGGTGGCGAGGAACTGGTGGGGGCCGGGTGGCGGCCCGGCCGGGTCGCGGGCGAGGTCGCTGTCCATGAGCACGCGCACGAGGTCCTTGGCCGTCTCGTCGGCACTGGACACCAGCGTGACGTCGGGGCCCAGCACGATCTGCAGCACGCCCGCGAGCAGCGGGTAGTGGGTGCAGCCGAGCACGACCGTGTCGACCTCGGCTCGCTGCAGCGGCTCGAGGTAGCTCTGGGCGAGGCCGAGGATCTGCCGCCCGCTGGTCATGCCGCGCTCGACGAAGTCGACGAAGCGCGGGCACGCCACGGCCGTGACCTCGACGTCGCGGGCGGCGGCGAACGAGTCGGTGTAGGCCCCGGACGCGATGGTGGCGCGGGTGCCGATGACCCCGATCCGGCCGTTGCGCGTGGCCGCGACGGCCCGGCGGACGGCAGGACGCACGACCTCGACGACCGGCACCGGGTAGCGCTCGCGGATGTCGGGAAGGCAGGCCGCCGAGGCGGAGTTGCACGCCACGACCAGCGCCTTGACCCCGCGCTCCTGGAGCGCGTCGCCGACCTCGAGCGCGTAGCGGCGGATGTCGGCGATCCGCAGCGGGCCGTAGGGGCCGTGCGCGGTGTCACCGACGTAGACGACCTGCTCGGCGGGCAGCAGGTCGATCACCGCCCGCGTCACCGTCAGACCGCCGACGCCCGAGTCGAAGATGCCGATCGGCGCGTCGATCCCTGGGGTCACGGCGGGAATTCTAGGCGCCGAGGGCAGGGGCCGGCCGGGAGCGGCGGCGGTCGGCCTGCGCCACGAGCCGGGCGGCGAGCAGGCCGGCCAGCGCCCCGAAGAGGTGGGCCTGCCAGGAGATGCCCGGCTGCCCGGGCAGGATCCCGAACAGGATGCCTCCCCAGATCACGAACAGCACCACACCCAGCACGATCTGGCGGCCGCTGCGGGCGAAGAACCCGCGGGCGAGCAGGAACACCAGCCACCCGAAGATCACCCCGGACGCCCCGATCGTGGACGTGTTCGGCGGCCCGATCAGCCACACGCCGAGCCCGCCCAGCAGCCAGATCGTGGCGGTCACGAACACGAACTGCCGGATCCCGCCCGCCATGGCGAGGAACCCGAAGACGAGGAACGGGATGGTGTTGGCCAGCAGGTGCGGCCACCCCGCGTGGAGCAGCGGGGCCCACAGGATCCCGTCGAGCCCGTCCACCGAACGCGGCACGATGCCGTCGTTGTCCAGACGCAGTCCCGAGAGCTGGTCGACGGCCTCGGACACGTAGAGCAGCCCGGTGAAGAAGAGCATCGTGAACAGCGCGAGCACCGGCGAGGGCGGGAGCACTCGGGCGATCGACCGGCGGGACGCGGGCGCAGGGACGACCATGTGACCGAGGCTACCCGCGGATCGCCGGTCTTCCAGGGCCTTTCAGGGTTCCTTCAGGGGGGCCGGCCGGCGGAACCCGCCGTCGGACGGCCGGCCGCCGCGCCGAGCGACGCGGCCACCGCACCATCCGGTGACCGCGCCGCGTCAGGTAGGCCTGACGGCCCGGGTCAGGACTGCAGCCACTCCAGAAGATCGGCGTTGATCGTCGCGGCTTCGGTGGTCGGCATGCCGTGCGGGAACCCGGGGTAGCTCTTGAGGGTCCCGTTCTGCACGAGTTCCGCGGACAGCGGCCCGGAGTCGGCGTAGGGGACGATCTGGTCGTCCTCGCCGTGCATGACCAGGACGGGCACCGTGATCCGCTTCAGGTCCTCGGTGAAGTCGGTCTGGGAGAACGCGACGATGCCGTCGTAGTGGGCCTTCGCCCCGCCCATCATCCCCTGCCGCCACCAGTTCTCGATGATCGCTTCCGACGCCGTCGCGCCGGGACGGTTGTAGCCGTAGAACGGCCCCGTCGGGAGGGCCCGGTAGAACTCGGACCGGTTGGCGGCCAGCTGGGCCTGCAGGTCGTCGAACACGCTCTTGGGCAGGCCGCCGGGGTTGCTCTCGGTCTGCACCATGATCGGAGGCACCGCGCTGATGAGCACCGCCCGGCTGACGCGCTCCTCACCGTGCTGCCCGATGTAGTGGGCCACCTCGCCACCGCCGGTGGAGTGGCCGACGTGGATGGCGTCGCGCAGATCGAGGTGTTCGGTCAGGGCGGCCAGGTCGGCGGCGTAGTGGTCCATGTCGTGCCCGCCGCTGGTCTGGGTCGAGCGGCCGTGCCCACGCCGGTCGTGCGCGATCACGCGGTAGCCGTGCTCGAGGAAGAACAACATCTGGGTGTCCCAGTCGTCGGCCGAGAGCGGCCAGCCATGGCTGAACACTATGGGTTGCCCGGACCCCCAGTCCTTGTAGTAGATCTCCGTGCCGTCCGTCGTGGTGATGGTGGTCATGGTTCCCTCCGAGGAATGTGGTGCCGTCGCTGCTGTGTCGGCTGCTGATCCCGGCGTCGCACGTCGCACACCGGGCGAAGCGGCTCCCCGATCCTGCTCTCCGCACCGTTGCTTGTCAGGGTGAACCGCGCTGGTCAGCTGAGCGACGACGGTGTGAAGCGGTCGAGGAAGGCGAGCGAGACGTCGGCCACCTCGGCCCAGCCGTGGTCGATCGTGAGCGAGTGACCGCGGCCGGGGATCTCGGCGATCTCGGTGATGCCGTCGTTCTTCTGCTGCAGCTTCACCATCGCGTGGGTGATGGCGAGCGGAATGGTGTTGTCCGCCTGTCCGGCGATGATCAGGAGCGGCCCACGGTCGGGGTTGTGCACGTCGACCTGCGCTTCTGTCCAGGGGTTGAGGTTCGCCGTGACGGCCTGGAAGAGCGGCGCGCCTGCCGCGGCCACGTGGTACTCGTCGTACAGCCGGCGCGCCTCGTCCTCGCCGAGGTTGTTCACCCAGGCGTAGGAGAACTGCTCGAAGGTGAGCGACACCGCCCGCCCGGCGTTGGCCGGGTTACCCAGGATCGGGGCCCCGGACCTCAACGCCGACCACGGGACGGGCAGGACGCCGCGGAAGGGTGCGGGGTCGATGGCGACGGTTGCCGTGGCCGCGCCCTCCCCCGCGAGCTTCTGCGCGATGAGTCCGCCGAAGGAGTGGCCCACGAGGCCGGGCTTGCGCTCCAGCCGGCTCAGCGCGTCGAGGTAGTGGTCGGTGACGACGCCGATCATCTTGTGGGCGAAGACCGAGGGGTCCTGCCGCGCCTCGGCGACGGTCTCCGGGTCGTCCGGCCAGCCGGGTGCGATGGTGGCGTAGCCGCGCTCCTCGAAGTGGGCGCGCCACTTGTCCCAGCTGCTCGACAGCAGCCAGAGGCCGTGGACGAAGGCGACCGTCGGGCGGCCCGAGGCGTTGGCGCTCTCGATCTCGGCCAGTTCGCGCTCGGTGAGTGTCGGCATGGGGAAGCTCCTCTTGTCGGGACACGGGGACGGTAGGAGCGGTGGCGGCAGCCGGTCTTGCACCAGCGCGCACAGGGTTGTCTCCACCCTGCGCAGCACCTCGTTCGCGCTAGGCGTCGTTCTCGACGCCTGCCCGCGTTCGCGCTGTCGTGCGGAGCCGCCACTCCCGCGGAGGGACGTCGAAGCGCCTGCCGAAGGTTCGCGAGAAGTGCGCCTGGTCGGCGAAGCCGGAACGGTAGGCGACCTCCGCGATGGACAGGTGCGCCGCGGCGGGGTCGCTCAGCAGCTTGGCGGCGTGATCGAGCCGTCGGGAGCGGATGTGTTCGCCCAGGCTGACCTCGCGCCGGCGGAGGATCAGGTAGAGGTATCGCACGGAGATGCTGTGAGCTGCCGCGATGTGTGCGGCGTCGAGCGATCCGTCGAGGGCGTGCCGATCGATGTAGGCCACGATGCGCTCACCGAGGCTCGCCGCGAGTGGCCCGCTCGCGGCCCGCTCGTTCCCGGTGGTGAGGAGCACGAGCGCACGCATCAGCCCGATGACCGCCTGTTCCATCACCTCCCACGGCTGGTCGGGCGCGGCGGCCAGGTCGGTCGTCAGGCGGTCGACGAGGGCCGCGACGGTGGCCGCGACGGGTTCGGAGTCGTCGAAGGGCCGGTTCAGGGCCGCGCGGATGGCGGAGACCGGAAGCCGCAGCTCCTGGTACGGCACGGTGATCGTCGTCATCACGCACTCGTGGTCCTGAGTCATCCGCAGCGGCAGGTCCGCGCTGGTGAACGACATGGATCGAGGGGTGAGGGAGAACACCTGATCGTCGTGGTGGACCGTGAGCGCCCCCCGGTGGAGCCAGTGCAGGGTGATCGCCGGTTCGACAGCGGTGTCGTCGGTGGTGAGCTCACGAAGAGCCGTCCCGGTGACGCCCTGGACGCTGAATCGCTCGACACGCACCCGGCCCAGTGCGGCGGTCGCGAACGCGGCCCGGACGTCGGTGGTCCGGCGGAACCGGACCTGGACGGGCATCGGGTTCTGCGCGAACGCATCGCGTAGCGCCTGCGGCCGAAGCGGCGCCGGCACGGCGTCGAGTGAGAACGTCGAGAGCACGCCAGCTCCTGTCGGCCGTCCCTCACCGACGGTGAGTGCATCAGAGTGTCGAGATCATATCGGCGCCGGCTCGCCCACCCACAAGAGATCGTCGCTTGTTCAACCACTCGTCGGCGGCTAGGCCCAGAGCTGGCCCTCGATGCCCTCAGCGGCCTCGTCGAGCTCACCGGAGTAGGCGCCCGTGGACAGGTACTTCCATCCCGCGTCGCACACGACGATGACGATGTCGGCCGTGTCGCCCGCGCCCGCGGCCTTCTCCGCGACGGCGAGAGCGGCGTGCAGGATGCCGCCGGTGGAGATGCCCGCGAAGATGCCCTCCTTCTCCACGAGCAGGCGGGTGCGGCGCAGCGCGTCGCGCGAGCCCACCGAGTAGCGGGCGGTGAGCACCTCGGGGTCGTACAGCTCGGGGACGAAGCCCTCGTCGAGGTTCCGCAGGCCGTACACCAGCTCGCCGTAGCGCGGCTCGGCCGCCACGATCTGCACGTCCGGCTTGTGCTCGCGCAGGTAGCGCCCGGTGCCCACCAGCGTGCCCGTGGTGCCGAGGCCGGCGACGAAGTGGGTGATCGTGGGCAGGTCGCGCAGGATCTCCGGGCCGGTGGTGCGGTAGTGCGCGTCGGCGTTGGCCGGGTTGCCGTACTGGTAGAGCATCACCCACTCGGGGTGCTCCGCAGCGAGCTCCTTGGCCATCGCGACGGCCTGGTTGGAGCCCCCCGCCGCGGGCGAGGAGATGATCTGCGCGCCGTACATCTCGAGGAGCTGCCTGCGCTCGATCGAGGTGTTCTCCGGCATCACGCAGATCAGGTTGTAGCCCTTGAGCTTGCAGGCCATCGCGAGTGAGATGCCGGTGTTGCCGGACGTGGGTTCGAGCACCGTGCAGCCGGGCGTCAGCAGCCCGTCCGCCTCGGCCTTCTCGATCATGGCGAGGGCGGGGCGGTCCTTGATGGAACCGGTGGGGTTGCGGTCCTCGAGCTTCGCCCAGAGCCGTACCTCCGGGGTGGGCGAGAGGTTCGGCAGGCCGACGAGCGGGGTGTCCCCCACCGCGGCGAGCAGTGAGTCGTAGCGGGCCATGCCCGGCCTTCCTTCCGCTCCGCCCGCGCTCTCAGCCGCCGGCGACGGCGGGCAGGATCGTGACGGTGGAGTTCTCGCCGACCGGGGCCTCGAGGCCGCCGGCGAAACGCACGTCCTCGTCGTCGACGTAGATGTTGACGAAGCGGTGCAGCGAGCCGTTGTTGACCAGCCGGCCGGCGATGCCGCCGTGGCGCGCCTCGAGGTCGTTGATCACCTCGCCGACGGTGTTGCCCTTCGCCTCGACGGACTTCTCGCCGCCGGTGTGCGTGCGGAGGATGGTGGGGATGGACACGGTGACGGCCATGGTGATGCTCCAGGTCGGATCGTTCGGGCGGTCGCGGAAAGGGCGGGGCGTCAGACCGACGCGTCCCTGTCGGGGACGTCGTCCGCGCCCGTGTGCGCGAACATGTAAGTCTCCACGACGTCGACCTGTTCCTCGGTGACCACACCGTCCACGATCCGGAACGACCGGAGCTCGTGCCCCGTGTGGTTCGGCTCGGCCTCGTCACGCGTGGACACGAGCACGTAGTGCGCCTCGGGCTCGGAGGCGAGGGAGATGTCGGTGCGCGACGGGTGGGCCTCGGTGGCCGTGTGCGAGTGGTAGATCACCACGGGCACCTCGCCACGGGCGTCCATCTCGCGGTAGAGCCGGAGCAGGTCGCCGGAGTCGAACTCGTAGAAGGTGGGCGACCGGGCCGCGTTGAGCATCGGGACGAACCGCTCCGGCCGGTCCGAGCCCTCGGGTCCGGCGATGACACCGCACGCCTCGTCGGGGTGGTCCCGGCGGGCGTGGGCGACGATCTCCGCAACGAGATCGGCTCGAATCACCAGCACCACACCAGCGTACGGCTCGACACCGCCTCGGTGCACTCCGCACGGGACGGCTCACACCCCGTACTGCTAGTGCGATGGCCACAAACGTCCACCGGGTTCCTCGCGGGCCGCGATCAACCCGGCAACGTTCGTGGCCACCGCTCTAGCGGATCTGCATCCTCGTCTGCACCAGCGCGTCCTGCACGAACGTGAGCCAGTGGTAGACGCCCATGTGGGTGGCGCGCGGGTCGTCCGACGGGAGCTGCTCGGGCATGTCCTCGCTCACGTCGAGTGCGGTGCCGAGGGCGAGCCGCACGTCGTTGAGCGAGGCGAGCCAGGCGTCGGCCTGGTCGGGGGTGAGCTCCACCCGGCCGCCCGACTCGGGCAACGTCTCGAGCACCACGGCGGCGTTGGAGTCCTTGGCCTCGATCAGCTCGGGCTCGTGCAGGGAGCGCAGGCCGGCGGCGAGGTCGGTGTCCTCGGTGGTGAAGTCGGGCAGCAGCCGCGCGAGGACCCGGTCGGTGGGCCGGGTGGAGGGCCCGGTGCGCATGCCGGTGAGGATCGCGAGCTCGTCGGCCGGGTTGTCGTCGGCACGGCCGGCGAGGATCTGCCGGACCTCGCCCACCAGGCCGCGCAGCACGGCGGCCTCCTGTGCCTCGAGCGACGCGACCAGCCGGGCCTTGGCTCCCCGCCCGGAGCGCTTCCAGCCGTTCATGCGCGCTGCATGGTGGCCCAGAGACCGGCCGCGTGCAGTTTGGCCACGTCGGCCTCGATCTTGTCCTTGTCGCCTGCCGAGACCGCAGCCTTGCCCTTGTGGTGCACGTCGAGCATCAGCGCGGTGGCCTTCGGCTCGGGGTAGCCGAAGAGCTTCTGCAGGACGTAGGTGACGTAGGACATGAGGTTGACTGGGTCGTTCCACACGATCGCCTGCCAGGGCGTGTCGACCACCGAGTCCTCGGCGAGCTCCGGGTCCACCTGGCGCGTGGGTGCGGGTAGCGGCGCGGCCATAACGTCCATGGTGACACCCCGGGTCCAGAAGGTGCACGGCAACATAGGGTCGGGACATGGTGAACGCCATGGGGTTGTGCGATGAGTGGTAGCCCGTCGACGGCGGGGGTCAGCACCGCGCTGCTGACCGACCGCTACGAGCTGACGATGGCGGCTGCCGCACTCGCCGACGGCACCGCGCAGCGGCA
Organism: Pseudonocardia xinjiangensis; assembly: GCF_050948425.1. Taxonomy (NCBI): domain Bacteria; kingdom Bacillati; phylum Actinomycetota; class Actinomycetes; order Pseudonocardiales; family Pseudonocardiaceae; genus Pseudonocardia; species Pseudonocardia xinjiangensis. The sequence continues at coordinate 1,294,551 of NZ_CP192009.1, read as the reverse complement.
CTGCGTGTTCGAGGTGTTCGCCCGCAGGCTCCCCGACGGGCGCCGGTACGGCGTGGTGGCCGGCACGGGCCGGCTGCTCGAGTCGATCGAGCGGTTCCGGTTCGGCGACCAGGAATTGCAGATGCTCGCCGACGTCGTCGACCGCGAGACGCTGGCGTGGCTCGCCGAGTACCGCTTCTCCGGGGACGTCGACGGCTACCCGGAGGGCGAGCTGTACTTCCCCGGCTCGCCCGTGCTCACCGTCAGCGGCACCTTCGCCGACGCGGTGCTGCTGGAGACGCTGGCCCTGTCGATCCTCAACCACGACAGCGCGATCGCCTCGGCCGCGTCGCGGATGGTGACGGCCGCGGCGGGCCGTCCCATCATCGAGATGGGCTCGCGGCGCACGCACGAGGCCGCCGCGGTGGCCGCCGCCCGCGCTGCGTACCTCGCCGGGTTCGTCGCCACGTCGAACCTGGAGGCCGAGCGCCGCCACGGGATCCCCACCACCGGCACCGCCGCCCACGCGTGGGTGCTCCTGCACGACGACGAACTGGGCGCGTTCAAGAGCCAGGTGGCCGCACTCGGGCCCGACACCACGCTTCTCGTCGACACCTACGACATCCGCCGGGGCATCGAGCTGGCCATCGAGGCCGCCGGCACGGGGCTCGGGGCGATCCGCATCGACTCCGGCGACCTCGGCGAGCTGGCCCGGCAGGCCCGCGACCAGCTCGACGCCCTCGGGGCCACGGCCACCAAGATCGTGCTCTCCGGCGACCTGGACGAGTACGCGATCGCGTCGCTGCGCGCCGAGCCCGTCGACTCCTACGGCGTGGGCACGTCGGTGGTCACGGGTTCCGGGGCGCCGACCGCGGGCATGGTCTACAAGCTGGTCGAGGTCGACGGGCGGCCCGTCGCCAAGCGCAGCGCGGCGAAGGAGTCCCGCGGCGGACGGAAGTCGGCGCTGCGGCGCTACAAGCCGACGGGCACGGCCATCGAGGAGGTCGTGCATCCCGTCACCGTCACGCCCGAGACCGGACCGCACGACCGGGTGGTCCCGATCCCGCTGATGCGCGGCGGCGAGCTGGTGGCCGGGCTGGCGACGCTGGAGGAGTCCCGCGGGCACCTGCGCACCGCGCTCGTGTCCGTGCCGTGGGAGGGGCTCAAGCTCTCCCGCGGCGAGCCGGCACTCCCCACCGTGTTCGAGGGGACCGCACGGTGACGCGGGCGCTGATCGTCGTCGACGTGCAGAACGACTTCTGCGAGGGCGGCTCCCTCGGTGTCGCGGGCGGGGCCGCGGTGGCGGCCGCGATCTCGGCGGCCCTGCAGGCCGGGGACCGCGAGCATCGCTGGGACCACGTCGTGGCCAGCCGCGACCACCACATCGATCCCGGCGCCCACTTCTCCGACGCCCCCGACTTCGTCGACACGTGGCCGCCGCACTGCCGGCACGGCTCACCCGGCGTGTCCTTCCACCCCGATCTCGACGTGGCCCGGATCGAGGCGGTGTTCGACAAGGGCCACCACTCCGCGGCCTACTCCGCGTTCGAGGGCACCGAGCCCGGCGGCACGGGGCTGGCCGAGTGGCTGCGCGCCCGCGACGTCGACACGGTGGACGTGGTGGGGATCGCCACCGACCACTGCGTGCGCGTCACCGCGCTGGACGCCGCCGCAGCCGGCTTCGCCACGACGGTGCTGCTGGACATGTGCGCCGGAGTGGCCGAGGAGACCACGAACCGCGCACTCACCCAGCTGCGAACCGCGGGCGTCGCCCTCGTTGCGGAGCCGTAGTGCTGTCAGCGGGCCTGCGCTGACAGCACTACGGCTACGAGGTGGGGTCAGACGTTGCGCATGCGGAAGGGCTCCAGGCGCGCGGCCAGGTCGCCCGGGTCGCCGGCCTCGTCCTCCAGCCGGTGGGCGCCGACGGCCTCGGCGAGGCCGATGCAGCGGGGGCCGTCGAACAGGCCGCACGCGTAGCGCACCTCGGTCTCGTCGAGGTCGAGCACGCCGACGCGCAGCTGGTAGATGCCCGGGTAGCGGACCTCGTCGAGGTAGTCGACCCGCAGCGAGCTCGGCGAGAGCCCGTCGAGCGGGCCACCGACGGGGTAGCCCAGCACGTCGAGGTGCAGCTCCGCGAGCCCGTCGAGGTACCAGCCGGCCAGCGCCACGTTGTTGACGTGCCGGTTCGGGTCGAGGTCGCCGAAGCGGGTGCGCACGTCCAGCCGGAACGGGTACGCCTCCCGGATCAGCCGGGACGGCCCGCGCTCGAGGCGGGTGGGGGCAGGAGCGTCGGTGCGGAGGGTCTCCAGCGCGGCGCGGACCGCGTCCGGGAGCGGGGCCGGCCCGCCGACGGTGGCGTGCACGCTGACCGACTCGCCGGTGGCGACGCACTCGTCGCCCGCGAAGACGCCGTAGGTGTAGGCGAACGACGAGTCGCCGATGTGGCTGACCCCGATGCCGATGCGGTACTGGCCGGTGTCGATGCGGGCGCCGGTCGCGCTACGGGGGATGACCTGCAGCGGGGCGAGCACGTCGACCCGTACCGAGGCGAGCAGCAGCCGCATCCGGGCGGTGAGGCCCGCACCGAAGACGTCCCGTTCGACGGCGATCCGCGCGTCCTCGAACCAGCGCACGATCGCGTCACGGCCGATTCGCCGGCTCGGGTCGAGGTCGTTGTAGCGGGCGGGGTGCTCGATCAGTACCGGGTAGGACGACGAGCGGAGCAGGAGGTGCGTGGACGTCACTCTGCTCATGATGGCGGACGCCCACACGCTCCCGGCAGGGACCCGCTATGGATCACGTGTGAGCCGCACTACCTGGTGCACCGCGGCAACGGCGGTTCGACCTCGGCCCGTCGGGCCCTCCGGGTAGCCTCCCGGGGTGCCCACCGCGACCCGACTGCCCGGCGTGGCGGAGCTGTTGGAGGCGGCCGTCGCCGCGGTCGGCGGGCAGCGGCGCGAGGGCCAGGACGCGATGGTCCAGGCCGTCCGCAAGGCCATCACCACCGGTGAACACGTGGCCGTGCAGGCCGGCACCGGCACCGGCAAGTCGCTTGCCTACCTGGTGCCCGCGATCCACCACGCCGTCGCGAAGGACTCCACGGTCGTGGTGTCCACCGCCACGATCGCGCTGCAACGCCAGCTGGTCGACCGCGATCTCCCGCGGCTCGCCAAGGCCCTCAAGCCACTGCTCGGCCGGGCGCCGACCTTCGCGATCCTGAAGGGCCGGCGCAACTACCTCTGCCTCAACAAGCTGCACGGCGGCGACGACGCGGACCCCGCCGACGAGCTGTTCGACCCGTTCGCGATCTCGGCGATGGGCCGCCAGATCAAGCGGCTGCACGAGTGGGCCGACACCAGCGACAAGGGCGACCGCGACGAGCTCGTCCCCGGCGTGCCCGACGCCACGTGGCGGCAGGTCTCCGTCACCGCACGGGAGTGCCTCGGGGCCGCGAAGTGCCCGGTCGGCGACGACTGTTTCGCCGAGAAGGCCCGCGCCGAGGCAGGCAAGGCCGACATCGTCGTCACCAACCACGCGCTGCTGGCCATCGACGCGCTGGAGGGCCGCCCCGTGCTGCCCGAGCACGACGTCGTGGTGGTCGACGAGGCCCACGAGCTGGTCGACCGGGTCACCGGCGTGGCCACGGCCGAGCTGACGTCCACCTCGATCGGCATCGCGTCGCGGCGGCTGGGCAAGCTCGTCGACCAGGCGGTCGCCGACCGGCTCGCCGAGGCGGGAGAGGGCCTCGCGATGGTGCTGGAGGACCTGCCGCCCGGCCGCTGGGACAGCCTCCCGCAGGCCGCGGTGGGCGCACTCTCGGCGGTCCGGGACGCCGCTGCCTCGTGCAAGCAGTCGCTGGGGTCGGAGCGGCGGGAGGAGCCCGACGCCGCCGCCGGCCGCAAGATCGCCCAGGCCTCGCTCGACGAGCTCGCCGACACCGCCGTCCGGCTGCTCGCGGCGTTCGAGGAGCCGGACCCGGCGAAACGCCGCGACGTGGTGTGGCTCGCGGAGCAGGGGCCCGACGGGGCCCGCCACAAGGTGCTGCGAGCCGCGCCGCTGTGGGTGGGCGGGCTGCTGCGCGAGCGGCTCTTCGGGCGGTCCACGGTGGTGCTGACCTCAGCCACGCTGGCTCTCGGCGGCAACTTCGACGCACTCGCCCGCCAGTGGGGCCTGCCCCCGGAGAAGGGCGCCGACGCGAAAACGGACGGCGCCGTCGAGGACGACCCGATCCCCGACCCCGACGCCCCGAAGTGGTCCGGCCTGGATGTCGGCTCGCCGTTCGCCCACGGCCGCAGCGGCATCCTCTACGTCGCCAAACGGCTCCCGCCCCCGGGCCGCGACGGGCTGCCGCCGTCCTACCTCGACGAGATCGCCGGCCTGGTGGAGGCCGCGGGCGGCCGCACCCTGGGGCTGTTCTCGTCGATGCGGGCGGCCAAGCAGGCCACCGAGGCGCTGCGCGACCGGCTCGACACCCCCCTGCTGTGCCAGGGCGACGACTCCACGATGCAGCTGGTGAAGAAGTTCGCCGAGGACGACGCGACGTCGCTGTTCGGCACGCTGTCGCTGTGGCAGGGCGTCGACGTCCCGGGGCCGTCGCTGTCCTGCGTGATCATCGACCGCATCCCGTTCCCGCGGCCGGACGATCCGCTGGTCGCGGCGCGCCAGCGGGCCACCGATGCACGCGGGGGCAACGGGTTCCTCACGGTGTCCGCCACCCACGCCGCTCTCCTGCTCGCCCAGGGCGCGGGGCGGCTGCTGCGCGGGATGGACGACCGCGGGGTCGTCGCGATCCTCGACCCGCGGCTGGCCACGGCCCGCTACGGCGGGTTCCTGCGCGCGTCGCTGCCCCCGTTCTGGCCCACCGACGACCGGGAGAAGGTGCACGCCGCACTGCGGCGGTTGCGCGGCGCCTGACCCCCGCGGAGCTCAGGCCGGCGGCGTGGCGATGCAGGTGATCGTGCCCGGCGCCACCTCGGTGAAGCCCGCGTCCCGCACGGACACCGCCTCGCCGCGCTTGACCTGGTCGCACAGCTGCGCCCATTGGGCCCCGCCCACCTCGCGCACGGCGAACGCGGGCACGGCCGTCAGGCGAAGCGCTGCCGCGTAGAGCATCGACGCGTGCCCGACCTGCGCCGCGGCCTTGCCCACCGTCATCTTCAGGTCCACGTTCACCCAGATCACCGGCCTGCCGGCCGGGAGCGGCCCGGGGTCGTCCGGCTCCAGGTCGGTGCCGCCGATCTGGAGCCGCGAGACCGTCCTCGGCACGTCGTCCACCGGTCCGGGCAGCAGCGCCCTCGCCTCGGCCCCGTCGACCTCGCAGGTGACGCCGGGCAGCTCCTGCACCGCGGCCCAGTGGGCGCCACGGGCCCGGCGGGCGATCTTGCGGATGCGGCCGCCCACCCAGGTGGCGACGGCGTCGTGCCACTCGCCGCCGGGCTGGGCCCGCGGGTCGAGGCAGACGGCGAGCGCCGCGGCGGCGGCCGCCTCCAGCACCGGGGTGCGGGGGGCCGGCGGCCGCTCCAGGCGCAGGACCACCGGCATCGCCCGCACGATGCCGTCCGCCTCCGGTGGGATGGTGGTGGCGGCGGGACGCCGCAGGAAACGGGCGGCGAGGGGCTCCAGGACGTCGGAGGGAGCCGTCTCGGTGGGCGCCGGGTCGGTCATGCGATCGGTACGCGGCGGACCATGCCTTCGGCGGCGTCCGCGCGTTCCACCTCGTCGCGCGTGATGCCCAGGACGAACAGCACCACGTCCAGGTACGGGAGGGAGAGCGCGGCGTCGGCCACCTCGCGCAGCGCGGGCTTCGCGTTGAACGCGATGCCGAGCCCCGCGGTGGACAGCATGTCGATGTCGTTGGCACCGTCGCCGACGGCGACGCACTGCTCCAGCGGGATGCCGAACGTCTCGGAGAACCGGCGCAGCGCCACGGCCTTGCCCGGCCGGTCGATGATCTCTCCGAGCACGCGCCCGGTCAGCCGCCCGTCGACGATCTCGAGCTCGTTGGCGGCGCAGAAGTCCAGCCCCAGCTCCGCCACCAGGCCGCTGATCACGCGCGTGAAGCCGCCAGACACCACCCCGCACCGGAAGCCGAGCCGCTTCAGCGTGCGGATCGTGGTGCGGGCGCCGGGGGTGAGCTCCAGCTCCCCCGCAACCTCACCGAGCACCGACTCCGGCAGCCCGGCGAGCACGGCGACCCGGCGACGCAGCGACTCGGCGAAGTCCAGCTCGCCGCGCATCGCCGCCTCGGTGACGGCCCGCACCTCCTCCTCGGCACCGGCGCGGGCGGCGAGCATCTCGATGACCTCGCCCTGCACCAGCGTGGAGTCGACGTCGAACACGATCAGCCGTTTGCTGCGACGGGCGAACCCGGCCCGCTCCACGGCGACGTCCACGCCCGCGGTGCGCGCCACCTCGACCAACCGGGCGCGCAGCGTGCCGGGCGGATGGGCGGAGCTGCCGCCGTTGGGGTCGGGAGAGACCATCAGCTCCAGCCCGGTGACCGGGTAGTCGGCCACGCGGCGGATGGAGTCGATGTTGGCTCCGACCCCGGCCAGCGCCTGCGCCACCGCCCCGAACGCCCGCGCCGTGATCGGGCGCCCGATCACCAGCACGACGTGCGTCGGGTGCCGCCGCTCCGCGGGGTCGTCGCCCACCTCGAGCGAGGTGTGCACCTGCATCGAGATGCTCGCCATCGCCTGCTCGACGGCCTCCTGGAGGCCCTCCGGGTCGTGGTGGGCCACCACCAGCGCTCCGAGCGTGAGCCGGCCCCGGATCACGACCTGCTCGATGTCGACCAGGTCGACCCCGTGCCGGATGAGCGCGGCGAACAGCACCGAGCTCACCCCTGGCCGGTCGGGGCCCGTGACCGTGATGAGAACGCTGGTGCCGGTGTCTGTCATCCGGGGTGCAGGTCGTGGATCAGCGCGACTTCGGGTCGCCGTTGGGCTGCGTCTCCCCGCCCGTGCCCTGGGCCGCCACCTCGTACGGCGACGGCTTGTGGCCGACGTGCGCCTCCTCGCGGAAACGCTCGACCAGGTGCGGGTAGTGCAGCTCGAACGCCGGCCGCTCCGAGCGGATGCGCGGCAGCTCCGTGAAGTTGTGCCGCGGCGGCGGGCAGCTCGTGGCCCACTCCAGCGAGTTGCCGAAGCCCCACGGGTCGTCGACGGTGACCACTCGCCCGTAGCGGTAGCTGCGGAACACGTTCCAGATGAACGGCAGCGTGGAGGCCCCCAGCACGAACGCCCCGATCGAGGAGATCATGTTGAGCGTGGTGAAGCCGTCGGTGGGCAGGTAGTCGACGTAGCGGCGCGGCATGCCCTCGGCACCCAGCCAGTGCTGCACCAGGAACGTCAGGTGGAACCCGATGAAGGTCAGCCAGAAGTGGACCTTGCCGAGGGTGTCGTCCATCATCCGGCCGGTCATCTTCGGGAACCAGAAGTAGATGCCGGAGTACGTGGCGAACACGATCGTGCCGAAAAGCACGTAGTGGAAGTGCGCCACCACGAAGTACGTGTCCGAGACGTGGAAGTCGAGCGGCGGCGACGCCAGCAGGATGCCAGTGAGACCACCGAACAGGAACGTCACCAGGAAGCCCAGCGCGAACAGCATCGGGGGCTCGAAGGTCATGTGCCCCTTCCACAGCGTGCCGATCCAGTTGACGAACTTGACGCCCGTGGGCACCGCGATCAGGAACGTGGTGAAGGAGAAGAAGGCCAGCAGCACCGAGCCGGTGGCGTACATGTGGTGCGCCCACACCGCGGTGGACAGCGCGCCGATGGCGATCGTGGCGTAGATCAGGCCCTTGTAGCCGAAGAGCGGCTTGCGGGAGAACACCGGGAAGACCTCGGACACGATGCCGAAGAACGGCAACGCGACGATGTAGACCTCCGGGTGGCCGAAGAACCAGAACAGGTGCTGCCACAGGATCGCCCCGCCGTTGGCCGGGTCGAACACGTGGGCTCCCAGCTGCCGGTCGGCCAGCAGACCCAGCAGGGCGGCGGTGAGCACCGGGAACGCGATGAGGATCAGGATCGCGGTGACGAAGATGTTCCAGGTGAAGATCGGCATCCGGAACATCGTCATGCCGGGTGCGCGCATGCAGACGATCGTGGTGATGAAGTTGACGCCACCGAGGATCGTGCCGAGCCCGGAGATCGCCAGGCCCACGATCCACAGGTCGGCACCCGCTCCCGGGGTGTGGATCGCGTCGGACAGCGGGGTGTAGGCGAACCAGCCGAAGTCGGCAGCGCCACCCGGGGTCAGGAAGCCCGAGAGCACCGTGAGCCCGCCGAACAGGAACAGCCAGTACGAGAACGCGTTGAGCCGCGGGAACGCGACGTCAGGGGCCCCGATCTGCAGCGGCACGATGTAGTTCGCGAAGCCGAAGAGGATCGGCGTCGCGTACAGCAGCAGCATGATCGTGCCGTGCATCGTGAACAGCTGGTTGTACTGCTCGTTGGACAGGAACTGCTGCCCCGGCTCCGCCAGCTCCGCCCGCATCAGCAGCGCCATGGCTCCGCCGGCCAGGAAGAACCCGAACGACGTCACCAGGTAGAGGATGGCGATGTCTTTGGGATCCGTGGTGTGCAGCATCTTGAGCAGCGTGGATCCCTTGGCCGACCGGCGTGCCGGGTACGGCCGCGCCGTGATCGGCTTGGGGGCGACGGCTGTCACTGAGCCTCCTGAGACTGCCTGGCGACTGCGTTGGTCTTGCCGAACTGGTGGGCCACTGGTCATCCGCGCCCGCCGGGAATCGTAGCTCTACCCGTCGTCGAAGGCGCGGCCCGGGCCTGGTCTGCGGGCATGACCCACTCCGCGTGGGAGCCGTTTTTCCGGCATCGGCTACCGGAGCGGGATGAACAGCTCCTCGAACAGCTCCGGGGTGGCCGCCGGGCTCGGCAGCGGGTCGACGACGTAGAACTCCACGCCCATGCCCATCGCGAACAGCGGATCGGGCATCGTCAACATGAAGTGGTCGGGCCCGATCTGGCTCGCGTGGGCCCGCATCGACGCCTTCTTCTGCTCGACGAAGTCCACGGCGTCGACGCGGTGGGTGATCTCGGACTCCGGCTTGCCGAAGGTCGGCTCCTCGATGAGCGGTGCCTCCCAGCCCTCCGGCAGCTGCCCCGCCCTCGCCATGCCGCGCACGCCGCGGGTCATCCAGTCGCGGTTGACGGTGCTCTGCGCCACCACCGGCACGGCCGAGAGCTCGGCGGCGCGCCTGCCCACGCGGTGCACCTGGATGTGGTCGGGGTGCCCGTAGCCGCCGTTGTCGTCGTAGATCGTGAGGACGTCGGGCTCCTCCTCGTCGAGGATCACCGCGAGCTCCCGGGCCGCGTGCTCGACGTCGGCGCGCCAGAAGCAGTACGGGGCGTCGTTGGTGGGCTCGCCCATCATCCCGGAGTCGGTGTAGCCGAGGAACTCGACGCGCTTGGCCCCGAGCGCTTGCGCGGACGCGTAGCACTCCGCCGAGCGGCGCAGGACCAGCTGCTCTCCCGGCTGGAGGACGCCCGGCACGGGTTCGCCCAGCTCACCGCGAGTGGCGAAGACGAGCACGACCCGGTGTCCAGCGGCCGCGGCGCGGGCGAGGGTGCCTGCCGACCCGATGGACTCGTCGTCGGGATGTGCGTGGAAGGAGACGATGGTGCCCACGCGGCGAGCCTATCCGGCGCCCGGAACGCGGCTTGCGTCGCGATGACGTCGATCATCCGCGGCCGTTCGCCGCTGCTCTCCGCGGGTGCCTGCTCCCGCCGCGGACGGGCGACTCGGGCGTCGGGAACGGGCGACTCGCGGGGTGGGTCACGTCAGGATGCGGGTCAGGGCCGGGCCCACGTCGGCGAGGCGGCGCACGGTCTGCGCGCGGCCGGCCGTCCGGGCCGCCAGCCCGGCTGCCGCGGCCTCGGCCTCCGCCCCGCCCAGCGGCACGAGCACGTGGAGGCGGTCGATGCCGGCCAGCGCCGCCGCCGGCTCCCCGCCCACGGTGTGCCGGCAGTCGGACAGCAGCACCACGAGCCGCTCGTCGGCCACCGCGCCGGCGAGCTGGCGCGAGGCCTCCCGCAGCGCCGCCGCCAGGTCGGTGAGGCCGTGACCGCGCAGGGCGACGAGCTCGGACAGCAGGTCCTCGGGCGGACGCCGGACGCCCTGCGCCTGCAGCACGCGGACCCCGGCGCCGAACGCGAGCACCGAGGGCTGGAGCCGCCCCTCGGCCGCGACGACGACCCCGGCCGCGGCCACGGCGGCCAGCGCGACGGCGAGGCCCTGCATCGACCCGGAGATGTCGACGACGAGGCAGATCGCGCGGCGGTGCGCCGTCCAGGTGCGGGTGACGATGTCGTCGTGCTCCGGTCGCCGCGCCGGGCCGGGCGCCCAGCCATCGAGGGTGCGGTCGAGATCGAGGTCGCCGTCGGCACCTCGCGCCGGTCCGAGCCTGCGGGTCCCGCGGGCCCGCGCCGGCCCGACCCGGCCGAGCTGGATGAACACCCGCCCGGCCAGCCTCCTGGCCGCGGCCCGTAGCTGCACGTCGGTGGCCACGGCGAGGTCGGCCAGCAGAGCGGCCGCCGCCTCGGGTGCGGCCGCAAGCGCCTGGTCGAAGGCCTCGGCGTCGAGGGCACCGAGCTCCGGTGAGACCGCCGCGAACTGCTCGTGGCGGGCGCCCAGCTCGCCGCGGCCGAGCGTCCGGTCGGCGCGGTTGCGGTGCGGGCGGTCCCGGGGCCGGCCCGCCCCGGGCGGCGGGCCGTCAGCTTTTCCCCGGCGATCCCCCGACTCCGGGGGGTCGGCCGGATCCGCGGGAGCCGGTCCGTCCTCCGGCCACAGCGTGTCCAGCAGTTCGTCGATCACCGACTCCGGGGTGCGGTCGACACCGTCGGCGACGCGGATCCGCCCGGACAGCGCCGCGTAGGCGGCGTCGCGGGCCGTCTCACGCGCCGCCACCTGCTCGCCGCGCAGCTCCGCCAGGCCGGTGAGCACGAGCGCGAGGTCGATGGCGCCGCGCACCGACGACCCCATCCGCACGTCGCGGTGGGTACGGGTGGCCCGGGTGAGCGCCACGGCGAAGCCGGTGACCCAGCCGGTCACCCGGCTGACCGAGCCGGTGATCTCCCGTTCCCCCGCCTCGTCCTGGTAGCCGAGCACCACCCGGCACATCCGGTCGGCGATGGCCTGGCTGACCCGCGCGGTGCCGACCGCGTCGAACGGGTTCATCGCGGCGATGAGCCGGAAGCGCGGACCGGCGCGCACGGTCCCCAGCCGCGGGACCGCGATCTCGCCTTCGGTGAGCACCGTGATGAGGACGTTCAGCGTCTCCTCGGGGACCCGGTTGAGCTCCTCGAGGTAGAGCAGCGCTCCCCCGCGCATCGCGGTGAGCAGCGGGCCGTCCACGAAGCTCGCCGGCAGGTAGCCCTCCGCCAGCACCTGTGACGGGTCGAACGCCCCGATCAGCCGGGCCGGCGTCAGCTCGGCGTTCCCCTCGACGAACACAACCTCCTGGACCGCGTCACGGGCGATCGAGCGCAGCAGCGTGGACTTCCCGGTGCCGGGCGGCCCCTCGATCACGACGTGCCGTCCGGTGGCGAGCGCGACCGTCAGCACCTCCCGTTCCCGGCGCAGGCCGACGACGGGTACGGGCACGGCAGCGGGCGACGGCGGCGCGGTCGCGGGCGTCACGGGCGGTACCACCTCCGGGGACGGCCGTGCCGGGCACCGCGGTGGACGGTGCCCGGCGCGACCACGGCTGCTGACGGCCGTCCGGCCGGCGTCAGGCGTCGGGGTCGTGGATGATCACGCCGCGGATGTTCACGCCGTTGACCAGGTCCTCGTAGCCCTTGTTGACGTCGGCCAGGCTGTAGGTGTTGGTGATCAGCTCGTCGAGCTTGAGCTGCCCGGCCTGGTACATGTCCACCAGCCGCGGGATGTCCTTGAACGGGTCGCCCGAGCCGAACAGCGAGCCCTGGATGCGCTTCTCGAACAGGGTGAGCAGGGCACCGGGGATCTCGATGGTGGTCTTGGCCGGGTCGGCCAGGCCGGTGATGACCACGGTGCCGCCCTTGCGGATGGCGTGGAACGCGTTGGTGGTGACCTCGGAGTCGACGACGCCGACGGTGATGATCGCCTTGTCGGCGCCCACCCCGTTGGTGAGCTCCTGGATCACCGCGTGGGCCTCCTCCGCGGTGGGGCAGGAGTGGGTGGCGCCCATCCGTTCGGCCATCTCGCGCTTGTTCTCCAGCGGGTCGATGGCCACGACGTTCGCCGCGCCGGCCAGCGCCGCGCCCTGCACCGCGTTGATGCCGATGCCGCCGATGCCGTAGATCGCGATGGTGTCGCCCGGCTCGGTGGCGGCGGCGTGCACCGCCGAACCGAAGCCCGTGGGGACGCCGCAGCCGATCAGCACGGCCTTGTCGAGCGGCACGTCGTCTGCGACCTTGACACACGAGTTCTCGGAGATCGTGGCGCGCTCGGAGAACGTGCCGAGCATGCACATCCCGCCGAGGTCCTCGCCGGAGTCGGAGTGGAAGCGATAGGTGCCGTCGGCCAGCATCCCGTCGAGGATGGTGGCGCCCATGTCGCAGAGGTTGGTCATGCCCGCCGCGCAGAACCGGCAGTGCCCGCAGACCGGCAGGAACGAGCAGATGACGTGGTCGCCGGGCTTGAGGCGGGTGACACCGGGGCCGACGTCCTCGATGATCCCGGCGCCCTCGTGACCCCCGACGATCGGGAACCGCGGGACGATGTCGCCGTGACGCAGGTGCTCGTCGGAGTGGCAGAGCCCCGCTGCGACGTACTTGATCAACACCTCCCCCGCCTTGGGCGGGTCGAGGGTGAGCTCCTCGATCTCGAACGGTTGGCCCACTCCGCGCAGTACCGCTGCCTTGGTCTTCATCGACCCTCCAGACATCAGCCGCCGTTGGCCGATCGTGAGTGTGAGTGGCTCCGGCATTGGTAGCAGCAGGGGCAGGTCATGGGAAGGGGCCGGAACCCGACGGACAGGGCCGTTCGGAGGACACCGCGGGCCGAATCGATCTTCTACTGATCTGTAACGGCAATGGATCTGGATGTAGAGTCCGCCCACCCGAACCGGCAGGGGAGCCCCCTTCATGACCGACCTCTTCAACGCCGCCGAGTACCTGGTCGGACGGCGTGTGGACGCCGGCGACGGCGACCGCGTCGCGATCATCCACCCCGGCGGCACCCTCACCTACGCAGAGCTCTCGGCCGAGGTCCGCCGGGTCGCCGCCGGGCTCGTCGCGATCGGCGTGCGCCCCGAGGAACGGGTGCTGATGTGCATGGCCGACGACGTCGAGCTCGCCACCGCGATCCTCGCCGCCATGTACGTCGGGGCGATCGCCGTGCCCTCGTCGACGATGCTGACCGGCGGGGAGCTGCGCAAGCTCGTGCTCGACTCGCGCGCCCGGGTGCTCCTGGGGGACACCCGGTTCGCCGGCGCGGTGGCAGGGGCCGCGACCGACGCCCCCGATCTGCGCCACGTCGTGCTCACCGGCGACACCACCCCGCAGGTGGCCGGTCCGGCCGCGCTCACCTGGCAGGGCCTGCTCGACGCGGGCGCCGCCACCGCCGTCCCCACCCCGTACGGGACGTGGGACGAGTCGCCCGCGCTGTGGCTCTACACCTCGGGCACCACGGGCACGCCCAAGGGCGCCATGCACCGGCACGCCGACATCCGCTACGTCTGCGAGACCTACGGCACCCAGGTGCTCGGGGTCGGCCCCGGCGACGTCTGCCTGTCGGTGGCGAAGCTGTTCTTCGCCTACGGCATCGGCAACTCCCTGTTCTTCCCGCTGGCGGCCGGCGCGACGGCGGTGCTGGAGCCGTCGCGGCCGAACCCGGCGCTGTACGCCGACCGGGTGGCCGAGCACGGCGTCACGCTCTTCTTCGGCGGCCCGAGCTTCTGGGGCCCGCTGATGGCCGCCGGCCTGCCGCGGGAGCGGTTCGCGACCGTCCGCAACGGGGTCTCGGCCGGCGAGACGCTCCCCGCGCGGATGTTCCACGGGGTACGCGAGCAGTACGGCTTCGAGATCCTCGACGGCATCGGCTCCACCGAGGCGCTGCACATCTTCATCTCCAACGTGGCGGGCAAGGTCGTCCCCGGCAGTTCCGGGTTCCCGGTGCCGGGCTACCGGGTGGAGCTGCGCCGGCCCGACGGCAGCGTCATCGAGGGCACCGGCGAGCCCGGGATGCTCTACATCGCGGGCGACTCGATCTGCACCGGATACTGGTGCCGGACCGAGGTGAACCGGGCGGTGTTCCAGGGTGAGTGGATGCGCACGGGCGACCAGTACGTGCGCGGCGAGGACGGCAGCTACACGTGCCTCGGCCGCGCCGACGACGTGCTGAAGGTGGGAGGGATCTGGGTGAGCCCCACCGAGGTGGAGACCAGGCTGCTGGAGCACCCGGCACTGGCCGAGGCCGTGGTCGTCGGCGTGCCGGACGCGGACGGGCTCGACAAGCCGGTGGCCTACGTGGTCGCCCGGCCGGCGCAGCGGGTCGACCCGGACGAGGTGATCGCGTTCTGCCGGGCCGGGCTCGCCTCGTTCAAGCGGCCGCGGGTGGTCATCGAGGTGGACGAGCTGCCGAAGACGGCCACCGGCAAGATCCAGCGGTACCGGTTGCGCGCGCAGGCCGCAGCCACCGAGGCCCCCGTGCCCACCACGGCAGCCGACGTCGAGGAGGTGCAGTAATGAGATGGGTGCGCGACACGCCGGCGCACTGGGACGCCGACAAGCAGCGCGTGCTCGGCGACCTGCCCCCGGAGCTGTTCGGGTTCGGCTCCCCCGCCGACGGAGACGTGCTCGGCGACGAGTGGTGGCGCGTGGAGGACGGCGACCGCGTCGTCGGCTACGGCCGGCTCGACGACACCTGGGGTGACGCCGAGATCCTCGTACTGGTCGACCCGCAGCGGCGCGGGTCGGGGGTGGGCGCGTTCATCCTCGAACGGCTGGAGCACGAGGCCGCGGCCCGGCACCTGAACTACATCTACAACGTCGTGCCCGACCGCCATCCCGACCCGGAGCCCGTGACGGGCTGGCTCAGCGCCCACGGGTTCGTCCCGAACGACGTGGGCGAGCTGCGCAAGCAGGTGCCGGCCGGAGCGGCCTGACCACGCCCACCGCCCGGTTCAGGAGCGGCGGTTCAGCGCGCTTCCAGACGACGCAGCCGGAGGGCGAGTGTGGGGCAGGCGCTCACCGCGGCCCGCGCCTGCGCCCTGAGCGACGGGGGCACCTCCTCCGAGGCGAGATGGGGGTAGCCCCATTCGTCGAGGAGGACCTGCTCAGGGAGAAGCTCGGCGCAGAGGCCGTGGCCGCGGCACATGATGGGATCCACGTCGAGGCCGAGCCGCGTGTCGTCCCCCATCACTCTCCCGCGCCCGGACGGGTCGAGTCGGGCACCGGCATCCACCGTGTGGCGTCCACCCACGGACAGGGGCGGCCGGCGACGTGGTCGGCGATGTCGTCGGCGAACACGCGCAGAGCCGCGGCGGCGAACCGGCTGGCACCGTCCGGATGTGCGCACGCGCCACGGCCCTGGATCATCCCCAGCCGGTTCCGCAGCCGGTCGAGCGTCTCCCCCGACGGGTCGCCACCACGCACGAGTTCGTCGACGTCGTCGGCGATCGCGGGCAGCCCGAACATGCACGGCCCGCACTGCCCGGCCGACTCGACCGCGAGGTAGCGCAGGGTGCGGGCGGTCTCGGCGATGCCGCAGGCGCGTTCCGGCAGGGCGACGAGCGCTGCTGTGCCCATCACCGTTCCCGCTTCCCGGCATTCCTCGTGCGCGAGTGGCAGCGCATGTGTCTGCTCGATCGGCATCCAGCTGCCACCCAGGCCGCCCATCTGCACCGCCTGCAACGGCTCGGACTCACCGCCTGCCTCGGCCAGTACCGCACCGACCGGAGTACCGAGCTCGACCTCGTACACGCCCGGCCTGCGCACGGCACCCCCGACGGTGACCAGCGTGGTGCCCGGGGACTCCGCCGTGCCCGCCGCCCGGAACCACTCCGCGCCGAAGCGGGTGATCAGCCCCAGGTGAGCCAGCGTCTCGACGTTGTCCACCAGCGTCGGTCGGCCCCCGACCCCTCGTTCCGCCGGACGAGGTGGCGTGACGGTGGGCCGGGCGTCCCCCGTGTTCAGGAAGTTGACCAGGGCCGACTCCTCGCTCGCCACGTACCGGTGCGGCACCTGCGCCACCCGGATCGTGATCTCCTCGTGGCGCCGCGCCTGGAGGGCCTGGTAGACGTACCAGGCGTGGGCATCTCCCTCCCCCACGCAGATGGTGGCCTCGTCCGCGCCGACGGCATGGCAGGCGAGCAGCACCCCGTCGATGACCAGATGGGGGGCGAACTCGAGCAGCTTCGCGTCCTTGACGGTGGCCGGGTCGCCGTCGCAGCCGTTCGCGACCACGACCGGTCGCCCCCGCCCGGCCGCGACCGTCCGCAGCTTGCGGCTCATCGGGAAGCCCGCCCCGCCCCGGCCGCGCAGGCCCGACCGGTCGACCAGATCGATCAGCTCGGCAGGCCCGTCCGCGCCCACCGGGAGCGGGCCGTAACGGGCGAGGTGGTCGGCCCACTTGGCAGGGGCCCCGCTCTCGGCCGAGCCGGCCAGCAGGCGAACGCTCCCGGTCGGCGCGTCCGGACGGGGCATCCGCGCGGCCGCGGTCATCGCCTGGCCGCCTTCGCGGCCCGTCGCGCGTCTCGGTCGGCATCGACGCTCAGCCATCGCCGCACGATCGCTGCCGCGACCGCCACCCCGCACCCGAGGTAGATCGCCACCATCCAGCCGAGTCTCCTGTCGTTCGTGCCGAGACCCAGCCCGTGCGCGATCGCGAGCGGCCAACCCGCGTACGCCATGACGTGCACGGCGCGCCAGGAGCGGAAGCCGATCCTGCGCCGCAGCACGCTGGTGACGATCGCGGCGAGCAGCAGTTCGAGCGCCACGGTTCCCATCCCGAGCCAGATCGGGT
Source organism: Pseudonocardia xinjiangensis (assembly GCF_050948425.1). Taxonomy (NCBI): domain Bacteria; kingdom Bacillati; phylum Actinomycetota; class Actinomycetes; order Pseudonocardiales; family Pseudonocardiaceae; genus Pseudonocardia; species Pseudonocardia xinjiangensis. Next base: position 1,277,604 of record NZ_CP192009.1, on the reverse strand, counting down.
GGGGGACGTCGGAGGAGTACGGCACCAGCGCGACCGGCCAGGAGAGTCCGGAGCGGGGTTTGCCGATGGCGATGACGACGTGCATGAGGAGGAAGGCGACCGCCAGCAGCGACGCGTTGCGGTGTACGGCGTGCATGGCGAACCGGGGAAAGCTCGCGCTCGAGGCCCGTCCGGCATGCATGGTGCCGAGCACCACCGTGACCGTCAGGAGGAGGGTAGCGACGAGCCCCGTGGCATGGCCTGCGGCCGTGAACACGTCCTCCGTCGCTACCACGCCGGTCGGGCGCGTTCCGGTTCTGCCGAACCAGTGGGGAGCAGAACTGTCGACGTCCATCGGATTGGGGTCCTGGTCATGATCGAGGGGGAGGTCCATCCGCGCGGGGGACTGACGGGGATGCGGAGCGGGGCGCTGCTCTGCCCGGGACCACCGCTGCGGATGAGGGGTTGTCGACCTGTATCTCGTCTCGTGGGGGCGAGTAAGGCGGCGGCGCGGACAGCTCCGTCTGCGTGAGCACGACCCAGAACAGAATTGCCAGCGCTGCGCTGGTGACCGCGCTCGCGGCCGTGACGAGCGCGATCAGTTTTCGGGCCCGGGCGCGGCGGAAAATGCGGCCGTGCAGGACCGTATTCGACGGTGGAGAGTCGTCGTGGCGACGACTCGATCGCGATTTCGGGGAGCGCATTTCAGCGCCGTCATCGAGGAGACCAGCGGGTCGGGGAGCGGCCACCACTCGATCTATATCCGGGCCGTGTTCGCGCTGCCACTCATATCTCAAGCTCCTTTCTTCGATTCAGCACAACGGCCACGAGGTTAGCAACGGGTGGCCGATATCGAAAGTCTGAAGTCGATTTGATCATTCCTCTGAGCAATATTTCCAGATCTGAGGCAAAACCACTCCGACGATTTCGGCAGAATTGTGAGATTCGTCTGCAGTGCGGCTGATTCGCCCGAATTCCATGCCGCTGCCGGACTGCCGCCGACCACCAGGAGGGCCGGGGACGGGCTCGCCGCGGCGGCCGCCGCGCACGACCGGCGCCGGGCCGCCACGCCGCACTGCAAATTCCTGCAAGGGATTGTGCCCGCGATGCGCCCTGCCTATCTTCGGGCCAGCAGAGGCGGGTACGCGGCTGCGATCAGACAAGGAGGTCTGACGATGTCCACTCGCAGGTTCCTGGCGGTGGCGGGTGCGCTCACGGTGGCGGTGTCCCTGGCGGCGTGCGGTGGCGGGTCGAGCGGCGGGGGCGGCGGTGACCACGCCGGGCAGACCCTGCAGGTCTACCTCAGCAAGCAGTCGCAGTACCCCGACGAGCAGCAGCAGTGGATGCAGCGCATCAAGGACGAGTTCCGGAAGAAGACCGGCGCCGACGTCGAGTTCGAGACCTACACCTCGGCCTCCGAGGAGCAGCAGAAGATCCAGACCTCGGTGGTCTCGGGGCAGGGCCCCGACATCTACGAGATCGGCACGACATTCACCCCCACCGCCTACTCCAGCGGGGCCTTCCTGAAGCTCGGCGACGAGCAGTGGAACGCCGTCGGCGGCCGGGACCGGTTCGTGCCCTCCACGCTGGCGATGTCCGGCCCGGACGAGGCCGACCAGATCGGCGTGCCGTTCTCGTCGATCCCCTTCGTGCTGGTCTACAACACCCAGATGTTCGCCGCCGCCGGGATCGACGGTCCCCCGTCCACCTGGGACGAGCTGGTGGCGGACGCGAAGAAGCTGACCCAGGGCGACACGTACGGCCTCGCGATGGACTACAAGGACCCCTTCTCGCCCTGGAAGTACATCTGGATGTTCGCCCAGCAGTACGGCAACCCGCTGGTGCAGGGCACGACCGCCCGGATCGACGACCCCACGGTCGCCCGGGCCTACGACGCCTACTTCGGGTTCCTCACCAAGGACAAGATCGTGAACCCGGACGCGGTCAACTGGGCATCGGCCGACGCGACGGCCAACTTCGCCTCCGGCAAGTCCGCGATGTTCACCATGACCAGCGCGAGCGTCATCCCGACGCTCGCGAAGTCGCCGGTGGCGAGCTCGTACGCGTTCGCACCGATGCCGACCGTCCCGCCGGGTGAGAGCGCGCTGCCCGCAGGTGGGGTGCCCGCCACCACCATCGTGTCCGGCCAGAACCTGGTGGTCGCCTCCTACTCCACGCAGCAGGACCTCGCCCTGCAGTACGTCGACCTCGTCACCTCCGAGGCCGAGCAGCAGCACTTCTCCGAGGTGTTCGGGGTGCTGCCGGTCAACGCGGCGGCCGCCGACGCAGTGGCCAGCGGGAAGGAGCAGTACGCGCCGGTGCTGGAAGCGGGCAAGCAGGCCAAGCCCACGCCGTTCACCGGGGCGTGGTCGGAGATCCAGCTGGGGCTGACGAACATCACGGTGCAGGCGCTCGCCGGCCTGAGCTCCGGCTCGGTGCCGCCGGACCAGGTGCAGCGGCAGCTCACAGAGCTCCAGCAGACGGCCCAGACCGCGGTCGACAAGGCGGCGGCCGCCCGGTGAGCCTCACCAGCCCGACGGACCGCCCGTCCACCTCGACCGCACCGACCGGCGACGTGGGCGGGCCGGTACGGGCCGGTGTCCGGCCCGCCGGTCCGACGCGGCGTAGCCAGGGGCCACTCTGGCTGATGACGCCGGGCGGCCTGCTGCTGCTCGTGGTGGTCGTGGTGCCGTTCGTGCTGGCGCTGTGGATGTCGGTCACCGACCTCGACCAGTACACGCTGCGGCAGTGGGCGGGGGCGCCGTTCCTCGGCCTGGGCAACTACGTCGAGGCCGTCACCACCGGCCCGCTGCTGCACAGCGTGTGGCTGAGCGTCGCGTTCAGCGTCCTGACCACGGTGCTGACGCTGCCGCTCGGGCTCGCCGCGGCGTTCGCCGCGCACGACCGGTTCCGGGGCCGTGCGCTCGTGCGCTCGATCTTCCTCATCCCGTACGTGCTGCCGACGTTCGTGGTCGGCACCGTGTGGCGCATCGCGCTCGGGCCGGACGGCGCCGTGAACACCGTGCTCGGTTCCGTGGGGATCGCGGGGGGCAACTGGCTGATCGGCGACCGCACCTTCTGGACCCTCGTGCTGGTCGACACCTGGGCGGCGTGGCCGTTCGTGTACCTGCTGTGCCTGGCAGGCCTGCAGTCCATCGGCCGCGAGGTGCACGAGGCCGTGGCCGTCGACGGGGCGACGTGGTGGCAGAAGACGGTGCACATCGTGCTGCCGAGCCTGCGCGGGCCCCTCCTGCTGGCCGTGATCATCGCGACCCTGCACCACCTCAACAACTTCACGCTGCCGTTCGTCCTGTTCGGCTCGCCCGCCCCCGACCAGGTGAACGTCCTGCCGCTCGCCATCTACTCGGCCTCGTTCCAGACGTTCCGCTTCGGCCTGGCCGCGGCGATGTCGGTGGCCTCGCTGGTGCTCGTGCTGATCCCGCTGCTGTTCTACCTGCGCGCCGTGCGGCTGGACACCGGGCTGGAGAAGGGGGCGCAGGCGTGACGGCCGGCATGCAGGCCACCGACCGCAGGCGCTCCGGGGTGGACGCCACCGCGATCCTGCCGCCGGGCCTGCGCCGCGCGGTGATCGCCGTGCTGGTGCTGCTCGTGCTGGCGCCGTGCGCCTACATCCTCGTGGCCTCCCTGATGCCGGACATCGAGGTGGCCTCTGGCGCTGTGGTTCCCAGCAGCGTGACGCTGGAGAACTGGGTCGCGATCTGGACGACGGTCCCGCTGGCCCAGGGGCTGGGCGTCAGCCTGCTGGTCTGCGGCGTCGTCGCCGTGCTCTCCGCGCTGCTGGCGGTCGCCACCGCCTACGTCCTCGTCCGGTTCACGTTCGTCGGGCGCATCACGTTCCTGCGGGCGCTGGTGGGCCTGCAGAGCGTGCCCGGCACGCTGCTGCTGCTCCCGCTGTTCGTGGTCTACGCCTCGGCACCCACCTACCTCGGGATCACGGTGGTGGGGACGACGTGGGGCCTGATGATCACCTACCTGACGTTCGCGCTGCCGTTCGCGACCTGGGTGATGGTCACCTACCTCCGCGGCATGCCGGTCGAGCTGGAGGAAGCCGGGCTCCTGGACGGGCTCAGCCGCATCGGGGTGCTCCGCCGCATCGTGCTGCCGCTGAGCGCACCCGGGCTGATCGTCGCCGCGATCTTCTCCTTCCTGCTGGGCTGGAACGACGTGCTGTTCGCGAGCGTCCTGACCCAGCCCCGGACCCGCACCGCGGCGGTCGTCCTGCAGGCGTTCGGGGCGTCGCAGGAGGGTGGGGCACTCCCGCTCTACGGGCAGGTCATGTCCTCCGCCGTGGTCTGCGCCGCGCCCGTCGTCGTCCTGTACCTGATCTTCCAGCGCTACCTCGTGGGTGGCCTGACCGGAGGGCTGAAGTGAACGATTCCGTGCCTGCACCCGTACGGTTCGCCGTCGTCGGCTGCGGGGTGATCGGACGCCTGCACGCGGAGGTCATCGCCGCCGGGCACGACACCGCGCTCAGCGTGCTCGTGGACACCGACGTGGCCGCCGCCGACTCCGTGGCCGACCACGTCGCGGGGCTCTTCGGTGAGCGCCCGGCCGTCACCACGTCGCTGGCCGAGGCGCTGGCCCGCGACGACGTCGACGCCGTGGCCGTCGCCGTGCCCAGCGGTGCGCACGCCGCCGTGTCGGTCCCGGTGCTCGAGTCCGGGCGGCACCTGGTGGTGGAGAAGCCGCTCGACGTCGGCGTGGCCGCGGGCCGCGACGTCGCCGAGGCCGCGGCGCGGCACCCCGGCCTCGTGGCCGCCGTGATCAGCCAGCACCGGTTCGACCCGGCGAGCGTCGCCGTCCACGAGGCCGTCTCGCGTGGGGAGCTGGGCCGGGTCACCTCGGCCGTCGCGACGGTGTCGTGGTGGCGCAGCCAGGGCTACTACGACTCGGGCGACTGGCGCGGCACCTGGGCGCTCGACGGGGGCGGCGCGCTGATGAACCAGGGCGTGCACACCGTCGACCTGCTGCTGTGGTTCCTCGGCAGGCCGATCGACGTGGTGGCCCACACGGCGCTGCTCGCCCACGAGCGGGTGGAGGTGGAGGACACCGTGGCCGCCGTGGTGCGCTTCGAGTCCGGCGCGCTCGCGACGCTGCACGCCACGACCGCGGCCTACCCCGGCCTCACCGTCCGCCTGCAGGTCATGGGGGACGCCGGCTCCGCGGTCGTGGACAACGACCGGCTCTACTACTTCCACAGCGCCCGCCGCGCCACCGAGGAGGCGGCGGGCGACGCCGGCGTCGGACCCAACCGCGGGGTCGGCGGCGACGGCAACCAGGCGGCCCAGCTCCTCGCCGAGGAGGAGACCGGGCGCCACGTCGGAGGCGGGCCGGGCACCAGCGCCATGTTCGACGGCCACCACCGCCAGTACCTCGACATCGTCCAGGCGATCCGGACGGGCGGCACGCCCGGCGTGACCGTGGCCGATGCCCTGCTCGCCCTGGCCACCGTGCAGGCCGTCTACGAGTCGGCCCGCACCGGAGCACCGGTCCTGATCGCCGACGTCCTGGAGGGCCGGGTCGTGCCCGTCCCCGAACCCCCTCGGCGGCCGGCCACTGTCAACTGACCCCGACCGAAGGAGCCCCAGCCATGTGGACCCTGTCCGGCTTCGCCGACGAGATCTCCCCCGACCTGGACGAGCAGGTCCGCGTGCTCACCGAGCTGGGGATGTCCCAGCTGGAGCTGCGCGGCGCCTGGGACACGAACATCGCCGACTTCGACGACGAGCAGGTGGAGCGCATCGCCCGCACCCTCGACGGCGCCGGCATCGCGGTGTCCTCGATCGGTTCCCCCATCGGCAAGGTGCCGGTCACCGCCGACCTGGACGAGCACGTGGCCCGGTTCCGCCGCTGCGCGCAGGTGGGGCGCCGGCTCGGGGCCCCGTACGTGCGGGTCTTCTCCTTCTACCCGAGGGACGCCCACGACCCCGCCGCCGACCGCGATACCGTGCTGCGCGGCATGTCGGCGCTGGCCGCAGCGGCCGAGCAGGAGGGTGTCGTGCTGCTGCACGAGAACGAGAAGGCGATCTACGGGGACGTTCCCGGGCGCTGCCTCGACCTCGTCGAGTCCGTGGGCTCGCCCGCGCTGCGCCTCACCTGGGACCCCGCCAACTTCGTGCAGTGCGGCGTCCGGCCGTTCACCGAGGGCTACGAGATGCTGCGCCCCCACGTGGACTACATCCAGATCAAGGACGCGATCGCCGCGACCGGCGAGGTGGTGCCGGCCGGGAAGGGCGACGGCGAGGTGGCCCGGACCGTGGCGGCCCTGCGCGCCGACGGCTTCGACGGCTGCTTCTCCCTGGAGCCGCACCTGGCGCAGGCCCACGCGAGCGGCGGGTTCAGCGGACCGGAGCTGTTCGCCACGGCCCACGCGGCGTTCACCGGGCTGCTGCGGGAGCAGGACATCCCGTTCCGCTGACGCCCTCCGGGGTGGCAGCAAAGCCACGTTGCGGCAACGAGGTTGCGTCAAAGTGGCTTTGCTGCAATCCGGCGGCCCCGCCTCAGGCCGGCACGCCCGCCCGGGCGGCGCGGAGGTAGGAGAGGTTCGCGGCCGTCCGCTCGGCCAGCGGCCGGTCGGTGGAGAAGTCCTCGACGGTGACCCAGCCGTCGTAGCCCAGCTCCGTCAGGTGCCGCAGGTACCCGGCCACGTCGGCCTGGCCGGTGGGCAGCTCCGCCCACGCGTGCTCCCAGCGGACCGTGCCGTCCACCTCCGTCTCCGCCGGTCGCCAGGCGCAGTTCTTGACGTGCACATGCGCCAGGTACGGGCCGAGCATCTCCAGGCCGGCCCGGATGTCCTCCCCGCCCTCGATCACGAGGTTGCCGAGGTCGTGGATCACCCCGACGGCGTCCGGGTCCACCCCCTCGAGCAGCCGCAGCGCGGCCGAGGAGCTGGAGACGACGGTCTGGTGGTGCAGCTCGACGAGGACCTTGACGCCGTGGCGGGCGGCCCGCCCCGCGATGTCGGCGAAGCAGCGGCGGGCGTGGGCGAACAACTCGGGGTAGGGCGCCGCACCGAGGGCGGGCGTGCGCACCCGCACCCGCTCGGCACCGAGGGCGGCGGTGGCGGCGAGCAGCCGGTCGACGTCGGCGTGCTCGTCACACAGCGCGTAGCCGCCGATCCCGGAGAACGCCAGGCCGGCACCCACGGTGAGCTCGCGGATCCGCGGCACGTCCTCCTCGATGGTGGCCAGCGGCCAGGTGCAGCGGTTCCCGGCCCAGAAGCCCGGTGTCGGGGCGTCCTGCTGGTCGACCACGCGCCACTCGACGCCGTCCCAGCCCTGCGCGGCCAGTTGCTCGACGGCCTGCTGGGGCGTCCACTGCGGCAGTGCGGCGGTGAAGACCGAGAACCTCAAGGTTCCTCCCTGGTGTCGCTCATCTGGGCTGTCACTGCTGGGGTCGGGCGGGAGCGGGTCCGGTCGACCCGCGGATCGTCAGCACGGCAGGCACGGTGTGCACGCGCGGCGGGGGTGGCACCGGCCGCAGCTGCTCCAGCAGCATGTCCGTGGCCAGCCGTCCGACCTGCTCGATGGACGCGGTGACGGTGGTCAGCGGGGGGTGGCAGAAGTCGGCGCCGAAGGTGTCGTCGCACCCCACCACGCTCATGTCGTCCGGCACCGCGAGCCCGCGGGCGAACAGCCGCTGCAGCACGCCGAGCGCGATGAGGTCGTTGAAGGCCAGCACGGCCGTCACCCCGGCGTGCACGGCGGCGTCGGCCGCGGCCGCACCGGCGGCGCGCGTGGGCGGGAACGGGCCGAGGCGCCGCACCGACAGCCCGGCCCGGCGCGCCGCCATCTGCACGGCGCGCCAGCGCCGCCCGTTGGACCACGAGGAGCGCGGGCCGGACAGGTAGGCGACGTCGCGATGGCCGAGCGAGGCCAGGTGGTGCAGGGCCTGGACCATGCCCGACGGGGTGTCGATGACCACCGAGGCGACGCCGGGCGTGCTGCGGTTGACGGCGGTGAGGGGCACCGACCTGGCCGCCTCGCGCAGCGCGTCGTCGCTCAGCCGCGACGCACCCAGCACCAGCCCGTCGGCGCCCCTCGCCGCGGTCGCGATGTGCTGGCGCTCCAGCTCCACCGACTCGTCGGTGTCGATCAGGATCTGGCTGTAGCCGGCCGCGGCCGCCTGGGCCTGGGTGCCGCGGACCAGGTCGAAGAAGAACGGGTTGGTGATGTCGGGGACGAGCAGCGCGAGCGTCATGGACCGGCCCGACATCAGCGACCGGGCGGCGGTGCTCGGCTGGTAGCCCAGCTCGGCGACCGCGGCGAGCACCCGCTCCCGGGTGGCGGGGTTGACGAGGTCCGGCCGGGAGATCGCGCGCGACACCGTGGAGATGGAGACGCCGCAGGCGCTGGCCACGTCGTGGATGGTCGCCATGCCCCCGCCCTGCTCGCGTCATTGCGATGGGCGGGAGAGCGTCCCGCCCGTCACTGCACGTTAGTGCAAGCGCTTGTGCCGGGTAACCCTCTTCGAAGTTCTACAGCTATGGCACGCTTCGACTTGATGTTGTAGAGTATCGACGACCTCCGGAGGAGCCGATGACGACCACCGCAGATCCCGACCAGGCCGCGATCCCGGCGGTCTCGTTCGACACCGACCCGTCGTCCTACCGGCACTGGACGCTCGAGCTCGACGGTGAGGTCGCCTACCTGCGCCTCGACGTCGACGAGTCCGGCGGCATCGTCCCGGGCTACGAGCTCAAGATGAACAGCTACGACCTGGGCGTCGACATCGAGCTCTACGACGCCACGCAGCGGCTGCGCTTCGAGCACCCCGAGGTGCGTGCCGTGGTGGTCACCAGCGCGAAGGACCGCAACTTCTGCGCAGGCGCCAACATCCGGATGCTCGCGCAGAGCTCGCACCCGTGGAAGGTGAACTTCTGCAAGTTCACCAACGAGACCCGCAACGGCATCGAGGACGCCACGGAGCACTCCGGCCAGACCTACCTCGCGGCCGTCAACGGCACCGCGGCGGGCGGCGGGTACGAGCTCGCGCTCGCCTGCGAGGAGATCCTGCTGATCGACGACAACTCCTCCGCGGTGTCGCTGCCCGAGGTGCCGCTGCTGGGAGTGCTCCCCGGCACCGGCGGACTCACCCGCGTCGTCGACAAGCGCCGGGTGCGCAAGGACCGCGCCGACGTGTTCGCCACGAGGTCCGAAGGGGTCCGCGGCAAGCAGGCGGTCGAGTGGAAGCTCGTCGACGAGGTGATCCCGAAACGGGTGTGGGACGAGACCGTGCGCGAGCGGGCCGCCGCCGCGGCGGCGCGCTCCACCCGGCCCGCCGGGGCGCAGGGCATCCCCCTCCCCCCGCTGCAGCGGGAGGAGACCGAGCAGGGCATCCGCTACCGGCACGTCGAGGCCCGTTTCGACCGCCCGCTGGGCGTCGTCGAGATCACCGTCCACGGCCCCGAGGGCTCCTCCGGCTTCGGGCTGCCCGACACGGTCGAGCGCGTGCACGCGCTCGGCGCCGACTTCTGGCCGCTGGCCATGACCAGGGAGCTCGACGACCTCGTCCTGCGCCTGCGGGCCAACGAGCTGGAGCTGGGCACCTGGGTCATCCGCACGAAGGGCGACGTCGAGGACGCGCTGGCGTTCGAGCGGGTCATCGCCGAGCATTCGCGCGACGACTGGCTGGTCAACGAGATCCGCCACTACTTCAAGCGCGTGCTCAAGCGCCTCGACGTCACCTCGCGCTCGCTGATCGCGCTGATCGAGCCGGGGTCGTGCTTCGCGGGCGCGCTGCTGGAGCTGGCGCTGGCGTGCGACCGGCAGTACATGCTGGAGGGGCTGCTCGAGGAGGACGCCCAGGAGGGTGAGCCCGCGCAGATCGTCCTGTCGGACTCCAACTTCGGCGCGTTCCCGATGAGCAACGGGCTCTCCCGGCTCGGGTCGCGGTTCTACGGCGATGACGACCACGTCGCCAAGCTCCACCAGGAGACCGGACGCCGGATCGAGGCCGCGGAGGCGATGGAGCTGGGCCTGGTCACCGACGCCCCCGACGACATCGACTGGGAGGACGAGATCCGGATCATGCTGGAGGAGCGCGCCTCCCTCTCCCCCGACGCGCTCACCGGCATGGAGGCCAACCACCGGTTCGTCGGACCGGAGACCATGGAGTCGCGCATCTTCTCGCGGCTCACCGCATGGCAGAACTGGATCTTCGTTCGACCCAACGCATCGGGCCCCGACGGCGCGCTGCGCAGGTACGGCACGGGACGCAAGGCCGACTTCGACCGCAAGCGAGTCTGAGAGCAGAGCGAATCATGTCAATCGACTACTCCGAGAAGATCCCGAACAACGTCGATCTGGCCGGTGACCGCAAGCTCCAGCGCGCGCTGGAGAGCTGGCAGCCCAACTTCCTCACCTGGTGGAAGACGATGGGGCCGGCCGTCCCGACCGAGGACGTCTACCTGCGCACGGCGGTCGCCGTCGGCCGGGAGGGGTGGGCGCACTTCGACCACGTCGCGATGGAGGAGTACCGCTGGGGCGTGTTCCTCGCCGAGCGCAACGCCGACCGGCGCATCGCGTTCGGGGAGCAGAAGGGCCAGCCGGTCTGGCAGCAGGTCCCCGGCGAGTACCGCGCCGACCTGCAGCGCCTCATCGTCATCCAGGGCGACACCGAGCCCGCGTCGGTCGAGCAGCAGCGCAGGCTCGGCGAGACCGCGCCGTCGCTGTACGACCTGCGCAACCTCTTCCAGGTCAACGTGGAGGAGGGCCGCCACCTCTGGGCGATGGTCTACCTGCTGCACGCCTACTTCGGGCGCAACGGGCGCGAGGAGGCCGAGGCACTGCTGCAGCGCAACTCCGGCGACCTCGACAGCCCCCGGATCCTCGGGGCGTTCAACGAGGAGACCCCGGACTGGCTGTCGTTCTTCATGTTCACCTACTTCACCGACCGCGACGGGAAGTACCAGCTCGGCACGCTCAAGGAGTCGGCATTCGACCCGCTGAGCCGCACCTGCGAGTTCATGCTCAAGGAGGAGGCGCACCACATGTTCGTCGGCACCACGGGTGTCGACCGCGTGGTGGCCCGCAGCGCCGAACTGATGCGCGAGCACGACACCGAGGACATCGCCCCGCACGGCGGCATCCCGCTCGACGTGATCCAGAAGTACATCAACTTCCACTACTCGGTGTCGCTGGACCTGTTCGGCTCCGAGCAGTCCACCAACGCCGCCAACTACTTCACCGCGGGCCTCAAGGGGCGCTGGCAGGAGGAGCGGCGCAAGGACGACCACGTCCTCACCGAGGACGCGGCGCGGATCGAGCTCGTGCGCGACGGCGAGCTCACCACCGACGAGGTCCCGGCACTGCTGGCACTGAACAACGACCTGCGCACGGAGTACGTCTCCGACTGCCAGAGCGGGCTCAAGCGCTGGAACCGGGTGCTCGAGCAGGGCGGCATCGACGCGCGCCTGTACCTCCCGCACGTCGGCTTCAACCGGGACGTCGGCCTGTTCTCCGACCACCACATCACGCCGAAGGGCGACCTCGTCGGCCCCGACGTCTGGGAGGCCAACCGCGACCGGTGGCTGCCCACCGAGGCCGACAAGACCCACGTCCGATCCCTGATGCGGCCGGTCTACGAGCCCGGCAGGATCGCCGGCTGGATCGCCCCGCCGTCCCACGGGATCAACGACAAGCCCTTCGAGTACGAGTACGTGCACTTCCCCTGACCCACCTCGTTGCAGCCCTCGTTGCAGCAAAGCCACTTTCATGCCATCTGGTTGCGTGAAAGTGGCTTTGCTGCAATCCGGGGGCTACAGGGGCGCCGTCAGCTCCAGGTGGACGCCGTCCGGGTCGCTGAACGACAGGATCGAGATCCCGAAGTCGCTGAGGTCCTTGACCGAGCCGTGCGGGATACCGCGCTCCTCCAGCCGGTCCGCGGCGTCGGTCAGCGCCTCGCGGGAGGGCACGGTGAAGCTCAGATGGTCGAGCCCGACCCGCTCGGCGACGAACCGGTCGGTGCCCGATGCCACGGGCCGCAGCCCGAACAGCATCCCGTGGGCCCGGAACACGACACCGCCGTAGAGCCGGCTCGGATCCCGCAGCACCGCGGGATCGTCCGGGCTACCGTCCGACTTCGCGACCACCTCGAAACCGAGCACCTCGGAGTAGAACTCCTGCGAGCGCTCCAGGTCGGTGACGGTGAGCCGGAGATGGTGGATACCGGCGGTGTCGATCAGTCCCATCACTCCAGTGTCCGCCTGCCCGGCACGGGGCCGGGCCGAGCGGCGTGTGGGGCCGGGTACACCTGGGCGCACCCAGGGCCTGTCTGAAGTCGTGATCAAGGGGTGAGATTCCTCTTACGACCGGCGTTTCGACCGCATGCTCAGGATTCCGTGAACCTTTCCGCCCGGAATGCCGACTGCCTGTGTGACGGACGGTGCAGAGCAGGGAGGTGTGGTGGGCAACGACGGGTTGCTGGTGGTGCGCTGCCAGCTTGGGGAGCGGGAGGCGTTCCGCGAACTGGTGGCCATGTGGCATCCCGTGCTGTGGCGCTATGTCCGAGGCATGGTCGGCTCTCCGCATCTCGCGGACGATCTTGCTCAGGAGGCGTGGGTCGCTGTGGTGCGCGGCCTGCCGCGGCTGCGGCAGCCGGAGCGGTTCGCCCCCTGGCTGTTCACCATCGCCCGGCGCACAGTCACTGACCATCTGCGGCAAACGTACAAGGCTCCGGAGACGGCCATGGAGGAAGCCACGACTGTCGTCGCCGACGACGAGCTCAGCGGCGTGCTCACCACGATGCAGATCGAGGCAGGTCTTGCTGCTCTGCCGCCCTTGGAGCGCGAGGTGCTGATCCTCCTCCACCTGGAGGACCTGCCACTAGCTTCCTGCGCGGAGGTACTTGGCGTACCGGCCGGCACGGTCAAGAGCAGGCTGCACCGCGCCCGGCGCATGCTGCGCAACCTCCTTGCCGAGAAGGGATACGAGGCATGAGCGAGCAGAGCCGCGCAGCGCAGCGGGATGTGCCCGAGCAACTGGAGCGCGCGCTGGCCACAGAGGTGTCACTGCGGTCCAGGCTGCGCCACGTGGCAGTGGGCCTGGCCGGGGGATGCGGCGCGGCCATGATCGCGGTGCTGTGGGCCACCGAGCCGAATGCTCTGCCGACGCGTACCCAGGCCGTCTACGCCGGACTGATCGCCATCGGGCTGGCCTGGGCCGTCTTCGCCGGCTGGGTGCTGAGCAGGCGTCGGCCGCTGTTCGCCCGGGACCGGGTGCTGTCTGCCCGGATCGCACTGGCGGCGACCGTGGTGACCGCCCTGGCCGGGGTGGCGCTGGCTGCAGTCCGCGGCAGTACCACCGACCTGGTGGCCACCGTCGCGGGCGGAGTCGTCTTCACCGCCGCCGCGATGCTCACCCTGGCACGGGCGCGGCGCCGCCGACGCGAACTACTGCGACTGCGGGATGCCCTGCGACAAGACGCCCCCTGAACAGCCGAATTCATCTAAAGATCACCCAGATCATCAGGGAGACAGACATGGACAACAAGACTCCTCCGATCGGCCCGCTGGCCCTCGCGCTCCGCCTCCACGGTGGAAGCAAGCGCACCGTCCTGGTCGTCGCGGCCCTGGCCTGTACCGCCCTGCTGATCGGCGTCGGCCTGCTCCTGACCTGAGCTTGCGACCCGAGCCGAGGTTCCGCCGCTGAGACCTCGGTGACACGCCCAAGAATTCAGTGACGCAGGGCAGCTGACAGAGGACGGGGATGGCTCTCCCGCCACCGGGCACCCGAGCGGAACTTCCAGATCACGCCCTCGAACTGCTCCCGCAGATGCTCCGGATACGGGCCGGACGTGCCTATCGGCAGGAACGGCTCGAAGGCCGACCAGGTCGCCAACCGCAAGAAGAAGGGGAGTGCCGGAGGCCGCCCGGTCGGCCACGACGCCGCGCTCCACAAAGATCGCAACACTGTCGAGTGCCTGATCAACAAGCTGAAAGCCGTGGCGCGGCATCGCGACCCGCTAGGACAAAACACCCAAGAGCTACCTCGCCGGCCTCCATTTGCGAGGAGCAGTGATCTGGATGCGCAGCCTCCAATGATCACGACTTCAGACAGGCCCTAGGCCGGGCCCGCCGCCACCAGCGCCGTCGGGGTCGGCTGCGGGAGCGGGTCGCACTGCGCGTCGGAACCGTCTCCCGGCACGCGCTTGGGCAGCGTGCCCTTGCCGAGATAGTCCGCGACGTGGCCGTCCACGCACTGGTCACCCGAGAGCGACGCCGCGTGCGTGGTGCCCCCCACCCCCTCGACAAGCGCGGAGTTCGGGAACAGCCGGCGGGCCTGGAGGCTGCCCTCGAACGGCGTGGCACCGTCGAGCGTCTCGTCGATCAGCAACAGGCTCTTCACCTTGCTGCCGTCGACCTGCACCGGCTTGGCCGGCTTCGCGGGCCAGAAGGCGCACGGCGCGTTGTACCAGGCGTTGGCCCAGGTCTCGAAGGGCGCCTGCACGGCGACCTTCGCGTTGTCCTCGCGCCACTGGTTCCAGTCGGTGGGCCACTGCGTGTCGGTGCACTGCACGGCGAGGTAGACGGCGTAGTTGTTGTCGTCGGTCGTCGACGCCGACCCGCTGTAGACGGTCTTGAGCCCAGCGGCGTCACCGCCGTTGACCCACTGGGAGAAGGCACTCGCGACGTTCTCCCAGTTGCGGACGTCGTAGCCGGCACCGAGGAAGAGGTCGGTCAGCTCGGACGGGCCGATCAGGCCGCCGGCCGGCTTCTGGCGCAGCTTCTCCTTCTGGCTGTAGAAGAGCTTCTCGACGTCCTCGCCGCTGTTGCCCAGCCGGTAGATGCCGTCGTTCTTGGCGATCCAGTCGAAGAAGATCTGGATGTTGCGCTCGAACGCGACGTCCTGCTGGAGGTTGGCCTGGTACCAGACGTTCCGCTCGTCGACCACGCTGTCGAGCACCATCCGCCGCACCCGGTCCGGGAACAGCGTGGCGTACACCTGGCCGAGATAGGTGCCGTAGGAGAAGCCGTAGTAGTTGATCTGGTCGGCACCGAGCGCCTTCCGGATGCTCTCCATGTCGTCGGCGGAGTCGACGGTGGTGATGTGGTTGAGGAGATCGCCGTTCTTCGCGCCGCACGCCTTCGCGTAGGACTCGGCCCGTTTCAGCCAGGCGGCCTCGCTGCCGGGGGTGTCCGGGTCGTAGTCCGGGCGGTTGTAGCCGGCGTAGTCGGGGACGCAGCTGAGTGCGGGCTGGCTCGACCCCACACCGCGCGGATCGAACCCGACCCAGTCGTAGCTCGCGCCGACGTTGTCCGGCACCGCGGAGCCGAGGAGGGAGAGCCCGAACCCGGAGCCGCCCGGGCCGCCGGGGTTGACCAGCATGACGCCCTGGTACTGGGCCTGCGGGGTGGTGTGCTTCACCATCGACACCGCGAGCTTGATCTTCGTCTGCTGGGGTGCCGAGTAGTCGAGCGGCACCTCGACGAACCCGCACTGCGCCGAGACGGCCTGCAGCTGCGCCGCGGAGCAGGGACCCCACGCCACGGGCGGAGGCGTGTAGTCGGGCTCGGGATCGGCGACGGGCGCGACCTCCGCCGCAGGAACCGCTATGGCCGTGCCCGCGAGACCGGGATGCGCAGTGGGCGCAATGACCGCGCCGACCAGCACGAGGCCGGCAGCCGCCATGACCGTCACGATTCTGCGCACGCATGCCCCCCAGTTCCGCCCGAGAACGAACGGAAAGCCCCTCAGACGAGTGACTTGTCACTCTGCGCTATCACCACGCAAACCTCAATCGGGAGGACGACTGCACGGGGGTGTTCAGCGCCACGTCGCGCACGGGTCTCCCGTCCGAGGCCCGACAACGGGGACAAACCGCCGGTCAGAGGGGCCGAGACGACGCACAGGGGGTACGCGGCCGGGGCCGGAGTGCTCACGGCGGCCCTCGGCCGGGCCCGGGAGCGGCTAGTAGAACTCGACGGTGTTGACGACGTTGCGCAGCGGCCGCCCGTCGAGCAGCCGGCCGGCGTTCTCGGCGAAGAGCTCGGCGATGCGGCGGTCCTCGGCCGGCGTCAGAGTGGCGGTGTGCGGGCTGATCAGTACGTTGGGCAGGTCCCACAGCGGGCTCGCCGGGTCGAGGGGCTCGGCGGCGAACACGTCGAGCGCCGCGAAGCCGATGCGCCCGTCGCCCAGTGCCTCGACCAGCGCCTCTTCGTCGATCACCGTGCCCCGCCCGACGTTGACCAGCGTGGTGCCGGGCCGGACGGCGGCGAGCACCTCGGCGCTCACCAGCTTCTCCGTGGCGGCCGTGCCTGGCAGGGTGACGACGACGGCGTCGACCCGCGGGACGACGGCGGCGAGCTCGTCGGGGTGCACCAGCTCGTCGACGCCGTCGACGGGTTCGCCTCGCCGGCTCGTGCCGATCACCGTGGCGCCCAGCGCCGCGAGCACTCTGGCCACCTCGCTGCCGATCCCGCCGAGCCCGACCACCAGCACGGTCTGCTCGCGCAGCTGACCCATCGGCCAGCGGTCCCACTGGCGCGCGGCCTTGTCGGCGAGCAGCTTCGGCAGGTTCTTCGCCCCGGCCAGCAACCCGAGGAGAGCGAACTCCGTGAGCGGGGCCGCGTGGACCCCCGCCGACGTCGTGAACGTGACGCGGTCGAGCTGCTCCTGAGTGAGGCCGGCCGCCTTCACGTGGGCACCACCTCCGGCGGCCATCGTCTGCACCCACCGCAGGCCGGGGTTGGCCTCGACGGCCCGGCGCAGCTCGGCGGGCTTGTCGTCCGGGATCCCGTAGAGCGCCTCCGCCTCGGCCAGCATCTTCTCGAAGCGCTCCTGCTGCTCCGAGGTGCGGACGAACGACGGGTCGCCGGAGTGGTCGGCCGGGTACCGGACGGGCGGCAGCAGCTCCTGGTCGCGCACCAGCTCGATGCGCGGTTCCCGCTGCTCGATCAGCCCGCACAGCTCCTCGCTCAGGGGTGTCGCCACCGCGACCCGGAGCCGATCCTGCACCTGCCACCTCCCGTTCTCGCACCACCGCGGTCGTCCACGGCAGTGGGCACAAGCCTGACACGACCGGCTGCCCTCCCCGCCGGCCGCTCCCGACCTTGCCGGGGCGGTCGGGACCGACGAGCATCCGGTCATGACCATGTCCCCGGTGCCGCTGCTCCCCGGCGTCCGTTCCGCGAGCGTCGACACCGACCGCATCCGGATGCACTACCTGGAGTCGGGCCCGGCCGATGCCGCGCCGATCCTCATGGTGCACGGCAACCTCTCCACCGGCCGTTTCTTCGAGCACCTGATGCCGGAGCTGCCGCAGTACCGCGTCATCGCCCCGGACATGCGCGGCTTCGGCGACTCCGAACCCGCTCCGGTGGACGCCACCCGTGGCCTCGGCGACTGGGCGGACGACCTCGCCGCGCTCACCCGCGCCCTGCGGATCGACCGGCCCCCGCATCTCGTGGGCTGGTCGACGGCGGGCGCGGCGATCGCCCGGTACGCGATGGACCGGCCGGTCGCGTCGCTGACGTTCCTCGACCCTGTGCCGCCCTACGGCTACGGGGGTGTCCGCGCCGACGGCACACCGTGCTTCCCCGACTTCGCCGGGTCCGGCGGCGGCACCGTCGAGCGGGAGATCGTGCGGCGCATCGCCGCGGGCGACGACTCGGCCGAGAGCCCCTTCTCCATCCGCAACGTGCTGAACACCTTCTACTTCGCCCCGACCCACCGGGAGCCGCCGGAACGCGAGGACCTGCTCGTCGCGGAGATCCTGAAGACCGTCACCGGGGACGCCAACTACCCGGGCGACTCCACCGCCTCGCCGAACTGGCCGGGCATGGCGCCGGGCACGTCCGGTCTCATCAACGCTCTGTCGCCGAAGTACTGCGACTGGACGGGCATCGTCGACCTCGACCCCAAACCGCCCGTCCTGTGGACGCACGGCAGCGCCGACCTCGTGGTGGCCGACGGATCGCCGCTGGAGCTGGGCACCCTCGGCGCGTCGGGGGCCGTCCCGGGATGGCCCGGACCGGACGTGTTCCCCCCGCAGCCGATGGTGACCCAGATCCGGGAGGTGCTGGAGCGCTACGCGGACGCGGGCGGCGTGGTGCGGACCGAGATCTTCGACGGCGCGGGGCACGGCCCCCACCTCGACTCCCGGGAGAAGTGGCTGGCGGTGTTCGCCGAGTTCCTCACGTCCGTCTGACCCGCGAGTCGCCCGTTCTGCGCACGCGAGTCGCCTCTTCTTGCTGCTCCGATGGGGTGAAACGCCGTCGGAGAACCGGCGCTCCGGCCGATGTATGAGGTGTGCAGGAGAGCAGCGGGAGGACCCGGCCGGACGCCGGTTCCGCGCTGCTCGATCTGTACGACGAGGCGCTCCCCGAGGTCTACGGGTATCTGCTCGCCCGCTGCGGCTGGCAGGCCCTCGCCGAGGACCTGACGGCCGAGACGTTCCTGAGCGCCGTCGCCGCCTGCCTCGGCGACCGGCCCCCCACGCCCAGCACGCCATGGCTCGTGGGCATCGCCCGGCACAAGCTCGCGGACCACTGGCGCGCGGCCGAACGCGAGCAACGGAACCTGCGCTCCGTCGACGGCGGACCGACGCCGGTGGACGACCCGTGGGACGAACGGCTCGACTCGATGCTCGCGCACGAAGTGCTGGACGCGCAGTCCGGCACCCATCGCGCCGTGCTGACCCTGCGCTACCTCGACGGGCTGCCGGTGCCGGAGGTCGCACAGGTGCTGGGACGCAGCGTGCACGCCACCGAGGCGCTGCTCGTCAGGGCCCGGACGGCGTTCCGCCGCAGCTACTCCATCCGCGGGGAGGGCGGCCCGCGATGACCGACGCCTTCGACGCCCTCCGCATCCCCGACGCCCCGGCCACCCCCGACCCGGAGTTCGCCGACGGCCTGCGCGTCCGCGTCGAGCGCGCGGTGCTGGACCGGCCGGACGACAACGTGACCGCCACCGGGGCGACCATCGCCGAGCCGGCCACCCCCGAGCCTGCCTCCACCACCGACACCACCGTCGGCGACGCCACGACCGACGCCACGACCGGCACCACGACGGCCGCCGCGGTCCTGCCGCTGCACACCGTCACCCCCTACCTCGCGGTGTCGGATGCGCGCGCCGCCGTGGAGTTCTACATCGGCGCGTTCGGGGCGGCGCGCCGCGGCGAGCCGGTCCTGATGCCGGACGGCCGCATCGGCCACGTCGAGGTCGTGCTCGGCGACAGCGTGCTGATGATGGCCGACGAGTTCCCGGAGCTGGATCTGCTGGCCCCGGTGACCCGCGGTGGTTCCACCCAGTCGCTGCGCCTCGAGGTCACCGACCCCGACGCGGTGGTCGATCGTGCGCTCGCGGCCGGTGGCGTGCTGGAGCGTCCTGTCACCGACTCGCCCTACGGCCGCGGCGGCGTCGTGCTCGACCCGTTCGGGCACCGGTGGATGGTGTCGCGGGAACCGGCGAGACCGCGCACCGGCGACATCGTCCACGCCTCGCTGTGGACGGTCGACGTCGAGCGAGCCGAACGCTTCTACGCCGCCGTACTCGGCTGGACGGTGGAGCCGGGCTCCGGGCCGCAGGACCGCCGGGTGACGAACGCGGGCGCCCGGCTGGGGCTGTCCGGCGGCCACGACCGGAGCACGCTCATGCTCTGCTTCGCCGTGCCCGACGTGGACGCCGCCGTCGCGGTGGTCCGCGCGGCGGGCGGCACGGCGGGCGAACCGGCCGACCAGCCCCCCGGCCGCGTCGCGGACTGCGTCGACGACCTCGGGGTGCCCTTCGCGCTCCGGAGCGGGCCGCCCGGACCCGTGCCCGGGTCGGACGACGCGATCGCCCATCTCGTGCTCCGGGTGCCCGACGCCGGCCGGGCCAGGGCCTTCTACGGCACGGTCCTCGGCTGGGGGTTCGTGCCCGCCCGCGTCGCCAACGGGTGGAACGTCCGCACGGCGGCGGGTGAGCCGCGGCCCCGCACGTCGATCTGGGGCGGGCGGTCCGAACCCGCCGTGGTGGTGCCGTCGTTCGCCGTCCCGGATCTCGCCGCCGCGGTGCAGGCCGTCCGGGCCGCTGGCGGCACCGGCACCGAACCCGAGCGGCGCCCGTTCGGGAGGGCGGCCGAGTGCACCGACGACCAGGGCGGCCGGTTCCAGCTCGTCGAACGCTGAGAGACCACCGACGACCGGCTCAGCCGCCGCCGGAGGAGGTCACCGGGACCCGATCGGGCTACTCTCATCCCGCGGGGCCGACGGACGCTTGCTCCTCGGCACCGGATCAGGCGACCGCTCAGGGGGTGCGGCAGTGGCCAGGGGGGACGACCGAGATGGGTGCTGACGCGGCGTTCGACGCCCTCGCGGATCCGGTTCGCCGCGAGATCCTGACGCTCTTGGCCCAGCGCGACGAGTGCAGCGCGGGCGAGCTGTCCGAGCACATCAACCGGGTGGGACGCACCGCCGTGTCCAGCCACCTCCGCGTGCTGCGCACCGCGGGCCTCATCACCGAGCGCCGCACCGGCCGCTTCCGCTACTACTCCGTGGACGCCACCGGCCCCGCGCAGGAAGTGATCCAGCTGCTCCAGGAGCTGTTCCAGGGGTCGCTCGACGCCACCAAGGCCGCCGCGGAACAGGGCGCGGCGAACGACGCCGGCACCGGTACCGCCGCTGACGGGCCCGTTCGCAGAGCCATGTGATGAGCCGGCTCGCCCTCACGGCCGAACAGCACGTCGACGCACCGCCCGAGGCGGTGTTCGCCCTGTTCGGCGCGGGCACGGGCGCGGGATGGGTCTTCGACGCCGTGTGCGACCGGGTCGGGGTGGGCGCGGTCGTCACGTTGAACGCGCCGATGTTCGGCGCGGCCTCCGGGCCCGTGGAGATCCTCGGCCGGATCTCCGCCGTCCGCTCGCCGTCGCGCATCGAGATCCGGCACGACCAGCCGTGGCGGGGCCGCCTGCGCGTGCACATCGACCCGAACGGCGGCGGCACCAGGGTGCGCCTGATCGCCGACCTCGATGACGCCGGTCTGCACTGGCTGATGCGCCGCCGCGGCTTCCCCGTGCCCGACGGGCCCGTGGCGGGCACCCATCCGGTGGGCCTCCTGACGAGCAAGTCCGGCTCCGCCAGCGTGTTCGCCTCGGCCACCGAGAACCTCGCGGCCATGGCCGTCGAGGAGATCAACGCCGACGGCGGCATCGACGGCAGACCGATGCGGCTCATGGTCGGGGACGACGCCACCGACCCCCGGCTCGGCACCATCGAGGCATGGCGGCTGGTGCACGCGGGCTGCCGGGTGATCATGGCGAGCACGACGTCGGCCACCTTCTCCCGCGCCGCGCACGAGCTGCGCGACTCCGGCGTGCTGATGGTGCAGCCGGTCATGAACGAGGGTGGCCTCGACGGCGGCCTGCGGGTCCAGCTCGGGGAACGCCCCGAGCACCAGCTGCGTGCCGCGGCGGCCCCGATGATGCAGATGGCGGGCGGGAGGCGCTGGTTCCTCGCCGGCAACGACTACGTGTGGCCGCGCGCGGTGCACACGACCGCGCGGCGGGTGCTGGCCGACGACGGCGGCACCGTGGTGGGGGAGAACTTCGCGCCGCTGGGCACCCGCGACTTCGCGCCGCTGATCGAGAGCGTCCTGCAGTCGGGGGCGGACGTCGTCCTGTCTTCCTTCGTGGGCGCCGACCTCGTGCACTTCGAGCGGCAGTGCCACGCGATGGGTGTCCGCGACCGGTGCCGGTCGCTCGCCCTCGCCCTCGACGAGCCCACCCGCGAGCGCATCGGCGACGACGCCGCGGCCGGGATGTGGGGCGTCTCCGGCTACTTCGAACAGCTCCCCGGCCCCGTCAACGAGGCGTTCCTGCAGCGCTACCGCACCACGTTCGGGCAGTTCGCGCCGCCGGTCTCGAGCATCTCCGAGTCGGTGTACGAGGCGATGCACCGCTACGCGGCGGCCGTCCGCCGGGCGGGCGCCGACCACCTCGGCGCCACGGCGCGCGAGCTGCGCAACAGCCGGGAGGACTTCCCGCGCGGCGAGGCCGCCGTGGGCCAGGAGCCGCAGCGCATGTTCCTGGCCGAGGCCACGACCGGTGGCTTCCTCGTGGACCTCCCGCGGTGACGGTCGGCTGCCCGACCCCCGCCCTGATCAACGTGCCAACTGTCGTAGACATGTCGATCTCCCGCTCGTTACGGTGCGTGGGCCACCGACCGCGAGGAGACACACGATGCCCGTTGAGCCCCCTGACCAGTCGGAGATCGCCGAGGTGGCCGTCGGCTACGGCCTGGCCCTGACCGACGCCGACGTCGAGTCGTTCGCCCCGCTGGTACACGGGGTGCTCGCGTCGTGGGACGCCGTCGAGGCGCTCCACGCGCAGGTGGAGCCCGTCGCGCCCGACCGGGCGTGGGCGCGGCCCGAGGCCGCGGACAACCCGCTGAACGCCTGGTACGTCACCTGCAACATCACCGAGAGCAGCGAGGGCCCGCTCGCCGGCCGCACCGTGGCGGTCAAGGACAACACCGCAGTGGCCGGCGTGCCGATGATGAACGGCTCCACCACCCTGGAGGGCTTCGTCCCGTCCCGGGACGCCACGATCGTGTCCCGGATGCTCGCCGCCGGCGCCACGATCGCCGGCAAGGCCGTCTGCGAGGACCTCTGCTTCTCCGGTGGCTCACACACCTCGCGCACCGGCCCGGTGCGCAACCCGTGGGACACCAGCCGGTCGTCGGGCGGGTCGTCCAGCGGAAGTGCCGCACTCGTCGCGTCCGGTGTGGTCGACTTCGCCACGGGGGGCGACCAGGGCGGCTCCATCCGCATGCCCGCCTCCTTCAGCGGGATCGTCGGGCACAAGCCCACCCACGGTCTGGTGCCCTACACCGGCGCGTTCCCGATCGAGCAGACGATCGACCACGTCGGCCCCATGACCCGCACGGTGGCCGACGCCGCGCTGCTGCTCGGCGTCATCGCCGGACCCGACGGACACGACCCGCGCCAGCCGGGTGACCTCGTCGTCCAGGACTACGTCGCGGCACTCTCCCGGTCCGCCGAGGGGTTGCGGGTCGGCGTGGTCGGCGAGGGCTTCGGCCACCCGGGCTCCGACCCCGACGTGGACGACGCGGTGCGCGCGGCGGCCGAGACGCTGCGCGAGGCCGGCCTCACCGTCGAGGACGTCTCGATCCCCTGGCACCTGCACGGCCTGAAGATCTGGGACGTCATCTCCATCGAGGGCGCCACGGCACAGATGGTGGACGGCAACGGCTACGGCCTGAACTGGCAGGGCCGCTACGACCCCGAGCTCATCGAGTTCTACGGCAACAAGTGGCGTGCGGACGGCAGCCAGTTCTCCGAGACCGTCAAGCTCGTGCTGCTCTCCGGCCGCTACGCGCTCGACCGCTACCGGGGCAAGCACTACGCCATGGCGCGCAACCTGGCCCCCCGGCTGCGAGCGGCCTACGACGAGGCTCTGGCCCGCTACGACGTGCTGGTCATGCCCACCACGCCGATCCAGGCCTCGCTCATCCCGGCCGAGGACGCCCCGCGCGAGGAGCAGATCGTGCGGGCGCTGGAGATGGTGACGAACTGCGCGCCGCTGGACGTCTCGGGGCACCCGGCGTGCAGCGTGCCCGCCGGGCAGGCCAACGGCCTCCCGACCGGGATGATGATCATCGGGAAGCGGTTCGACGACGCCACCGTGCTGCGCGTGGCCCACACCTTCGAGCAGGCGGTCGGGGGATTCCCCGCGCCGCAGGCCGCAGCGGTGGCCGGCGCGAGCTGACGAGCTACGGCATGCTCGCCCGCCCCCTACCGGGCGAGCATGCCGTTCCCCCGGCGCCGGTAGCTCAGCTGCGGGCGACCCGGGCCGCGCCGGGCCCCTGCAGGTCGGGCTCCGCGGGTTCCTCCGCGTCCGCAGGGCGCGGCAGCGGTACCGCGGCGAGCAGCGGAAGCTGACCGTCCTCGGCGGTGGTGGGGCGCCGGACATGGGCCATCACCCAACCGGTGGCCCGCGCGTGCCCGTGGACGAACGACACGGTCATCACCTCCCTGCCCCAGTGGAGCACGAGGCACCGACAGGACCCCCGACCGGACCGGCCTACCCGAGCGTGCGGGCCATGCAGAGGCTCAGCGGCGAGTCGGCGTACTCCCCGAAGCACTCGATCTCGACGTACCCGGCGTGCCGATAGAGCCCGACGGCGTCGACCTGTCGCGCACCGGTCTCCAGCACCACCCGGTCGGCGAACAGCGCCGCCGCCTCCGCCTCGAGCGCAGCCAGCAGTGCCCGGCCGACCCCGCGGCCGCGTGCCTGCGGCCGGACGTACATCCGCTTGATCTCGCCGACGCCGGGCTCGCGCAGCCGCACGGCTCCGCAGCCGAGCAGGTGGCCCGTCGTGTCGTCGACCGCGACGAGGAGCACCCCGTGGCCCGGCGCCACCTCGGCCGGGTCGAGCCGGTCGTGGACCGCACCCTCCTCCGGGTACATGTCGTGCAACTCGGCGTCGAGCTCACCGATCAGCTCGCGGACCGCGGGCTCGTCGAGGGTGACGGTCTCGATCCGTACGGACGACATCGGCGCAGGATATCGGGCGACCATGATCCCGAGGGTCACCTACGATCCCGGCGGTGACCGAGATGGCCGCCGCCTTCGACGCTTCCGCCCCCACCTACGACGACGACCTGCACCACGTCACGATCGCCGACCAGCTGGTGCGCGGCCTGCAGCCGGATCCCCCACCGGCCCTGGTCGTCGACGTGGCGACCGGCACCGGGTTCGCCGCGTTCGCCGCCGTGGCCCTGCTCGATGCGCGCCGCGTGGTGGGCGTGGACGTCTCACGGGGCATGCTCGAACGGGCGCGGGCCAAGGCCGGGCGCGACGATCCCGACGGCCGGATCGAGTGGCGGCACGCACCGGCGGTGCCGCTCGATCTCGGTGACGGCGCGGCCGACGTCGTGCTCTGCGCCTCGGCGCTGCACCTCATCGGCCGGGACGCGGTGCGCGAGTGGCGGCGCGTGCTGCGCCCCGGCGGACAGGTGGCGTTCAGCGTGCCGATGGCGGCCGACTTCCACCCGTCACCCGAGTTCCGCCGCCTGGTCGAGAGCCACCTGACCATCCCCGCCGACGAGCGGGCCGCGGCCGGGATCGCGGCCGAGGCCGGGTTCGTCGCGGCGCGCACCCAGATCACCGCACCGGCCGCGGGCGAGCGCACCCGGCGGTCGTTCCTCGTGTGGGCGCAGGTCCCGGTGGCTGGGCGACGGTAGCGTGGTCGGGGTGGCCAGGGTCGCGTCGCTACTGCACTATCCGATCAAGGGCTGTGCCGGCACGGCGGCGTGCGAGTCCGCCCTGACCGCCGCCGGGCTCGCCCACGACCGGTCCTTCATGATCGTCGACGCCGACGGCGTCTTCCGCTCGCAGCGGCGGGATCCGCGCCTCGCCCAGATCCGGCCGGAGGTCGACGGCGACCTCGACCTGCTCACGCTCCGCGCCCCCGGCATGGACGCGCTGCCCGTCGAGGTGCGCACCGAGGGGCCGCGCAACGCGGTCGATCTGTTCGGCGTGCCCTACGCGGGCATCGACCAGGGCGAGCGGGCCGCCGAGTGGTTGACGGCGCTGCTCGCTGCCCCGAGCCGGCTGGTGCGGGTGCCGCCCGACCACGACCGCGTGACCGGCGGGGAGACCCCGGGCACGGCGGGCTACGCCGACAGCTCCGCACTGCTCATGACCAGCCTCGCGTCCCTGGACCTGCTGCACGCGCGGCTCGTCGAGCAGGGTGGGGAGCCGGTGCCGATGAACAGGTTCCGGCCCAACATCGTGGTCGACGGGTGGGACGAGCCGCACACCGAGGATCGGGCCCGCCAGGTCGCGATCGGGGACGCGCTGCTCGGCTACGCCAAGCTCGCCGTCCGGTGCGCCGTCACGACGGTGGACCAGGAGACCGGAGTCCGGGTGGGCCCGGAGCCGCTGCGCACGCTGGCCGGCTACCGCCGCGCCGAGGGGGGCGGGGTGACCTTCGGCGCGAAGTTCGCCGTGCTGCGGCCGGGCAAGCTCTCGGTGGGTGACGAGGTGCTCGTCGAGCGCTGGGCGCAAGCGGAGCCCTAGCGCCGACGGCCCTGCCGGCGCCTGTCGCGGTGCACGTGGCGGACGCCGGGAGTTCACCCGGAGTCGCTTGTCCCCGCTCGCCGGCGCGATCGAGGATCGACGCCGTGACGCCCGCGCCCGAGCACACGCTGATCCAGTTCACCGACCTGCATCTCGTGGCCGACGGCGTCCGCTACGCCATCGACCCGGCCGAAGCGCTCGCCCGCGCCCTGGCCGCGGTGGAGGAGTCGGGGGTGGCACCGAGCGCGTTGCTGTTCACCGGCGACCTCACCGACGAGGGCGAGCCCGCCGCCTACGAGCGGCTCCGCGCGCTCGTCGAGCCGGTGGCCGCACGCCTCGGGGCGCCCGCGCTGTTCGTCATGGGCAACCACGACGACCGCGCCGCACTGCGGACCCACCTGCTGGGCATCCGCCCCACCGGCGGACCGGCCGACACGGCCCCGCTCGACCACACGACCCGGATCGGCGACCTGCGGATCGTCGTGCTGGACAGCACCGTGCCCGGGCACGCCCACGGTGAGCTCACCCCGGACCAGCTCGCGTGGCTGGAGGCCGAGCTGACCGAGCCCGCGCCGGCCGGCACCGTGCTGGCGCTGCACCATCCGCCGCTGCCGTCACCGTCGCGGCTGTCCGCGGCCATCGAACTGCAGCGCCGCACCACCCTCGGAGCGGTCCTGTCCGGCACCGACGTGCGCATCGTGCTCGCCGGCCACACCCATCTCGTCAGCGCAGGCGCGGTGGCCGGCGTCCCGGTGTGGACCGGCGGGGCCACGTCGTACGTGTCCGACGCGCTCGTCCCGGCGGGCGAGGAGCGGGCGCTGAACGCACAGACGGTCAGCCGGATCGACCTGTTCGCCGACTGCGTCGTGGCCGCCGCCGTGCCCGTGGGCGCGGACCGTCGCGGCACCCTCTCCGCCGCCGAGGTGGAACAGCGGGTCGCAGAGCTCCGCTCCCGGACAGACGCCGCCTGACCCGCACTCCCGCGAGTCGCCCGTCCCCACCCCGCGAGTCGCCCGTCCCGGCCCCGCGAGTCGCCCGTTGCGCGCGTCCGGCGCGGTCAGCCAGCCGGGCGGCGGTACACCCCGTGCCACTGCGAGAGGGCGAGCTCCCGCGCGATCACCGCGTCAGCGCTCGGATCACCGCCCGCGACGTGCCGGGCGATCACCTGCGCACCGCCCACCGCGAGCGTCCAGCCCGCGACCGCCGGGTCGACGTCCGGCGCCAGCCGGCCGGCCTCCCGCTCCTCCTGCAGGCGCGCCACCGCCCGCTCGGCGAACCGGCTGATCTCCTCGGTCCAGTAGTCCCGCACGACCGTGTCGTAGGCGGCCGTCTCGCTGATCGCGGCGAGCACCGCGCCGTGGTCGCGGTAGTAGCGGATCATGCGCTCGAACAGCGCGGCGAGCCCGTCCGGGCCGCCGCCCGGTCCCGTCGGGCGCCAGTCCTCCCCGAGGTCGAACAACTGCTCCTTGAGCGACCCCGCGAGCCGCACCAGCAGCTCCGTCTTGTCGCGGAAGTAGAGGTAGAACGTCGAGCGCGCGATGCCCGCCTCGGTGGCGATGCGCTGCACGCCGAGCTCGGTGAACGGGACGCCCTCGACGAGCAGCTTCTCGGTGGCGGCCAGCACCTGGGCCTCGACGGCAGCGCGACGGTCGGGGCCCTGCGGGCGCGGACGCGTGATCGAGGGCACCCGCGGATCCTAGGACGACCGTGCACACCGGACGGCCACCGTGCACACGTCCTGACCTGTGCACGGTGGCCTCGGGGTGTGGGCGGTGCCGGTCAGGGCGTCTCCGCGCGCAGCACCGACCGGATCACCGGCCACGGTTCTCCCGGCTCGACCAGCACGAGGTCGGCCCGCATGCCGGCGCCGAGCCGGCCGCGGTCGGTGAGCCCCGCCACCTCCGCAGGCCCCGCTGTCACCAGCGCCACCGCGGCCGGCAGCGAGACCACGCCGCGCGCGGCGAGCAGGAACGCGGCCGGGAGGAGGCCGGACGGGAGGTAGTCCGACGCCAGCGCGGTGAGCAGGCCGCGGGCCGCGAGCTCGCCGCCCGACACGTTGCCGGCGTGCGACCGGCCACGCAGGACGTTGGGCGCACCGGCGACCACCGGCAGGCCCCGCTCCCGGGCCGCCGCCGCGGCCTCCAGGGTGGTCGGGAACTCGGCCACCGCCCCGCCCCTCGCCACCAGGTCGTCGATCTCCGCGGCGCTCGCCGGGTCGTGCCCGAGCAGCCGGATCGCTCCCGACCGCGCGAGCCCACCCAGCCAGTCGAGGGCCTCCGCGCGGATCGG
The DNA here is from genome assembly GCF_050948425.1 of Pseudonocardia xinjiangensis. NCBI lineage: Bacteria > Bacillati > Actinomycetota > Actinomycetes > Pseudonocardiales > Pseudonocardiaceae > Pseudonocardia > Pseudonocardia xinjiangensis. The sequence goes on along the minus strand of NZ_CP192009.1, from coordinate 1,249,296 downwards.
CAGCCGGTCGTCCCGCTCGATGATCAGCCGGTCCACGTGGTCGCGCGCCTCGCCGTCGGACAGACCCCGGGTGCCCGCCACGTACCGCTCGTAGTGGCTCCGGTCGGCGTACTGCCCCTGCCCCGGGGTGTGGTCCTCGTGGGAGACCAGCGCCGGCACGTCCCCCGGGGACGCGCCGGCGAGCCGCTCCCGCAGCGCGGCCAGCCCTTCCGGGGAGCGGACGTCGAGGCGGTGCAGGATGCGGTGGTCGACGGCCGCGACGCCGCGCTCCGCGACGGCGGCGCACAGCTCGCGCGTGGTCGCGACCGTGCGGACGGTGGACGGTGAGGTGCCCTCCTCGAACGACGCGCCGTGGAACACCGTGGTGACCCCGGCAGCGCGCAGCTTGCCCTCGAAGGACAGGATCGCGAACTCCCACGGCAGCCGCGCACCCGGCCGGGGCAGCACCTCCCGTTCCAGGCCGTCGGAGTGCACGTCCACCACGCAGGGGACGCACAGCAGGCCGGCCCCGTCCACATCGGCCTCCGACCCGGGCGGATGCGGCCGACCTCGGCGATCCGCCCGTCCCGGACGGCGACGCGGGCGTCGTCGACGACCCGGTCCGGCAGGACGGCCCGGACATGGCCCAGCACGTAGTCGAGCGGGGGCGCGCCGAGCGTCCACCGCACCGCGGTACCGGCGTGGCTCATGCCGCGCTCCCGAGCAGCTCAGGGGCAGCACCGTGGCGGTGGGCCCGGCCCGCACCCAGTTCGACGAGGCGGTCGGCGAGCCTGCGCATCGCGTCGGCGTCGTGGGCCACGAGCTCGGCACTGCCCGCCAGCGCGAGCAGCCCGGCGCGTCTCTCGCGCACCCCCTCCTGTGCCTGTCGTGATGTCGTGTCCTGCGTCGTGCTCCTACCGCTCATCCCCGTCCTTCCCCGAGCTCCACGACCACGCGGAGCGCGTCCGCGCGCATCCATGAACTGCTGCACATCACCGGGAGGCCGGTCTCGGCGTCCCGGCTGAGGCTCTCCACGAGCCACACAGGAGCTGTCGACTCCATCCGCAGGCCCACGATCACGTCGACAGGTGGCACGTCGAGGCTCACCCGGCTCCACGACCGCACCGGCTGGACCCGTCCGACCTGGCGCAGGACCAGGTCGACGGACTCGGCCGCGTGCAACGCCGCGCCCAGCTCCGGGACGGTCGCGACCGGGATCCACTCGTGCGACGTGGCCGCCAGCAGGTCGTCGATGTAGGACTGGCGGCGCAACCGGTGCGCAGGCGTGCCGAGCGGCAGGTCGAGCAGGGCCGCCGGCTCCTCCGGCAGGGCCACCACGTCGACACCGAGAACCACCGTGCGCGGCTGTGCCCCCGCGGCGGCGATCGTCTCGTGCCATGACGGACGCCGGTCGTGGGAGATGACGTAGTCGATCCGCCGGTTGACGAAGGTGCCCGCGCCCTGGATCCGGCGTACCAGTAACCGCCGCTCCAGTTCCTGCAGCGCCGCCCGTGCCGCGGCTCTGCCGACTCCGAACCGCAGAGTGATGTCGTGCTCCCCGGCGACGCGGGCTCCTGTCGGCAGGTCGGCCAGCTCGGTCGCGAGCTGCTCGGCGATGTCCAGGTAGCGCGTTCCGCGCGAGGTGATGGTCGTGCCCACGTTCACGTCCCTTCCGAGGTGACGTTCCGCGACCCGACGCTGCCCCGCCGACTTGTCCGGACAACTCCACGAGCGCGAACGGCAGGAGGTCGCTGGGTGAACCCCACCGGCTGTTGTCGAGATCAGGTGGGCAAAGGGGACACCAGCCGGGAGTTGAGCGGACATGACAACGGAACCGTTGCCGCGCGTTCAGCCTCCGGCCACCCGGGGGACCGGCCGTCAGCATCGCTGACTCGGAGCCTCGGTCGTGATGTCGGACAGCCGGACGGTCCGACGCATCACGCACCTGGACAGGGAGACCCGACCTGGTATGAACCGCACTCTCCGCTGCGTGCTCCCCGAGGACTCGATGGTCGACACGACGCTCATCCAGAAGGGCCAGCTGAAGCCCGGGCAGATCACCACCGCGCTGAAGTCACCGGTGAACAACGCCTTCTACGACCCGATCCGCAAGGTCTGTGACGAGACCAAGAACAAGAACTGCACCTCGGCGTCGTGACGGTCAGGGACAGCACCAACGGCAGCACGCGACGCGCGGCCACCCCGCCGGTGGTGGAGTTCGCCGGGGTCACGAAACAGTTCGGTCCGGACGTGCTCGGTCTCGACGACGTCTCCCTGACGGTGCACGCGGGTGAGGTCGTGGTCCTGCTCGGCCTGTCGGGCTCGGGGAAGTCGACCCTGCTGCGCCACGTCGACGGCCTGCATCTGCCCACATCAGGCAGCGTGCGGGTGCTCGGCGTGGACGTCGGCTCGGCCCGCGGGGGTGCCCTGCGAGGGCTGCGGCGCCGCATCGGCTTCGTCTTCCAGCAGTTCGACCTGGTGGGCAGTCGCACGGTCCTCGAGAACGTCTGCACCGGCGCACTCGGTCGCCTCCGTGGGCCCCGCCTCGGCCTGCCGACGTACCCGAGGGCGTTGCGCCGCGAGGCGCTGGAACACCTCGACCGGGTGGGGCTGGCCGACCGGGCGTTCCAGCGGGCGGACACCCTGTCCGGCGGGCAGCAGCAGCGGGTGGCGGTGGCCCGTGCGCTGATGCAGCGGCCCGAGGTGCTGCTGGCCGACGAGCCGGTGGCGTCGCTGGACCCCGAGTCGTCCGAGCAGGTGATGACCCTGCTCAAGACGATCAGCCGGGAGAACTCGCTCACGGTGGTGTGCAGCCTGCACCAGGTGGATCTCGCCCTCGGCTGGGGCGACCGGATCATCGGCCTGCGGACCGGCCGCACCGTGCTCGACCTGCCGACCACGGGGCTGGACCGCGACCAGGTGATGGCGGTGTACTCCCGCGTCGGTGCCGATGCGAGCGCGCTGCTGGCGACCGCAGGCTGATGGCCGTCCGCGCGCCGTCGGCCCCGGCGCCCCGCCCGCCGGCGCGCGAGCGGCTCGCCACGCGACCGTTGGCGGGGACGGCGGCCGCGGTGCTCGTGCTGCTCGCGTTGCTGGCCGCGGCGCTGTGGTCGTTCGCCGAGCTGCGCATCAACGTCGCGACGTTCGTCGACGGCTCGCACCAGGCGGTGGCGTTCGTCCGCCGGACGCTGCCGCTGGACTTCCCGCCGCTGCTGGGGACCCTCCGGCTCTGCGGGCAGACCCTCGGCATCGTCATCCTCGCCACGCCTGCTCCCGACGATCCTGTCGATGCCGTCATCCTGCTGATCCGGAGCATCCCTGAGCTGATTCTCGCGATCGTCTTCGTGGTGATCACCGGACTCGGCGAGGTCGCCGGGGCGGTCGCGCTCGCCGTCGGCGCCGTGGGGTTGCTCGGCAAGCTGGTGGCGGACTCGCTGGAGGAGATCGACGCCGGGCCGGAGCGGGCACTGCAGGCCACCGGCGGGTCGCGGTGGCAGGTGTTCTTCGCGGCGAGCCTCCCGGCAGGCGCCCGTGCGCTCGTGGCCCACGTGCTCCACCTGCTCGACACGAACATCCGCGCGGCCACGCTGCTCGGCATCGTCGGCGCGGGCGGGATCGGCTACTACCTGCTCAGCGCCTCACGCGTGCTGGAGTTCGGCGTCGTCACCACGATCCTGATCATGATCTTCGCCGCCGTGATGCTGGTCGAGCTGCTGGCGATCTGGCTGCGCGACCGGTTCTGACCACCCGTTACCGAGAAAGGCGCTCTCCATGACCACCCGCGACACCATGCGCATCGATCTGCTGGCGATGGCCGACCTCCCCTACGACGGCGAGGACGTGGACCAGCTCGCCCACGCCCTGCAGGCCGGCACGCTCGCCGTGGCGGCGGGCAGCCGTCCCGCGCTGGTGGCCGCCGCGTTGCTGCACGACGTCGGCAGGCTGCCGCACGTGGAGGCCACGTTGCCGCAGGCCCCGCACGAGCGGGCGGGCGCCGCGTACGTCACCGGCCTGCTGGGTGCCGAGGCCGGCTGGCTGGTCGGGTCGCACGTGCTGGCCAAGCGGGCCCTGGTGGCCACCGACCCCGACTACCTCGCCCTGCTCTCCCCCACCTCGGTGCGCACGCTCGCCGAGCAGGGCGGCCCCGCGAGCGGGGGCGAGGTGGAGCGTTTCCTGCGCCACCGGCTGGCCGCCGACGCGATGGACCTGCGGCGGTGGGACGACCGGGCCAAGGACCCGGCCGCCCGTCCGCTGCCGATCGAGCAGCTGTTGGACGCCGCGCTCGGCTGAGCCCGCTCAGGGCCGGACGCGCACCACGACCTCGGCGTCGGTGACCCGCTCGACACCGACCGTGAAGCCCTCGGCCTGGGTCTCCCCGCCCACCGGTACTGCGATCTGCTGCCCGGCGACCTCCAGCTGCGCGGTGCCCCCTTCGACGCCGACGACCCTGGCCTCGATGCCCAGCACCGACACGGCGGCGGCACCGCTGCGCGGGAAGGTGATCGTGCAGCCGTCGAGCCCGCAGTCGGTCTGCGAACCCTCGCCCCCACATCCGGCAACGAAGACAAGCGCGATCAGGGCGGTCAGGACGGGCGCGGTCGCGCGACGGGTCATGATCCGATCGTACGGGCCCAGTGGTCCGTTTTGTCCGGTACCCGGGCCGGTCCACCCCGACGGGCGGCGCGCACCGGCCTGCCGTCGACGGTGAACCGCCTGCGGAGCGAGAAGGCCCGCGCCGACGGGCCGTGGTCGCGGAGATGGCGCAGGCGCCGGAGGGCGTCGTCCACGGTGGGCTCGGAGCCGGCCGGCACCCACCACAGCGCCGTGGAGGGCTGCGGGGTGGGGTCGAACCAGCGCGACCGTCGCTTGAGGTAGCCCGCGTGCGGGCTGCGGTAGACGAACTGGTGCAGCGCGTCGTAGTCCCGCCACACCGTCAGGTTGACGAAAATCGGGCCGCCCGTCTCGGGCTGCACACACACGCCGTGGACGCCGTCCGAGGTCAGCCGCCAGACGAACCCGGGAGCGACCGCGGCCAACCGCTCGACCGGCCCGAGCGCCGCCACGAACTCCCGCATCGACGGGTCGTCCAGGGGTCGTCGCAACCGCGCGACGTTGACCTGGGCGAGCTGATGCACCGGCGGAGAATAAGGCGCCCCGCAGCGCCCCGCCAGGTTCAGGAAAGCCACTTTCCTGCCCTGAGCGTTCTGCAAAGTGGCTTTCCTGAACCTCGGGCGCCCGCGTCACGTCCCGTGGCGGCCGGCTCCGTTCGTGAACCGGGCGGCTCCGTCGAGCGCGTCGGCGGCCAGCGACACCTGGCCGTGGGCGAACTCCACGGCGAGCGCATCGGCCTCCGACAGCCCCTCCTGGTCGAGCACGGACAGCCGGTCGTGCCGCAGGCACGGCTGCGGGAGCCCGGCCAGCTGCGCCGCGAGCTCCTGGGCGGCCGCGAGAGCCTCCCCCGCCGCCACGACGCGGTTGGCCAGCCCGATCGCCAACGCCTCCTCCGCATCGACCGGCCGCCCGGTGAGGATCAGGTCCATCGCGCGGCTGGTGCCGATCAGCCGGGGCAGCCGCACCGTCCCGCCGTCGATCAGCGGGACGCCCCAGCGGCGGCAGAAGACGCCGAACACCGCGGTCTCGTCGGCGACCCGCAGGTCACACCACAGAGCCAGCTCCAGCCCACCCGCGACGGCGTAGCCGGACACCGCGGCGATCACCGGCTTCGACAGCCGCAACCGGGTCGGCCCCATCGGGCCGTCGCCGTCGGGGGCGACGCGGTTGCCGCGCTCGGTGCCCACGGCCGTCAGGTCCGCGCCTGCGCAGAAGACGCCACCCTCGCCGTGGAGCACGGCGACCGCGGCCTCGTCGTCGGCGTCGAAGGCGCGGAACGCGTCGGCGAGTGCGGCGGCGGTGGCCCCGTCCACGGCGTTGCGGCGGGCGGGGCGGTGCAGGAACACCGTGGTGACCGGACCCGTGCGCTCCACCCGGACCGCGGTCACGACCTCCCCCACAGCGGGTCGCGCAACGCCCGGCGCATCAGATCCACGGCCGGCATCCGGACCTCCTCCTCGTCGAGGCGTCAGAACCTCTCTGTCGCATGATCAGTAGAGCTCACCTGCGGTCGGCGGAGAAGCACCGCCGCAGCATGGCCCGACAGGCACCGGGCATCGGACCCAACGGGCGGCTCCGATGCCAGCAGGCACGCGAGCCCCAACCGGGTGAACATGGTCTCGCGAGCGAACGGGCCCGATGGGCCGGAGAGACGGGGACGCCGACCGAGCCGACGTCGTTCCGGCCGGCTGTGCCGGCGCCGGGAACCCCGAGCCTGCGGTCGATCATGGTGGCCCGATAAGTGCTGGTCAGAGCAGCATCGAGCCGGCTTGCGGACAGCTGGGCGGCCCGGTTTTCCCGCCCTGTCCGGCAGGCGGACAGCCGCGGAGCCGCGCACCTCGTCGCTGCGGGCACCGACCGGGAAGCCTGACAACTGTCCAGGTTTCCCGTAGGCCGCGGTTAACGGTTCGATGCCGTCCTGCGAGCCCTGAGAGAACCGCTCGGCGCCAATCCCCCCGGGAGCCGAGCGGCCAGTCACGGTCCCGCTGGACTTCGGTCCGGCGGGACCGTGGCGCATCAGCCCGCAGCCGTTGCAGCAAAGCCACGTTCACGCAACCTGCTGGCATGAAAGTGGCTTTGCTGCTATGTGCCGGGCGGTCACGCCATCGTCGGCGGCGCGGCTCCGGCGGGTTCGGCCCGGGCGACGTTGCGGCGCACGCGGGTGCCGAGCCGGCGCTCCAGCCACACGGCCAGCCGTGACAGAGCCACGTTCACGACGACGTAGATCGCGGCGACGATGAGGTAGGTCTGGATCAGCAGGTGGGTGTAGACGGTGAGGTTGTTGCCCTGCTTCATCAGCTCCGGGTAGCTGACGACGTAGCCGAGCGTGGAGTCCTTCAGCAGCGCGACGAGCTGGGTGACCAGCGTCGGGATCACCAGCCGGACGGCCTGCGGAAGGATCACCGTGCGCATGGCGGTGCCCTCGCGCAGCCCGATCGCGGCGGCGGCCTCGTACTGCCCGCGGTCCACCGCCAGGATCCCGGCCCGGAAGATCTCGGCCAGCACCGCGACGTTGACCAGGACGATCGGCACCACCAGCTTCCAGAGGATCGGGAGGTTGATCCCGAACCGGGGAAGCGCCAGCAGGAAGGCGTAGATCAGCAGCAGCAGCGGGATGCCCCGGAACAGCTCGATGTAGCCGATGGCCGGCCAGCGCAGGATCCGCCGCTTCGAGAGCCTGCCGAGCGCGAGGACCACGCCGAGCGGGAAGGAGATCACCGCGGCCAGCGCGGTCGCGACGATCGTCCCGACGATCCCCTGCCAGAGGAACCACAGGTAGGACACCTGGACGAACGGGGCCCACCGGCTGAGCCCGAGCTGGCCGTTGCGGCCGAACTGCCACAGCGCCAGCGCGAGCAGCGCGGCGATCACGATCAGCCCCAGCACCGTGAACAGCCGGATCCGGGCCCGGCCGCGGGGTCCCGGTTCGTCGAACAGCACCCGTGCGGGCTCGCCCACGACCGTTCTCACCGGGACCGCACCGACAGCCGCCGTTCCAGGGCGCCCCCGACCAGGCCGCCGAGCAGCGCGATCGCCAGGTACATGGCGCCGCTCACCAGGAACAGCACCACCGCCTGCGCCGACTGGAGGTTGAGCACCTGCGTGCGGTTGGTCAGCTCGCTCACCCCCACGGCCGCGGCGAGCGACGACCCGAGCGCGATCCCGATGAAGATGTTGACCAGCGGCTGCACCATCGTCCGGAATGCGGGCGGCAGGATCACGTGCAGCAGCGTCTGGGTGAAGGTGAGACCGAGCGACCGGGCGGCCTCGGCCTGCCCGACCGCCACCGTGTTGATCCCGCCGCGCACCGCCTCGCAGACGAACGCGGCGCCGAACGCCGCCAGGCAGACCGCCGCCGACGTGAACAGCGAGAAGGTCAGGCCGATGTCGGGGAGCCCGAACACGAACAGCACGAGCAGGCTGAGCAGCGGCATGTTGCGCAGCACCTCGACGTAGACGGTGCCCGCCACCCGCAGCGGCGGGATCGGGCTCACCCGGAACACTGCCAGCACGGTGCCCAGCAGGAGCGCGCCGGCGAACCCGAGCGCGGTCAGTTCGAGGGTGACCAGCAGTCCGCCGAGCAGGAAGCCGATGTTGTCGGTGACGACCTGCACCGCGTGCTCAGGAGCCCTCGACGGAGCCGATCGCCGGCGGGGCGGGCGGATCGCCACTGACGACCGTGCCGATGGTGGCCTTCCACAGGTTCGCCCAGCTGCCGTCGGCGTAGATCGCCTCGAGCCAGTCGTTGACGAAGGCCTTGGCCGTGGGGTCGTTGAGCGGTAGCCCGATGCCGTAGGGCTCGGTGCTGAACGGCTCCCCGACGACCTTCACGGCGGGGTTGGTGCTGGCGTCGGAGATCAGGATCCCCTGGTCGATGACGTACGCGTCGGCGCGGCCCTGCTGCACGGCGGCCACGCACTGGGCGTCCTCCTGGAACAGCAGGACGTTGGCCCCCGGAGCGGCTTTCTGCAGTGCGAGCACGGCGGTGGAGTTCGCCTGGGTCGCCACCGTCCTGCCGTTGAGGTCGGCGGCGGTGCGGATGGTCGTGTTGTCGGCCTTCACCATGATCGCGTCGCCCGAGGAGTAGTACGGACCCGCGAAGGCCACCTTGGCCGCGCGCTGCGGAGTGATCGTGTACGTGGCGAAGACGGCGTCCACCGTGCCGTTCTCGAGCAGGGTCTCGCGGGTGTCCACGGTGGTGATGGTGAGCGCCGTGTTGTCGGTGGGCTTGCCGGTGATGTAGTGCGCCAGCATCTGCGACAGGCCGGCGTCGAAGCCCGTGACCTTGCCGGTGGCGGGGTCCTTCAGGGAGAACAGCGGCCCGGCGTCGGTACCGCCGACGTTCAGGGTGCCGCGCTGCCTGACCTTGTCGGCCCACGATCCCGGGGTGATCGCCGCCGGGTCGGCCACCGGTGAGGCGGCGATGACGGCGTCGTAGCGGCTGGTGTCGGCCGAGCCCGGCAGCGGGGGCGCCGTGCCCGAGTCGGCACAGGACGCGAGCGCGACCATGAACGTCACGGTCGCGAGCGCAGCGAGAAACCGACGGATCGTGGTGCGCATCAGCCGTCCACCCCCAGACGAAGCCGTTCGGGGGAGCGTAATCGTCCGCGAGGTGACCGGCAGGGCGTTCGGAGATCTCCACCCTGGTCGTACCGTCGACGTCCGGGGGCTCGTCAGGACGACCCAGGAGGACGTACGTGGCCGACAGCGGCATCGACACGGTTCTGCGCGATCGGGTGGCCCTGGTCACCGGAGCGTCCGGTGGCATCGGCCAGGCGCTCGCCCGGCGGCTCGCCGAGAGCGGCACCGATCTCCTGCTCACCTACAGCGGACACGCCGCCGAGGCCGAGCAGGCGGCGGACCACGCGCGCACGCTCGGCCGCCGCGCCGCGGTGATGCAGGCCGACTTCGCCGACCCCGCCACCCCGGCCCGGGTCGTCGACGCGGCCACCGAACGGCTGGGCGGCCTCGACGTGCTGGTCGCCGCGGCGGGCGCCGGCACGCAGACGTCGTGGGAGGACGTCGACGGGCCGCTGTGGGACGAGACCATGACCGTCAACGTCCGGGCACCGTTCTTCCTCGCCCAGCGGGCGCTGCCCCGGATGATCGAGCGCGGGTTCGGCCGGATCCTGCTGTTCTCCTCGGTGGCCGCGCTGACCGGTGGGGTGATCGGGCCGCACTACGCCGCGAGCAAGGCGGCCCTGCATGGCCTCACCCACCATCTCGCGGCGCGCGTCGCCGGGTCGGGGGTGACCGTCAACGCGATCGCCCCGGCCCTGATCGCCGGCACGCGGATGCTGCCGTTCGGACCGGACGACCCGGTGCCCCCGAACATCCGGGTCGGCCGCCTGGGCACCACCGAGGAGGTGGCCGACCTCTCGCTCGCCATGCTCCGCAACGGCTACCTGACCGGCAAGGTCATCGCCCTCGACGGCGGGTCGTACCCGACCTGAGGTGCCTGAGGGGCCTCACGCCACCGTGATCCGGTCGGTGGCGGGCGGCGCCACCGGGCCCACCTCGGTGAGGTAGGCGGCGAAGCCGTCGATGTCGAGGCCGCCGACCACCCGGTTGGTGCCCTGGGTGAGCACCGAGAAGCCGTCGCCGCCGTCGGCGAGGAAGCTGTTGACGGTGATCCGGTAGGTGGCCGCGGGGTCGACGGGCGTGCCGCCGATGCTGAGTGCTCCGACGCGGGTGCCCGAGCAGGGGTCGGCCGCGGTGCCCACCGCGCCGTTCGGGTCGACGGTGTAGGCCACCGAGGCCGAGGGCTGCAGCGTGCGCTCGGTGACGAACTGCTGCTCCAGCAGGCAGTCGAGCTGCGCGCCGGTGAGGTCCACCGTGGTCAGGTAGTTGTTGAAGGGCTGGACGGTGAACGCCTCCTCGTAGGTGACGGGGCCGGCGTCCAGGTCGGCGCGCACGCCACCGGGGTTCATGAACGCGGCCACCGCGCCCTGCTCCTGGTCGGTGGCCGCGAGCTGGGCGTCGGCGATGAGGTTGCCGAGCGACGACTCCCCGGCCAGCGACCCCACGAGCGGTTCCTGTGCGCGGGTGACGGCTGCGGTGGTCTCGCCGACCTGCCGCGAGGCGATCGGGCCGAGCAGCGTGCGGTAGCGCGCGATCAGCGCGGTCTCGGCCGGCTCGGCGGGCACGTCGCGCCCGACCACGACGTTGGTGGCCGTGGCGGTGAGCACGTTGCCGGTGGCGGGGTCGATCTGCAGGTCGATGTCGGTGACCAGCCGGCCGAACGAGCTGGCGCTGGTGACGACCTTGCCGCCGATCACGCAGTTGTAGGCCTGGTGGGTGTGGCCGCTGACGACCACGTCGATCGCCGGGGAGAAGCCCTCGGCGATGGGCACGATCGGGCCCTGCAGGCCGGTGCAGTCGTTGATCCCGGCGTTGGCGGCCTGCGTGCCGCCCTCGTGCAGGAGCACCACGATCGCCTCGACGCCCTGCTTCTGCAGCTCGGCCGCGTACCGGTTGCCCGTCTCGATCTCGTCGCGGAACTCCAGCCCGGCCACGCCGGACTGCGTCACGATGTCGGGGGTGCCCTCCAGGGTCATGCCGATGAACCCGATGCGCACGCCCGCCACCTCCTTGACCGCGTACGGCGCCAGCAGTGGCTCGCCGGTGTCGGTGACGAACGCGTTGGCCGAGAGGTACTGGAACTCCGCGCCCTTGTAGGGCTGGTCCGGGTCGGCGCAGCCGTCGGCGTGGCAGCCGCCGTTCTGGATGCGCAGCAGCTCGTCGGCACCCTCGTCGAACTCGTGGTTGCCCACGCTCGCGAGGTCGAGCCCGGCCAGCCCGAGTGCCTCGATCGACGGCTCGTCGTGGAACGCGGCCGACAGCAGCGGGGACGCGCCGATCAGGTCGCCTGCGGCCACCGTGATCGTGTTCTCCTGCTGCACCTGGCCTGCGAGCTGCGCGAGCTGGGTGGCGAGGTACTCGACGCCACCTGCGGGCGCCCCGGCGATCGTCCCGCTGGATCCCGACGGCGGTTCGAGGTTGCCGTGGAAGTCGTTGAGCGCCAGCAGCTGGACCGCGACCGGCGCGCCGGCAGCGCCGTCACCCGGACCGTCACCCCCACCGGTGGTGGCGGCGGTCAGGGTGGCGGCGAGCACGACGCTCGCCCCCACGAGGACCGCCCGCCGGACCGGAGCGGAAGTGCGAGGCATGCGAGGTCCTCCCCCTGTCGTTCACAGATGCGACGCAACGCCACAACGGGATCATGCTCGCACGATCGGATGAACGGCACAGGAAGATCGGGTCACAGCTACTCGCGGGACCCGACACCTCTGGCGTCGGGCCCCGCGGCCGATCCCGAGTCGAGCTGCCAGAACGACCACCGGAACGGAGAACCTCACACTGCCACCCGGCTCTCCCTGTTGCAAGATACTGGCGACTGCACATCATCAGCAGAGGAGAACCATGGCCGAGTACACGCTTCCCGACCTCCCCTACGACTACGGCGCACTGGCGCCCCACATCGCGGGCGAGATCATGGAGCTGCACCACAGCAAGCACCACCAGACCTACGTCAACGGGCTGAACGACGCCCTCGAGAAGCTCGCCGCGGCCCGGGAGTCCGGCGACTTCGGCGCGATCGTCGGGCTGGAGAAGTCGCTCGCGTTCAACCTCGGCGGCCACATCAACCACTCGGTGTTCTGGCACAACCTGTCCCCCGACGGCGGCGGCAAGCCGACCGGCGAGCTGGCCGCCGCCATCGACGAGCAGTTCGGCTCCTTCGACGGGTTCCAGGCCCAGTTCACCGCAACGGCGACCACGATCCAGGGCTCCGGCTGGGCCGTACTCGCCTGGGACGCGCTGGGCAGCCGGCTGCACATCGTGCAGCTGTACGACCAGCAGGGCAACGTGCCGATCGGGCTCGTCCCCGTGGTCATGCTCGACATGTGGGAGCACGCGTTCTACCTGCAGTACAAGAACGTGAAGCCGGACTACGTAAAGGCGTGGTGGAACGTCGTGAACTGGGCGGACGCGCAGGCCCGTTTCGACGCTGCCCGCACGCAGACCACCGGGCTGATCGTCCCCGCCTGACCACCGGCTGCTCCGTGCCGCACCGCACGGAGCAGCTCCGGGTCAGCCGTCCGCGAGCCCGGCCGCCGTGACGGCGGCCCAGGCGATCTCGGGCTTGCGGATGTCGCTGTGGGCACCGGCGAACCACGACAGCTGCCGGTTCACGACGTGCGTCGCGTCGAGGCGGTAGAACGTGCCGGCCTTCCACCCGTAGGGCGTGCCGGGCGGTTCGAGGCGCTGGTCGACGGTACGGGCCTGCTGGAAGGCGTCGAACCCCATCCCGCCCCACCGGTAGCCGGGGACGGCGGCAGCCTGGTCGTCATCCCGCGAGAGGCGGCTGGCGTTCGGGTACCACCAGCCCACGGCGCGGTCGGCTGCCGTGAAGGTGGCGAGCAGCGGTCCGTCGACGCGATCGGCGACGCCGGCCAGCGCACCGCGGCGGGCGCCGTCGATCGGCATCGGATCGGCGAAGGAGAAGTGGCTGAACGCACCCTGCACGAGCAGCAGTGACCGAACCGGAGTCGCCGGCCCGGCGGGCAGCCCGAGCAGGGAGAACGCCACCAGCCGGGCGCCGAAGCTGTGCCCGACCAGGTGGACCCGCAGATCCGGCCGCAGCCCCTGCAGCCGGGCCAGCAGCGGGCCGAGGCCCCGCCGGCCGATCGTTCCCGCGCGGTTCTTCATCTCGTAGTAGCTGAGCACGCGGACCAGCTCCCGGGCGCCGTCCCAGAGCGTGTCGAACACTCCGAGGCCCTGCGCGTCCCCGGCACGCGGGGCGAGCCCGGACAGCGCGTCCAGCACCACCGCGGTCGGCTCGCTGCATGCCGCTACCTCCCCGGCGTCCTCCGGCGCGTCGTTCGGGGTGGTGACGAGCCCGGTGGCCAGGCGGTGCAGCTCCGCCAGGCGCCCGGCGTCCTGCGGCCGTGTGTCGAGGAGCTGCCCGATCCGGGCCAGCTCGGAATGTCGGCTGGGGAACGCGGGCGACAGGGCGACCGCGAGTTCGGCCCCGGTGGACGGCTCGCCGGGCGGGAGGCGGACCGGCGGCGGGCCCTCGGCGCCCTGCGCGTCCCCGGGGTTCGTGACGACGGGACCGTCGGCGGCAGGCTCGTCCTCGGGGAAGAGGAGTGACGGCCACAGGACCGTGACGAGGCCGGTGGAGAGCCGCCGCGAGGGTGCGAGCTCGGCGACGACCATCTCGAACAGGCCGTTGCCGAGGTCACGGGCACTGCTCTCCGAGGTGTTCCACCCGTGGCTGAACACCACCAGGTCGGTGACCGGCCCCGGACCGATCTCGGCGGCGAGGCCGTCGTCGGTGAGCACACGGCCGTCCTTCTCGAACCTGATCTCCCAGCGCCGGCAACCGCCGATCGGACTGGCCATCTGCGTGTCCTTTCAGATCTGTCTCGGATCCGGGTCAGATCCGCGCGAGCGCACCCATGAGGTCGACGAGCCCGTGCCCCTCGAAGAACCGGTCGCGGCCCAGCGAGATCGCGCTGGTCGTGATGAGCTCCTTGACGTCGTCGGGCCGGCCGACGAACTCGGGACGCACCGACAGCAGGGCGGCGATGGCACCCGACACGTGCGGTGCGGCCATGGAGGTACCGCTGTCCTCCGCGTAGCAGGCCGCATCCCGTCCGGCGGGCAGGGCCGGGATCGCCGCCCGGAACCGGCCGCTGGCGCACGAGGTGATCCGCTCCCCCGGCGCCAGCACGTCGGGCTTGAGCCGGCCGTCCAGCGTGGGCCCCTTCGAGGACAGGTAGGACACCCCGTACGTATGGGGCTTGTCCCGGTGCGTGGCGCCGACCGTGATCACGCGGTCGGCGTTGCCGGGATCGGTGATGCTCGACAGCACCCCGTGCGGCCCGCCGCCCCGCTCGCTCCCGTACCCGCCGTTGCCGGCGCTGACGACCGCCACCACCCCCGTACCGACCAGCAGGTCCAGCTCGCGGCAAAGGGGGCTCTGGCCGGCGGCGTAGTCGCGGAAGAACCACGGGCAGCCGATGCTGAGGTTCACGCCGTGGATCCGCAGCAGCCGCCCGCCCGCGTTCACCGTGCGCACGTACTCGAGCGCCTCGATCACCGCGCTGGACGTGGTCCGCGCAGCGCCGCCCGCGCTGTCGAGGACCTTCAGGCTGACCAGGCGGGCGAGCGGGGCCATCCCGCTGACGGCCCGGCCCGGCTCGAGCCCCCGGACGGTCCACCGCGGCAGGTCGCCGTCGTCGCCCGTCGTGGGCGCCAGCACGGCCAGGTGGGGCGGCCGGTCCGGGGGCGCGGCGCCGGCGATGATGCCCGCGACGTGCGTGCCGTGGCCGTGCTCGTCGATCAGCGCCGGTCCGGGGGCCTGCGCCGGCGGGGGCGGATCGTCGCGGACGAGCCACGTGAAGTCCCGGTGCAGGTCCCGCACCGCGGGGTCGGTGAGTGTCCCGCACGAGAAGTGCGGATGCTCGGCGTCCACGCCGCTGTCGAGCACCGCCCAGACGATGCCCGCCCCCGTCGTGCCGTACGTCCGCGCCGCGGCGTCGGCCTTGATCGTGCTGATCGAACGGTCCACCTGCGCGTGCATCACGTAGTCGGGCCAGATCCGGAAGATCGTGCGTGGCGGCGCGGAGTCGTCGGCGCGCAGGAGGTTCCGGATCTCGGCGCGGCTGAGCAGGCACCGGACGTACGCGGCGGCGACGGGGCGCGGGGCGGGCCGTGCGGACGAGGGCGCGTCCAGCACCCCGGCGTGCCGGACCAGGAACCGTTCCAGCGTCTCGCCCGGCACTGCTCCCGCGGTCAGGTTGAGCTCGACCAGCACTCCCAGCAGGTCACCCTCGTCCGAGGAACGGGTCTCGACGACGTCGCGGACGATCTCGCCGGGTACGTCGTCGTCGACCAGCAGGGGGCTCGCCGACCAGCGCCGACCGGCGCCCGGGCCCGCGGGGGCACCCCGGTACGTACGCGCACTCATCCGGCTCACCCGTCACTGGTCGGTCGGTGGGGGACGAAGAGGAACTGCGGACTCCCCCGGCCGATGATCAGCAGCCGCTCGGTGAACAGCCCCACCAACCGCTGGTAGACCGCTCCGAACTCCTTGCTCCGGAAGCCGAACTCCGCCATGTCGGCGTCCTCGAGCCTCGTCATCGCCCCGCTCAGCTCGTGGATCCGGGCGCGCAGCCGCCCCAGGCCATCGCCCGCCTGCCCGCCGTCCCCGACCACGGAGGTCATCGCCTCCCACACCCGTGGCTCGGGGAACGCCGTCAGGTCCGGCTGGACGAGACCGGCCAGGGCCCGGGCCGCCGATTCGAGCACCGGATCGGGGTCCGGGCCGGTGCTCGAACCGGCGGGTGTGGGGGGCGGGCTCTCCGGCACCGGCGCAGAACTAGAGGAGGCTCATGATGATCGGCAGCGCGACCGGGGCCGCATCGCTGACGAAATCGCAGACGTCGTCGAACCAGCCCTTGTCCATCCCCGGCGGTGGCTGCGGGATCGGGATCTGCGCGTTCGGGTCGCGGAAGTCCTTCTGCCCCGACATGGCCTGCACGGTCGCCTGTCCGAGGTTGAGCAGGACGGAGGTGGCGTAGTCCACGAACCCCGGGTCGTTGCGCCGCTCCGCGGGCAACGCCTGGATGATGCTCGCCAGCTGCGGCGGCTGGGCCGTGTAGTCCTTGCTCACCGCGTTGATGACGACCGGCGCGACGGTCTGGATGACGTCGAGCACGGTGTTCCACCAGGCCTTGTCCTGCAGCTGCGCCGGGTCGGCCAGCCGGACGTGCGGGGTGAACGCCTTGCTCCGGAACGCCTTCGCCGGGTTCACCTCAGCGGCCGTGTGGTACGCGGCGAGCATCGCGCAGGCCATCGACGAGGCGTCGTGCACGGCGATGCCCGGCGCGTGGGCCTTACCCGGTAGGGGGGCGCTGGCGAACGCGCCCTCGATCTGCTTCTTGACCTGCTCCAGCTTCGGGTCGAGTACCGCGGTCATGGTTCCTCCTGTGAGATCCGGCCGGACCGGCGCCGGCCTGCGAGACGAGATCGGTGGGTCGTCGGGGGTCAGGCGGGGATGCCGAGCTGGGCGCGCAGCCACGCGTCCGGGTCGAACCCGTTCACGACCGGCGCGACAGGGCCCGCGGTGCCGTCGGTCGGCGTGCCCGTGGGCTGCTGCATCGTGATGAAGGTTTCGGTCAGTAGCTCCGGGTGCAGCGCGGGTGCCTCCACGGTGGGCGTCTGACTCATGTTGAGTCGCGCCAGGCGGGCTCCGACCCGGAGGTTGAGCTCGGCGAGTGAGATTGCCGGGTTCAGCTCCTGCACCAGCCCGTAGGTGAAGGCGGACAGGTTCTGCGTCGGCGCGCTGCCGGCAGCGGCGGTCTGGTCGGCGAGGCAGGCGGCGAACATCGCACCGTTGAGGTCGACCGAGCCCTGGCCGATGTCCTTCCTCGGAGCGACCCCCACCGGGTCGAGCACGAGGTTCTTCGCGACCGCTCCGCTGTCGGCCGTGGAGCGGCGGCCGAAGAACTTGAAGTTGGTGACCTGGGCGTAGAGCTGGGCGTCCCGCTCGGCCTCCTCGGCGCTGGGCTGCCACACCTTGGCCCGCGCCACCTGGACGTCGCCTGCCGGGAAGAAGAGCTTGTTCATGCCCCCCGAGTGGCAGGAGTCGAGCACCACCGTCAGGACGTCCGGCGGCAGGGTCTGCGTGCGTCCAGCGAACTCGGTGTCCTTGAGGAACCCGTCGTAGAGGCACAGGACCTCGACCATCGTGTTGCCCTCGGGGTAGCGGTAGCCGTGGGACGACTGGAAGAACACGATCTGGTCCCCGGCCTGCACGTCCGCGAACAGGGTGTCGAGACCCGCCCGGACCTTCGCCAACGTCGCGTCCTGGTTGTGCAGGAGCTGGACCGCCGCCGAGTCGAACCCGTAGGTCTGCAGCAGCAGGGACCGGAACGCCAGCGTGTCCTCCACACAGGAGTTGAGATTGTTGCGCGGATCCGGATAGTTGTTGATCCCCACCAGAAGAGCACGCCTGGTCATTCGTTGATCCCTTCTCCGGGTGTGTGCCGGCCTGGCACCGGGGCCGGCGACGAATGATCACCATTGGCGCCGCCACCCTCGGCTGTTCACTGCGGAGAGCGTCGGCGAGCCGCGTTCCGCACGGGTGGTTCCGGTGTGGCCAGAACGTCGCCGGCCCATTGACCAGGTCACACCCGAGGGCGCGGCGCCATCCGCCCCACCATCGCGCTCCCACCCTCTGACCTGGGCCGTAAATGGTTCAGAGATGAGTCGGAGACACAACAGCGTCCGTTGGGGGTGGGCCGCGTGGGCTATGCGGTGACGACCCGGTCACCGTGTGGTGGATGTGCTCCCGACATCAGTTGGGCAGGATCGAACGGGTTCGGGTCGGGGGCTCACGAAAGACCCGCTCAAGGGGGCAGGTTTGCAGGACAACGCATTGCGGCTCTCCCTGCTCGGAGGATTGGAGATCGGCCGCGCCCACACCCGCGTGAACCTTCCGCTCGGCGCCCAGCGACTGCTGGCGCTGCTCGCTCTCCAGAACGGCTGGATACACCGGTCCACCGCGGCCGAACGGCTCTGGCCCGACAGTCTCCGCAACCGTGCGCCGGCCAATCTCCGCTCGGCGTTGTGGAAGGCGAGCCGGATCGGCGACGTCGTGGCCATCGAGTCCACCGGAGCCCGGCTGCGGCTTCAGCCGGGCATCGAGGTGGACCTGCGCTCGATCCTGGAGAGGATCCGGCACATCGGTGACGGCGGCGGCCTCGGCGACGAGGCCGAGACGATCATCGCGGCGCTGTCCCGCGAGCTGCTACCGGACTGGTCCGACGAGTGGCTCCGCCTCGAGCGCGAGCGCTGGGACCAGGTGCGGACGCACACCCTGGAGAGCCTCGCCCAGCAGTTGATGGCGGCGGGCCGGTACCTCCTCGCACTGGAGGCGGCCTCGGCCGCGGTCGCTGTCGAGCCCGTCCGGGAGAGCGCCCATCGCGCCGTGATCGAGGTCTACATCGCCGAGGGCAACGGCGCCTGCGCGCTCAAGCACTACCAGCGCTACCGCGGGCTGGTGCAGCGCGAGCTCGGCGTCACGCCGTCGCAGCGCATGAACCGGCTGATCCAGCCACTGACGGCTCGGTAGCGGGGCGACTCGCAGATGGAGAACGGGCGACTCGCGGACCGGGAACGGGCGACTCGCGGGGTCAGGGGGTGTCCGTGGTCCGGTCCGACCACCGCTGCTCCACGCGCCCGAACTTCCAGACGGCGAACGCGACCAGCCAGGCCAGGGCGAAGAGCGCGACGATGCCGTAGCCCGCGTAGTCCAGGGGGATCGCGGCGATGGCCGCGAGCGGGCCGGAGGTGATCCCCGCCTGCTCCGTGACCACCGACAGCAGCTCGATCGTCCCGATGACCAGGGCGACCGCGACGGACAGCGCGGTGATGGTGATGTTGTAGAAGACCTTGCGGACCGGCCGGGCGAAGGCCCAGCCGTAGGCGAAGTTCATGAAGATGCCGTCGATCGTGTCGAGCAGGCTCATTCCGGCGGCGAACAGGATCGGCAGCACCAGAATCGCGTAGAACGGCAGGCTGAACGCCGCGGCGCCGCCCGCCAGCACCAGCAGACCCACCTCGCTGGCGGTGTCGAAACCCAGCCCGAAGAGCACGCCGACCGGGTAGATGTGCCACGGTTTCGAGATCGAGCGGGTGAGTCCGCCGAGAAAGCGGTTCATGAAGCCGCGCTTGTCGAGCTGCTGCTCGAGCTCCTGCTCGTCGTACTCCCCGGTGCGCATCCTCCGGAAGATCCGGACGATGCCGACGAGCACGACGAGATTGAGGATCCCGAGGATCCACAGGAACGCCCCCGAGACCGTGGCACCGAGGATCCCCGTGATCGAGTGCAGTTCCGAGCCCTCGTCCTCGACCGGCCCCACCAGCGCCTTCACCCCGACGGCGAGCAGGAACGCCAGCCCGAACACCACGGTGGAGTGCCCGAGGGAGAACCAGAACCCGACCGACAGCGGGCGTCGCCCGCCCCCGGCGATGAGTTTGCGGGTGGTGTTGTCGATCGCGGCGATGTGGTCGGCGTCGAACGCGTGCCGCATTCCCAGCGTGTAGGCCAGCACGCCGACGCCCAGCCCGTACGTGCCGGTGCTGCCGAGATCGTAGTGGGCGGGCACCACCAAGACGATCAGAACGACGATTCCGACAAGGTGCAGAAGGAGCACGAACCCGAACATCCCGCCTATTGCGGACCGATCTGCGGGAGTGAGCGCCGAACGCATGGTCGCCCACCGCGAGGACGCGGCAGAAACGGTCGGGGATGTCATGGCACACCTTTCACGGGGAACGCTCCTGCAAGATATCGGCAATTGCCCCGCCCCTGCCGGTGGCACACGTCACCACGACCCGGACCGGCGGCTCGGCGGCGGCGCCCGGGCATCGCCACGGAGCGCGCAGCGCTGTTTGCGCTCCGGGGCCGTCGCCGGTATCCCTGTCCGGTGCTCCTGCGCCAGCTCGAATACCTCAGCGCTCTGGCGCGGGAGCGGCATTTCGCGCGGGCGGCTGCCGCCTGCCACGTGTCGCAGCCCGCACTGTCGGCGGCCATCCGCCGGCTGGAGTCCGACCTCGGGGTGCAGATCGTGCGGCGGGAGCGCCGCTTCGGCGGGTTCACGCCGGAGGGCGAGCGGGTCGTCGTCTGGGCCCACCGGATGCTCGCCGACCAGGACGCGATGCGCCAGGACCTCGACCGGATGGCGGGCGGCCTCACCGGCAAGCTCCGCATCGGCGCCATCCCCACGGCGCTCACCGCGGCACCGCTGCTCACCGCGCCGTTCAGCGACCAGCACGGACGGGTGCGGATCTCCATCGAGTCGCTGTCCTCCCGCGAGATCGTGCGCAAGCTCGCGGAGTACGAGCTCGACGTCGGCATGACCTACGTCGACGGGGAGGGGCTCGGCGGCTCGGTGCGGACCGTGCCGCTCTACCGGGAGCGTTACCTGCTCCTCACACCCGAGGACTCGCCGCTCGCCGAGCGGAGCAGCGCCCCCTGGGACGACGTCGCCACCCTGCCGCTGTGCCTGCTGTCCCCGGTGATGGAGAACCGGCGGATCCTCGACCGCGCCTTCGCCGCGGTGGGGGTCGCGGTGGAACCGATGCTGGAGGCCGACGCGGTGTCGGTGCTGTACGCGCACGTGGCCACCCACCGCTGGTCGACGATCATCGCCCACGCCTGGCTGCACCTGTTCGGGGTGCCCGACGGGATGCGGATCGTGCCGATGGTCGCGCCCGCGCAGAGCCACCGCATCGGACTGGTGCTGCCCGACCGCGTCCCCGAGCCGATGCTCGCGCGGGCCGTCCTCGATGTGGCGGCGCAGGTCGACCTGCGGGCCGAGCTCGACGAGTTGCTGCGGCGGCACGTGCGAAGTCGCTCATAGACGGCGGTTATCACGGGATAGCCATGATTGCTTTGACCTGAGACACCTCAGACCGCGACAGTCTTGTTCATGACGACGGACGTCACGGATCTCGCGGCGGTGCGTGCCGAGCACGTGCGGCACATCGCGACCACGCTGCGCGACGTGCGCGGCCCCCTCATCCCGATCCTCCACGCGGTGCAGGAGGACCTCGGCCACGTCGACCAGGCGGACGTCCCCGTGATCGCCGACGTGCTCAACCTCTCGGTCGCCGAGGTCCACGGCGTGGTCACCTTCTACCGAGACTTCCGGCGCGCCCCGGGCGGCCGCACCACGGTGCGGGTGTGCCAGGCGGAGGCCTGCCAGGCGGTCGGGGCCGAGGCGCTCGGCGAGCACGCGAAGCGGCGCACCGGCGTCGGCTTCGGTGAGACCACCTCCGACGGCGCCATCACGCTCGACGAGGTCTTCTGCCTCGGCAACTGCGCGCTCGGTCCGGCTGTGCAGGTGGGCGACCGGCTCCACGGCCGGGTCACCCCGGCCCGTCTCGACGCCCTGCTGGGAGAGGCCCGATGAACGCAGTGACGGTGCGGGTGTTCGTCCCGCGCGACGCCGCGGCCCGGTCCGTCGGTGCCGACGAGGTGGCCGAGCGGATCGCCGCAGCCGCGGCCACCGCGGGCCGGGCGGTCGAGGTGGTGCGCACCGGCTCCCGCGGGATGCTCTGGCTGGAGCCGCTGGTCGAGGTCGAGACGCCCGCCGGCCGGGTCGGCTACGGGCCGGTCGCGCCCGAGGAGGTCGACGGGCTCGTCGCCGCGGGGCTGCTTGACGCCACCCCGGAGGGGCTCGGGCTCGTCGAGGACCTGCCCTGGATGCGCCGCCAGCAGCGGCTGACGTTCGCCCGCGTCGGGGTCGTCGACCCGCTCTCGGCCGACGACTTCGAGGCCCACGGCGGCTACGCCGGGCTGCGGGCCGCGCTCGCGATGGAGCCGGCCGCCGTGGTCGAGGAGGTCGTGTCCTCCGGGCTGCGCGGCCGGGGCGGCGCCGGTTTCCCCACGGGGATCAAGTGGCGCACGGTGCTCGGCGCCACCGCGGACATCAAGTTCGTCTGCTGCAACGCCGACGAGGGCGACTCCGGCACCTTCGCCGACCGGATGCTGATCGAGGGCGACCCGTTCACGCTGATCGAGGGCATGACGATCGCAGCTCACGCGGTGGGCGCCACCGAGGGGTACGTCTACCTGCGCTCGGAGTACCCGGAGGCCGTCGAGACGCTCACCGCCGCGATCGAGATCGCCCGCGCCAGGGGCTGGCTCGGTGAGCGGATCCTCGGCTCGGAGCTGACCTTCGACCTCCACGTGCGGGTGGGCGCAGGCGCCTACATCTGCGGCGAGGAGACCTCGATGCTCGAGAGCCTCGAGGGCAAGCGCGGCACGGTGCGGGCCAAGCCGCCGATCCCGGCCCTCGAAGGGCTCTTCGGCCGCCCCACCGTGGTCAACAACGTGCTCTCGCTGGCCACGGTGCCCACGATCCTCGCGGGCGGCGCCGCCGCCTACGCGGCCTACGGCATGGGTCGCTCGCTGGGCACCAACGTCTTCCAGCTCGGCGGCAACATCGCCCGCGGGGGGATCGTCGAGACGGCCTTCGGGATCACCCTCGGCGAGCTCGTGGAGGACCTCGGCGGCGGCGCCGCGTCCGGACGTCCGGTGCGCGCGGTGCAGGTGGGCGGCCCGCTGGGGGCCTACGTGCCCACCACGCAGTTCGACCTGCCGATGGACTACGAGTCGTTCGCCGCGGCCGGGGCGATGGTCGGCCACGGCGGGATCGTCGTCTTCGACGACACCGTCGACATGTCCTCCATGGCCCGCTTCGCCTTCTCGTTCTGCGCCGAGGAGTCCTGCGGCAAGTGCACCCCGTGCCGGGTGGGTGCCGTGCGGGGCGTCGAGACGATCGACCGCATCCGCGCAGGCGAGGACCGCTCGAAGAACCTCGTCCTGCTCGACGACCTGTGCGAGCTGATGACCGACGGCTCGCTCTGCGCCATGGGCGGCCTCACCCCCTTGCCGGTGCGCAGCGCGCTGCGCCACTTCGGCGAGGACTTCGGCGTCCCGGCGACCACCACCACAGGAACAAGCGACGGGGGCACACCATGAGCAAGCTCGCGAGCGAATCATCGACACAGCGACTCGTCGAAGCCACGACCGAGCGTAGCGAAGGAGCGCGATGACGCTGCTCAAGGAGCCCGACTTCGGCACGCCCGCCCGCGAGGGTGCGGCCACCGTCGAGGTGACCATCGACGGGGTGGCCGTGACGGTGCCACCGGGCACGTCGGTCATGCGCGCGGCGAAGGAGGCCGGGCTCGACATCCCCAAGCTCTGCGCCACCGACAGCCTGGAGGCGTTCGGCTCCTGCCGGCTGTGCGTCGTGGAGATCGACGGCGCGCGCGGCACGCCCGCGTCCTGCACCACGCCCGTCGCGCCCGGCATGGTCGTACGCACGCAGACCGAGAAGCTCGGGAAGCTGCGCCGCGGGGTCATGGAGCTCTACATCTCCGACCACCCGCTGGACTGCCTGACGTGCTCGGCCAACGGCGACTGCGAGCTGCAGGACATGGCCGGGGTCACGGGCCTGCGCGAGGTCCGTTACGGGTCGGGTGTCGAGGCCGGCGCCAACCACATGGACCTGCTCAAGGACACGTCCAACCCCTACTTCGACTTCGACGCCTCCAAGTGCATCGCGTGCTCGCGCTGCGTCCGCGCCTGTGACGAGGTGCAGGGCACCCTGGCCCTCACCATCGAGGGCCGCGGCTTCGACTCGAAGGTCGCCGCGGGCGCCGGCGTGTCGTTCATGGAGTCCGACTGCGTCTCCTGCGGCGCGTGCGTGCAGGCCTGCCCCACGGCCACGCTGCAGGAGAAGTCGGTGGTGGCGCTGGGCATGCCCACCCGGTCGGTGGTCACCACGTGCGCCTACTGCGGTGTCGGCTGCTCGTTCAAGGCCGAGCTGCGCGGCGACGAGCTGGTGCGGATGGTGCCCTACAAGGACGGTGGCGCCAACGAGGGCCACTCGTGCGTCAAGGGCCGGTTCGCGTTCGGCTACGCCAGCCACCCGGACCGCGTGATGGCCCCGATGCTGCGCGAGTCGATCACCGACCCGTGGCGCGAGGTCTCCTGGGACGAGGCCATCCAGTTCACGGCACGGCGGCTGCGCGAGATCCAGGCCGAGCACGGACCGGGCTCCATCGGCGCGATCACCTCGTCGCGGACGACGAACGAGGAGGTCTACGTCGTCCAGAAGATGGTGCGCGCGGTCTTCGGCAACAACAACGTCGACACCTGCGCCCGCGTCTGCCACTCCCCCACCGGCTACGGCCTCAAGCAGACCTTCGGCACGTCCGCGGGCACGCAGGACTTCAAGTCCGTCGCCAAGGCCGACGTGATCCTGGTGATCGGCGCCAACCCCACCGACGGCCACCCGGTGTTCGCGTCGCGCATGAAGCGGAGGCTGCGCCAGGGCGCCAAGCTGATCGTCATCGACCCGCGACGGATCGACCTCGTCCGCTCGCCCCACATCGAGGCCGAGCACCACCTGCAGCTCGCGCCCGGCACGAACGTGGCGATCGTCAACGCGATCGCGCACGTCATCGTCACCGAGGGGCTCGCCGACCGCGAGTTCATGCGGGAGCGCTGCGAGGGCGTCGAGGAGTGGGAGACGTTCATCGCCCGCCCCGAGAACAGCCCCGAGGCCGTCGCGGACATCACCGGGGTCCCCGCCGCCGACGTCCGGGCCGCGGCCCGGCTCTACGCGACCGCAGGCAACGGCGCGATCTACTACGGACTCGGCGTCACCGAGCACAGCCAGGGCTCCACCACGGTCATGGGCATGGCCAACCTCGCGATGGCCACCGGCAACATCGGCCGCGACGGCGTGGGCGTCAACCCGCTCCGCGGGCAGAACAACGTGCAGGGCTCCTGCGACATGGGCTCCTTCCCGCACGAGCTGCCCGGCTACCGGCACGTCTCCGACGACGGCGCCCGTGACGTCTACGAGCAGCTCTGGGGCGTGCCGCTGCTCGATGAGCCCGGCCTGCGCATCCCCAACATGTTCGACTCGGCCATCGACGGCTCGTTCCGGGCGCTGTTCGTGCAGGGCGAGGACATCGCCCAGTCCGACCCCAACACCACGCACGTGCACGCCGCGCTCGCCGCGCTCGACCTCGTCGTCGTCCAGGACCTCTTCGAGAACGAGACGGCGAAGTTCGCCCACGTGCTGCTGCCCGGCACGTCGTTCCTCGAGAAGGACGGCACGTTCACCAACGCCGAGCGGCGGATCAACCGGGTGCGCCCGGTGATGGCGCCGAAGACGGGCAAGCAGGAGTGGGAGATCATCTGCGAGATCTCGCAGGCGATGGGCTACCCGATGCACTACGACTCGTCCGCCCAGATCATGGACGAGATCGCGGTGACCACCCCGACGTTCGCCGGCGTCTCGTTCGCCCACCTCGACAAGGTCGGCAGCGTGCAGTGGCCGTGCAACGACGCGGCTCCCGAGGGCACGCCGATCATGCACGAGAACGGGTTCGTGCGCGGCAAGGGCCGGCTCGTCGAGACGGTCTACGTGCCCACCCAGGAGCGCAGCACGCGCAAGTTCCCGTTGATCCTCACCACCGGCCGGATCCTGTCGCAGTACAACGTGGGCGCGCAGACCCGCCGCACGGCCAACTCCGCATGGCACCCCGAGGACCTCCTCGAGCTGCACCCGCACGACGCGGAGGTGCGGGGGATCAACGACGGCGACATGGTCGCGCTCTCCAGCAGGGTCGGTCGGACCACGCTGCGGGCCGTCGTGTCGGAACGGATGCCTGTCGGCGTCTGCTACACGACCTTCCACCACCCGGTCACCGGAGCCAACGTGATCACCACGGACAACTCCGACTGGGCCACCAACTGTCCCGAGTACAAGGTCACCGCTGTGCAGGTGGCGCTCTCGTCGGCGCAGGTCGCCGTCCGCGAGGAGCTGGCACAGCGGCCGGTCGTCACGGCGGGGGACTGACGATGTCTACCACCACCGTCCCCCCGCACGTGCGGCTGGCCAACGAGGTCGCCGTGCAGTTCGCCCACCAGCCGTTCGAGGTGGCGGCCGCCGCGGTGGCCACGCACCTGCGCGACTTCTGGGAGCCGCGGATGAGGGCAGCGCTGCTGGCCCACGTCGCTTCCGGCGGCGAGGGGCTCGACCCGATGGCCGTGCGGGCGGCGGAGCTCCTCCGCCCGGCGGACTGATGAGCACCGCCTTCGCACCGCCCGTGACGTCGCTGTCCTGGGACGGCGCGCGGGAGCGGGCCCACGCGGCCGCGCGGCCGCTGCCCGTGCGGTGGGTCCCGATCGCCGACGCGGAGGGGGCGGTGCTGGCCGCGCCCGTGGTGGCGCCGTCCGCCGTGCCGCCGGTGGACCGCTCGGCGATGGACGGCTACGCGGTCTGCGGCGCGGCGCCGTGGACGCTCGTCGGCCGGGTCGGTGTCGCCACCTCCGCGCCCGCTCAGCTGCGTGCCGGCGAAGCGTTCGCCGTGGTCACCGGTGCGACCGTGCCTGCAGGCACCACTGCCGTGCTGCCCGACGAGGACGCCGTCGTGGACGGTCGCCGGGTCGCCGGGTCGGTCACGCCGGGCAGGCACGTGCGCCGCGCCGGCGAGGAGTGCTCGGCGGGCGATGAGCTGCTGCCGGCAGGCATCGTGGTGCACCCCGCCGTGCTCGGGCTCGTCGCCACGCTGGGCCTGGACCGGCTGCCGGTGCATCCGCACCCGCGGGTGGCCGCGCTGGTCACCGGCGACGAGCTGGTCTCCGAGGGGCCCTCGGGGCCGGGCCGGGTGCGCGACGCCATCGGCCCCATGCTGCCCGGCCTGCTGGCCGGCGCCGGTGCCCGGGCGGTGGCCACCGCCGCGTTGCCCGACTCCCGCGCCCTGCTCCTCGACGCCATCGCCGACGCCGACGCCGACCTGGTGCTCGTCTCCGGCTCCTCGGCCTCCGGTCCCGCCGACCACCTGCGTCCGGCGCTCGCCGCGCTCGAGGCGGACCTCCTCGTCGACGGCGTGACCTGCCGTCCCGGTCACCCGCAGGCCCTGGCCCGGCTGCGCGACGGGCGGCTGGTGGTGGGGTTGCCCGGCAACCCGTTCGCCGCGCTCGCCGCCTTCCTGACCCTCGCGGTCCCCGTCATCAGCGGGCTGCGCGGTGAGCCGCTGCCCGTCCTGGTGGCGGCCCCGGTTCCGGGTGGGCTGCCCCGCCACGCCGTGTGCACCCGGCTGGTCCCGGTGCGCGTCGGCCCCCACGGCGCGGAGCCGGTGGGCCACAACGGGCCGGCGATGCTCCGGGGGGCCGCGGTCGCCGACGCGCTCGCCGTGGTCGACCCCGGCCCGGCCGCGGCGATCGCCGCGCGTCTCCTGCCCTTCGACCAGGGAGCACGACCATGGGGCGTCTGATCGCGCGGCGCGCGGTACTGCGCGTCACCCCGAACGGTGCCACCCGGCGGCCCGACTCCATCGCCGTCGAGGAGCCGCTGGAGCTGCGGGTCGCGGGCAAGCCGCTGGCCGTCACGATGCGCACGCCGGGCCACGACGTCGAGCTCGCCCACGGCTTCCTGCTCACGGAGGGCGTGATCGGCAGTGCCGCGGACATCAGCACCGCGCGTTACTGCGACTCCGTCGACGCCGACGGCCGCAACACCTACAACGTTCTCGACGTCGGGCTCGCGCCGGGTGTGCCCGCCCCGGACCCCGGTGTGGAGCGCAACTTCTACACCACCTCGTCGTGCGGGGTGTGCGGGAAGGCGTCGCTCGACGCCGTGCGCCTGAAGTCGCGGCACTCCCCCGCCGCCGACCCCACGCAGGTGTCCGCGGAGGTGCTCGCCGGCCTGCCCGACGCCCTGCGGCGGCGCCAGCAGGTCTTCGACCGCACCGGCGGGCTGCACGCGGCCGGGCTGTTCACCGCCGACGGCGACCTGCTGGTCGTGCGCGAGGACGTCGGGCGGCACAACGCCGTCGACAAGGTCCTGGGGTGGGCGTTGCTGCAGGGCCGGATCCCAGCGAGCGGCTGTGTCCTCACGGTGTCCGGGCGCACGTCGTTCGAGCTGGCCCAGAAGGCCGTCATGGCCGGCGTGCCGGTGATCGCTGCGGTCTCGGCGCCGTCGTCGCTCGCGGTCGAGCTCGCCGAGGAGTGCGGCCTCACCATGGCCGGCTTCATCCGCGACGGCTCGATGAACATCTACACGCGCACCGACCGGATCCTTCTGCCCGAGAGCGCGCCGGCCACTCCGCGCGACCCGGCCTTCGCCACGCCCTGACGGCGCGGGGCCGACCGGCTACCTCGCCGGTGCGGCCACCGTCGTGCCGGCCGGCCGGTCGCCGGGCTCGTCGAACACCTGAGCGGTGCGCAGTGCCCACTTGCTGGTGGTCACCAGGCCGATCACGAACATCGCCACACCGATCGCGGTCATGATCAGCCAACCGAGATGCGCCGCGGTGACGAAGCCGGTGGACAGCGGCCCGACGATCCGGGCCGTCACCACCGATCCGAGCACCGCCACCCCGAGCGTCGCGCCCACCTGCCTGCTCGTGGACGCCACCGCTGCCGCCACGCCGGCCCGCGCCATCGGCATCCCGGAGACGGCGGCTGTGGTGATCGGCGGGTTGATGAAGCCGAACCCGACCCCGAACACGGCGTAGGCGAGCACCACCATCAGCAGCGTCTGTGCGGTGAGCCCGGAGAGCAGGAAGGAGCCCACCGCGATCGCCAGGCCACCCGCCAGCAGCGGCAGCCGGGGGCCGCGCGTTCCGACGAGGCGTCCCGAGATCGGCGACAGCACCGCCGTCATGACGGCCATCGGCAGCGTGAGCAGGCCGGCGTGCAGCGGTGTGAACCCGCGCACCTCCTGCAGGTACAGGGCATTGAGGAAGAGGAAGCCCGCCATCACGCCGAACGAGCCGACGGCGATGAGCGTGGCGCCGGTGAACGGGGCGCTCCTGAAGAACTTGATGTCCAGCAGCGGCTGGTCCTTGCGCTGCTCGTAGCGGACGAAGGCGATCGCGGAGGCGATCGTCACGACCGCGCAGCCGATGATCCACGGCGACCGGACGCCCAGGCCGGGCGCCTCGATGATCGCGTAGGTCAGCGTGGCCAGCAGCACGATCAGCAGCACCTGCCCGACCGGGTCGAGCGGCCGCGGCCGTGCCGCCCGGGAGTTCGGCACGAACCGGGCCACGAGCAGCACGGCGGCGATCCCGATCGGCACGTTGATCCAGAAGACCGACCGCCAGCCGATGCTGTCCACCAGCACGCCGCCGAACAACGGGCCGAGCGCCCAGCTCAGCCCGACGACCGAGCCCCAGACGCCGATGGCCTTCGCCCGCTCGCGGCGCTCGGTGAACGTGTTCGTGATGATCGACAACGCGACCGGGTTCAACATCGAGCCGCCGACGGCCTGCAGCATCCGGAACACGATCAGCAGCCCGATGCCGGGCGCGATGCTGCACAGCAGCGATCCGAGGCTGAACAGGACCAGACCGATCTGGAACACGCGCTTGCGACCGAACCGGTCGCCCGTCGAGCCCGCCAGCATGAGCAGGCTCGCGAGCACGACGGTGTAGGCGTCGATCACCCACTGCAGGCTCGACACCGAGGCCTGGAGCTCGCGGCCGATCGAGGGCAGGGCCAGGTTGACGATCGTGTTGTCCAACCCGACGATGAACAGCCCCATGCAACAGATCCACAGGATCGCCGTCTTGTGGCGCCGGTCAAGTTCGGGCATGTCCACCCCAAGAAGCTCGCTAGGTAGTTAGCACGCTACAACTACCTGGCCGGCGAGGAGCATTTCCGAATGGGACATCGGTCACCCGGCGGGTGGCGGCGCCCCGTTCGCGCGCGCGGCGCCGCGGCCCAGCTCGACGAGGAGCTCGGGGGCGTCGGACGGGTCGAGGACCGCCTCGACGAGCACCAGCCGGTCGGTGCACTCCCGGGCCTGCACGAGTGCCAGGGCCAGGGCCTCCCGGGTGCGGACCGTCGTGGTGAGCACCGGTACTCCGGGGGCGAGCACGGACGGCAGTGCCGCCCAGTCCCAGCTGGTGATGTCCTGGTAGACCGCATGCGGGCTCTGGATGGCCCGCTCGATCGTGTACCCGGCGTTGTTGATGAGCACGATGATCGGCGTGTGCCCACCGTGCAGGATCGTGGCCAGCTCCTGGATGGTCAGCTGTGCGGCACCGTCACCGATGAACAGCACGCTGCGGTGCTCCGGCACGGCGAGAGAGATGCCGAGGGTCGCGGGCAGGGTGTACCCGATCGACGACCAGACGGGTTGGGCCAGCAGGTCGGAGTTGTGCGGCATGTGCAGGGCCAGCGCCCCGAACAGGGCGGTACCGGCGTCGGCGATCGCGGTCACCCCCTCGGGCATCCACTGCTGGACCTCCGCCCAGAACTGGCCCTGCGTCAGCACGTCGGAGTCCGGCGCATCCGGGACGCCGGGCCGTGGCTCCTTCGGCAGCGGTGGCAACGGTGGGAAGCCCCGCTCGGCCACCACCTCGTGCAGGATCCGCAAGGAGTCGTCCATGTGCAGGCCGTGGAAGAGGGAGGCGCCGATCCGGGCGCTCTCGAAGCCGAGCTCGACGGCGTCCTCCGGCGAGAACCGGTGGGTGAACAGCCCCGTGAGCACGTCGCTCAGCGTCGTGCCGGCCAGTACGAGCAGCGGCGCGCCGTCGACGGCGTCCCGGGTGGCCGCGGACCTGGTCATGGCGCCCATGTACGTGCCGAGGCTCGCGGGGTGGCGCTCGTCGAGCATGGCTTTCGCGCCCGCCTGCGTCGCGATGCGGACGCCCGGCAGATCGGCCAGCTTCGCGAGCTCGCCCTCCAGTCGCCGCCGGTGCACCCGCGGCCCCGCGAGGACGGTCAGTGAAGGCTCTGCCGCGAGCAGAGCCACCAGCGCGGCCCGGAACTGCTGGATCGACGTCGGGTCGCTGGGCGAGCGGCGCAGGGGCAGCGCCAGGTTCGCGGCCGGGACGCGCGCGACCGCCACGTCGGCGGGGATGCCCAGGTAGACCGGCTTGCCCTCGTTGATCGCGGTGAGCAGCAGCCGGTCGATCTGCCCCACCGCCGTCGCGGCGCGCAGGACGGTGCCCGCGGCGGTCACCTCGCGGTAGGCACGGACGAAGTGGTCGTGGTCGCCGTCCACCAGCGTGTGGTGGAGCAGGAGACCCTCGGCCCGGGCCTTCGTGGGTGGCATTCCGCTCACCAGTACGACCGGGACGTCCTCGGCGTAGCTGCCGGCGATGCCGTTCATGGCCGACAGCTCGCCGACCCCGTAGGTGGTGACCACCGCCGCCAGCCCGCGACGGCCGCGGGCGTACGCGTCGGCGGCGTAGGCCGCGTTCAGCTCGTTGGTGCAGCCGACCCACTCGATGCCGGGGACGGCGAGCATCTCGTCGAGCAGGCCGAGGCTGAAGTCACCCGGAAGACCGAAGACGTGGGGACCGTCCAGCTGGCGCAGGCGGGTGGCGAGGTAGGCGCCGACGGTGACGGTGGCGTCCGGTGCGGGGAGGACGTCTGGCGTGGGGACGGACATGGTTCCTCTCGGGGTACGAGGGCTGCAGAAGGCTGCGGTGGAACGAGCCTTGCTGGAACCGTGGCTCCTGTCGCCGGTGCGTGACGACGATCGCAATCCGGGTGCTGGCGCACGTACGCCCCGGCGGGCCGGCCGGGTGCCGGGATGACGCTACCGGCCCGGCGCCACGGCGCAGGCCGTCAGCCGCGGCCGTAGTCGGGGAGTGCGAACTGCCCGACCCGGCCCAGCTGCCGGGCCAGCAGACCACGCAACGGCCGGCTCGTCGCGCAGCGGATCGACGCGGCCTGCAGCCGGATCACGCCCGCACCGGTGGGTGCGAAGCCGTGCATGCCCAACGGCAGGCTCTGCCCCCTCCTGACGTACGGCCGCAACACCTGCTCGTAGCGGGCGAACCCGGCGCGGTGGTCACCGCCGGCCGTCGCGAGCTCGCCTGCCAGCACGTAGGCCCCGACGATGGCGAGACTGGTCCCCAGCCCGGTGAGCAGCGTCGGGCAGTAGCCCGCGTCACCGACAAGGCCGACCCGGCCCCGCGACCACCGGGCGAGGCGGACCTGGCTGATCGAGTCGAACCGGAAGTCGGGCGCCGCGCGCATCGCCCCGAGCAACGCCGGGGCCTTCCAGCCGACCCCGGCGAACCGGCGGGCGACGAGGTCCTGCTGCGCGGCGACGTCGTGCCGGTCGTGCTCCCCCGGCGCCGAGGTGAAGCTCAGCCGGGCCTTCGACTCACCGGGCGAGCGTCCGGACCGCAGCGAGACGGCGCGGCCACCGGGAGCGTTGTGCGTGACGAACCAGCCGTCGAGATCACCGGCGTCCGGAGCGGTGAACCACGCGGTGTACCCGCCCACGGCCCGGACGCAGCGCGCCTCCGGGCCGAAGACCAGGCGACGCACCACGGAGTGCACGCCGTCGGCCCCGAGCACCAGGCCGTACCGGCGGCGACCCGCCTTCCGGAACGAGACGGTCACGCCGCTGCCGTCCTGCACGATGGCGGAGATCGTGTCGTCGAACAGGTACTCGACCGCACCGACGCCGACGCCGTGGAGCACCCGGACGAGATCACCCCTCAGCACCTCGACCTTGGACATCCGCTCCGGAGTTCCGAAGAGCTCCGCCGGAATCCGGGCGGTCACCCGCCCCACGGCGTCGACCCACGCGAACCCTCGATGGTCGAGGGCCACCTCGCCCATCCGGTCGAGCAACCCCATCCGCTCGACCACGGCGTATCCCGCCCCGCGGAGGTCCACGGACTGCCCGCCGGCCCGGAGCGCGGGTGCGCGCTCGACCACGGTGGTCGGGAACCCGTGCCGGCTCAGCCAGTAGGCGAGCGTGAGACCGGCGATGCCGGCTCCGCACACCAGCACGTCGGGCAGCCCCACGCCTCGAGCTTACGAGCGTCCCGATCTTCATGGGACCAGCGGCGGCCCGCACCGCGCCGGGTCACCTCCGGCGGCTCCGGGCACGTCCGGAGGAACACGCGACAGTGCCGAGAGGGGCGCATGACCGAGGACGACCGAGAGCTCGTCGCGGACGCGACGCAGCTTCTCCGGGTCGATGCCCGTGCGGATACCCTCGCGGTGAAACATCTGGACGAGGTCCTCGGTGGCGATGTTGCCCGATGACCCGGGGGCGAACGGACAGCCGCCGAGACCGCCGATCGCGGCGTCGAAGCGGGTGATGCCGAGCTGGAAGGCGGTCCACGCGTTGGCCCGGGCCATCCCGTGGGTGTCGTGCAGGTGCAGGCCGAGCGGCACATCGGGAACCACATCGCGGACCGCGGCGACCGTGCGCGTGACGGCGCCGGGCTGGGCCGCCCCGACCGTGTCGGCCAGGTGCACCACCACGGCCCCGAGCTCGACCAGCCGCCGGGCCGTCGCCGCCGCCCGCTCCGGCGGGATGTCGCCGTCGAACGCGCACACGAAGGCCGGTGCGACGCACGCCTCGGCGGTCACGCCCGCGGCCTGCAACACCCCGAAGGCCGGGCCGAGGCGGTCGAGTGCCTCCGCGGTGGAGACGCCGACACTGGCGCTGCTGTGCCGGTCGGTCGCGGAGACGACGACCCGCACGGAGCGGGCACCGGCCTCGACGGCCTGCTGGGCACCGAACTCGGTGAACACGAGGGTGTACAGCGCGGCGGTGCTCTCGGCGACGAGAGTGCGCAGCACCGCGTCGGACCCGGCCATCTGCGGCACCCGGCGCAGGCTGGCGAAGGCACCGACCTCCAGCGAGACGAGGCCGGCGTCGAGCAGCCGGCGGGCGACGCGGACGCGGTCCAGTGGCGCGACGGAGATGGGCTCGTCCTGCAGGCCGTCCCGGAGCACGACGTCCGTGATCAGAACGTCTCGCTCGGCGTCCATTCAGGTCACTCCTCCTGCGCGCAGCCGCCGGGCGGTGTCGCGTGCCGCAGCCCTCAGGATTGTCATGCAGTCATCCCTGAACGCCCACCATATGACTTCGATATCTAGCATGTGGATACGACGATCGGGCGTCAAGGCAGAGATCGATACGATGCGTCATCTCACAGCGGGACAGGAGTGAAGGCATGCCGGACGATGACGGCCGCACGTCTGTGGTGCCGGTACTCGTGCTGCGCAAGATCACGCAGATCCTGCGGTCGTTCAGCATCGAGCAGCCGGAGCTGACCCTGCAGCAGATCATCAGGACGACCGGGCTGCCTCCGAGCACCTGCCAGCGACTGGTCCGCAACCTCGTGGTCGAGGGCTTCCTCGACCGCGACGACGACCGCTACCGGATCGGCCTGGACTTCGTGCAGTGGGCCGCGCCGGGCACGTTCGGCCTCGACATCGTCCGGCTCACCCGGCCCGCGCTGCAGGCGCTGCGCGACCGGACGGGTGAGACGGCGTGCCTCTACGTCCGGCACGGCCCCTTCCGCACGGTCGTCTCGCTCGCGGAGTCCCGGCATCCGGTGATCCGGCTGTTCGTGGTGGGCATGGTCATGCCGCTGCACGCAGGATCGGCCGGCAAGGTGCTGCTCGCCTGGGATCCGACCGCGCGCCAGGAGGCGGTCCGGCACGGCCTGGGCAGGTTCACCGAGCACACGACCGTCGACATCGACGAGCTCACCGGACAGCTCGCCGCCATCCGGCGCGCCGGCTACGCGGCCAGCTTCGAGGAGCGGGACGCCGGCGCCGCCTCCATCAGTGCACCGGTGTTCGGGCTCAGCGGAGAGCTCGTCGCCGCCCTGGGCATCGGTGCCCCGCTCCAGCGGCTGGGCCCGGCCGAGGCCGGCCGGTGGGCTCCGACTGTCATGGAGCTCGCTCGCGACGCCTCGCGGCGCATCGGTTTCCGCGCCGAGATGCGCGCCGAGAACCTCTCCGCCCCGGTCGCCGACATCAGGGCCACCGCCACCGGCGACTGACCCCGCGATCCCCGCGGCCGATCCCTCCGCGGCCCCTCCGGACACCGCTCCCGGCACCGCCGGGGCCGGGCTCGGGGGCGTTCGCCACCGGCTCGTCCGGTCTGTCCCGTCCGCGTCCCACAATGCCGGGCACGGGTTCTTGACGGTCCCATCTCGCGGTCGCAGCATGGTGAGTCGACGTTCACATCGTGGGTTCCACTTCCACCAATGTGTCCGACTGTCCGACCGTTCAAGGAGGATCGATTGACCGAGACACGTGGGACACGGGGGCCACTCGAACAGGCCCCGCGCGACCAGCCAGGGGAGGTGGGTGAGCGGATCGACCGGCTGCCGGTCACCCGCACCCAGCGGCGGGCCACCGTCGCCGTGGGCCTCGGCCTGTTCTTCGAGTTCTACGAGGTCTTCCTGACCGGCGTGCTCAGCAGCGTGCTGGTGGGCGAGTTCGGGCTCTCCAAGGCCGAGCTCCCGCTGGTCCTCTCCTCGACGTTCATCGGGATGTTCGTCGGGGCGCTCGTGCTGGGACGGTTCGCCGACCGTCTCGGACGGCGCGGCGCGTTCCTGCTCAACCTCTCCATCTACTCGCTGTTCTCCCTGCTCGGGGCGTTCAGCATGAGCGCCGTGTGGCTCGTCGCCACGAGGTTCCTCGCCGGGGTCGGCCTCGGGGCCGAGCTGCCTCTCGCGGACACCTACCTCACCGACCTGCTGCCGGCGCGCCGCCGCGGCCGGTACATCGCCTGGGCCTACACGCTCGGCTTCATCGGGGTGCCGGTGCTCGGTTTCCTCGCCCACTCGCTCGCCATGACGACGTGGCTAGGTGTCGCGGGCTGGCGGTGGATGTTCGTCATCGGCGCGCTCGGCGCCTTCGTCGTGTTCCTCCTGCGCCGCGGACTGCCGGAGTCGCCGCGATGGCTCGAGTCCGTGGGGCGCACCGAGGAGGCCGACCAGGTGGTCACCCGGCTCGAGAACGAGGCACACGGCCTGCCGTCGGAGCCCGTCCGGCCCGCCCCGCCGAGCCCGCCCGCCGCGGACGCGGGCCGCCCTCGAACCCGACCGGTGCCGACCGGCGCGCGTGCCCTGCTGGTGCCTCCGTACAAGAGGCGCACGGGCATGATGGTCGTCTTCCACATCTTCCAGACCATCGGCTACTACGGGTTCGGCACGATGGTCCCGCTCGTGCTCACGGCGAAGGGTTATCCGATCTCGGAGTCCCTGCTGTTCACCGGGGTGACCTACCTGGGCTACCCGATCGGGTCGGCGCTCTCGCTGCCCGTCGTGGAGCGGGTCGAACGCAAGTACCTGGTGGTCGGGGCCGGGCTCCTGATGGCGGTCTTCGGCCTGGCGTTCGGCTTCTCGAACTCGATGCTCACGATCCTCGTGTTCGGCTTCCTCTACACGGCCGTCAGCAACGTCTTCTCGAACGCCTACCACATCTACCAGGCCGAGATCTTCCCGACGCATCTGCGATCGACCGCGTCGAGCGGGACGTACGCGCTGTCCCGCCTCACGACCGCGGCGATGCCGTTCGTCCTCGTCCCCGTGCTGAACGACGCCGGTGTCGGCGCGCTCTTCGCGATCGTGTGCGCCGCGATGGTCGTGGTGGCGGTGGACGTCGGCATCCTGGGTCCGCTCACCACGGGCCGGCGGCTCGAGGTCGTCAACGAGTAGCCCGTCGACGACGGAGGCCACTCACGGGGGGTGCGGCTCACCCCCCCACCGGCCCTCTCCGGCTCCTACCGTGGATCGAGGGATCGCCAGCGGCGATCCCGCGTTCTCGAACCGGTCACGAGGAGCTCTCGACGTGAAACGTGTGGATACGGCTCCGGCCAGGCAGGCCGGGGCCGCCGCCGTGGAACGAGCACCGCTCTCCCGGGGGGTGGTGCTGCTGCTGGCCGTGGCCAGCGGCGCCGCGGTGGGAAACCTCTACTACGCCCAGCCGTTGCTGGACGTGATCGCCCGGGACCTGCACGTCGGGCAGGGCACCGCGGGCCTGCTGGTGACCGCCACCCAGGTCGGCTATGCGCTGGGGATCATGTTCATCGTCCCGCTGGGTGACATCCGCAGCCGGCGGCGGCTGGCCCCGTTGATGATGCTGCTCTCGGCGGTGTGCCTGGCCGCGTGCGCGGTCGCCCCCGGCATCGCCATCCTGGTAACTGCGCTGGTCGCCGTGGGCGTCAGTACCGTCGCCGGGCAGATCCTGATCCCGTTCGCGAGCGACCTCGCCACCGACGCCGACCGCGGCCGGGTGGTCGGCATCGTGCTCAGCGGAGCCCTCACCGGCATCCTGGCGGCGCGGGTCGTCAGCGGGCTCATCGCGGGCGCATTGGGCTGGCGGGCGGTCTTCGTGATCGCCGCGGTGGTCATGCTGCTCCTCGCGCTGGTACTGGCCCGGACGATCCCGCACGACATCCCGCGCCAGAGGCAGCCGTACGGCGCGTTGCTGCGCTCGATCCCCGGGCTGGTCCGCGGCGACACCACCCTGCAGATCGTGCTGCTCTACGGAGCGGTCAGCTTCGGCGCGTTCTCGGTCTTCTGGACCGGGCTGACCTTCCTGCTCAGCGGGCCGCCGTACAGCTACTCGACCTTCGTGATCGGGCTGTTCGGACTCGCCGGACTCGTCGGAGCCGTCGCCGCGCAGGGTTCCGGGCGGCTGCACGACCGTGGCTGGTCCGTCCGCGCCACCGGCCTGTCGTGGCTGCTCGCCGTGGTGGCCTGGGCGGTCTGCGACATCGGGAGGTTCTCCGTGCCGTGGCTCGTGATCGGGATCGTGCTCCTCGACGTCGCGATCCAGTCGCAGCGCATCCTCAACCAGGCCCAGATGTTCCAGGCGTCGCCACAGGCCCGCAGCCGGGTCAACACGGCCTACATCACGGGCAGCTTCGTCGGCGGGGCCGTGGGTTCCGTCGTCGCCTCGGCCCTGTGGGCGGCGGGCGGCTGGAACGCGGTCTGCATCGTGGGCGGCGGCCTGTGCGCCGCTTCCTTCCTGCTCTGGCTGGTGACCACGCTGCGAGCCCGAGCCCTCCGAACCACCTGATCCCGCAACCACTCGACCAGAAAAGAGGCGTCCATGAGGAACGCAGCACTGGGCAACCTGACCGTCTCGGCACTCGGCCTCGGATGCATGGGCATGTCAGGCGCCTACACCGGCGCCGGCACCGACGACGCCGAGTCGATCCGCACCATCCACCGCGCCATCGACCTCGGCATCACGCTCATCGACACCGCCGATGTCTACGGGCCGTTCACCAACGAGGAGCTCGTCGGCCGCGCGCTCGCGGACCGCCGGGACGAGGTGGTGCTCGCCACGAAGTTCGGCCAGCTCACCTATCGCGACGCGCAGGCGCCGGGTGGCTCCGGGCCGGTGCGCCGCTTCGACAGCACGCCGGAGAACATCAGGATCGCGGTGGAGGGTTCGCTGAGGCGGCTCGGCACCGACCACATCGACCTCTACTACCAGCACCGCGTCGACCCCGGCACGCCGATCGAGGAGACCGTCGGCGCACTGGCCGAGCTGGTGGCGGAGGGCAAGGTCCGCTACATCGGCCTGTCCGAGGCCGGGCCCGACACCATCCGGCGGGCGCATGCCGTGCACCCGATCACCGCGCTGCAGAACGAGTACTCGCTGTGGACGCGCGACCCGGAGGCCGAGACCCTGCCGCTCGTGCGCGAGCTCGGCATCGGGCTCGTCGCCTACTCGCCGCTCGGGCGGGGCTTCCTCACCGGTCAGATCCGGTCGCTCGACCAGTTCGCCGACGACGACTTCCGCCGGAACAACCCGCGCTTCGCCGAGGCCGCCATCACCCAGAACCTGCGGATCGTCGACGAGGTCGAGGCCGTCGCGAAGGAGCTGGACGCGACGCCCGCACAGGTGGCGCTGGCCTGGCTGCTGGCCCAGGGTGACGACATCGTCCCGATCCCCGGCACGAAGAAGGTGAGCAGGCTCGAGGAGAACGCCGCCGCGGCCGACATCGTGCTGAGCGCGGAGCAGCGCAGCCGCCTCCGCTCCCTGCAGCCGCCCGTCGGCGCCCGCTACCCGGACATGACCCCGATCGGCCGCTGATCCGCGCGCCCGGTGGAGGTGTCGCAGGTCCCTCCGGAGCCACCCGCTCCGGGGGTGCCCCCGGCCTACCATGGCCAGGTGGCGAAGGCGAACCGCTTGGGGGAGTTCCTCAGGGCCCGCCGGGCGCAGGTCCTGCCCGGTGAGGTCGGCCTCCCCGTGGGCGGCGTCCGGCGCGTTCCCGGGCTCCGGCGCGAGGAGGTGGCCTCGCTCGCCGGGCTCAGCCTCGACTACTACGCGCGGCTCGAGCAGGGCCGCGAGCAGCACCCGTCCGCCGGCGTGCTCAACGCGCTCGGACGGGCGCTGCGGCTCGGGCCCGACGCCCAGCGCTACCTCTTCGCCGTCGCCGTCCCGGGCCCCGCGCCGGCCGCCGCGCGGGCCCACCGGCAGGTCGGCGCCAACCTGCTGGCGCTCATCGCCGACTGGAACGGCCATCCCGCGGTGCTGCTGGACCGCTGCAACACCGTCATCGGCGCCAACCATCTGGGGCGCGCCCTGTACGCCGGCCACCGCCACAGCGACAACCTGGCCCGTCTCCTCTTCGTCGACGAGAACGCCCGCACCTTCTACCGCGACTGGAACAAGGTCGCCACGGGCTGCGTCGCCGGCCTCCGCGCGTCCGCCGTCCTCGACCCGGACGACGCCGACCTCACGGCCCTCGTCGGCGAGCTCTGCGTGCGCAGCGCCGAGTTCGCCCGGCTCTGGTCGAAGGCCGAGGTCAAGGACAAGACGTCCGACACGTTCCAGCTCCGCCACCCGCTGGTGGGAGACCTCGACCTCGTCTTCGAGTCGCTGCGCCCCAACGGCTCGCCCGACGTGGTACTGAAGATCTACCGCGCCGAGCCCGGATCGGCCACGGCCGAGGCACTGGCCGTGCTCGGCAGCCTCACCGCCGATCAGCAGGCACCCGATCGCGCTGCGATACACACCACTACCAGGGGTTTCAGCGGCGATCGTCCCTGAGGGACGGCCGCGGGGCCTTACGTTGGCCTGATGACGACAACGGCACCGTCCCCGTCGAGCGCCGCGGACCTCTCCACCGTCGACGAACTGCGCACCGGTTTCCACGAGGACCTCGGCCCCGGGGAACGGGCCACGCTGGTGTCCTGGCTGGCGTTCACCGCCACCTTCGCGGCGGTCCGCCTGGTCACCTACAGCATCCGGGACAAGAAGGGCCCGTTCCGGAACGTCAGTGTCGGTGGGGCGCACATCCACCACTACATGTGGGGCATCGGCCTGCTCAGCGGGGTCGGGGCCGTCGCCGTCCGCGGGGACGACCGCGTACGGCGGCACCCGCTGGTTGCGGGGGCGTACGGCTCCGGCCTCGCTCTGATCGTCGACGAGTTCGCGCTGCTGCTCGACCTGCAGGACGTGTACTGG
Source organism: Pseudonocardia xinjiangensis (assembly GCF_050948425.1). Taxonomy (NCBI): domain Bacteria; kingdom Bacillati; phylum Actinomycetota; class Actinomycetes; order Pseudonocardiales; family Pseudonocardiaceae; genus Pseudonocardia; species Pseudonocardia xinjiangensis. The sequence continues at coordinate 1,208,888 of NZ_CP192009.1, read as the reverse complement.
GCCAAACAGGGCCGGGTCTCGGTCGACCTCGGCGTCGGCGCAGTCGCGCTGGGAGGCGTCGGCTTCGCCGCCCTGCCGCTCCTGCGGCGCCTGGCCCGGCACCGCGGGGCACGCCGGGGACGCTCCGTCGCGTGACGTAGTGGCTCAGCGGGGATCAGACCGGAAGACGGATCCCCTTCGCCTCGAGCCGGGGCAGTACCTCCTGCGCGAAGTAGCCCAGCTCGTCGATGTAGTCCAGGAACGACAGCGTCATCCCGCCGAACCCGGCCCGGTGGAACCGCTCGATCCCGTCGGCGACGTCGTCCGGCGTGCCGATGAGCGGGCAGCTGCCGTGGCCGGCGGCGAACCGGCTGCGGAACGTCTGCAGCATCTCGGGCGTGAACGACTGCGCGTGCAGTCCCTGCAGCGCCATGAGGTTGTCGACCGCCTCCCAGTCGGCCCGCTCGCCCGCGTAGTCGTGCAGGAACTCCTCGGCCTCCGCCCGGGTCGGCCGGCACACCACGTGCCCCAGGGTGAACACCCCGACCGCTCGGTCGTAGGTGTCGCGGGCCGCCGCCTGCACCGCCTGGACGATCCCGGCGCCGTCCTCGGGGCCGCCGACGATCGTGAACGCGAAGTTCGCGTTGCGTGCGGCGAAGTCGCGGCCCTGCCGGGACGACCCGGCGTTGAGCACCGGCACCGGACCGTCGAACGGCTTCGGCATCCCCTCCACGTGTCGCAGGTGGAAGAACCGGCCGTCGTGGTCGAACTGCCCGGGCGTGCTCCAGATCTTCCCGACCACGTCCCACCACTCCTGCGCGAGCGCGTACCGCTCGTCGTGGTCCTCGGGCAGGTCGACCCCGAACGCGTCGTATTCGGGCTTGTTCCAGCCGGCGACGATGTTGATGCCGGCCCGGCCGCGGCCGATCTGGTCGACCGTCGCCAACTGCTTCGCCACGACGATCGGATGGTTGAACGCGGTGTGGACCGTCGCGAACACGGAGATGCGGCGGGTGTGCGCGAGCAGACCCGCCGCCCACACCGTCGGGTCCAGCACGCCCTCGTGGAAGTTCGTCTCACCGCCGTAGCCGATAAACCGCGCGATGGGGAGCAGGAAGTCGATCCCGACCTCGTCGGCGAGCTGCGCGAGCCGCAGGTTGTCCTCCCAGCTCCCCGACCACCGGTCGGGGACCGTCGTGACGGCCAGGCCCGACGAGCAGTTGGCGGAGAAGAGCCCGAGCTTGAACGACGTGCCGTCCAGGATCGCCTTGCTCACGTGTGTCTCCTCGAAGCCGGGGGAGGGTCTCTCCGATCCTGTCACCGTCTTGACGGCGACGGCAGCGAGCTGATCGGATCACCGGCAGCGTCGCGTGCACCCGGCTCGGAGACCGTCGTGGGCATGGAGGCGCCGGACCTTCGGACGACCATGACCCCATCCCCGAGCCGCGACGACCGCCTGATGTCGTTCGGCACCCAGCTGATCGACATGCACGCCTGGCTCCGCGAGGAGCTCCTCCTGCTGCGTGAGGACGTCGACTCCTACCTGGACGGCCACGGCACCCGGCCCCGCGATCTGCTGGCCCACTGCCTGACGTTCTGCTCGGCCCTGACCGAGCACCACACGGGCGAGGACAGCGGTGCCTTCCCCGTGCTCGCGGCCGACGTTCCCGAGCTCGCACCGGTGCTGCGGAAGCTGACCCAGGACCACCACGTGGTGACCACGATCCTGCACAACCTGGAGAACCTGGTCGACCGCTGCACCGCCACGCCCGACCCGGCCGAGGCCCGGCGCCTCCGGGCCGAGCTGGAAGGGCTGGCCGCCGTGCTGGAGACCCACTTCACCTACGAGGAGAAGCAGCTCGTGGCCGCTCTCAACTCACTGACCACCCGAGCCGGAACGGATGCCGCCGACGCCATCCGCCGCGCGGTCACCCTGGGCGGCCGCGAGCTCGCGTAGGGCCTCACCGTCCAGCCGCAGCACCTCGATCTCGTCGAGCCCACGGGCGTGCAGACGACGGTAGAAGCGCAGGGCCGGCTCGTTGGTGCGCAACACCCACCACTCGAGGCGGGCACATCCGCGGCGCACCGCCAGGTCGGCGAGATGACCGAGCAACGCCTGGCCCAGCCCGCTCCCCCGGTACTCGGGGCGGACGTACAGGTCCTCCAGGTGGATGCCGGGCCGGCCGGCGATCGTGCTGTAGGTGGGATAGAACAGCGCGAACCCGACAGGCTCCCCGTCGACCGTCGCCACGACGGCCTCGGCCACGGGACGCTCGCCGAACAGCGCCTCCGCCACGTCCCCGGGCTGTGCCAGCACCGGGCCGGGGAACTGCTCGGCCTCCGCGAGCTCGACGATGAACCGGTGCACGACCTCCGCATCAGCCGGTTCCGCCGGCCGGATCAGGGGCTGTGCCAGTGCCTTCAGCTCGTCCACGAGACGATCATGGCGCACGGCGTGGGCCGCGACATGGACACCTGTCGCTGTTCTCCGGCCCCGAAAACCGCAACATGTGTCCATGTCGCGCGCGCCCGCGAGTCGCTGCCTCAGTGGGCTTCGTAGCGGACCGGGGCCGGGAGGCCGGCTTCCTCGCGTGTCCTGGTCGCGAACCGCTCGATGGAGACCAGCGCGCTCACGACGTCGTCGCTGCGCACCTCGAACGGCATCGAGTGGATCGTCTCGCCCTCGAGGGTCGCGGCGTCCGCCACCGTCCGCAGCGCGTCGGTGTCGTCCGCGCTGAGCCCGACCTCCGTCAGGGTGGTCGGCAGCCCGACCCGCGTGGTGAACTCGACGAACTCCCGGATGTCGCTCGTCGGCGCCCCTTCCAGGACGAGCTGGGTGAGCGAGCCGATGTTCACCTTCTCCCCGTGCGCGAGCCCGTGGGTGGCGGCCACCGCCGTCAACCCGTTGTGGATGGCGTGGGCGGCGGCGAGGCCACCGGACTCGAACCCCAGTCCGGACAGGAGCGTGTTCGCCTCGATCACCTTCTCCACGGCCGGGGTGACCTGGTGGTCCCGCACCGCGTCCACCGCGGGCAGCGCGTTCTCCCAGAGCACGTCCCAGCTCAGCTGGGCCAGCGCGGTGCCCGTGAGCGTCGGCAGGCCGCCTGCCATGGTGTGCGAGCTCGACCGGGCGGTGGCGCGCGCCTCGAGCCACGTCGCCAGCGCGTCGCCCACCCCGGCGACCAGCATCGATGCCGGCGCGTTCGCGACGATCTGGGAGTCGACGAGCACCAGGTCCGGGTTCCTCGGGAAGAACCGGTACTCCTCGAACTCGCCGGTCTCGGTGTAGATCACCGACAGCGCGCTGCACGGGGCGTCGGTGGAGGCCACGGTCGGGCAGTTCGCCCAGCGGATGCCCGCGAGGTGGCCAGCCGCCTTCACCACGTCGATGGTGCTGCCGCCCCCGGCCGCCACCGCCACGTCCGCCCCGGCCTCCCTGATCACGCCAACGACCCGGTCGACCTCGTGCGCGCTGGGGACGCCGCCGAACCCCGTCCGGTTCACGGGGAGGTCCGCCGCCTTCAGCGACGCCTCGATGTCGTGGCCGACCAGACCCCACACCAGGTCGTCCGCGACGATCAACGGCGTCGAGCCGATCTGCTTCAGGTACTCCCCCAGCAGCCGGATCGCGCCCTTCCCCTGGACGTACCGGCCGGGGCTGATCACTGTGCGCACCGCGGATGCCATCGTCGGTCCTCCTCCGGAAACGTCCGTGGACCCGACGGTAGACAGCCCGGCGGCGAGAATCGGGACCCGGCGCCGTCTCAATCTGAGACACGACCGGGACACGTGCCACGCCCGCTGGGTCAGGTGCGCAGGACGACGGTCGCGAACCCGAGTTGTCCCCGGTAGCCGGCGAGCCAGCCGCTGCGGTGGCTGCGCGCCACCTCCAGGGCGTACAGCCGGTCGGCTTCGGTGGTGTTCTCCGCGAGCGCCCACTCGGTCAGCGACCCGGTCCAGGACCACTCGTAGTCGTCCCACTCCTCCAGCGTGCTGATGTGGCCGTAGCCGACCTCATAGTCGTGGTCGGCGACCCGCTCCAGGAAGCCGGCCAGGTCCGGGTAGTCGTCGGGACCGGCCTCCAGCGCCCGCTGGGCGGCGGGGCTCGGTGGCGTTTCCCAGATCGCGTCACCGAACAGCACCCGGCCCCCGGGCCGCAGATGTGCGCGCAGCGCAGCGAGTGTGGCGGTCAGGCCGCCGAACACGTGGCTCGCGCCGACGCAGATGACGGCGTCGTACCCGCCCCCGCTCCAGGTGGCGGCGTCCGCATGGACCCATGTGATCCGTCCACCGGCGCCGCGGCGCCCGGCGTTGGTCTGCGCCCCGGCCAGTGCCGGTTCCGAGATGTCGACTCCTGTCCCTCGAACCCCGGGTTGCTCGTGGAGCAGCGCGAGGAGCCACTCCCCCTGCCCACATCCCAGGTCCACGACGTCGCCGTCCGGTGGGCAGCCGAGGCGCCGGAGCAACGTCCGGGCGTTCGACGGCGAGACGGGCGCGGCGATGGGATGCCACGTGTGGGCGATGCTGCTGACCAGGGCACGATCCATCCGGTCATGATCGGGACGGCGGCTCCGGGCCGCACGCCCTTTCCGCGGTCGCGCCCCGGGGCAGGAGTAGCCCGTCGGGTCGTAGCGGTCGCCCGGCGCACCTGCGAGAGTCGGGCGCATGTGCCGTTGGCTGGGCTACATCGGCGACCCGATCCGCCCCGAGGAGCTGCTCTACCAGCCTGAGCGCTCGCTGATCGAGCAGAGCAAGAGCCATGCCCCCGACGTCGCCATCGCCAACGGTGACGGCTACGGCCTCGGCTGGTACGGCACGGCGGACGGGCCGGGGCTGTTCCGCAGCGCGTCACCGGCGTGGGGTGACCACAACCTCCGCGAGCTCAGCGCGCAGATCCGCTCGCCGCTGTTCCTGGCGCACGTCCGCGCCGCCACCGGCACTCCTGTGCAGCAGTCCAACTGCCACCCGTTCCGGTACGGCCACTGGATGTTCGTCCACAACGGGATGATCGACGCCTTCCCCCGCGTGCGGCGCGACCTGCTCATGCAGGTCGACCCGGAGCTCTTCCCCGCCGTCGAGGGCTCCACCGACTCGGAGCTGATGTTCTATCTCGCGCTGACGTTCGGGCTGGCCGAGGACCCGGTCGGCGGCCTCGAGCGCATGGCGGGGTGCATCGAGGCCGCCGGCCGGCGGATCGGGTCCGACCATCCCCTGCAGATGACCGTGGGGGTCACTGACGGGGCGCGCCTCGTCGCCGCCCGGTATGCGAGCGACACGGAGGCGAACACGCTCCACGTCAGCTCGTCGGTGCGTGACCTGCGCCTGCTCTATCCCGAGAACGAGCGCTTCCAGCACTTCTCCGACGAGGCCAGGGTGATCGTCTCCGAGCCGCTCGTCGACCTGCCGGGGATGTGGCGGGAGGTACCGGCGGGTACCGCGCTGGTGGTGCAGGACGGTGAGGAGCTCGAAGTGCCCTTCCTGCCCCGCGCGGCGTAGCAGTGACTCACCGCGGGATGCGCAGGGTCGCGACGCCGTCGCCGGTGAGCTCGTCGCAGTAGACCGCGCGACCGGCGGTCGCCATCATGATCGCCAGTGTCGTGCCGGAGACCAGTGGACCCGTGCCCGTCGTGAAGGGGCCGTCCGTCGCGACGAGGCGCAGCCCGGCCACCCGGGTCTTGCCGGGGAACATGAGGTCGGAGTGGGTGTAGAACTCGGCGAGCCGGGTGAGGACCTCGATCGGATGGTCGCGCTCGATCCCCAGGGGACGCCGGATGTCCTCGCCGTGGACGACGACCTCACCGAGCAACGCGATCCTCGGCAGCGGAGGGGCCGTGGTGCTGGTGACGACACCGCGGAACCTGGCGAGTGTGTCGGCCGGGGTGTCGCCCAGCTGCTCGGCCAGGCGCCTGGCCACCTGGTCGTCGAAGTCGAACCGGCTGCGGACCACGCCGGCGAACCACCGCACCGGGCTCAGGCTCCCCGCCGCGGTCAGGTGGGCGAGGACGTCACGCACCGACAGGCCGGAGCACAGTGACGGCGTCGCCCACTGCTCGTCGGTCAGCCCCGCGAGATCGGCCGCCAGGGCCGCCCGCTCGGAGTGGACAGCAGGCCAGAGGTCTCTGCCTGCCGTCAGGCGCGTCGGGAGGGCGTCACGATCTCTGAACAAGGGCATGAGGGGTAGACGCCGGCCGGGCCGCGGACTCATCGCCCGGGAGCGGACGAACGGGACGGTGGCAGCATTTCCCTCCGGCGAGGTAAGGGTAACCTCACGACGTGAGTGTGACGATCACCGGTCCCGCACGCGCCCTGCTCCCCGTCTCCCCGGCCGCTCGCACCCGCGCCGTCCTCGCGGAGCTGCTCCGTCCGCGCCGGGCCGCCGCTGCGCTCGCACTGGCCACGCTGGTCGCCGACGCCGCGGTCGGCCTGCTGGTGGCCCCGCTGCTGGGCGCCGTCGTGGATCTCGTGGTGGCGGGCGGCCCGGCCTCGGCCCTCGCCGGGCCGGTGCTCCTGCTCGTCGGGGTGGCGCTGGCCCAGGGCCTGCTGACCCTGGTCGGGATCCGGCTCGTCACCCGGGTCGGCGAGAGCATGCTCGCCGACCTGCGGGAGCGGTTCGTCGCCCGCGCGCTCGGCCAGCCGCTCGAACGCATCGAGGCCGCCGGAGCGGGTGACCTCACGGCGCGGGTCACCAGCGACATGTCCGTGGTCGGCGAGGTCGTCCGGGTGTCGGCCCCGCAGTTCGCCCGGTCCGCGCTGGTGATCATGCTGACCCTCGTCGGGCTCGCCGTCCTCGACTGGCGGTTCCTGGTGGCCGCTCTGCTGGCCGTGCCGATCCAGGTCCTCACGGCCCGCTGGTACCTGCGGCGGTCCGGCCCGATCTACGCCGAGCAGCGCACGGTGGGGGGCGCCCAGCAGCAGCAACTGCTGGACACGATCGGCGGAACGGCCACGGTGCGCGCCTTCCGGCTGCAGCGCGAGCACGCCGAGCGGGTCCGCGTCCGGTCCCAGGCGGTCGTCGACCTCACCATGTCCGTCACGCGGCTGCAGACCTCCTTCTTCGGCCGACTCAACGCCGCCGAGTACGTCGGGGTGGCGGCCGTTCTCACCACGGGTTTCCTCCTGGTCCGCGCCGACGCGGTCTCGATCGGCACGGCGAGCGCCGCGGCGCTCTACTTCATCAACCTGTTCGGCCCGATCAACCAGATGCTGTTCCTGCTGGACTCGGTGCAGTCCGCGGCGGCGAGCCTCGCCCGGATCATCGGCGTGGCCGACCTGCCGGAGCAGCGCGAGCCGGAGGTGCCGGTCCACCCGGTCGACGCCACGGTGCGCACGAAGGGGCTCGGCTACGCCTACGTGGAGGGCCACGACGCGCTCGACGACATCGACCTCGAGATCGCGTCCGGCACCCGCGTCGCGCTGGTCGGGGCGAGCGGAGCGGGGAAGACCACCCTCGCGAAGCTGATCGCCGGGGTGCACCGGCCCGACCGCGGCACCATCGACATCGGGGGCGTGCCGCTCGACGAGCAGGGGCCCGCGGTCCTGCGGGCCACCGTCGCGCTCGTCACCCAGGAGGTGCACGTCTTCGCCGGCCCGCTCGCCGAGGACCTGCGCCTGGCGCGGCCCGCCGCCACCGACGACGAGCTGCACTCGGCGCTCGACCTCGTCGGCGCCCGGTCCTGGGTCGACGCGCTCCCCGACGGCGTGGCGACCGTCGTCGGAGCCGGCGGCCACGGGCTCACCGTCGTCCAGGCCCAGCAGCTCGCGCTCGCCCGGCTCGTCCTCGCCGACCCGCCGGTCGCGATCCTCGACGAGGCCACCGCCGAGGCGGGCAGCGCGGGAGCACGGCTCCTGGAGCAGGCCGCGCACCGGGCGCTGGCCGGCCGCACCGGCCTCCTGGTGGCCCACCGGCTCACCCAGGCAACCGCGGCGGACCACGTGGTGGTCCTGGAGGACGGACGGGTGGTCGAGCACGGCACGCACGAGGAGCTGGTCGCCGCGGGCGGCCGCTACGCCACGCTGTGGGCCGCCTGGTCGGAGGCCCGATGACCGCGGGCGGCCCCCTGAGCACGGCACGGTCGGTGCTGCGCGCGTCGGTGTCCGGCCAGCGCCGCCGGCTCGGCCTCGCGGCGCTTCTGCTGTCCGGCCACCAGATCGGTGAGGCGCTCGTCCCGGTGCTCGTCGGCGTGGCGATCGACGCCGCGGTCCGCACCGGGGACGGCACCGCCCTGCTGGCCGTGCTGGCGGCGCTCGCCGTCGACTTCGCCGTGCTGTCCTTCTGCTACCGCGCGGGTGCCCGGGTCACGTGGCTGGCGGAGGCCAGCGCCGACCAGCAGGCGCGGCTGTGGGTGGTGGAGCGGATGCTCCACCCCGGAGGGGGCGCCGAAGCCGGCAGGCCGGCCGGCAGCCTGGTGAGCGTCGCCGTGGCCGACGCCAAACGGATCGCCTCGATCCACCTCGCGCTGCCCTACGGCGTCGCCGCGCTCGCCGCGCTCGCGGTGGCGGCGGTGGCGCTGCTGCGCAGCTCGGTGCCGCTCGGGCTGCTGGTGCTGCTGGGCACCCCACCGCTGCTGTTCCTGCTGCACCTGCTGGGCAAGCCGCTGGAGCGGCGCAGCGGGCCGGAGCAGGAACGCGCCGCGCAGGCGTCCGGGGTGGCGGCCGACCTCGTGGCGGGTGTCCGCGTGCTGAAGGGGATCGGCGCCGAGGGCACCGCGGTGCAGCGCTACACCGCCACCAGCCGGGCCGCCCTCGCGGCCACGCTGCGCGCCACCGGTGCGCAGGCCGGCTACCAAGGTGCGGTGCTGGTGGTCAACGGGCTGTTCCTGGCGCTCATCGCGCTGGTCGGCGGCCGGCTCGCGATCGCGGGCGAGATCAGCGTCGGGCAGCTCGTCGCCGCCGTCGGCCTTGCCCAGTTCCTCCTGGAGCCGCTGGACGTCTTCGGGCGGGTCAACGCGGCGCTGGCGCAGGCCAGGGCGTCCGCGAAACGGGTCGCCGCGCTCCTGAGCACGCCGCACGCCGTCAGCGGTGGCACCGCCGCTCCCCGGTCCCCCGTCCGCGGCGGGGTGCGGATCCGCGGGCTCGTCAGCGGCCCGCTCACCGGGCTCGACCTGGACGTCGCGCCCGGTGAGCTGCTCGGCGTGGTGGTCAGCGACCCGGCCGCCGCCACGGAGCTGCTCGGCTGCCTGGGCCGCGAACACGACCCGGCCGCCGGCTCCGTCGAGCTCGACGGCGTGCCGCTCGCCGAGCTCGACCCCGACGAGCTGCGCGCCGCGGTCCTCGTGGCGGCCCACGACGCGGAGCTGTTCGCGGGCACCCTGCACGAGACGATCACCACCGGCGCGCCCGAGCACGCCGACCTGGACGCCGCGATCCGCGCCGCCCAGGCCGACCAGGTGATCACCGTCCTGCCGGACGGCGCGGACACCGCCGTGTCCGAGCAGGGCCGCTCGCTGTCGGGCGGCCAGCGGCAGCGGGTCGCGCTCGCCAGGGCGCTGCTGCGCGACACCCCCGTGCTCGTGCTGCACGACCCGACCACCGCGCTGGACACCGTCACGGAGGCGAGGATCGCCGCCGGGCTGCGGGCCGCGCGCCGCGGCCGGACGACGATCCTGGCCACCACCAGCCCGGCCCTGCTGGCCGTGGTCGACCGCGTGGTCTCCGTCGAGGACGGCCGGATCACCGCCGAGGGGTCACACGCGGAGCTGGCGGCGCGCGACGCCGCCTACCGGGCGCTCGTGCTGTCCTGATACTGCAACGGCACTTCGGCGTGTAGTGAGAAGCTGATGCCTGTCCGGCGGGATGATCACCCCCTGGTGGACGTGCGCGCTGGCGCGGCGGAAGACCTATAAGTCTGGACTTATATACGGCGAGGCCGCTAGCGTGCATCCTTCGCCAGGAGAACCTGGAGCGCTCCGCCATGAAGTACACCGTCTCGATCGAGATCGCCCTGCCGCGGGAGAGGGTGGCCCAGCTGCTCGCCGACCCCGCACACCTGCCGAAGTGGCTGCGCGGCATGGTGCTGCACGAACCGCTGAGCGGCATGCACGGGCAGGTCGGTACCGAATCGCGCGTCGTAATGCAGATGGGACAGCAGAAGATGGAGTGCACCGAGACCATCACGCGCCGAGAACCGGCGAACCTGCACGGGATCCCGAGAGACAGCGTCGTCCACTTCGCCCGCGAAATCGTCGCCAAGGGCATGTGGAGCGACGTGCGCGACCGACTGACTGAATCCGGTCCGGAGGCGACCCTCTGGGCGCAAGAGAACGAATACCGGTTCAGCAGCTTGCCGATGCGACTGGTAGGGCCTCTCATGCGCGGTGCCTTCCGCAAGCAGTCGCAACAGCACATGCAGGACTTCAAGGCGTTCGCCGAGCAGGGAACGGACGTCCGCGAAGCGAAGGGCTGACCCGCGCGCTGGAGATCAGGAGCGTTACGTCGACCTGGTACTGCAACAGCAGTTCGTGTCACGGTGGTCGGTGACCACGACGTCGGTAGTGACTCGCCGCGGCCTGGGAAGCACTCCTCGATCGCCCAGTAGGGCCGAGTTGTTCAGCACGCTCCCAGGAATCCGACCAGCAGCGCGTTCACCTCGTCCGGCCGTTCGAGATAGCCGAAGTGGCCGCAGTCGGCGACCTCGGCGTACTCGGCGCCGGGGATCGCGGCGGCGAGCTCGCGGGAGAGGTGGGCCGGGATCATCTGGTCGTCGGCGAACCCGACCACCAGCGTCGGCACCGTGATCGCCCGGTAGGCGGGCCCGCGGTCCTCGAACTCGGCGAGCGCGAGCTGGGCCCGCACCCCCGGACCGGCCGCGGGGTCCGACATCTCGAACAGGTCGAGCCAGTCGCGCACCGCGACCGGGTCGGCCCGCGTGCGCGGGGAGAGGTTGTGCAGCGCGGTGACGGCCGCGCGGTAGCGAGGCGGCAGCGCGATGCCGGCGTCGTGCAGTGCGCACTCGCCGGCCGACAGCGCCTGCTGCGTGGCGTCGAGCCTGCCGTGCCCGGCCAGCACCACCGCCCGCGACACCAGCTCCGGCCGGGCGAGCAGCAGCTCCTGCACCACCCGGGCCCCGAGCGAGGTGCCGACCACGGCCGCCGGACCGCCGCCCAGGTGCTCCACCAGCGCGGCGGTGTCGGCCACCATGTCGTCGATGGTCATCCCCGGCGGCCCGGGCTCGGACGCTCCGATGCCGCGGTTGTCGAACGTGGCCACCCGGTGCCCGGCCCGCACCAGCGCCGGGACCTGGTGCAGCTGCCACACCCGGCCGGGGCTGCCGAGCCCCATCACCAGCACGACGAGCGGGCCGGAGCCCCGGACGTCGTAGCCGATGCGGATCCCGTTGAGCTCTGCTGTCGGCACCGATCTAGCCGGCCGCCCCGGCGGCGACCTTCTCCAGCGTCGGGGTGATCTGGTCGAGCTGCCACGGGATGTTCAGCAGCGTCGGGTTGTTGAAGGTCTGGGCGGTGAAGGCGTCGGCCTCGTAGGCCCGGCCGGCCTGCACGGCGGGAATCGCCTGGTAGGCCGGGGCGGCCTCGAGCGAGCTCCGTAGCTCGGGCGTGGCGAAGCCGATGGACATGAAGTCGGCGTCCAACGACCCGATCTGCTCCATGCTCAGCGAGCGGTCCTTGACGGTGGAGGTGACCGTCGGGGACAGGACGAGCCCGAGCTGGGTGTAGAGCGCCACCGAGATCGTGGCGGGGTCGTCGATCACGGCGAAGGGCTGGCCGGGGTCGTAGTAGAAGCTGGAGCTGAAGGTCTTGCCCTTGAGCCCGGGCAGGCGCGCGGCGAGTGCGCTGATGTCGCCCTCCGTGGCGGCGATCGCCTGCTCGGTCTGGGCGCTGCGCCCGACGGCCCTACCGATCATCCGGCTGATCACCTGCCAGCTGGAGGTGCCCGCCTCCTCGGGGTAGCCGACCGTGGGGGCGATCTGGCTCAGCTGGCTGTAGTAGTTCTCCAGCCCGTAGTAGTTCGTGGCAAGGATCAGGTCGGGCTTCAGCCCCGCGATCTGCTCCAGGCTCGGCGCGGTGAAGACGTTCTTCAGCTCCGTGGAGCCGGACAGGTCGATCTTGCCGGCCAGCCACGGGTACTTCCCGCCGGGCAGGTAGTCGTTGGAGCCGTAGGCGACCGGGGTGATCCCGAGCGCGCCGAGGGTGTCCTCCTCGTAGCTGAGGGCGATGATCCGCTTCGGCTCTGCCGGGATGGTGGTGGTGCCCAGCTTGTGCTGGATCGTCACCGGGAACTGGTCGGTGGCTCCGGCGGGAGCGGGCGGCGCCGCGTCGGGCGCCGGGGAGCCCCCTTGACCTGCGGTTCCACCGCAGGCCGCCAACATGGCGGCGACCACCACGGTGGCTGCTGCGGCCAGCAGTGGCCTCGTTCTCCTGGGCACCCGGACCTCCAGGTCGTGCGGGGAGCGGAAGACACGGGCCGAGCGGCCCGCGCCGAACGTGCGGAGTATGGCAACCAAGATTAAGTTAGGCAAACCTTTGCTCCAGCTCGTCGAGGACGCGTGACCACTCCGTGACGAGCTCCCCGAGCTCCGCCGGGGACGGGCCGGCCGGCGCGGCGATCCAGCGCGCGGTGAGGACCGGCCCGTCCGGCCGGTCCGCCACCCGGACCAGGACGCTGAGCGGGAACTCGGCGGGCCGGTCCTCGCCCCAGTCGGCGAAGAGCGCGTCGTTCTCGACGACCGTGGCCCAGTCCGTCGCCTCGGCCCGGCTGAACCGGCCCTCGTAGTTCAGGTACACCTCGGGCCGCGCCGCCCCGGCGAGCAGCGCCGCGGTACGGGGGTTGAGGTAGCGCAGGCCGCCGTACCCGGCGCCACCGTCGGGAAGTGCCGCCCTGTCGTCCCGGACGCGGGCCACCGCGGCGGCGAGCGCGTCGGGCTCCACCGCGCCGGGGTCCACCCGGACCGGCACGACGTCGGCGAGCCAGCCGACCGTGCGGGTCAGGTCGGCGCCCTCGTCGGGCGCGTCCCCGGAGTGCCGGACCTGCTCCGGGCGCCTGCCGTGCCCCTGCACGGCGATCTGCAGCCCGGTGCCCTGGGGCCCCGTGCCGTCGCCGGTCCACCGGGCACGGCAGCGCGCCACCGCCACCGCGAGGGCGGTGACGAGCACGTCGTCGACACCCGCATGCACCGCGGCGGGCACCGCGGACAGCAGGCCGGCCGCCGGCCTGCTCCGCTCGACCGCTGCCTGATCGGCGCCGGGCCGGCGGGACGCGAACAGCGGTGTGGGCGCGCCCAGCAGCCCGGTCCACAGCGGCAGTTCGGCCTCGCGCTGCGGGCTCGTGGCATCGGCTGCGACGCGGGCGGCCCACTCGCGGTAGGGCACCGGGACCGGCGCCGGACGGCCTCCGGACGCGGCGGCCGCGAGGTCCTCCAGCAGAATCCGCCAGCCCACCCCGTCGACGACGAGGTGGTGCAGCACGAGCAGGAGGCGGCCGGGCCGGTCGGGGCCCGCGTCGAACCAGACGGCCTGGAGCATCCGGCCGGCCTCCGTGTCGAGCCGATCGTTCGCGGCGCGGGCGTGCGCGAGCACCTCGGTGGCGACCGGTTCCGTGGCCTCGATCCGGAGAACGGCGTCCGCCACGCGGACGCTCCCCCGCGGCGCGACGTCCAGGTACCAGGGCCCGTCGACCGGGCGCACCAGCCGGGAACGCAGCGCCTCGTGCGCGTCGAGGACGGCCTGCAGGGCAGCGGCGAGCCGGTCCGCGGACAGGCCCGCGGGCACCGCCAGGAGCACCGGCGAGCCGAGGCCTGCGACCGGGAGCCCGGAGTCGCGCAACGCCACCAGCGCCGGAGTGGGGGCGGTGGGTCCGGAGTCGTCGGTATCCGCTGCACCCGTGGTGGTGGCGGGGTCGGGCGGGGTGGGCACCTCGGTCGGCACGGCGCGGGTGCCGAGCCGGGCGTCCCCGTCGAGCACCGCGGCCAGCGCGGCCGGGGTGCGGTGGGTGAACAGCTGCCGCGGCGAGATCTGCAGCCCGGCCGCCCGGATCCGCCCGACCAGCGTGATGGCGACGATGCTGTCGCCGCCGAGGGCGAAGAAGTCGTCGTCGGCACCCACGGCCGGCAGGCTCAGCACCTCCGCGACCAGGCGGCACAACAGCTCCTCGCGGGCGGTCGACGGTCCGCGACCGGTGGTGGCGCCGAGGTCGGGCTCCGGGAGGGCGCGCCGGTCGAGCTTGCCGTTCGGGGTCAACGGCAACCGGTCGGCCAGCACCGTCACCACGGCCGGGACCATGTACTCCGGGAGCCGCTGCGCCACGCCGTCGCGCAGGGCGCGCGGGTCCAGATCGGCCCCGGTCGCCGCCACCGCGTAGCCGACCAGCCGGGCCGTGCGGGCAGCGCCGTGCACGACGACCGCCGCCTGCGCCACGCCGGGCTGCTCACCGAGCACGGCCGCCACCTCGCCCGGCTCGATCCGGAAGCCCCGGATCTTGACCTGGTCGTCGGAGCGGCCCAGGTGTTCGAGCAGGCCGTCGGGGCTCCAGCGGGCGCGGTCCCCGGTGCGGTACATCCGCTCCCCCGGGGCGCCGAACGGCGAGGCGACGAACCGCGCCGCGCTCTGGCCGGGGCGACCGAGGTAGCCGCGGGCGAGCCCGCGTCCGGTCACGTACAGCTCCCCGACCACGCCGGGCGGCACCGGCTGCAGCCGCGCGTCGAGCACGTAGGCGCGGGTGTTGGGATCGGGCACGCCGATCGGCACAGGACCAGGTCGGGACGGGTCCGCACACCAGAGCGTGGAGTTGACGGTGGCCTCGGTCAGCCCGTACGCGGCGAAGAGCCGTACCTTCCCGGCCCAGCGCGGCACCAGGTCGGGCGGCACGGTCTCGGTGCCGACCAGCACCACCGAGTCGGCCGGCAGCTCGCAGTCCGGCGGGAGCGCCGAGACCAGCGACGGCGGCAGCACCATGTGCGTGATCCGCTGCGCGGCCAGGAAGTCGGTCAGGGTGTGGTCGGCGGTGCGCACCTCCTCGGGCGCCAGCACCAGCGTGGCGCCGGTGCACAGCGCCATGGCCAGCTCGAACGCGGCCACGTCGAACCCGACCGAGGCGAACTGCAGCACCCGCGACCCGGCGTCGACGCCCATCCGCTCGACCGCCGTGGCGACGAGGCTCGCGATCCCGTCGTGCGGCACGGCGACGCCCTTGGGCCGCCCGGTCGAGCCGGACGTGAAGATCACGTAGGCGGTGTGGCCGAGCCCGGCGGGCTCACCGGGCAGCCGGTCGTCGGCGACCGGGGCCACGAGCCCCGCGGCGACCGCCGGATCGTCGAGGAGCACCGTCGGCACCCCGTCGACCACCGGCAGGTCGTCGGCCACCGCGGCGGTCGCCACGACGAGTGCCGCGTGCGAGTCCTCGACGAGCCCGCGCAGCCGTTCCGCCGGGTGCTTGAGGTCGAGCGGGAGCCACGCGGCCCCCAGCCGGACCACCGCCAGCACGGTGGCGACCATGTCGGCGGTGCGCGGGACGGCCACCCCGACCACGTCCTCCACCCCGACGCCGTGCTGGCGCAGCAGCAGCGCGATGCGCCGCGACCGCGCGTCGAGCTCCGCGTAGCCGACCTCCCGCTCGCCGTCGACCACGGCCACCGCGTCCGGGCGCGCGGCCACCTGGTCGGCGAACAGCGCGCCGAACGTCCGCTCCGGCACCGGGAGTGCCGTGGCGTTCCAGGTGTGCAGCACGCGCTCGCGTTCCGCCGGGGTCAGCACGTCGATCGACCCGACGGGCACCTCCGGGTCGGCGGCGACGGCGCCCAGCACGGCGGTGAACCGGGCGGCGATCAGCTCGACCGACGTGCGGTCGAACAGGTCGGCGCTGTACTCGAGCGTGCCCGTCAGCCCGTCGGGCACCTCGGCCACGTTCACCGACAGGTCGAACGTCGACACCGCGCGCTGCACGGGCTCCACCTCGGCCGCCAGGCCCGGCAGCTCCGGCGCCTGCCCGGTGACGCCGCTGAGGTGCACGACCATCACCTGGAACAGCGGATGCCGGGCCAGCGAGCGTTCCGGGTCGAGCGCCTCCACGACCGCCTCGAACGGGACGTCGGCGTGGTCGAACGCGGCGAGGTCGGCCTCGCGGACCCGGTCGAGCAGCTCCGCGAACGTCGGATCGCCCGACAGGTCGGTGCGCAGCACCACCGTGTTGAGGAAGAACCCGACGAGGTCGTCGAGCGCGGGGTCGCCGCGACCTGCGACCGGGGAGCCGAGCGGGATGTCGGTGCCCGCGCCCATGCGGTGCAGCAGCACCGCCACCGCGGCGTGGACCAGCATGAACATGCTGACGCCTCGGCGCCGCGCCACCTCGCGGAGCCGACCAGCGGTCGCCGCGTCCACCGCGAACGGGACCGTGGACCCGACGTGGCTCAGCTCGACCGGCCGCGGCCGGTCGGTGGGCAGTGCCAGCTCGGTCGGGAGGCCGGCCAGTGCCCGGCGCCAGAACGCCAGCTGGTCGTCGGCGACCGCGGCCAGCAGCCGCTCGTGCCAGGTCGTGTAGTCGGCGTAGCGCACCGGCAGCGGCGCCCAGCTGGGGATCGACCCGGCCGCGCGCGCGGTGTAGGCGGCGGCGAGGTCCGCCACCAGCGGGCCCGTCGACCACTCGTCGGTGGCGATGTGGTGCACGAGCAGCAGCAGCACGTGCTCGTCGGTGCCGGTCAGCCGGTAGAGCCGCGCCCGGACCGGCAGCTCCCGGTCGAGCGCGAAACCGTGGTCCACCTCGGCGTCGACGAGCGCGCCCAGACCGGCCCGGTCGGTCTCCACGAGCGGCAGCGGGACGTCCGGTGCCGCGAGGATCTGCTGGAAGGCCATGCCCTGGCTGTCCGGCCCCCGGCTGTCCGGGTAGACCGTGCGCAGCGGTTCGTGCCGGGCAACGACGTCGCGGACCGCCGCGGTGAGCGCGGCGACGTCGAGCGGGCCGCGCAGCCGCCAGGCCACCGGGACGACGTAGGTCGGGTCGACGCCGCGCAGCTGGTAGTGCAGCCACATCCGGCGCTGGGACGCCGACAGCGGCAGCCGGTGCCCCTGCTGCGCCGCGGCGGTGAGCGGGGGCCGCACCGGACCCTGCCCGGATACCGAGACGGCGCCCGCCAGCAGCTCCGCCAGCCCGGCCGGGGTCGGGGCGTCGAACACCGCCCGCGGGGCCAGGTCGACCCCGGTGGCCGCCCGGATCCGCCCGACCAGCCGCATCGCCGACAACGACGTGCCACCTGCGGCGAAGAAGTCGTCGTGCACGCCGACCGTGTCGACCTGCAGGACGTCCCCGAGCAGTGCGCAGAGCACCGCCTCCCGCTCGGTGCGGGGAGCCTCGACGCCCGGGCCGGCCGCGAGGTCGGGGGCGGGCAGTGCTCCGCGGTCGAGCTTGCCGTTGGGGCTGAGCGGCAATGCGTCGAGCACGACGAGGGCCGCGGGCACCATGTGCGCGGGCAGCCGGTCGGCCACGTGCGACCGCACGGTGGCGGGGTCGGCCCCCGCACCCGTCAGGTAGCCGACGATGCGCGGCTCCCCGGCGGCGGACTCGTCGACGACGACGGCCGCGGCCGTCACCGCCGGAGCCGCGAGCAGCGCCGCCTCGATCTCCCCCGGCTCCACCCGGAAGCCCCGGATCTTGACCTGGTCGTCGGCGCGGCCGAGGAACTCCAGCTCGCCCCCGGGCAACCTGCGGGCGAGGTCACCGGTGCGGTACATCCGCTCGCCGGGCCGCCCGTGGGGGTCGGCGACGAACCGCGACGCGGTCAGGCCCCGCCGGGCCAGATAGCCGTGCGCGAGCTGGACGCCCGACAGGTACAGCTCGCCGGCCACGCCGTCGGGCACCGGCTGCAGGTGCAGGTCGAGCACGTGCGCGCCGGTGTTCCAGATCGGCGTGCCGATGGGGACCCCGGCGCCCGTCGTGCGGCCCGCGTCGGCGTGCCGGGTGACGTCGACCGCCGCCTCGGTGGGGCCGTACAGGTTGTCCAGGCGCACGCCGGGCAGCAGCTCACCGAACCGCCGGGCCGTGGCGCCGGGCAGCGCCTCGCCGCTGCAGACGACACGGCGCAGCCCGGTGCAGCCCGCCGCGTCCGGGTGGGCCAGGAACTCGGCGAGCATCGACGGCACGAAGTGCGCGGTGCTCACCCGCTCGCGGACGACGAGCGCGGCCAGGTAGGCGGGGTCGCGGTGGCCTTCGGGGCGCGCCACCACCAGCGCGGCCCCGGTGAGCAGGGGCCAGAAGAACTCCCACACCGAGACGTCGAAGCTCGACGGCGTCTTCTGCAGCACGCGGTCATGCGGGGTGAGCCGGTACTCGTCCTGCATCCAGGCCAGCCGGTTGACGATGCCGGCGTGCGGCACGACCACGCCCTTGGGCCGGCCCGTCGAGCCGGACGTGTAGATCACGTACGCCGGGTCGGCCGGACCGGCGGGACAGGCCAGCCGGGGTCCCGCTCCGCCCGGGGCGAACCCGGGCTCGTCGACGGCGAGCACCACGCCGGTGCGGTGCGGCCACGGCGTCGCGGCCCGCAGCGCCGCGGTGGTCAGCACGGCGGCGGGCGCGGCGTCGGCGAGCATGAACGCCAGCCGCTCGGCCGGCAGGTCGGGGTCGAGCGGGAGGTAGGCCGCCCCGGCCCGCACCACGGCGTGCAGGACCACCACCAGCTCCGCGGAGCGCGGCAGCGCCACCGCCACCAGCGCACCGCGGCCGATCCCGCGAGTGGCGAGCTCGCGCGCGAGGGCGTCGACCCGCCGGTCGAGCTCGGAGTAGGACAGCCGCTGCGGCTCCCCGTCGCCGTCCACGACCAGGGCGAGCGCCTCGGGCGTGCGGTCGGCCTGCTCGGCGAGCAGCCCGGGCAGGGTGGCGGCGGGAACGGCCACCGCCGGTCCGGTACCGGCAGCGAGGGCACCGACCCGTTCCGCGGCGGTCAGCAGGTCCAGCGCGCCGACCCGCCGGTCGGAGTCGGCGCCGACCTGCTCCAGCAGCCGCACGAGCCGGTCCATCAGTGCGCTCGCCGCGTCGGCGCCGAGCCGGTCGGTGGCATGCTCCAGCAGCAGGGTGACCGAGCCGTCGCCGAGCCGCTCGGTGAGCGTGACGTGCAGGTCGAACTTGGCGTGCACGGTCTCCGTGTCGTAGGGCCGCGCCGGCAGGCCCAGCAGCGTGTCCGGCTCCGGCGGCACTTGGTGGTAGCCGCTCATCACCTGGAACAGCGGGTTCCGCCCGGCCTCACGCCGGGCTCCGAGCGCGGCGACCACCCGTTCGAACGGCAGGTCGGCGTGGTCGAACGCGGCCAGGTCGGTGGCCCGGGTGCGGGCCAGCAGCTCGGTGAACGTGGGGTCGCCGGACAGGTCCGAGCGCAGCACCAGAGTGTTGACGAAGAACCCGACCGAGCCCTCCAGCGCGGCGTCGGACCGCCCGGCCACGGGCACCCCGAGCGGGATGTCGTCGCCGGAACCGAGCCGGTGCAGCAGCGCCGCCGTGGCGGCGTGGGTGAGCATCGACATGCTCGTCCCGGTGCGCGCGACCAACGCCCGCAGGGCGGCCACCGCCGGCGCGGGCAGCTCCCGTTGCACGCGGCCCCCCGTCCCGTGGCGGACCGCGGGACGCGGGTGCTCCACCGGCAGCGGGATCTCCTCGGGCAGCCCCGCCAGCGCCTCGGTCCAGAACGCCTCCTGCTCGGCACCGAGAGTCGCGAGCAGGTCGGCCTGCCAGAGCGTGTGGTCGGCGTACTGCACCGGCAGCGGGGCGAGGTCGGGGAGCACCCCGGCCCGGCGGGCGGCGTAGGCGGCGTCCAGGTCGGACAGCAGCGGCCGGTCCGACCACTCGTCGGTGGCGATGTGGTGCAGCACGAGCAGGAGCACGTGCTCCGGGCCGCCGTCCACGGCCAGCAGGACAGCGCGCAGGGGCAGGTCCGCGCCCAGGTCGAAGCGCCGCTCGACCACCGCACGGACCCGCGCGGTCAGCTCGTCCGCGGAGACCGGCGAGACGTCGAGCGCAGGCGCGGCGGCCGGGTCGGTAGTAGGCAGGATGCGCTGGTAGGGCACACCGTCGTGCTCGGCGACGACGGTGCGCAGCACCTCGTGCCGGGCCGTGACGTCGGCCAGGGCCGCCCGCAGCGCGGCGACATCGGGCGCGCCGTGCAGCCGCACCGCCAGCGGGTAGTGGTAGGCCGCCGCGCGCTCCGGCCCCTCGGCCAGCCGGTCGAGCAGCCACAGCCGGTGCTGCGCCGGCGACAGCGGCACCCGCTCGGGCCGCTCGGCCGCGACGAGCGCGGGCCGCGCCGGTCGGGCGCCGCCGACGCGCTCGGCGAGCCGGGCCACCGTGGGGGCCTCGAACAGGTCCCGGATCGCCAGCTCCGCACCCAGTGCCGTGCGCGCGCGGCCGATCAGGCGGGTGGCCAGGAGCGAGTGGCCACCGAGGGCGAAGAAGTCGTCGTCGACCCCCACGCCGGGGTCGGCCCCTTCGGCCCCCCGCACGTCGAGGACCTCGGCGAACAGAGCGCACAGCGTGCGCTCCACCGCGGTGGCGGGCGCACGGCCGCTGCCGCGGCGCACCACCGGTTCGGGCGCGGGCAGCGCGGTGAGGTCGAGCTTGCCGTTGGCGTTGATCGGCAGCTCGTCCAGCACGACGACCGTGGCGGGGACCATGTAGTCGGGCAGCTGCGCGCGCAGGTCGGTGCGGAGCCGGGCGGTCAGCTCGCTCGCGCTGCGCGCCGCCGTCGGGTCGTTGGCGACGCGCCCGCCGTCGGCCGGGAGGTAGTCCCCGGCGAGCGGTCCGTCGCCGGTGGCGAAGACGGCGTCGACGGTGCCGGGCTGGGCGGCGCACCACGTCACGTGCAGGCGGTAGCCGAGCCGCTCGGCGAGCGCGTGCAGGTCCTCCTGCTCGACGCCGCTGTGTTCGCTCAGGGCGGCGCGGGCGGCGGTCACGTCGCCGGCCCGAAGCGCCGCCACCGCGGCCAGCTCCCCGGCGAGGCGGGCGTCGGGCACCCGGCTCACCCGCAGCAACGCCGGCCGTTGCCGCTCCAGGTGCGCGGCCAGCGCGTCGAGGTCGGCGAGCTGGACGCCCCAGACCAGCGTGGGCGCCGCGGCGAGCGACCGGACCTCGGAGGCCCGGCGCAGGACGACGTCGTAGCGGTGCCGGGTGAGCTCGTTGACGTGCCGGCCCCGGCGGGTGCGCACCGACGCGGTGGTTCCGGGCAGCTGTGCGGCCAGGCCGGTGAAGAAGTCCGGTGCGAGCACCAGCTCCTTGTCCATGGTGATCGCGCGGTCGACGGCCCGCTGCGTGGCCGCGGCGTCGTCGTCGGTGCGCCGCAGCTGGACGGCCGTGTGGAAGGCGTGGAGTACCGCCACGTTGCGCACGTCGCCGACGAACAGCGCGCCACCGGGCGCGAGCAGCTCCAGCGCGCCGCGCAGCACCCGGTCGAGGTAGCCGGCGTCGGGGAAGTACTGGACCACCGAGTTGATCACGATGGTGTCGAAGAAGCCTGCCGGAAGGCCGTCGAGGTCGTCGGCGGGACGGCAGCGCAGCTCGACGTGGCCGAACCGTTCCTTGTCCCCGGCGAGGACCTCCCGCAGCTTCCCGATCACCGGGGCCGCGAGGTCGGTGCCCCAGTAGGCCTCGCAGTCCGGGGCGAGACGCCCCAGCAGCAGGCCGGTGCCGACCCCGATCTCCAGCACCCGGCGTGGGGCGAGCTCCCGGATCCGCTCGACGGTGCGTTCGCGCCACTCCCGCATGTCGGGCACCGGGATCGGCTCGCCGTCGTAGCTGGAGTCCCAGCCGGAGAAGTCCTCGTCGACCACGGCGACCGGGATCTCGGTGTACTCGTCGCTGTAGACCTGGTTCCACTCACCGACCTGCTGCGCGCCCAGCTCGGCGCGCACGTCGGCGGGCAGCGCGGCGGGCACGACGTAGCCGACGAGACGGGTCAGCCCCGCCTCCCCGCTCTCGCGCTGCGGCACGACGGCGGAGCGGGCGACGAGCGGATGCCGGTCGAGCACGGCGCTGACCTCGGCGGGCTCGACCCGGTAGCCGCGCACCTTCACCTGGTCGTCGGTGCGGCCGAGGAAGTCGAGGATGCCGTCGGGGCGACGGCGCACGAGGTCGCCCGTGCGGTACATCCGCCCGCCCGCCCGGTGCGGGTCGGCGACGAACCGCTCCGCGGTGAGCTCGGCCCGGTTCAGGTAGCCGCGGGCGAGGCCGTCCCCGGCGATGTAGAGCTCGCCGGGCACGCCGTCCGGCACGGGACGCAGCCAGCCGTCGAGCACGTACCCGGCGGTGTTGCGGATCGGCCGCCCGACGGTGGGGGTCGCGCTGTCCGTGGTGCCCCCGCCGAGGGTGTTGATCGTGTACTCGGTGGGGCCGTAGAGGTTGTAGCCCGCCGTGTCGTCGGTGTCGCGCAGCCGGTTCCACACGGTCTCCGACACCGCCTCGCCGCCGAGCATCACCAGCGCGGGACGGTGGCGGCGCTCGCCGCGTTCCAGCAGGCCCTCCGCGAGGAGGTGCTGGGCGTAGGTCGGGGTCACGTTCACCACGTCGATGCGGTGGGTGTCGCAGTAGGCCACCAGCGCCTGCGCGTCCCGGCGCAGCGTCTCGTCACAGACGTGCACCTCGTGCCCCTCGACGAGCCAGAGCAGCTCCTCCCACGACATGTCGAAGGCGAACGACACCGTGTGCGCGATCCGCAGCCGCCGCCCGCCCGCCGCCGCCACCGTGGGCGCGAAGATCTCGGTGCGGTGGTTGTGCATCATGTTCGTCAGGCCGCGGTACGGCGTGACCACGCCCTTGGGGCGTCCCGTCGAGCCCGACGTGTAGATCATGTACGCCGGGTGCAGCATCCGGCCCGCCCGCTCCCGGGAGAACGCGCCGAGGTCGGCGTCGTCGATCGCCGTGTGAGAGAGAGTGGCCAGCTCGGTCCGCACCGCGAGGGTGTCGAGCAGGAGCAGCGGTGCGGTGCCGGCGAAGCGGGCACTCACTCCGCTGGTGGAGAGCAGCAGCAGCGGCTCGGCGTCGGAGAGGATCGCGGCCAGCCGGTCGGTGGGGTGGTCGAGCTCCAGCGGCAGGTAGGCCGAACCGGTGCGCAGCACCGCGAACAGCGCGACCACGGTGTCGACGGAGCGCGGCACGCCGATGGCCACCACCCGCTCCGGCCCGGCACCGTGGGTGAGCAGGAGCCGCGCGAGCCGGTTGACCCGGCCGTCCAGCTCGGCGTAGGTGAGCCGCTGGTCCCCGCACACGACCGCGAGCGCGTCCGGCGTGGCGGCCGCCTGGACGGCGAGCAGGTCGGCGACCGTGTCGACGTCCTGCGGGCCCTGCGGCCCCGAGGCCGTGCGCTCGATCGCGGCGCGTTCGTCCGCGCCCAGCACCGGTACCGCGCCGACGCGGGTGTGCTCGGCGGTGGAGGTGAGCGTGTCCAGGAGGCCGACGAACCGGGCGAGCAGCGCCTCCGCGTACCCGTCGTCGACGACGTCGGACCGGTACTCGAGCCGGACGCCGATCTGCTCCCCCGGCGCCACCACCAGCGTCAGGGGGTAGTGGGTGTGGTCGAGGCTGCTGCCGCCGGTGATCCCGAACTCGGCCTGCGAGCGGCTGCTCGCGGTCTCGTCGATGAAGTTCTGCAGGACGAAGAGCACGTCGAACAGCTGGGTCTGGCCGGCGGCCCGCTGCACGGCACCCAGGCCGAGGTGCTCGTGGTCCATCAGGTCCAGCCGCTCGTCCTGGGCGCGGCGCAGCAGCTGGGCCAGGGTCTCGCGCGGGTCGAGCGTGACCCGCACCGGCACCGTGTTGAGGAAGAGCCCGATCACCTCGTCGAGACCGGGCACCTCCGGCGGCCGGCCGGCGACCGTGGTGCCGAAGACCACGTCGGAGCGGCCGGTGACGGCGCCGAGAACCAGCGCGAGCGCGCCGGTCAGCACGGTGTTGAGGGTGACGCCGCTGCGGCGCGCGAGGTCACGGACGGCCCGGGCCGAGGCGTCGGGCAGCACGGTGGTGCGCCGCCGCGGCCCGACCGGGGCGAGGCCACGGGCCGCCGGGACCAGCACGGTCGGTTCGGTGAACCCGGCCAGCGCATCACGCCAGGCGCGTTCGGCGGCCGGGACGTCGCGCTCGGCCAGCCAGCGCAAGAAGTCGCGGTAGTCGCCCGCCGGGACGGGCGTGGCCGCGGCGCCGTGGTGGTAGAGGCCGAGGAGCTGGTCGATCACCAGCGCGCCCGACCAGCCGTCCCACAGCAGCACCTGCCGGTTGATCACCAGCCGCGACCGGTCGGGGCCCAGGTGGATCAGCAGCAGCCGCCACAGCGGGGGGCACGCGACGTCGAAGGGCCGGGTCCGGTCCTGCGCGGCGAGCTCCTCCGCCCGTTCGAGGCGCTCGGGTTCGGGCAGCTCGGCGAGGTCGACCTCGGTGAGCGGCGCCTTCAGCGCCGCGGCCACGAACTGCACCGGCGCGCGCAGCCCGGCGTCGGTGAACCCCGCACGCAGCGTCGGGTTGCGCGCCATGAACTCGACGGCCGCCGCGCGCAGCCGGGCGGCGTCCAGACGGTGGTCGAGGTCGAGGGAGAACTGTGCCGTGTAGGCGTCGCTGCCGGAGTCCAGCGCGGCGTGGAAGAACAGCCCTTCCTGCAACGGGGACAGCGGCCACACCTGCTCCACCCCGCCGGGGCACAGTGCGCGGACCCGTTCGAGCTCGCCGTCGGTCAGGTCCACCAGGTCGACCAGATCGGTCTGGTCCACCGCGTCCGCGGGCGCCGTCGCCTGGGTGGATCCGGCCACCAGCTCGTCCAGCGCCGCCACGAGGTCCGCACCCAGCCGCGACACCTCGTCCGCGGGCAGCACGTCGACCAGGTGGGTGAGGCGGATCCGCAGCCGGGGGCCGTCGCCCGTGTCCCGGCACACCGCGTTGACCATCAGCGCGTACGGGACGCCGAGGTCGTCGTCGGGGCGGTCGTCGAGCAGGTCCGACTCCGGAGCCACCGTCCAGGGCCCGGGGCGCGCGTCGACCCGGCCGAGGTAGTTGAAGAGCACCTGCGCCGGTGCGGTGGCGGCCAGCAGCGGGGCGGTGCGGGCGTTCGCGTAGCGCAGGAGGCCGTACCCGAAGCCCCCGTCCGGGGCGGCGGCCAGTGCCTCGGTGGCGCCCGCGAGCGCGACGGCCGGGTCCGGGTCGGCGGTGAGCCGGACGGGTGCGACGGAGGTGAACCAGCCGACCGTGCGGGACAGGTCGGTCTCGGGGGTCAGTGGCTCGCGGCCGTGGCGCTCCAGGTCGACCAGCAGCGGGCCGGGTCCGCGACGGCGACCCACCGCGGCCGCGAGTGCGGCGGCGAGCACCTCGGTGACCCCTGTGCCTGCGGCGGCGGGCACGACGGTCAGCAGGGGCGTGGTGGCGGCCGGGGACAGCTCGACGACGTGGTCCGCGGTGCCGCCGGCGGTGCCCGACGCCGTCACCCCCGCCACGAGGTCGCCGCCCGGCGTGGCCGTGGCCCACCAGTGCTCCAGCTCGCCGAGGCGTTCGTGGGCCTGCTCGGCCGCGGCCCTGGCGAAGGAACGCAGCGAGGTCCCGACCGGGGTGGGCGCACCACCGGCGAACGCGACGGCCAGATCCTCCAGCAGGATCCGCCAGGAAACCCCGTCGACGGCGAGGTGGTGGGCCACGAGCAGCAGCCGCCCGGGTTCGGCGGTGCCGACGTCGAACCAGACTGCCTGCAGCACGGCACCGGCGTCGGGGTCGAGCCGGTCGGCCGCTGCGGTGGCGGCCTCGGCGATCGCGGCGCGCAGCGCTTCGGGCGCCGGCCCGGTGACCTCGACCCGGCGCAGCACGTCGGCAACGGACACGGCACCGGGCTCCCGGACGTGCAGGTCCCACAGCCCGGGGGCGTGCCGGGTGAGGCGCAGGCGCAGCGCGTCGTGGGTGTCGAGCAGGGCCTGCACTGCGGCACCGAGGCGGTCGAGCGTGGCCTCGGCGGGCACGGTGACCAGCATCGACTGCCGGAACCGGCCGATCGGGCCGCCCCACGAGGCGAACCGCTCCACGATCGGCAGCGGCGGCACCGCCCCCACCCCCTCCGAGCGCACCCCCCTCCCCGCGAGTCGCCCGTTCTGGGCGTGCGAGTCGCCCACTTCTGCAGGCACCCCGACCCCCGCGAGTCGCCCGTTTTCCGCGCCCGAGTCGCCCGGCCCGGACACACCAGTACCCGCGAGTCGCCCGTTCTGCGCGGGCGAGTCGCCCGGTTCGGGCAGCAGCTTCGCGAGAGCCGCGGGCGTGCGGTGACGCAGGACGTCGGCGGGGCTGACCCGCAGCCCGGCCCGGCGCAGCCGGTTGACCAGCCCGATCGCGAGGATGCTGTCGCCCCCGACGGCCAGGAAGTCGTCGCCGGGCCCCACCCGGGGCAGGTTCAGCACCTCGGCGAACGCCGCGCAGAGCTGTTCCTCCTGAGCGGAGGTGGGAACGTCGCCGGACTCCGCGGCGGGGGTGGCGGCGAAGTCGGGGGCCGGCAGCGCGGCCCGGTCCAGCTTCCCGTTCGCGGTCAGCGGCACCGACCCGATCGCCACCACGGCCGCGGGCACCATGTGCTCGGGCAGCCGGGCGCTCGCGTGGGCGCGCAGCGCCGTGCCGTCGACGCCACCGGACACCCGCGGGACGACGTACGCGACGAGCCGCGCCGTGCCCCCGTCCCGTCGCGCCACCACCACGGCGTGCACGACGTCGGGATGCTCGGCCAGCACGGCGGCGATCTCCCCCGGCTCGATGCGGAACCCACGGATCTTGACCTGCTCGTCGGAGCGGCCGAGGTACTCCAGCAGGCCGTCGGCCGACCAGCGGGCGAGGTCACCGCTGCGGTAGAGCCGCGATCCCGGAGCCCCGTACGGGTCGGCGACGAACCGGGACGCGGTCAGCGCCGCCTCGCCGAGGTAGCCGCGGGCGAGCTGCCCGCCGCCGACGTACATCTCCCCGACGACGCCGGGCGGCACCGGCTGCAGGTGCCGGTCGAGCACCAGCACGCGCAGGCCGGGGATCGCCCGCCCGATCACGCTCCCGGCCCGGGCGGCCACCAGCTCCTCGTCGACCACCTGGGCGGTGACGTGGACGGTCGTCTCGGTGATCCCGTACATGTTCACCAGCTGCGGCGAACCGGCCGGGTGCCGGGCGAACCACGCCGGGAGCTGCGTCAGGTCCAGGGCCTCGCCGCCGAAGACGACACATCGCAGGGCGAGCGCGGAACCCGGCGCGGCCGGGTCCGCGGAACCGGGCGACTCGCGCGGTGGAAACGGGCGACTCGCGGGGGTGACCGCGGCGAGCTGCGCGAACGCCGACGGGGTCTGGTTCAACACCGTGACGCGCTCCCGCACCAGCAGGTCGCGGAACTGCTCCGGCGAGCGCGACACGGCGTGGTCGACGACGACGAGGCGGCCGCCGGTGCACAGCGGGCCCCACATCTCCCACACCGAGAAGTCGAACGACGCCGAGTGGAACATCGTCCACACGTCGCGGTCGCCGAAGCGGAACAGGCGGTCGGTCTGCCCGAGCAGCTGCACCACGTTCCCGTGCGGCACCACCACGCCCTTGGGACGCCCGGTCGAGCCGGACGTGTAGATCACGTAGGCGGGGTGGGCCGGTAGCAGCGCAGCCGACACGTCCAATGGCTCGGCCGCGGCGAGCGCGCGGACCGTGGCCGGGTCGTCCAGCGCGAGCTGGGGCACCCGCGAGCCGGGCGGGAGCTGGGCCCGCACCGCCGAGGTCGTCAGCACGCAGGCCGGCGCGGCGTCGGCGAGGGTGCGGGCGAGCCGCTCGGGCGGGTACCCCGGGTCGAGCGGCACCGCGGCGCCACCCGCGCGGCTCACCGCGAGCAGGGCCACCACCAGGTCGATCGAGCGCGGCAGCGCCACCCCGACCAGCGTCTCCGCTCCGACGCCACGCTCGGCGAGCAGGCGGGCCACCCGCCCCACCCGGTCGTCCAGCGCCGCGTAGGTCAGGTTCGTGTCCCCGTGGGTGAGCGCGACCGCCTCGGGACGGCGGCGCGCCTGCGCCGCGAAGAGTGCGGGCAGGGTCGACGGCGCGACGTCGGCGGGTTCCTCGACGGTGCCGGTGAGCAGCAGCTCGCGTTCCTCGGTGGTGAGCACGTCCACGTGCGCCACGGGTGCGTCCGGCCCGGAGGCGACGGCTGCGAGGACGCGCACCAGGCGGTCCAGCAGGACGCCGGCCGGTAGGTCGGGGGCGCCGCGCACCTGCAGCCGCAGCCGCAGCGCCGTCCCGGGCACCACGACCAGCGTCACGGGGTAGTGGGTGGCGTCGTGGCCCGACAGTCCCGTCACCTCGAGGCCGCTGCCCCGGGCCGCGGCGGCGAGCGCGTCGGCGTCGAGCGGGTAGGACTCGACGACGACCAGCGAGTCGAAGAGGTCTCCCTGCCCGGCGGCCGCCTGGATCTCGGCCAGGCCCAGATGCTCGTGGTCCAGCAGCCCGGTCCGGCGGTCCTGCAGGTCCCTGGCGAGGTCGGCGAGCGGCTGCGCCGGGTGCAGGCGGGCCCGCACCGGGACGGTGGTGATGGCCGGTCCGACCAGCGTCTCGACGGCGTCGAGCTCGGGAGGCCGCACGGCGGCGGTGGTGCCGAACACGACGTCGTCGCGGCCGGTGAGCCGGCCGAGGAGCACCGCCCACGCGGCCTGCACCAGGGTGCTCGTGGTGAGCCCGCGGGCGCGCCCGAGGCCCTCCAGCGCGGCGGTGACGGTGCCCGGGACCTCGATCTCCGCCTGCTCGGGCTCGTCCGGGGTGGGTGCCGGCACCAGGAACGTCGGCCCCTCGACGCCGGCGAGCGCCTGTGCCCACGCGGCACGTGCCGCTGCCGTGTCACGCTCGGCGAACCACTGCAACAGCGCGGTGAAGGGCACAACCGGCTCGGACTCCTGCTCGTCGAGGGCGGCGAGCAGCTCCCGCAGCAGTACCGGCATCGACCACCCGTCGAGCAGCAGGTGGTGGGCGGTGACCGCCAGCCGGGCGGTCCGTCCGGTGCGGACCAGCAGGATGCGCAGCAGCGGCGGAGCGGCCAGGTCGAACGGCACCCGCCGCTCGGCGGCGAGCAACCGGTCGGCCTCGTCGCGGTCGCCGGCCTCGACGACGGTGACCGGCGGGGTCACCCCGTCGACGACGATCTGTGCGGGGGTGTCGGAGTCGGCGACGAACGCGCAGCGCAGGTTGGGGTACCGCGCCACGAGCGCGGCGGCGGCACCCCGCAGCCGTTGCGGGTCGGGCTCCCCGGCCAGGTCGACCACGTACTGGAGGGAGTAGACGTCCACGGTGTCGTCGGCGGCCGCGGCCAGTGCGTGGAACAGCAGGCCCCGCTGGAGCGGGGTGAGCGGCCAGACGTCGGACAGCGTGGGGTACGCGCGCTCCCAGCGCTCGACGTCGCTCTGGGCGGCGCCGGCGAGCGTGAGGTCGGACGGGGTGCGGCCGCCGCCGCCGGACGCCGCGATCTCGATGAGCGCCTGCTGCCACAGCTGCGCGAGCCGGGCCACCTCCGGCTCCTCGAGCAGCCCGCTCGGGAAGGACCAGTGCGCCACCAGCCGCGGGCCGGCCGGCCCGTCCTCGGCAACGGTGTTGACGTCCAGTACCGCCGCCGCGGGCATTCCGGGCTCGGCGGTGGCGGCGAAACCGCCGGGGACCGGTGACCACGCCGCGCTGCTGCCGGAGAGCCGGCCGAGGTAGTTGAAGGCGAGCTGTGGGACCGGCAGCTCACGCAGCACGGCGGCGGTGGCGGGGACCAGATGGCGCAGCAGCCCGAAGCCGGCGCCGCGGGCGGGCAGCTCGCGCAGCCGCTCCTTGGTGTGCTTCACCGCGGCGGCGGGCGAGCTCGCCCCGGCCAGGTCGATCCGTACCGGGAAGCGGGTGGTGAACCAGCCGACGGTGCTGGACAGCTCGGCCCCGGGCACGAGGTCCTCCTCCCGGCCGTGGCCCTCCACCGACACGAGCACCGACGAGGCATTCGTCTCGCCCCGCCAGGCCACCACGGCCTGCGCGAGACCGGCGAGCAGCACGTCGCCGGTGGTGGCGTGGAACGCCGACGGCACCCGCGCGAGCAGGGCCTCGGTCAGCTCGGGGGGCAGCTCCGTACGGACCTCCGCCACCGTCGCCGCGACGTCACGGGCGGGGTCGAGAGCCCGGCTGCCGATCAGCGGATCGGGCCCGCGCAGGATCGTGGTCCACCGGTCGAGCTCGTCCGCCCGGTCCGGGGCGAGCGCGTGCACCTGCGTCGCCCAACTCCGCAGCGAGGTGCCGACCGGAGCCGGCACCGGCTCCCGGCCGTCGCGCAGCGCGGACCAGGCGGCGGCGAGGTCGGCGGTGATGATCCGCCACGACACCCCGTCGACCACGAGGTGGTGGACGACCAGCAGCACGGCCCCGTCGAGCAGCACGGCCTGCAGGACCACCCCCGCAGCCGGGTCGAGCCGCTCGGCGGCGGCCCGGCGCTCCTGCTCCACCGGGCCGGTGCCGGTACGGACCAGTGGCTCGGCGTCCCGCTGCGCCTCCACCTGCAACGCCGCGCCGGGCCGGGCGACGAGCCGGGCGCGCAGGGCGTCGTGCCGGTCGAGCAGCGCCTGCACCACGCGGACGAGACCGGCCCGGTCGAGCCCGTCGGGCGCGGTGAGCAGCAGCGACTGCCCGTACCCGGCGATCGGGGCGCCGTGCTCCAGCAGCTCCGCGACGATCGGGGTGTCCGGCACCGCGCCGACGGCGGGGACGACCTCCGCCTGCGCCGTGTCCGCCCGCCCTGCGACGGCCGCCAGCGCGGCGACGGTGCGGCGCTCGAAGACGTCGCGCGTCGACAGCACGAGGCCGCAGGCCCGGGCCCGGCCCACCAGCTGGAGCGACACGATGCTGTCCCCGCCGAGTGCGAAGAAGGAGTCGTCGGCCCCGACGCCGTCCACCCCCAGGACCTCGGCGAACAGGGCCGCGAGCCGTTCCTCCACCGGCCCTGCGGGCCCCCGACCGGTCCGGGGCCCGCGGTCCGGGGCCGGCAGGCCGCGCCGGTCGAGCTTGCCGTTCGGGGTGGTCGGCAGGGCGTCGAGCACGACCACCGCCGACGGCACCAGGTGCGCGGGCAGCCGCGCGGCGAGCGCGGCGCGCAACCCCTCCGGGCCGGCGCCGGGCCCCACCACGTAGGCCACGAGCTGTGGGCCGGTCGGGCCGTCGGTACGGGCCACCACCGCCGCCTGCCGCACCTCCGGCCGGGCAAGCAGCGCCGCCTCCACCTCGCCCGGCTCGATCCGGAACCCGCGGATCTTCACCTGCTCATCGGTACGGCCCAGGTGCACCACGGTGCCGTCCTCGTCGCGCCGCACCAGGTCACCGGTGCGGTAGAGGCGCGCCCCGGCCGGCCCGAACGGGTCGGCGACGAACCGCGCCGCCGTCAGCCCCGGCCGTCCCCGGTAGCCGCGGGCCAGCTGCCCGCCCCCGATGTAGAGCTCCCCGACAACCCCCACCGGCACCGGGTTGAGCGCGGCGTCGAGGACGTGGAAGCGCGTGTCGTACACGGGCTCGCCGATCGGCACCGGGCCGGTTCCCTCGCCCACGACGGTGGCGCTGCTGTACACGCACGTCTCGGTGGGCCCGAACGCGTTGCGGACCTCGTGGCCCGCGGCGCGCAGCCGGTCGGCCAGCGGGCGGGGCAGCGTCTCCCCGCCCAGCACGATCGTCGGCGGGAGCGGGCGGGAACCGTCGGCGACGAGCGCGGCCAGCGCGGACGGCACCGCCGAGAGCAGCGTCGGGGTGCCGGACCCCGGCGCCACGGGTGCGGAGACCGCGGGATCGAGCACGTCGTCCACCACCCGCAGCACGCCACCGCAGGCCAGCGGGGGGAACAGCTCGAGCACCGAGACGTCGAAGCTCAGCGAGGTGGACAGCACGGTGCGGGCCAGCCGGTCGGGGCCGAGCTCGGCGACCGCCCATTCGGTGAAGGTGGCGACGGCGCCGTGCGGGACGAGGACGGCCTTGGGGGTGCCGGTGGAGCCGGAGGTGTAGATCAGGTGCGCGGGGTGGGCGCGACGGCGGGGCCGGACGCGCTCCGCGTCGGTGAGGGGAGCGCCGTCGAACGCCGCGAGGGTGGCGGGGTCGTCGAGGACGAGCGGGGTGGGTCCACCCGGGAGCCGCACCCCGGCGGTGGTGAGCAGCGCGGTGGGAGCGGCGTCGGTGAGCAGGAACGCGACCCGCTCGGCGGGGTAGGCGGGGTCCACGGGCAGGTAGGCCGCACCCGCCTTGTGCACCCCGAGCACGGCCACCACGAGATCGGCGGTGCGCTCCACTGCCAGCGCGACGACGTCCTCGGCGCCGATGCCGTCGGCGACGAGCCGGCGCGCCACGCGGTTGGCCCGCGCGTCGAGCTCGGCGTAGCTCAGTACCTCGCCGCCGCCCACGACGGCGGGCGCGTGCGGGGTGCGGCGGGCCTGCGCCTCCACCAGTTCCACCGCACTGTCGACGGTGGCGGCGCCGGGCGTGCCGGTCCCGCCCGTCGCCGCGCGCTCGGCGTCGGTGAGCAGGTCGAGCCGGTCCAGCCGGGCGTCGGGCGCGGCGAGCACCAGGTCCAGCAGCCGGACGAAAGCGGTGAGCAGCCGGCGCGTGGCCGGCGTGCTCAGCGCGTCGAGCCGGTGGACGGCCTCGATCAGCGCACCGGTCTCGGCCAGCTCCACCACGACGCTCAGCGGGAGCTGCGCCGTGCCGTTGTGCAGCGGCCTGCGGGTGGCGGTGCACTCGCCGTTCCCGTCCGGGGTGGGGAGGACCAGCGCCACCTCGGCTGCCGTGCGCACCCCGAACAGGACGTCGAACAGCCCGGTGACGCCGTCGGCGCCGGCCGCGCCCAGCTCACCGACCACCCGGCGCAGGTCGACGTCGGCGTGCGCGAACGCGTCCCGGCACGTCACCACCGAGGCCGCGACCAGCTCGCGGAACGTGTCGGCTCCGCGCACGGCGGCGCGCAGCACGACGGTGTTGCCGAAGTAGCCGACCAGCGCCGCCGCCTCCGGCCGGTCGCGGTTGACCACCGGCGCGCCGACGACGACGTCCTCGGCGCCGGTGAAGCGGTGCAGCACCGCGGTGAAGGCGGCGTGCAGCACCATGAACGGGCTCGCCCCCACCTCGCCGGCGAAGGCGCGCACGCGCTCCACGAGCGCGGCGGGAAGCGGCACGACGCACTGCCCGCCGTCGCCGGGTCGGGAACCGTCGGTCTCCGCGCGAGCCCCCGGCAGCGGCATCGGCTCGGGCAGGGGCGTCAATCGCTCCCGCCAGTGGGCGAGCCCCTCGGGGCCCGGTTCGGGCGTGACGGCGTCGAGGTACTGCGGACCGTCGGTCGCCGGGGCGGGCGCACCGGTCAGCGCGGCCCGGTACCGCGCGGCCAGCTCGCCGAAGAACACCGCCCAGGACGCGTCGTCCCAGGCGATGTGCTGCGCGACGAGCACCAGCACGTGCTCGCGCTCGCCCGTGCGCAGCAGGCCGATCCGCAGCGGCGCCTCGGCGGTGAGGTCGAAGACCCGGCCCGCCAGCTCCTGCGCGACCTCCTCGGTGCGGGCCGCGCGCCCGGCAGGCGGCAGCGTCCGCAGGTCCTCCTCCACCCACCCGGGGGCGAGCTGCGCGTGCACGATCTGCTCGGGCGTGCCGTCCGGGCGCCGCCGGTAGGTGGTGCGCAGCACCTCGTGCCGGGCCACCACGCCGTCGAGCGCCGTGCGCAGCGCCGCCGCGTCGAGCGCCCCGTCGAGGGTGAAGGCCGTGGCCACGGAGTGGGCGGCGCGGCCCGACTCGGCGTCGAGCTGGGCGAGGAACCACATGCGCAGCTGCGCGGCCGTGAGCGGCTGCGGCACGCCCGGTTCCCGCCCGGCACCGGCGGTGGGCGCGGCGGCCGGCAGCTCGTCGGCCAGCCTGCGGTGCAGGAGCTCCCTGCGCAGCGCCCGCCGCGTGCTCGCGTCCGCCGGACCGTCCGAAGTCGCCTTCACGTGGGCTCCCTGCTCGTTCTGCTCGGGCTCGTCCGCCGCTGGCGGCGGGGTCATGCCTGCTCGGCGCGCAGCCGCTGCACCAGAGCACGTTTGTCGATCTTTCCGACGCCCGTGAGCGGCAGCCGGTCGATGACCGTGAGCCGGTCGGGGTACATGAACCGCGCCAGCCCGCGTTCGGCGAGGAACGCGCGCAGCTGCCGCGGTTTCGGCGCCTGTGCACCGGCGGCGAGCACGACGACCGCGCACACCGCCTCACCGACGTTCTCGTCCGGGAGGCCCACGACCGCGGCCGCCGCGATCGCCGGGTGCGCCAGCAGGTTCTCCTCCAGCGCCGAGGCCGAGACGTTCTCGCCGCCCCGGTTGATCACGTCCTTGACCCGGCCCTCGACGACGAGATGCCCGGTCGGCAGCCGCCGCACCAGGTCCCCCGTGCGGTAGAAGCCGTCGGGGGTGAACGCGCCGGCGTTGTGCTCGGCCGCCCGGTAGTAGCCCCGGATCGTGTACGGGCCGCGGGTCCACAGCTCCCCGACCGTCCCCGCCGCGACGTCGGCGCCGTCCCGGTCGACCACCCGCAGCTCGTCGTCCGGCGACAGCGGGCGGCCCTGGGTACCGGCGACGAGGTCCTCGGGGTCGTCGAGGCGCGTGTAGTTGAGCAGACCCTCGGCCATGCCGAACACCTGCTGCAACGCGCACCCCAGCGCGGGACGGACCCGGCGCGCGAGCACCTCGTCCAGCTTCGCGCCGCCGACCTGCAGCAGCCGCAGGCTGGAGCGGTCGCGGGTGTCCCACTCGGCCGCGTCCACCCACAGCCGGGCCAGCGGCGGCACCAGCGCGGTGACGGTGACCCGCTCGCGCTCGACCAGCCCGAACGCCACGTCGGGGCTCGGCACCGGCGCCATCACCACCCGCGCGCCGACCTCCAGCGCCCCGAGCAGGCCCGGGCAGGCCAGGGGGAAGTTGTGGGCGATCGGCAGGCAGGCCAGGTAGACGTCGTCCGCGGTGAGCGCGCAGACCTCGGCGCTGGCCCTGGCGTTGTAGGCGTAGTCGCGGTGGGTGCGCGGGATCAGCTTCGGCTTGCCGGTGGTGCCGCCCGAGATGAGCAGCACCGCGACGTCGCCGGGATCGACCGTGGGCAGCGGCGCCGAGTCCCCCGCCGGGAGCGCGGCGAGCGCGGTGAACGGCCCCGCCTCCCCCGTCACGATGACGTGGCGCAGCGAGGGCACCGCCGCGGCCACCTGCGCGGCCAGCTCGCGGTGGTCGAACCCGTCGTGGCGGTCCGGGATCACGTAGGCCACGGCGTCGGCCAGCGCCGCGAAGTGCTCGATCTCGGTGCGCCGGTGCGCCGGAAGCGCCAGCACGGGCACCGCGGCCAGGCGCAGCAGCGCGAACAGCACCACCACGAACTCCGCGGTGTTGGGCAGGTGCACGACGACGCGGTCGCCCGGGGCGATGCCCAGCGCGCGCAGCCCGGCCGCGGTCGCGTCGGCCCGCCGGTCCAGCTCGGCGAAGCTCAGCCGCTGCTCGCCCGCCACGACCGCCGTGGCGTTGCCGTAGCGGGCGGCCCAGCTGCCCAGCCGCTCCCCGAGGGTCTCGTCGCGCCAGTGGCCGGCCGCCACGTACCGGGCCACGAGCTCGTCCGGCCAGTACTCGACGCCGTCGAGGCGTCCGCTGTCGGTGCTGCTCATAGCTGGTTCGCCAACTGCGCGGCGACCTCGGCGTCGGACAGCTCGGCGAGCTCGCAGAAGATCTCCGCGGCCCGCCGCAACCGCTGGGGCTCCGGCTCGTCGGCGAGCAGCCGCGCGGCCAGCCGGGCCACCGTGGGAGCGCCGAGCAGCGTCCGCACCGACGCGGTGGCGGCGCCGAGATCGGCCCGCAGGTCGGCGACGATCTCCGTGGCGATCAGGGAGTCGCCGCCGAGCGCGAAGAACTCCTCGGTGGTGCCGACGGGCTCGGACCGCCCGAGCGCCTCGGCCCAGATCGTCGCGATCGCCCACTCCACCGGTCCGGACGGCGCGACGCGGCCGGAGCCGCCCGCCCCGGCCTGCCCGACCAGTTGCCGCACCGCCCGCCGGTCGACCTTCCCGTTGACCGTGAGCGGCAGCGCGGACAGCGCGACCACCCGCTCGGGGACCATGTGCGGCGGCAGCAGAGCGCGCACCGCGGACCGCAGTGCGTCGGGGGCCGGCGTCCCGTCCGCGACGGGACGCAGGACGCCCGCGGCGAGGGAGCCGTCCACGACCACGGCGACCGCCGCCGCGGCGCCCGCGGCGACCAGCGCCGCCTCGACCTCCCCCAGCTCGATCCGGAAGCCGCGGATCTTGACCTGGTCGTCACGGCGGCCGAGGAACTCGACGGTCCCGTCCGGCCGGTAGCGCGCGAGGTCGCCGGTGCGGTACCAGCGCCCGTCGTCGCGGGTGAGGAAGCGGTCCGCGGTGCGCACGGGGTCGCCGCGGTAGCCGTGGGCCACCCCGGCGCCGCCGATCCACAGCTCGCCGGGCACCCAGTCCGGGACGTCGCGGCCCTGGCCGTCGACCACCCGCATCCGGACACCGCGCAGCGGCCTGCCGTAGGGCACCGACTGCCAGTCCGGGGGCACGACGGCGTCGACGACCTCGCAGAGGGTGGAGTGGATCGCGGTCTCGGTGGTGCCGCCCAGCCCGACGAACCGGCAGCCCGGCACCTGCTCGCGCAGCCGCCCCGGCAGGTCGACGCCCACGCGGTCGCCACCGAGCAGAACGACCCGCAAGCTCTCGCCGAGCCGCTCACCGGAGCGCAGCAGCATGTCGAGCAGCGGCGGCACGCAGTTGAGCACGGTCACCCGGTGCTCGCGCACCAGCCGGGCCCACGCATGAGCCTCCCGGCGGCCGTCCTCCCCGACCGTGACGACGGCGCCGCCGACCGACAGGGGCGCCGCGATGTCGAACACCGAGAGGTCGAAGTCCAGCGCGGAGATGGAGAGCGTGCGGTCGGCCGGCCCGAGCGCGTAGCGGTCGATCAGGTCCTCGACCGTGTTCATCGCCGCCCGGTGCGGTACCTCCACGCCTTTCGGCTCTCCGGTCGAGCCCGAGGTGAACAGCACGTAGGCGATCTGTTCGGGATCACTCGCCACCGGAGCGGCGAGTGGCTCCGCCGTGGTCGCGGCGGCCAGCGCGGCGCGGTCGAGCACCACGTCGAAGCCCGCGACGGACGCGATCCGCTCCGCGCGTGCCTGCGGCTGCTCGACACCGACCGGCACGTACCCGGCGCCCGCCGCCAGCACCCCGAGCACCGCGACCACCTGGTCGGGGCCCTTGGGCAGCGTCACGCCGACCAGGTCGCCCGGCCCGACGCCGCGGCCGACGAGCCACCCGGCCGTCCGGAGCGCGCGGTCGGCGAGCTCGCCGTAGGTCAGCGTCTCGTGGTCGCCGACCACCGCGGGTGCGTCCGGACGCCGCGCGGCCACGGCGAAGAACCCTTCGTGCAGCAGCCGCCGCGACGGCTCCCATCCCGGGTCGGTGGCCGCGTCGTTGATCGCGGCCCGCACGGCGAGCTGGCCGGGCGGCACCAGTCCCCCGGCCTGCTCCTCCCAGACCGAGGGCTCGGTACCCAGCCGGCGCACGAGATCGGCGAACGCGGCGAACATCGCGTCCACCACGCCGGGAGCGAACTCGCGTACCCGCACGTCCCAGTTCACGAGCAGGCCCCCGTGCAGCTCGGTGACCTGGGCGTCGAGCAGCACCTGCGGACCCTGGGAGATGATCCAGACGGCCTCCCCGAACGTGTCGTGCACGATCTCGCCGAACAGCTCGCCGAGGTTGAGCGCGCTGGTGAACACCACCGGGGCGAGCACCTGCTCACCGCGGGCCCTGGTGAGGTCGCGCAGCACCTCGACGCCGGAGTGGGCGGCGTGCGCGGTGTCGGCGTGCAACCGGGCGCGGACCGCGCGGGCCCGGTCGGCGAACGGGATCGGTTCGCTGAGGTCGACGGCGAGCAGCACGGAGCTGGTGAAGTCGCCCACAAGCCGCTCGACGTCCGGGTGCAGGGGGGCGCGGTCGAACAGCGGCACGTTGAGCAGGAACCGGGGCTGGGCGCTCCAGGCGCCGAGTACCTCGGCGAAGGCGGTGGCGACCGCCGCGGCCAGGGTGACGCCGTGGCGGCGCGCCCCCTCGGCCAGCGCCGCGCGCTCCGTCTCGTCGAGCAGCAGGTGCCTGCGGACGACGCGGGCCGGTCCGGGCACCGGGTGGTCGGCCGCGAGCGGCAGGTCGGGTGCACCGGGCAGCTCCGCGAGCCGCTCGCGCCAGTGCCGGGCCGCGCGTTCGCCCTCCGCGCTGCCCTGCGCCCGCCGGGCGGCCAGGTAGTCGCGGTAGGTGAGGCCGATCGGCGGCAGCACGGCGCCGGGGTCGCGGTAGAGCCGGGCGAGCTCGGCGAGCAGGATCCGGTAGCTCACCGCGTCGGCCGCCACCATGTCCACGTCGAGGTGCAGCCGGGTGCGCCCGTCCGGGA
The DNA here is from genome assembly GCF_050948425.1 of Pseudonocardia xinjiangensis. Classification (NCBI taxonomy): domain Bacteria; kingdom Bacillati; phylum Actinomycetota; class Actinomycetes; order Pseudonocardiales; family Pseudonocardiaceae; genus Pseudonocardia; species Pseudonocardia xinjiangensis. The sequence goes on along the minus strand of NZ_CP192009.1, from coordinate 1,170,516 downwards.
GCAGGCTCAGCGCCGCGGTGAGCACCTCGCCGCCTGCGATGTCCAGCTGCTGGTGCGACAGCGCGTCACGGGTGGCGGTCAGCGCCGCCTCCACCTCGGTGGCCCGGAGCCCGCGCAGGTCGTGGACGGTGAGCCGGCGGCGGCCGGCGTCGGGGTCCACCGGCCCGATCTCCTGGCGTCCGTCGTCGGAGACGCGCACCCGCAGCATGTCGTGCCGGGCGAGCAGGGCACCCAGCGCCGCGGCGAGCCGCTCGGGGTCGACGCCGGGCCCTGAGCTGTCCGACACTGGGCTGTCGAACTCGGTGTAGAGGTGCGCGGCGACCCCGCCGAGCGGCTGTCCCTCGGTGCGCCCGACCCAGTAGGCGTGCTGCATCAGGGCCAGGTCGAAGGCCGGATCCGCCCGGTTCAGGAAAGCCACTTTGCTGCCCTGTGAGGGCCGGAAAGTGGCTTTCCTGAACTCCGCCGGTGCCGTGGCACCCCCTGTGCCGCCCGTGAGCAGCGCCGCCCAGGCGGCCACCGTGGGCTGCTCCGCGAGCCGGGCGAAGTCGACGTCCAGCCCGGCCCGGCGCCAGCCGTTGGCCAGCTGCATCAGTGTGATCGAGTCCAGGCCCAGCTCGAACAGCGAGACGTCGTCGGTGATGTCCTCGACGTCCTCGCCGGTGAGCTCGGCGAGCGTGGCCCGCAGCCCGTCGGGCGTCAGGTCGGGGGCCGGGGGTGGCGTGCTCACGACGCGACCGCCGGCGCCGGATCCGCCCCCGCGCGGACCGTGCGGGCCGCCGGCACCAGGTACCGGCTGACGCTGCGCAGCTTCTCCCGCGTCTCCTCGAACTCCCGCTCGGGCGTCGACTGCCCCACCACCCCGGCACCCGCGCGGAGCCAGGTGCGCCCGCCCTGCTGGAAGACGGTGCGCAACACGAGCGCCGCGTCCAGGCTGCCGTCGGCGTCCGCCACGACCACCGCGCCGCTGTAGAGCCCCCGCTGCTCGGTCTCGTGGTCGCGGATGGCCGCGCAGGCGGCCGGCTTCGGCAGCCCCGAGGCGGTGACGGCGGGGAACAGCCCGGCGAACGCGTCCCAGCAGGTGCGCCCCTCCTGGAGCCGGCCGGTCACCCTCGACGCGAGGTGCTGCACGCTGCCTCGCTCGCTGACCTGCATGAACCCGTCGACGTGCACCGATCCGGGACGGCACATCTCGGCGATCTCGTCGTGCGCGCCCTGCACCGACACCGCGTGCTCGAAGACCTCCTTCGGGTCGGTCAGCAGCTCCCGGCGCAGCTTCAGGTCCATCGCGGCGTCCCCGGACAGCGCGCGGGTGCCCGCCAGCGGCTGGGTGGACACTGTGCCGTCGGCGGCGACCTCGACGATCGTCTCCGGGCTGAACCCGGCGGCGCACAGGTCCCCGAGCCGCAGCAGGAACGACCGCGCCGGGGTGTTGCCCCGGCGGCCGGCCTCGTAGGTGGCCGCGAGGTCGAGCTCCTCGGCGACCGGGACCACGCGGGAGAGGATCACCTTCTGCAGCCGCTCGGCGCGGATGTCCGCGACGGCGTCGGCCACGGCACGCCGGTAGTCGGCGCCACCCGCGGAGTCGTCCACCGTGGCGCGGGCCGTGGGCAGTGCTGGTCCGGCCCCGTCGTCGAGCCGGGCGTCGTCGAGCCGGGCGGCGAGCTCGGTGAGGCCTGCGGGCCGCACGTCCCGCAGTTCGGTGGCATCGGCCGACAGGCGCACCTCCTGCTCGGGCACGACCAGGTGCAGCAGCGGGCCCGCACCCACCGCCTCGGGCAGGCCGTGGAGCAGGTAGCTGAGCTCGAACGCGATCCAGCCGTACGCGCGCCAGCCCTCGATCCCGGTGCCGGCGAGCAGTTCGGCGACACGGTCGAGCGGCCGGTCGCCGGCCGGCACCAGCGTTGTGGTCGGGCCGTGGCGGAAGTGGATGCCGTCGCGGTCCAGCAGCACCTCGACGAGCGCTCCCGCCCCGTAGGACACCTCGTCGGGACGCTCGTAGAGCACGTAGGGGCCCCGGCTGGAGCGGGCGAGCCGCAGCGCCGCCGAGAGCGGGTCGACGCCGGTGGGCCCCGGGGTCCGGCAGTACTGCGGCGTGCGACGAGGCGTGAGCTCAGGCACGGGTGCGGCCCGCCGCGTCGGCGTCCATCTGGGCGATGAGGCTGGCCGGGCGCATGTCGGTCCAGGTCTCCTCGATGTGGTCGAGGCACTCCTGCCGGGCAGCGGGCCCGTGGGCGACCGTCCAGCCCTCGGGCACCGGCACGAACGTCGGCCACAACGAGTACTGGCCCTCGGCGTTCACCAGTGCGTAGAACGTGCCGCTGTCGTCGTCGAAGGGGTTGGTGGACATCGGTCCTCCTGGTGCTCGTGGGTAGCTGGAGAGGCCCCGGTCAGCGGGACGTGGCGGAGGCGGGTAAGCCGTCCGCGCGACGGTCCACGGTGGAGGCGGCCGAGCGGGCCGCGATGGACGTGACGATCTCGCCGCTGCGCACCGCCGTGGTGGACAGCAACGTCGAGGAGAGGCCGTGGGTGTGCTCGGTGGGGCCCTGCAGGTAGACACCTGCGGTGACCTCGGGGGCGGTGACCACCCGGTAGTCACGGTGGACGGCCAGCCGGCCCACGGTGTCGCGGTGGCAGTAGGCGCCGAACGGGCCGAGCAGCTCCAGCGGGTCGCACGGCCGATAGCCGGTGGCGAAGACGACGAGGTCGGCGACGAGCACGTCCCGCGTGCCGTCGAGCATCGACTCGATCGCCAGCTCGACCCTGTCCCCCACCTGCACCGCGCCGGCCGCCCGGGTGACGTTGAGGAACCGCAACCGCTCACGGCCCGCCACGCGCTCGTGGTAGTGCCGGCGGTAGAGCGTCTCGATCAGCTCGGGGTCGACCACGGAGTAGTTCGTGTTGGCGTGGTAGCCCAGAATCAGGCGCTTGGCCTCGTCCGGCGCGGAGTAGAAGTCGTCGACGGCGCCGGGGTCGAAGATCCGGTTCGCGAACGAGGTGTCGTCGGCCGGGCTGTAGCCGTAGCGGGTGAAGACGGCACAGACCTCGGCGTCGGGGAAGGTCCGATGCAGGTGGTCGACGTTCTCCGCGGCGCTCTGCCCGGCGCCGACCACCGCGACCCGGGCAGGCGGCCTGCCGGCCAGCTCACCGAGCCGGGTGAGCAGGTCGCTGCTGTGCCAGATCCGCTCCCCCAGCACCGCACCGGACGGGAGGTGGGGCCGCAGCCCGGTGGCGAGCACGACGTTGCGGGCCGGCTGGCGGACGGTGCGCCCGGCGGAGTCGCGGACCTCGACGACCAGATGGTCGACGCTCCCGTCGACCCCGACGGCGGGCTCGATCGCCACGACCTCGCAGCCGTAGTCGACCTGCCCGGCGAAGCGCGCGGCGGCCCACTCCAGGTAGTCGTGGAACTCCAGGCGGGTGGGGAACACGCTGCCGTAGTTGATGAAGTCGACCAGCCGGTCGTGGCGCTTGAGGTAGGCCAGGAAGCTGAACGGGCTGGTGGGGTTGCGCAGTGTCACCAGGTCCTTCAGGAAGGAGACCTGCATCGTCGCGTCCTCGAGCAGCATGCCGCGGTGCCAGCCGAACCGGGCCTGCTTCTCGACGAACCGGCACGTCAGCCGCTCGGGCGCGGTGGCGTTGTGCTCGGCGACGGCGATCGCGAGCCCGAGGTTGGACGGGCCGAAGCCGACCCCGACGACGTCCAGGATCTCCGTCCTGACCGAGGCGGAGTGTCCACGCCGGGGGTGCACCATCGTCGTCCTTCCGGCCGGGGAGATCTGGGTAGGCTTACCTTACAAGCCGTGGTCGACATCGCCCCCCTCGTCCGGAATCAGTGATTTTTATTACCTACGGGTTGCCTCCGATGACGTTCCGTGTGAAGTGGGGCAGCAGTGACGACTCAGCCGAAGCCGACGCGCAGCCCGGCGGGAGCGTTGATCAGCGTGGTGCCGTCGCCGTCATGGACGACGGAGAGCTCACCCCCCGCGAGGTTGATCCCGAGGGCCTCGAACCGGGTCACCCCCCGGGGAAGCACGGGGCTGAGCGACAGGGTCCCGGCCGGCACATCGGGATCCAGCCCGAGGCACAGCGCGACGATCGCCAGCGGCACACCTGCTGCCCAGGCCTGCGGACGGCAGGCGGTCGGGTAGGGGACCGGGAAGTCGCCCGGCTCACGGCGGTGTCCCCCGAAGAGCTCGGGTAGTCGGTCGTCGAAGACCGCCAGCGCGTCGAGCAGGTCACCGGCGAGCTGCATCGCAGGCTCGTCGAGCCCGTACCGGCGCAGACCCTCGCAGGCCAGCACGGTGTCGTGCGGCCAGACCGAGCCAACGTGGTAGGAGATCGGGTTGAAGCCCGCCATCTCGCCGGAGAGCGTGCGCAGCCCCCACCCGCTGGCCATCGCCGGGCTCACCAGGTGTGCAGCGACCTGCTCGGCCTCGTCCTGGGACGGGACGCCGCACCACAGCAGGTGCGCCATGTTCGAGCTGATCGCGTCGACCTGCCGTTTGTCACCGTCCAGAGCGAAGGCGAACGAGCCCGGCGCACCGCCGGAGCCCGGCCGCCAGTACCGGAGCCGGATCAGCTCCCGCAGCTCGGCCGCCTCCGCCATCAGGTCAGCGGCCTCTGCGTGGTCTCCGAGGTGAGCCAGCACCGCCGCGAGCTCGCGCCGGGCCCGGTAGGCGTAGCCCTGCACCTCGACGAGCGCGACGGGCGGCCGGACGAGCCGGCCGTCGGCGAACTGAACACCGTTCTCGGAGTCCTTCCAGCCCTGGTTGGCCAACGACCGCGATCCTGTGGGGCTGTACTCGACCAGCCCGTCACCGTCGAGGTCACCAGGGCCGCGGAGCCACCCCAGTGCCGCCCTGGCAGCGGGCAGCAGAGTCTCGATCGCCTCCCGCGGGGCGCCCCACCGCATCGCCTGGCCCAGGACGATCAGGAAGAGCGGGGTCGAGTCGACGCTGCCGAAGTACGGCTTCGCTCCGCCGACCGTGCCCTCCCCCAACCACGGGCGGTCGCCGAAGCGCACCTCGTGCAGGATCTTCCCCGGCTGCTCCTCGTTGCCCGGGTCGTCGACCCGGCCCTGCCGGGCGGCCAGTGCCGTCACGGCGTCGAGCATCAGTTCCGGCCGGAAGGCGCGGGCCTGGTAGCTGGAGATCAGCACGTCCCGGCCGAACAGCGCCACGAACCACGGAATCCCGGCGGCGAGCAGCCTCCGGGAGCTGTCCTGGTCGTCCGGGATGCTCAGCGCGTCGAGATCGACGAGCGAGCGCCGGCAACCCCGGGCGAGGTGCTCGGGCCGGCTGCGCACCACCGGATCCGGCACCGCCGCGGCACCGACCCGCTGGGGCAGCGTCGCACGCCGCTCGTTGCCCTGGCCGCGCAACGCCCGCACCTCGATCCGCAGCACCCACGGCCGGTCGCGGTGCAGGACCGTGTCCCACACCGCCTCACCGTCGGCCAGCACGTCAGGCGCCGGATCGAGGTGCACCGTCGTCGTGCGTGGCGTCCCGGCGGCCTCGAAGCACAGCAGGCCCGATGCCTGCTGTACCGCAACGCTGGGCGACGGCACACCGGGATCCCCGCCGAGCCGGCGTACCTCGAAGATGTCGGCGAAGTCGGAGTCCATCCGGATCGAGAAGCGCAACCGCACCGGCTCGGGCGTCCAGCAGCGCAGCGTGAGGGTCTCCGCCATTGCCCCTGCCGTGACGTGGCGCAGCCGCTCGCACTCGACCGGCGCATCCGGCAGCCGGTCCTGCAGGGTGGCGTAGCTGCGGAACCGGGCCACATCCGGACTGATCAGGCCCGATCCCAGATGCCGCAACGGTTCGCCGTCCACCGCCACCTGCAGCCGGGACAGGTGGCGGGTGTCGTCGGTGATCAGGCCGAACGGGCCGGGCGCGATGTCGCCGCGCTCGTCCGAGATCACGACGGTCAGCCCGGCGATGGCGGTGATCGTCCCGGGGCCGGCGAGCACGCCCTGGGTCGGGCCCTCGTCCCGTTCGGCTTCGATGCCGGCGGTCATCCGCTCGCCTGCGCGGGGGTGCGACCGGCCGGGAGCGCTCCCCGACCGGCGTGGAGAGCAACCACGGGCGGCCGGATGATCGACGTGCCCACCTCGAGCGGGTCGAGCCCAGCGGCGAGCGGGGCCAGCAACCGCTCGGAGCCGCCGACCAGCGCAGCTTGGGAGAAGTGCTCCGCGACGTGGCGACGGCACGCGGCGCGGTCGATCTCGCCGAGCCGGTCGATCAGCGGGCCGAGCTCGGCAGCGCTGTCACGGACGAACCCGGTCACCCCGTCGCGCACGATCTCGCGCACCGCACCGCGGTCGGTCGCGAGCACCGGCGTACCGCAGGCCATGGCCTCGACGAGCACCATGCCGAACGGCTCGCGCCACGAGATCGGGAACAGCAGGGCGGCCGCCCGGGAGAGGAACTCGTAGGTCGCCTCCCTGCCGAGCTCACCGAGGAACACCACGTCCGGGCCGAGGTGCGGCGCGACCTCGCGATCGAAGTACGCCTGCTCCGCGGGTTCCCGGCACTTGGCGGCGATGAGCAGTGGTCGACCGGCTTCGCGCGCCAGCACGATCGCCTCGGCGGCGCCCTTCTCGGGCGCCATCCTGCCGAGAAAGGCCAGGTACGGCTGCGCGGTGGCCCCGAACGGCACGGTGTCCACGTCGATCGCGTTGTGGCACACGCCGGCGAACGGCAGGTGCGGCGCCGCGAGCCGCTGGGAGCGGCTGATGGCGGTGAGCCGCAGGCGCGGCGCACGGGCGACGAGCCCTTCGTAGATCCCGAGCAGCTCACCCTCGAGGGTGCCGTGCACCACGTGCATCGACGGGATCCGACCCTGCGCGGAGAGCAACGCCCCCAGCGGACCGGAGTGATCGACGATCACGTCGACGTCGGCGAGCGCGTCCAGGGCACCGAGAACGTGCTGCCACTCGTCGGTGGCCATCCCGATCTGGACCGGCAGGTGGTCGAGCGGTTCGACCACGCGGACGCCCCCGACCGCCGAACCGGGCGCCGCGCACAACGTCACGTCGTGGCCGGCGGCGGCGAGCCCCGCTGCCTGCACCGCGACCACCCGCTCGATGCCGCCATAGGCGGGCGGCGGGATGGGGATCCAGGGTGGGGCAACGAGACCAATGCGCACGGTTCTTCTTCCGGTTGACGACGGATCCCAGCCACCCGGCGGACCCGCAGGTGCGGCGTCGGAGAAACTCTGGCGATCGTCGGGCTCTACGCGTACGCGTTCTGGTACGACCGGCACGCTGGGTCGTATCCGGGAGAGCACCCGACCGGCTCGATGGCCGTCACGTCAAGGGCGCAGGAACGATCTCTCCTGTGCCAGTGAGCGTCGCGGCGCCACCTGCCGTCAACTTTCCGGCGCCGGAGGAGATCCAGATCACGCCGGCGGGAGCCGGACACCGGCCGGCGCCGGCCCGAGATTTCTGATCGACACCGCCGCTGACCCCGGAATACAGGAGTAGAGTGGGACTACTGAGGGTATTTCTGAGCGAACATTCAGGCCTGCCGATGCCGTCGTGCGCATCCGAGTAATCAGCAGACCCAGGAAGGCCATGATGGAGTCTCCCGCCGAGATCGCCGTGACAGGTCGCAACGTCGACGTTTCGGACCATTACCGGTCGCATATCGCCGACAAACTGGCACACCTCGAACATTTCAACCAGCGCATCGTCCGGTTCGACGTCGAGCTGAACCACGAGCAGAACCCCCGGCAGTCGAAGGCGTCGCGGCGGGTCGTGATCACCGGCCGCGGCAAGGGGACCGCCGTGCGCGCGGAGGCGTGCGGCACCGACGCCCACGCCGCGCTCGATGCGGCGGTCAGCAGGCTGGAGTCCCAGCTGCGGCGCAGTCACGACCGTCACCAAGTCCACCACTACCGGCACCAGCGGGCCACGAGCGCACCGGTCCGGGCATGAGGACGGGTCGCGCGTTCGAGCTCGACGACTTGACGGTGCTGTTCGAGCTCGACCTGAGCGAGCCCGCCGACAAGAGTGACATCGAGGCCATCGAACGCATTCTGGCGCGGCTCCGCGCCGCCAACGACATGGTGCCCGACGACAGCCGGTGGAGCCCGGTTCGACCGGCGCTCCGCCTGGTTCCCCGCGCCTCGTCCTGAACCAACCGACACCACCGCAGAAAAAGGAGCACCAGGATGATCACTTTTCTTGGGGCGATCATCTTCATGACCGTCATCGCGATCGGCGCAGCCGATTGGAACAGCGGCCTGGGTCTCTTCCAGAAGTACACCCCGGTGTGGCGGGACGCGGACGGCCCGCGAGTTGCCTCGGGGTCCCCGCGCCGCCGCCAGCGCCGCGATCTGGAATCCTGATCGACGCCGTTCTACCGCACTTTCTCCGGAATATGGTCAATGGCGTACAGGACGTGCCCGGCGAGTTCGACGGCCTCTTCCTCGCCGAGCTTCGAGTTCTTCCTCAGTGCGCGGACGACGAGTTGTATGCGCTGGTCGTAGAGCGAGACGTACGTACTGCTGGTGGTCATGATCGGGCCCCTTCCGGGCTGTGAACGGCCGCGCCGTCGATCTCCGACCGCTGGTCAGCGGCATCGTCGGCGGAGCGTGCAGGGGGAGCGAGGAGCAGTGCCTCGACGCTGTCGGTGTTGGCCCGGTCAGCCGCAGCCCGGAGCGCGGCGAGCGCGTGCGGCGCGGTGGCCTCCGGGGCCACGACCAGGAGGGTGACGAGTTGCCGCCGGCTGTAGACGTCGATCGTGTCGCGGTGCTGCGAGCGGTACCCGGCGAGCCGGACACGCGCGCCGTCGATCGTGATCTCGCGACGGGTCGCACCCCAGTCGTCGAGGTTGTAGCTGACACCTTCGACGGTGCCGAGGCGAGCGGTGAGCCCGGCCAGCAGGGCGGGCGCCTCGGCGGCCAGGTCGCGCGTACGGGGCCACCATCCGCCGTCGACGGTGCCGGTGGTCGGCGCTCCCGGCTTCAGGTCCAACCGGAGGCGCTCAGGGTCATCGGGGGGAACGCGCGCGACGCTGCGGCTGGCAGGAGTGATGCGGACCGACGTCATGCCGGTGCTCCGTCCCCGGACGACGATCAGCCGTCCGCGTGGACTCTCGCCGGGGACGACAGGGGCTCGAACGCCCGTGCACGGAATATGCCCGACACCCGGAGATTACACCCGGTTGCTGTGCGTAGGACGCCGATCGGCGGCGCGCCGAGGTTCTGAGGCCGGAACGTCACCGGAGATCACCGGGGCAGGACGAACACCGGGCCCGTCGGACCTGACGGTCGGTGCCGGATCAGGCCGGAAGCCGGCAGACGCAGCCTCGGCCCGTGCCGCCGCCCTTGATCGTCGCGGTGCAGTACCGCGTGCTGATCGCGTCGTGTGCATCCCACGGATGCTCGCAGGCCAGGCAGGCCACCTCGGTCGCGTCCGGGTCAGCGGTGCCGCGCGGCGCCGTGAGGGTCGATGTGGTGGTCTGGGTGCTGGGTGCCGACGTGATGTCGGTGCTCCCGTCCCCGAACGGCAGTATCCGTCCGGTGTGGGCCTTCGTCGAGGACGACGCGAGCTTGGCCGCCCACGTACGGAATGCTCCCGACCCCACCGACGCTACGCCACGAGGGTCGGACAGTCGATTCGGGACGCGAGCCACCCGCCCGGTCCGGCAGCCACGACGCCGCGGGCCGCCCCGCGCCGCCACCACAGGCTCGCCGTCGGCAGCGGGTCCCATGCAGCAGCGAGCCGGCTCCATTCCTGCACCATTAGCGTTCTTGGCCTGATTCCTACCGCTGTTCACTCTCTTTGAAGTCGACCCGGCTGATTGAATTCCGGGCCTCTCAGTAAGGTCGGCCATCCGCCCGGTGGAAACAGGGAGAGCACGAATGACTGACGTCGAAATACCCCCCGCAGCGAAGATGCACGAGCTGCTCACCGGGTTCCAGGTGTCGCAGGCCCTCTTCGCGGTCGCCGAGCTCGGCGTGGCGACCGCCCTGCTCGACGGGCCTCGCGAGGTGAACGACGTCGCCGCCGCGGTGGGTGCCGACGCCGACACGCTCGGGCGGATCATCCGGTTCCTGGCGCAGCTCGGGGTGTTCCGCACGTCCGGTGACACGGTCGAGATCACCGACCTCGGGCGGACGCTCGCCGACGGCCCGGCCGACTCCCTCCGCAACGTCGCCCGCTACTTCCACCAGACCCACTACGCGCCCTTCGGCAGCCTCCTGCACACCGTGCGGACCGGCGAGCCCGCCGCGACGGCGTACCTCGGCAAGCCCTTCTTCGACTGGGTCATGGAGAGCCCGGAGCTGGCCGCCCTGCAGAACGACGCGATGGCGGGCTTCACGCAGAACGCCAGAGGCGACCTGCTGGACGTCTACGAGCTTCCCGAAGGCCGGACCGTCGCCGACATCGGCGGTGCCGACGCCACCCTGCTGGTGGAGCTGCTCACCGGACGTCCCGAGCGCCGGGGCATCGTCTTCGACCTGCCCAGCACCGTCGCGGGCGCGCGCCCGACCGTGCAGGCGGCAGGTCTGGACGAGCGAGTGGAGATCGTCGCCGGGGACTTCTTCGAGAGCGTGCCCACCGCGGACGTCTACGTGCTGTCCGCCGTCCTGCAGGACTGGGACAACACCGCTTCCCTGCGCATCCTGCGGAACGTCGCGAGGGCCGCGCCTGCGGGCGCCGCGCTGGTCGTCGTCGACATGGTGGTGCCCGAGGGCGACGCCCCGCACCCCACCAAGATGATCGACATCACGATGCTCGGAATGCTCGGCGGCCGCCAGCGCAGCGAGTCCGAATGGCGGCGGCTCCTCGCCGACGGCGGCTTCACCCTCCAGCGGGTCGTCAGCGGCTCGGGCTCCTACTCCGTGCTGGAGGCGACCCTCGCCTGAGGCGGTCCCGCCCCCGTCGTCGTCAGCGGCGGGTGAGTTCGCGGCCGAGGTCCTTCCGAAGGTGGACCTCGTGCCGGGGCGTTCGAACGCGGCATGACCCCTGGGCGCAGCACGGCACCGGTCGAGCCGTTGATCGAAGAGATCCACGTGTCGGCCCCCCGAAGGGTGAAAGTCTGGATCTCGCGGCGACCAACCGGACCACCCCCGCGAGTCGCCCGTTTCGTGCGCGCGAGTCGCCCGATCCGACCGCGCGAGTCGCCCGATTCGCGCCCGGGCGGCCGGTCGCGCGGGTCGTACGCCCCGCCTGCGCGGAGCCCGTTGGGCGGTGCGGGACCCGCGTCTCAGCCCCCTGACGGGCGAAACCACGCATCTCGCGGCGACCAACCCGGCCCACCCCCACGAGTCGCCCCGTTCCCGCCGGCGGGGTCAAGGACTCCGGTCCGGGTCGCGAGCTCGGACCGGAGGGCTCGTGGCCTATCAAGCTGTGCAGTCGGTCTACCTTCAGGCGGGACTGTTGCCGTCCCGGGCCCTTCGACGTGAGGATCTCCCGATGAGCAGCATCCCCGTACCGCCCCTCGACCGTCGGCAGGCTGCCACGGCCGTGCTTGCCGCAAAGAAGCGCACCGGTGTGCGCTGGGCCGACCTCGGCAAGGCGATCGGCATGTCCACCGAGTGGACCACCGCAGCCCTGCTCGGCCAGCACCCGCTGACCGATGAGCAGGCCCGCACCCTCGGCTCCGTGCTGGATCTCGACCCCGCCGTCGTCGAGGCGCTGACCCTGCCCCCCGTCCGCGGCAAGGACGTCGCCGACACGTCCGAGCCGCTGGTCTACCGGCTGCAGGAGATGGTCCAGGTCTACGGCAGCACGATCCACGAGCTCGTCCGTGAGGAGTTCGGGGACGGAATCGTCAGCGCCATCGACTTCGAGCTCGAACTCGAGCGGGTGCCCGACCCGAAGGGCGACCGCGTCCGGATCACACTGAACGGGAAGTTCCTGCCCTACCGCACCTGGTAACGGGCACTGGTCACGGGCGCCGCGATTACCGGCACGTCCGGCGACACCCATTTCCTCCTACTCCGCGCATGCAGCACGTAGGCCAACTAGTTTCAGTGCAACTAGCCGGCGTCCGCCACCGCCACACGGCTGCGCCGACCGCCGATCCCCCAGCGATCCGCCCGGCAGCAGGGCCGCAGCCCTGGCACGGCCCGATCTCGGGTGATCGACGCGATGAATGAGCTCATAGCGAGAATCGTCGTCGCCGCTATTGCCGGACGGCCGCCAATCCGCCACGGTCATTGCCGAGAGGGAATATCGGAATTCGAAGGAGACGGCGATGGCGAAAGTGCTTTGCGTCCTGTACGACGACCCGATCGACGGTTACCCGAAGACTTATGCCCGTGATGGTCTGCCGGTTCTGAACGGCTACCCCGGCGGGCAGACGCTGCCCACCCCGTCAGCGATCGACTTCACCCCCGGCGAGCTGCTGGGCAGCGTGTCCGGTGAGCTCGGCCTGCGGGCCTTCCTCGAAGGCCTGGGCCACGAACTGGTGGTCACCTCCGACAAGGAGGGACCCGACTCCGAGTTCGACCGCCACCTCGCCGACGCCGAGGTCGTGATCTCCCAGCCGTTCTGGCCCGCCTACCTCACCGCGGAACGCATCCAGAAGGCCCCCAACCTCAAGCTCGCCCTCACCGCCGGGATCGGCTCCGACCACGTCGACCTCGACGCCGCCATCGCCCACGGCGTCACCGTGGCCGAGGTGACCTTCTGCAACAGCATCAGCGTCGCCGAGCACGTCGTGATGATGATCCTGTCCCTGGTGCGCAACTACCTCCCGTCCCACGAGTGGGTTCGCCGGGGCGGCTGGAACATCGCCGACGGCGTCGCGCGCTCCTACGACCTGGAAGGCATGGACGTCGGCACGGTCGCCGCGGGCCGCATCGGCCTCGCCGTGCTGCGCCGCCTCGCGCCCTTCGACGTCCGCCTGCACTACACCGACCGTCACCGGCTCCCCGCCGCCGTGGAGGAAGAGCTCGGCCTGACCTTCCACGCCAGCACCCAGGACATGGTTCCGCACTGCGACGTGGTCACCATCAACGCGCCGCTGCACCCCGAGACCCAGGGCCTGTTCGGCGACGAACTGCTCGGCACGATGCGCCGCGGCGCCTACCTGATCAACACCGCCCGCGCGCTCATCACCGACCGCGACGCGATCGTCCGCGCCCTGGAGAGCGGGCAGCTCGCCGGCTACGCGGGTGACGTCTGGTACCCCCAGCCCGCCCCGTCCGACCACCCGTGGCGGACCATGCCCCACCAGGGCATGACCCCCCACATCTCCGGATCGTCGCTCTCGGCCCAGGCCCGCTACGCCGCAGGCACCCGGGAGATCCTCGAGTCGTACTTCGCCGCCGCACCCATCCGCGACGAGTACCTGATCGTCGACGCCGGCAAGCTCGCCGGTACCGGAGCGCACTCGTACAGCACCCGCAGCTGACCCACCCCCACCCACCTCCCCACAGCATTTCGGAGCCGTAGTGCTGTGGGGAGGTGGGCGGATTCTGGGGGTCGTCGCAACACCCTTCTGACTAGGGGTGATGGCGGTGACAGGTCGGCCGAGGGTGTCGAGGGTGCGGGTGTGGGCCTTCTGGCGGGCGTGGAAGGCAGGTGCGCCGCTCGCGGCGGCGGTGGCTTGTGCCGGCGTGTCGGAGACGACCGGCCGGCACTGGGTCACCCAGGCTGGCGGGGTGATCCCTGATCTTGACGAGCCGTCGGGACGGCACCTGTCGCTCGCCGAGCGTGAGGAGATCGCGGTCGGGGTGGCGGCCGGGCTGAGCAATGCCGAGATCGCTCGCCGATTGGGCCGGCACCGGTCCACGATCGGTCGTGAGCTCACGCGCAATCAGATGATGTGGGGTGACCGACCGGCCCGGGCCCGGCCCGCGCGGGAGCGCGCGGCCCGCGCCCGCGCCCGCGCCGGGCACGACCCGCAACCAGGCCGGCCGGGACAGTCGCCAACCCCAGGCCTCGCGGCGGGCCCGGGACCCGCCCGGCGCAGGAATCTGTGTTATCGGGCGTGGGTGGCCCAGACCAAGGCCGAGCAGCGGGCCCGACGACCGAAACCGACCAAGCTGGCCGACAACCCCGCACTGGCCGCCCGGGTGCAGGCTGAGCTGACCGCCCGGTGGAGCCCGGAACAGATCGCCTCCAGGTTGCGCCAGGACTTCCCCGACCAGCCGGAGCTGTGGGTGTCCCACGAGACCATCTACCAGGAACTCTACGTGCAGGGACGCGGCCAGCTGCGCCGTGAGCTGACCCGCTGCCTGCGCACCGGCCGAGCACTACGCCGGCCCCACCGCCGCGCTGATCAGCGACGCGAACGAGCCCGGATCACCGACATGCTGATGATCTCCGAACGGCCCGCCGAGGCCGAGGATCGAGCGGTGCCCGGACACTGGGAAGGTGATCTGATCATCGGCAAGGACGGTGGCTCGGCCATCGGCACCCTGGTCGAACGATCCACCCGGTTCGTCATGCTGCTCCACCTGCCCGACACTCACGGCGCCCCACAGGTCCGCGACGCGATGATCACCAGCATGCACAGCCTGCCCGCGGCGCTGCGCCGATCGCTGACCTGGGACCAAGGCATCGAACTCAGCCGCCACGGCGAGATCACCATCGCCCTGGACATGCCGATCTACTTCTGCGACCCCCACAGCCCCTGGCAACGCGGCAGCAACGAGAACACCAACGGGCTGCTGCGCCAGTACTTCCCCAAGGGCACCGACCTCTCACGCCACACCGCCGTCGAGCTCGACCTCGCCGCCGCCGAGATCAACGCCCGACCCCGCAAGACACTCGGCTGGGACACCCCCGCCGAAGCACTCGCCCGGATACTCTCCCCACCCGCAACCACTACCGGTGTTGCGAGAACCCCCTGAACCCAAGGTGGCTCACAGCAGCACTACGGCTCCGAGTTGCGGCTTACACGGCGACGGCCCGCGACAACCTGCGGGCCTCGACGACCAAGCGGCTCCGGTCCCGTCGGCCGGCCACCTCGGCCAAGCCGGGTACGGCCCGGCGCGTCGTGCCGGCGGCGGCGGTGGCCGCGGCCAGTGCGAGCAGGTCGGGGACACCTGCGGGACGCGGCAGCGGCATCCCGAGCAGGGCCGGGAGCGCGGCTGCGGTGATGTCCCACACCGCGGCGTCGACCCCCGAGGCTTCGGTGAGAGCGTCGACGGCGCGTCGCAGCACGATCACCCGCCGGGATGCCAGGTCGCCGAGCACCCTGCCCGTCAGGTCACCGTCGAAATCGTCGTTGCCGGCCAGGGTCACGAGGGCGTCGACGGCGTAGAGCCGGTCGGCGCTCCTGCTGGCGGCAAGGCCGTAGACGAGACAGACGGCCATGTCGGCCCCGAACGGGCCTCCGCACCGGGCCAGCGTCGGGAGCACCCTGCAGAGATCGCCATTGCGGTCGGGCTCGATCGAGGGCAGCACGTGCGGCCGGAGGTAGGTCGCCACGACCTCCCGGTGTGAGGGCAGGACACCCGGCCACAACAGCGCCAGCCTGCCCCCCGACCTGGGGCCCGCGTCGTCCAAGCTCTGAGTGGACCCGGCGCGGGCAAGCAGATCCGCGAGGCCCGGCTCCTCCGGAAGGGCGGTACACGCGTCTGGTGTCGTGTCGAGCCAGTGGTGCAGGCGCCGACCCGCGGGTGAGGTGAGCCTGGCGGCGCGGGCCGTGAACGCTGGATCGAGGTCACGGGGAAGCCGGAGCAGTGCCTGGGTCAGGTCGGCATCGCCGGGTTGCCGGCCGTCGCGCTCGGCGGCCGCCAGCAGCCGGAGCATCCGATCCGGATCGACGTGCCCGTCGGTGGTGGCCGGGGTGGCCAGCAGCTCCGGCGGGGCGGTGCCTGCCCGGAACTGGTCGGCCAGTTCGACCAGCCTGCGGGTGAGCACGGCACTCAGGGCAGGTTCTTTCGGGACGTAGTCGTACGACGGCAGCGGCGACGGGGGTTCGTCCACGCCCGCCGCCGCACGCACCAGGCCGTACCAGCGCCCGGTCCATGGCGAGATGTACGGCGCCAGCGCCGCGGCGAGGCCGTGCCGATCGGCCCGGAACCCGCGCACCAACCCGTCCAGCACCCGCTCCAGGAGCGGTACCTCGACGGTGCCCCGCAGCACCCGTCTCAGCTCGCCGACGAGCTCCCCGACCGAGGCGGTGGGCTGCAGCGGCAGCGCGACACAGGGCGACGCCGGGTTCAGCGCCACGACGGCGCACGCTGCGGGCGGGGCCTCCCCCAACAACGCATGGGCCTGACGGGCCAGGTCGCCGGTGAGCTCGGCCGCCGCGGCGCGCAGCGCGTCCCGCCCGGCGGTGCCGGCGGCCGGCAGATGCCGCGCCACGACCGTCAACGCCTGCTCGGCCAGGTCGACGGCAGCGTTACCCAACCCGCCTGCCAGTGCCGGCACCAGGACGGGCAGGTGAGCGGGGTCGCGCCGGGCCGCCGCGTCCAGCCAGCGCAGCTGGGTGCGGACGAGCTTCTTGTCCGGGCGCAGCAGAACCACCTCGCCGGCCTCGGCCAGCACCGACACCGGGAGCCGGCCCGCGTCGTCCAATGACCGGAGGGCCAGCTGGGCCGCCTCCGCAACGGCGGTCTGCTCGCTGGCCAGCAGACCGAGGTACTCCTGGCGGTGGGCGGCCACCTCGTCGGGGGTGGGCCCGAGGTCGGCGTGCAGGGACAGCACGTCCCGCATCGGGGCGCGGCGGTCGCCGGCCCGCATCCGGTACAGGCAGCCGGTGAGCAGCGCCTCCCGACTGACCCGGCCCTGGCGGCACAGCTCCCGCAGGCGCGCCATGCCGCCCCAGTACGTCGTGTCGGCGACGGCGCCGTCGACCTCGAACAGGTGCGGCAGCATCACCGGCAACCACGTGTCCGACGAGGACACGTACGGCTCGCTCCGCGCGCACAGCACGTGGCGCGCCCAGCCCCGCACCATGGCATCGGTCACCACCGGACCGGCTCCGGCGGCGCCCAGCAACGCGTAGGCCAGCGGCCAGTGCAGATCGACGCTGCCCGGCCGCACGCGCTCGGCCAGTTGGCGCGCCACGGAGGCGATCGCCGGCCGCCCCGGGGCAGCGAGCACCCGTGCGACGTGAACAGCCACCGACGGGTCGGCGCTGCGGAGCAGCTCCCTGCGGCGCAACCACACCACCACCCCGGCAACCGTCGGTAGACACGCGGCGCCGGCAACCAGCAGGGCAGGCACGTGGGGATGCGGCCGGACCTGCCCAGGGTCCACCTCGTCGCGGTAGGCGCGGACCGTGTCGGCCAGAGCGCGGCGGGCCGGCTCGTCGAGCTCGAGCAGCACGTCCGCGACCGCACCGGGGCCGGCGGTCGAGAGCAGGGCACGCAGCCCGTCGCCGTCGAGGCTCATCGGGTCTCCTCCAGGATGGACGGGGCCGACACGGACGGAGAGGAGCAGGGCAGAGCCGGTAGCGGCGACACTGCAAAGGACGGTTCCCTGATCGACACAGCTAGTGCGTGCTTGCACGGGCCCCGGCCACCTTGGTGGTCGGCCCACCACCGGCAGGTGCAGCCCAGCCGCCCGTCCGACGTCCGGTGCACAAGGTAGCGCCGCTCCCCCGATAGGACCTCGACGTCCTCGCCCACTCGGCGGGTGGCGTCGGCACCGGCAAGTGCCCGGGCGCCGGAAAGGCGCGGATGAAGCGCGGCGAGGCGTTCGGGCGCGTACGGCAGCTCCCGGTGGAAGTAGGCGGCCTCCGCGCAGTCGTAGCCGACCCGCCCCGATCCGGCCAGCACGGCGAGCGCGCTGCGGACGCGGTCGGGGGAGATCCCTCCGCGCGCCGCCAGCGCCTCGATGTCGAGCACCGACGCCCCCGCCGACAGCCCGGCGATCAGGCCGGCGTCGATGAGCGATCGATCCGCCCCGCGTGCTCCCCCGGCATCGGGGGTTTCACCGGTGCCGGCCGGGGCGAACACCAGGTCGTCGAGCAGCCGACCTTCGCCCGAGAAACCCCGGTCGGTGGCCGGGGACAGCATCAGCCAGAATCGCATGCTGCCCAGGTCCAGCTCCCAGCCGCTGCACGCCGCCGGGCCGCCCGCGGCCACCTGCGGGCCGTAGAGCCGCAGGGATCGAGCAAACCTGAGCAGCGGACGGAGCGGGGCGAGCCGGTGAGCCGCGGGCAGGCACACGGCTCCGGGCACCGCTGCGGTGGAGGCGCGCAGCGATCGGCCGGCCGGCAGCACCCAGCGCACAGCCGGCCCCGCCTGCAGGCGCTGGAAGAATGCGCGTGCCTCGGCGGCGCCCAACTGCGCGCGCGGCTCGAACTCCGCGGCCACCGCCGGTACCTCGGCCAGCCCGCGCAGCCACCTCTCCGGCAGCGGCACCCGCTTCTCCACGAGCGCACCGTCCAGCGTCGTGACGGTCAGGTCGTCGGGGCCTACCGACAGGCGCAGCGGATCACCGGCACCGACCCTGGTCAGCGCCGTGTACAGCGCCGGATTGATGTCGACGTTGGTGGTGCCCTCGTCGAACCACTCCCCGTCCAGCCCGGGCGCGAGCACGTCCAGCCGCGCGTACACCCCGCAGCAGCCCGACAGGGACTCGAAGCGCAGCCGCTCGCCGTCCCCGGTGACCACCGGATCGCGGTAGGCGCTTCCCATCCCGCCCCTTCCTCTCCCGTCCGACATGCGGCCGGTCCGGCGGAAGTCGGTTCGTGCGAGATCCGCCAGCGCAACGAGCCCGGCTGCGGCCGCCGCGGGGGCGGTGGCGAACCCGGTGAAGAACCGCGGATGTGCCGACGGCCCCCGTGCCGTGCGGCCCCCGGCCGTCTGCAACACCAGCTTCCGGTCCACCAGCGCGGAGGCGGCCCGATAGCCGCTGGTGTGCGTCTCGCTACTCATGGTCGTGGAAGGTAGGGCGACCCACCGACACTTCCGGGTGAACGCGTCCACGGGGCTCGATCTCGTACAGCACACGACGGGCACGAAACGGAACCGCTGTGAAACTTGCTGAGGCGCTCGCGCTGCGCGCCGACTCGCGGCGTCGGATCGACGAGCTACGCGCCCGCATCATCGACAGCGCGATCTACCAGGAGGGCACCGAGGCCGCCGAGAACCCCTGTGCAGCTCGCCGAGGCGGACCAGCTGTTCGACCAGCTGGAGTCGCTGATCCGCCGGATCAACCGCACCAACTCCGTCACGGACCTCGGCGTGGACGGCAGCGCATGCCCGGAACCGCGCACAGGTGAGCAGTGCACCGTGTACGACGCACTACCGCGTGTCGACCCCATTCGGTGAGGGTGGGCAAGGGGAAACAAGCGCTCCCGCGCACGTCATCGATCTCGGGACTGTGCCGACCGGGTCATCCCAGGTACGGCTGAACGTCGGCCCGCAACCCGTCGTCGATCCGCACCCGCATGCGCGGATGGACGTCGAGCCCATCGAGCGCCTGCGGCTCGACCCAGCGAACCTGCGTCGACTCGGCGCTGGTCGTCAGATCACCCCCGACCTGCCGCGCCCGGAAGCAGATGGAGAACTCCTGCCGCACCTCACCGTCCTCATACGCGATGACGTGCCCGGGATGTGAGTAGATGCCGACAAGACCGACGATCTCGACCTCGACACCCGTCTCCTCCAGCGTCTCCCGCACAGCCGCGGACGGCGTGGACTCCCCCACCTCCTGCCCGCCACCCGGCAGCGCCCACTGGCCGTTGTCGGCGCGCTCGATCATCAGCACCCGTCCGGCATCGTCCTGGACGAAGGCGGTCACACCGACGACGAGGCTGTTGGGCTTCGGCGCTGACGGGTCGTCGAGGTAGTCGATCTTCGGCACCCGACCTTGCTACCACCCCGGCGCCCCGGCGGTAACCCGAACGGCACCCTCCCGCCCGCGAGTCGCCCACTTCCCGCCCGCGAGTCGCCCATACCTGCTGGGGGCTCACCGGTTCTCCAGCACAGCGTCGATGAGGTGCGGACCGGGCTCGGACAGGGCGGCGGCGAACTGGTCGGCGAGCTGCTGCGCGGTGGTGGCCCGGGTGGCGGGCACCCCCATCCCGGTGGCGAGCGCGACGAAGTCCAGATCAGGTGAGGACAGGTCCAGGAGCCGGGCCGCCGAGCCGGTGGCGGTGGCACCGACGCGCTCGAGCTGGGATCCAGGACGGCGTAGGAGCGGTTGTTGAGCGCAACCGTGGTGACGTCGAGCAAACTGGACGGACGACTTCGCCGCCCGGTACCCGTCGTCGCGCGTCGACGCGAGTGCGCTGTTCAACATCAGGCCACGAGACCTCGGACGCGCGCCGGATCCGCGCCATTCGACCCACCCGGCTGCGCGGTGAACAGAAAACCTGGACGAGACGCTCGTCCACTGGTGTCGGGCAGAAGCCCCCAATGAGGCGACAATCGAACCGTCACGACCGCGCTAACGTCATGGCCATCCATATTCTCCACCCCACGGGCAGGGAAAGGATCACCATGGCAGGCAAGTTCGAGGTCTACCAAGATCGATCCGGGAAGTACCGCTTCCGTCTCAAGGCCAGCAACGGCCAGGTCGTGGCGACCGGAGAGGCCTACGAGACGAAGGCGGCGGCGTTGAAAGGCTGCCAATCGGTCGTCAAGGCCGCCACCGGGGCACCCGTCGTCGAAGCCGGGGCCTGACAACCAATACCACTGGGTGGGCGCCTCCCCGGAGGCGCCCACGGCCGACGGCCATCCCCGTCCGGGACAGCCGATACGCCAGAACGCACGTCCATCACGTGGTCGGCGCAGATCCGGCCTGTTCCGCCTCATCCAATGCGCCGGTCGCCCAGCGCCGTCGGATCAGATCCACAACGTCGGCCAGCGAGTCGACAACCCGGTCATGCCCGGTGAAGCCGTCTGCGTGATCCGGGTCGAACGACACCCCCCATTGGGACGAAGGGCGCCCGTCCAGCACCGCAAAACTGGTGCCTCGCCGAATTGTGATCGACAGTGCGCCGGACGAGAATGCGAAGCTGTCGATTATCTGCACTTCGTCACCGAACGCCGCTCGGACGGCTCTCGTGGCGGCGTCGAGTTCGTCCGCTCCCATTTCGCCTCCGCCTGAAGTCACCGTGCCAGAACCTCTACGCCGGGCCGCAGAGCGAGTTCGAGCCTAGCGCCGTCGACCCGGCCATCGTGGTGCTGTCGTTGAAACACGGACACGGTGTCGCAGGTGCGGATCTGGGTGGTCGGGGCGGCGCCGCGGGTGGTCACAACGCCGGCGGGGCTGCCGATCGGGGTCCGGACGATGGTCCGGTCCTCCGACGCAGCCCCGCCGGCGGTGGTGTGGCGCAGCCCGGTCGACCGGCCGTTACACCTAGAGCTGGCCGCGGATGGCGCCGCCGGGGAACTCGGCGGTGTGCAGGTTCACGTAGAACTCGCCGGGGTGGGTCTCGATCTGCCGCAGGAGCGCCTGGTTGGTCACCTTCACCGTGCCGCTCACCGTGTTGCGCCCGGCGGCCACCTTCTTCATGAAGAACGGAACCACGACGGGGCCGTCCTTGCCGATCGGGCCCTGGTGGATGTGACCCTCGGTCGGCGCGCTGATGCCCTTCCACGAGAAGAAGTACGTGACCTCGTCACCCTGGATGCTCACCCGGGCGGTTCCGCTGCCGTTCCGGTCGCCGGCCTTCTTCGGGCCACTCGCGACCCGCACCTCGTTCGTGCCCTTCATGACGGTCGAGAAGTGCCACGCCTTGACGGCGTCGCTCTGCGCTGTGCTGGTCAGCGCGGTCGGCACGACCGCCGCGGTGCTGACCGTCGGAGTGGCGGCCGCCGGTTGCGCGGCCGCGGACGTTCCGGTGAACCCTGCGAGGGCCAGTCCGGCGACCGCCGCGGTGGCGGCCGTCCCGACCAGGACGCGTCGGGTCAGGCTGCGAATCATGTGGATCCTCCTGTTGGTGAACCGATGCCCAGCGCACGAGCTCACATGCCCGAACACGCGCCCGAGGTATCGCCGCGTTCAGCAGGAACAGGAGACGAGAATCATGCTGTACGAGTCGACCGGCCGTGTATTGTCTCCCATTCCGCACGGGGAATCGGACGAATGGCCGGTAGCCCATGAAAGGGTCTACGACACCCTCGGCGGCGCAACCCGGGCCGATCATCGAGAATTGCCGCAAGCAATAGTCGCAATAGTGAGAACCCTGGTACAAACGATCGGAAGGCAGACGCCGCGTCGATCTCCGCGGCGAGCCGGCGCATCGACGCCGCCTCCACGGGCCCTCCGCGGCGACGGCGATGCCGACGGCCACGATCCGCTCGGCCGTGAGCGCCCCGGTCCGCCGCGCGCCGGACGTGCTGCGGTGGCGGATGGCCGCGGCGATCAGCAGGGAGGGCCGCTCGCTCTCCTCGACCGGCGCCGCGGCCGAACTGTACTAGTACGAGTCGGTGCGGAACGACCGGCCAGCGTGGTTTCCACGTCGTGGATGAGCCTGGTCAACTAGTGCACTGCAAAAGTGAACTGCCAAGATCGCGAATTGGCCGACAGCGCTCATACGGTGTACGCATGACAACGACAACCGGCGGCTGCGAAACCGCGGCACGGCGGCCCCTTCCCGGCAGTGCCCGATGCGCAGGAGCAGAGGTCGCATGAGCCAGTTGGCGGACACGGCGTCCATCACTGCGCAAGTGCGGTCGTGGCACCGACCACTGATGATCATGGTGGCTGCGATGGCCGTGCTCGTCGTCGTCGCGAGCGTCGGTCTACTCGTGGACGGTCGCGAGCTCATGCAGCAGTCGATCTGGTCGCGGCGCACGGGCCGGACGACTCGGAATGTCTGCCGAAAGGCAGACGACCCGCAGGCGTCGGACGCGCCAGCCTGGGGCGCGTGCGGAGATCATGGATGATGACGTCGGCGCTGAGCGCACTGCTCCTCTCGGCAACCGCCTGCGCCGGCGCGAGCAGCGCACCACCGAGCACCGAGACCGAGGTCGCGGGGCAGTCGGTGCAGTGGGTGGACTGTTTCGAGGGCCTGAGCTGCGGTTCGGTGAGCGTGCCGGCTGACTGGCGGGAACCTGACGCTTCGGAACGGGTCACGATCGGGCTCGGTCGATTCCCCGCACGGGACCCCGCCACCAGGATCGGGACGTTGCTCATGAACCCGGGCGGGCCGAACCCCGTGCTGTTCGCGCTGCCGCGGCTCGCGTCATTGGCCGCGGACCTGACGCAGTGGTTCGACGTCGTCGTGTTCGACCCGCGTGGCATGGGTGAGAGCAGCGGTGTCTCGTGCCCCACACCGGCGCCGGCGCCGCTGCTCGCCGTGCCACCGGATCGTGCCGCGTTCATGGCCTACGCGGCCGGCAACGAGCGGTTCGCCCGCGACTGCGCGGCGGCCCTCGGCCCGCTGCGGGACACGCTCGATGCCTGGCAGGTGGCCCACGACATGGATGCACTGCGCACCGTGCTCGGCGAAGACGAGCTCACCTACGTCGGCAACTCCTACGGCACCGTGTACGGCCAGGCCTACCTCGAGCTCTTCGGCGGCAACGTCGGACGGATGTACCTCGACAGCGTCGCCGACCACACCACATCCGACCTGTACGCGCAGGTCGCGCCCAAGGCCGAGGTGCTGGAGGCGAACCTGCACGAGTTCGCGCGTTGGTGCGCGGGCGAGACGCGTTGCGCGCTGCACGGCCAGGATCCGCTGGAGGTGTGGGACCGCGTCCTCGCGGCTGCCGCCCGGCACCCCATTGCCGCGCCGGAGTCGGGTACGAGCGTCGACGCGGCAGCGCTCGTCGGGTCCGCGACGCTGTCGATCCGACGGCAACGGGCATGGCCCGATCTCGCCGCCGGTCTCGCCGCAGCCGGCAGGGGCGACGCCGGTGCGTTCGTCCCGTCCCCGCCACCGCGCAACCCCGACGTTCCCGGCGGCGAACTGATGGGCCTCGCCACGTGCTCCGATCTCACCGGGCCCATCGACCACGACCAGCTCGTCCGGCTCGAGGCGGATCTGCGGGCGATCGCCCCACGCGTCGGGTGGTCGGAGCCCTGGACCTTCGTCGCCCGCTGCGCCGGCCTTCCCGCAGCGACCTACCCGCCGCACGCGATCGTGTCCTCCGAGGCGCCATCGGTGCTCGTCGTCAACGGCAACAGCGACTCCGCCACCCCTCCGGAGTACGGGCGCCGGCTCGTCGGCCAGCTCCCCGGCGCGCGCTACCTTGCGGCAGACGGTGGACACGCCGTCTACCTCTCCGGCGACCCGTGCGTCCGGGGACACGTGAACCACTATCTGGCCACGGGTGAGCTGCCACCGCCCGACGCGACCTGCGCGGCGGTGTCATGACGGCGCAACAGCGACTCCGGTAGGAACGAGCGATGGGCGTCTTCCGCACGATGTCCGCGGCGACCCGCGACGTCGTGCTCGCGGCGAGTGCCGCAGCCGCCGTGTTGGTGGCCGCGCTCCTGGAAGGGGCACCGGCGGCCGCAGCGCTCCCGTTGAGCGTCGTGGTCGCGGCACCGCTCCTGGTCCGGCGGCGGTTCCCGGTGACCGCCGCGCTCGGCTCGGCGGTCGTCGCCCTCGCCGGTGCCGGCATCCCGGAGTGGTCGGGACGGCTCGTCGCGCTCGCGGCGTTCTGCTCGGCCGCCTACCACGCGCCACACCCGGTCCTCCTGCTGAACCTCTCGATCGGCTGGACCGCGGCTCTCCTCCTCGTGGCCAACCGCGTCAGCGGCGCCGGCACCGTCGCCGAGGCGGTCGTCATGGGCATCGCGCCGGTGGCCGCGGGCTACGCGCTGAGGTTGAGTCGCGAGCACGCCCGGCAGTCGGCCCGCCTGCACGAGGTGGAGGCCGCTCGCCAGATCGCCGAGGAGAACGGCCGCGTGGCCCGCGACGTGCACGACGCCGTCGGTCACCACCTCACTGCGATCCGCATGCAGGCGGGCGCGGCCCGCCATGTGCTGCGCGGCGACGACGTGCCACCCGTTGCCGGCACCGCTCTCGCGACGATCGACGGTCTCGCGGCTGCCGCGCTCACCGACGTCCGTTGCCTGCTCCACGACCTGCGTGCCGCGCCGACGCTTGCCGGGCGGGCCGGTGTCCGGGCGCTGGCCCAGCGACTCACCACCGCCGAGTGCCCGATCGTCGTCACCGACGACGACCCCGACGTCCGGCTCCCCGCTGCGGTCGCGCGGGCCGGGTACCGGGTTCTGCAGGAGGCCGTGACGAACGCGGTCCGGCATGCCGGGGCGACGCGGATCGACATCCGGATCGGGCGGGGCCTGCGCGAGATCACCATCACCGTCACCGACGACGGGAAAGCCGGCCCTCCCGAGTGCGTCACCGCCGGGCACGGCCTGCGCGGGATGCGCGAGCGTATCGACGCACTCGGCGGATCGCTGCGGATCGAGGCGCATGAGCCGCACGGCTGGACGGTCGTGGCGGTCCTGCCCGTCGCGGAGGCCGGCGCATGACGGTGCGGGTGCTGATCGTAGACGACCAGGAGGCGGTCCGGGCGGCGCTGCGCCTCGTGTTCGACGCCGAGCCGGACATGGAGGTCGTCAGCGAGGCCGGTGACGGCGGCGAGGCCGTGCACGCGGCGCAGGTCCACCGGCCGGACATCGTCGTGATCGACATCCGCATGCCGCGGATGGACGGCATCGCCGCTATCCGCAGGCTCACCGACCCGACGGCCCCACACCGGCCGACCGTCGTCGCGATGACGACATTCGACCTGGACGAGTACCTCTTCGGCGCCTTGCAGGCGGGCGCGGTCGGCTTCGTCCTGAAGGACACGCATCCGCAGTTGCTGGTCGACGCGATCCGCGCCGCCGCCGGCGGTCACGGGATCATCGACCCGAAGGTCACACCGCGGCTCGTGCAGCGCTTCGCCGCGCTGAGCCCGACCGCCGCCGGACCCGACCTCGACCAGCTCACCGCCCGCGAACGCGAGGTACTCCTACACATCGCAGCCGGGTCGAGCAACGCGGAGATCGCCGCCGCGCTGTGGATCGAGGAGGGCACGGTCAAGACCCACGTGGCCAGGATCCTCGCCAAGCTGGGACTCCGCACCCGCGTGCACGCGGCGATCTACGCCTACGAGCACGGCCTCGTGGAACGCTGACGTCCGAGGCGTAGTACGCGAGCACCCCAGGGCGTCGTCCCCACGTGATGTTCACTGCCCCTGCGCCGAGCCCTCCGCCGGCTCCGGACGCCCCGTTCTTCCCGGCTCGACGGTGAGACCGGAGGGAGGTCGGGTGCGCAGCACGAACAGGACGAGCGTGTCGGGGTTCGGGCGGACCCCGGTCGCTGTTCATTGTGGTCGACACTCGCCCGCGTCACCTCTAGCCTGATGGGCGTACCGCACCGGTGGCGGCTTCCTCCCACACGTCGTGAACAGGAGAGCCGTGATGTCCATCGGAGAGGTACGGCCGTTTCGCCGCACCGATCGCGACCAGCTGACCGCCCTGGTGAACGCGCACGTCCAAGCGGTCATCCCGGGAATGTCTGTCTCGGTCAATGCCGTCCTGAGCCAGCTGGAGCGCGAGCCCGGAGAGTTCATCGTCGACCCATGGGTCAGCGAACGCGCCACCCTCGTCGTCGAGCAGCGAGGACGCGTATCTGCTGCCGCTCACATGGTCCGCTACGGCAGCGGATCCGATGTGGGTCCAGCACTACGCGGGACGGGCGAGATCCAGTGGTTGATCTACTGGCCCGATGCGCCGTTCTGGCCGGACTCCTCGGCTGCCGGCGCGGCTGCTGCCCAGGCTGCTGTGGCGGTCCTGCGACGATGGCAGGTAACCAAGATCGCCGTTGGCGGGTCGCTGCCGGCGCCGGGTGTCTACGGCCTGCCCGAGCAGTGGCCGCATGTCCGCGAGGTCCTCGAACGTGTCGGCTTCGTGCGAGGGGACCGGACCGAGGTCGTCCTGCTGGCCGACGTCGAGTCCCTCCCGAGCTCGCCGGAACACCACGACGGTCTCAACCTGGTGCGCACGCTGGGTGTGTCCGGTACGCGATTCACCGCCTGCAGGGACAGAATTGAGGTCGGATACATCGAGATCGACACCGGAATCTGCGGCGCCGGCCGCGTGTCGAGTCATGAGGGGTGGGCCGATGTCGGCAACCTCCATGTAGATGAAGCGCACCGACGCCGCGGTGTCGGTACCTGGCTGGTCGCTCAAGCCGCTGATTGGCTCCGCTTGGCCCGGGTTGATCGGCTGCTCGACTACGCGACAACGCAGGAAATGGCCAGGCTGGCGTTCCTCGAACGGTCGGGGTTCAGCCGTCTTACCGAGACAACCCGAGAGTGGCGGCTCGACATCTGATCTGGGTCAAGCACTCCCCACTGCGTCAGCATGCAATCCGGCTCGGCGTCGCACACACAACCGGTCCCGACCGACACCCCAACGGGCTGCGCTGTGAGCTCTGGGGTCCTGGCGGAGCCTCGGAGCGAGAGCGGTGCCCCGGTGTGGGCGTTGTCAGCGATTTCGTGAGCCGCCAGGCCGGACCTCTGTCCGCGGGACCGGGGACGTAGGGGTGGCGACTGTCCGTCGAAGGGTTTTGAGGAGCAGGACGGCCATCCCCCCAGCTACGAGGAAGGCCGCGGTGCCGATGCCGACGTAGGTGAGCACACCCACTGCGGAGCTCATGGAGGTGCCCGCGATGGTGACGTGCGTGGCGTCGAGGACGGCGGCACCGACGAAGTTGAAGACGACCGAGCCGATGGCGATCATGGTCATGACCAGGCTCGAGACCGCCGCGTCGCGGTCGAGCGAGACCAGGGTCGAGGCGAGGTTGAACCCGGAGGTGACCAGGGTGCCAGCGGTGAGGCTGAGTAGCAGCGAGCAGACCGCGGCGACGGGTAGCGAGGACACCCCAACGAAGAGCCCGAGGGTGCCGAGGGTGCCGATGGCGACTCCGGCGGTCAGGGTGGCGGCCGCTCCGATGCGGTTGGTGAGGATCCCGGATACGACGCCGCCGAGCACGATCCCGATCGGTGGCACGGCATGCAGGATGCTCAACGCCGCCGGGGCTGCGACGCCGTAGCCGAGTCCCTGGGCCGGTGAGACCTGCGTGATGAGGCTGAACAGCTGCAGCATGCTTTGGTAGGCCCCGGTCCCGAACACCACGACGAGCAGCATGAGCACCAGGGGCCGGTTCAGCCCGTTGATGTCGATGATGGGGTCGGCTCGGCGTCGGGCGAGGACGTACCACCCGGCGAGGGCAACGAGCCCGGCCAGGGCCAGCGGTGCGGCGGCGAGCCAGCCGTTGGTGTTGCCGACGCTGATGTAGCCGACCACCATGGCGAGGCCGGCGCCGAGCAGGACCGCTCCGGCGACATCGACCCGGCCGGTCTTCGTGGGGGCTGTCTTCGGGAGCCGGAGGTGCACCAGGACCGCGGTCAGCACCGCGAACACGAACGACGTGATGAACACGACCTGGTATCCGTACTGCTCGCCCAACGTGGCGAACAGGAAGGCGAACACGATCCCTATCACGGCGTTGCCGCTGGTGACGACGCCGGTCACGACCATCCCGAGGCGCGGGGCGCACAGCTCGCGCACGATCCCGACGGTGAGGAACAGCGATGCGACCGCGGCGCCCTCCACGACTCGCCCGATGACGAACACCCAGAGGGTGGGCGCGGCCAGGCAGATCAGTGCTCCCGCTGCGGCCAGAACCAGCGAGAGGACCAGGATCTGTCGTCTCCCGTGCAGGGCCGCGAGTCGGCCCAGTAGCGGTGCCCACATCGCTCCGGCGAGCATGGCGCTGGCGTTGAGCCAGGCGGGTTGGCCCGCACCGAACTGCTCGAGCAGCTCGGGCAATACCAGCAACGGCGCGGTGATGACGGTGTCAACCACCACGTTGACCAGCAGCAGTATCGCGACATGCCCGATCAGCTCCGGGGTCCACCCCGTGTGTCTTTCGATGGGGGTGCTCGCCGGCGCATGTCCAGCGTCCATCGTGATCAGGCTCCGACGAGATCGGTCGCCCACGAGGCCGGGAGCTCCGTTGGGCCGAACCAGCGCGCGAGAGCCGATCGGAGACCGTCGGCGTCGGTTCCGGCCCAGGCGACGTAGCCATCGGGACGGATGAGCAGAGCAGCCGGCGCACCAGTCGTCGCAGCGGCCGCGCGGACGTACTTGACCCGGTCGGTCCAGTGTGAGGTGGCGGCGGCGAGCTCACCGCCGTCGCTGAGGTCGAGCAGGACGGCGCGGCCGTCGCGCTGGAACTCGGCAATACGGTGCCGTCGGCCGTCGGCGGTGCAGAGGTCGAGATTCGGGGCGAACCGGCCCGTCGGGCCTGCGGGATCCTTGTCCCCCATGTCGAGCCGCACGTCGCTGCCGGCCATCAGGTCGGCGACGAGTTGGACGTTCTCGACCCGATCGAGCATCTCCCCGAACAACTCGCGGAGGGCCGTGGTCGGGCCTCCCGGCGCCATCAGGGCGGTCTGGGCCTGGGTCTGCATGAACACCCTGCGCCCGATCGCGAGCCGCTCGGACTCGTACGTGTCGAGCAGACCCGGCGACGCCCATCCCTGGACGTCGGCGGCGAGCTTCCACGCCAGGTTGGCCGCGTCCTGCAGGCCCAGGTTGAGCCCGGGACCACCGGAGGCGGAGTGGACGTGGGCGGCATCGCCTGCGAGGAAGACCCGGCCGGCGCGGTAGCGCTCGGCGATACGGGTATTGCACCCCGACAACCGGCGGAGCAGGCCCGGTTCGTCACCGGAGGCCGGTGCGAGCGACGGCCGCACGCAGAGGATCCTCTCGACGCTGTCCTCCATCTCGGTCATGGTCATCGGGGCGCCAGACCCGGGGAAGTCGCCTGCCGGCTCGTCCTCCCATTCCGTGGTGGTCAGATGAGGCCGCTGCGGGTCGAACGGCGCCAGTGTGAACACTCCGCGCTCGGTGCGGTGGAACTGCGGGGAGATCTCACCCAGCCCAGCGACCACGAGCCGGCCCGCAGCGGTGAACCGGAAGGTGTCACTCGGGGCGACGATGGCCGACCGGCTGACGATGTGGTCGTCGGTGATCCCGGGGAAGGCGACGCCCATCTGCTTGCGCACGACACTGCGCGCACCGTCGCAACCGACGAGGTACCGCGCCGAGATCGTGCTCGTCCCAGCCTGATCGCGGACCTCGACGTCGACCTGCGCGGCGTCTTGGGCGAACGACCGGACCTCACAGCCTCGTCGGATCTCCACCCCCAGCTCGGTCGCCCGCTCCGTGAGGATCCTCTCGAACTTCCGCTGGTAGCAGGGGAGCAGGTACATCGGGTTGTCATCTCCGAGGACCCGCAGCCGGAGGGGCAGGGCTCCGAAGAAGAAGCCGGGGGCCGGGATGGGCAACCCCCGACCGCCGCAACGCTCGAACAGACCGCGGTGGTCGAGCAACCGCACGACCTGCCCGGTGAGACCGTGGGCCTTGTCCGTGATGACCGGCTCGGTCAGACGTTCCAGGACCAGGGGGCGCACGCCCGCGAGCCGCAGCTCGCAGGCGAGAAAGAGGCCGACAGGGCCGGACCCCACGACGACGACGTCATACATGGTTGGTTGTTCCTTCCGTGGGTGAATGGCACCGCTGGGGCGGGGAGACGCAGCCCCGCGCCGAGCTGGCGGAACGCGTCGCGGCCTGCAGTTCGAGCGCGCAGCACCGCACCCAGCGCCTCTCGGTCGTCGTCGGGGCGACCGTGGTGAGGCTGCGGGTTGACCGTGCCTTCGTCGTCGCCGCCGTTCTCGCCGTCGTCGGCGTCGGCGTTGTCAGTCATGAGGAGGTCCTTCCTGGAGGGTGGACTCAGACGTCGCGCGTCCGGAGCGCGACGTGGGCAGCGGCCACGGCGGCGACGGCAGCCACGGTCAGGAGTCCAGATCCGAGCCCGGGGGCGAGCGCGCCGTCCACGGGTACGACGGTGTAGGCGGCCTGCCCGGCGGTGATCGGCCAGTAGCGGGCGAAGGCGTCGCCGAGGGCCCCGGGCAGAGCTGGAGCGATGGCGGGCACCAGGAGCAGGACACCGACGAGCACGGCGAGGCTGCCGGTGCTCGAGCGCGTCAGGGTTCCGACGGCGAGGCCGATGAGGGCAACGAGGGTCAGGTAGAGGGTTGCGGCGACGAGCGCACCCGCGACGCCGGGGTCGCCGATGCCGGCGGCGGACAGTCCCGCGCCACCGAGCAGGAGCTGCACCGCGGTGAAGCCAAGCAGCGTCGTGGCGAGGCCAGTGGCGAGCGCAACGGCGGCGACCACCGTGGTCTTCGCCGCGAGCAGCCGGGAACGGGACGGCGTAGTCGTGAGGCTGGTGCCGATCATCCCGGTGCCGTACTCGGCGGTGACGGCGAGCGCGCCGAGCATGCCGATGACCAGCTGCGCGAACAGGAAACCCTTCAGGCTGGCCGCGGTCGGGTCCCAGCCGTCGGGCAGCCCGGACTGTGCCGCGGCGAGCAGGTCAGACGCACCGAGCACGCTGAGCGCGACACCGGCGGCGACGGTGCTCAGGGCGGCGATCCAGGTGCTGCGGACGCTGCGGAGCTTGGTCCATTCGGAGCGCAGAAGGTTCATGCCGCCCGGCTTTCATGGTCGGTGACGTCGTGGGTAAGTCGGAGGAAGACGTCCTCGAGCGACTCGCGTACGCGGCCGAGCTCGTCAAGGGCGATCCCCTCGGCCGCGGCGACCCGGCCGACCTCGATGGTGTCGGCTCCGGTGACACGCAGGCCGTGCCCAGCGGATTCGAACGCGATGCGCGCTCGACCCAGTGCCCGCGCGAGGCCGTCGAGGTCCGGGGCGCTGACCATGACCGCCTGAGTCGTGTGGGTTTGTACGAACTCGGCGAGGGCGGATTCGGCGACGAGACGGCCCCGGTCGATGACGACGAGATCGTCCGCGGTCAGCTCCATCTCCGACATCAGGTGACTGGAGAACAGGATGGTGCGGCCCTCGGCGGCGAGGTTCCGCATCAGGGAGCGCATCCAGCGGATGCCCTCGGGGTCCAGGCCGTTGAGCGGCTCATCGAGCACCAGGACCCCGGGGTCTCCGAGCAGGGCCGTCGCGATGCCCAGACGCTGGTGCATCCCGAGGGAGAACTCCCCCGCACGGCGGCGGCCCGCGTCGGTCAGCCCAACAAGATCCAACACCTGTTCGACGCGTCGCCTGCCCAGCCCCGCGGCCTGGGCGAAGACGAGCAGGTGGTCGAACGCAGTGCGGTGCGGATGGACCGCGCGGGCGTCGAGGAGAGCGCCGACGGTCCGTGCAGGGTCGGGGAGGTCGGCGATGCGCTGCCCGCCGATCGTGATCGCGCCCTGCGTCGGCCTGGTCAGCCCTAGGAGCATCCGCAGCGTCGTGCTCTTGCCGGCTCCGTTGGGGCCGAGGAAGCCGGTGACGGCACCCGGCCGCACGGTGAACGACAGCCGGTCGACCACGACCGTGTTGCCGTACCACTTCGTCAGGGCGCGCGCATGAACGCCAGGGGGAGAGGTCGTCGGATCCGCCAGTAGCACGCTCGTAAAACTACACGGTGCAGTGTAGTAACGCCTGAGATTATGCTGAGGTCATGGCCGAGACGATGGAGGGGACGCAGGTGTCCCGGCGCCGGATGCGGTCCGAGCGCAAGCGAGCGGCCATCCTGGACGCGGCCGAGGCTCTGTTCGTTTCCGAGGGGTACGAACGCACGAGCGTCGACGCGATCGCGGCCCGTGCGGTGGTATCCAAGCGGACGGTCTACGACTATTTCGAGGACAAGCAGGGGCTCTTCCTGCGCGTGCTCGAGCGGGTCGACGACGCGCTGGTGGCAGCCGTGCGGGAGGCGATCGAGCAGGAGATCACCGAGGGCCGTGATCTGCGGGAGGCGCTGACGGCCTTCGCGTCACACGTGGCGACGGAGACGTTTCCTTCGTCGACCTACGTGACTTTTCGCCGATTGGGTTCCCCACGCGGCGCGGTCCCCCCGTCGGCGGAGCACGTGCGTGACCGACCCGAGCGGCTGCTCGAGGAGCGTTTCGCACGACTCGCCGCCAGCGGGCAGCTGAGGGTGCCCGACCCGCGGCGGGCAGTGCAGCACTTCACCGCCCTTACCATTGCGCTCGCCCTGGACGCAACAGACGACGAACCGGCCGCCGCGGCAGGACAGGCGGAGATCGCCGCGATCATCAGCGACGGGGTGGACGCATTCCTGCGGGCCTACCGCTGACGTCGAAGCCCCCGGCCGCTGGTGTGGACCCCTAACCGCGTGAGCCACTTCAAGCAGGCGACCGAGCAGTACGAGATGACCCGCGGCCCCGGAGCACTTCGCCGGCGTCCCCCAACGGCTGGCACCCGAACGCCGTGCAGCAACGTATTGCCATCCGTCCGTTTTCGGAGGAAGGTGCCGTGATCGGCGAATCTCGCCGCGCCCGCGCCTGAGGCGCGCAGGCCACGGACTGTACTGAGAATCGATCGCGGGCGAGCCGCGGCGCACTATTTGTGGCATGAGATAAAGGGTGAACTCGATGCCAATTGCACCAGAAAGACTGCCCGAGCCGACCGTCACCGATCCAACCGTGCAGCAGAGCACACCAACAACGGCATCCACGAGGAAGACCGCAGTCCTCGTTGGACTACTGTTCCTCACAGCGACCATTGCGTTCATCTTCGCCAACACACTCAATTCCGGGGTTCTGAGCCGGCCGGAATTTCTGAACGACGCATTCGCCGGCACCACCACCTTGGCCACCGGCGCACTCCTGGTGGCCGGGCAGTTCGGGGTTGTGGGTATCGCCGTCCTGCTGTTCCCCCTGTTGAAACGCTACAGCGAATCGCTGGCCCTGGCGCACGTCGGTTTCCGGGTCGCCGAACTCGCGGCGAGCCTGTTCTACCTGGCAGTCCCGCTCCTCGCGATCGAGCTCGGAGCCGGACTGCGTGCCGGCACAGTGGATGCCTCTGCCTCGACCAGCCTTGGCACGCTGTTGCAGGCACAACACAGCGTGGCCATTCTCATGATCTACCTGGTCACCTGTGCGGCCGGTATGTGCATGGCCACCTTGCTGTACCGATCGAGGCTGATCCCACGCTGGATCGCGATCCTCGGCGTCATCGGCTACCCGGTGTTGTTGGCGGGATGCGTTCTGGACATCTTCAACCTGGTCGACGTGACGCAGGGCGTCGGACTGGTCGCGCTGGTACCGGGCGGCCTCTTCGAGTTGATCCTCCCGATCTGGCTCATCGCCAAGGGCTTCACCTTCCCGAGCCACGACTGAGGACCGACTGGTCGGCGGGCGCGGGTCAGTTGGCCTACCGCGCCCGCCGACGGGCGCGGTAGGCGCGGAGGTTCGTCGCGTTGCCGCAGGCCCGCACGTCGTGCCACACACCGGTCTCGTTGCAGGAACGGTCGAACAAGGCGCACTCGCAGCGTTCGTTGCGGCAGATCTTCAGACGCCGCCGGGTGTCGGCCTGCTGCGCGTCGAAGCACTCGATCAACGCCAGCCAAGCCCTGCACCTGTCCGGCGTTGAGTACCTGCCAGGCATTCAGCGCTGCCGCGTCGGACAGCACCGCCGCCAGCGCGCTGCGGATCCCACCGGCGAACACGTGCGCCATCAGGTCCTGCACGGTGTTGACCAGAGCTGCCGCGGGCTGGTCGCCCGGGAAGCCGAGCTCGTCCGCGGTGCGCCCGAACAGGTCGCCCAGCAACGGCTTGTAATGCCCGGACGTGGACAATGATGACCTCGCCGATTTGGCAATCGGCTGGTGAGAAAGGGTGGAGCTGAGGGGATTCGAACCCCTGACCCCTTGACTGCCAGTCAAGTGCGCTACCAGCTGCGCCACAGCCCCTTGCGGGAACGAAGTTACACGATGCCCGTCCGGCCCCGGCAACGGGGTCGCCGCTGCCGCCGACGCTGATCTACGGTCAACCGGTGAAACCTGCCGACATCGGACAACTCGTCACCACCAGCGATCCGAGGGTCTCCCCTGACGGCCGGCTGGTCGCCTTCGTGGTCACCCGGGTCGACCTGGAGAAGAACCGGTACCGCCGCGCCGTCTGGCTCGCCGCGGCCGACGGGTCCACGGCGCCCTACCCGCTCACCACCGGTGAGCACGGCGACGGCCAGCCGAGGTGGTCGCCGGACGGGCGCAGGCTCGCGTTCACCAGCAGGCGTTCCGAGGAGAAGGGGCTCCACACGCTCCACGTGGTGCCCGTCGGGATCGCAGGGGAGACGATCACGGTCTGCGAGCGCGAGGAGGCCATCGAAGAGCCGGTGTGGTCGCCCGACGGCACGCGCATCGCGTTCGCCTCGCGCCAGCGCACGGGTCGCTACGGCGATGGCGAGGACGAGCGCGGGCGGCCGCCGCGGCGCATCGACCGGCTGTTCACGCGTCTCGACGGCGAGGGGTGGATCGTCGACCGGCCCCGCAGCGTGTTCGTGGTGCCTGCCGACGGCTCCAGCACGCCACGTCTGGTGGCCGGCGGCCCGTACGAGCACGGCGGGCCGGCGTGGTCGCCGGACGGCAGGCAGCTGGCGGTCGCCACCTCGCGGGGCAAGGACTGGGATCTCGACCTCGTCCAGGACATCCACCTGATCGACCTCGGACCGGCAGGCACACCCGACGCCGACCCCCGCGCGCTCACCGACCGCGGCCTGTCCCACTCCCGGCCCTCGTTCAGCCCGGACGGCACGCGCATCGCCACCCTCACCGAGGACGTCCGGCTCCTGCCGTCCCACGCGCAGCTCGCCGTCACCGACGTCGCCACGGGCGAGCAGCAGATCCTCACCGCGGCGCTCGACCGTCAGTGCGCTCCCCCGAGCGCCCGGGACCCGCTCTGGCACGACGGGAACCTGCTGTTCTCGGTCGAGGAGCACGGCTCCGTGCACGTGTACCGCGTCCCCGCCGACGGGTCCGGGCAGCCCGAACTGCTGGTCGGCGGCACGCGGCTGATCAGCGGGTTCGACTACGTTGGCGGCACGTTCGCGTTCGTCGCCGCCACCCCCACCACGCTGCCCGAGGTGTTCGTCCGTGACGAGGACGGGACGGAGCGGCAGCTCACCTCGGTCGGCGCCGCGTTCCACGCGGCCGTGCCGGTGGCCGAGCCCGAACACTTCACCGTCCCCTCCCCCGCGGGCGACGGCGACATCGACGCCTGGGTGGTGCGTCCGCCGGGCGTGCCGGACGGCGCGCGGGTTCCGGTGCTGCTGTCCATCCACGGTGGCCCGATGGCGCAGTACACGAACTCCTGGTTCGACGAGTTCCAGCTGTGGGCGGGCGCCGGGTACGCGGTCGTCTACTGCAACCCGCACGGCTCCACCGGCCACACCGACGCGTGGTGCCGGGCCATCCGGCCGCCCGAGGCACCCGATGCGCCCGGCACCGGCTGGGGCGGCATCGACGCCGACGACGTGCTCGCGGTGCTCGACGCCGCGCTGGAGCGCGACCGGTCGCTCGACGCCGAGCGCGTCGGGGTGCTGGGTGGCTCCTACGGCGGCTACCTCACGAGCTGGCTGATCGGGCACACCGACCGCTTCGCCGCCGCGTGCAGCGAGCGGGCGGTCAACAACGTGTCGTCCCTGGAGACGAGCTCCGACGTTGCCGGCTTCTTCCGCTACGAGTTCGGCCTCAGCCACCTGGACGCACCCGAGCTCTACCAGCGGATCTCGCCGATCACCTACGTCCGGGACATCACCACGCCCGTGCTGATCCTGCACTCCGAGGACGACCTGCGCTGCCACATCGAGCAGGCCGACCAGCTGTACGTGGCGCTGCGGCTGCTGGGCAAGACGGTGGAGTACTGGCGGTTCCCGGAGGAGGGCCACGAGCTGTCGCGAAGCGGCTCGCCGCGCCACCGCGTGCAGCGCGCCGAGATCATCCTCGACTGGTTCGGCCGCCACCTCGGCGGCGAACGGCCTCAGATCGCCTGGGACCACCCGGCGCGCACCGCCTGACCGACGTGCCGGGCCGTGCGGCAGCCCGCGCGGCCCGGCACGTCGAAGGCCTGGTCAGCGACCGGCGGCGATGGCGTCCTTGAGCCAGTTGGTGTTGTTCAGATCGATCTTGGCGCCGCCGACGGCCACGGTGGGCGTGCCGAACTGGCCGTTGGTCTGCAGCGCCGGGTTGGCGGCCGACGCCTCGGTCTCCGCGGTGACGGCGGCGGCGTTCGTCGCGCCGTTCACGCACGCGGCGAAGTCGCCCGTGGCCCCGAGCTCGGTGCCGAACTGGATGAGCTGGTCGTTGGTGAGCCCCGCGCTCCCCTCAGCAGGCTGCTCAGCGAACAGCTTCTCGCGGTAGGCCGGGTAGATGCCGGCGGGCACGGCGCACAGGGCCGCGTTCGCCGCGCGGGTGGAGTAGCCGGGCGGCGTGGTGGAGGGGTCGAGGATCGCGATCGTGTGGAAGCGCACCGTCACCTGCCCGTTGTTCAGGGCGGTGGTGATCTCGTTGCCGTAGCGCTCCTCGAACCGCTCACACTGCGGGCAGAGGAAGTCCTCGTAGGTGTCGATCGTGGCGGGGCCGTTGCCTGCGGTGATCACCGCACCGGACGCGGTGGCGGTGTAGGTGGGGGCGACGTCGGCGCTCGAACCGGTGCGGTTCAGCAGCACCGCCACCCCGGCGACCACGGCCACCACCACGACCACCGCCACCACGATCAGCGGCGTGCGGTTGCGCTTCGGGGGGACGCTGATGCCCGCCGCGGCGAGGCGCCGGTTCGCCTCCGCCTGCCGGCGCTTCTTCTCGTTTCTCGACGCCCCACCCATGTCAGGTCCTTCCCGTGTTCTCGAGTCGAGAGTCCAGCGACAGCAGCGTCCGCGGCCGCACCACCAGCCAGGCGGCCAGCACGATGAACCCGGTGTCGCGCAGCAACTCCTGCACGTAGGCCGTCTGGCCGGGCGCCACGGCACCCCCACCGCCGAAGCAGCCGCAGTCGATCAGCAGCCCGCGAGCCCACGCCTGGGACACGCCGGCGACGAAACCCAGGAGCAGCAGGACCGACAGCACGCCCACCGTCCGGATGCCCACCCCGACCAGTAGCAGCACACCGAGCGCGATCTCGAACCACGGCAGGATGCCCGCCACCACCTCGACGCCGATGGGGGGCAGCACGTCGTAGGCGCGAACGGCGATGTAGGTCTGGTCGGGATCGATGGCCTTGAGGACGCCGGAGGTCAGCCACACCGCGGCCAGGCCGAGCCGAGCAGCCGTCCCGACGACGTCGAGCACCCGTCCCCGATCCACGCGATCAGCCTAGCGGCGCCCTCCGCCGCGAATCGGTCAGCCACGCCCCGCCCCGGTGGACGGACGGGTGACGCCGCGTCAGACGGCATCGTCGCCCGGCTGAGCGTGCGCGCAGACCTGGAGCGGTGTGCCGTCCGGATCCGTGAAGCGCAGCACCCACTGTGTGGGGAGCCGCTCGATCTCATCGGCATCCGCGCCGGCGCCGACCATCCGTTCCCGGAGGTCTCGCAACGCGGAGTAGGAGTCGACGGCAAGTCCGAATCGCTCGGTCACCGCGTGCGCGCTGGGCGTCCTGGGTGCCGAGGCAGTGGAGCCGGCCTCGTCCTCGACGATCTTCACGTACCTGGTTCCTCCGAGCTCGACGATCGCCATCCGACCATGAGTGTCGGTCTTCGCGCTCTCGAAGACCTTCCGGGCGCCGAACATCTGTGAGTAGAACGTCACGAGCCGGTCGAGGTCGGCGGTGGACGACGTCACGTGGTTGATTCCGACGGTAAGTGGCACGAATCGATGGTGGCAGCCCGAGCGCGATCACGTAAATGCGGCGAAAAGGACAGATCGCCGGGCTGAGGTATGGCTGCGCCCACCCGAGGCCAGGCTCTCCATAGTCCAACCTGGACGGTGGAGCGTGGTTACGCTGGTCCGATGACGCAGCTCCCGGGCTCGGCGGAGTTCGCCGAGCACGCGCACGACCACCACCACACCGACGTCTCCGGCGGCTGGTTGCGGGCCGCCGTCTTCGGCGCGATGGACGGCCTCGTCACGAACATCGCGCTCATCTCCGGTGTCGGCGGTGGCGGCGCGAGCAGGCACGTGATCATCCTGACCGGCATGGCGGGCCTTGTCGCCGGAGCGTTCTCGATGGCGCTCGGCGAGTTCGCCTCGGTCGGCACCCAGAACGAGGCCGTGGCCAACGAGGTGGCCGTGGAGCGGGAGGAGATCCGCAGGCACCCGCGCGCCGAGGAGGCCGAGCTCGCCGAGATGTACCGGGAGATGGGGTTGAGCGCCCCGACGGCCGAGGCGATGGCCCGCGAGGTGCACTCCGACCCGGAGCTGGCGGTGAAGGTCCACGTCGCGCAGGAGCTCGGCGTCGACGTGGACGACCAGCCCTCGCCGTGGACCGCGGCGATCTCGTCGTTCCTCTGCTTCGCCGTCGGCGGGATCATCCCGCTGGTCCCGTTCCTGCTCGGGTCGTCGTCCCTCCTTCTCGGGCTGCTCGTCGGGGGAGTCGGCCTGTTCGTCGTCGGGGCGCTGACGTCCCGCTTCACCACCCGGACCTGGCTCTTCAGCGGGCTGCGCCAGCTGGCGTTCGGGGTGATCGCCGCTGGTGCGACGTTCCTCGTGGGGATGGCGATCGGGGTCAGCGCGGGCGGGTAGCGGGCACCGCCCTGCCGACCTGTGGACGCGACGGTCAGGCGTCGGATGCTCGTGCTCTTCGGGCTCGCGCAGCGCTACCGTCGAGGTATGGATCAGGACATGCCCGACCAGCGGGCCCCGGAGCAGGTCACGTTCGACCGGCCGGAGGTGGTCGCGGAGGTGCGGTCCGCGTTCGAGCGGTACGAACGTGCGCTCGCCGACGGGGACGTCGCCGTCATGACCGAGCTCTTCTGGGACGACCCCCGGTGCGTGCGCTTCGGGATCGCCGACCGGCAGCAGGGCGCCGACGAGATCGAGGCCTGGCGCCACACGCACCCGTCGGTGCCGCCGGGTCGGACGCTCCGCGACACCCGGGTGCTGGCCGTCGACGACCGGACGGCGGTGGTCACGACGCTGATCAGCTACCCCGACCGCGCGATCGAGGGCAGACAGAGCCAGACGTGGGTGCGGCTCCCCGAGGGCTGGCGCGTCGTCGAGGCCCACGTCTCGGAGCTACCGCTGGGAGCGTGATCGCCGACGCCTGAAAGGGCGGGAGCCGGGGTACGTTTTCGCCATGGCGGAATTCGAGGCGGAACGCGGGATGCCGGCCGACGCGGACACGGTCTTCGCGGTGGTCTCCGATCTGGACCGGCTCCCGGAATGGCTGCCGGGACCGGTCGACGTGCAGCCCACCGGTGAGGGCGAGGTGCACGCCGACGTCGAGAAGCGGGGCGTGGACAGCGAGGGCACCGTGCAGGTCCGGCCCGAGCAGCTTCGGGTGGAGTGGGGCCACGCGCCCGACTACGCGGGCTGGCTGCAGGTCGAGCACGCCGCACCCGGCCGCTCGTCGGTGGTGCTGCACCTGTCGTTCCTCGGCCACCAGCCCGAGACCCACGGTGGCAAAGCCGCAGGTGAGGTGCGGCAGTGGCTGGACGACGGGCTGACCCGCCTGGAACGACTGGTAGCTGAGGGCTGAGAGGGCCCCGGACACGGCCCGCTGCCCGCTCACCTGAACCGACAGCACAACCCCGCACCCGACAGGTGGGGTCCGGGAACTCGACAACACAACCCGCACCCGTCAGATGGGGGTCCGGGGGCGCGCCCCCGGCCGGGGGCGTGGGGGCCTGGCCCCCGCAGAGATGACGATGTCCGAGACGAGCGAAGGCGTGCCCGCCGAGCAGGCACGCCTTCGGTCGAGTGGAGGTGCCGGGAATCGAACCCGGGTCCTCCGTCGCTTCACAAGGGCTTCTCCGTGTGCAGTCCGCGCTGCCTCTACTCGGATCCACCGGTCATGCGGACGAGCCGGTGTGACGATCCCAGTCGCTGTTTGATGTCCCCGTCCGCCCCGCGACCGGGCGGACAGGTAAGTCCCCTAGCTGATGCCGGGGTCCGGGTCGGGGAACGCACCCGGTCCGACAGACTCACACTCGCTCAGGCGGCGAGGGCGAAGTCGCGCTGATTGGAATCGGCGCTTATAAGGTTGCGACATATGGTTAACGAGATCATCGTCGCCTTCCTCGACACGCTTCCCCTTGATCGACGTCCGGAGTCGAAACCGTTCACCCCCTTCTACGCCCGCGGCGGGGCGTCCGCACAGAGTAACGCCTGCGGCGTCCGGCTTCATCCCGGTTCGGCGATCAGCGGTTGCGGCCCAGCAGCCGGTCGGTGATCGAGCGCACCGGGCTGCGGTCGGACCGGTCGCGGTCGGCCTCGCCGGCGGGTCGATCGATGGTGCACTGGTCACCGGCCTGCATCTCCGTCTCGGGGACGGTGTGGCCCGGCCGGTCGTGTTCACCGCTGCGCTGACCGGGCACGGACGTCACCGGATCCGCATCCGGCTGACCGGTCTCGCCACCGGCAACGGGTCCGCGTCCGCCCTCGGGGCCGGCAGCGACGTCGGGCCGACCCGGCTCCGTGCCGCCGACCTCCGCCGGCCCGGCGGTGGCGTGAGCCCCACCGGAGATCCCGGCTCCGCTCACCGGAGCGGTGGCCCGGGTGTCGCCGTGCGTGGGGCCGTTCCCTTGTCCCTGGTCGCCGACGGGAATGCGGTCCGTGCGCGCCGCCGGGTCGGCGCCCTGGGGTGTGCCGGCGGGGGTCTGCGGCGAGTCGGTGCGCTCACCGAAGTGCATCCGGTCGGTACGCGCGGCCGGGTCGACGTCGTGGGCCGGGTCGCCGTGCTCACCGGCGTCCATCCGGCCCGCACCCGCCACCGGTCCGGCGCCCCGCGCCGGGTCGTTGCGGTCGGCGGCGGTGTCCATCCGGTCCGTCCGCGCGGCCGGGTCGTCGTCGTGGACCGGGTCGCCGTGCTCACCGGCGTCCATCCGACCCGCATGGACGGGGTCGGCGCCCTGCGCCGAGGCGGTGCCGTCCCGGGTGTCCGGCGCGTTCGGACGGCCCAGTGCGCCGTTGCGCTCCGGTGAGTCGGTGCGCTGGTCGAGGTTCATCCGGTCGGTGCTCGCGGCGGGATCCGCGCCCTCGCCGGCGCCGGCGCCTGCGGTGGGGGTGCCGTCGTCGGCGTCGTCGTGGTTGCGACGGGCCTTCCCTCGCACGTCGGGGTCGATCCGGTCGGCCGCCGCCTGCCGCTCCTGGGCGACCTCACGGTCCTGCTGGGCCCGGGCGGCCTCCTCGTTGGCCCGTGCCTCCTCGTGGCGGGCCTTGGCCGCGCGTTCGGCGGCCTCGGCCTCGCGCCGCTCCGCGCTGGCGGTCCGGATCTCCGCTTCGTGGCGGTGTTCGGCCGCCTCCAGCCGTTGCTGCTCCTGCCGGCGGTTCCGTGCCCGGATCGCACTGAGGCCGGTGACGAGCAGCACCGCGACGATCACCACGACGATGACGAGCAGCACCCCGATGTCCATGCCGGGGACTACCCGGTCGTACCGATCCACAACCGGACAGCGCTCAGAGCGCGAGCAGCCGCCGCGGAGCGTCGTGCAGTACCGACCGGAGGAAGGC
This sequence comes from Pseudonocardia xinjiangensis, assembly GCF_050948425.1. Classification (NCBI taxonomy): domain Bacteria; kingdom Bacillati; phylum Actinomycetota; class Actinomycetes; order Pseudonocardiales; family Pseudonocardiaceae; genus Pseudonocardia; species Pseudonocardia xinjiangensis. The sequence goes on along the minus strand of NZ_CP192009.1, from coordinate 1,128,175 downwards.
CGGCCCCAGACGCTGGTCGGCAGCGGCCCAGCCCGCGACGGCCCGGACCTGCTCCGCGTAGGCGTACGGGATGTTGGGGAAGTCCGAGCCGAAGACGACGCGGTCGGAGACGTCGGCGAGAAGCGCGGGCCAGTCGGGCGGCAGCGGCGCCATCTGGAGGCTGAACGGCGTGCCGACCATCGTGGTGTCGAGGTGCACGTTCTCGTAGCGGTGCACCAGGTCCAGGGCGCCGGCGAAGTCGGGCATGCCGGCATGGGCGAGCACCACCGGCAGCCGTGGGTGCTCGGCGAGCACCTCGCCGAAGACGTCGAGCCCTGTGTAGTGCCCCCGCAGGGGCCCGTGCCCGCAGTGGACGACGGCGGGCACGCCCGCGTCGGCGAGCAGCCCCCACGCCGGGCGCAGCAGCGGCTCGCGCGGGTCGAACCCACCCACCTGGACGTGCACCTTCACCACCCGCGCCCCGGCCTCGACGGCGGCGCCCAGGTAGTCGGCGACGTCCGGCTCGGGGTACAGCGTCGCGGTAGCCACGGCGTCGGGGGTGGCGGCGGCGAACTCCGTGATCCAGTCGGTGAGCCACCGGGCCATGCCCGGCTTGTGCGGGTAGACCAGCGGGGCGAACGTCCGCACGCCGAGCTTCTGCAGCGTGGCCACCCGGTCCGCCTCGGAGGTGCGGTAGTGGATGGGCCAGTCCATCCCGTAGTGGGCCTGGGCCTGGTCGAAGTAGGCCCAGACCTTGCGCAGCACCGGCTCGGGCAGGAAGTGCACGTGCACGTCGACGATCCCGGGCACGCCGAGATCGGCGAGGAACCGCGGGACGTCGTCGTCCGCCTGCGGCGGAGCGGGAACACCCTCCACGGCCGCGGGCGCCGCCGTCACCTCAGCTCCCGGGCCCGCCCCTTGGCAGCGCGCCCGTAGGCCCGCTGGATCTCCCGGTCGGCGTCGCGTTTGGCGAGGTCGGTGCGCTTGTCGTAGGACTTCTTGCCCCGCGCGAGCGCGATCTCGCACTTCACCTTGCCGTCGCTGAAGTACAGCGACAGGGGAACCAGGGTGAGACCGCCCTCGCGGATCTTGCCGATCAACCGCTCGATCTCGCCACGGTGCAGCAGCAGCTTGCGGGTGCGACGCGGTTCGTGGTTGGTCCAGCTGCCCTGGGTGTACTCGGGGATGTGCAGCCCGCGCAGCCAGACCTCGCCGTCGTCGACGGTGGCGAACGCGTCGACGAGGGACGCGCGGCCCAGGCGCAGGCTCTTCACCTCGGTGCCGAGCAACGCCACGCCGGCCTCGTACGTATCGAGGATCGCGTAGTCGTGTCGTGCCTTCCGGTTCTGCGCGATCACCGAGCGGCCTTTCTCCTTCACCTACCCAGAGTACGCGGACGGGCCACCCGATTGCCGCCCTCCGCGGCCGCGCGGGTCTCCCCGGTTGTCACAGCCGGACGTACAGCCGCAGCGTCACGTAGCCGGTGACGGCCGCGATGCCGGCACCGATCATCACCAGGATCGGCGACACCCAGATGATGTCGGCGACCTCGATCGGCGGCACGACACCGTTGGACACGATCCCGCTGAGCAGCTCGTCGATGAAGAGGAACTTCCCGACCAGGAGCCCCCCGACGGCGATGAGCGCGCCGACGACGCCGGTCACGACGGCCTCGATGAGGAAGGGGAGCTGCGTGTACCAGCGTGTGGCGCCGACGAGCCGCATGACCCCGACCTCGGTACGGCGGGTGAACGCCGAGACCTGGACGGTGTTGGAGATCAGCAGCAGCGCCGCGACCGCCTGCACCATCGCGAGCGCGAACGTCACGTTGCGGACGCCGCCCAGGAAGTCGAACAGCTTCGCGACGACGTCGCGCTGGTCGATCACGTTGCGCACGCCGACCTGCCCCGCCATCGCCTGGCGCACGGCGTCGGCGCCCGCCTGCTGGTCGGACAGCCGCACCCGCAGCGTCGCCGGCAGCGACTGGGGACGCACGAGGTCGGCGAGCGACTGCCCGGCGAACAGCTCCTTGTAGCGCTCGTAGGCCTGCTCCTGGTTCTCGAAGCGCACCGACTCCACGAGCGGTGAGTTCTCCAGAGTGGCCTTCAGGCCGGCGCAGACGGGCTGGGTGCAGTCCTTGTCGTTGGCCGAGACGTCGGAGGTGAGCGCGACCTGCACCTCGACCCGGTCGCTGTAGAGCTGCTCGGTGCGGTCGATCGTGCGCACGGCGAGCAGACCGGTACCCACCAGCCCGAGCGAGATCGCGGTGGTCAGCACCATCGCGACGGTCATCGTGACGTTGCGCCGCAGGCCGGTGACGACCTCGCGGACGACGAAGTCCGAACGCACCTTCTACCGCCCCACGCCGTAGACGCCGCGGGACTCGTCGCGCACGACCTGCCCGAGATCCAGCTCGACGACCCGGCGGCGCATCGAGTCGACGATCGAGTGGTCGTGGGTGGCCATCACGACCGTGGTTCCCGTGCGGTTGATCCGCTCCAGCAGCAGCATGATGTCCTGGCTGGTGTCGGGGTCCAGGTTCCCGGTCGGCTCGTCGGCCAGCAGCACCAGCGGCCGGTTCACGAACGCCCGTGCGATCGCGACGCGCTGCTGCTCACCACCGGACAGCTCGTGCGGCATCCGCTCGGCCTTGCCCTGCAGCCCGACGAGGTCGAGAACCTCCGGCACGACCTTCTTGATGGTCGCGGACTGCTTGCCGATCACCTCGAGGGCGAACGCGACGTTGCCCCCGACGGTCTTGTTGGGCAGCAGCCGGAAGTCCTGGAACACGCAGCCGATCCGCTGACGCAGGCGGGGGACGCGGCGTCGTGGCAGCTTCGCGACGTTGAGGTCGGAGACGAAGATGTTGCCGCGCGTCGGGACGTCCTCTCGGAGCAGTAGCCGCAGGAAGGTCGACTTCCCCGAGCCCGATGGCCCGATGAGGAAGACGAACTCGCCCTTGTCGACGGCAACCGACACGCGATCCAGCGCGGGCCGCGTCGAGGTCTTGTAGAGCTTGGTGACACGTTCGAGGCGGATCACGGATGCGGAGGCTACCGGCGGGTGCACTTCGGGCTGACATCCGACCCGTCCCCTTGGCGCCCAGGACCAACCGCTCGGCACATCGGTGTATTTCGCGTCGATCATGCCGACATATCGGGCGCAGGTCAGGAGGCGGAAAAGCCGCCGGCGACGATCAGCAGCGGGGACGGCCGGGGCCGCCGGTCATGCAGCCCCGGTCACTCTCGCCGCGGCCCTCAGGAGTCGGCGGACTGGCTGCGCCGCCACCGGATGCCGGCCTCGATGAAGCCGTCGATCTCCCCGTCGAGCACCACGGAGGGGTTGCCCACCTCGTAGTCGGTGCGCAGGTCCTTGACCATCTGGTACGGGTGCAGCACGTAGGAGCGCATCTGGTTGCCCCACGACGAGCCGGTGTCCTTGAGGGCGTCCATCCTGGCCCGCTCCTCCTGGCGCTGGCGGGCCAGCAGCTTGGCCTGCAGCACCAGCATCGCCGTGGCCTTGTTCTGCAGCTGGGAGCGCTCGTTCTGGCAGCTGACGACGATGCCGGTGGGGATGTGGGTGAGCCGTACGGCGGAGTCGGTGGTGTTGACGCCCTGGCCGCCGGGCCCCGAGGAGCGGTAGACGTCGACCCGGAGGTCCTTCTCGTCGATCTCCACGTGGTCGCTGGACTCGACGACCGGTGCCACCTCCACGCCGGCGAACGACGTCTGGCGGCGACCCTGGTTGTCGAACGGCGAGATCCGCACGAGCCGGTGGGTGCCCTGCTCGACCGAGAGCGTGCCGTAGGCGAACGGGGCGTGCACCTGGAACGTGGCCGACTTGATGCCGGCCTCCTCCGCGTAGGAGGTGTCGTACACGTCGGTGCTGTAGCCGTGGCGCTCCGCCCAGCGCATGTACATGCGCATGAGCATCTCGGCGAAGTCGGCCGCGTCGACGCCACCGGCCTCGGCCCGGATGGTCACGAGCGCCTCGCGCTCGTCGTACTCACCCGAGAGCAGCGTGCGCACCTCGAGCGAGGCGATGTCCTCACGGAGCTTGGCCCGCTCGGCGTCGGCATCGGCGATGGCGCCCTCGTCGGACTCGTCCTCCGCGAGCTCGTAGAGCACGGGCAGGTCCTCGAGGCGGCGCCGCAGGTCCTCCAGCCGGCGCAGATCGCCCTGGGCGTGCGCCAGCCTGCTGGTGACCTTCTGCGCGGCGTCGGCGTCGTTCCAGAGATCGGGCTGGCCCGCCTGGTCGGAGAGGTCGGCGATCTCGGCGCGCAGCGCAGGCAGGTCGGTGACCGCCTCGATGCTCTCCAGCGTGGTGGAGAGTTCCTTCAGGTCGGCTGCGGCGTCGGGGTTCACAACGCTCCAGGTTACGCGGTTGCGCTTACTCCGTCGGGATCGCGTCCAGCAGTTTGAGCATCGAACGGGCGTGTGCCACCGCGAAGTCGGCGACCGCCTTGCGGTGCGGGTCGGGCTCACCGCGCGCGGTGGCGCGGGCCGCCTCCAGCCGCGCGGCGTACGCCTCCCGGCTGCTGCGCACCAACTCGGCGCGCTGCTTCACGGTGAGCGACCCGGCGTAGAGCAGCCGCAGCACCAGCGGGCTGCGCAGCGGGTCGGCCCCGCCTCCCGTGGCGAGCCAGGCCTTGAACGACCGCCGCCCCGCCGCCGTGATCGCGTACTGCTGCGACGCTCGCGGACCCTGCTTCCCGAGCTTCAGCAACCCCGCCTCAGCAAGCACCGGCAACTCGCGGTACACCTGGCTCCGGGTGACGGAGAAGAAGGAGCCGAACCGCTGACCCGCGGTCGCGACCAACTGCCCTCCGGTCATCGGCCCGTCGTGCAGCAGTCCGAGCAGCGCGGCGGCAGTGGCGTTCACGGCGGTCGCTCTCGCGGGCGGCATCCTCACACCGTGCCACCCCGGAGCCCCCAGCGCAGCCTCCACAATGGCCCCGAAGTCCGAAGTGGGCACGATCGGCGGCGCGGGCGAAGCATGATCGCCGATCTCGCGCACTCGCCGACCGCACCCCCGGCACGAGACCGAACGCGACGGAAATCCTCTCCCCCTGGCCGGCTGATCGAATCGGTCGACAACGGGATGCCGATCTTGACGTCGATTCACGAATGCCGCGAGATCGCGCGGATCAGTTTCCGGACGAGGCGCCGGACCGCGCTGGGCACAGCGCCGAGCGGGCTCGACGCCACGGTGACGAGGCTCCCGGCTGCCGGCATCGTCCGTGCTCGAAGGCACGCTCAGCCGTCCTGCCTCTGCCGAGCCCGGCGCGGCGATCCCACCCCCCGTCGCTCCGCCCGGCACCAATTCGCCCCGGCACCGATTCGACACCACCCCTTGTCCACATTGGTTGTCGGACTCGGATGATCACGGCACCGGGCCCGGCGAACCGTACAGAATGGTTCGAGCCGAATCTCGCGCATTCGAACGAACCCGGAACATCCGACCGGACGCGCCGAGGCCCCTCGAGGGGCCGCTCCGACCTCCCGGCCGCGATCACCCCGGCCGGCCTCAGGTCCCGTCCGCGATCCGGGCAGACGACGCGAACGCGCAGGACAGCCCAGTTGGAGTCGACTCCGCCTGTAACGATCAGATGAGCTGATTCCGAGTCACACCACCCCAGACCTGCCCAATCACCGCAGGAATGTGCATCTGCACGTTACGGGCGACCACCGGACGCCGAAAACTCACACCGAACACACACGAGTGCATTCAAGGTACCCGCCAGTAGCCCGGCGGGTACACCCGTTTTCGCGCCGAGCGGACATACGGGCCGGTGAGACCCATCCGGCGTGAGCAAGGAGATCCATGGCTCGCTTCCTCGTGCGCCGACTGTTCAACTACGTGGCGCTCTGCCTCGTCGCCACCTTCCTGGCCTTCGCCCTCGCCGCACTGACGTTCGACCCGATAGCCAAGCTGCAGGAGCGCAACCCGCCGCCGCCGCAGTCCGCGATCGACGCCAAGCGGGCCGAGCTGCACCTCGACGAGCCGATCCCGGCGCGGTTCGTGCACTGGCTCGGCGACGCGGCGCGCGGCGACTTCGGCCAGACCGTCGTCAACACCTCCATCAGCGACGAGCTTCCCCGTCGCGTCGGCGTGAGCCTGCGGCTGTTCCTGCTCGGCACCGTGGTGGGGATCGGGCTCGGGGTGATCCTCGGGGTGGCCAGCGCCATCCGGCAGTACAAGTTCAGCGACTACTTCGCGACGCTGTTCTCGTTCGTCATCCTGTCCACGCCGGTGTTCCTGCTCGGGCTGCTCCTCAAGTACGGCGCGCTCCAGCTCAACACGGCAGCGGGGGCCCAGCTCCTCGTCTTCACCGGCGAGACGTCCCCGGGTTTCCAGGGGAGCTTCGGTGCAGCCCTGCTCGACCGCCTCCAGCACCTCGTCCTGCCGACGCTGACGATCGCGCTGGGCCAGATCGCCTACTACAGCCGCTACCAGCGCAGCGCGATGCTCGACGTGCTGGGCAGCGACTTCCTGCGCACCGCGCAGGCCAAGGGGCTCACCCGGCGCAAGGCCCTGTTCAAGCACGGGCTGCGCACAGCGCTCGTGCCGATGGCCACGCTGTTCGCGTTCGGGTTCGGGCTGCTGATCACCGGCGGCACGTTCACGGAGCGGATCTTCGGCTGGTACGGCATGGGCGACTGGCTGGTCTACGGCATCGAGCAGGACGACACGAACATCACGGCGACCGTCACGCTGTTCGTCGCCGTGCTGGTGCTGATCTCGGGCTGGCTGTCCGACGTGTTCTACGCCCTTCTGGACCCACGGGTCCGGCTGCGCTGACGCCGAACAGGAGATCCCGATGACCACCACAGATGTCGGCGCCGGTACGCACGTCCCCGCGGGCGGCGGAGCACCCGTCGAGGTTCCGTCGGGCCCCGCTGCCGCGGAGACCGAGGGCGTCACCCGCGGCCGGCTCGTCCTGCGCCGGTTCCTGCGCAACCGGCTCGCGCTCGCCGGGCTCGTGACGCTCGTGCTGCTCTATGCGGTGTCGCTGCTCAGCCCGCTGTTCGCGCCGTGGGCCTACAACCAGTACGACTACACCGCTTTCCTGCAGCCGCCCTCGCCCAGCCACTGGTTCGGCACCTCGCAGATCGGCGAGGACGTGTTCGCCCAGACCATGCGCGGGCTGCAGAAGTCACTCACGATCGGCCTGCTGACCGGACTGATCTCGATCGTCATCGCGTCGCTGGTCGGTGCCTCGGCCGGCTACTTCGGCGGCTGGGTCGACCGCGGTCTCATGTGGGTGGTGGACCTGCTCCTCGTGCTGCCCTCGTTCCTCATCATCGCGGTGATCTCCCCCGCGCTGCGGGGCAGCAGCTGGATCTGGTTCGTGCTGCTCCTGGGCGTGTTCGCCTGGATGATCACCGCGCGGATCCTGCGCGGGATGACGCTGACGCTGCGCGAGCGCGAGTTCGTCAAGGCCGCGAAGTTCATGGGCGCCCCGTCGTCGCTGATCATCCGGCGGCACATCCTGCCGAACATGGCGTCGCTGATGATCATCGACGTCACGATCACGGTGGGCGCCACCATCCTGCTCGAGACGGGGCTGTCCTACTTCGGCTTCGGCGTGCAGCCGCCCGACGTCTCGCTGGGCACCCTGATCCGCGCCGGGAGCGACGCGGCGGTCACCACGCCATGGCTGTTCCTGTTCGCAGGCGGCCTGCTGGTCATCTCCGTGCTGGCCGTCAACTTCATCGGCGACGGCCTGCGTGACGCGCTCGACCCGAACTCCCGCGGAGGCCGCCGCCGGCAGAAGTCCAGGAAGACGAAGAAGGTCGCCACCTCATGACGATGATCGACTCCGACGTGCTGGCCGACCCCGGTCTCCCACCCGGCCCCGATGACGCCCTGCTGGAGGTCTCCGACCTCGAGGTGTCCTTCCCCAGCGAGGACGGCCGCGTGCGCGCGGTGCGCGGGATCAGCTACCGGGTGGGCCCCGGTGAGGTACTCGGCATCGTCGGCGAGTCCGGCTCGGGCAAGTCGGTGTCGTCCCTGGCCGTGATGGGGCTCCTGCCGCCGTCGGCGAAGATCAGCGGCTCGATCCGGCTGCGCGGGCAGGAGCTGCTCGGCCTGTCGGACACCGAGCTGTCGCGGATCCGCGGCCGGAAGATCGCCATGGTGTTCCAGGACCCGCTCTCGGCCCTGACCCCCGTCTACACGGTCGGCGACCAGATCGCCGAGGCGCTGCTGGTGCACGGTGGCCGCTCGATGACCGCGAAGGCCGCGGCGAAGCGGTCCGTGGAGCTGCTCGACCTCGTCGGCATCCCGAACGCCACGGACCGGGTGAACGCGTTCCCGCACGAGTTCTCCGGCGGGATGCGCCAGCGGGCCGTGATCGCGATGGCGATCGCCAACGACCCCGACCTGATCATCGCCGACGAGCCGACCACCGCCCTGGACGTCACGGTGCAGGCCCAGGTCCTGGAGGTGCTCAAGACCGCGCAGGAGGTGACGGGCGCGGGGATCGTGCTGATCACGCACGACCTCGGGGTCGTCGCGGGCACGGCCGACCGCGTGGTCGTGATGTACGCGGGGAAGGCGGTGGAGACGGGCACCGTCGACGAGATCTTCGCGGCCCCCCGCATGCCGTACACGCTCGGGTTGCTCGGCTCCATCCCCCGCCTCGACGTCGGGCGCGGGCAGCCGCTGGTACCGATCGAGGGCCAGCCCCCGTCGATGGTCGCGTTGCCGCCGGGCTGCCCGTTCGGTCCCCGCTGTCCCCTGCACGTCGAGGCCTGCGACCAGGGCGAGCCCGAGCTGCTCGTGGCGCCGGGGGCCTCCGGTGACCACCGCGCCGCCTGCATCCGCACGGCCGAGCTGGCCGAGGCCGACGCCGAGGGCGGCGAGCTCGCCGCCGAGGTCTTCGACGCCCACGTCGTGGACACCTCGGCGCTCCACACCGTGCCCCGCACCGACCGTGAGGTGGTGCTCGGGGTGGACGAGCTGGTGAAGCACTACCCGGTGCGCACGGGCAGCGTCTTCCGGCGCAAGGTCGGCGCGGTGCAGGCCGTGGACGGGGTGACGTTCGACGTGCGCGCCGGGGAGACCCTCGGCCTGGTCGGCGAGTCGGGCTGCGGCAAGTCGACGACGATCCTCGAGATCATGGGCCTGGAGCCGCCGATGGGCGGCTCGGTGCAGGTGCTGGGCTCCGACATCGCCGGCCTGTCGAAGGCTGACCGCAGGCGGATCCGGCGCGACCTGCAGATCGTGTTCCAGGACCCGATGGCCTCGCTCGACCCGCGGCTTCCGGTGCGCGACCTGATCGCCGAGCCGCTCGAGGTGCAGGGCTTCTCCAAGGAGCACATCGCGCAGCGCGTCCCCGAGCTGATGCGGCTGGTCGGGCTGCGGTCCGAGCAGATCAACCGCTACCCCGGGGAGTTCTCCGGCGGCCAGCGCCAGCGCATCTGCATCGCCCGCGCGCTCGCGCTGGAGCCGAAGGTGCTGGTGCTCGACGAGCCGGTCTCCGCACTCGACGTCTCGATCCAGGCCGGGGTGCTCAACCTGCTCGACGAGCTCAAGGTGCGCCTCGGGCTCGCCTACCTGTTCGTGGCGCACGACCTGTCGGTGGTCCGCCACATCGCCGATCGCGTGGCCGTGATGTACCTGGGCAAGATCGTCGAGATCGGCAGCGTGGACGAGGTGTTCGCCGCCCCGCAGCACCCCTACACCCAGGCGCTGCTCTCGGCGATCCCCGTGCCCGACCCCGAGGTCGAGCGCCGCCGCGAGCGCGTCCTGCTCCACGGCGACATGCCCAGCCCGGCCAACCCGCCGTCCGGCTGCCGGTTCCGCACCCGCTGCCCGCTGTTCCTCACGCTGGATGCGGACCAGCAGGCGCGGTGCGTCGGCGAGGAACCGCCGCGCCGACCGGCGCAGCCCGCCGAGCCGGGCACGGCCGTGGTCGACCACGAAGCGGCCTGCCACTGGGCCCGGATCAAGACCGTCGTCTAGCCCCGCTCCGCCCGCCCCCGAACGTCCGTCATCCCCGAGTGACGGCCCCACCCCGTAGCGACTCCACGAGCTGCGGATGAACCAGGAGGAACAATGAAACCGTCACGTCGAGGAGCGGGGTTGGTGGCGCTCGCCGCGGCCACCGCGCTCGTGCTGAGCGCCTGTGGCGGAAGTGGAGGTGGCAGCGGCACGGCCGGCGATGTCACCGGCGGCGCGCCGCCGGCGGCCGGCAACGACATCAACCCGGTCGCGTACGACCAGGTGCGCGACGGTGGCGACTTCCTCTGGTCGATCGACAGCCTGCCGCCTCAGTTCAACTACAACCAGCTCGACGGCACGGAGCGCGACAACGCGGACATCATCGACTCGATGATCCCGAAGATCATGAAGGGGGACGCACAGAGCGTCTACCAGCCCGACCCCGATTACCTCGAGTCGGTGGAGCTCACCAGCACGAACCCGCAGGTGGTGACCTACAAGCTCAACCCCAAGGCCGCCTGGTACGACGGCCGACCGATCGACTGGACCGACTTCGAGGCCCAGTGGAAGGCGCTGAACGGCTCCGACCCGGCCTACATCGTCTCCGGCACCACCGGCTACGACGTGATCCAGTCGGTGACGCAGGGCGCCACACCGCAGGAGGTGGTGGTCACCTACAAGTCTCCGTTCGCGGACTGGCGCGGAAACTTCGTCCCGCTCTACCCACGGGAGACGAACTCCGACCCCAAGGTCTTCAACGAGGGCTGGATCAACCAGCCGCTGACTTCGGCCGGCCCGTTCAAGTTCGAGAGCATCGACACCACCGCGAAGCGGCTCACCGTCGTCCGCAACGAGAAGTGGTGGGGTAAGCCGGCCAAGCTCGACCGCATCGTCTACGTCGCCCTGGCCCAGGCCGCGCAGGCAGACGCATACGCCAACGGCTCGCTGAGCTTCCTCGAGATCGGCCCGAGCGTGGCGACCTTCCAGCGCGCCCAGCAGGTGCCCGACACCGTGATCCGCAAGGCGAACGGGCTCAACTACCGCCACATCACGTTCAACGGCGCCCCCGGCTCCATCCTGGAGGACCCGAAGCTGCGACTGGCGATCATGAAGGGCATCGACCGCAACGTCATCACGCAGTCGCAGATCGGCCCGATCGTCCCCGGCGCCAAGCCGCTCGGCAACCACCTCTACGTGGAGGGCCAGGAGGGCTACGAGGACCACTCCGGCGTGGTCGCCTTCGACCCGGAGAAGGCCAAGTCCGAGCTCGACGCCCTGGGCTGGACCCTGCAGGGCAACGTGCGGGCGAAGGACGGCAAGCAGTTGGTGATCCGCGACGTCATCCCCACCGGCACGCCGGTGAGCGAGGCGGAGGCGCGGATCGTGCAGCAGCAGCTCGCCGCGATCGGCGTGCAGGTGAACATCGACACGGTGCCCGTGGACAACTTCTTCGAGCAGTTCGTGTACGTGGGCAACTTCGACATCACCCATTTCGCGTGGCTGGGCACCCCGTCACCGATCAGCTCGTCGAGCGGGATCTACCGGTTGGTCGACGGCACCGTCGCCCAGAACTACGGCCGGATCGGCAACCAGAAGATCAACGACCTGCTGGTGCAGGCTAACGCCGAGCTCGACCCGGCCAAGCAGCGCGCGATCGTCAACGAGCTCGACCAGGAAGTGTGGAACACCGGGCACTCGCTGCTCCTCTACCAGCGCCCGGACGCCTTCGCTCTGAAGCCCAACATCGTCAACTTCGGCGCCAGGGGCTTCGCCGACTACAACTACACCCTCATCGGGTTCGCCAAGTGAGCAAGTGAGGTCGTAGTCGTTTGACCAGGGGCAGCGCAGCGGACGGAGGGCGCCTCGGCACCCTCCGCCCGCTGCGCCATGCCCTGCTCACCACCGCAGTCGTCCTCGCCGTGTGCGGGGTGCTGGCCGGCGTCGCGGCGACCGAGTTCGCTGCGGCGTCGGCGCACATCAGCGCAGCGACCGGCCGGGCCGAGGGTGTGGTCGAGGCAGGTCGTGACGAGTCATCGGTGCTGGTCCGCTGGACCCCGCCAGGGCAGGCGGAACGGGTCGACGCCGTGGAGCCGGCCGGCACGCCCCCCGCGCCCGGCGCGCGTACCGAGGTGGCGTTCGACCCCGCCGACCCCGCGCATCCGCTGATTCCCGGCGCCCTGATCCTCGCCGACGCCGACCGGGCGCTCACGACGCTCGCGTTCAGCCTCGTCGTCGCCCTGCTCGTGGTCGGCGTGCTGGCCTGGCAGATGGTCACCCGCAGGCGGGCGTTCGCGCAGCCGGTGCGATCCGTCCCCGTACGCCGGGTGCGCTGGCAGGCCGGTCTGGCCACCCGCAGCTACCTCGAGACCGACACCCACCCGGGGCGCTGGATCCCCGTGCACTTCGACCCGGTGCTCGTCGGCCTCCCCTCTCCCACGGTCGTCCGCCTGCACGGTGACCCGCTGCGGGACCGCCTGGTGGCCGCCACCGTCACCGACTCCGACGGGGAGCACCTGCTCGTCCCGTCCGGGCCGGTGCGCCTGGAGGAGCCACGCGGGCACCGCACCGACAACCCGTCGCGGCCCGACGCCACCGTCGGCGCCCGCGCCGCGACGCTGGCGCGGATGACCCGGCAGCTGCAGGCCGACCTGCCGCTCGTCGTGCCGGCCCCGTTCATCGGCCTGCTGTGGACCTACGTCGACCGCGGCGGGCTGCTGACCTGGGTGGCCGTCACGGCCCTGACGGCAGCACTCGGCCTGTGGCTCGGCGCCGTGCGGGGCTCCGACCCCACCTGACCCGCCATCAGTCGCGCTCGTCGAGCACGTCGATCCAGCCACCGGAGCGCCAGTACTCGCCGGCGTCACGGGCCAGCAACTGGTGGTCCACCAGGTAGCGGCGCAGGGTGGCGTGGTCGGCGGCGCCACCGTCGGTCCACGCCCGCAGCACCGCGTCCACCTCCCGCTCCGGGTAGCGGCGGCCGGGCTCGAAGCTCTGCGCCACGTGCCCCAGCACCATCCGGCGTTTCGGCCCCTGCGCCGGGAACGACAGCAGCCGCCCCTCGCGCACGAACCGGCCGACGACCTGCTCGACGCCGGGATCGGCGTAGCCGAGGTCCTCGACGGGGACGACGGGCGCCGCGGAGCGGGCGGCCTCCTTGAACAGCTCGGCCCGCACCTCGAACCCGTCGTCCACGAGCCCGCCCGCCTGCAGCTTCTGCAGCGCCCGCCCGACCTCGCGGGGGGCCAGGCCCGTGGCGGCGCCGACGTCGGTGGGCGTGCGGGCGCCCAGCACGAGTGCGGCCACGACACGCAGGCGGTCGGGCTCCGCGAGCAGCCCGACGATCTCGGCAGGAGTCACGGCCGTCGAGATTACCGGTTCTCCGGACAGGGACGCCGGAGCGCCCGAATCCACGCAGAGACGGCACGACCTCGTGCGAGGCGACCAATCGTAGGAATCGTTCCAGCGGGCGAATGGGAACATTTCCCGAGAAGGCGTCCATGATCAGTTCTCGCAGGTACCCTGGCGGATTGATCCGACGCCGAGCCGTGCGAGAGAGCGAGCCCCGACCGCGTGTTGAGACACCTTCTCGAGAAGAGTCTCGGTTGGCTACTCATGATCGTCGTGGCCACCAACCTCACGTACTTCCTGGCCAGCCTCTTCCTGGATCCGCGGGCCAACTACCTGCAGCTGAGGCCACCGCGATCCCCCGAGGAGATCGACCGCTCGCTGGCCCAGTACAACCTCAGCCCGGCCACCCCGCTCCTCGACCGCTGGTGGCACTGGATCAGTGACATCGTTCTGCACTGGAATTGGGGCTATTCACCGGTCGGCGTCAGCGTCAACACCCAGATCGCCTTCCGGATCGGTGTCAGCGCACAGCTCGTGCTGCTGTCGATGATTCTCTCCACGGTCCTCGGTATCGCCCTCGGCGTCTATACCGCGGCCCGCCAGTACCGCTTCGCCGATCGGTTCCACCAGGCGCTGTCGATCATCACGATCAACGTTCCCACCGTCGTCGCCTCGCTCGTGGTGGTCCTGCTCGCGATCATGCTCAACCAGTCGCTCGGCACCACCCTGCTCTTCGTCGCGGGCGCGCAGTCGCCGACGGTCAGCGGGTTCTGGCCGCTGGTACTCGACCGGATCCGGCACCTCGTCCTGCCGACCGTCGCGCTCACGCTCATCAGCTACGCGGGCTACCACCTGCTGCAACGCTCACTGCTGCTCGACACCATCAACTCCGACTACGTGCGGACGGCGCGGGCCAAGGGCCTGACCCGCAAGGAGGCCATCCGGCGCCACGGCCTGCGCACGTCGCTGATACCGGTCGCCACCTCCGTCGCCTTCGCGGTGCCTGCGTTGTTCACCGGAGCCGTGATCACGGAGACGATCTTCGGCTGGCAGGGCATGGGCCAGTACTTCACGTCGACGATCAGCAACAACGACATCAACGGTGTGGTCGCCGTCGCCGCGGTCGGCGCGCTGATGACCGCGATCGGGGCGATCCTCGCCGACATCGCGGTGGTGGTGCTCGACCCGCGCGTCCGGATGGCCGGCTCATGACCGCCAACTTGCCGGGCCCGGTCCCGACGGTCGATCTCGGCGCGGAGCCCTCCCCCGCCGAGAAGCGCATGACCCGCGGCCGGCTGAGCAGGCGCCGGCTCTACCTGCGCCGGTTCCTGCGGAGCAAGGGCGCCGTGGCCGGGCTGGTGATCCTCGGCCTCCTCGTGCTGTTCGCCGTGGCGGGTGGCGAGTTCACGCCGTACTCGTACAGCGACGTCGACTTCGCGGCCCTGACGGCGCCACCGTCACCCGACCACATCCTCGGCACCGACAGCGCGGGCAACGACACGTTCGCCCAGGCCGTCCACGGCCTGCAGCGGTCGCTCGTCATCGCCGTGTCGGTGTCGGCCCTCACGACGGTCATCTCGGCGTTCGTCGGTGCCGTCGCGGCCTACCTCGGCGGCACCACCGAGAAGGTCGTCCTCGGGATTGTGCACTTCCTGCTGGTGGTGCCCTCGTTCCTGATCCTCGCCCTGGTCTCGCAGAAGGCCGGCGGCGACTGGAGGGTGCTCATCGTCGTGCTCACGGTGTTCGGCTGGATGTACAACGCGCGCGTGGTGTGGGCGCTGGCCACCTCCTTGCGCGAGCGGGAGTACGTCCTCGCGGCCCGCTTCATGGGGGTCGGCCGGGTGCGGATCGTGCTGCGCCACCTGATCCCCAACATCGGGTCGCTGCTCGTCGTGACGTTCACCATCGGGGTGGTCGCGACCGTCCAGGGCGAGACCGCGCTGTCGTTCATCGGGTTCGGGGTGCAGCCGCCCGACGTCTCGCTGGGCACCATGCTCAACGACGGTGCCGACACGGTCTCCAGCGCGCCCTGGCTGTTCTACGTCCCGGCGGTGCTCGTCACCCTCCTGACCGTCTCGATGGCGTTGATCGGCGACGGGCTGCGCGACGCGCTCGATCCGACGTCCCGATCCGGCGGTGGGGCGTGACCACAGCAGCGCACGCCGATCCCGTGCTCTCCGTCCGCGACCTCGAGGTCTCCTTCCCCTCCGAAGCCGGCCGCGTGCACGCGGTCCGCGGCGTCGACTTCGACCTGTACCCGGGCCGCACCCTGGGCATCGTCGGGGAGTCGGGCTCGGGCAAGTCGGTCACCTCGATGGCGGTGATGGGCCTGCTCCCGGACTACGCGGCGGTGCGCGGCTCCGTCACGCTCGGCACCAGGGAGCTGCTCGGCCTCGACGACCGGCAGATGTCCGAGATCCGCGGGCGGGAGCTCGGGATGGTCTTCCAGGATCCGCTCGCGGCGCTGACCCCGATCTTCACCGTGGGACGCCAGGTCGTCGAGGCGTTGCAGATCCACCAGGACCTCGACCGGAACGCGGCCTGGAAACGGGCGGTGGAACTGCTCGACCTGGTCGGCATCCCGAACGCGGCGGCACGGGCCCGGTCGTTCCCGCACGAGTTCTCCGGCGGGATGCGCCAGCGCGTCGTCATCGCCATGGCGATCGCCAACGGTCCACGGGTCCTCGTCGCCGACGAGCCGACCACCGCACTGGACGTCACGGTGCAGGCGCAGATCCTCGACGTCCTCCAGCTCGCCCGCGCCGAGACGGGCGCTGCGCTCATCCTGATCACCCACGACCTCGGCGTCGTCGCCGGCACCGCCGACGACGTGCTCGTGATGTACGCGGGCCGCCCGGTGGAGCGGGCCCCGGTCGGCGAGCTGTTCGCGCGGCCCCGGATGCCGTACACGATCGGGCTGCTCGGTGCCGTCCCGCGGGTGGACAGCGCCGAGCGCCGTCCGCTCCTGCCGATCACCGGCAACCCACCGCTCCTGGTCGATCTGCCCGCGGGTTGCCCGTTCGAGCCGCGCTGCCCGATCTCCGTGGCGCAATGCGCCGTCGAGGAGCCCGTGCCGACGCCGGTCTCCCCCGACGGGGAGCATGCCGCGGCCTGCATCCGCGCCCGGCACATCGCCGACGGCCGGGTCGACGGCGTCGCGATCTACCCCGTGCCGCCCGCGCCGGTGGCGCGAGCGGCCGCGGTCCCCCGCGAGCGGCGCCCCGCCGTGCTCGAACTGGACGGCGTCAGCAAGACGTTTCCCCTGCTCAAGGGGACGCTGCTGAAACGACGTGTCGGCTCGGTGTACGCGATCTCCGGGGTCGGGTTCGACATCCGCGAAGGTGAGACGCTCGGGCTGGTCGGCGAGTCGGGCTGCGGGAAGACCACCACCCTGCTGGAGATCATGAACCTGCGCACGCCGGAGCAGGGCAGCATCCGGGTCACGGGCGTCGACGTGTCGGACCTGGCGGACCGGCGCCAGGAACGGGCTCTGCGACGGAAGCTGCAGATGGTGTTCCAGGACCCCATGGGCGCCCTCGACCCGCGGCTGACGATCTTCGACATCCTCGCCGAGCCGTTGCGGGCGGTCGGTGAGGCGAACCGGGAGACGATCGGGCGCCGGGTCGACGAGCTGATGGAGCTGGTCGGGCTCGACCCGGAACACAGCGACCGGTTCCCCACCGCCTTCTCCGGAGGACAGCGCCAGCGCATCGGCATCGCCCGTGCGCTGGCCACCAACCCGTCGCTCGTGGTGCTGGACGAGCCGGTCTCGGCACTGGACGTCTCCATCCAGGCGGGCATCATCAACCTCCTGAACGATCTCAAGGCCGAGCTCGGGCTGTCCTACCTCTTCGTCGCCCACGATCTCGCCGTGGTGCGGCACATCTCGGACCGGGTCGCGGTGATGTACCTGGGCCGGATCGTCGAGATCGGCACCGTCGACGAGGTCTTCGACGACCCTCGCCACCCGTACACCCACGCGCTGCTCTCGGCGATCCCGGTGACCGACCCGCAGGTCGAGCGCACCAGGGAACGGGTGGTCCTGCGCGGCGACCTGCCCAGCCCCACCGACTCCTCCCCCGGCTGCCGGTTCGTCAGCCGGTGCCCGCTGCACCCCACGCTCGACGCCACGCAGCGCGCGCGGTGCGTGGCCGAGACCCCCGAGCTGACCGGTGCGGGCGGCTCCGATCACCTGAACGCCTGTCACTTCCGCTGATGCCCGGCAGCTCGTCGAGGGGAGACCGACCATGCACGTCCTGAAGCGCCCCGCCGCACTCGCGGCCGCCGCCGTGCTGTCGGTGGCGCTCGCGGCCTGCGGCACCACGTCGAACGGCGGCGAGGTCAGCGCCCAGTCGCTCGCCTCCCAGGTCGCGTACAACCCGCAGCCCTACGACAACATCAGGGACGGGGGCACGCTCACCACCTCGTTGCCGGAGCTCACCCCCCAGTTCAACAACTGGCAGAGCGACGGTGCCACGGTCGACGGCGCGCAGGTCTGGAGCTGGTACAACCCGGACCTCATCACGTTCACCGCCGACGGCAAGGCCGTCTTCGACCCGGACTACCTCACGGACGTGAAGCAGGAGACCGTCGACGGGAACACCCGGGTCACCTACACGATCAATCCGAAAGCGGTCTACAACGACGGCACGCCCATCGACTGGACCTCCTTCGACGCCGTGTGGAAGGCCGACCGGGGCACCGATCCGGCCTACCTCGTGGCGTCCACCGACGGCTACGACCGCATCTCGTCGCTGACGCCCGGCGTGAACTCCCGCCAGGTGGTGGTGACGTTCAGGGGCATCAACCTGTGGTGGCAGAACCTGTTCGGCTCGCTGCTGCACCCGAAGGCCCTCTCCCCGGCCGTGTTCAACCAGGGCTACATCAACAACCCGCACCCGGAATGGGGCGCAGGCCCGTACACGATCAGCAAGTTCGACCAGCAGAACGGCATCATCACCTTCGAGCGCAACCCGAGGTGGTGGGGCCGGAAGGGCAAGCTCGACTCGCGGACCTTCGTCGTCATGGAGGACTCGGCCGCCCTCAACGCGTTCAAGAACGGCCAGATCGACGCGGTGTCGGCGGGCACCAAGGACCGGCTGGCGCAGCTGTCAGGACAACCGGGCACCGAGATCCGCAAGAGCACCTCGCTGCAGGTCGACTACTTCACGCTCAACGGCACCAGCCCCGTCCTGTCCGACGTCCTGGTGCGCAAGGCGGTACTCGAGGCCATCGACCGCAACGAGATCACGAAGGTCCAGCTCCAGGGCCTCGGCTACACCACGGCCCCGGCGGGCTCCTTGATCCTGCTGCCGTTCCAGGACGGCTACCAGGACGACTTCGGCAAGGTCATCCGCTTCGACCCCCGGCAGGCGGAGAAGGACCTCGACGCCGCGGGGTGGACGCCCGGTCCGGACGGCGTCCGGACCAAGAACGGCAAGCCACTGGAGTTCAGCTACGTCAACACCGGCGACGACCCGATCGGCAAGGCGATCGCCGGTGCCACCGCGGCGATGCTGAAGAACGTCGGCATCAAGCTGGACATCCGGCAGGTTCCCTCGAGCGACTTCTCGAAGATCATCACCGGGCAGCAGTTCGACATGTTCTACTCGGGCGCCGTGGACGGCAGCCCGTTCGGGATCGCGCAGATCTGCCAGCTGTACTGCTCGGACACCCAGTTCCTCAAGTCCGGTGTCAACAGCCCGGCGAACGACGCCCTCGTCCGGTCCGTCAACACGCTGCCCACCGCCCAGCAGCAGTACGCGAGGGCGTCCGAGGCGGAGATCGCGACGTTCCGGACCTACGGCGTCATGCCGACCGTCAACCTGCCGGAGATCGACGCGGTCAGGACCGGCCTGGCCAACTACGGGCCGGGGCGCTACTTCAGCACCACACCGGAGAACATCGGCTGGCAGAATTGACGTCCTTCCCGCCGTGAACGGCGGGGATTCCGGTCTGTGCGGCTCAGGCCGCGCTCCCGGTGGGTTCCTGCTTCACAGCCAGTTGCGGGACCGGGGTCCCGGCTGACACCGGCTCCACAGGCGTTGTCTGCTGTCCGCCACGCCCGGCGGCCAGGATGTTCTTCGCGGCGTTGATATCCCGATCGTGGACGGCGCCGCACCCGCAGGTCCACTCGCGGACGTGCAGGGGCTTGGCCTCGCCGATGGCTCCGCACGACGAGCACAGTCGGGTGGAGGGGAACCAGCGGCCCACCTTGACCAGCGTTCGGCCGGACCGCTGTGCCTTGTACGCCAGCATGCCGACGAACGTCGACCACCCGGCGTCGTGCACCGACCGGGCCAGGCTGGTGCGCGCCAGACCCGAGACGGCCAGGTCCTCCACGGCGACCAGTTGGTTCTCCTGGACGATCATGGTGGACAGCTTGTGCAACCAGTCCCGACGGGTGCTCGCGACCCGCACGTGGGCGCGGGCGACCTTCCGGCGGGACTTCTCCCGGTTCTTGCTGCCCTTCTGGCGTCGGGCGAGTTCCTTCTGCGCTTTCGCTAGCTTGGCCTGCGCCTTCCGCGCGATGCGGGGGGCGTCGACCTTCGACCCATCGGACAGGACGGCGAAGTGCGTCAGGCCCAGGTCGATGCCGACTTCCCGCGGCACCGGCGGGAGCGGGACGTCCGGGACGTCGACGACGAACGAGGCGTGGTACCGCCCGGCCGCGTCGACCGTCACCGTCACCGACGACGGCTCCGACGGCAGCTCGCGCGACCAGCGGACCGGGACGTCCCCGATCCCCGGCAGGCGCAGCCGCCCGGCCGGGGTGACCCGGAACCGAGCCGCCTTCGTGAACCGGATCGACTGCGCCCGGTCCTTTCGGGAGCGGAACCGGGGCGCGCCGAGCTTGCGTCCCTTGCGGGTGCCCGTGCAGGAGGCAAAGAAGTTCCGGTACGCGGCACAGGCGTCGGCCAGGGCCTGTTGAAGCACCACCGCGGACACCTCGCCGAGCCAGGCCCGCTGCGGGGTCCGCTTCGCGCCCGTCAACGCCTTCGACAGCGCGCCGTCGGTCGGGAACGGCGCCCCCGCTTCGTGCGCGGCCCGCCGGGCGGCGATGGCGTCGTTGAACACCACCCGGGCACACCCGAACGCCCGCGCCAACGCCCGGCGCTGAGCCGGGGTCGGGTTGAGGCGGTAAGCGTACCGGAGCTGCACAAAGATCAGGGTGCCATGTTGGGTTATGGGCGAATACGACAGCATCCGCACTGGCAGGCACTGCGCGTTCCTGATGCACGTGCACTTGGTCTTCGTGACGAAGTACCGGCACCGCGTGTTCGGCGACCGGTACCTGCGCCGCATGGAAGAGATCATGCGCTCGGTGTGCGCGGACTTCGAGGCCGAGCTGGTCGAGTTCAACGGCGAGGCCAACCACGTGCACCTGTTGGTCAACCACCCGCCCAAGGTTGCCGTCTCGAAGCTGGTCAACAGCCTGAAAGGCGTCAGCTCGCGGCGTCTGCGGCAGGAGTTCCCCGACCTGGTCCGCCACTACTGGCGCGCGCAGCGCCTGTGGTCCGGGTCGTACTTCACCGGGTCAGTCGGCGGCGCGCCGCTCTCGATCGTGCGGCAGTACATCGAGCAGCAGAACCGTCCCGTCTAGGGCACGGCTCGGCCCTTGGCGGGCCTCCACCACCGCCGTGAACGGCGCCGCACTGGCCCGCCTCTCGGTAGCGCCCGTCCGCATCAGCCGGTGATCGTGAGGTCGGCGATCCTCCCGCGATGGGCGGCGGAGTCGCCGAACTGGCCGGCCAACCGCTTGGCGCGCTTGTAGTAGAAGTGCGACTCGTGCTCCCAGGTGTATCCGATGCCGCCGTGGTACTGGATCATCGCGGCGGTCGCGTCGACGGCGACGTCACCTGCCTTGGCCTTCGCCACCGAGACGGCGAGCGGGGCGTCGGGCAACCCGGTGTCAACGGCATGGGCGGCGTAGAGCACGGCGTGCTCGGCCATGGTCACGCCGATGTGCAGGTCGGCCAGCGCGTGCTTGATCACCTGGAACGACCCGACCGGCACGCCGAACTGCTGCCGTTCGCGGTCGTAGGCCACCGTGCGGGAGAGCGCCTCGCGCGCGATCCCGACCAGGTCGGCGGCGGCGAGGACGGTGGCGCGCGCAGCGAGCTCGTCGAGCACCTCGGCGCTCGCCCCCGGCAGGGCCTGACCCGCGCCCGCCTCCAGCGCGGCGAGCCGCACCGTGCCGTCGTAGGAGCCCTGCCGCGTGGCGGGGGCGCCCTCGACCAGTACGAGCCCGTCGCCCGACCGCGCGACGACGACGTCGGCGATCTCGCCGTACTCCACCGTCGGGAGCGTGCCCGGGGCGCTGCCCCGCAGGGTCAGCGCGCCCACGGCGTCACCACCGGCGAGCCTGGGGAGCCAGGCCGCCTGCTGCTCGTCCGACCCGGCCAGCCGGATCGCCTCCGCGGCCAGTACGGTGCCCCGCCACGGTCCCGGGGCCGCGCCGGCGCCGAGCTCGCGGGCGATCACCTGTGCCTCGACCAGCCCGAGCCCGAGCCCGTCGTGCTCCTCGGGCACGAGCACCGCCAGCCAGCCCTGCTCGGCGGCGGCCTTCCAGAGTGACGCGGGGTGCCCGTCGCCCGCCGGATCCTCGACGACCGCGCGGACCGCCTCCAGGTCGAACCGATCGGCGAGGTAGCCGCGCACGGCGGCACCGAACTCGCGCTGGTCCTCGGTCGGGGCGAAGAACATGACCAGCTCCTATCGCGGGAGGCCGAGCACGCGCTCGGCGGTGATGTTGCGCTGCACCTGCGAGGACCCGCCCCAGATCGTGACGGACCGCGACCACATCGACTGGGCGTGCAGCGGCCGGATGTCGAGACCGTCGATCGCGTCGAGCGTGGCGTCCTCGCCGAGGACGTCGTCGAAGACCTCCCACAGGTCCTGGAAGGTCTCCGACCACTGCAGCTTCGTCATCGACGCCTCGAAGCCGAGGTCGCGCCCCTGCTCCACCTGCGTGAGGACGTGCATGGCGTGCAGGCGCAGGCACTCCAGCTCGGTGAGGACCCGGGCGAGCTTGTCGCGCACCACCGGGTCGCGGTCGCGGCCGAGCTTCTTCGCCACCGCGACGATCTCGTCGTACTGGCGGCGGAACTCGGTGTACTGCGCGATGCCGGACGCGCCGCGCTCGAAGGACAGCAGCAGCATCGCCGTGCGCCAACCGTCCCCGATCTCCCCGAGGCAGTCGGTGGCAGGCACCCGCGCGTCGGTGAAGAACACCTCGCCGAACTCGCTGGCCCCGCTCATCTGCTTGAGCGGCCTCGCCTCGACGCCGGGCTGGTGCATGTCGATCAGCAGCATCGAGATGCCACGGTGCTTGGCGGAGCCTGCCTCCGTGCGCACCATGGTGAAGATCTTGTCGCCGTGCACGGCGTTGGTGGTCCACACCTTCTGGCCGTTGACCACGAAGTCGTCACCGTCACGCACGCCTCTCGTGGACAGCGCCGCGAGGTCGGAGCCGGCGCCGGGCTCGGAGAAGCCCTGGCACCAGATCACCTCGTTGCGCAGGAGCGGCCCGACGATCTCCTTCTTCTGCGCGTCCGTGCCGATCGCCATCACGGTGGGGGCGAGGAACGACAGACCGAGCGGGTTGACGGTGCGCGGGGCGCGCGCCAGCACCATCTCCTCGTCGTAGATCGCCCGCATGCCCGGGGTGCCGCCGCGGCCGCCGAACTCGGTGGGCCACTCGATGCCCGCGAAGCCGGCGAGCGCCTTGTCGCGCTCCCAGTCCCGGCGCAGCCGGAAGCTCTCGTCGTCGCCGAGCGACTCCCAGAAGCCCGGCCGCTGCCACTCCTCCGCGATGTTGGCCAGCAGCCAGGACCGCAGCTCGCTGCGGAACTCCTCCTCCGCTGCGGTGTACGTCAGGTCCATGCGGCCTCCTCGTCACGATCGCGCTGGGATCACCTTGGCATACCGACGAGTAACCTGCGTACCCCTCACCCGACACCGACACCGACACCGACCCCGACAACCCGCGAGTCGCCCGATCCACGGGCCCGAGTCGCCCGGCGCACCGCCCCCCACGCGAACCGCGGCCACCGGCAGAGGTTGACGGTGGGTGAGCGCCAGACCAACGGCCGGTACGCTCCGCACATGCGCACTGAGCGTGTCACGGTGAGCCTCCCGGCCGAGCTGGTCGACGAGGCTCGCAACGCCGTGCGGCGCGGGGCGGCCAGAAGCATCTCCGCGTACGTCGCCGACGCCGTCTCCGCCCGCCAGCTCCGTGACCGGTCCCTCGCCACCCTCGCCGACCTCTACGGCGGTCCGCCCCCGCCCGCCGAGCTGGCCGAGGCGCGCCGGACGCTGCGCCTGGTACCTCCCGCGGCCGCGGTCTGATGGGTCCTGAGCCTGGGGGCGCCGCGATGACGGCCGCCCGCGCAGCCCGGCCCCGCCCGGCCACGAACGCCCGTGCGGGCGCCGCCTGATGACCACCCGGCACCCGGGCGGCGCCCCGGCGGGCGCCGCATGATCGGCGGACGCGTCCTCGACGCCACCGCGCTGGCCGCCTTCGCCATCGGCCGGCCGGTCTACGTGCGTGCCCTGGTCTGGGCCGCGGTCGAGGAGAACATCGTGCTGGCCGTCCCGAGCGCCGCGCTCGGCCGGGCGTGGGCCCTGCTCGAACCCGAGCACCACCCGGCCCTGCAGGTGCTGCTGGACCTGCCCAACACCGTGATCGACGAGCTCGGCCCGGCCTCCGCGCTGGAGTCCGGGCTGCTGCTGGCCGCGTCCGGGCAGGACGACATCGTCGCGGGCCAGGTGGCCGCCAGCGCCCGTCGCCGGGGCTGGCCGGCGGTCACCGGCGAACCCGCCGCCCTGCGCAAGCTCGACACCACCGTGACGATCGAAGAGCTTCCCTGACCCACGAGCCACCCGCGGCCACCCGCGAGTCGCCCGATCCCACCCCGCGAGTCGCCCGAATCGCGCCCGCGAGTCGCCCGGTTCCACCCCGCGAGCCGCCTGCCGAGCGGGGCGCTACTCGGCCGTGAACCGGGCGCGCAGGCGCGCCAACGACTCCTCGTCCAGGCCGTTGGCCAGCAGCCACCCGGCCGCCCCGCCCGTGCCGTTCTCCCCGAACTCCGCGTCGAGGTGGTCGAGCACCGTGGTCATCACCTCGGCCCGCGGGAGGTGCCGGGAGATGTCGTCGGGCATCGGCTCACCCGACGCCGTGGTCCAGCGGCGGAACAACGCCTCCACCTGCTCGGCGGAGAGCGCGTAGTCGGCCACCACCGCATCACGCTCGACGCCGACCGCGTCGAGCACCAGCGCAACGAGCGTCCCGGTGCGGTCCTTGCCCGCCGCGCAGTGCACCAGCGTCGGCCCGGCGTCCGGTGCGGCCAGCAGCCGCACCGCGGCGACGACGTTCTCCCCACGGTCGGACAGGTAACCGAGGTAGTTGCGCACCATCGGGTCGGTGTCGTCGTCGGTCTCGGGAAGCGTCCGGCCACCGTCGGGGAGGAAGTCGAGCGCCACCGTCTCGACCCCGGCGCGGGCGACGGCGGTGGGCCCGTCGCGGTCGATCTCCCGGGGCGTGCGCAGGTCCAGCACCAGCTTCAGCCCGATCACGTCGATCAGATGGTCGACGTCGGCCGGGGTGCAGTAGTGCAGCGAGGCGCTGCGGAGCAGGATGCCCGGCCGCGTGCTGCCGCCGGAACGCAGCGGCAGGCCGCCGACGTCCCGGACGTTGTCGAGTCCCTCGAGGGTGAGCCAGCGCTCCACGGATGCAGACACGTCCTCAACCCTCGCTCATCGGATCGACATCCGCACCCATCTGCGCCTGACCGATAGGCGAAGTTCACGACCCCGCAGGGGCGAACGGCGCGGTGCTGAGCACGCGCCTGCTGATCTTCGCCACGATCGGGCCGTCGGCCTCGCTCGCGCTGCGTGCCTCGCGCCACCCGGCGTCGGCCTGGAACGCCGCCCACTTCGACGACATGTCGTCGTAGGAGTCGAACTGCAGCACGTAGACCAGCTCGTTGTTGGAGTTCTCGCCGAGCTCGGTGACGGACAGGAAGACCACCTCCATGCCGTGCTTGCCGAAGTAGCCCAGCGTGTGGTCATTGAAGCGCTTGACCAGCGCAGGCAGGCGTCCCGGGACGGTGGTGTACTCGCGGATCTCGTAGATCATCATACGATCATATGGGTAGAGCAGTCGGTGGGACGCCGGTCGGCGACCGCGTCACAGGGGCCGTTCGGCGAACACCCCGACCGAGCAGTCCCGGAGACGTCGTAGGCTGCGTCGAACGAGTGACCGCGGCCATGCAGCTCCCCGCAACTCAGGTCGATGGTCACGGAGAGTTGCGCCGACCCGAGGAACTCGATGACGGATCCCCGCACCAGCCTCATCCGCCAGCAGCTTGCCGATCTCGGCAGGCGCCACGCTGCCGAGGAGAGCCGTGGCGCCACCACGCCCCGCGCCACCCGCGTCCTGATCATCGGGAACTTCGGCAACGGCAACACCGGCGACGAGGCGATGCTCGCCCGCACCTTGCAGGAGCTCCCCGACGACACCGAGGTGCGCGTGGTGTCGCGCAACCCGCGGATGGTCGAGGCCCTGCACCGGGTCCCCGCGGTGGCGATGGAGGGCATCCCCTTCACGAAGGCGCTCAAGTGGTGCGACGGCATCGCGGTGGTGGGCGGCGGCCTCTTCGGCACCGGCGCGTCGTCTCTGGTCAAGGCGCTCCCGGCGATCGTCTGGGCCGCCACGGCCCGCGGCCGCGACATCGCCTACGTCGCGATCGGCGTCTACCCGGGCACCCCGGAGCGGGTGCTCGACCTGCTGCGCCGCTCGGTCCGCAAGCCCGGCCGCATCACCGTGCGCGACGAGGTGTCCGCAGCCACGCTGGGCAAGGCGATCGTGGCGCCGGTCGTGGGCGACCTCGCGATGGGGCTCACGCCCGCCCCCGACGCCGACGCCCGGCGCGCACTCGCGGCCGCCGGCGTCGACCCGGCGGTGCCGCTGCTGCTCGTCGCACCCAAGGCACTGCCCAACCCGATCCTCGTCGACTGCCTGCAGGACGCCGCCGAGACGCTCGCGCGCCGCTGGATCGAGCGGGGCGGCGCCGTCGCAGGGCTGGCCATCAGCACCCACGCCGACTACGGGCTCGGGCTCGCCCGGCGCGACGAGGTGCTGATCCAGGAGCTCGGCGAGCGGCTCGGACGGCCGGTCCCGGTGCTCGGCCCGCAGCTGCCGCCGGCGCTGGCCAAGGCGGTGGTGAGTGAGGCCGACGCGCTGTTCGGCCTGCGCATCCACGCGCTGATCTTCGCCGTGTCCACCGGCGTGCCCTGCCTGGGCGTCGGCTGGGAGGAGCGCACCACCGCCTTCCTCGCCGAGCACGAGCAGTCGGCGATCAGCACCCGGCCGCCCGCCGAGGAGCTCCACGCCTGGGTCGACCGCTCGCTGCCCGCGCGCTGGTCCGCCCGCCCGCGGCTGCTCTCCTCGTAGCCAGCGCGCCCCGGCAGCGCTGCTCAGACACCCTCTGCCGGGGTGCGCCGCAGCATCGGTGGCAGCAGCCTCGCGCCGGGGCCGAACTCCGACACCTGGTCGCCGGGGTTGTAGAGGCGGCAGCGCTGCAGGGAGAGACACCCGCAGCCGATGCACGAGTCGAGTCCGTCCCGCAGTGCGACGAGAGCCTGGATCTGCTCGTCGAGGCGCCCTCGCCACGACCGCGACAGCCGTGACCAGTCCGACTTGGTCGGGGTCCGGCCGTCCGGGAGCTGGTCGAGGCCTTGGCGCACCTCGTCCAGACCGACGCCGATGGTGCGCGCCGCCCGGATGAACGCGAGCCTCCGCAGCACCGAGCGTTCGTACCGCCGCTGACCACCGGAGGTGCGGGTGGTGCGCAGGAGCCCCTCCCGCTCGTAGTACCTCAGCGCCGACGGCGGAAAGCCGCTCCGGTGCGCCACCTCTCCGATGGTGAGCAGGTCGGTCGTCTCCATCCGCGTCCCCCTTGACCTGAAGCTGACTTCAGGTCGCACGGTAGTCGCATGACCGATATGACCGCCATCGTCACCGGTGCCGGGCAGGGGTTCGGGCTCGCCCTCACCGCCGCCCTCGCTGCTCGCGGCACCACCGTGTTCGCCTGCGCTCGCGACGGCGGCAGGCTGCGAGCCGCCACCGCGGGCCTGCCCGGCGTGGTCGCCCTGCCCGGCGACGTCACCGATCCGCGGTTCCGGAAGGAGCTCGTCAGCGCAGCCGGGCGGCTGGACCTGCTCGTGCACAACGCCGGCGAGCTCGGCCCGTCCCCGCTGCCCGTGCTCGGGCGCTACCCGCTCGACGCCCTGCGCGGAGTACTCGAGACCACGGTGCTGGCCCCACTCGCGCTCACCCAGCTCGCACTACCCCTGCTGCGCGCCTCGGCAACGGGCACCGTGATCACCCTCAGCTCCGACGCCGCCGTCGAGGCCTACCCGGGCTGGGGCGGTTACGGCTCCGCGAAGGCTGCGCTCGACCACCTGGCCGCGGTGCTCGCCGTCGAGGAGCCCGCACTGCGGGTGTACGCCTTCGACCCGGGCGACATGCGCACGGCGATGCACCAGCGGGCCTTTCCGGGCGAGGACATCTCCGACCGCCCGGAGCCGGAGTCGGTCACCCCGGCGCTCCTGCGCCTGCTCGACAGGCGGCCGGAGAGCGGCCGGTACCGCGCTGCGGACCTCTCCGACGGTGCGCCGACGCCCGGTGCCGGTGCGACGGCCCAGCCGGCCGGGAGCACGACGTGAGGGCTGCCGCGGCCACGACGTTCACGGTGCCGCCCGAGCTCTCCGCCGCCGAGCCACCCGAGGTCCGGGGGGTGCCCAGGGACGGCGTGCGGCTCCTGGTGGCCCGGGGCCACGGGCCGCTGCGGCACACGACCTTCCGCAACCTGCCCTCGGCGCTGCGCCGTGGCGACCTCGTGGTCGTCAACACCACCGACACCGAGCCCGCCGCCGTGGACGGGCACCGGCCGGACGCGCCGTCGGCCGACGCGCCACCCGTCACCCTGCACATCTCCGGTCCCGCACCCGACGAGCTGTTCGTCGTCGAGCTGCGGACCCCGGACGGACGGCGGGTCCTCGACGGCCGCGCCGGCGAGTCGATCCGGCTGCCCGGCGGCGTGGTGGCCACGCTGATGGCCGGGCACCCGGACCCCCGGGTGAGCACCGGGAGCAGGCTGTGGCGCGCCCGGATAGCGGTGGCAGGCGGGCTGCGGGCATGGCTGGCCGAGGTGGGCCGGCCGATCCGGTACTCCTACCTCCGGGGGGACTGGCCGCTCGACGCGTACCGGACGGTCTTCGCCACCCCGGGCCCGGAGTTCGCCAGCGCCGAGATGCCCAGTGCCGCCCGCCCGTTCACCCCCGAGGTGCTGGCGGGTCTGCGCAGGCGCGGCGTCGGCGTCGCGGAGCTGGTGCTGCACACGGGGGTGTCGTCGCTCGAGGCCGGCGAGGTGCCGCTCCCCGAGCGCTACCGGGTACCCGCCGCCACGGCCGACCTCGTGAACGCCACCAGAGCCGCCGGCGGGCGGGTGGTCGCGGTCGGCACCACGGTCACGCGAGCGCTGGAGACGGTGGCCGATCCGGGGGGTCTGGTGCGGCCGGGAGCCGGCTGGACCCACCTCGTGCTCGGCCCGGACCGTCCGGCGCGCGTGGTGGACGGGCTCGTGACGGGATGGCACGAGCCGACGGCGTCCCACCTGCTGCTTCTCGAGGCCGTGGCCGGGACGGCGCTCGTCGGGCGGGCGTGCGCCGCTGCCGTCGACCGCGGCTACCTCTGGCACGAATTCGGTGATTCGTGCCTTCTTCTCCCGACCAGGACCGTTCACCGCATGGAGTGAACGTTCATCGGATGCGGCAGATATTCATTCCTGGAGCCCTTTGGAGCCGAGCGGCAGGTGGGGTGCGGTGACCGGGCACCCCTCGCCTTGCTCGCCACCGACGCCCGCCAATACAGTCACGCCAGCGTCACGATCCGATCATGAGCGCAACCGAGCCGGGACTCCCCACCCGGCTCGCCGGACCCCCGACCGGTTGCTCGTGAACGGCTCGCTCCCCCGCGCTGAAAGGGCTCTCGTTGGCAGGACACCGCTCCCCCCGTGGTCGTCGCGCACAGTGGACTTTCGACCCCGCGTCCGCGCGACACAAGACGGCTTCGGCGCCGGCGCACTCCGGACCGGCACTCCGCACGACCGTTCTCGCCACAGCTGCCGCCGTCGGCGCGGTGGCCACCGGCACGTTCACCGCTCTCGTCCCCAACCCGGGCGGCAGCACCCCGACCGCCGCCGCCGACGAGCTCGACACCGAGCTCGCGGCGAGCAGCTCGCCGCTCTACTCCGGTGCCGCCGCCACCCTGCTCCCGGTGAGCTACACGACCGACACGACCGACGGTCAGGACGAGCAGCTGGCCCGGCTCGACAAGGCGGCCTCCCTGGCCGCGGAGCTGGCCGAACTGCACGCCAAGCAGGCGCGTGAACAGGCCGAGAACGACCGGATCGACGCCCTGATCAAGCGCGGTGGCCTGGACGGTTGGATCGCCGAGGCCCTGCAGATCATGGATCTGCCGCAGTCCTACGCCTCCGGGCTCAAGAAGATCATCATGTCCGAGTCCGGCGGCAACCCCCGCGCGATCAACACCTGGGACAGCAACGCCCGCCGGGGCACCCCGTCGCAGGGCCTCATGCAGACGATCCCGTCCACCTTCCGCGCCTACGTGCACCCCTCGCTGGCCGGCCGGTCCATCACCGACCCGGTCGCCAACATCACCGCGGGCGTGCGGTACATGATCGCGCAGTACGGGGTGTCCACCCTCAAGGCCGGCGGCCGCAGCAACAGCTCCGGCGACTACGTCGGCTACTGAGCAGACCCACCACGGCCGGCGCCGGTCTCACGAGATCCGGCGCCAGGCCGACGAGCGGCTCAGCCGGGCGTGACCGGCCGGGCTCGCCGGTCGTCCACCGCAACGACGTCCCCGGCCCGCAGCTGTGCGCCCCTTCGCGTCTCCACCCGGCCGTTCACCAGCACCTCCTCGGCCTCCAGCAGCGCCTTGGCGTGCCCGCCGTCCTCGGCGAGACCGGCGAGCTTGAGGAATTGGCCGAGCCGGATGGGGTCCTCGGCGATCGGGACATCGAGAATCGGTGATCTCGGCACCCGCACATCATGACGCATGCCCGTTCCGGTCCCGTCAGCCGCGAACGTGCACCCGTTCATGATCGGGAACGACCAGGTGCACGGTGATCATGGAAGCCGGAAGTAGGCCCGGACGGTCGTGCCGTCGACCGCGGTGTGCAGGCGGACGAGATCAGCGAGCTGGTTGACCACGAACAGCCCCCGCCCGCGGCGCTGCAGCGGGTCGGGCCGGCGCCTGCCGACGAGGGGGTCGAGCAACTGCCCCGAGTCGCGGACCTCGACGACGAGAAGCGCATCCTCGGTCCAGATGCGGAGCACGCCCGTGCCGCCGGCGTGCTCGACACTGTTGGTGACCAGTTCGTTGGCCACCATCTCGACGTCGGCGACGCGGTCCTCGTCGAGACCGGCGTCGATGGCCGCCGCCTCGGCGAGACGCCGGGCCCGGGCCAGCACCGTGGCGTCGACCAGCAACGGCCGGTGCTGCTCCGGCTCCGGGAACGGGCGGTTGAACTCGGCGAGCACGCGGTCGGCCGCGTAGGCCGCGCTGGCCCGGGAGCCGCGGGCGTCCACCACCACCGGGTGCGTGGCCTCGGCGTCGGCCAGCACCTCGGCGGACAGACCCACGGCGTCGTACGGGCACAGGATGGTGGCGGGTCGGCCCGCGAAAGCCAGGTTGATCAGGGCCTCGTGCTGCACACACGCCGGGTACTCCACGGCGCTGCGGCCTGCCCAGATCGGCTCGCCGATGATGCGGACGCGGGCAGCCCCGGCGTGCTCCTCCGCGAAGGCCAGCAGCACGCTCGGCAGGATCCGGCCGGGGTTGCGTCCGGCCTCGCCCATGTCCAGGAACCGCACCCGCTCCGCAGCGGAACCAAGCTCCCCGCGCAGCGGCTCCAGGCGAGCAGCAGGCACGGCGACGGCGACCGGCTCGCCCGCGGCCAAGCCGTCGTGGACGAACGGCAGGGTGCCGGCCAGGTACTCGTCGAGCCCGCGGTAGAACAGCGCCGGGTGACCGAACCGATCCTCCCGAGATGACACCGGTTCGATCGCGATCGTCGCACTCACGGTGCCGCCTCCAGCTGTGCCGCGCTCTACGGGTGTCTCCGAACCGCAGGCACCCGAAGACCCGTCAGCCCCGGCATCAAGGTCTCCCCGACATTCTGCAGCATCCCGACCTCGGGGCAGACCAGGACCGATCCGACTCCCGGCTAGTGAAACGCGCCGCTGTAGGCGTTCAGTGCCGGCTGGCCGCCGAGGTGGACATAGAGGACGTCGGAGTCCTCGGGAATGTCACCCCGGCGGACGAGGTCGATGAGCCCGGCCATCGACTTCCCCTCGTACACGGGATCGATGATCATGCCTTCGAGTCGTCCGGTGAGCCGGATCGCGTCCAGGGTGGACGGCACAGGGATCCCGTACTCGGCGCCTGCCCAGCCCTCCAGCAGGGTGATCTCGTCGTCGCGCAGGTCTCGTCCCAGGCCGAGGAGCTCGGCCGTGTGGCGGGCGATCTTCTCCACCTGGGCACTGGTCTCGGCGAGCTTGGCCGAGGCGTCGATGCCGAGGACGCGGCGAGGCCGGTCCTGGCCTGCGAAGCCGGCGATCATCCCGGCCTGCGTGCTGCCGGTGACGCTGCAGACCACGATCGTGTCGAAGAAGACGCCGAGCTCGCGTTCCTGCTCCTGCACCTCGTAGGCCCAGTTGGCGAACCCGAGGCCACCGAGCGGGTGGTCGGACGCTCCGGCGGGGATCGCATACGGGGTGCCTCCGGCCGCGCGGACGTCCTCCAGCGCCTGGTTCCAGCTGTCCTTGAACCCGATGCCGAATCCGGCCTGGACCAGGCGCACGTCGGCACCCATGATGCGGGACAGCAGGATGTTGCCGACCTTGTCGTTGACCGCGTCCGGCCAGTCCACCCAGCTCTCCTGGACGAGCACGGCCTTGAGGCCGAGCCGGGCGGCGACGGCAGCCACCTGCCGGGTGTGGTTGGACTGCACGCCACCGATGCTCACGAGGGTGTCCGCGCCCTTCGCCAGCGCGTCGGGGACCAGGTACTCCAGCTTCCGCGTCTTGTTGCCCCCGTACGCGAGCCCGCTGTTGCAGTCCTCCCGCTTGGCCCAGATCCGGGCCCCGCCGAGGTGCGCGGTGAGCCGCTCCAGACGATGGACGGGGCTGGGGCCGAACAGCAGCGGGTACCGCTCGAAGTCGGCGATGGGCATGTGGCTCCTCGGGTGAGTGGTCGCGGTGGCGCCGGCGTGGTCAGCGCGGGGACGCGTCGGCTGCGTCGGCCGGGCGGTCGCCGTCGGGGGTCAGCGTGTCGAGCAGCGGCGCCAGCGTCTCCCAGTTGGCGCGGACGGCCGCGGCGGCGCCGTCGGCGTCCCCCGCCTCGCACAACGCGATGATCCGATCGTGTTGCGCCACCGAGCTGCGCCCGCTCAGCGAGGAGAAACGCAGGTGCTCCACGCGCCGCAGCAGCGGGGTGAACTGCTCGAGGACGCTGCGAATCGCACCGTTGGCACTGGCCGCGACCGGGACGCCGTGGAACTCGTCGTCGGCCACGACCGCCGCGTCGACATCGCCGCGTCGCAGCGCGTCCGCGAACCGGGCGTTGGCCGCGCGCATCGCGTCGAGCTCGACGGCGGACAGGTTCGGCAGCGACTCCCGCACGGCGAGCTCGTGCACGGCGGCGGTCACCGACTGCGCGGACCGGGCCGCACGGACGTCCAGTGGGCTGACGATGGTGTAGCGCCCGGGCTTGGTCTGCACCAGCCCGGCCTGCTCCAGCCGGGCCAACGCCTCCCGCACCGGGGTCCGGCTGACCCCCAGCCACTCCACCAGGTCGGCGTCGTTGAGCCGCTCGCCCGGCGCGAGCGTGCCGTCGACGATCGCGTCGCGGATGGCCCGGTACGCGTTCTCCCGGAGGAGGGATCGGGAGACGAGACCGTGGCTCTGCGGGACCGGCATGCGATATATTGCACGCGGCATGTTGATCGCTGTCAAGCGCGACTGCACGTCGGCGTGCTCTGCCACCGAGGGGTGGGCAGAGTACGTCGTCGGCCGCCGCGGCGACCCCGCTGCCGAGCACCATGATCGCCACGAGATCCCCCGATCCGCCCCGGCGAGGGCGAACAGCCGGATCTCGGCGTGATCTTGCAGTGTCGCGTCGCCCCCTCGGACCGAACAATCTAAACCACGCAAATCATACTGAATCGAACTTTGCGTGCGAAAGTACCGGATAGGCATTATCAACTCGCCCCAATTGCCCAGCGAGCCGCCTTGTAACCTCCGCCCGTGGCTCTCGCAATCATCGGCGTCGTTCTTCTGGTGGGAGCGGCCGTTGCGGTCGGCTTCGCATTGCGCGGCAGGCGGCGCTGGCAGGCAATGCTGGGCACCGAGACGTCCACCGTGGCCGAACTGGCCGGTGAGCGGGCCACCGTGCACCAGCTCGGGGGCGGGGGGTTCAAGCGGATCGCCGAGGTGACCGGCGCAGCGGCGATCGGGCCCGTTGGCGAGTTGACGTCCGAGCTGGCCGGGCTGTCGTGCGTCTGGTTCCGGTACGAGGTCCGGCGCCGTTACTGGTACACCACCACCGATTCCGAGGGCCGCACCAGCCGCTCGGAGCGAAAGGAATCGGTGGCGAAACTGTCCAGCTCGCAGCCGTTCCGGCTGACGGACGGGACCGGAAGTGTGCTGATCGAGCCGGGCACTCTGGCGATCGACCACGCCGAGCGAGTGGTCGAGCGGTTCGAGCCGGCGGCCCAGGCCGCCAGCACCTTCAGTCTCTCGATCGGCGGCCTCACTTTCGGCAACCGCGGGAACGACACCATCGGTTACGAGTACGAGGAGTGGGTCGTCCGCCCCGACACCCGGCTCTACGTACTGGGCGAGGCGAACGACCGCAACGGCGAGTTGACGGTCGGCAAGCCCGCCGACGGCGGCATGTTCGTCATCTCCACCCGCAGCGAGGCGGAGCTGCGCAGCTCCGCCCAGCGGACGCAACGGATCCTGATGTGGGTGGGGCTCGCCGCCGCGGTCGTGGGCATCGCACTGCTGGTGGTTGCCGCCGTGCGCTGACCTCGTCGGCCAGGACGACGGCGAGCCGGCTACTGGTCGGCGGGGTCCTGAACGATCTCGAGGCCGTTGCCGTCCTGGTCACGGAAGGTGAACATCGGTGGGACGCCGGGCCAGTTCAGGAGCTCACCGACCTCCACGCCGGCAGCGGTCAGGTCGGCGTGTAGAGCGGCCGCATCGCCGGTGGTGAACCGGACGCCGCTCTCGCCGCCACTGGGCAGGCCGTCGTTTGCCCGGACGAGCGCGAGGGATACCGCCGCCCCAGCCGGGGCGACCTCGATCCAGCGGGAGCCGAGCTGCGGAAGCGGCATCTCCATCCGCTTCTCGAAGCCGAGCGTGCCGACGTAGAAGTCGACGGCCTTGTCCTGGTCGGTGACCGGAACGCCGATGGTGCGGATGCCGCTGATGCGGGAGGTGGGCTCTGGCATGCATCGGTCCTGTTCCGTGAGGCGCCAGCTCGTGTTGTCGACATGAAGACCACGACGCCGGTCCGGAGTCATCGGGCAAACCCGGCTCGGTCACCCGTCGGGGATCAGGACCGTCGACAGGATGCGCCGGGTTCTGCCCGGTCCGGACCGGTGGTCGACGACGCTTGCGAGCAGCTTCTGGAACTGCACCATGAACTGCTCGAACTCCTCGTCGGAGAGCCAGATCGCGGCCTGCCGGAACGCGACACCGTCACGGGCCGGGTCGATGTGGTCGCGCTCGAGATAGCGGTCGAGGTCGCCGGCCAGCCCGGCGACGAAGACGGTGAACATCGTCCGCAGCCGGTCAGGGTCGACGGTGTCGTCACCGGGGTCACCGGCGGCGGTGTTGAGCTCGTAGGTGCGCTCGACCGTGCCCCGCACCTGCCGCGTCTCGGCCACCACCAGAACGCCGGCCTTCACCAGGACCGCGACGTGGCGGTAGAGCGTCGTCGTCGGCACGTCGGGTAGCAGCTCGGCGAGCTCGGCGGTCGTCAGCGAGCGGTTGATCAGCGCCTGCGTGATGCGCCACCGGACGGGGTGGTGCAGCAGATCCACGAGCGAGGGCTTGGAGGGCATCAGCCTGGACCTTCGTTTCCATTTCTGGTAATAATGCTGTCGTTGGTAACAACTTAGGTCAGGAGGCGGCATGGCGGCGGTTCAGGTCGACCAGCAGGCGGTGAACGTCACGCTGTCGAGGTGGGAGCGGCCGTTCGCCGGAGGGCGCACGCGGATCGTGGTCCCGCGGAGCGCGGTGCAAGCCAGTGAGCGGGTCGATCAGCCGACGCGCCGGGCGGCAACCCCGGGTGGGCGCGCCGGCCTCCTCATCACCGGAGTTCTCAAGCTGGGTCGCTGGGGCGTCGGCACCCGGACGAGCCGGTTCGTCAGCGTCCGCAGGTGGGTCCCGGCCCTGCGACTGACGGTCGACAACGCGACCGCCGAGCAGCTGGGCTACGACGAGCTCCTGATCAGCACCCACGACGTCGACCACATCACGGCCACTCTCGGGCCACCGCGGTGACCGGGGCGGCCGTCGGTGCGACGGTGCGGCGGCGCCGGATCCGCAGCCGGGTTGGCGTCACGGCGCTGGTGATCGTTGCGCTGCTGCTCGGATACCTGGTCGTGGTCGGAGTGCTGCGGTCGCGAACCCTGATGCTGCCCGCACCGACCGGTCCGCACCCGGTGGGACGCACCATCACCACCGTCGCCGCCGGCGGCGGAACCGAGGACGGGGCTCGCCGGGCAACCTGGGTCTGGTATCCGGCCGACTCCCGATCGGCCGACACCGCCCCACCCGCCGAGTACGTGCCGGATGGCTGGTTCGGCCCGGGCTCGTTGCCGCCCGCCGTCGGCCTCGGCTGGCTCCTGCAGGACGTCGACGCGGTCCGGTCGTGGGCACGTCGTGATGCCGCTCCCGCATCCGGTCGGCACCCCGTCGTCGTGCTCGCCCCCGGATACGAGAACGCGCCGTGGATGTACAGCACCCTGGGCGAGGAGCTCGCCAGCCGCGGCGTCGTCGTGGCGGTCCTCGTTCCGCCGACCACGCCGGCGCGAGTCGTCGACGGGCACCCCCGCACGACCGCGGCCTCCTCCACGCCGCCGACCCCCGCCGAGATCGACCTGCTGCTCCAGCAGGAGGCCGCGGACATGGTGGCCCTGCACGACACCCTGGTCGCGGCAACCGACGGGACCCTTGCCGGGAGCCTCGACACGGACCGAACGGTGTTCGGCGGCCATTCCCTCGGCGGCGGCGCGGCCGTCCTGGCCTGCGAGCTCGCCCCCCGGTGCGCCGGATCGATCAACATGGACGGGCCGCAACCCGCCCTTCCCGCCGGCGCGCCGACGAGACCCGCGCTGCTCCTGGCCTCGGACCACAGCTGCGCCGCCGTCACACCCTGCACCGAACAGGGTCAGTCCGCTGGCTACGTCGACTGGTTGAGCCGGCGACGGACGGCGACGCCACCGAGCACGATCGCGACCATCACCGGAGCCGGGCACAACGCCTTCGGCGACCCGGTCCACTACTTCGTCGCCCCACCCCTCGGCGGGCTCTCCGGCACCGGCTCCATTGCCCCGCAGCGGATGCACGCCGTCCTGACCGCCGTCCTGCACTCCACTGTCAGCCAACTGCTCGGCGGCGACGCCCGGCAGGACGCACGCGAACTACCCGAGCTCGAACTCGTGCCCGCCGGCGGCTGAGAAACGACCGGCCAGTCCCGTTCGCTGGAAGCTCCAGCGAACGAGAGTTGGCAGCTCACGTCATGGGCTCGGTCGGCGCCGTGATGTCGAGCGCGGTGCCCATGTCGGTGTCCAGCTCCCGGCCTGGCTGTGGCAGGGCCGGACGGAGCCCAGTTGGGTGCGCAGTGCGGCGAGGGCGGGATGCGGGTTGTCACTGCGCCAGATCAGGGAGTGCGGGTAGACCGGCGCCGGATCGTGCACGGCGATGCGCCGCAGGTCGTAGTCGGCGGGCCAGACCAGCCGGATCTCCTCGCTGACGAAGGTCGCCAGTGCCGGGGAGCCGGCGATCGCCTCCAGGAGGGCGTCGGTGCCGAAGTTGGGGCCGACAGGGTCGATGGTGAGCCCGAACTCGGCGGCGAGCTCGTCGTAGTAGGCGGCCCACTCCGACCCGGTGAGGATTCCGGGCATCCAGATCCTGTGCCCGGCGAGCTGGGCCGGTGTGACGGCGCGGGCGGCGGCGAGCTCGTGGGCCGGTCCGGTGAGGAGCTGGAGGGGTTCGTCGAAGACGCGGACGGCCTCGATGCCGGCGGGGAGCTTCCGCGTGGGCACGGTGACGGCGCGGAAGGACGCGTCGATCGTGCCGGACCGGACGGCGGCGATCGCCGCGTCGGCGTCGCGGAGGTGCGTCACGACGTCGAGCTCCGCCCGGGGATGGGAGCGGTGGAACTCGCGCAGCAGCCGTGCGGGCGCGCTCCGGGTGGTGATCACGTCGACGCGTAGCGCGCGGCCGCCGGGCCGGACGGAGGCGGCCGCCCTCTCCGCGGCGTGGAGGAGATCGCGGGCGTGCGGCAGGAACGCCTCCCCGTCAGCGGTGAGCCGGGCTCCCCGCGCGGTGCGGCGCAGCAGGCGCACACCGAGGTTCTTCTCGAGCGTCGCGATGCGCTTGGAGACGGCCTGCTGGGTGATCGCCAGCTCGTCGGCGGCCGGCTGGAACCGGCCCGCGTCCGTCACGGCGACGAAGGTGCGCACGGCATCGAGATCCACGGCGCCCGACCGTAGTTGCACAACGTCTCGTTGTGGCTCGCCACCAGCGCAGTTGTTTGATCCGCCGCCCTGCCGATCGCTGTGATTGCGGTGGTCGTCGAGAGCGAGGGTGGTGCCGGAGATGGAAGGTACGCGGTCGTTGGGGCGGCAGTTCGGATGGCTCTGGGCGGCCTGTGCGACCAGCACGTTCGGCACGTGGCTCGCGTTCGACGCGACCCCACTGATCGCGGTACTCGTGCTGCACGCCGGGGCGACCGAGGTGTCGGTGCTGGCGGCGGCGGGGCTGGCGGTCGGCGCGGCGGTGGCGGTGCCGCTCGCCCCGTGGGTGGAGTTGCGCCGCAAGCGGCCGGTGATGGTGGCGATGGACCTGATCCGGTTCGCGACGTTGCTGAGCATCCCCGTCGCCTACGCGCTCGGCCTGCTCACCTTCACCCAGCTCCTGGTCGTCGCGATCATCGTCGCGGGCGCCGACCTCACCTTCACCGCGGCCGGCGGGGCATTCCTGAAGGCGCTCGTGCGCCCGGAGGACCTGCTCGTCGCCAACGGGCGGTTCGAGTCCACGACCTGGACCGCCACCATGCTCGGACCGCCGCTCGGCGGGGCCGCGATCGGGCTGTTCGGCCCGGTGGCGACCGTCGTGGCCAACGCCGTCAGCTACCTGCTCTCCGCAGGAGGGCTGGCGGCGATCGGAACGGGCGGGAGGGAGCCGCACCCCGCGCGAGCCGATGCGCCGAGGCTTCGAGCAGGCCAGCTGCTCGACGGGTGGCGGTTCATCCTGACCCACCCGACACTGCGCCTGCTGTTCGTCAACTCGCTCATGGTCAACGGCCTCATCATGGCGACCTCACCGCTGCTCATCGTCCTCATGCTCGGCCCCCTCGGCTTCGCACCCTGGCAGTACGGCCTCGCGTTCGCAGCGCCGTGCATCGGCGGCCTCATCGGCTCCCGGCTGGCCCGCAGGCTCGTCGCCCGGTACGGGCAACACACGATCATGCTCACCGCCGGGACACTGCGCGCGTGCTGGTTGCTCGGGCTGGCCTTCGTCGGTCCCGGCGCTGCCGGGTTGGTGCTGGTCATGGCCGTCGAGCTGGGCCTGATCACCTGCATGGGCGTGTTCAACCCGGTGCTCGCCACCTACCGGCTCACCCAGATCCCGACGGACCGGGTGACCCGCACCCTGTCCGCGTGGTCGGTGACCAGCAAGGTGGCCATCGCGGCCCTCACCGCGCTGTGGGGCCTGCTCGCCGGAGTCACCGGCCCCCGCGCCGCGATCGTGATCGCCGGCCTCCTCATCCTGACCACCCCGCTCCTGCTCCCCCGCCACGACCGGCCACAGCAGCGGGAGCGGGAGCCGTCCCGGAGCCACTGACCCTCCCGGGGATCGCCGGCCGTCGAGAGAGGCGGTCGAGGTAGCCGGAGACCTCCACGACGCCGGCTGTCGTGGTCGTCAGTGCGATGTGATGGTCCGGCCGGACCAGGACGAGGGTGTCGTCGTCCGCGTCGAAGGCCCGCTTCACCTGCTCGGCGTCGTCCAGGCCACCAGGACCGGCGCTGAGGAGATGGCTCTCCACGAGTTCCGCGTGTGCCGCGGTGAGTTCACGGAGGTGAGGTCCGGCTTCGGGGGCGAAGCCGAGGAGTGCGAACCGTCCACCGGCGAGGAGGTCGAACAGTCGCCGCGGAGTGTGCTCAGGGCTGCCGCGCAGCGGGACGTTCGGTGCACGGTCACCGGCCCTCGTCGTTCTCTCGCCCGGAGCGTGATCCTCGGCGAGGACGCTCCAGCGGTAGTTGATCCCCAGCCCGCTGCCTTCCGGGACGGCGACGGCGTCCATACCTTCGCCGCGGATCCGGATGTCGTCGAGGACCACGCGGAGGCGCTCACTGGTGAGGTCGAGCGTCCACGCCGCGATCGGCATCCGCTCCTCCTCGTAGGTGTCGAGCAGCGCGGGACCGGCGTGGCCGGTCGCCACGAGCCCGAGCTTCCACCCGAGGTTCCACGCGTCCTGGATCCCGGTGTTCATGCCGAGTCCGCCGGCGATGGGATGGACGTGGGCGGCATCGCCCGCAAGGAAGACCCGCCCGACGCGGTAGCGGTCGACCATGCGGACGTTGACCGTCCAGGTCGACTTCCAGGTGAGATCGCGCAGCCGCACACCGGGGAGGCGGGCGTACCGGTCGAACAGCCGCTGAAAGCTCTCCAGCGAGGGCGGCAGGACCTCCCCCGCGGCATCCCGCTCCGGGCTGGCCTGGAGCTGCCAGGAGTCCGTCCCGCGGAACGGGGACAGCAGGATCGCCCCGTCCTCGGCGAACCATTGGTGCCACGCCTCATCGACCAGGCCGTCGACCACCACGTCCCCGCAGACCATCGCCTGCTCCGGCGCGGTCTCCCCCTCGAAGGCCACCCCGAGCAGCTTCCGGACCGGGCTGCGGCCGCCGTCGCACCCCACGAGGTAGTCCGCTTCGATCCGCCCGCCGTCGGCAAGGGTGACGTGCACGCCCACATCGTCCTGCGTGAAGTCCGTCAGCTCCGTCGCCAGCTCGACCTGCACGCCCCAGGTGGCGAGCCGGTCGCGGAGCACCTGCTCGGTCCGCCATTGCGGCACGAACAGCATGCGGTCCTCGAAGGGGTCGGTCTCCTCGACCAGCTCGCCCTGGAAGTACTTGCGGAACTTGAGATGGGTGATCCCGGAGGCACGGACCTGGTCTGCGACACCGAGGTCGCCCAACACCTCCAGGCTGCGGGCGTTGAGCGTCTTGCCCCGGGACCCCGTCTGGAACGCGGGCGACTTCTCGATGATCCGGACCTCGACGCCGCGACGCGCCAGGTCACAGGCGAGGGTCAGTCCTGTGGGGCCGGCACCCACGATCAACACGGTGGTCATGTCTCGTCCTCTCGGTCAGTGCGGTACCGGCACCCAAACACAACCGGGTTACATATGCAACCTGGTAACGAATCTATCCCGGTTGCTCTAAGCTGCCCGCATGAGTGGACCTGGCCTGCGACAGCGGAAGCGGGAGCGCACGCGGGAGACGATCTCGGACACGGCGATCGGACTCTTCCTCGTCCACGGCTTCGACAGCGTCACCGTCGCCCAGATCGCCGCGGCGGCCGAGGTCTCCAAGCCCACCCTGTTCCGCTACTTCCCCACGAAGGAGGACCTCCTGATCCACCGCTTCGCCGACCACCAGGGCGAAGCCGCACGCGTGGTGCAGGCCCGACGCAGCGGCGAGGCGCCGCTCGACGCACTGCACCGCCACTACCGGGAACGCCTCGCCCAGCACGACCCGATCACCGGGCTGTGCGACGACGCCGAGGTCCTGGCCTTTCACGGGCTCGTCTTCACCACCCCGACGGTCGCCGCCCGCCTGGCCGAGTTCAGCGCCGCCGACGTCGACGCCCTTGCCGCGGCCCTCCGGGACGGCGTCGGCACAACCGCGGAAGACCTCCGCCCGCGGCTCGTCGCGGCGCAGGTGATCACCGCCCAGCACGTACTGGCCCGAGAGAACTGGGCCAAGCTGGCGGGAGGACGCACGGCGGACGAGGTTCACCCGCAGGCGGCAGCCGACGCCGACATGGCGTTCACCGCACTCCGGCAGGGCGTCGGCAGCCTCGGCTTCTGACAGTGACGCCGGCCCCGAAATCTTGAGCAATTCAAGAATATGGGCCACACTTCGGCCGTGTCGACGACCTCGGACTTCGAGCGCATGGTGCGCGGGGCCGCTCTCCGCGTGACGCGTCCCCGGGTTGCGGTGCTCTCCGCGGTGCACCGCCACCCGCACGCCGACACGGCCACGATCATCAGCGCCGTGCGCGAGGATCTGGGCGAGGTGTCCCACCAGGCGGTCTACGACGTGCTGCGCGCGCTGACCACCGCAGGCCTGCTGGGGTGCATCCAGCCACCGGGCTCCCCGGCACGTTACGAGGCGCGGGTCAGGGACAACCATCACCACGTCGTCTGCCGGTCGTGCGGTGCCATCGCCGATGTCGACTGCGCCGTCGGCGCCGCACCCTGCCTGGCCCCGTCCGACGACCACGGCTTCGCGATCGACGAGGCCGAGGTCATCTACTGGGGCATGTGTCCCGACTGCTCCACCGCAGCCGCCTGACCTCCGCCCGCTCCGCGCGCTGGTCGTGGTCCTCGCAGGGCCCGTGGGCACTGCGAGGACCACAACGGGCGCGCGCAGGCGGCCGCGAGTCGGCTACTTCGTGCCGGCTACGCCGATCAGATGCCCCTCGGGATCGGTGAACTGCCCGACCACGAGGGATCCGGGAGTGCCCTCCGGGCCCATCACGCGCTTCCCGCCGAGGCTCTCGGCCCTCGTGAGCGCGGCCTCGACATCGGGGACGTCCACGTAGAACAGGACGCGTCCCTCGTAGCCCTCGCCGCCGCCCACGCCACCGTTGATCCCGTTACCGGTGGTGCTGCCGTCCACAAACCCGTAGTTGCCCGGCGGGGAGATCGTGTCGGTGGTCGCGTCGCCGACGGCGAACTCCCACCCGAACAGCTCGCCGTAGTAGCTGCGTAGCGTCGCCGGATCCCGTCCGATGATCTCGAAGTGCACAACTGGTTGCCCCATGGCGAGTCCCTCTCCGGGCCGTTGTCCCACGGCTCTCATCCAGAGACGTCGGCGACCGCCGGAAATCATCGGCCGGTCAGCGGCCGGCAACGGGCCGACCCGACGACCTATTGACTATCGATACAAGATGATCGATACTCGATTGGTGTTCACCGAGCATCGGGCCGTAGCCCCTCTCCGAGTTTTCCTCGTGCTGCTGTTCGTGGTCCTGGTCCCGTTCCAGACCCTCTCGCTTCCCGGACAGTTCGCGCACATGGCCGAGGAGTCCCCGGACCTTGCGTACCTGAGGTGGCCGTTGACCGCCGTGACGGTGTTCTGGGTGGTGTGCGTCCAGGTGGTGATCGTGGCCACCTGGAAGTTGCTCACCATGGTCAAGAAGGACCGCATCTTCAGCGACGCCTCCTTGGTGTGGGTGGATGCGATCGTCTGGGCCATCGTTGCGGCGTGGGTGGTGCTACTGGGCGTGTTCCTCTACTTCGGTTTCAAGGCGGACGACCCCGGACTACCGGTCCTGCTGTTCCTGATGCTGACCGGCATCGCCGTGGTGGGACTCCTCATGGTGGTGATGCGCGCGCTGCTGCGGCAGGCCACGACATTGCGCACCGACATGGAAGCGGTCATCTGATGCCCATCGTCGTCCGCATCGATGTCGAGCTGGCCAAACGCAAGATGACCGTCGGGGAGTTCTCCGAGCGG
Source organism: Pseudonocardia xinjiangensis (assembly GCF_050948425.1). NCBI lineage: Bacteria > Bacillati > Actinomycetota > Actinomycetes > Pseudonocardiales > Pseudonocardiaceae > Pseudonocardia > Pseudonocardia xinjiangensis. Next base: position 1,084,766 of record NZ_CP192009.1, on the reverse strand, counting down.
GTCGGGCTCACGCCGGCGAACGTGGCGGTACTGAAGAACGGTCGTGCCAAGGCCGTTCGTTTCAGCACCCTGGAAGCCATGTGCCGGGTGCTCGAATGCCAGCCCGGTGACCTGCTCGAATGGGTCGAGGAATGAGCGGCGACGGGGATCGGGCCGCCGAACGGAAACCCCCGGCGACGTACCTCCGCGCCATCGTCGCCGTCCTGGTCCTCGCGCTCGGCGTCGCCGGCGTCGTGTACGGGGAGGCCGACGACTCACCGGGCCTGCAGCTGCTGGGCGTTCTGCTCGTCGTCGGTGCGGTTGTGCTCGGGGTGCGTATCGCCCGACGCAGGAGGTAGCAACACCGCCGCCGCGCCACTGATTGTGATGCCGGTTCGGAGCGGTCAGAATCTCCGTAAGTGAGTGCTCTCGACGAGGAGATCGAGCCGCGGTCGCGCGGCCGCAGTCGTGTCGTGGCGATAGGGGCGGCGGTGGCCGCCGGCGCCGGGTTGGCAGTACAGGCACGGTTGAACGGGGAGCTCGGGGCCCGACTCGGCGACGGAGTCGCGGCCTCACTGGCCTCGACCACGGCCGGCGTGCTGGTGCTGCTGGCACTCGTGCCCACCGTGGCGACCGGGCGGCGTGGACTGCGGTTCGTCGGGGCCGCCCTGCGCACCGGCAGCCTGCGCTGGTGGCACTGCTGCGGTGGGGTCGGCGGCGCGCTGTTCGTCGCCGGCCAGGGGGTCAGCGTCGGCACCTTGGGGGTCGCCGTGTTCACCGTGGCCGTCGTCGGGGGCACTGCGGTGGGCAGCCTCGTGGCCGACCGATCGGGACTGGGGCCGGGCGGGCGGCACCCGATCACCACTGCCCGCATCGGCGGCGCGGCGGCCTGCGTGGCGGCGGTTGCGATCGCCGCTCATGACCGGCTGGGCAGCCAGGGCACGGTGCTGCTGCTCGGGCTTCCACTACTGGCCGGCGTCGCGGCCGCCGTCCAGTCTGCTCTCAACGGCCGGGTGGGGGCGGCGGCCCGGTCGCCGTGGCCCGCCACCCTGGTGAGCTTCGTCGTTGCCGAGGTCGCGCTCGGCCTCGCGTTGCTGGTCGTGCTGGCCGTGCGAGGTGTCCCGGCCGGCCGGCTCCCGGCCGAGCCGTGGCTCTACGCCGCCGGCCTGGTCGGCATCGTCGTGATCGCGACAGCAGCGCACTTCGTCGGCCGGATCGGCGTGCTGGTCTTCAGCCTGGCCGGCGTTGCGGGGCAGCTACTCGGCGCGCTCGCCCTGGACGCCCTGACCGCCGGTCCGAGGCCTTCAGTCGCCACCTGGATCGGGACCGCTGTCACGTTCGGCGCCGTGGCGCTGGCGGCTCGCCCGAGCAGTCGTCGAGAACCGAGGGCGTAGCTCGGGCTCGCGATCCCACCTGGTTCACGCGGACACCGGTGGCCTCTCCCGGCTGACCGCGTCGAGCAGCAACGTCGCGGCCAGCGTCGCGCCGTCGGTGCGGATCGTGGCGGCCACGGCGGTCGCTCGGGCGCGGGTCTCGGGCGTCAACGCCGTCCTGAGCGCGGCGGACAGGGACTCGACGGTCGGAGCCGGACCGTCGTGAGCCGCGCCGATGCCCAGGTCGGCGACCCTGCCTGCCCAGTAGGGCTGGTCCGCGAGCTGGGGAACCACCACCTGGGGCGCGCCGGCCCGGGTGGCCGTGGTCGTGGTGCCCGCGCCGCCGTGGTGCACGACGGCGGCCACCCGGCCGAACAGTGCCTGCTGGTTGACCTCGCTCACGACGAAGCAGTCGTCCCGGTCGTCGATCAGGGCCAGGTCGGCCCAGCCGCGGAGCACGACCGCGCGGCGGCCCTGCGCCCGGATCGCCTCGGTGGCCACCTGGGCGACGTCCGCCGAGCCGTGCATGGGCATGCTCCCGAAGCCCACGTAGACCGGAGGTGCGCCGGCATCCAGGAACGCCTCCAGGTCGGCCGGGAGCGGGCGGAGGTCGGGCAGGATCCACGCGCCGGTCTGTACGACGTCGAGGTCCGGCGTCTCCTGCCACGGGTCCAGGATCGGGTCGGTCGCCAGCCACGGCCGGTCACCGACGACGTAGTCGCGGACGTCGGCCACCGGCGCCAGGCCGTTCGACACCCGGTTGGTGTTGAGCGCCTCCCCGAACAGCGCGTTGATGCTCCGGGCGTCCAGTTCCCACAGCACCCGGTTGTCGGTCACCTCAGGCGGGAACGGCCGGCCCGGATACGCCAGCGGCGGACGGTGCGGCGACGGCAGGGTGAGCTGCTGGAAGGTCACGGAGACCGACCGGATGCCCAGCTTCTCGGCCACCGACAGCGCGCCGGCCGCGGCAGGCATCATGCCGGTCACCACCATCGCATCGCATCCCTCGGCCGCCCGGGTGACCGCATCGAACTGGCCGGCGATCAACCCGGCTGCACGCTGGGGCAGGCCGGACGGCGGCGGCGCCGCAGCCGTCAGCGCGCTCGCCGACGGGCCGACGGGGACCATCGGCACGCCGACGCCGGCCAGCCGCTCCGCGAAGTCCGGCGGCGCGCACACCCGCACCTCCGCGCCGAGCTCCCGCAATCGCAACGCGAGTGCCACCAGCGGTTCGACGTCACCGCGCGACCCATACGTCGACAACAACACACGCACTTCGCGACTCCTATTTCTGCAGGTCCGGGCTCCGGCCGGCGATTCTGCGGCACCACCCGGGTCTTGCCGCAAGCCCCCCGGCGCGCTATAAGTTGAAGAGGGCAGGAGAGAGTGCTCTCCATTTCCCATCCCCGTGGCCGTCGGCCCGACCAGACGTTCGCAATGACGTGTTCGCAAGCCGTCGACGTGGGACCGGGCGCGCGGCGCCGGTAGGTGGCGTACCACAGTGCGCGCTCTTGCGATTCACCCGATGTGACTGTGCACAGTGATATGCGGAAAGTTATTCTGAAGGGTGCGTTCAGAGAAGGAATCCGTAACTCCGCAACCTAAGGATAGCATGGGCGGGAAGAGCGTGGACATACCCCCTTTCGAGCAGGAGTTGACAGCGGAGACCGAGCGGATCCGCCGGCTACATACGCTGCTCGCCACCGAACTCGCGGCCGCCAAGGCCCAGACACAGGGCGTACTTGCCGCACCGACGGGCGGGGAGCTCAGCGCCCTCTGGGAGCGCGACGTCTCCGTGCACCGCTGGTCGGAACGGGCGGCCGCGCTGACCGCAGCCCGCTCCGGGCTGTGCTTCGGCCGGCTCGACCGCACCGACGGGTCGACGAGCTACATCGGCCGCATCGGGCTCACCGACCCGTCGGACGGGGAGAGCGCGCTGATCGACTGGCGGGCGCCCGCCAGTCAGCCGTTCTACTGCGCAACCCTGGCCACACCGCTGGGCATCACCCGGCGACGGCATCTCCAGATCGCCGGAACGGCGCCCGACGAGCGGGTCGCCACGTTCCACGACGACGTGCTGGACCAGGCGCTCCTCACCGAGGCGGATTCCAAGTCCGCCTCCGATCCGGCGCTGCTCGCCGCGCTGAAGGCGCCGCGCGGAGCGACGATGCGCGACATCGTGACGACGATCCAGGCCGAGCAGGACGCGATCATCCGGCTGCCGCTCTCCGGCGTCGTCGTGATCGAGGGCGGCCCGGGGACCGGGAAGACCGCGGTCGCGCTGCACCGCGTCGCGTACCTGCTCTACAGCCACCGCGAGCGGCTGGCCCGCAGCGGCGTGCTGGTCGTCGGCCCCAGCGCGGGCTTCATCCGGTACGTCGGCGGCGTGCTCCCCGCGCTGGGCGAGTCGGCGGTGGTGTTCACCACCCCGGGACGGCTGGCGCAGGGCGTCGTCGCGACCGCCGTGGACGAGGACGAGGTGGCCCGCACGAAGGGCGGCCTGGCGATGCTGGACGTCCTGCGCCGCGCCGTCGCCGACCGCCAGGAGCTACCCGCGTCGCCGATCTCGATCGAGCTCGACGACGTCACCGTCACGATCGACCGGGCGACAGCGAGGGAAGCCAGGAGGCGCGCCCGGACGGCCGGCCTGCTCCACAACACCGCACGGACGACGTTCCGCGACACGCTCGGCAGCCTGCTCGTCCAGCAGGGCATCGAGCAGCTCGACAAGAACCTGGAGGACCCGCCCGAGCTCGCCGAGCTCCTCCGGGAGCTCGGCGACCTCCCGGAGCTCGCCCAGGCGGGCGCAGCGCAGGTCTCGGCGGAGATGCGCCACGAGCTGCGCGACGAGCTGCGCTCCAACCTCGACTTCCACGCGGCGGTCGAGCAGCTCTGGCCGGTGCTGACCCCGGAGCGGCTCCTCGCCGATCTCTTCGCGTCCCCGGAGCGGCTGGCCTCGGCAGGCGGCGGGATCGACCTCTCCGGGCTGTACCGCGCCGAGGGCTCCCCGTGGACGGTGTCGGACGCGCCCCTGCTCGACGAGCTGGCCGAGCTGCTCGGTCCCCCGCCGGTCCGGCCGAGCCCGTCCGAGCGCGAGCCCGACAGCGTCTACGCCAACGAGGTGCTGAGCATCCTGGAGTCGGCCGACCGCAGTCTCGCCGGGGAGGATCCCGACGAGCTGCGCCCGACCGACTTCGTCACCGCCGACGTGCTCGCTGCCCGGCAGGTGCCCGACCACCTCGCGAGCGTCGCCGAGCGGGCCGCCGGCGACCGGGACTGGCGGTACGGGCATCTCGTCGTCGACGAGGCGCAGGAGCTCTCGGCCATGGACTGGCACGTCCTGCTGCGGCGCTGCCCGGCCCGTTCGATCACCGCGGTGGGCGACCTCGCGCAGCGCAGCGCGCCCGCAGGAGCGGATGCGTGGGCGGACGTGCTCGGCCCGCACCTCGGTTCCCGGTGGACCTACCGGACGCTCACGGTGAACTACCGGACGCCCGCCGAGATCATGGCGGTGGCCGCCGGCGTGCTGGCCGAGTTCGCGCCCGACCGGCAGCCGCCCGAATCGGTGCGGGCGACGGGCGAGGAGCCGTGGCGGCGCACCGTGGCGGCCACCGACCTCGCAGCGGAGGTGCGCACGGCCGTCGAGGCGGAGGTGGCCCAGCTGGGCCGCGGGACGCTGGCGGTGATCGCCGCCGACGGAGACGGCCTGGCCGGCCTCACCGGTCTGCCCGCGCAGGTGCACACCCCGGTGTCGGCGAAAGGCCTCGAGTTCGACGCCGTCGTGATCGTCGACCCGGAGCGGATACGGGCCCACAATCCCGCCGACCTCTACGTCTCGATGACCCGCGCCACCCAGCGGCTCGGGCTCCTGCACGTCGAGCACTGAGGCGACCACGCCGCCAGGGGCCGGACACCGCCGCGGTGAGCGGTGTCCGGGCCCTGGCGCCTGCCAGTGGGTTCGCTTTTCCGACTCACACGTCTACAGTGACAGCGTCAAGCAAGTTCGATTTCCGTACTCACAGGAGCAGTCCATGCCATCTGTCCTGATCACCGGGGCCTCCAAGGGCATCGGCCGGGCCACCGCCGCCGAGTTCGCCGCCCGCGGCTACCGCGTCATCGCCACCGCCCGCGACCCGCGCACGCTCGAGGACCTCGACGTCGCGCAACGGCTGCGCCTCGACGTCACCAACCAGGCCAGTGTCGACGAAGCGGTCGCGGCCGCCGGGGAGGTCGACGTGCTGGTGTCCAACGCGGGCGTGATCTTCGTGGGTGCGGTCGAGGCGAGCCCGGTGGCCGAGATCGAGCGGCTGTTCACGCAGAACACCTCCGGCGCGATCCGCGTCGCGCAAGCCGTGCTGCCGCAGATGCGGGAGCGCAAGAACGGGCGGCTGCTGTTCCTCTCCAGCGTGGTGGGCCGCATCGTCCTGTCGGGCGACGCCGCCTACGCGGCCAGCAAGTGGGCACTCGAGGCGCTCGGCGAAGCCCTCGCCATCGAGACCGCCCCGTTCGGAATCCACACCACCCTGCTGGAGCCCGGTTCGGTGAGCTCAGGTGCGCTCGACGACCCGTTGGCCTACCGGCTGCCCGACGATCCCTACGCCGGCGCACTGGCCACCGATCACATGGAACGCAGCTACTCCCTCACCCCCGAGGAGGTCGCGCGCGCCGTCGCCGACGCCGCGGAACTCGACGCGCCGCCGCTGCGCCTGCCGATCGGCGCCACCGCCACCGCGCTCCTCGCCGCCCGCAAGGCCGCGCCCGAGAACGTCGCCTTCGTCCCTGGTTCGTGAGCGCGGCCGTCCCGCTCAGGAGGTGCGGCGCAGTGGGGTGGCGTGGCGTTCGCCCCATTCCCGCAGGGAGCGCAGGACGGGTGCGAGGTCCCGGCCCGCGGCGGTGAGCAGGTACTCGTCGCGGGGCGGGTGCTTCGAGTACTGGCGGCGCTCGATGAGCCCGGCGTCTTCGAGCTTGCGCAGCCGCAGCGCGAGGGTCTCGCGGGGAGCGCCGGTGTTGGTCTGGATGTCGTTGAACCGATGGACCCCGAAGCCCAGCTCACGCAGTACGAGCAGGCTCCAGCGCTCGCCGACGAACTTGAGCGCGTCGGCGATGGAGCAGACCCGCGGCGCCCCCAGATTCGTCGGTTCGCTATCCAGACTCACCCGGCCATGGTAGCGCGGCGAGCGGAGGCCGGACCCGGCCCGACCCGCAGCAGAAGTGCGGCGATCACCAGGACCGCCCCGAGGTAGCAGGCACCGACGGCGACCGACGGGGCGGCGAAGATCAGGGTCAGCGCGATGTTGCCGCTCATGTGCATGAGCACGGCGGCCGGCACGCCGCCCCGCAGCCGTTCGGACACGAACCAGTACCCGACCGACAGCGGGAGCATCGCAGCGAAGAACCCCAGTGCCACGGGGGTGAACAGGCCCATCTGCGACTGCACGGTCCCGACCAGCAGGAACAGCGGCACGTGCCACAGAGCCCAGAGCGTGCCCAGCACCGCGGCGGTCCGGGCCGGAGTGAGCCGGCGGCGCAGCCGCGGCTGCAGGTACCCGCGCCAGCCGAACTCCTCGGCCAGCGGGCCTGCGACGAGATGCAGGGCCAGGTACGGCAGCAGCCCGCCGGCACCGGCCACCGCCACGAGGAGCACCCCCGGGTCGGCCGCCGCGGCCCCGAACAGCGGCGCCGCGCTGACCGCGACAACCGCGGGCCCGGCACCCAGCAGCACGGCCGCCGGCAGCCACCCGGCCGCCGCTGCCCACTGCGCCTGCCGCCCGCCCGGTCGTCCGGACAGCCGCAGGATCCCGGCGGAGAGGCTCGGACCGAGGGCGCCGAGCACGTAACAGGCGAAGACGGCCGGGTCGGCGATGTTCCCGCCCAGGACGAGGGCGACCGCCCAGAGCCCCCAGCTGATGGTGAACGTCAGCGCAACGAACGGGGCGACGTCGCGGACCAGGGACCGGGAGTCCTCGACCCCGCGGGTCGGGCGCGTGATCATGCCGGGCAGTCAATCGCGGCCCGCCCGGAGGGACACGCCTGTGCGCCTCCGGGCCGAGGTGGGGAGAACCCCACCGGCCCGGGAGTCGACGGGCCGGTGGTGCCATCCTGACGGCCACCGTCCGACGAGGGTGTCGACGCACGTGCACTGAGAGCCTGAGGTCTCCATGAAGACGGATGACGACGCGGCACCCGGGCCGTGCCGCTGCCCCCGGCTCCCGCCGGACGTGCCGGACGATGCCCGGCAGGCTTACTGGGCGTGCCTCGACCGGGGCCGGCACGACTGGATCTACGACGGCTTCACCTGCTGCCTGGAGGCGCCGCGGAACTGGCGGCAGGTTTGTCACTGTGGCGCACAGCGCTGGACGGAGGCGCCTCCGACTCGTACTCCCCGGCTCGATCGGCTGAGAGCTGAGATGAGCACCGTCCCCAGCCTCGCGACGGGATAGATCAGGCGGTGGCGGGCGGATCCACTCGACGACTGGACCTGAAGTCCGGTTCAGGCCCTACCGTTCGGTTCGTGACCAGCAGCAGAACGGCTCTCGGCGCCATCAACCTGGGCCATCAAGGGTTCGGCGCGATGCGCCTACGCGTGACCGACTCGGCGGATCCCGACCGGGACCCTTTCCGCGTCATCGATGCCGCGCTCGACGCAGGCGTCCGGATGATCGACACCGCCGACGCCTACCAGAACGAGGACCTCGTCGGCCGCGCGATCGCCCGGTGCAGGGATGATGTGGTCCTCGCGAGCAAGTTCGGTCTGGTATGGCACGACGACGTCGCGGAGGGCTTCGACGTCCGGGCCGACGCCGAGTACGTACGCCAGGCATGCGAAGCCAGCCTCCGGCGCCTCCGGACCGATCGCATCGACCTCTACTACCTGCACCATCGCAGCGACACGGTCCCCATCGAGGAGACGATCGTCGCCATGACCGGCCTGCTCGACGCGGGCAAGATCGGTGCCATCGGCCTCTCGAACGTGACGGCCGAGGACCTGAAGCGTGCCCATGCCGTCCACCCGGTCACCGCGCTCCAGGAACAGTGGTCGTTGTCCGCACGCAGCATCGAAAGCACACTCGCCCAGACCGCGGCAGCCCTCGGCATCACCATCGTCGCGCACTCACCGACCAGCCACGGCGCGCTGCACGAGCCGAGGGGCCACGTCCGGACGGACGACGCGAAGCAGGAGACCCTGCGTGAGATCGCCGCGGCTCACGAGGCATCCGTCGGACAGATCGCGCTCGCCTGGGTTCACAGCCGCGGCCCCTCATACGGCGCCGACGTGGTGCCCCTCCCCGGCACAACCCGGGTCGGTCACGCTCGGGCGAACATCGCGGCGGCATCGATCAACCTGGCGCCCGCCGAGCTGACCCGGCTCGACAACGCGTGGTCGATGACGACCTGACCCAGAGAGCAGTGGACGCGCCGGGGAGCTCATCGGCCGGCCGACCGAGGTTTAGTGCCCAGGACCTGAAAACGCCCCCGGACTGATGTCCGCGGGCCACTTCCGCTGGTAGTGGGGGTAGTACTCGAACCTACGGTGGTCCTGCGACAGGGGGTACCGACGACCAGCTCGCCGGGTCCGTCGCTGCATACGCGAGACCGGCCTCGCAGGTTCAGCAAGGCGCCCCTCGCAACTGCGGCCCTATCCGTGTTCCGTCTGGCCTTCCACCATTCTTCGGATGGCCGTCACCAGTGCCGCTCGATGCGCGGCGATGCGCACGTCGTCGGAGGGGTCTGAGCCGTCCGCAGAGAGCAGCCCGACCGGTGTGAGATACCACGCCTGGGCGACGGCGTAGATGATCGTGAGCAGGTCGACTGCGGGGAGGGGTGAGCTGACGGCATCTGCGACCTGTGCCGTCTTGGCCAGGTAGCTCTCCATGGGTTCGGATGCCGCCTGAGGGCGTTCGAGTTGAGCCCACAAGCTGATGCGCATCGCTGCCGGCGCACGCCCGTGGTAGTCGAACAGCCTGCCTGCCCAGCCCGGCAGGTCCTCTGTCGTCGGCGGCACGGCCGCGGCCATGGAGCGGACGGAATCGACGAGCGCGGCGTCGAACAGCGAGTCCTTGCTGCCGAAGTAGGCATAGATCATCCGGATGTTCGTCCCCGCCCGTCGGGCGACGCGTTCGACACGGGCACCGGCGAAGCCGTGCGCGGCGAACTCGCCGACCGCGGCGTCGAGGATCCGGGCCTTCGTCGCTTCCGGGTTTCTGGCGGGCAAGGGGGACCTCCTGGTCAGTCACGTTGACAAGGGTTCACGATGACCCTAGCTTGTAAGTAATCAATTACTTACATTGGAGCGGTCATGGACACGTCGATACAGAACGCGCTGGCGATCACCCCAGCGTCTCGCGCGCGGGAACGCACGATCGACATCACGACGACCGGTGCCCGAACCGGCAGGCACCACCGGATCGAGGTGTGGTTCTACCGGGCTGATGGCGAGATCTACCTGTCGACCCAGCCGGCACGCCGCGACTGGTACGCGAACATCGTGAAGAACCCCGGCTTCACCTTCCATCTGAAGCATGGAGTGCGCGCCGACCTGGATGCGGTGGGAACACCGATCCGCGACGCCGCGCATCGGACGAGGGTCTTCCGCGCGATCATCGCCGACCTCGACCAGGCCTGGAATCCCGCCGGGATCCCCCAGCCGGTCGAGCCGCTGGAGCAGTGGATGGCAGGCAGCCCGCTCGTCCACGTCACGTTCACGAAGGAAGCCCTGACATGACCGACCCCCGCGTCGCCGTGATCACCGGCGGCAACCGAGGCCTGGGCCGCAGCGCCGCACGGTCCCTCGCCGCTGCCGGATACCGCATCGTGGTCACCCACCGTCCGGGCGGTGAGGCCACGGACACGGCTCGGCTCATCGAAGCCGCAGGCGGGGACGTCATGACCATGCCGCTCGACATCAGCGACGTCTCCGCCTTCTCCGCATTCGTCTCCGACCTGGAGCAGGGCTTGACCGCCCGCTGGGGAGCGAGCCGGCTCGACGTGCTGGTCAACAACGCAGGCATCGGGCTGTTCGACCCGCTGACAGAGGTCACACCCGAACGATTCGACCTGCTGGTCGGCACCAACTTCCGCGGCACCTTCTTCCTGATCCAGGCACTCGTGCCACTCATGGGCGACGGCAGCCGGATCGTGAACATCTCGACGTCCCTGACCCGGCACGTGAGCCCCGGAACGTCGATCTACACGGCAGCGAAATCCGCCGTCGAAGCCCTCACCCGCACCCTCGCCGTGGAACTCGGACCCCGCGGAATCCGCATCAACACCGTCGCCCCCGGACCCACCGCAACCGACTTCAACGGCGGCGCGATGCGAGACAACGCCGAACTACGCGGCTACCTGGCCACACAGACCGCTCTCGGACGGGTCGGTCGGCCCGAGGAGATCGGGGACGCGATCGCCGCCCTCGTCTCCGACCAGATGCGCTGGGTCACCGCAGAACGCCTCGAAGTCTCCGGGGGCGCCCTCCTCTGAACACCAGCAGCACTCCCGCCTGCTGGCTGCGGCGTCAGCCTGGCACCGCCCCCCGACACTGACGGCATCCCGTGCCGCAAGGAGATCATCACCCATGCCGCACTCCCCTGACCTCCGAGCGGTGCGGGTTCGGGCGGAGCCCGAGAGGTGCCTTTCCTGGCTAGTCCCGCTCGGCCCGATGGACGAGATGCCATGCGGTGGGCAGGAGCCCGGCGGCAACCGCGATCTTGATCGCGTCACCGATCAGGAAGGGGAGGACACCGAGCGCGAGCGCCTGCCCGAACCCGATTCCGACGGTAACCATCAGCCACGGCACGCCGACCGCGTAGATCGCGAGGTTTCCGACGATCATGATGCCCACCGTACGGGTCGGGGTGCGGTCTCCTCCCCGACGAGCGAGGTCACCGACGAGCACCGCGGCCAGGAGGAAACCGACGATGTAGCCGAAGCTGGCGCCGCCCCATCCAGAGGTGTGCTGGGTGAACCACGGAAGCCCCGCGACGCCGGCAGCCAGGTAGACACCCATCCCGAGCAGGCCGCGGGCAGGTCCGATCACCGCGCCGGCAAGCAGCACGGCGAAGGTCTGCCCACTCAGGGGCACCGGGGTGAACCCGAGGGGGATCGCCACCTGTGCGGACAAGCCGACGAAGACCGCCGAGCCCACCACCAGGGCGAGGTCACGGACGCCGCCGCCGGGCAGCACGTCGGCTAGTACTCTTCTCGGGCCTGCGATTCCGATGCTGGTCATGCGGTCCCCCGTCGACGATGAATGTCGATCATGACGCTAAACGCTTCGAGGGCGTGGATCCAGAGGCCGGACGTTGCGTACCGCTGCTCAGCCTGCAGTCGGCGGGGCCACGAGCAGATCAGCGGTAGCCAGTCGGCCGGTCGGGATAGCCTGCCGCCGCCGAGCTCATCAGCCAGTTGATCGAGCGGGCCGTCACCGGCCCCGAGGACCCCGCTCCGGAGGCCTACCGACCGAGGCCTACTACGATCCTTGCTACCGCGGGCATGAAAACGGCCCCCGGACTGATGTCCGGGGGCCGTTTCCGCTGGTAGCGGGGGTAGGATTCGAACCTACGACCTCTGGGTTATGAGCCCAGCGAGCTACCGAGCTGCTCCACCCCGCGTTGCCATGTTGCTGTCTTGCTGTTGAAGACATTACACCCCTCCGAAACCTGCCTGCAGCGGGGGGTCCCCCTAACGGCCACCGCCCCGCTGACCTGGTCAGGTCGGCGGGGCGGTGGCGTTCGGGCCGTGAATCAGCCGCCGGGACCAGGCGGTGGTGGCGTCGGCGTCGAGCCGGCGGCCGCCTGCGCCTGCTGGAACTGCTGGACCGCCGAGTCCAGCTGCTGGAGCGCCTGGCCCTGCGCCGCGAAGTCACCACTCTGGTTCGCGGCGCGGAGCTGGGTGATCGCGCTCTGGATCGCCGCCGCTGCTGCGGCGACCTGGGGACTGGCCGCTGGCGCGGCGGCCCCACCGGCTGCCGGCGGCGCATTCCCCGGCTGTGGCGTGCCGGCTGGTGCTCCCCCGGCCGGAGGCGCTACCGCCGCCCCGGCCCCAGCCCCGAACACCTGATCGAGCGCCACGGACAGGTTCGCGTCGTAGCCGACCCGCCCGTTGTAGGACACCAGCACTCTCGCCAGCTGTGGATAGCTCGACTGCTGGTTGGCGCGCTCGATGTATACCGGTTCGACGAAGAGCAGTCCGCCGGCCACGGGCAGGGTGAGCAGGTTGCCGTACTCGACGGTGCTCTGCCCACCCCTCGATAGCAGTCCTAGGTCCTGGCTGACGTTGGGTGAACCGACGAACTGGGTCTGCACCTGTTGCGGGCCTAGCGTCTGGGTGTCCGGTGGTAGCTGGAGCACCGTGATCTTGCCGTAGTTGGCCGGATCGGAGCTCGCCGTGACGTAGGCCGAGAGGATGTCCCGGTTGCGGAACACCAGCGCGCTGGTCAGCTGGAAGGTGGGCGTGGTGCCCTCCTGGCCCGCGGCCCCTGGTTCACCCGCCAGGATGTAGTACGGCGGCTGTGGTGCGCCGCCTGCTCCGCCACCGCCCGGCACCGTCGGGTCGGACGGCACGTCCCAGAAGGACACGTTGCCGTAGAACTCCAGCGGGTTGTCCACGTGGTAGCGCGTGAGTAGCTCGCGCTGCACCTTGAACTGGTCCTCCGGATACCGGAAGTGCGCTCTCAGGTCCGGACTGATGGCCGACGCCGGCTGCACGGTGCCCGGGAAGGTCTTCATCCAGGTCTTCAGCACCGGATCGGACTCGTCGAACGCGTACAGCGTGACCGTGCCGTCGTAGGCGTCGACGGTGGCCTTGACGGAGTTGCGGAGGTAGCTGATGTCCTTGTCCTGCTGCGCCCGCTGCAACGGCTGCAGTGCGTCGGCCGTGGCCTGCCCCAGGCCCATCCGCTCGGCGTAGGGGTAGTTCTGCAGCGTCGTGTAGCCGTCGACGATCCACTCGATCCGCCCGTTGACCACCGCGGGGTACGGGTCGGTGTCCGTGGTGAGCCACGGCGCCACCGCCTGCACCCGGTCACGCGGGTCGCGGACGTACATGATCTTCGAGTCGGCGTTGATCGAGTTGTTGAACAGGATGTTGCGCTCGCCGTAGAACAGCGAGAACACGAGCCGGTTGACGATGTTGCCCAGCGGCACACCGCCCTTGCCCGTGTAGGTGTAGCTCTGCGTGTCGGAGTCGTACTCCCGCGGGGTGGCACCCGGCTCTGCGCCGACGATCGAGTACCCGTCGATCAGCTCGCCGTAGTACACCCGCGGCTCGGTGACGCGCAGGCTCGGCGGCAACGACGGCGAGTTCGAGTTGCTGATGTCGATGCTGGTGAAGTTGGGCAGGCCGCCCTGGCCACCCGCCTCGTCCAGCACCGCGTTCACCTGGTTGGCCGGAGCCACCACGATCCCGTTGCCGTGCGTGTAGACCAGCCGCCGGTTGATCCAGTCGGTCTGGTTGCCGGTGAGGCCCGCGCTGTTCAGCTCGCGCAGGGCGACGATGTAGTCCTGGATCTTCCCGTTGATGTTGTACCGGTCGATGTCGAGCTTCTGCGGGAAGCCGTAGAACGTACGCCGCTGCTGGAGCTGCGTGAACGTGTCGCCGACCTTGGCCGGGTCGAGCAGGCGGATGTTCGGCACCGTGGCGGTGTCGTTGCGGACCGCGGCGGGCGTGGCCTCCGACGTGCCGCTGTAGGGCACCTCGGTGACCTTGTCGTCCGTGAGCCCGAACGCCTGCCGGGTGGCCGCGATGTTGCGTTCGATCGGCACCGACTCACGCTCGTTGGCGTTGGGCGACACCACGAACTGCTGCAGCACCTGCGGCCACGCCGCACCGATCAGCACGCTGGACAGGACCAGAAGCACCGTGGCGATCGCGGGCAGCTGCAGGTTGCGCCGGAACACCGCCGCGAAGAACGCCGCGGCACAGATGATCGAGATGAACAGCAGGATCAGCTTGGCGGGCATCACCGCGTTGAGGTCGGTGTAGGTGGCACCGGTGAAGATGTCACTGCGGTTGCTGAACAGCAGCTCGTAGCGGTCGAAGTAGTACGCCACCGCCTTGAGCAGCACGAACACCCCGGCGAGGATCGCCAGCTGGGCGCGCGCAGCGGCCGAGACCTGGCCCGAGCGCCCGCTGAGCCGGATCCCGCCGAAGATGTAGTGGGTGATCAGCGAGACCACGAAGCAGATGGCCACCGCGACGAACAGCCAGTCCAGCACGTACCGGTAGAACGGCAGCTGGAACGCGTAGAAGCCCACGTCGATGCCGAACTCGGGGTCGGTGACCCCGAACGGCGTGGAGTTGAGGAACTGCTGGACGGTCTGCCAGTCGCCCTGCGCCGCGAGACCCGCGATGACCCCGATGATCAGCGGGATACCGATGGCGAAGAGCCGCAGCCGCTGGATGATCACCGTGCGGTAGCGCGCTATCGGGTCCTCCGGCCCGGTGACGGGCACGAAGACCGGGCGCGAGCGGTAGGCGATCCACAGCGACAGCGCCACCAGGCCGCCGATCAGCAGCGCGGCGACCAGGAACTGGACGATCTGGGTGAACAGGACCGTCGCGAAGACGCCCCGGTAACCGACCTCCCCGAACCACAGCCAGTCGACATAGAAGTTGATGAGGCGCGAGCCGCCGAGGAGTAGCAGCACCACGATTCCCGCAAGGATGAGCAGGATCCGGGTACGGCGGCTCAACGTCGGTGCTCCCACCGGGGGCCGCATGGCCACAGGGCACACTCCAGTCTTCGCGGGGTCGGGCGCCGGGCGCGGGCAACGGGTCGGTCCGGTGCCGCGGCGACCTGCCCGATCGCCTCCTGCAGCCGGCCCGTCGATGCGCCCTGCTCATCCAACTCTACGGAGGGGGTGTGGGGTTCCCGTGGGGGCCTCAAATGTCCGAGTCGCCCGATTCAGGCAGCAGGTGAGCAGGAAACCGGCGTCCGGCCGGCTGAGAGCGCATCGAGGCCGGTGAGAGCGTCCTGCAGGTTCGCGACGCGCACGAGCTCCAACCCGGCTGGCGCGTTCGCGGCGGCCTCTGCGCAGTTGTCGGCCGGGACGAGGAACACGGTGGCCCCCGCGTCCCGCGCCGCGCGCATCTTGAACGGGATGCCGCCGATCGGACCGACCTGGCCGTCCGGCGCGATCGTTCCGGTGCCGGCGACGAACCGCCCGTCGGCGAGGTTGCCGGGAGTCAGCTTGTCGATCACGGCCAGCGCGAACATGAGGCCGGCCGACGGACCGCCGATGTCACCCAGGCTGATCCTGATGTCGCCCGCCTGCGGCTCGATGCCGGGGCGGACGCCGAGCAGCCCCTGCGGCCGGTCGGGGCTCGAGCCGAGCACGACGTCGGCGTCACGCTGCTGGCCCGCCCGGCGGTAGGTGATCGTGACCGACTGCCCCGGCTTCGTCGACGCAAGTGCGCTCGACACGGCGGCAGGCGAGTCGACGGCCTGCCCCGACACCGCGACGATCTCGTCGCCGACCTCCAGCCGGCCCTGGGCAGGCGAGTCGGGCACCAGATCGCCCACCACCACGCGCGTGGGCACCCGCAGCTCGGTCAGTGCGGCGACCTCGGCGTTCGCCTCCGAGGCCGCGAACTGCTCGGTGTTCTCCTGCTGGACCTGCTCGTCGGTCTTCTCCGGGGGGAAGACGTCGCTGCGCGGCACCACCTGGCGGTCACCCGCGGCCCACAGGCCCAGCGTCGAGAACAGCGTGAGGCGGTCGGTCACCGAGACCGTGGTCATGTTCAGGTGCCCGGACGTCGGGAAGACCTGGAGGCCGTCGACGGCCACGACCGGCTTCCCGTCGACGTCACCGAGCGTGTCGTACGTGGGCCCCGGACCCAGTGCCACCATCGGTACCGGCACTGCCGCGGCGAGCACGCCGAGCGCCAGTGCGAGCATGCCTGCGACGACGAGCGTCCACGTCCGGCGGTTCACGATCTCACAGCCTATGTGGACCGCCTGCGACGCCCTCGAACGGTCGGCACGAGGCACCACGGGCAGCAGTTTTACTGCCGAGCGCGAACACCTGAGCAGGGCGGACCCGCGTACCGTAGTGATATGAGCGATACCCCGTTCGGATTCGGGCCGTCCGACCGAGACCGCGACCGCGACGACGAGAACGACCGCGGGCGCGAGCCCGATCGCCCGGGCAACGGGCCGCAGGATCCGTTCGGCTTCGGCAACCTGCCGGGCATGCCCCCCGGCGGGTTCCCCGGCCTGCCGGGCATGCCGGGTATGCCCGGAGGCGCGGGTGGGTTCGACGTCAGCCAGCTGGGGCAGATGCTCACCCAGCTCGGGCAGATGCTCAGCCAGGCGCAGAACACGGGCGGCGGCCCCGTCAACTACGACCTCGCGGCGCAGCTCGCCCAGCAGCGCCTCGCCGCCACCACGTCCTCGCTCACGGGGGCGCAGCGCGCCGCGGTGAGTGACGCGGTGAAGCTCGCCGAGCTCTGGCTCGACGCCGCCACCGACTTCCCCGCCGGTGCCGTGGAGACCAAGGCCTGGTCGGCGAGTGAGTGGGTCACCGCCAGCATGCCCACCTGGAAGCGGCTGTGTGACCCGGTCGCCCAGCGGGTCTCCGTGTCGTGGGTGGACGCCGTGCCCGAGGAGGCACGCGCCGCCGCAGGCCCGATGCTGGCGATGCTCGGCCAGATGGGCGGGCTCGCCTTCGGCAGCCAGCTGGGCGGCGGCCTGGCCCAGCTCGCCGCGGAGGTGCTCACCTCCACCGACATCGGCGTGCCGGTCGGTCCCGACCGGGTGGCGGCGCTGCTGCCGGAGAACATCGAGAAGTTCACCAAGGACCTCGACCGGCCCGCCAGCGAGGTGATGATCTACCTGGCCGCGCGCGAGGCGGCGCACCACCGGTTGTTCGCCCACGTCGGCTGGCTCAAGGAGCGGCTGCTCGGCACCGTCGAGGAGTACGCACGCGGCATCCGGGTCGACACCTCCCGGATCGAGGAGCTCGCCCGCGGCATCGACCCGTCCAACCCGGCCGCCATCGAGGAGGCCATGCAGTCGGGCATGTTCGAGCCCGAGACCACCCCGGAGCAGGAGGCGGCGCTCGCCCGCCTCGAGACCCTGCTCGCCCTGATCGAGGGCTGGGTCGACGCCGTGGTCGCCGACGCGGTGGGCGACCGCCTTCCGGGGGCGGAGGCCCTGCGGGAGACCCTGCGCCGCCGCCGCGCCTCCGGCGGCCCCGCCGAGCAGACCTTCGCCACGGTGGTCGGCCTCGAGCTGCGGCCGCGCCGGCTACGCGCCGCCGCGGAGCTCTGGCGACTGCTCGGTGAGCAGCGCGGCACCGCGGGCCGCGACGCACTCTGGGCCCACCCGGACCTGATCCCGTCGGCCGACGACCTCGACGACCCGGCCGGGTTCGTCGGGCGGGACGAGATCGGCGACCCGATCGCGGAGCTGGAGAAGCTGGCGGGCAAGGCTGCCGCCGACGACCCCGAGAAGGGGCGCAGCGACAGCACCGACACCCCGAAGTCCGAGGGACCGGAGTCCGGCGAGCCGAAGTCCGACGGTCCGGAGTCCGACGGACCCGAGTCCGACGGGCCGAGGCCCACCGCCTGATCCGCGGACCGGCACCTGGGAACACCGGCAGCCCGGCACCGCGGTCGGCGGTGCCGGGCGGCTCGTCAGCCCGCCTCGGCGTCGGGCTCGTCGCCGTCGATGCCCACCAGGCCGAGGCCGGCGGCGGCGGAGAGCCCCTCGAGGTAGCCCATGGCGCGCTCAGCGCGCGGGTAGCGGTGCACCCACGTCCAGAACCGGTCGTCGTGCCCGGGCTCCAGCAGGTGGGTGAGCTCGTGGATCAGCACGTAGTCGACCACCCAGCCGGGGACGTCACGCAGCCGGTCGCTGATCCGGATCGTGGCATCGGCAGGCGTGCACGACGCCCAGCGCGTGCGCATCGGGGCCACCCAGCGCACGGTGCTCGGCTCCGCGCGACCGTCGAGGTAACGGCGGGACAGCTCCATGCTGCGACGGCGCAGCTCGTCGTCGCCCTTGCGGGCGGGTGAGCGGCGGCGGGCCTCGCTGCGTTCCAGCCGGCGCACCATCTCGTCGACCCAGCGCCGTTCCTCGGAGTCGCTCATCCACCCCGGGATGAACACGATCACCGTGTCGCCCTCGCGCCGGGCACTGACCATGCGCCGGCGGCGGTCACTGCGCCGGACCTCAACGACCGCGGGCTGCGCCATCACTCCAGCCTAAGCCCCGGGCCTGGGCGCCGGGGCGACTCCCGGAGTTGTCCACAGCCGAGCTCGGGTCTGTGGACAGCCGGATGCAGCAGTCCCGGCCACGGCGCACCATCGGCCGATGCCGACCGCAGCGCGCCCCTCCCCACCGGTGATGCTCCGCCTGTCCCCGCACCGGTCGGTGCTCCGGCTGGGCCCCCGAGCCCGGCTGCTCGGCCTCGACCCGGCGACAGCCGTCGCCGTCGACGACCTCCCGCCCGCGCTGGCGGCGATGCTCGACGAGCTGGACGGCCCGGTGGGCCACGCCGAGCTCGTCGCCAGGGCGGTGCATCGCGGGGTGGAGGCGGCCGAGGCGGACGCGCTGGTGTGCGAGCTCGTCGCGGCCGGGGCCCTGGTCGACGCCACGGCGCTGGACCGGACGACCCGGAACCGGGCCACCAGCACCGTCGTCGTCACCGGTTGCGGGCCGCTGTCGGTCGGCGTCGTGGTCGGTCTCGCACAGGCCGGGGTCGGCGCGGTGCACGTCGAGACCTCGGGCCCGGTGCTCGCGGCCGACCTGGGCACGGGGTTCCTCGACACCGACCGCGGCCACGACCGGCTCGCCGCCACGCGGGCGGCGGTGCGCCGGCTCTGCCCCGGCGTCACCACCGGGCCGCCACCGCAGCGGCTGGTGCCCGACCTGGTCGTGCTCGCCGATGCTCTCGCCCCCGAGCCCGAACGGGTCACGGAGCTGCACGCGGGCGGCACCGCCCACCTCTCCACCCGGATGCGCGACGGCATCGGCGTCGTCGGGCCGCTCGTCCTGCCCGGTCGCACGGCCTGTCTCGGCTGCCTCGACCTGCTGCGCAGCGCCCACGACCCCGGCTGGCCCACCGTCGCCGCGCAGCTCGTGGGCAGGGCGGGCCGCGGTGATCCGGCGGCGGTCCGCGCCACCGCCGCACTCGCCGCCGCGCAGGTTCTCGCCGCGCTCGACGCCACCGCGGGCGGCGGGCCGCCACCCCCCACCCTCGACACCACGATCGAGCTCGACGTCGTCGCCGGCACGCTGGTGCGGCGCACCTGGTCACCCCAGCCCGGCTGCGGGTGCGGGGCGAGCAGCGAGCGGGTGCCGCCACCTCGGCGAACTCCTCCCGACTCGGCTCGCGCGTGATCCTGAAGCAGGCCTCCTTGCCCGTCGAGCAGCCGGTGCGGGCTCGCCGCGGGGTAGGCGCGCGGAGCACCGGTGCCGGTGATCGGTCCGGAACAGCGAATTATTCATACTCAACAGATTTGTCGGAATTTCCCGATTCATCGACGATGGACAGATCTGGTTCGTCCAGTGTTCAGCGGCGGACCACTCGATCGAGTGAAGACGCTGGAATCTTGGGGCCGCACCATTCGCCCACTTTATGGAGACCTGCGTGCGTCTACTCTCGCGGTCCGTGTTGGTCATTGCCGTCACCTCGGCGCTGATCACCCCGATCGGAATCGCCGCTGCTGCCACCCCCGTTCCCCCGAACACTGGTGGGAATTCGGCTGCCCCCGCTCCTCCGACCGCTGGAGTGGATACGCCCACCCCCGTTCCCCCGAACAACGACACAGATTCGTCCGACGTCGTTCCCCCGAGTATCGGGAATTCACCGACCCCTGTTCCACCGCCTACCGACGTCGCCGCGGGCGTGGGCCACGACAACCAGGTCCGGATCAACCAGATCCAGACCGTCGGCACCCACAACAGCTTCCACGTGGAGATCACCGACCCGGAGAAGGCCATCCGGGAGCAGGCCCAGCCCGGCTCCGGCACCGGTGGCGAGGAGTACTCCCACGCCCCGATCCAGCAGCAACTCGACGGCCAAAAGGTTCGTAGTCTCGAGTTTGACCTTGCCCAGGATCCCGATGGAGGCCGGTTCACCAATCCGATCCTCCGCCAGATCTCGGGCGAAGGACCGTGGCACCCGGAGGTGATGAACAAGCCCGGCATCAAGGTCCTCCACGAGGAGGATGTTGATTACCACACCAGCTGCCTGACCTTCGTCGACTGCCTCAAGCAGGTCAAGGACTGGTTGGACAAGAACCCCAACGCCGTGCCGATCACCATCCTGCTGCAGTTCGACCAGGGCAACGGCCCGAACTTCCCGGGCCACCCGACACAACCGATGCTGCCCTGGGCGCACGACAGCTTCACCAATGCCGAGCAGGAAGTGCTGTCGGTGTTCCCCCGCGACCGCGTCATCACGCCCGACGACGTCCGCCACAACGGGATGACCTTGCGGGACTCAGTCCTGAAGTACGGCTGGCCGACCCTGCGCGACGCCCGTGGCAAGGTCATGTTCGCGATGGACAACCTCCGGCCCGAGTACCTCCAGGGCAACGACCCGAGCCTCGCGGGCCGGCTGTTCTTCACCAACGCCCAGGACAACGGCGACAAGCCGGACGCAGCCTTCATGATCCGCGACGAGGCGCCGCAACTGCACGACACGATCATCGACCTGGTCAAGCAGGGCTACATGATCCGGACCCGGGCGGACGCGCCCACCGGCGAGGCGCGCTCCGGCGACCCCACGCGTCGCGAGGCCGCGCTGACCAGCGGCGCCCAGGTCGTCAGCACCGACTACCCGGTTCCCGGGATGGCCGCCCGATTCGGCTCGGGCTACTACGCCTCGCTCGCCGGCAACACGGTGGCCCGATGCAACCCCATCAACGCGCCTGCCACCTGCAAGGATGCCGACCTGGACAAGGCCGGACAGCACTGACGCGTCTGGCGTGAGGTCCTCCACAGCCCGCCCCGTACGGTGATCCGTTGAGGGCGGGCTGTCGGAGGTGTCCTCTCGGCACCCGGATCGCTGGGCAGCCGTTTCCGCAGCGCCCCGGCCCTTTCCTCGACGGCCGGCGAGATCCCGGTGATCTCGTCGCCGCCCCGACCGCCCGTCATGTGATGGTGCGGTCAACGGACCTCCACCACGGCCCAGCCGTGTTCGGCCGCGAGTGAATCCGCGTTCGTGACCGAAGGCAACATGCGCGCAAGGGGGAGATCGGGACACAATCAGGGGGTGAAGGAGCCCGCAAGCCCGCCATCGGACGGTGCACGGCCCGACCCACCGACGACCATCGACAGGGATGCCACGGCCGGCGAGCGTTTCGCGTCGGCGATCCCGCCGCTCGCCACGGCGGCACCGCACCCCACAAAGGAAACAGCGTGACCGACATCCCGCGGCGTACGGCTTCGCGCACGGCCAAGCTGGCCAGTCTCCCGCTCGGAGTTGCCGGGCGAGCCGCAGCCGGATGGGGCAGGCGGCTCGTCGGAGGCGACGGCGAGGAGATCTCGGCCCAGCTGATGGCCAAGAGCGCCGAGCAGCTCTTCGCCGTGCTCGGCGAGCTCAAGGGCGGCGCCATGAAGTTCGGCCAGGCCCTGAGCGTGTTCGAGGCCGCCATCCCCGACGAGTACGCGGCGCCGTTCCGCGAGTCGCTCGTCAAGCTGCAGTCCGCGGCCCCACCCATGCCCCCTGCCGACGTGCACCGGATGCTGGCCGAGCAGTTCGGCCGGGGCTGGCGCAACCGGTTCCAGGACTTCGACGAGACACCGGCCGCGGCCGCGAGCATCGGCCAGGTCCACCGCGCGATCTGGAAGGACGGGCGCGAGGTCGCCGTCAAGGTGCAGTACCCCGGCGCGGAGGAGGCGCTGCGCTCCGACCTGCGGCAGCTGTCGCGGATGAGCAGGCTGATGCAGCCGCTGGTGCCGGGCCTGGAGATCAAGCCACTGATCGCCGAGCTGCGCGACCGGATGGAGGAGGAGCTCGACTACCGCGACGAGGCCGAGAACCAGCGCGCGTTCGCCTCGGCGTTCGACGGCGACGACAAGGTCAAGGTGCCACGCGTGGTGGCGTCGGCCCCGCGGGCGATGGTCACCGAGTGGGTCACCGGCCGGAAGCTGTCGGACGTCATCCGGGGCGGCACGCAGGAGCAGCGCGACAAGGCCGCCGCCCTGCTCGCCGAGTTCCACTACTCCGCGCCGGCCCGGGTCGGGCTGCTGCACGCCGACCCGCACCCCGGCAACTTCCAGGTTCTCGACGACGGCAGGCTCCTCGTCATCGACTACGGCGCCGTGGCGCGCCTGCCCGAGGGTCTCCCCCGGCCGCTGTCGGTGATGGTCCGGCTCGCGCTGGAGGACAAGCCGGAGGAGCTCCTCACGCTGCTGCGTGACAACGGGTTCGTGCGGGCCGGCTCGCCACTGCGCGCCGAGGACGCCGTCACCTACCTGGCACCGTTCACCGAACCGCTGCGCACCGACACCTTCCGCTTCAACCGGCGGTGGCTGCAGCGGCAGGCCGAACGGGTGGGGGACCTGCGGAGCCCCGACTTCAACACCGGTCGCGAGCTCAACCTGCCGCCCCAGTACCTGCTCGTGCACCGCGTCACGATGGGCACGCTCGGTGTGCTGTGCCAGCTCGACGCCGATGTGCCGCTGCGCGGGATCGTGGGGCACTGGCAGCCGTGGATCTTCGACGCCGAGGACGAGTCGGCCGGCCGCCACCTCTGAACCCGGCCCCGGTCCCGCTGATCGTGGCGTGGAGCGGGCCGGGCCGGGTCCAGAGGTGGGTTCGGTATCGGAGGCCGACGGCGCCCCGGCCGATGGCCGGTCGACCGGGGACGTCGGTTACTTACCTGTTCTCTTCGTCGGCACCGCTCATACGGCACGGAGCCCGTTCACCGCGGAACGGGAGTGCCCGTGCAGCTGAGCCGCGCCTGCGCTCGCCCGTGCACGGGTCGCGCGCCTGTCGGCGAAGCCGGCGAGCGACGCCCACCGGCGGCCCGCCGTGAACCGGCGGGCCAGTGTGTAGTGACGGGCTGCCTCTTCGGCTTCCCGCTGTCGGGATCTGGCCAGGGCTTCGTGGAGCAACATCTGGGTTCCCTCTCGGTGCAGGACCATGGATCGCGGCTGGGTGGGAGCAGCCGTCGGCGGGTTGAAGTCGGTCATCGGAATCGGTCTCCTGTCGGTGTGGCCCTCGAAGGGCCGACGGGTGGGGCGTGGATCAGGCGGACACGGCCGCGGCATACTCGCGGTCGCGGGCCAGTGCAGCCTTGCTCGGACGGCCACGGGGCCTCTTGCGCGGGATGACTGCCCCGCGCAAGAAGATCTCGCCGCCCCAGACACCCCACGGCTCCTCACGGCGCACCGCGCCGGCCAGGCACTCGGCCTGGATGGGGCAGTGGCCGCACAGCTCCTTGGCCCGCTCCAGCTCCGCAGGAGCCTCGGCGAACCACAGGTCCGCATCGCCCGAACGACACGGAAGGTCCAACCCGGCGCGGGGAGCCGCGTCGAGGAGGGACCCCAGACCGGTGACCGGGTCGCCACCGAGCTGGTCGGGACTGATCGCTCCGCCGTCCAACGGAACTGATCGGACTAACACCTCTACCTCCTGAGTGATGTGGTCAGGCAGGACAAACAAAAAGGCCGCGGATCCCGGTGTGGGTCCGCGGCCTTGGTTCTTCGGGCCGGTGGCGAGGTCGCCGCCTAGGTTGGGCGACACTCCACTTCGGACACACCTGTGCTGTTATCGGTGACGCTGACGCCCTTGATCACGAAGGCACCGAGAGCCGTGCCTGCCGGTCGCTTCTGCCACACGTGCGCGTGGCGCGGGGAGCCGACCGTCGCGATACCGGACTCGACGCGCACGCGGGCGCCGTAGATCCCGGAGATGGGAAGCATCATCGTGATCACAGGACACCCCCTTCGCGTGAGGTCGCAGCAGAAGACGGGCTGATGAGGACCGTCGACGGATACGTTAGAGACACCCGGACAGACCGCACAACTGATTTACGGGGAACTTCTCGGATCAACTATCAGATACATCCGGGTCGGTGACCAGCGCCAGCACCGCAGGCCCGTAGCGGTCGAGCTTGCGCGCGCCGATACCCGGGATCCGTACCAGTGCCGCGTTGTCGGCGGGCCGCTGCTCGGCGATCGCCGTGAGGGTGGCGTCGGTGAAGACCACATAGGCCGGAACCTGCTGTTCCTTGGCCTCCTCGCTCCGCCAGCCGCGCAACCTGTCGAGCAGCTCGACGTCCACATCGGACGGACAGTCGGCGCACCGGCGCATCTTCAGCGCGTCGGCGCCCATCAGCGGGGAACCACAGACACGGCAGCGCGGCCGCGGGCCACCGCGGCTCGACCCGTTCGCTATCCGCGAAGCCGCGTGCTCCTCCGGAATCAGCCCGTAGAGGAAGCGGCTCCGCCGCCTGCGGCGCGGGCCACCCGGCTGCCGGGACAGCGCCCACGACAGGGCGAGCCGGCGCCGGGCCCGGGTGATCCCGACGTAGAGCAGCCTGCGCTCCTCCTCGATCGCCTCGTCGTCGCCGTCGGCGTGCTGGATCGGGAGCGTGCCGTCGACGAGCCCGACGAGGAACACGACATCCCATTCCAGGCCCTTCGCGGCGTGCAGTGACGCGAGCGTGACGCCCTGCACCGTGGGAGGGTGCGCGGCGTCGGCCCTCGTCTCGAGCTCCGCGGCGAAGCGGCGCAGATCGGCCTCGGGCTCCACCGCCACGAGCTCCTCCGCGAGCTCGACGATCGCGAGCAGCGACTCCCACTGGGCCCGCTGCGCGGCACCGCCGGGCGGCTCCGGGGTGAGTCCGACGGGAGCGAGGACGGCGCGCACGGCGTCGACGAGCGGGGTGCCGTCGTCGGGCCGCCCGGAGCCCGCGGAGCGCAGCACCGTCATCGCCCGCCGGACCTCCGGCCGGGAGAAGAACCGCTCCCCTCCGCGCACCTGGTAGGGCACGCCGACCTCGGTGAGCGCCTGCTCGTAGACCTCCGACTGCGCGTTGATCCGGAACAGCACCGCGATCTCGGCGGCCGGGGTGCCGTCGGCGACCAGCCGCTTGATCTGCGCAGCCACGGCGGCGGCCTCGGCCGGCTCGTCGTCGTGTTCCGAGAAGTCGGGTTCCGGCCCGGGTGGGAGCTGCCCGACCAGCTGCAACCGGCTGCCGGCCACGCGGCCGCGGGCCGAGCCGATGAGCGTGTTGGCCGCCGCCACGACCTGCGGGGTGGACCGGTAGTCGCGCTGCAGCCGCACGACGGCCGCCTCCGGGAAGCGGCGCGGGAAGTCGAGCAGGTAGCGCGGGCTGGCGCCGGCGAACGTGTAGATCGTCTGGTTGGCGTCGCCCACCACCGTGAGGTCGTCGCGCTCCCCGAGCCAGGCGTCGAGCACGCGTTGCTGCAGCGGCGTGACGTCCTGGTACTCGTCCACGACGAAGCAGCGGTAGCGGTCGCGGAACTCCTCGGCCACCGCGCCGTGCTCCTCCAGCGCCCCGGCGACGTGGAGCAGCAGGTCGTCGAAGTCGAGCAGCTCCGCGCGGTTCTTGAGCTCCTCGTAGCCCGCGTACACCGTGGCCACCTGCTCGGCGGGGCCCGGGGTGTCGCGGCGCAGCTTCGCGACCGCCGCCGGGTAGCCCTCGGCGGTGACGAGAGTTGCCTTCGCCCACTCGATCTCGCCGGCGAGGTCACGCAGCGACGCCGCGTCGGTGCCGGCCTTCGCACGCGCCGCCGCCTGCCCGACGATCCGCAGCTTGCCCTCCAGCAGCTGCCACTGGTCGCCGCCGATCACGCGCGGCCAGAAGTAGCGCAGCTGGCGCAGGGCCGCCGCGTGGAACGTGCGGGCCTGCACGCCCGCCACCCCGAGCGTGCGCAACCGCGTGCGCATCTCCCCTGCCGCGCGCGCGGTGAACGTGACCGCGAGGACCTGGCCCGACGCGACGTGGCCGGTACGCACGAGGTGGGCGATGCGCCGGGTGATGGTGCGCGTCTTGCCGGTGCCGGCCCCGGCGAGCACGCACACCGGGCCCCGGGGTGCGGTGACCGCGGCGAGCTGCTCGTCGTCGAGGCCGGACTCCGGGGCGTCGGGGACGAGGCGAGCAGTCACCTGACCATCCTGACACCCGAGGAAGAGAAGAACGCCGCCGGTCGTTGAATCGACCATGGCTGACGTGACGATGTACTCCACGACGTGGTGCGGCTACTGCCGCCGGCTCAAGCTGCAGATGGACCAGGCCGGCATCCCCTACGACGAGGTCGACATCGAGCGCGACCCCGAGGCGGCCCGTTTCGTGGAGGGCGTCAACGGCGGCAACCAGACCGTCCCCACCGTCGTCTTCGCCGACGGAACGGCACTGACGAACCCGCCGTTCGCGGTGGTGGCCGAGAAGGTGGCGGACCTGGCGGCCTAGCCACACCGCACACATCAGGTGGCCACCGTGCACACATCAGGACGTGTGCACGGTGGCCACCAGCCGTGTGCGGTCAGTCGAGGGCGGCCCAGGACTCCAGCATCGAGCGCGCGATCGACACCCGGCCGGGCAGCAGCAGGGGACGCGCGCCCTGCTGCCCGTCGGCGGCCCAGTCGCCGTGGTCGAGGGCGGCGCGCAGCTCGGCCCGGCGCACCCACATCGCCTCGGCGATCTCGCCGTCAGCAGGTACCAGCGGGACGTCCGGGTCGGCCTCGGCGTGGAAGCCGACCATCAGCGAGCGCGGGAACGGCCACGCCTGGCTGCCGAGGTAGCGCACCGAGCGCACGGTGGCGCCGACCTCCTCGTGGATCTCCCGCAGCACGCACGCCTCCAGCGACTCCCCCGCCTCGACGAACCCGGCGAGCACCGAGTAGCGCCCCTCCGGCCACGACGGCTGCCGGGCGAGCAGCACGCGGTCGGCGCCGTCGTGCACCAGGCAGATGACGGCGGGGTCGGTGCGGGGGTACTCCTCGTGCCCGTTGGCCTCGCAGTGCCGGTGCCACCCGGCCTGGCGCGGGTGCATCGGGGAGCCGTCACGCGCGCAGAAGTGGGCGGCGTCGTGCCAGTTGAGGACGGCGACCGCGGTGGTGAGCAGGCCGGCGCCCAACGAGTCGAGCGCGGCTCCGGCCATCCGCAGGTCCAGCCAGCGGCTCGGGTCCTCGCCCGCGTCCGGGTCGGGCTCGCCGCGCACCCCCCAGTACGCGACGCCGTCGCCCTCCCCCAGCAGCACCGCGCCCTCCGACGGCACGTCGCCCGTGGTGGGCCGGGTGTGCAGGCGGGCGCCGCCGCCGGTGACCGCGTCCCAGGTGGCGTCGGAAGGCCCGCCGTCCCAGTCCACGGGCGTGCGGCCCCTGGCGTCGACGACCACGAGGCGAGCCTGTGGCCACCCCTCGATCTGCCGCGCGGTGTCGTTGCGCAACGGCTCGTCGCGGAGCACGGCCGAGCGGGAGAGCACAGGGGGAACCAGCAGCGTGAAGTCGAGCGCGGATCCGACCGCGCAGGAGCCGCTCACGGGCCCGTGATTCCGCCGAGGGCCCGCACTCCGGCCCCGATCACGTCGGCGTCGCCCACGACGACGCCGGTGAACGCGGACGGCGCGAAGAACTCCAGTGCCACCTCGGCGACCTGCTCCGTGGTGACCGCCTCGAGCCGCGCCGGGTGGGCCCGCAGCCAGTCGATGCCGAGCCCGTCGGCGGCCAGCGCCGACAGCGAGGACGCGAGGCCGCCCTGGCTGTCCAGGGAGATGAGCAGCGAGCCCACGGCGTAGCTGCGCGCGGCCTCGACCTCCGCCTCCGTGGGGGGAACCGCGGTGAGCCGGCCCAGCTCGTAGCGGGTCTCGAGCAGCGCGGCCGCGGTGACGTCGCTCGCCACATCGGTCTCGACGCCGAGCACCGCGCCACCGGGCACGAACTCGACGCCCGAGTGGGCACCGTAGGTGTAGCCCTTGTCCTCGCGGATGTTCTCCATCAACCGGGAGGAGAAGTAGCCGCCGAACACGAGGTTGGCCAGCTGCAGTGCCGCGTAGCGCGGGTCGTGGCGGCGCAGCGCGGGCGCCGAGAGCCGCAGCTGCGACTGCACGGATCCCGGCCGGTGCACCAGCTGGAGGTCGCCGGGGGAGATCGCGGGCGGCGGGGACAGCTCCCGGGCCGCGACGTCCGACGTCCAGCCCCCGAGCGCCTTCTCGACCTGGGCGATCGCCGCGGCCGTGTCGATGTCGCCGACCAGCGTGAGGATGGACCCCCGCGGCACGAGTGCCGCGGCGTGCAGCGCCCGGATCTGGTCGGCCGTGACGGCGGCGACGTCGTCCCCGGTGGGCATCTCGCGGGTGATCGGGTGGTCGCCGAACCGCTTGCGCTGCAGCGCCTCCCTGGCGATGGTGCGCGGCTGCGAACGGGCCACCGAGATCCGCTCGATCAGGCGGTCCCGCTCACGCGCGACCTCGGCGTCGGGATAGGTGGCCGAGGTGATGACGTCCGCGAGCACCGAGAGGAGGTCGGGCAGTCCCTCGGCGAGCCCGTGGCCGCCGATCTGGAGCCGTTCCGGGTCGACGCTCACCCCGAGGTCGGCGCCGACGGCCGCCATCTCGTCGTCGATGCCGACGCGGTCACGGCTCGTGGTGCCGGTGAGCAGGGTGGACGACAACAGCTCGCTCACGGCGGAGTGCTCGGGCTCGTCGCCTGCGAACGGGACCCGCAGCCGCAGCTCCACCATCGGCACGCCGGGGCGGTGGGCGACGAGCACCCGCAGCCCCGAGTCGAGCGTGTGCTCCTCCACGTCGGGGAGCGGGACGGCGCGGGTGGGGCCCAGCGGCGGCAGCGGGCGCGGCCCGGCTTCGGTGCGGCCGATCTCCTCGGCGCTGCGGTGGCGGGGGTTCTCACCCGGAACGGCGTTGCCGGGAGTGTGCTGCCCTGAGGTGTCCTGGCTTGCGGTGGTCATTCGTTGCCCTCCTGGGGGGCGGTCGGCTCGACGAGCAGGACGCCCCGCCCGGACGAGCGCAGGCTCTCCGCCGCGGCGCGGACCTGCTCCGGTGTGACGGCGGCGAGCCGGTCGGCCAGTTCGACGGCGATCTCCGCCCGGCCGTAGAGCAGCTCGCGGGCACCGAGGCCGAGCATCCGGTACATCACCCGGTCGTTCTCCTGGTGCAGCCCGGCCGACCAGCGGGCCACCTGCCGGGCGAGCTCGTCGGCACTCGGGCCCGCGGCGGCGAGCTTGTCGAGCTCTTCGTCGACGGCGGCGAGCACGCGGTCGGGAGCGACCGCGGCGGGGTGCACGGCGGTGATCGTGAACGTGTCCGGGTCGCGGGCGTCGAGCGGGCCCATCAGCCCGGCGCTCGCCGAGATGTCGGTGACGAGCCCGTCGGCGTGCACGAGCCGTCGCTGCAGCCGGGCGGCCTCGCCGTCGGCGAGCACGGAGGCCAGCAGCGCGTGGCCGAGGTAGCCGTCGAGGTCGGCCGCGGGGTCGGGGAGCCGGTAGCCGAGGGCGAGCGCGGGCAGCGGCGCGTGGGCGTCGGTGACGGCCTGGCGGCGGTCGGCGGTCGGCAGCGGCTCCGCGAACGACGGCCGGACGGGCGCCGGGCGGGCCGGGATGTCGCCGAAGTGCTTCTCCACGAGCCGCAACGTCTCGTCGACGTCGAGGTAGCCGGCCACGGTGACCTGCGCGTTGGCCGGTGAGTAGAAGGTGTCGAAGAACGCCGCGGCGTCGTCGAGCGAGGCCTGCTCCAGCTCGGAGAAGTCGCCGTAGCCGTTGTGGGCGTTGGGGAACGTGTCGTAGAGAACCGGCGGCAGCAGGATCCAGGGGAAGCCACCGTAGGGCCGGTTCAGGACGTTGAGCCGGATCTCCTCCTTGACGACGTCCACCTGGTTGCGGAGGTTCTCCTCCGTGAGCTTCGGTGCGCGCAGGCGGTCGGCCTCCAGGAACAGCGCCCGCTCCAACGCCGCCGCGGGCAGCACCTCGAAGTAGTCGGTGTAGTCCTGGTGGGTGGAGCCGTTGAACACTCCGCCCGAGCCCTGCACGTGCCGGAAGTGCGCCAGCTTCTCCAGGCTCTCGCTGCCCTGGAACATCAGGTGCTCGAACAGGTGCGCGAAGCCGGTGCGCCCCTCCGGCTCCGATCGGAAGCCGACGTCGACGTGCAGCGCGACGCCGACGACGGGGGTGGCGGGGTCGGGGACGACGAGGACCCGCAGGCCGTTGGCCAGCGTCGTCCTGTGTAGTTCTACGGCAGGCACGACCCGAATCTAGCCCGAGGTGGCGGCGGCCCGCTCGGAACCGGTCGACTCCCCCGCGATGATCGCGTTCGGCAGCATCAGCGCCGCGAGTGTCCAACCCAGCAGAGCCACGATCACCGGCATACCCGTCCAGAACTCCACGACGGCCGGCAGCGCGCCCTCGACGAGGGACGCAGCCCCGAGGTAGACCGCCCAGGTGACGAGCGGCGCCGCAGCACCGAAGATCCAGAAGGCGGCCCGCCGGTCGGCGCTGGGCCGCAGCCATACCGCGAGCAGGTCGACGAGAACACCGGCCACGACGATCGCCAGCGGGAGGGTGATCAGCTCGAAGCCCATGAGGACGGCGGAGATCAGCGCCGCGATCGTGTAGGCGATCGTGGCCGTGCCGAACGGCAGGTGCCAGCGGCGGGCGATCACGAGCAGGGGCGCGAGCAGCACGAGGTTGGTGAGGACGATGCGCGTCGCGAGTGTGCCGGGGCCATTGTCCCTGACGCTCGAGAACATGGCCACGACGTTGCGCGAGGAGAACAGCAGCGCGTTGCCGTAGGTGAGGAACAGCAGCACGAGGCTCGCGGCGAACGACAGGGTGAGCACGGAGGGGAGCAGCGCCCGCAGCGACGGACGCGCCGGGAGGTCGGGATCGGCCCACGCGGCGCGCAGCGGGCTCGTCAGGATGACGACCATGGAGCCGATGAGGCCGAGGTGGCTCGGGCTGAAGAAGATGTCGGTGGTGGTCTCGATGCCGATCACCTCGTGCCACACCAGGTCGATGCCGCCCGACACCGCGAACACCGGCAGGGCAACCATGGTCATCCCGTAGCCCGCCGGCACCGCGGCGACCCCGCGCCTGCCGTGGCGGACGTGGGTCCACACCGTCCACAGGATCCAGCCGGCCGTGGCCGCGAAACCGCTGTAGAAGACGGCGTGCCACGGGGTGAAGAAGCTCTCGAGCTGGGGAAAGTTGGCGTGCGCGTAGGCGTCGAGGAACAGCCCGAGCGTGAACCACACCGACAGCACCGTGGTGACCACGTTGGTGCGCAGGGACGCGCGTGGGCGCGTCTCACCCGAGTTGCGGAACAGGTACCAGGTCGGCTGCGCCCCCACCGTCGTCGCCATGTGGTCAGCTTGGCAGCAGTGCGGTTGATCCGGTATGAGGGTTTCCCGAGTGTTCGGTCACGATACGTCGAATTCCCGGCTCGTCGCGGCCCAGTCGTCGAGCTCGCGCAGCCGCGTCGTGTGCGCCTTGCGGATCTCGGTCTCGGCCGTGCTGCCCAGCGCCAGGTGCAACGGAGGCCGGTCGGCGTCCACCACGCCCAGGACCGCCGCCGCCACCCGGGCCGCGTCGGGCAGCGACTCCGGGCTCGCCGCACCCAGCGACTGGAGCAGGGCCCCGACGGTCTGGTCGTAGTCGGGGATGGACTCGGCGAGCACGGCGTTGGCCACGAACGGGGTGGCGAGCTGAGCGGGCTCGATCATGGTGCAGCTGATCCCCAGCGGAGCGAGCTCGATCGCCAGCGCCTCGGTGAGCCCGCCGACCGCGTGCTTGGTGGCGGCGAGGATCCCGCAGCCGGGCCAGGCCATGTGCCCGAAGAGCGCCGACATCTGCACGACATGGCCCGCTCGTTGCCGCCGCAGCACCGGCAGGGCCGCGCGCAGCACGTTCAGCACCCCGTGGACGTTGGTGTCGAAGAGCTCCTTCGCCTGCTTGTCCGTGGTCGCCTCGACCGCGCCGAACAGCCCGTACGCCGCGTTGTTGACGACCACGTCGATCCGGCCGAAGGCGTCGACAGTCCGCTGCACTGCGGCCCGGGCCGCCTCCTCGTCGCGGACGTCGAGCTCGGCGACGACCAGCTGGTCGGGGAAGCGTCCGACGAGGTCCGTGAGGGGTTCGGTGTCGCGGGCGGTGGCTGCCACCCGGTCACCGCGTTCGAGCGCGGCGACCACCAGCGCGCGGCCGACACCGGATGACGTCCCGGTGACGAACCAGGTGCGGTGGGCCGAGCTGTCGACGTCAACCATGTGTGATGCCTCCCGAGACGCGGCGAGTTACCCACCCGAGCATCCCCCTCGGCCCCCACCCCCGTAGTTCAGGAAAGCCACTTTGCTGCCCTGAGAGGGCCTGAAAGTGGCTTTCCTGAACCTGCCGAAGCCCGGCGGGGTCAGGCCGGCGGCAGCACCACGAACTGGCGCAGCGACAGGTCGAGGTAGGTCACCGGCCCGCGGGGGCCCGGCGTGTGGTCGACGTTGATACCGGTCTCGGGCAGGCCGAGGAGCTTGTAGCCGTCGAGCAGGCGGGTGGTGGCGTTCCAGAACACGCCCGTGCCCGTGTAGGCGTCGATGAACGCCTCGGCCGCGGTGCGGTCGGACGCGCAGACCGTCGCCGCCAGCCCGGACGTCTCCCGGGCGGCGATGAGCGCCGCGTCGACCGGGCCGTCGACCGTGGCGACGGTGACGTGGGCCTCGGCGCCGGAGTCGAGGGCCCACTCGTGGCCGAGCCGGTGGGCGTGCGGCGGGAGGCTCGGGGTGATCTCCCTGGCCAGCAGGGCCGCCTCGGCCACCGGCCAGAGCCGGTCGTAGGCGGGGCGGTCGATCAGCAGCAGGTTGAGCCGGTTGCAGACCCCGAGCCGGTCGGTGCTCTCGGTGACCAGCCGCGTCACGTCGGCCTCGACGGCGCTGGCGTCGAGGTAGAGCACGCCGCCACCGTCGGCGTGGGCGAGCACCCTGGTGCCGGCGGCCGCGCCGAGCGTCGACAGCTTCCGGGTGACCTCGCCGCTGCCCCGGACCACGACGAGCGGTACGAGGTCGGGCAGCCCGACCAGCGCCTCGGCGCCGGCGTGCCCTGGCGTCGGGACGAGCTGCACGGCGGCCGCCGGAACACCGTGGCGCTCCAGTGCCGGCGCGATGACCAGGTCGACGAGGGCGCGGGCGGAGCCCAGCGCGGCCGACCCCGTCCGCAGGACCGCGGCGCTGCGCGCCTTGAGCACCTGTGACGCGACGTCCACGGTGACGTTCGGACGGGCCTCGAACACGGCACCGATGACACCGACCGGCACCCGCCGCTCGAACACGCGCTCACCGGTCGGCAGCGTCCGCACCTCACGCTGGAGCGGCGGCTCCGGCGTGGCCGCCAACACCTCGAGCTGGGTGGCGACGTCGGCGAGCCGCTCCGGACCGAGGCGCAGGCGGTCGAGCAGCCCGGGCGCCATCCCGGCGCGCTCCGCGGCCTCGACGTCGGCGGCGTTGGCCGCGAGCAGGTCGCCGGTGCGCTCGCGGATGAGCTGCGCGGCCGTCCGCAGCGCGGCGTCGACCGCGGCGCCCCCCGCGGCCCGGACGCCCGGCGCAGCGGCGGCGGCTCGCTGGGCGGCCTCCCGCACGGCGGTGGCCTCGGGGGTCGTGGTCTGCGCGGCGGTGCTGGTGCTCACGGGGAAAGGTTGCCACGCACGCCCGTCGCACCGCGCACCGATACGCACTGCCGACCGTCCTTGATCGCGGAGCAGTGCCCTATCTGCTCGCCAGTTCCGCGCCCTCCACCAGCGAGCGGAGCTTCGCCCACGCGATCCGCGGGTCCACACCACCCTCCCCGACCGCGACCGTGGCGAGCCCGCAGTCGGTGGCCGGCAGTATGCGGTCCGGGCCGACGAGCCGCGCGTAGTTGCCGATCCGCTGCGCCACCAGCTCCGGGTGCTCGACGAAGTTGGTCGTCGTGTCGATCACACCCGGCATGATCACCCGGTCGTCCGGCAGCGCGACCTCGTCGAACACCGTCCACTCGTGGCCGTGGCGCGGGTTCGCACCCTCGAAGGAGATGGTCCCGGCCCGGGCGGTGAGCACGATGTCGAGCACGTCACGCAACGCGACGTCGCGGTGGTGCGGACCCTCGTAGTTGCCCCAGCACATGTGCAGCCGCACCCGATCCGGTGGCACGTCGCGCAGTGCGCGGTTCAACGCCGCCACGTTCTCCTCGACGAGACCGCGAAACGCGCGCAGGCCCTCGGCGTCGTCCGGGAACTCGGCACGGGAGGCCGCGAGATCGGGACAGTCCACCTGCAGCACCAACCCGGCGCGGTGGACGGCGTCGTACTCGGTCTTCATCGCCTCGGCCAGCGCGGTGAGGTAGGCCGTGCGGTCGCCGTAGTGCTCGTCGCGCATGAACATCGCGATGACGCCCGGCGATGCGGCCGTCAGGAAGGCCTCCTGGGCACCGGCGTCCGTGGCGGCAGCCTGCAATGTCGTGATGTCGGCCTCGACGGCGCCCGTGTCCGGGTAGGTCACGTCCCCGCGGCACACGGGAATCCGGACGTCGCGGAAGCCGCCGCGCCCGGCCAGCCGCTCGGCGTACTCGGGGAAGCCGTCGAGAGCTGGGCTCGGACGTGGCCACGGCGTCTCGACCGGCTCGAACCCCGTGAGGCGACCCCGCACGTAGGTGACGTAGCTGATCTTGGCGAGCTCTCCGTCGTTGACGACGTCCAGTCCCGTCTCCACCTGCCGCCGCACACAACCGGCCACGGCGTCGCGCACCGCGTCCGGGTCGAGCGGAGAGCCGCCGCGCTCCCGCTCGGCGATGGCCGCCACGATCGGCGCGGGCCGCGGCAGGCTGCCGGTGTGGGTCGTCCTGATCCGCTCCATCCGTTCCCCCTCGAACCGAGTTGACCTGAACCCGTGGTGAGGTTGCACCATCTTCGGCGTGACCGCAGCCGCCGCGCCCACCGCCGTTCGCACCGAGCTGTTCGGACCCGACCGCCGCGCCACCACGATCGGCATCGTGCTGCTGATCAGCCTGGTGGGGTTCGAGTCGATGGGCGTCGGCACCGCGATGCCGGCGCTGGTCGCCGACCTCGGGGCGGTGTCGCTCTACGCGTGGCCGTTCGTCGCGTTCATGGCGGCCGCCGTGTTCGCCACGGTGCTGGGCGGGCGGTGGTGCGACCGGGCCGGTCCGCGGATCCCTCTTGTCGGGGCACCGCTGCTGTTCGGCATCGGGCTGGTCGTCGCCGGGACGGCCGCGGGGATGCCCCAGCTGCTGCTCGGGCGCGTGCTGCAGGGGCTCGGCGCGGGAACGCAGGCGGTCGCCGTGTACGTGCTGGTGGCAGCGGTCTACCCGGAGCGGGCCCGCCCGGCGGTCTTCGGGCTGATCTCCTCGGCCTGGGTGCTGCCCGCGCTGCTCGGACCGCCCGTCTCCGGCCTGGTGACCGAGACGGTCTCGTGGCACTGGGTGTTCCTCGGGCTGGTGCCGTTCGTGGTGCTGGCGGTGGGTCTCGTCGTTCCGGCGGTCCGCAGGCTGGGACCGCCGGACGCGCACCGTGAGGTCGCCCCGCCCCGGCGCGGGCTGGTGGCCGCCGCGCTCGGCGCCGCGGTAGGGGTGGCCGCGCTCAGCTGGGCGTCACAGCAGCGTGGCGTCGTCGCCGCCGTGGTGGCCGGGGTCGCGATCGTGGTGCTGGCACCGGCATTGGTGCGCTTGTTCCCCCGCGGGGTGTTCCGCGCGGGACGCGGGATACCGACCGTCGTGCTCTCCCGCGGGCTGCTGGCCGGGGTGTTCTTCACCGTCAACGCGTACCTGCCGTTGATGCTCAACGGCACCCACGGCTGGTCGCTGGCGATGGCGGGCCTCCCGCTGATCGTCGGTTCACTGGGCTGGTCGGCGGCGTCGGCGTGGCAGGGCAGGCACCCCGACCTGCCTCGCGCCCTACTGCTGCGCATCGGGTTCTGCGCGCTCGCCGTCGGGACGGCGGGCATGCTGCTCGTGGCCCCGGGATGGGGCGTGCCGTGGCTGGCCCTCCCGTTCTGGGTGGTGGCGGGCCTCGGCATGGGGCTCGGCTTCTCCTCGATGTCCTTCCTGCTGCTGCAGCAGTCGGGGGCGGGCCAGGTCGGGTTCCACTCCTCCGCCGCGCAGATCGCCGACCAGCTCACCACCGCCGCGATGATCGGGGCGGGCGGCGCTTTCCTCGCGCTGCTCGGCACCCCGGCGGCCGCGCTCCCTGTGTTGGTCGCGCTGCTGACAGCGCTGGCCGTCACGGGCGCCGTGGTCGCCGCCCGCACGACGCCCGCCTGACGCCTCCCCCAGGCGCGGCATGGACACGTGACGCTGTTCGAAGCGACTTCTCACAGCGATATGTGTCCATGTCGCGCCGGTCAGTGGGGCGCGGGCGGCGGGGCCAGGTGCACCACCTTCACCGCGGTCATCTCGTCCAGGAGCTCAGGGCCGAACCCGAAGCCGGAGCCGCTCGCGCGCCGGGGCTGGGACGCGCCGCCCGGGGCGCCACCGAACACTTTGTTGATCTTCACCGTGCCGACGGGGAGCTCCCGCCACGCGGTCTGGGCGTGGGCCATGTCGGCGGTGAGCACCGTGGCCGCGAGCCCGTAGGTGTCGTCGCAGGCCTCGCGCAGGGCCTCCGGGAAGTCCGGCACCACCTGCACGGGGGCGACCGGGCCGAACGTCTCCTCACTCATCACGGCCATGTCGGGCACGCACCCGATCAGCACCGTCGGCGGGTAGAACGCCCCGGGCCCGTCGGGGATCGCCCCGCCGGTGAGTGCGCGGGCCCCGCCCTCCAGCGCGCCGGCGACGTGCCCGTCGACGTGCCGGCGGTGCTCGCGGTCGACGAGCGGTCCGATCCGCTCGGCCCACTCCTGCGCCTCCCGCGTCAGCGCGGCGAGGAACGGGTCGGCCACGGAGGCGTGCACGTAGATCCGCTCCACCGCGACGCAGATCTGGCCGGCGTTGGCGAACGCACCGAGGGCGGCCTGCGCCGCGGCCCACTCCGGGTCGACGCCGTCGTCGACGATCAGCGGGTCGTTGCCGCCGTTCTCCAGCAGGGCGCGGGCGCCGGTACGCGCGCAGGTCGCGGCGATGGACCGGCCGGTGGCGGTGCTCCCGACGTGCGCGACGACGTCGACGGGGGCCTCGGCGAGCAACGCGCCCACCGCCCCGTCCCCGTCGACGATCTCCAGGACGCCACGAGGCAGGTGCTCGGCGACGATCTCGGCGAACCGCCGTCCGGTCTGCGGGCAGCGCTCGCTCGGCTTGTGCACCACGGAGTTGCCGGTGGCGAGCGCGGCGCCGATCAGTCCGGCGGCGACCGCGACCGGGTCGTTCCACGGCGTCAGCACGGCAACCACACCGCGCGGCTCCGGAACCATGAGGTCGGTGGCGTCCCACGCGCCGTGCAGGCTCCGGCCGCGGTGCACCGGGCCGAGCTCCGCGTACTGCACGAGGGTGCCGACCCCGGCCTCGACGCCGCCCCGGGCGTCGTCGAGAGGCTTGCCGGTCTCCCGCGCGTTGAGCTGCGCGAGCTCATCGGCGGCAGCCCGCACGGCGGCCGCGGCCGCGTGCAGAGCCGCGCCGCGGTCGGCAGCCGGCGTGCGCGCCCAACCCGGGGCCGCGGCCCTGGCCGAGGCCACGGCCTCGTCGCAGCGCGGCGCGGACGCGACCGGGGTGCGCCCGACCAGCTCGCCGGTGCGGGGGTCGAGGACGATCAGTTCACGGTTCTCCACCAACGTCACGACGGAGCAGTACCCCGCAGCAGGGCTCGATCATCCCTGACGGGGCGGGTCACCCTGCCGGGGCGGCCACCACGGCCCGGGACCGCCGGATCGGGGGTCACCGGACGGCGGCGGGAACTGCGGCCACGGACCGTAGGGCCCCGCCGGCGGCCCGGTGGGTGGATCGTCGGGACGCACCATCAGGAGCGGGACGGCGACGAGCGCGACCATGGCGGCTCCGAGCAGGAGCCAGGCGCCGGGTCCGTAGCCGACCGTGGGGCGGAACCCGCTGTCGATGCCGCCCTCTGCGGCCGCCCGCGCATTGCTCGCCTGGGTGGTGAGCTCGATCCAGATGATCCAGATGCTGCCCCCGAGCAGCCCCGCCGACACGACCCCGAGCATCCGGGCGGGCACGTGGTCACCCGGCCTGCGGGCCGAGAGCAGCAGCAGGATCGCAGCGACCACCGCTGCCCCGGCCGCCACCACGAGCGGAATGCCGAGAGGGGCGGCCGCCGCCACGGAGGTGGGCGCCTCGGGGGGCGGATCGATGCCGACGCCCCACGCCGTGGTGACGACGACCGTCGGACCGCTGAGGCTGAACTCGTAGCGACGGACCGACAGCGCCAGGAAGCTCCCGCCCACCGCGAGCGCCGCGGACACCACCAGCAGCCCGGCGGCGATCAGCCGGGGCACCCCTGGTGCCGCATCCGGCGGGCCGAACTGTGGCTGTAGGTGCACCCCCGACATTCGATCGAGTGTGACAGCCGGAACGAACGCCGCAAAGCACGCGGCGACGGGCTACTTCCGGTGGGGCAGCTTCGCGGGCGTCGACGGCGGGGGCACGACCGGACCGATGTCACCGTCCGGTGCGGTGTCCAGGTCGACGATCACCGGGGCGTGGTCGCTCGGCCCGGTGCCCTTGCGCGCCTTGCGGTCCACCCACGCCGCCTGCACGCGACCCGCCGGATCGGCGCCTGCCAGCACCAGGTCGATGCGCATACCGAGGTCCTTGTGGAACCGGCCGGCCCGGTAGTCCCAGTAGCTGAACACGCGGTCGGCGGGCCAGCGGTCGCGCACGACGTCGTGGAGCCCGAGCCCCGTGATCTCGGCAAGCGCCTTGCGCTCGGCCGGCGTCACGTGCGTGGAGTCCACGAACAGCGATGGGTCCCACAGGTCCTCGTCGGTGGGCGCGATGTTCACGTCCCCGGCGATGACGGCGGTGGCCGGCGTGGTCACCGACTCGCGCAGGGCCCGGAGCCACTCCAGCTTGTACAGGTAGTGAGGATCGTCCGGTGCGCGGCCGTTGGGCACGTACACGGACGTGACGCGCAGGCCAGCGCAGGTGGCCGTGATCGCGCGGGCCTCGGCGGGCGAGTCGGGTGCCGGGAACCGTGGCTCGTCGGGCAGCCCGCGCACGACGTCGTCGAGCCCGACGCGCGACAGCAGCGCCACCCCGTTCCAGCGGCCCTCCCCGTGGTGCGCCACCGCGTACCCGCGCTCGGCGAGCGGATCCGTGAACGTCTCGGCGAAGGCCTCGTCGGAGAGCTTGGTCTCCTGCAGGCACACGATGTCGGGAGCGCGCTCGTCCAGCCACGGCAGCAGCCGGGGCAGCCGGGAGAGGGCCGAGTTCACGTTCCATGTAGCCAGACGCACCTCAGGGAGGCTACCGTGATCGAGTTTGTACGATGGCCGAACAAAGGGGTTTCCCAATGCCGCAGCCCACTCGCGAGGATCGCTTCAGCTTCGGGCTCTGGACGGTCGGCTGGCCAGCCGCCGACCCGTTCGGCACCGCGACCCGGCCGGCGCTCGACCCCGTCGAGACGGTGCACCGGCTCTCCGACCTCGGCGCGTGGGGCGTGACGTTCCACGACGACGACCTCATTCCCTTCGGCTCCGACGCGGCCGAGCGCGACCGGGTCGTCACCCGGTTCAAGGCCGCCCTCGAGGAGACCGGGCTGGTCGTCCCGATGATGACCACCAACCTCTTCACCCACCCCGTCTTCAAGGACGGCGCGTTCACCAGCAACGACCGCGGCGTGCGCCGCTTCGCACTGCGCAAGGTGATCCGCAACCTCGATCTCGCCGCCGAGCTGGGTGCGAAGACCTACGTGTTCTGGGGTGGCCGCGAGGGCGCCGAGGTCGACTCGGGCAAGGACATCGCCGCCGCGCTGGACCGCTACCGCGAGGGCATCGACCTGCTCGCCGCGTACGTCAAGGAGCAGGGCTACGGCATCCGCTTCGCCATCGAGCCCAAGCCGAACGAGCCCCGCGGCGACATCCTGCTGCCCACCCTCGGCCACGCGCTCGCGTTCATCGCGCAGCTCGAGCACGGCGACATCGTCGGCGTGAACCCCGAGGTCGGCCACGAGCAGATGGCCGGGCTCAACTACACCGCCGGCATCGCGCAGGCGCTGTGGGCGGACAAGCTCTTCCACATCGACCTGAACGGCCAGCGCGGCATCAAGTACGACCAGGACCTCGTGTTCGGCCACGGCGACCTGATGAACGCCTTCTCCACCGTCGACCTGCTGGAGAACGGCGCCCCGGGCGGCGGCCCCCGCTACGACGGGCCGCGCCACTTCGACTACAAGCCGCTGCGCACCGAGGACATCGACGGCGTCTGGGCCTCGGCCGCAGCCAACATGAGCACCTACCTCCTGCTCAAGGAGCGCGCCGCGGCGTTCCGGGCCGACCCCGAGGTGGCCGAGGCGCTGGCCGTGTCCGGGGTGGCCGACCTGGCCAAGCCGACGCTGAACTCCGGCGAGACCGTGGCCGACCTGAAGGCCGACCGCGGCGCCTACGAGGACTACGACGCGGTGAAGGCGGGCGAGCGCGGCTACGGCTTCGTCCGCCTCAACCAGCTGGCACTCGAGCACCTTCTCGGCGCTCGCTCATGACTCTCGTCGCGGGGGTCGATTCGTCGACGCAGTCGTCGACCGTCGTGATCCGCGACGCGATGACGGGCGAACTGGTCCGCTCCGGCCGGGCACCACATCCGCCCGGCACGGAGGTCGACCCGAACGCGTGGTGGGACGCCCTACAGGGCGCGATCGCCGACGCTGGCGGGCTCGATGGCGTCGAGGCGATGGCCGTTGCCGGGCAGCAACACGGCATGGTCTGTCTCGACGCCGACGGCGAGGTCGTGCGGCCCGCGCTGCTGTGGAACGACACCCGTTCCGCAGGCGCGGCCGCCGACCTCGTCGCTGAGCTGGGCGCGAAGGAGTGGGCCGAGGCGGTCGGCAGCGTGCCCGTGGCGTCGTTCACGGTGACGAAGCTGCGCTGGCTGGCCCGGCACGAGCCGGAGCACGCGGCCGCCACGGCGGCCGTGTGCCTTCCGCACGACTGGCTCACCTGGAAGCTGCGCGGCACCTCGTCCTTCGACGACCTCGTCACGGACCGGTCCGATGCGAGCGGCACCGGCTACGTCGACCTCACCGGCGAGTACCGGCTCGACCTGCTGGAACGCGCGTTCGGCCGCTCCGACGTCCGGCTGCCCCGCGTGCTCGGGCCGGCCGAGGCCGCGGGGCGGACGGCCGACGGGGTGCTGCTCGGCGCGGGCGCTGGCGACAACGCGTCGGCGGCGCTCGGCCTCGGCGCCGGCCACGGTGACGTCGTGGTCTCGCTCGGCACGTCGGGCGTCGTCTCCGCGGTGACCCCGACGGTCGTGAGCGACGAGACCGGGACCATCGCCTGCTTCGCGTCCGCGACGGGGGAGAACCTGCCGATCGTCGTCACGCTCAACGCTGCGCGGGTGCTCGACGCGACCGCCCGGATGCTCGGCGTCGATCATGCCGAGCTCTCCCGGCTCGCACTGTCCGCGCCGGCCGGGGCGGGCGGGCTGGTGCTCGTGCCGTACCTGGAGGGCGAGCGCACGCCGAACCGGCCCGACGCCACCGGTGCCCTGCACGGGCTGACGCTGGCGAGCTCCACGCCTGCCCACCTCGCGCGCGCCGCTGTGGAGGGGCTGCTCTGCGGCCTCGCCGACGCCCTGGACGCCCTGGTGGCGGCCGGGGTGCCGGTGCAGCGGGCGTTCCTCGTGGGTGGCGGTGCCCGGTCGGAGGCCGTGGCCCGGATCGCTCCTGCCGTGCTCGGCCGTCCCGTGCTGTTGCCGACGCCGGGCGAGTACGTGGCCGACGGCGCCGCGCGCCAGGCGGCGTGGGTGCTGTCCGGCAACGCGGAACCGCCGGTGTGGGCCGCGGCCGACACCGTCTCGTTCGAGGGCGAGCCGACGCCCGCGGTGCGGGAGCGGTACGCGGAGGTCCGCGAGATGACGGCGCACCGACTCACGTGAGCAC
Organism: Pseudonocardia xinjiangensis; assembly: GCF_050948425.1. NCBI lineage: Bacteria > Bacillati > Actinomycetota > Actinomycetes > Pseudonocardiales > Pseudonocardiaceae > Pseudonocardia > Pseudonocardia xinjiangensis. The sequence goes on along the minus strand of NZ_CP192009.1, from coordinate 1,042,466 downwards.
CGTTCCTGCCGACGCGGGCGACTCGCGCACACCTGGCGGGCAACTCGCGGGGTCGGAACGGGCGACTCGCGGGGAGGTGGTGGCACGCCACGGCGCGGGGCAGCACACGGTCCGGCGGCACAACCTCGCACTCGTGCTGAGGGAGGTCGCCGGGCCGCACCCGGTGTCCCGGGCGGCGGTCGCCGCGAGCACCGGGCTCACCCGCGGCACCGTGTCGTCGCTGGTGGAGGAGCTCATCTCGGCCGGGCTCGTCACGGAGCTGGAGGCCGCGCGCGGCGGCACCGGGCGCCCGGCCAGCCCGCTGCGGCTCGACCCGTCCGGGCCGGCCGGGCTGGGCGTCGAGATCGGCGTCGACTCCGTCGGCGTGTGCGTCGTCGACCTGACGGGAGCCGTGCGGGCCCGGCGGGTGGTCGGCTCCGACCATCGCGACGACGTGCCCGCCGTCGGGCTCGCCACGGCCGAGGCGCTCGCCGCCGAGGTGGTCGCCGAGGCCGGGCTGGTCATCGCCGGAGCGGCCGTCGCGCTGCCCGGTGTCGTCGGCACGGACGGGGTGCTGGTGCGGGCACCGAACCTGCCCCGCTGGGTCGACGTGGCGGTGGGCGACGAGCTCGGCGGCCGCCTCGGCCTGCCCGTGCAGGCCGGGAACGAGGCCGACCTCGCCGCGCTGGCCGAGCTGTGGTCGGGCGGGCCCGCCGACGCCGTCCACGTCTCGGGCGGCATCGGCGTCGGCGCCGGGATCCTTCTCGGCGGCACGCTCTTCCGGGGTGCAGGCGGCCGGGCCGGGGAGATCGGCCACGTCGTCGTCGAACCGGACGGTCCGCCGTGCAGCTGCGGCGGCCGGGGCTGTCTGGAGACCGCGGCCGGCCTGGAGGCGATGCTGCGGGCCGCCGGCGCCCCCGACCTGGAGTCGCTGGTCGCCGCACCCCCGCCGGACGTCCTCGCGCGAGTCGGACGCGCGCTGGGCGTGGCGCTGGCCGGAGCGGTCAACCTCCTCGACGTGCCCGCGGTGGTGCTCGGAGGCAGCTACCCGCGGTGCGGGGCCGCGCTGCTCGACGCGGTCCGCGCCGAGCTGGCCGCCAGGGTGGTCTCCCGCCCGGCCGTCGACGTCCGCTTCTCCACGTTGGGTGCCGACGCCGCCCTGCGCGGCGCGGCCACGGCGGTGGTGCACGACCTGCTGGCCGACCCGGCAGCAGCGAAGCGCCCCTGAGGGCCACGGGGAAGTTCAGGAAAGCCACTTTCCTGCCCTGAGAGTTCCTGAAAGTGGCTTTCCTGAACCTGGGGCGGGGCTACGACGCCCGCGGCAGCACCCGGATCCCGTCGGCGCGGATCGTGGTGGCGTCGGCGGCCACGCCCGTCAGCACCACGACGTCACCGACCACCGGCTTCTGGGACAGGGCGGTGACGTCCACGGTGACCGTCAGCCCGTCGACCGAGGTGACAGTGGCCCTGTCGCCGGTCAGCGCGGTCACGGTGCCGGTGACGCTCGCCTGCGGCGTCCAGACCGCACGGGCGACGGCCGTGGCGCCCGTCCCCTGCACCTGGACGACGACCCGCTCACCGGTCTGCAGGTCGCCCAGCGCGCTGTTCTGTGCACCCTGCACGACGGTGTCGCCGTCGGTGCGCAACGTCCGCTGGGCCCCGCCGTCGACGTTCACGACGAGCGTGCCGTCGGCGACCGAGACGACGGTGCCGGTGAGCACGGGCGCGTTCGCGAGTCCGGGGCCGCCCCCGCGGGGCGGGCCGCCGAAGGGGCCGCCCGGCCCCGGGCCACCGGGCCCCGGGCCGTGCCAGGGGCCGCCGTTGCCGGGGCCGTGCCAGGGTGCGCCGGGGGCGCCCAGCTCGCCCATGGGCCCGTGCCGGTCGAAGCCCGGGCCGAACCGGCCGCGGTCCGGGATCAGCAGCGCGGCCGCCACGCCTCCGGCAACCAGCAGCGCGACGATCACGGCACCGATGATCACGCCCCGGCTGCGGATGCGGGAGCGCCAGGGCCGCGGCGGCGGCGGTGGGGGGAGGGGGTGCTGCTCGGTGGGAGGGTCGGTCGGGGTGGTCATCGCTTCTCCTGGTGGCTCGATCCGGTGCCACCGACGGTTGCGCCCGATCCTGAACCGGACCTGAAGCCGGGCCACACCTTCAGCCGATCTTCAGCCGGCCGGCGCCGGGAGCAGCGCAGAATGGTGTGGTGACCGCGCGCGTACTCGTGGTGGAGGACGCCGAGGCGATCCGGGCCGCGGTGCTCGCCGGGCTCGCCGAGGCGGGCTTCGCCGGGTGCGGACGCGCCGACGGCCGCACGCTGGAGGAGGACCTCGAGGCGTTCCGGCCCGATCTCGTGGTGCTCGACGTCATGCTTCCCGGACGCGACGGCTTCACACTGCTCGACGTGGTGCGCCGACGCAGCGACGCCGGGGTCGTGATGCTCACCGCCCGGGACGCGGTCGACGACCGGCTGCGCGGGCTGCACGGCGGCGCCGACGACTACGTGATGAAGCCGTTCGCGCTGGCCGAGCTGGTCGCGCGGGTGACGGCCGTCCTCCGGCGCACCGGCCGCACACCGTCCACCGTGGAGGTGGGCGACCTGCTGGTTGACGCCACCGCGGGTTCGGTGCGCCGTGGTGGCGTCCCGATCGAGCTGACGGCCACGGAGCTGCGCCTGCTCGACTACCTCGCCGCGCAACGCGGCCGCGTCGTGAGCAAGGGCCAGATCCTCACCAGGGTGTGGGGCTACACGGACTACGACCCGAACCTGGTGGAGGTGCACGTCTCCGCGCTGCGCCGCAAGCTCGGCGAGCCGCGGCTGGTGCACACGGTGCGGGGGCTGGGGTACGTGCTGCGTACCGACGGGCCGGAGGCTCCGGCGTGAACAGCACCGACGGGCCGGAGGCTCCGGCGTGAAGAGCGCCACCGGGCCGGGAGCGCCCGCGTGACGGGCGCCGGGTCCCGGCTGCGCACGGTGTCCCTGCGCCGCCGGGTCACCGCGCTGAGCATGCTCGTGCTGGCCGCGGTACTGGTGGCGGTCACCGTCCTGGCCGACGTCGTGTTCTCCACGCAGACCCGCTCCGGCCTGCGCGACGAGCTGGCGGTCCGGGCCGCGCTGGCCGGTCAGCTCGTCGCGCAGCGGGTCCCGGCTGCGGAGGTGGCTCGCCAGGTGGAGGCGCCCGGGATCTACGCCGTCGTCGTCGCGCCCGACGGGAGCGTGTACGACGGCGGGCCGGACGCGCCGAGACCACCGTGGCACGGGCCGGGCGGTCCGGGCGGTCCGCGGCCGCCGTGGCAGCACGGTCCGGGCCGCCCCGGCGGGGGTCCCGACGCGGACGCCGGGCCGGGCGACCAGACGCTGCAGCAGCCGTTGGCGGACGGCTCCCGGCTCACGCTGGTGGCCGACGGCGGACCGGTGACGGCGGCGCAGCGGCTGCTGCGGCGCACGTTGCTGCTGCTCAGCATCGCGGCGCTCGCCGTCGCCGGGGTGGTCACGCTGCTCACCACCCGCGTCGCGCTGGCCCCGCTCGACTCCATGACCGCACTGGCCCGGTCGATCACGCGGGGCAACCGCGGCCGCAGGCTCGCTCCGTCGCGTACCGACACCGAGCTCGGCCGGGCCGCATCCGCGTTCGATGCGATGCTCGACGAGCTGGAGGGCGCCGAGGCGGCGGCGCGGGCGTCGGAGGCACGCACCCGGCGGTTCGTCGCCGACGCCGCGCACGAGCTGCGCACCCCGCTGGCCGGGGTGCAGGCCGTGGCCGAGGCCGCCATCGCCCCGGGTCTGGACGCCGAGGAGCGCGACCGCCTGCACCTGTTGCTGCTGCGCGAGAGCCACCGGGCCGGCCGGCTGGTCGACGACCTGCTCGCGCTGGCGCGCATCGACGCGGGCATCGAGCTGCGCCGCGAGCCGGTGGACCTGCTGGAGCTGGCCCGTTCGGAGGCGGACCGGATCCGGTTGCTCGCGCCGGACCGCGAGGTCGAGGTCCACGGTGAGCCGACCGTCGTCCCGGGCGACGCGGCCCGACTGGGCCAGGTGGTGGGCAACCTGCTCGACAACGCGCGTCGCCACACACCCGCAACCAGCCGGATCACCGTCGACGTGACGGCGACCGGGAGGGGGATCGCCACGGTGCTGGTGGCCGACACGGGTCCCGGAGTGCCACCCGCCGACCGGGAACGCGTCTTCGACCGGCTCGTGCGGCTGGACGAGGCCCGCAGTGCGGACGACGGCGGTGCCGGGCTGGGGCTCGCGATCGCCCGCGGGATCGCGCGGGCCCACGGGGGCGACCTGCGCTGCGTCGAGCCGCCGGGCGGGGTGGGTGCGGCGTTCGCGCTGACCCTGCCGACCGCCTGAGCCGGCGCGCTCCGAGGTCAGTCGTCGTCGGGCAGGGTGGCCTTGCGGACGTAGAGCAGCCGGTCGCCACGCTCGAGGGCGTCGACGGCCGAGGCGTCCACGCGGTGGAGGTGGTCACCGCGGACGACGCCGAGCACGATGTCGGGCAGGTGGCGCGGCGACCCGCCGACCTCGGACTCCTCCACCGGCCGCTCGCTGATCGCGAACCCGGCGTCCGGGGTCAGCAGGTCCTCCACCACGTCGACGACGCTCGGCGTGGTGGTGGCCATCCCCAGCAGGCGGCCGGCCGTCTCCGCCGAGACGATCACGGAGTTGGCGCCGGACTGACGCAGCAGGTGCACGTTTTCCGACTCCCGCACCGCTGCCACGATCCGGACGTCCGGCGCGAGCTCCCGCGCGGTGAGCGTGACGAGCACCGCCGTGTCGTCCCGGTTTGTGGCCACGATGATCGCGGTGGCCTGCTGCAGGCCGGCGATCCGCAGCACGCTGGAGCGGGTGGCGTTGCCGGTGACGGTCACCAGCCCGAGCGCCGACGCGGCATCGAGCCGGGTGCGGTCGGTGTCGACGACGACGATGTCGGTGGGCTGTGCCCCGTCGCCGAGCAGCGTCTCGACCGCGGCCCGGCCCTTCGTGCCGTACCCGACGACGACGGTGTGGTTCCGCACGCGGGACCTCCAGCGCTCGATGCGAACTGCCTGTCGGGAGCGCTCGGTGAGCAGCTCGACCGTGGTCCCGACCAGCACGATGAGGAACAGCAGCCGCAGCGGCGTGATGACCACCGTCGTGAGCAGGCGTGCCTGTGGCGTGACGGGGACGATGTCACCGTAACCGGTCGTGGAGAGCGACACGGTGGCGTAGTAGAAGGCGTCGCCCAGCGAGATCGGGGTGTTGCTGTTGTTGTCGACGTACCCGTTGCCACCGAAGTAGACGACCAGCGCGGCGGCAGCCAGCGATCCGAATGCGACAGCGAGCCGCCGCAGCAGTGCCACCACCGGGCTGGCGGCGGTGTCGGGCATCCGGATGAGCCCCACCAGCGAGGGGTCGGCCAGCGGCCGGCGCTGATCGGTCACGGCGCGGAGAGTAGCTGTCGGACCCGGGGACACGCTCGTCGACCGACCCTGGCGTGGCAGGCGTCGCGTCGTTCACGGGATGATCTGCCGATGCGGGCACGAGAGCGACATGCCGCGGTGGGCCTGGCCACGCTGCTGACCACCGCGGGAGCGCTCCACTTCGCCGTGCCGCGCTACTTCGACGCGATCGTGCCCGGATGGGTGCCGGGGTCGCCGCGGTCGTGGACCCTCGTGTCCGGGGCGGTGGAGCTCGGCGTGGCCGCGGCGGTCGCGGTGCCACGCACCCGGCGTCTCGGGGGCCTGGCGGCGGCCGGCCTGTTCGCCGCGGTGTTTCCCGCCAACGTCCAGATGGCGATCGACTGGAGGCACCGCTCCCCCCGCGAGCGGGCGATCGCCTACGGGCGGCTGCCGCTGCAGGTCCCGCTGGTCCTCTGGGCCCTGCGGGTCCGCCGGGACGCCCGCTAGGAGGGTGCTGAACACTCCGCTCGTAGCGAGCGGTGATCCAGGTGGTGGCATCGCCAGGCGGAGGAGGGGCCGCTGTTGTATCGGGCCCGCCGACAACGCCGCGAGGGCGCCGCCTGGGCGCCGCGCAATAGAGCCGAGTTGTTCAGCGCGCTCCTAGGACAGATCTGTGACGAGCCCGGCCTCCGCGGCTCCCGCGGTCAGCTCGTCGAGACCGAACGCCGTCACCGGGTCCAGTGCGCCGCTGCCGCGGACCCCGTGCCCGGCCGCCCGGCCCGCCGCCCAGGCGAGCAGGCGCGCGGTGAACGCGTACGCGTCGGGCGCGGTCATCTGGGTGCGGGCGAGCAGGGTGCCGGTGCCGTCGAACACCTCGGCCACGACGTGCGACCGCATCCCGGCCAGCGCCTCGGGCGAGGGTGCGTCCGACGCCGTGCGCGTCACGAACCCGGCCACCGCGGCCAGCGCCCGCCCCGCGCCGGGCACCCGGCCGAGCAGCGGCGTGACCCGCGATCCGAGGTGCACGGCCTGGCTGGCCGCGCCGAACCAGCCGAGGTAGACGTCCACCGTCCGCAGCCCCGGGGCGAGCCGTGGCAGCGCGAACTGCTCGCTGCCACCGACCGTCACCCCCGGCCGCGGTCGACCGGCCACGTCGAACGTGCGGAGCCGGGCGCCTGCCGGCTCGGTCCGCAGCGCGCCGTCGCGCCAGGCGTGCGACTGCTCGACCGCCGTACCCACCACCGACCGCAACGTCCCGCGCGAGAACGCCTGCCCCCGCCCCGCGCCCGTGATGAAGTAGCCGACGTCCACCCGCACGGCGGCCGCACCCGCGTCCCGCAGCGCCAGCGCCCCGGCCAGCACTCCCGGCACGTAGTCGATCCCGAACGCGGTGAGCAGCGTCGCCACCGCCCGCTCGGCCGCCGGGCCGTGCTGCTCGAACACCTGGCGGACGAACGGCGGCTCGCCCGTGGAGTCCAGGTAGATCGCCCCGGCTCCGACCGCCGCGGCCACCGCGGGTCGGCCGAGCTGCAGGAACGGCCCGACCGTGCTGACCAGCACGTCGCCCTGCCCGACTAGCGCAGCGACCGAGCGCTCGTCGGTGACGTCCGCCGTGGCCGTCTCCAGGCCTCCGAGCCGGTCGGCGAGGGCCGCCAGCCGGGCCGGATCACGTCCGGCCAGCACGGGGCGCAGCCCCCGCGCCACCATCTCCTCGGCCACCCGCCCACCGGTGTAGCCGGTGGCGCCGAACAGGACGATCCTCGCGCTCACGCCCGGACCCTAACCGCCCCCACCCGCCCGCGAGTCGCCCGATCCCGACCCGCGAGTCGCCCGATCCGGACCCGCGAGTCGCCCATTCCCGACCCGCGAGTCGCCCGTTCCCTCGCGCTTCCCGGACGACGACGGGAGTGCCGGTACCGTGCCCGCGTGCCCCGACATGTCGCACTCCTGCGCGGGATCAACGTCGGACGCCACAAGCGCATCGCCATGGCCGACCTGCGCGCGTTGCTGACCGGTCTGGGCTACACCGACGTCCGCACGCACCTCAACAGCGGGAACGCAGTCCTCACCGGCGACGACGCCACCCCCGCCGAGCACGCCGAGCGGATCGAGACGGCCATCGCCGCGGATCTCGGCCTCGACGTGCGGTGCGTCGTCCTCACCGCGGACGAGCTGCGCGCGATCGTCGACGGCCACCCGTTCCCGGACGTGGCGACCAACGGGTCCCGGATGATGGCCCACATCCTCGCGACGGCGCCCGACCCGCCCCTGCTCGCCGAGAACGACCCGGTCGGCCTCGACCCGGACAACGCGCGCCTTGGCGAGCGCGTGATCTACCAGTGGTGCCCGGACGGGGTGCTCGCCGCGCCGCCGGTGGGTGGCTTCGCGGAGAAGCACCTCCGCGTCGCGGTGACCGCCCGCAACTGGAACACGATGACGAAGCTCGTCGAGCTGCTCTAGACCGGAACCTCTGCACGCGTCGTCGAGGGTCTAGGTCGGCACGGCGGGGACCGACAGCACGAGCTCCCGCAGCCCCGCCGCGTCGAGCAGGTCGGCCGGGCGGAGCGTGACGTCGTGGCGCACGAAGTGGAACGCCGCCCGGACCTGCTCCGGCGCGCATCCCGCCAGCGCCGCCCACGCCAGCCGGTAGGCCGCCAGCTGCACCGCGAGGGCCGGCATCCGGGACTCGTCGGGCAACGCGCCGGTCTTCCAGTCCACCACCGTGAAACCGCCGTCCGGGTCGGCGTAGACCGCGTCCATCCGGCCGCGCACCCCGATGCCCGCCACCACGGTCTCGAACGACACCTCGATCTCGACGGGACGCCGGTCGGCCCATTCCGAGACGAGGAAGGCGTCCTGGAGCTCGGTGAGGGCGTCGTCGGGAGCGGCGCCCTCATCGGCGGCACCGGGCAGCTCGTCGAGGTCGAGCAGCTGCGCCGCCCCGAACCGCTGTTCCAGCCAGGCGTGGAACGCGGTGCCGCGACGGGCGTGCGGGTTGGGCGGCAACGGGAGCGGGCGCCGCAGCCGGGCCGCCAGCGCTGCGGGATCGCCCGCGAGCTCGACGAGCTGGCTCACCGTCAGCTGCGGCGGCAGCGCCGCGGTGGGCCGGGCCCTGGCGGCCGCCCGCTCGGCGAGCAGCACGTCCACGTCGGCGGCCCAGCCCTCCGGATCGGCCCAGGCCTCCGGGTCGTCGCTCTCGTCGTCCTCCGGCGGCGGCTCGTCGAACGAGCCCATCAGCGCGAGCTGGGATCCCGGCTCGGCCGCGTCGGCCCGGACGGCGTGCACCTCGTCGAGCTCGCGCAGCGCCGAGCGCACGAGTGCCGCCCCGGCGTGCACCGCTTCCGAGCGCTCCGCCAAGGGGTCGGTGGGCCACAGTGCTGTGGGCTGCTCGAGGGTCGCGGGGTTGACCTCGTCGCCGGCCGGCTCCTCGGCCCACTGCTCCGCGCCGTGCACGCGGGCGATCTCCACGAGGAACTCCGACGGTTCCCGCGGGCGGTCCCCGGCCGCACCCCACCGGTGGCCGGAGGCGAGCAGAACGTGCTCGGAGCGGGTGAGCGCCACGTAGAACAACCGGCGCTCCTCGGTGAGCCGCCGCTCGTCGAGCGCGTCGGAGTGCTCCTTGAGCGCGCCCTCGAGCTCCTTGCGGTCGCCGCCGTCGGGGAGCTGCAGGACGGGCAGGTCCGCAGCGTCCCCCCGCAGCTCGACGGGGAGCTCGGCCGCGCTGGTCAGCCAGGTGCCGCCGATCTTGCGGCCGGGGAAGACCTGCCCGACGAGGTGCGGGACGGCGACGACCTCCCACTCCAGTCCCTTGGCGGCGTGCACGGTGAGCACCTGCACGCGGTCCGGCGCGACCTCGACCTCGCCGGGGGTCAGCCCGTCCTCGGCCTTCTCCGCCGTCTCCAGGAAGTCCAGCAACGCGGGCAGCGTGGCCACCTCGGCACCCGCGGCGAAGTCGGCCACGACGTCGGCGAACGCGTCGAGGTGGGCGCGGCCCACCGGGCCCGGTCGGGCCGCGCTCTCGGCATCGAGCAGCAGCACCCGCTCGGCGTCGGCCACCAGGTCGGTCAGCGGGGCGGCGCCCCTGGCCCGGAGCCAGCCCAGCTCGCGGGCGAGCCGGGTGATCCGCTCGAAGCCCTCCGGCGAGTACCGCGCGGCAGGGCCGGGGTCGTCGAGGGCGTCGACGAGCCCGGCCTGCTCGGCCTGCTCGCCGGGCAGCGCGCCGAGGGCCAGCTCGGCAGGCGTCAACGGCCCCGGACGCGAGGGCTGCGGCGGCACCACCTCCCTGGCCCGCTGCCACAGTGCCGCGAGGTCGGCGACGCCCAGCCGCCAGCGGGCCCCGGTGAGCAGCCGGACGGCGGCGGGCCCGGCGAGCGGGTCGGCGACCAGCCGCAGGGCGCTCACCAGGTCGCGGACCTCCGGGGTGTCCAGCAGGCCCCCGAGCCCGACGACCTCGACGGGCAGCCCGCGGGAGCGCAGGGCCGCCGCGATCGCGTCCATGTCGGCGCGGCGCCGCACCAGCACCGCCGACGTCGGGGGCTCGGCTCCGGCCTCCTCCGCCGTGCGCCAGTGGGTGGCGATGCCGTCGGCCATCCAGTCGAGCTCGGCCGCGATGTCGGGCAGCAGCGCCACCCGCACGTCCCCGGTCCGCGTGCCCGGCCCGGCCCGCAGCTCCCCCACCCCGACCGCTCCCGGCGCGGCGCGCAGCGGCGCGGACACCGCGTTGGCGAGCGTGAGCACCTCCGGCGGGTTGCGGAAGCTCGTGAGCAGCCCGTACTCGTCGGCCGGTCCGTCCCCGGCGGGGAAGTCGGTGCGGAACCGGACGAGGTTGCCCGCGCTCGCGCCCCGCCAGCCGTAGATCGACTGGAACGGGTCGCCGACAGCGGTGACCGCCGGCCCGTCGGTGCGCAGCGGTTCCCCGGGAGGAGCGCCGAACAGGGCGCGCAGGAGCACCCGCTGGGCGTGCCCGGTGTCCTGGTACTCGTCGAGCAGCACCGCGCGGTAGAGCGCCCGCTCCGCCTCCCCCACCTCGGGGTGCTCCGCGGCGACGCGCGCGGCGATCGCGAGCTGGTCGGTGAAGTCGACGGCCCGCTCCGATCGCTTGCGCGCCGCGAACGCCTCCACCAGCGGCAGCAGCGCCGCCCGCTGGCGCTGGGCGCCCACCCACCGCTGGTAGGTCTGCGACGGCTCCGCCCGCTGCCGCTTGCCCGGCGGGGCCGAGGACAGCACGGACACGAGCTGCTCGGCGTGCCGGCGCACCGCTTCGAGGTCGACGAGGTGCTCGCCCAGCTCCCCGGCGAGCGAGAGGAGCCGCTCGGTGACCGTGGCCGGCATGAGGTCGATCTCGAGGTCGTCGGCCCAGCTCGTGACCACCCGGTGCGCGACCTGCCAGGACGCGGTCTGCCCGAGCAGGCGCGACGCCGGCTCGGCGGGCAGCCGCAGCGCGTGCTCGGCAACCAGGCGTCCGGCGTAGGCGTGGTAGGTGGAGATGCTGGGTTCACCCGCGACCACGGCCGCGCGCCGCTCGCCGCTGGGGTCGAGCTCGTCGAGCAGCCGGGAGCCGGCGAGGCGGCGCAACCGCGAGCGCACGCGGGCGCCGAGCTGCTGGGCGGCCTTGCGGGTGAACGTGAGCCCCAGCACCTGCTCGGGCAGCACCTGACCGGTGGCGACGAGCCAGACGACCCGGGCCGCCATCGTCTCGGTCTTGCCCGCTCCCGCCCCGGCAACGACCAGCGCCGGGCGGGCGGGCGCCGCGATCACCTCGGCCTGTTCGTCGGTGGGCGCCGGCAGCCCGAGCGCGATGGCCAGGGCGTGCGGGGTGAGCTCCACGCGAGAGTTCTACCGCAGCGCCACGACACCCGGCCGCGCCGCTACATCTTGGAGATCCGCACCCAGTCGACCTCGAGGTTGACCTCGTCAGGGGTGGTGTCGTCGCGCGGCGGGATCCAGTCCTTCTTCGGGCCCTGGTCGAGCTGGATCGTGAGGTGCATCGGCTTCGTCGGGATCACCGTCTTGTCCTTGTTCTCGTACTTCTTGACCCCGTCGACGTACCAGGTGATCCGGTCGGGCAGCCATTCGAGGGCGAACGTGTGCCACTTCGTGTAGTCCCCCGGCACCGACGTGCCGTTGACGTTGTCGGTGCCGTCCGGGCCCCAGTGCACCACGAAGTGCGCGAGGTCCCGGTTCTCGCCGGGCACCTCCATGATGTCGAGCTCGCCGTCCTCCGGCCACTTCTCGGAGTCGGGCCAGAGCAGGATCGCCGAGCCGAACCCGCGTCCCGCGTCGGTGCGGGCCCGGAACTCCCAGCGCCCGTAGAGCTGCCCGGTGGTCTGGCCCATACCGCCGGAGACGTCACCCTTGGCCGTGATCTTGAGCGTGCCGTCGGACTGGCTGATCGCCTCCGGCTTGCGGTAGCCGGTGCCGAAGCCGCCGACGCTGTCGTAGAGGTCCCAGCCCTTGGAGTCGAGAACCGGGCCGTTGAACTCGTCGCCCCCCGCGGGGTGCCACGTGGTCCCGCCGCCTCCCGAGCCGCTCGCGACGTGCGCTCCCGACGCGCCCCGGGAACCGCCGGAATGGGGGCCCGGCGTGGCCGACGGACGGCCGGACGTGGGGCTCGGCGTCGTGGTGGGGGCGGAGGTGGTCGGCGTCGGCGTGGGAACGGTGGACGTGGGCGGGAGCGCCTCGAACAGGTCGGGCGCGTTGTCGGGCGCGGCGCTGCTCGGCCCCGGGCCGCCCGCACAGGCGGCGAGCACCACGACGAGTCCGGCGCAGACAACGGATGAGCGCATCCGCCTCGCGATCCGGGACATCCCACCTCCTGGCAAGCACACCGGGGAGGGGAGCCGCGGGAGCGCCGGTGTGCCGACGCACCGTACCCGCTGTGATCCTTCCGCTCGAACCAACCACCCGGGCGGGCCGGGATCACCGGTTCGAACAGCAGGTCTCACACAGCGTGACCACGGTGGCGTCAGGCGCCCGCGTTCCGGCTCTACGGCTGGGTGACCTGCCGGCCGGCCTCGCTGAGCGGGCAGCTGACCCGCACCGGGCAGCGGTCGCAGTCGGGGCCGACCCGCGCGATGAACTGCGCCCCGGACGTCTCGTCCGCGCAGTGGCGCAGCACGTCCTCCCAGCGCGCCAGCTCGGTGTCGTCGAGCGGTGGCTGGACGGGCTCCTTCACCTGCCCGTTCGCCTTCTGGTCGGCGAGGTAGACGAGCCGCGCTCCGCCCGGGCGCGCTCCCGGCTCCAGCAGCTCACCGAACGCGCCGAGCGCAGCCGCGAGCTGGTAGACGGCCAGCTGCGGATGCTCGGCGGCCGCCCGACCGCTGACGGCCGTGCGGCCCGTCTTCACGTCGACGACCACCGGGCGCCCTTCCGGGTCGACCTCCAGCCGGTCGACCCGCCCCCGCAGCCGCAAACGCGGGGCGCCCCGGGCGGACGCCTCGTCATCCGGCCCCTGACCGCCCACCAGATGCAGGCCCGGTTCGTCGCCCGCCAGGTCGAGCTGCACCGGCTGCTCCACGGCCACCAGCCGCAGCCCCTCCGCCCGGCTCGCCCGCACCCAGCCGTCGAACGCCGCCAGCATCCCCTGCACCCGGGACAGCTCGCGGCGACCGAACCAGGGCGCCCCCGCGTCGAGGCGCGACCATGCCGACCGCAGGGCCACCTCCAGCTCGGCGTCCTCCGCACCGGCCGCGCTCGCCTGCACCAGCGCGTGCACCAGCGAACCGGTGACGGCGGCCAGCGCCCCGACCTCGCCGCCGCCGTGGCGCTCCAGCACCCACCGCAGCGGGCACCGGACGATCTTCTCCACGTCCGACGGCGACACCGGCACGACCTCCCCCGGCGTGCGCAGCGGAGCGTCGCTCGACACGGGAGCCAGCCCGTACCAGTCGTCGGGACGGGCGCCGGGCACCCCGGCGGCGGCGAGCCGGGCCAGCTGCACCGCCGCGCGACGACGGCGCTCCGCGGCCGCCGGGTCGTCACCGGGGTCGGCGCACACGGCCCTGCGCAGCTCACCCACCAGCTCGGCCAGCACGAGCGAGCGGCCCGGCCGGTAGACCGGGCGGTCGGCCTGGGTGGCCGGCACGGGGTCGAGCTCGTCGAGGAAGCGCGAGGGCTGCTCGTCCTCCCCTTGCACCGCGCTGACCAGCAACGTGTGCCGGGCCCTGGTGCACGCGACGTAGAACAGGCGGCGTTCCTCGGCGAGCAGGGGCGCGATCCGGGAGACGGTCTCCCCGGGCTCGGCCACGCCGCCCACGAGGTCGACGAGCCGCTCGTTGCCCAGGAGGCTGCCGCGCAGCCGCAGGTCGGGCCAGCTCCCCTCCTGCACGCCGGGCACGGCCACGACGTCCCACTCGCGTCCGCGGGCGGCGTGGGCGGTGAGCAGCGAGACCGCGTCGCCCCGGGGCGCCCGCGGCGCGAGCGAGTCGGTGGGCAGCTGCTGGTCGGCGAGGTACTCGAGGAAGCTCGCCACGCCCGCGCCCGGCAACCGGTCGGTGTGGCGGGCGGCGACGTCGAAGAGGGCGAGCACGGCGTCGAGGTCGCGGTCGGCCGCGGCACCGACCGGGCCGCCGCGGGCGCTGGCCTCGCTCCACCGCGGCCCGAGCCCGCAGGCCTGCCAGACGCGCCACAGCACCTCCTCGGCGCTCTCCCCGTCGCGTGCGGCGTGCCCGGCGATGGCCAGCAGCGTGCCGACGCGGCGCAGCGGCGACGTGTCCTGCGGTGGGAGCGCGACGAGTGGGTCGGGACGCCCCTCCGCCGCCGACCGCAGCGCCGCGACGAGCAACGGATCGCTCCCCGAACGCTCGATGTCGACCGGGCGCACGGAGTGCTCGCCCTCGTCCGGCGGCTCCGGCTCCGGTGGCGCGTCCACCGGGCGGGTGCCGGCGTCGAGCCGCAGCAGGCCCCGCCGCAGCCTCCGCATCCGCATGGGGTCCGCAGAGCCCAGGGGCGACGTGAGCAGGGCGGTGGCCGCGTCGGCGTCCAGCTCCTGGGGGCGGGTGGCACAGCGCAGCACCATCAGCAGCGGGAGGACCGCGGGCTGGCGCGCGAGCGGCAGCTCGTCGGGGGGCGCGGCGACCGGCACCCCCGCGGCCAGCAGAGCCCGGCGCAGCGTGGGCAGCGACAGGCGGGTGGACCGGGACAGCACCGCCATGCGCGACCACGGCACGCCGTCGGACAGGTGGGCGCGGCGGAGCTGGTCGGCCACCCAGCCCGCCTCCTGCGACGCCGAGCCGAACACCCGGACCGCCACCGTGCCCTCCGGGCCGTCCGGCTCGCCCGGTGGCGCCACCCGCTCCCGTCCCGAGCCGGATCCGGACAGCCGCGCCACCAGCCGCGCACCGGCCGCCCGCACGGCGGGCGCGCTGCGATGGTCGACGGTGAGCAGGACCGTCTCGGCCCGGACGGCGCGCAGGCCGCCCGGATCGGCACCGCGGAACGTCAGCACGGCCTGGTCGCGGTCGCCCGCGAGCAGCACGCTGGTGGCGGTGGAACCCAGCGCGCGCACCAGCTCCATCTGCTGGGGGTCGAGATCCTGCGCGTCGTCGACGACCAGATGCCGGACCCGCTCCCGCTCCGCGGCGAGCAGGTCGGGGTCGGACGCCAGCGCGTCGAGCGCAGCCGACACCAGCTCCGCCGCGTCCAGTGCCGGGGCGGTGGCCTGCGGCGCGCCACGGCCCGCAGCACCCCGGAGCAGGATGACGTGCTCGTAGGTGCGGAAGAACCGCCCCGCCGCGGCCCACTCGGGCATGCCGTGGCGGATGCCCAGCTCGGTGAGCTCCTCGGGCCCGAGGCCGCGCTCGGCCGCCCGCAGCAGCAGCTCGCGGAGCTCGGCGGCGAACCCCGGCAGCCCGAGCGCCGGGCGCAGCCGCTCCGGCCAGCCCGAGTCGGGCGCTCCACCGCGCTCGGGGCCGTCGAGCTCGCCGGCCAGCAGGTCACGCACCACCGCGTCCTGCTCGGCGCTCGCCAGCAACCGGGGCGGCGGATCACCGTTGCGCGCCGCGTGCAGCCGCAGCACCCCGAACGCGTAGGAGTGCACGGTGCGCACCAGCGGCTCCCGGGACGTGCGTTCCGCTACAGCGTCGTCCTGGTAGACCAGGTCCCCGATCCGCTCACGCAGCTCCCCCGCCGCGCGCCTGCTGCCGACCAGCAGCAGGGTGCGCTCGGGATCCGCCCCGGCCCGGATCCGCGCGGCGATGCTCTCCAGGAGCAGCGTGGTCTTGCCCGTGCCCGGCCCGCCGACCACCCGCAACGGCCCTGCCTCGTGGGCGAGCACGCGCCGCGCGGCGTCGTCCCAGACCAGCTCGCGCGGCACCGCCCGCGGTCTGCGGACGAGGCCCGGCGCGAGCGCGGCGGGCCCGGCGGGGCGATCGTGACGGGACACGCGGCGATGCAACCACGAGGCCCCGACACCGCTCGCGGGCGGCCCGGCGAGTTGCAGCAAAGCCACGTTGCGGCAACCACGTTGCATCAAAGTGGCTTTGCTGCAATCCCGGCTGTGCTCCCGGGGGCACGCAGCGGCGGGTGGCAGGATCGGGGGGATGACTGCTGCGCCGCTCCACGTCCGCACCTTCGGGCCGTCCGACGGGGTGCCCGTGCTCGCCCTGCACGGGATCACCGGCCACTCCGCGCGCTGGCGGGTGCTGGCCGAGGCGCTGCCGGAGTTCCGGTTCATCGCGGTCGACCTGCGCGGTCACGGGCGCTCACCGTGGACCCCGCCGTGGAACATCGAGCAGCACGTGTCCGACGCGCTGGGCGTGCTCGACGCGTTCGACCTCCAGCGGGTCCGGATCGCCGGGCACTCCTACGGCGGCGCGATCGCCGTGCACCTGAGCCGCACCGCGCCGGAGCGGGTCGAGCGGCTGGTGCTGCTCGACCCGGCGATCGGCCTCGACCCGCAGGACATGCTGGAGACGGCCGAGTCGAGCCGCGCCGACGAGTCCTTCCCCGACATCGCCATGGCCCGGGCCGACCGCGCGCAGCGCTGGGAGGGCATCGCGGACGAGCTCGTGGACGCCGAGATCGCCGAGCACCTCGTCCGGGACGGCGACCGCTACCGCTACCGCTACTGCGGCTCCACCGCCGTCGTGGCGTGGGCCGAGATGGCGCGCCCGGCCCTGACCCCGCCCGCCGGCACGCCCACGCTGCTGCTGCCGGCCACGAAGGCCGATTTCGTCAGCCCCGCCTGGGTGGACGCCTGCCGCGCCGAGCTGGGCGACGCGCTCACCGTCACCGAGGTCGACGCGGGCCACATGGTCTACCTGGAGCGGACTGCGGAGGTCGCGCAGGCGATGCGCGAGTTCCTGACACCCTGACCCCATGGACGACGAGACGGTCGAGCGGGTCAGGGCCGTCGTGGTGGCGATCCCGCCGGGCGAGACGGCGAGCTACGGCGAGGTGGCCGCCCGCGCCGGGCTGCGCTCACCACGGCTCGTGGGCCGGATCCTCGCGATGGACGGCCACGACATCCCCTGGCACCGGGTCCTGCGGGCGGACGGGAGCTGCGCCCCGCACATCGCGGTGGAGCAGAGCGCGCGCCTGAGAGCGGAAGGCGTCCTCCTGGTGGACGGCCGCCTCCCCCGCCCCTCCCGCCCCCCGCGCCCCCGCACCGCCCGCCGCTGAGCGCCCCCCTGAAGTTCAGGAAAGCCACTTTCCTGCCCGGAGGGGGCCTGAAAGTGGCTTTCCTGAACCTGGGGGGTCGCCCCGCGGGGGCCTACGCCGTGCGGGTTCTTGCCGTCAGGGCTGTCTCGTAGCGGTCCAGCACCAGGTTCAGGACGGCCGGGTGGTCGGCCAGGGGCGCGGCGACGACGTCCGCGCCGCACCCGTCCAGGTGCCGCTGGAACAGCCCCGGTGCGAGCAGCCACGACGCCACCGCCACCCGCTGCGCCCCACCGGCCCGCAGCGCGGCCACGGCCTCGCCCACCCGGGGACCGCCGGTGGCGATCGTGGCGAGCGTGACGGGGCGCCCGAGCACCCGCCCGAGCCTGCGCGCGGCCCGGGCGCCGTCGGCCTGGGCGTGGGGGTCGCTGGAGCCGGCCACGGCCAGCACCACGGCGTCGTCGGCACGCGCTCCGGCCGCGGCGAGCCGGTCGGCGGCCGCGGCGACGAGTGCGGGGTCGGGGCCGAAGGCCTGGCCGAGGAGCACGTCGTGGCGGCCGATGGCGTCGAGCTGCGCAGGCACGTCGACGCGCACGTGGTAGCCGGCGGCGAGGAACATCGGCACCACCACGCACGGGCCGGGCAGCTCGGCGAGAGCGTCGGCCGGGCTGGGCCGCCGCACGTCGACGAAGCACGCCGCCACCCGCACCCCCAGCGCCTCGGCGGCCTGCGCCGCCACCCGCTCGGTGACGACCGCGCCGGCCGGGTCACGGGTGCCGTGCGCGGCGAGGAGCAGGTTCACCGCTTGTCCCCGTGCAGGCAGTGCCCCCCGACGGGGACGGGCCCGGCGGCGGGGTCGAGCGCGAGGCGGTACCCCCGCTTGACGACGGTCTGCACCAGCTTGGGCTCACCCAGCGCGGTACGCAGCCGGGCCATCGCCGTCTCGACGGCGTGCTCGTCGCCGCTACCCCCCGGCAGCGCGCGCAGCAGCTCGGCTCGTGCCACGACCCGGCCCGGGCGGCGGGCGAGCGCGCGCAGCAGCGCCATCCCCGCGGGCGGCACCCCGCGCAGCACCCCGTCGACGAGCACGGCATGTCCGCGCAGCTCGAGCCAGTGCCCGGCCACGGGCAGCCGCCGCGCGCGCCCCGGCATCTCGGCCTCCAGGCGCCGAACCATCGCCCCGAGGCGGGAACGCTGGGGCTGCACCGTGGGCACGTCGACAGCTTCGAGGGGCGCCGCGGTGACCGGGCCGACGCAGAGCGACAGGACCGGCCCGCGCAGCGCGGTGAGCAGCTCGTCGCGCACTCCGCGCTCGGCGGCCCTGGCGAGGAGGCTGGCCGCGGCGGGCGCGCTGGTGAACGCCAGTACGTCGACGCAGCCGGTGAGCACGCCGTCCATCAGCCGGTCGAGCGGGCCGATGTCGACGGGCGGCATCCAGCGGTAGACCGGCACCTCGATCACCGTGGCACCCGCCACCGTGAGCGCCTCGACCACGTCGGGGAGGGGCTCGCCGTGCAGTTGGACGGCGATGCGCAGCCCGTCGACGCCGCGGCCGTCGCAGGCGCCGTCGAGCAGGTAGTCGAGCACCTCGGCGGAGGACTCCGACGGCGGCGACCAGGTGTCCATCAGCCCGGACGCGCGGATCGCGCCGCGCGCCTTCGGGCCGCGGGCGATCAGCTTCCCCGCGCCCAGAGCGGCGAGCAGCTCCTCGCCGATCCCCCAGCCGTCGGCGGCCTCCACCCAGCCGCGGAAGCCGATGCCGGTGGTGGCCACGGTGATGTCGGGCGGACGGGCGATGAGGCCGCGGGTGGCGTCGGCCAGCTCGGTGTCGTCGGCAACCGGGACGATCCGCAGTGCGGCGCCGTGCTGGACGACCGCGCCGCGCCGTTGCAGCATCGCGCCGAGCTCGTCGGCCCGGCGCGCAGCTGTGACCCCGACGGTGAAACCCGCCAGGGGCGGTACCTCGGTGAGAGGGGGGTCGATTGCCACGGCGCTGTTCACGGTAACCCGACCTCGAGCAGCCCATCGGCCACCCGGACCGGGTAGGTCGGCACCGCGACGTCCGGATCGTCCAGGCATCGCCCGGTGACCAGGTCGAAAGCCTGCTTGTACACCGGTGATGCGACGGTCGCCACACCCGCGCGGTCACCGACGATGCCCCGCGAGAGCACGGCGGCACCGGAGAACGGGTCGATGTTGCCGATCGCGTGGACGGTGCCGTCGTGGGTGCGGAACAGGGCCACCTGCACGTCGCCGAGCAGGGCGGCGACACCGCGCTCGGGCAGCAGCCGGTCGTAGCGGCACACGGCCTGCCAGCGCGGCCCGGGGGACGCGGTGGGCGCGCTGTCCCGCTCGGTCACGGTCGGCGAGATCGAGATCGTCATCGCCGCACCCCCGGCATCCCGACGGCGACCGGTTCCCGCGGCACGGGCACCGGCTGCCCCCGCTCGGTGACGAAGGTGATCGTCGGGTCCGGTGCGTCCGGCGCGTTGACGAAGGACACGAACCGCTCCAGCTTCGCGGGGTCGTCCAGCACCCCGCGCCACTCGTCGGCGTAACCCGCGACGTGGGTCTCCATGGCGGCCTCCAGGTCGGCACAGATTCCGAGTGAGTCGTCGACGATCACCGCGCGCAGATGGTCGAGGCCTCCGTCCATGGCCTCGATCCACGCCGCGGTGCGCTGCAGCCGGTCGGCGGTGCGGATGTAGAACATCAGGAACCGGTCGATCACGCGGACGAGATCGTCGGTGTCGAGGTCGGACGCGAGCAGCTCGGCGTGGCGCGGGGTGAAGCCGCCGTTGCCGCCGACGTAGAGGTTCCACCCGTGCTCGGTGGCGATGATGCCGAAGTCCTTCGACCGGGCCTCCGCGCACTCCCGTGCACAGCCCGAGACGCCCGACTTGAACTTGTGCGGGGCGCGGAGCCCCCGGTAGCGCAGCTCCAGCGCCACGGCGAGCCCCACCGAGTCCTGCTGGCCGTAGCGGCACCACGTGGTGCCCACGCAGGACTTCACCGTGCGCAGCGCCTTGCCGTAGGCGTGCCCGGACTCGAACCCGGCGTCGACCAGCCGGCGCCAGATCGCCGGGAGCTGCTCGACGCGGGCGCCGAACATGTCGATCCGCTGCCCGCCGGTGATCTTCGTGTAGAGGCCGAAGTCGCGAGCCACCTCGCCGATCACGATCAGGCCCTCCGGCGTGATCTCGCCGCCCGGGATCCGCGGCACCACCGAGTACGTGCCGTTGCGCTGCAGGTTCGCCAGGAAGTGGTCGTTGGTGTCCTGAAGGGCCGCCTGCTCACCGTCGTGGACGTGGCCGCCGCCCAGCGACGCCAGTATCGACGCGACGGCGGGCTTGCAGATGTCGCAGCCGCGGCCCGTCCCGTGCTTCTCGACGACCTCGGAGAACGTCCGGATCCCCGTGCCGGCGATGATCTCGAACAGCTCGGCCCGGCTGTGGGTGAAGTGCTCGCACAGCGCGGTGGACTGCTCGACGCCCGCCTGCGCGAGCAGCTTCTTGAGGACCGGGACGCACGACCCGCAGCTGGTGCCGGCGCGCGTGCAGGCCTTGATCGCCGGCACGTCGTGGGCCCCGGCGCCGATGGCGTCGCAGACAGCGCCCTTGGTGACGGCGTTGCACGAGCAGATCTGCGCGGTGTCGGGCAGGGCGTCGGCGCCGATCTCCACGCCGCCGGGCGCGATCATCGCGACCGGGTCGGCAGGCAGCACGGCACCGACGAGCGGGCGCAGCGTGGCGTACTTCGAGGCATCACCGACCAGGACGCCGCCGAGCAGCGTCTGCGCGTCGTCGCTCACCACGAGCTTGGCGTAGCTGCCGGCGACCGGGTCGTTGACCACCACCTCCAGCGCACCGGCCGTGGTGGCGTGGGCGTCGCCGAAGCTCGCGACGTCGACGCCGAGCATCTTGAGCTGGGTGGACATGTCCAGTGCTGCGGAGGTCATCGTCGCGGTGCCGCCGAGCAGCCGGTCGGCCACCACCTCGGCCATCGCGTACCCGGGAGCCACGAGACCGTAGGTGCGGCCCTCCAGCGCGGCCACCTCACCGATCGCCCAGACGTGCTCGTCGGCGGTGCGGCAGCGGTTGTCGACCAGCACGCCACCGCGCTCCCCCACCGGCAGGCCGGCCGCGCGGGCCAGCGTGTCGGCGGGACGGATCCCGGCGGAGAACACGACGACGTCGGCGTCGAGCTCGATGCCGTCGGAGAGGGTGGCCACGAGCCGCCCGCGCTGCTCGGCGATCCCGGTGACCGACACCCCGCACCGCACGGCGAGGTCCTCGTTCTCCACCAGCCTGCGCAGCAGCGCGCCGCCACCCTCGTCGACCTGCACCGGCATCAGCCGGGGCGCGATCTCGACGACCTGCGGCGAGAGCCCGAGCGAGCGCAGCGCCCGCGCCGCCTCCAGCCCGAGCAGCCCGCCACCGACGACGACGGCCGAGCGACGACCCGGGCGCTCGGCCACCATCGCGTCGCGCGCGGCGGCGGTGATCGCGTCGAGGTCGTCGAGCGTGCGGTAGACGAAGCAGCCGGGCAGCTCGCGGCCGGGGACGGGCGGCACGAACGGCACCGAGCCGGTGGCGAGGACGAGCGCGTCGTAGCGCAGCTCCCGGCCCGACGCCGTGCGCACGAGCCGGGCGTCCCGGTCGACCTCGACCACCGCGTCGCCCAGGTGCAGCCGCACGAGCGGGTCGGGCGCGGCCGGGAGCGTCAGCTCCTCGGCGCTCACCCCGTCCACATAGGACGAGAGGGCGACGCGGTCGTAGGCGGGCCGGCCCTCCTCACCGAGGACCGTGATCCGCCAGGTGCCCTGGGGGTCGCGGTCGCGCACGGTCTGGACGAGCCGGTGCCCGACCATCCCGTGGCCGACGACGACGAGCTCCCTGTGGTCGATGCTGTTCATGCGGCACCCTCCTGTCGAACCGGGCTGAGCACCGGGGGGTCACTCTCGGCCAGCCACGTACAGATCCCCTGGACCGCGTCGCCGCAGCTCCCGCATCCGGTGCCGGCGCGGGTCGCCCGGCTGAGCGCGGCGACGTCGGTGGCCCCGCCCCGCCACGCGGCCACGAGCGCGCCCTTCGTCACCGTGTTGCAGCGGCACACCACCGCGGACGCCGGCAGCCGGGTGGGGTCGGCGGTCTCCGGAGCCCCGGGGAGGGCGCGGCCGAGCAGCAGCCCGAGCCGGTCGGCCGGGGCGGGCGAGCCGGTGTCGTAGAACTGGATCATGGACGCCGCCGCGTCGGGGAGACCGATCATGGCGCCGCTGACCACGCGGTCGCCCTGAAGCGCCAGGGTGGCGTAGCGGCCGCCGACCGGGTCGGCGAAGCGCAGCACCTCGGCGCCGGGCCCGTCCAGGGCCGCCGGATCCCCCACGGTGGCGAGGTCCACCCCACGGGCCTTGAGCCGGGTGACCGACGGCGTCCCCCCGTAGCGCGCCACGGGGTCGGCTCCGGTGAGGAGGTCGGCGAGCACCGCGGCCTGCTCCCAGCCCGGCTGCACCAGGCCGGCGGCCGTGCCGGCGTGCTGGGCGCAGTCACCGATCGCGTGCACCCGCGCATCCGACGTGGCCAGCCGGTCGTCCACGAGAACGCCACGGTCCACCGCGATGCCGGCAGCGACCGCGAGGTCGGTCTCGGCCCGCACTCCGGCGGCGACCACCAGCGCGTCGGCGGCGACGAGCTCGTCGACGCCGTTGTCGCCGCAGCGCAGCCCGTAGCCGGGCTCCCAGGCCTGCGCCTCCACCCCGAGCCGGACGTCGACGCCGAGCCGGCGCAGCGTGGCCGCCAGCACCTCGCCCGCACCGGCGTCGAGCTGGCGTTCCATCAGGTGCTGCTTCGGGTGCACGAGGGTGACGCGCACCCCGCGCCCGGCCAGCCCCCGGGCCGCCTCGCAGCCCAGCAGGCCGCCGCCGAGCACGACGAACCGCGCGCCGGGGTGGGCGAGGCCGATGATCCGCTCGCAGTCGGCGATGTCCCGGAACGTCGCCACGCTCGCGTCGTCGAGACCGTCCATCGGGGGCAGCCAGGCCCGGCTGCCGGTGGCGAGCACGAGCTCGTCGTAGGGCTCGATCCCGTCGGACCCGGTGTGGACGGCGCGGCGACTCCGGTCGATCGCGGTGGCGGTGACGCCGAGGCGGAGGTCGACCCGCTGGCGCGCCGCCCAGCCGGCCGGGTGCAGCTCCACCGCCCGCGCCGACAGCCCGCCCGCCAGCACCGTGGAGAGCAGGACGCGGTTGTACGCCGGGCGCGGCTCGGCACCGAGAACCGTGAGCCGCACCCTCGCTCCGTGCGGGTCGCGGCGGCGCACCTCCTCGACGAACCGGGCGCCGACCATCCCGTGCCCCACCACAACGATTCGCCTGCTCACGGCCACCGACGGTAGGCAGCCCCAGTTACATGGGCGGGACGGCGCGTGACGCGGGCGTAAACCGGACCGCACATCGGCAGGCTGCACACGTGAGCGGAACCCGTGGCCGGCCGCACACAGGACGTGGCCACCGGGCACACGTCCTGACATGTGCACGGTGGCCACCGGATGTGGGTGGTGGTCCTTCAGGCCATCGGCTCCAGCCGCACCGCGCACACCTTGAACTCCGGCATCCGGCTGATCGGATCCAGCGCCGGGTTGGTGAGGAGGTTCGCCGCCTGCTCCCCGCCGAAGTGGAACGGCAGGAACACGGTGTCCGGCCGCAGCGACGGCACGCAGCGCACCCTCGCCGTCGCCGTGCCGCGCCGCGACACGACCCGCGCCCACTCCCCGTCGGCCAGCCCCGCCCGCGTGGCGGTGTCGGGGTGCACCTCGACGAACGACTCCGGCGCGATCCCGGCCAGCTCCTCCACCCGCCGGGTCTGCGCTCCGGACTGGTAGTGCACCAGCACCCGGCCCGTGGTGGCCCGCAGCGGATGCTCGTCATCCGGCAGCTCGGCGGCCTCGGTGTGCTCGACGGCGACCACCCGCGCGCGCCCGTCGGCGTGGGCGAACCGCTCGGTGAACAGCCGCGGGGTGCCCGGATGGACCGGCGCACCCGGCAGTGGTGCGGGGCAGGGCCAGTGCAGGGCCTCGCCCGCGTCGAGCCGGTCGTAGCTGATCCCGGAGTAGTCGGCAGTCCCACCCGCCGACGCCGCGCGCAGCTCGTCGAACACGGCACGGGGGTCGGCGGGGAATCCCGCGGCTCCCAGCTCGGCGGCGAGCCCCGCGATCACCTCGAGGTCGGTGCGCACCCCGGCCGGTGGGCGCAGCGCCCGGCGCCGGCGCAGCACCCTGCCCTCCAGGTTGGTCATCGTGCCTTCCTCCTCCGCCCACTGCGCCACGGGCAGCACGACATCGGCGGCCATCGCCGTCTCGCTGGGGAAGACGTCGGCCACCACCAGCAGGTCGAGCGCGGCGAGCCGATCGGCCACGGAGTTCCCGTCGGGCGCGGACACGAGCACGTTGGAGCCGAACACGAGCAGCGCCTTCGGACCGCCGGGGCGACCCAGCGCGGCCAGCAGCTCCGTGGCGCTGCGTCCCGGCCCCGGCAGCGCGTCGGGCGCCACCCCCCACACGCCTGCGACGTGCTCCCGGGCGGCCGGGTCGGTGATCGAGCGGTAGCCCGGCAGCTGGTCGGACTTCTGGCCGTGCTCGCGCCCGCCCTGCCCGTTGCCCTGCCCGGTGATCGTCCCGAAGCCCGAGCCCGGACGTCCCGGCAGGCCCAGCGCGAGCGCCAGGTTGATCCACGCGGTGACGGTGTCGACGCCGTGTGCGTGCTGCTCGGCGCCCCGCGCGGTGAGGACGTAGCGCCGCGACGCCGCCCCGAGCCACCCCACCACCGTGCGCATGTCGGAGGCGGGCACCCCGCAGACCCGTTCGGCCCGCTCGGGCCACCACTGCGCCGCCACCCGCCACGCGTCGTCGAAACCGGTGGTGCGGTCGGCGAGGTAGTCGGCGTCGAGCCAGCCGTCGGTGACGGCGGCGTGCAGCATCCCCAGTGCCAGCACCAGGTCGGTGCCGGGCACCGGCTGCAGGTGCATCCCGCCGCCGGCGATCGCCCGCTCCACCGTGGGCGTACGCCGCGGGTCGACGACCACGAGCCGGGCCCCGCCGAGATGGCCCATCAGCGGGGGCATCGTCTCCGCGACGTTCGCCCCCGCGAGCACCACGACCTCGGCGTCGTCCAGGTCGGTGACCGGGAACGGCAGGCCCCGGTCGACGCCGAACGCGCGGTTGCCGGCGGCAGCCGCCGAGGACATGCAGAACCGGCCGTTGTAGTCGATCTGCGACGTGCCCAGCGCGACCCGTGCGAACTTGCCCAGCAGGTAGGACTTCTCGTTTGTCAGGCCACCGGCACCGAAGACCGCGACCGAGTCGGGGCCGTGCTCGGCGCGCAGCGCGGCGAGCTGCCGCGACACGTGCGCCAGCGCGGCATCCCAACCGACCGGCGCGAGATCGGCCGACCGCGACGGGCGCAGGAGCGGGGTCGTCAGCCGTTCCGGGTGCGTGAGCAGCGTGCCCGCCGTCCAGCCCTTCTGACAGAGCCCGCCCCGGTTGGTGGGGAACTCGCGCCCTTCGACGCTCCCCTTGCCGTCGACCCACTGCCCGCACTGCAG
Organism: Pseudonocardia xinjiangensis; assembly: GCF_050948425.1. NCBI lineage: Bacteria > Bacillati > Actinomycetota > Actinomycetes > Pseudonocardiales > Pseudonocardiaceae > Pseudonocardia > Pseudonocardia xinjiangensis. The sequence goes on along the minus strand of NZ_CP192009.1, from coordinate 1,016,916 downwards.
CGCGCAGTACGGGCAGTGGGTGGCGACGCCCTTCGACGTCGCCAGAACCGCTGCCGGGCTCACACGCCGGCGTGCGCGAACCGCGGGTGAGTGGCCTCCGCCGCGGCAGGTCGCAGGTAGACGGCGTAGGTGACCACGGTGCACACCACGTAGAAGGCGAGGAAGGACCAGAACGCGGGGTCGCCGGACTTCGCCGTGAGGAAGGCCTCCCGGAAGGCGAGGTTGATGAACAGCCCGCCCAGCGCACCGACCGCGCCGACGATGCCGATCACCGCCCCGGAGATCCGCCGCGCCCGCAGCAGTGCCGGCTGCTCATCGGCACCGCCGGCGATCGCGATCCTGGCCTGCCCGCGGAAGATCGCCGGGATCATCTTGTAGGTCGAGCCGTTGCCCACCCCGCTGAGCGCGAACAGCAGCACGAACCCGGCCGTGAACAGCGCGAGCGAGTGCATCGCCGAGGCCACCAGCACCACTCCCGTGGCCACCGCCATGGCGATGAAGTTCCAGAAGGTGATCTTCGCGCCACCGTAGGAGTCGGCGAGCTTCCCCCCGTAGGGACGCACCAGCGAGCCGAGCAGCGGCCCGATGAACGTCACCGCAGCCGCCTGCAGCGGCGTGCGGCCGAACTGGTTCTGCAGCACCAGCCCGAACGCGAAGCTGTAGCCGATGAACGACCCGAACGTCCCGATGTAGAGCAGCGACATCACCCACGTCTGGCTCTCCCGGATCGACTCCCGGAAGGCACCGGTGTCGTTGCGCACCGACGTCAGGTTGTCCATGTTCAGCGCGGCGAGCAGCGCGGCCACCACGATCAGCGGGATGTAGACACCGAGCAGGATCCGCGGCGCCCCGGCGCCCGCAGTCGCGATGATCAGCAACCCGACGAGCTGGATCACCGGCACCCCGATGTTGCCGCCGCCCGCGTTCAGACCGAGCGCCCAGCCCTTACGGGAGTCGGGAAAGAACGTGTTGATATTGGTCATGGACGAGGCGAAGTTGCCACCGCCGACACCCGCGACCGCGGCCGCCACGAGGAACGTCGTGAACGATGTTCCCGGCTGGATGACGATCGCGGCGAAAATCGTCGGGAGCAGCAGCAGGGCGGCACTGACGATCGTCCAGTTCCGGCCGCCGAAACGGGCCACGGCGAACGAGTACGGCAACCGCAGCACCGCGCCCACCAGCGTGGGGACCCCCACCAGAATGAACTTCTGGGAGGCGTCGATCCCGTACTCCGGGCCCATGAAGAGCACCAGGACGGACCAGATCGACCAGATCGAGAATCCGATGTGCTCGCTGAGGATGGAGTACCAGAGGTTACGGTTAGCGACTTTCGCGCCGGTGCGTTCCCAGAAAGAGGGATTTTCGGGGTCCCAATGGTCGATCCAGCGCCCGGCGAGCCGGTTTCGGGCAGGATGTGCGTCAGGTGACGTCGTCACGCCGGGCCTCCGGGTGGGCTGAGGTCGAGTAGGGCGAACGCCACTCGGGGCGTCCGTAGGCGTCGCTGCCGTCGCGGGCAACGCTAGGAACAGCGCGTTACCACGCAGTCGGTTCCGTGTGACATGAACGCAAAGCAGCGCTCACTCACCCTGGGCGCGGATGTGAGGCACAAGTGCGTGGAGCCGCCAACAGCGCTGAACAGGTGCCGGCGCACCCGTCCGGGGCCCGGCACCGATCCGCCGCGTGGACCGCAGGTGTGCTCGCGGTCGTCGCCGCCGTTCTCGCCGGTTGCACGTCGACCGGTTCGACCCCGGGGCCCGTGCCCTCGGGCGCCGGTCCGCTGCGCGCCCAGCTGGTGGAGGGTGCGACCGGGCCGGGCGCCATGACCCACGCCTCGGCGCTGGAGCAGATCGCCGACCGCAACGGGGGAAATCGCGCCTCGCCGGGGCCGGGCTACGACGCGAGCGTCGACTACGTGGCCGGGGTTCTGCGCAACGCCGGCTTCGACGTCACCACACCGACCTTCAGGTTCCGGAGCCGGGGAGAGCAGAGCCTCATCCGCAACGTGGTGGCGCAGACCCGCACCGGTTCGCCCGACCGCGTGGTGCTGGCCGGGGCCCACCTCGACTCCGTGGAGGAAGGTCCAGGGATCAACGACAACGCCTCAGGGGTGGGAACCCTCCTGGAGATCGCCACGCGGATGGGCGGCTCCCCGCAGGTCACCAACGCCGTCCGCTTCGCGTTCTGGGGAGCGGAGGAGGAGGACCTCGTCGGCTCCACCGAGTACGTCGAGGGGCTCTCGGAACAGGACCGGGCCGCGATCGCCCTCTATCTCAACCTGGACATGCTGGCCTCACCGAACGCCGCCTACTTCGTCCAGGGCGGCGCGAGCGGCCGGGGCTCCCGGTCCGGACCGCCCGGGTCGGCCGCGGTAGGCCGGGTGCTCATGGAGGAGATGGCCGCCACCGGCATCACGGCCGAGCTCTACCCGTTCGAGGGTGACTCGGACTTCGCCCCGTTCGTCGAAGCCGGGATCCCCTCGGGTGGCGTCCTCGCCGGTGACGCCGGCACCAAGACGCCCGAGCAGGCCCAGGCGTGGGGCGGGCAGGCCGGGCAGGTCTACGACGTCTGCTACCACTCGGCCTGCGACCGCGTCGACAACCTCGACCAGACGGCGCTCGACAACTTCACCAATGCGATCGCCGGCACGATCGCCAGGTTCGCCACGTCGACGGAGGTACCGGCCCGCTGACGCCTGCTCGTCAGAGCAGCGGAGCCACCAGGCGCGCCACCCGGTCGAGACCGGCCAGGGTGCGCGCCGAGGCTTCCGGGTGCTGGGCGTGCAGCGCCAGCCGGTACAGCAGCGCGCGCAGCAGCATCTGCGGCCACTCCGACAGGTGCGCCCACCTCTTCATGAGCTCGTCGTCGGCGCCGCCCCACGCGAGCGCGTCGACCACCACGACGGCCGCCGCCCACTCCTTCGGCCGCCAGGCGGGCGTCAGCTCGATCAGCGCGGGCCTGCCGTCGTGGTCGAACAGGACGGCGCCGAACAGCTCCGGGTGCACCACCTGCGGGGCGCTGCGGACCGGCCTGCGGTACGTGGCCAGCGCGGTGTAGAGCTCGCCGCCCTTCGCCTGGTCGAGCGCCAGCCTGCGCTCCCCGAACGCCCCCGCCGCGGAGCGCGTGAGCAGGTCGTCGCGATCGTCGAGCAGCCGCGGCCGGGGCAGGGCGGCGGTGGCCGCATGCAGGCGGGTGGCGACCTCGACCACCGCGTCGTGACGCGGTTCGATGGTGCCTGCGACGAACCGGCTCGCGGCCCAGCCTGCCACCACCCAACGGCCGTCGGAGGAGCGGATCGGGCGCGCCAGCCGCAGCCCTTCCACCTCGAGCCCCTCGAGCACGCGGGCCGACCACGCGGCGACCGCGTTGTCGGCAACCGGCCGGACCAGGACGTCTCCGCAGTGCCACGCACGTCGGCCCGCCCAGACCACCGGGCGTGGCTCGGACTCCCCCACGCCGAACGCCGTGCGGACGTGCTGTGGCAGGGCGCTCCCGACCAGGGCGACCTGCGGGAGGACGGGGACACCTGTCACGGTCGGCACGCTACCTGCGACCCGGTGTGGATCGGGACCGCCACGCGGAGCTGATCCTGTTGCGCATGGTATCGGCCATGGTCATCAGTCGTCCGACGAGCCGGACGACGACTGCCGGCTCGACTGCTGTGAGGACTTCTGGGACGACTTCTCGGCCTTCGATCCGCCGCCCTGACCGCGCCCCGACGACCCGTCGGACTGCTGCCGGCCCGACTCCTGGCTGCTCGACCGCCCGCCCGAGGACCTCTGGCCCGACTCCTGGGACTTCTGCCGCTGGGCCTTCGACTGGGGAGCCTTCGACCCCGACCGCGACGACTCCGACCGCGACGACCGCGACTCGGAGGCCGTCGACTCCGACGACCCCGACCGCGACGACTCGCTGCGCTTCGCGTTCTGGCTCCGCCCGGAGCCTTGCGACCCGCCGCTCTCGCGGGAGCCGGAGCGAGCCGACTTCTCGGAGCGGTCGGAGCCGTTGTCGCCGTCGGACCCCCCGCGGTTGCGCAGAGCCGAGTCGATCTGCCGGGCCGCCCCGACCACACCGAGCGCGGCCCGGGCCAGCTTCGCCTCGGACGACGAGCCGCCACGGTTCCCGCCCGAACCCTGCTCGCTCGAGCCGCGCGACGACCCGCCACCCGACCTGGTGCCGCCCGACGACTCGCCGCCGCTCCGGCCACCGCCCTCGGCTCCGGACCGGGCCCGGCCGTTCTCGCCGCTGCTCCGGCCGTCACTGCCGCCCGACCGGGCGCGGCCGCTGTCGCCGCCGCTCCGGTCGCCGCGGCTCCCGCTGCTTTCGTCCGATTGCCCGCCGGACCGGCTCCCCGACCCCTCGCCGCCGATCACCCGGCTGACCTGCCGGATCAGGCCGGCGGCCCGATCGCCTCCGGAGGAGTCGCTGCCCCCGGAGCGACCACCGGCCGTCGCACCACCGCTCTCCCGGCCACCGCTCTCCCGGCCGCTGCTCTCCCGGCCGCTGCTCTCCCGGCCACCGTCGCGGCCACTGCTGCGGCTGCTGCTGTTGTCCTGACCACGCCCACGCTCACCGGCGCCCGCCCCGGAACCACCCAGCACACCGCCGACGGCACCCGCGACCCCGCCCACCGCACCGGACGCAGCCGACGCCACACCCGACCGCACACCCTCAGCGCCGCTCCGGCCACCGCTCGCCCGGCCGCTGCTCTCCCGGCCACCGTCGCGGCCACTGCTGCGGCTGCTGCTGTTGTCCTGACCACGCCCACGCTCACCGGCGCCCGCCCCGGAACCACCCAGCACACCGCCGACGGCACCCGCGACCCCGCCCACCGCACCGGACGCAGCCGACGCCACACCCGACCGGACACCCTCAGCGCCGCTCCGGCGACCGTCCTGCCGGTCACCGCCGCGCTCGCTACTGCCGCTGCTGCTGTCCTGACCACGCCCACGCTCACCGGCGCCCGCCCCGGAACCACCCAGCACACCGCCGACGGCACCCGCGACCCCGCTCACCGCACCGGACGCAGCCGACGCCACACCGGACCGGACACCGCCGTCGGCTCCGGGCGCCGATCCGGCACCGGCACGACCGGGGCCGTCGCTCCGGTCGCCTCTGGTGCCTGCGGCGCGAGGGTCGGCGCCGCCAGCCGCGGCGCCGCCGCGAGCCCCACCGTTGTCACGGGTGCGCTCACCGCCACCGGTCACCAGGTCGGCCACGGTGCCACCGAGCCCGACCACAGGGCCGAGACGGTTGTCGCCGCTCTGCCGGTCGCGGTCGGCCCCGTCGGCGCGCCGATCCGGGTCGCCGCTGCGCTTCGCCGTCTCGTCGCCCGGTCCACGGGGGTCGGGAGGACCGCCGGTCGGGGTGTCCTGCCGTTCCCGCTGCTGCCGTTCCTCCCGCGCGAGCACGTCCGGCCGGCGCGGGGCGGCACCACGCTTGCGTTCGTCGTCGTCACCGCGACCGCCGGTCCGGATGACGTCGAGGACCTCGTTGCTCACCTCGGCGGTGGCCTGGCCGTCGTCGGGCAGGGGGGCGCGCAGCGCGCTCTCCACCCCCTTCTCCAGGCTCTCCAGCTCCTCGCGCTTCGCGTCCCGCTGGCGCAGCCGCAGGTCGCGCTGCTCGTCGAGGGCGGCGATCACCGACGCCTGCTCCGGGGATCGCTGCGGCTCCGCCGGTGGGTCCTGCAGCGCCTTCTCGACCGCGTCGAGGTGCTGCTCGGTGAGCTTGAGGTCGTCCTTCGTGCGGTCGAGGGAGCGATAGGTGTCGATCTGGGACTGCAGGGTGGCCTTGCGCCGTTCCAGCAGTGCCTTGCGCTCCTTCAACGCCTGCACGGGCTCCGCCGGCACGGTGGCACGGCGCTCCTCCGGCAGCCGGTTCCAGGCGTCCTCGGTCTGGGCGATCGTGTCGAGCTGGCGGTTCACCGACGTCAGGGTGACCTGCGCGCGGGCGACCCACTCGGTCTCCGACTCCGGGCCCGGTACGGGTTGGGCGGGCACCGCGCGGACCGTGCTCGCCGGTTCCGACGCCGTGACGGCGTAACCCCCGGCCAGGATCCCCGCGACCCCCAGCACGGCCACGGCGCGCCGTCTCCGCGTCGGCGGTTCGTCCGCGCCGCGGGCCAGCCCGGCCCGCACCCGGGCGGCGATGCCGCCGCCGGCCCGGGACCCGCGGACGGGGGTGGTGGCCACCTCGACGTGCGGGGTCTCGACCCGCCCGGCCCGGGGCCGGGGGTAGGTGGACGGCACCTCGTCGACGGGTTCGACGAGCCACGGCAGGGTCTCCGCCAGACGCGCGTTCTGATCGGGTCGCATCGAAGCGCGTCGGGCCTGGCGGGCAGCAGCGCGGTGCGCCGCCGAGCAGTAGCGCCGGGCAGGGCGTCCTGGGATGTCCTCGATCGTCGTTTCGCACCCGGGCAGGGCGCAGCGTCTCGCGTTGTCGTCCACCAGTGCGACCCCCATCGCCGGGTGACGGACGACACGCCGAAACGGCGGCCGCTCCGTCAGGCCACCGTTGCTGCGCACGTGCGCGCACCCCAACGCCACGGCGCCGCAGGATCCGATTGATCTTTCCGAGATCGGAACGGTACCCGGACGGACGATCTTTTGTCACTGCTCCATCCGGCGCGCTGCCCCAGGTCAGGGTCACGCTCCGTACAGAGAAGGCCGGGTCGCACTGGCGACCCGGCCCTCTCTGTTACGACATTCGGTGCTACTGCTCGGGTATCGGCCTCACCGCACGTGTTGAGGTGATATCCCGGCGCACCTCAGTACGACGGCAGCGACGGGTCGACCTGCTTGACCCACGCCAGCACCCCGCCGCCCACGTGCACGGCGTCCTTGAAGCCCGCCTTGTGCAGTGCGGACAGCGCCTCGGCGGACCGCGCGCCCGACTTGCAGTGCAGCACCACCGGCTTGTCCTGCGGGATCTCCGACAGCGCCTCTCCCGAGAGGATGCGGTCCTTCGGGATGAGCGTGGCACCCGGGATGCTGACGATCTCGTACTCGTTCTGCTCCCGGACGTCGATCAGCGCGAAGTCCTTGCCCGCGTCGATCATCTCCTTGAGCTCGAGGGCGGTGATCGTGTTGCCGGCCGCCGCGGACTGCGCGTCCTCGGAGACCACGCCGCAGAACGCGTCGTAGTCGATCAGCTCGGTGATCTTCGGCGAGCTCGGGTCCTTGCGGATCTTGATGGTGCGGTAGCTCATCTCGAGGGCGTCGTACACCATCAGCCTGCCGAGCAGCGGCTCCCCGATGCCGGTGATCAGCTTGATCGCCTCGTTGACCATGATCGAGCCGATCGACGCGCACAGCACACCCAGCACGCCACCCTCGGCGCACGAGGGGACCATTCCCGGCGGGGGCGGCTCGGGGTAGAGGTCGCGGTAGTTGAGGCCCTTGCCGTTGGGGGCGTCGTCCCAGAACACCGACGCCTGGCCCTCGAAGCGGAAGATCGAGCCCCAGACGTACGGCTTGCCCAGCAGGACCGCGGCGTCGTTCACCAGGTAGCGGGTGGCGAAGTTGTCGGTGCCGTCCAGGATCAGGTCGTAGTCCCGGAAGATGTCGAGCACGTTGGAGCTCTCGAGCCGCGTCTCGTGCAGCCGCACCTCGACGAACGGGTTGATCTCCTTGATGGAGTCGCGTGCCGACTCCGCCTTGGACCGGCCGACGTCGGACTGGCCGTGGATGACCTGCCGTTGCAGGTTGGACTCGTCGACGACGTCGAACTCCACGATGCCGAGCGTGCCGACGCCCGCGGCGGCGAGGTAGAGCAGCGCCGGGCTGCCCAGGCCGCCGGCCCCGACCACCAGCACCTTCGCGTTCTTCAGCCGCTTCTGACCGGCCATCCCGACGTCGGGGATGATGAGGTGGCGGCTGTAGCGCTCCACCTCTTCCTTGGTCAGCTCGGCGGCCGGCTCCACGAGCGGCGGTAACGCCATGGTGGGAACTCCTCGTTCGGTCGTCCTGCGAGATCTTCGATACCTGCTGTTGGCAACACCGGGGCCGGGCCGAATCTTCCCGTACGACCAGTCCTACCAGCGACCCGCGGCAACGGCATCCCACATGCCGGCCACGGCGCGTGCCACCTCGTCAGGCGCCTCGATCTGGGCGACGTGCCCGACGCCGGGGAGCATCAGCAGCCGCGACCCGGGCACCGTCGCGACCGTGCGCCGGGCGAGCCGGGGCGCCACGAGCCGGTCCCGGTCGCCCCACACCACGAGCGTCGGCGCCTTCACCCGGGCCGCCGTGGACCACAGCGACCCCTTGCGCAGCCAGCTCGCGATCATCGCCTTCCCGGTGAGCTCGACGGCCTCCCGCGCCCACTCCAGCCGGGCCCTGGCCTCGAACTCCGCGGCCGTCTCCGCGAGCCGGTGCTCGGTGGCGAGGCTCGGGTTGCCGAAGCACAGCCGCACCACCTGGTCGGCCCGGGTCCGGGGGCTCTGCGCCGCCAGCTCCGCGCGGGCCCACCGGCCGAGCACCGGCATCATCGCGAGCACCATCCGCGGGTCCGACAGCCGTCGCGGATCAGGTCTGAGGTCCGGCACCGCGGGCGAGATCAGGGTGAGGGTGCGGACGAGCTCGGGACGCCGCGCCGCCACGGTCATCGCGACGGCGCCGCCGAAGGAGTTGCCCAGCAGGTGCACCGGACGGCCCCGGCCTGCCAGGAAGCACAGCAGCGCGTCGGCGTGGCCGGCGGGTGAGTAGTCGCGCGAGGCGAGCGGACGCGACAGCCCGAAGCCGGGCAGGTCGACGGCGACCCCCTCCGCCCGCGTGCCGAGCAGGCCTGCGACGTCGGTCCAGTTCGTGGCCGAGCCGGCCAGCCCGTGGACGTACACGGCCGCCACCCCGTCGGGGCCGGGCGTCTCGCGCACGTGCAACGTGACGCCGCCCGAGGTGACCTCCCGGCCAGGCCACGGCCGCCCGAGCGGATCGCGGCGGGGCATGGTGGCGGGATCGGCGAGCGGCGCCACCTCCGGGGCCACCGGAGCAGGCGGCGCGGTCCGGCCGACGAACGGTCGGACGAAGGCATGCGCGGCGGAGGACACGAACCGAGGAATACCTGATGGACTGCGCGGCGGCCACCCTCGAGCCCTCGCTGCCACTCCGCAGTGGGGTGCGAAAGCCTACGTTCTATACCCCCCTCTGGTATCTTTACCACCAATGGCGCTACCGAAAGGGCGTCGCGCCCGTTGTACAGGCGGGAGCAACGGGAGGCGGGGGATGAACGCAGCGGTGCGGCTGTCGGCCTACGCAGCGGCGCTGGCGCTGGCCTTCGGGGCGGCCTGGAGCATCGGCGCAGCCGTTGGCGGGCCCGCCCCCGCGCCCGCACCCGCCGTGGCGGCGCCGCTGCCGACCGGCCCCGACGCGCACGGCGCAGGCGGCCACACCACCGTCGGCGCCCCCACCGCCGCGGACGGGCACTCCCACCGGGCCGGCGAGATCGTGTCCGCCGGGCTCGTGGACACGGCGGCCGGGTACACACTGGTCCCGAAGACCACCACGTACCGTCCCCGGACCTCCGGCGAGCTCGCCTTCACGATCACCGGCTCGGACGGCAGCCCGGTCACGGCGTTCGACGTCGAGCACGAGAAGCGGCTGCACCTCATCGTCGTGCGGCGCGACACCTCCGGCTTCCAGCACCTGCATCCCACGCTCGGCCCCGGCGGCGTCTGGCGCGTCCCGATCACGCTCCCCGAGGCCGGGGTCTACCGCGTCTACGCCGACTTCGTCCCCACCGGCGGCCCCGAGCTCGTCCTCGGCACCGACCTGTTCGCCGCAGGCGACTTCGAGCCGGTCCCGTCAGCTCCCTCCCGGGTGGCGCAGGTCGGGGGCTACCAGGTCCGTCTCGACGGCGATCTCGTCCCCGGCGGCCCGTCGCAGGTCTTCGCCACGGTCAGCAAGGACGGCGCGGCGGTCACCGACCTCGAGCCTTACCTGGGCGCGTTCGGCCATCTCGTCGCGCTGCGCCAGAGCGACCTGACCTACCTGCACGTCCATCCCGACGCCGCCACGCCGACACCCACCGACCGCTCCGGGCCGGGAATCGCGTTCACCGCCGACGTGCCCACCGCCGGCACCTACCGGCTCTTCCTCGACTTCCGGCACGACGGCGCCGTGCGCACCGCCGAGTTCACCGTCCCGACGAGGGAGGCTCGATGAGCAACCTGGCCAGCGAACCGTCGACGGACCGGGCACTGGTCTCCCCCACCACGACCACCGACGGCGCACCGCCCGCCGCCCTGAGCCGGATCGAGCTGAGCATCGGGGGCATGACCTGCGCGTCCTGCGCCAACCGCGTGGAGCGGAAGCTCAACAAGCTCCCCGGCGTCACGGCCTCGGTCAACTACGCCACCGAGAAGGCGCGCGTCGACTACCCGGCCGACCTCGAACCGACGGCGCTCGTCGCGCAGGTGGAGGCGGCCGGCTACACCGCCGCGCTGCCTGCGCCGCCCTCGTCCGAACCCGGTGAGCCACCCGCCGATGCCCCCGACCCGACACGCGCGCTGCGCCACCGGCTGGTCCTCTCCACCGTCCTGGCCGCACCGGTGCTCGCGTTCGCGATGGTGCCCGCGCTGCAGTTCACCTACTGGCAGTGGATCTCGCTCACCCTCGCCGCGCCCGTCGTCGCGTGGGGGGCGTGGCCGTTCCACCGGGCGGCGTGGACCAACCTGCGCCACGGCGCGGCCACCATGGACACGCTCGTCTCGATGGGCACGCTGGCCGCGCTCGGCTGGTCGCTGTACGCGCTCCTGCTCGGCACCGCGGGCACCCCGGGGATGACCCACCCGTTCACCTTCACCGTCGCCCCGGGCGCCGGGGCGGACGCGATCTACCTCGAGGTCGCCGCGGCGGTCACGGTGTTCATCCTGGCCGGGCGGTACGTCGAGGCCCGCTCGAAGCGCCGGGCCGGCGCGGCGCTGCAGGCCCTGCTCGACCTGGGCGCCAAGGACGTCTCGGTGCTGCGTGCCGGTTCCGAGGTACGTATCCCCGTCGGCCGGCTCGGCGTCGGCGACCGGTTCGTCGTTCGCCCCGGCGAGACGATCGCCACCGACGGCGAGGTGGAGGACGGCAGCTCGGCCGTCGACGCGTCGATGGTCACCGGTGAGTCGGTGCCCGCCGAGGTCCGTCCCGGCGACGCGGTCGTCGGCGGCTGCGTCAACGCCGGGGGCAGGCTCGTCGTGCGGGCCACGCGGGTCGGAGCCGACACCCAGCTGGCCAGGATGGCCCGGCTCGTGGAGGACGCGCAGAACGGCAAGGCCGCGGTGCAGCGGCTCGCCGACCGGGTCTCGGGGGTATTCGTACCGGCGGTGATCGCGATCGCGGTGGCGACGCTGGGGTTCTGGCTGGGCACAGGCGACGGCGCCGCCCCGGCCTTCACCGCCGCGGTCGCCGTGCTGATCATCGCCTGCCCGTGCGCGTTGGGGCTGGCCACACCGACGGCTCTGCTGGTCGGCACCGGTCGCGGCGCGCAGCTCGGCATCCTCATCAAGGGCCCGGAGGTGCTCGAGTCCACCCGGCGGGTGGACACCGTCGTGCTGGACAAGACCGGCACCGTCACCACCGGCGCCATGGTGGTCCGCGGCGTGCACACCGTCGACGGGGTCGAGGAGGACACCGCGCTGCGTCTCGCCGGCGCCGTGGAAGCAGCCTCCGAGCACCCGATCGGCCGGGCGATCGCCGCAGCCGCCGAGACGGCCACCGGGTCCCTCCCCGACGTGGCCGAGTTCGAGAGCCTGCCCGGTCTCGGCGTACGCGGTGTGGTCGCGGAGGTCCTGTCGAAGGGCGACGCGACCGGGGAGGTGGTGGCGCACGCGGTGCTCGTCGGACGTCCGGCGCTGCTCGCGGAGCACGCCATCGCGCTGCCCCCCGACCTCGCGGCGGCCCGGGACGCGGCCGAGGCCGGCGGCAACACGGCCGTCGGGGTGGCGTGGGACGGCGTCGCGCGGGCGCTGGTCGTCGTGGGCGACACGGTGAAGCCCACGAGCGCGGAAGCGGTGCGCGAACTGCACCGGCTCGGCCTCACGGCGATGCTGCTCACCGGCGACAACGGGGCCGCCGCACGCGCCGTGGCGGCCGAGGTCGGCATCGCCGCGGACGCGGTGATCGCGGAGGTGGCGCCGGAGGACAAGGCCGCCGTGGTGAAGCGGCTGCAGGCCGAGGACAAGGTCGTCGCGATGATCGGTGACGGGGTCAACGACGCAGCGGCGCTGGCCGCCGCCGACCTCGGCCTGGCCATGGGCACCGGCACCGACGCCGCGATCGAGGCGAGTGACCTCACGCTGGTGCGCGGCGACCTGCTGGACGCCGTCGACGCCATCCGGCTGTCGCGGCGCACCCTCGCCGTGATCAAGGGCAACCTGTTCTGGGCGTTCGCCTACAACGTCGCCGCCCTGCCGCTGGCCGCCGCCGGGCTGCTGAACCCCATGATCGCCGGAGCCACCATGGCGTTCAGCTCGGTGTTCGTGGTGACCAACAGCCTTCGGTTGCGTGGATTCCGCCCTACCCACCGGTAGGGTGTGCACTCCGCCCAGCCGGGCGGACGAACGGAGGCGATCCGCATGTCCGAGACGTCGGCGCCGGCGCAGCGCGGTGGCCGGTTGTCCCGCACAGCACGACGGGCCCAGCTGCTGCTGGCCGCCCGTGACGTGTTCGCAGCCCACGGTTACCACGCCGCCGCGATGGACGACATCGCCGAGCGGGCCGGGGTCAGCAAGCCGGTGCTGTACCAGCACTTCCCCGGCAAGCTCGAGCTCTACCGGGCGCTGCTCACCACCTACGCCGATGAACTGGTGACCCGCGTGGAGCAGGCCATCGGCACCACCACCGACAACCAGGAGCGCGTCCACGGCGCGGTCAGCGCGTACTTCGACTTCGTGGCGGGCGAGGGCCAGGCCTACCGCCTGGTGTTCGAGTCCGACCTGCGCAGCGAGCCGGAGGCCGCCGCCGTGGTGGACGGAGCCCTGACCCGCTGCATCGACTCGATCGCCGACGCCGTCACCACCGACGCCGGGCTCGACGCCGCCCGCGCCCGGATGCTGGCCGTCGGGCTCGTCGGGCTCAGCCAGGTGGCCGCCCGCTACTGGCTCGACTCCGACCAGGCCGTGCCGCGCGACGAAGCGGTCGCGCTGATGTCCAGCCTGGCCTGGCGCGGGCTCGCCGGCTTCCCCCTCGTCCAGTCCTGACCCCCCGCGACCCCCACCCCGCGAGTCGCCCGTTCCCGCCCCGCGAGTCGCCCGTTCCCGGCGCGCGAGTCGCCCGCCCCGGCCCCGCGAGTCGCCCGTTCTCGCCCCGCGAGTCGCCCGCCCCCGCCCCGCGAGTCGCCCGTTCCCGCCGCGCGAGTCGCCCGCCCCGCCCCGCGAGTCGCCCGTTCCCGCCGCGCGAGTCGCCCGCCCCGCCCCGCGAGTCGCCCGTTCCCGGCGCGCGAGTCGCCCGCCCTGGCCCCGCGAGTCGCCCGTTCTCGTCCCGCGAGTCGCCCCGGCGCTACCGGCTGATCACGCGGTCGATCAGTCCGTAGTCCGCCGCCTCCCGGGCGGTGAACCATCTGTCGCGGTCGAAGTCGGCCACGACCCTCTCGAACGGCTGCCCGGAGTGCTCGGCGGTGAGCTCGGCCATCCGGCGCTTCAACGCGCTCAGCATCCCGGCGCGGATCACGATGTCCGACTCGGGCCCACCGGCGCCGCCCGACGGCTGGTGCATCATCACGTCGGCGTGCGGCAGGGCGAACCGCTTGCCGGGCGCGCCGGCGGTGAGCAGGAGCTGACCCATCGACGCCGCCATCCCCGTGGCCACTGTGGACACGTCCGGTTCGATGGCGTGCATCGTGTCGTAGATGGCCAGCCCGGCGAACACCGAGCCGCCGGGTGAGTTGATGTAGAGCGTGATGTCGGCGGCCGGGTCCTCCGCGGCGAGCAGCAGGAGCTGCGCGACGACCCGGGTGGCGACGGCGTCGTCGATCTCCCCGCGCAGCAGCACGATCCGCTCCCGCAGCAGCCGGTCGAACACCGAGTCGTCGAGGGTTACTGCTCCGTTCGGCGTGGTCATGGCGCGGACGCTAACGGCGGCAGGTCCGTCGTCAGTGGCTTCTTCACGCCGGGCGAAACCTTCCGCCCACGGCGAACGGGAGGCGCAGCCGCTCAGCGGTCGGCCAGTACCGCGCCCGCCACCAACGCGCTGATCCGGCCGCCCACTCCCACCGCCCGCTCGAGCGGCAGCATGTGCCCCGCACCCGGGTAGATGGTCGTCTCGGCCGACGGCAGCGCCGCTCCGATGCGCCGCGTGGCGGCCACCGGCGTCAACCGGTCCCGCGATCCCACGAGCACCGCGGTCGGGATCGACGCGAACGCCTCGAGGGCGGCGTCCCGCTCGTGGGCGTTCAGGGTGGGTCGGAAGCCGGACACGGTGAGCGGGTGGCAGGAGCAGACCATCTCGGCGGTGATCCGCCGTGCCTCGGCGTCGGCATCCCGGCCCAGCAGCAGCCAGTTCAGCGCGGGCGCGAGGAGCCGCGGACGGCCGATGCGGGAGCGGGTGGACCACCGGCGTGACCCGTACACCCGCTCCTCGAACCGGCGCGCCAGCGGCGCCGTGCGCGGGGACAGGCCGAGCATGCCGTCGCCGAGCCCGCCGCTGGCCGTGGACACGAGCGCGACACCGGCCGTCCGGTCGAGGGCGTCCGGGTGCCTCTCGGCCAGCGCCATCAGCGTCATGCCACCCATCGAGTGGCCGCCGAGCACCAGCGGGCCGTGCGGCGCGGTCGCGGCGATCACCTCGGCGAGGTCGTCGGCGAGCTGCTCGATGGTCATCGTCGCCGGATCCACGGCGGCCGAGACCCCGTGCCCCCGGTGGTCGTAGCGCACCACGCGGGCGGGGGCCGGGCCGTCGGCGAGCGACCGGGCGACCGGCTCCCAGATGCGCAGGTCGAGTGTCCAGCCGTGGGCGAGCACGACGGTGACCGGCGCGTCGGCCGGACCGTCGATCTCGACGTTCAGAGCCACGCCGTCCGCTGCGGGAACGGATCGTCGAACGGACATCAGATCAGGTGCGCCTTTCGCCACAGGATCTCGGTGGGGCCGCCGATCAGGCCCTGCTCCCGCAGGAACGGCACCAGCTTGCGAGCCGACCAGCGCAGCATCTCCTGGTGATGGGGGTTGGCCAGCGCCGCCCGGTGCCCGGCGGCCGGGTCGATGCCCACCGAGCGGTAGACGTCGCGGTGGATCAGGTTGCGGGCCACGACGAACGCGACCCGGGAGGAGAGGTAGCGGGCGACGGTGCGCTCCGCCGCGTTCGTGCCGGGCATGATCCGCATCAGCTCCTCGCGGGCGTAGCGGACGTGCCGTGCCTCCTCCGTGACGTGGATCTTGTTGACCATCCGGGTGAGCGGCTGGACCGTCTCGTCCCGCATGGCCTCGCGCTGGAGCTGGTCGAGGATCTCCTCGACGAACAGCGTGCCTGCGAACATCGCGGGCCCGGAGGCGATCGTCTTGAACAGCCTGCCGAGCTCGTGGGTGAGGCGGCGGGGCGCGTAGTCCGGCACCCCGTAGCGCTCGGTCATCTTCGCGAACATGACCGAGTGGCGGCACTCGTCGGCGATCTCGACGAGCGCGTACTGGATGTGGCGGCGGCGCGGGTCGCGGTCGTAGGAGTACCGCAGCAGCATCTGCATGAGGATCATCTCGAACCACAGCCCGATGCGGGCGATGCTGCACAGCTCGTGCACCGACAGCGTGCGCCGCTGCTCGTCGCTGAGCCCCTCCCACAGCTGCGTGCCGTAGAGCGACACCCGGTGCTCGGGGAGCCCCCAACTGCCCTCGACCAGCGGCGCGTCCCAGTCGATGTCGATGCTCGGCTCGTAGGAGTGGTCGAGTGACGAGCGGAGCAACCGTTCGGCGGTGGCCTCCCGGTCGTTGCGGGTCTTCACGGTCACGACGCGCTCCTCTCCCTGACGGGGGTGGTGGGGTCGGTGGTGGACTCGGTGCCGGCGCTGCGGCGGGTCAGCCTGCGGACGAGGCCGGCGGCGATCGGCGAGCCGTCGAAGTGGCCTGCGGCGGCGCGCCTGCGGATGCGCCGGGCGACGGCGGACCCGAGGAGGCCGGGCAGGTGCCGCCCGGCCCACAGCTCGACCGCTCCGCCCCGGGTGCACGCGGTGTCGCGCGGCGGCCGGCCCGCGGTGAGGACGCGCAGCACGGTGGCCACCACGTCCTCGACCTCCTCCCGACGGACCTGGCCCTCCAGCGCAAGGCCGACCTCGCGGGCCGCGGCGTGGATCGGGGTACGGACGTAGCCGGGGTAGACGGTGGTGACGTGCAGGTCGGTGCCGTACTCGAGGCGCAGCGCGTCGGCGTAGGCGGTCATCCCGCGCTTGGCGACGCTGTACGCGGACACGAACGGGAGCGACAGGTAGGCCAGCTCGCTGGCGACGAAGACGACGCGGCCCTTCCGTCCGCCGCGGCCCTCGAGCAGCGCGGGCAACGCGGCGGCGGTGACCCGCCATGCGCCGAGCAGGTTGACGTCGATCACCCGCAGGGCGTCGGGCGCCAGCGGGGCGCCCGCATCGTTCGGGACGCCGATGCCGGCGTAGTGCACCACGGCGTCCAGGCCGCCCAGCCGCTCCACGGCCTCGTCGACGGCACGGGTGACTGCGGCGTCGTCGGTGATGTCGCAGGCGATCGTGTGCTCGTCCGCCTGGAGATCGAGGCCGACGACCTGCACGCCGCGCGCCCGCAGCCGGGTGACCGCCGGGGCAGCCAGTCCGCCTGCGGCCCCGGTGACCAGCACCCGGTCGCCCGCCGTGATTCCCGGTTCCGCTCCGGTTCCCGCCATGGCGCCCCCTGACGCTTGCTGTTACCCGCGGTAACTGTTACCACTGGTACGGTGCCGAACGACATGCCACCTGTCAAGCCGGGACCCCCACCGGACCGGCAGCATCGCCGCACCGAGCGACGCGCCGAGATGGTGCAGGCGGCCATCGACGCCGTCCGGACACTCGGCCCCGGCGTCTCCGTCGCCGAGATCGCCGCGCAGGCCGGCATCACGAAACCCGTGCTCTACCGGCACTTCACCGACCGCGCCGACCTGCAGCGCGCCGTCGGCCGGGAGGCGGCCGCCCTCCTGATGGCCCGGATGGCGCCCGAGATGGATCCGGAGAGGGAGCCGGCCGAGCTGATCCGCGGGGTCGTCGACGCGTTCCTCGCCGGCATCGAGGACGAGCCGGAGCTCTGGCGGTTCGTCGTGCACCACCCGATCGAGCGGGCGCCCGGCGCCGAGGTCGTCGACGACGCGCGGGAGCAGATCGCGCGGACGCTCGCCACCCTCATCGGGGAGCGGCAGCGCAGCCTCGGCCTCGACTCCGGAGGCGCGGAGGCGTGGGCGCAGGGGCTCGTGGGGATGGTGCAGAGCGCGGGCGACTGGTGGCTGGAGCGGCGCACCATGAGCCGCAGCGCCCTCACCGACTACCTGACCACCCTCATCTGGGGCGGCATCTCCGGAGCGCTCGGCGTGGCACCCGCCGCACCGGCCTCGCTCCGGCTGGTCCCCCGCGAGCCCGGCGCAGGAGGACACCGTGCCTGACGGAACAGGGGATGACGACGACGGCTACCGCGGGCCGGCGACGCTCACCGTCGACGGCCGCGAGGTGCCGGTACTGGCGATCCTCGACGCCCGCCACGAGCCGCAGGACGGCAAGCTCCACTGGTTCGGGAGGGTCGCTCTCGACGGCGCGGCCGATCCGGGGTTGCACGCGGCGCTCACCGCGCCGACGAGCCACATCGCGCTGAACGCCGGCGGCAGCACGGCCACGGCACGGGTCGGCGACGTCGATCCGTGGGGCCGCTACCGCGTGACGGGGGTGGGCACTCCCCCGTTCCCGCTCACCGAGCCACCCCTCGACAGCTGACCGCACACACCAACCGACCACGGTGCACAGGTCAGGACGTGTGCACCGTGGCCAGGAGGTGTGTGCGGTCGGCCGGAGGCCGGGCTCAGCCGATCGCGAAGCCGACGCGCCCCGCCGTGGCGGGCGCGATCTCGACGTAGGCGATCTGCGACGCGCGGACGAGGTAACGGCGCCCCTTGTCGTCGACGAGGCGCAGCAGCCCGTCGTCGCTCGTGAACGCCTCGTCGACCAGCGCCTGGACCTCGTCCGGCGTCTGGTCGCTGGACACCACGAGCTCCCGCGCGGACTCCGCGATGCCGATCTTGACCTCCACCGGTTGACCTCCTGGTCACGTTTGTCGAACTGGCTCGGCCCAGGCTAGTGCAGGTGAACGCCCCGGGCGGGGACGGGCGGTCCGCCCTGGGCGAACTCAGGTGAGCCCGAGCTTGGCCATCCGCTTGCCGTGGTTGGACTGCAGCCGCCTGAGCAGCGTGGCGAGCCCGGAGAGATCACCGGAGCCGGTGACGATGAACTCGGCCAGCTCGTCGCGCTCGGCCACGATGTGCTGCGCCTGGGTGACGGCCTCCCCGAGCAGCCTGCGACCCCACAGGGCGAGCCGGTCGTGCACCTGCCTGCTGCTCGCGCACGCCGCCCTGACCTCACGCTCGGCGAACGCGCTGTGCCCGGTGTCGGCGAGCACCTGCTGCACCAGCTCGCCGGTCGGGCCGGGGAGCCAGCCCCCGATCTCCCGGTAGAAGTCGGCCGCCAGCCCGTCGCCGAGATAGGCCTTGACCAGCGACTCCAGCCACGTCCGGGGCGCGGTGGACGCGTGGTAGGCATCCCACTGCGCCACGAAAGGACGCATGGCGTCCTCGACGGAGACGTCCAGGCCGCGGAGATGCTCCTCGAGCATCCGGAAATGGCCGATCTCGGCCGCCGCCATGGCCGAAAGGGCGGCCCGGCCACTGAGGGTCGGTGCGGTCCTCGCGTCCTCGGCCAGGCGGTCGAACGCGGACAGCTCGCCGTACGCCAGCACACCGAGCAGGTCGATGGTCGCCCGCCCCGCTCCGGCGGGATCCACCGCCCGCGCAGTCACCATGCGCCGAGCCTAGAGGTCATGTTGAGTCGGGGGGCGGTGCACGTCACCCTACCGCCCGGCGCGCCGGGCTGACCCCGGAAGCGGGCACCGGGTAGGATAGGCCCAGCGCAGCGCCCGCACGGGTGCGCGCCTACCCGCGGCCACCGCCCGGAGCTCCCGGAACCGGGAGCCACAGGACCGGAGCCGCAACGACCTGGTGCGTGCAGCGCCTCGTCGGTTCTCCCATCAGGGCGCGCCGTGACCTTCACGGTACGGGCAGCCGGTGGTCGACGAGCCGGCCCCGGGCTCCTGTGCGCGGAGAGAGGCGATCATCCTGTCCGTTCAGAACGACACACTCAGCGAGTCCCCCACGGACTCCCCCGATAACTCCACCGACGCTGCTGCCGACGAGATCGTCGAGGCGCACCCGCTGCAGGCCGGCGCCCCCGTTGCCCCGGACTCTCCCACCTTCGCCGAGCTCGGCGTGCGCCCGGAGATCGTCCGAGCGCTGGCCGAGGCCGGCATCGAGCGCACGTTCGCGATCCAGGAGCTCACGCTTCCGCTCGCGCTCGCGGGCGACGACATCATCGGCCAGGCCCGCACCGGTATGGGTAAGACCCTCGGTTTCGGTGTCCCCCTGCTGCAGCGCGTCGTGCCGCCGTCCGAGCAGCCCGCCGCCAACGCCGAGGGCGAGGCCGCCGACCGCACGAAGGACGTGCCGCAGGCCCTCGTGGTGGTGCCAACCCGCGAGCTCTGCGTGCAGGTCGCCAAGGACATCGCCGACGCGGGCAAGCACCTCGGCGTCCGGGTCACCGCGATCTACGGTGGCCGCGCCTACGAGCCGCAGCTGGCCGCCCTCCGCAAGGGCGTCGACGTCGTGGTCGGCACGCCCGGCCGCCTGCTCGACCTCGCCGAGCAGCGCCACCTCGTGCTGGGCCGCGTCAAGGCCCTCGTGCTCGACGAGGCCGACGAGATGCTGGACCTGGGCTTCCTGCCCGACGTCGAGCGGATCATGCGGATGCTGCCGGAGAAGCGGCACACCATGCTGTTCTCGGCCACCATGCCCGGCCCGATCATCGCGCTGTCGCGCGCGTTCCTGAACCGGCCCACGCACATCCGTGCGGAGGAGGCCGACCAGGGTTCGATCCACGAGCGCACGCGGCAGCTGGTCTACCGCGCCCACGCCATGGACAAGGTGGAGCTGCTCACCCGCGTGCTCCAGGCCGACGGGCGCGGGCTCACCATGATCTTCGCCCGCACCAAGCGCACGGTGCAGCGCGTCGCCGACGACCTGGCCGAACGCGGCTTCGCGGCCGCAGCCGTGCACGGCGACCTGGGCCAGGGCGCCCGCGAGCAGGCGCTGCGCGCGTTCCGCTCCGGCAAGGTCGACGTGCTGGTGGCCACCGACGTCGCGGCCCGCGGCATCGACGTCACCGACGTCACCCACGTGGTCAACTACCAGTGCCCCGAGGACTCGAAGACCTACGTCCACCGGATCGGCCGCACCGGCCGGGCCGGCAAGGAGGGCGTGGCGGTCACGCTGGTCGACTGGGACGAGATCCCGCGGTGGAAGCTCATCAGCGACGACCTGAGCCTCGGGATGCCGGAGCCCGTGGAGACGTACTCCACGTCCGATCACCTCTACTCCGACCTGGCCATTGCGACGTCGGCCACCGGACGCCTGCCGCGCTCCCAGCGCACCCGGGCCGGACTGGACGCCGAGTACGTCGACACCGAGGGCGACCACGGCGGCCGCAAGCGGGGCGACAAGTCCGCCCGCGGCACCCGCTCCGCCGGCGCCCGCCCCGACACCAAGGACGACGGCCCGGAGCAGCCCCGGGTGCGCAAGCCCCGTGTCCGTACCCGCAGCAGGTCGGGCGGGGCGGCAGGCGGCACCGGCACCGGCACCGGTGACGCCCCCGACCAGGCCACCGGTGAGCCCACCGTGGCCACCTCCACTGTCGCCACCGGCGGCACCGCGGACGCACCCGCCGATCAGCCGGCCACCGGCCCGGACACCGCAGCCGCTCCGCGCGGCGAAGGCGAGCGCCCGCGCCGTCGTCGGCGCCGCGGAGGTTCGCGTCGTCGCGGTGGCGGTGAAGGCGGCGAGAGCAGTGACGGGCCGGCAGCCGACGCTGCCGCTGCCAGCTGACCTGCCTCCGGTGCCTGTCGAGCCGAGCGAGCGGCTGCGGTCCCCGCAGCCGAAGCCGCGCCTGCGTCCGGAACGGCGTCGCCCCGGCGACGTCGTTGCGGCGGCCGTCCTGGCACTGGTGTTGATCGGCGGCGGGATCGCCGTGTGGCGCACGAGCCCCGTGGCCGGCACCACCGACGACCCGGCCGCCGCCCCGATCGTGCCGCCGCCACCCGCCGGCGGCGTGCCGACCGCGTTCAGCGAGGCCTGGCGGGCTCCCAGCGGCGCCACCGACCATCCGGTCGTCGCGGGGCCCGCGGTGGTCACCGCCGACGGTTCGCGCGTCGTGGGGCGCACCGCTGCCACCGGCGCCGAGAGCTGGAGCTACACGCGGGACCGGTCGCTCTGCACCGTCGACTTCGCGTTCCCCGACGGCGGCCCGGGGCGCCTGCTCGCGCTCTTCGCCGGCACCACCGGCTACTGCAGCGAGCTCACGGCGCTGCGCCCGGACACGGGCACCCGGCTGACCGCGAGCAACCCGGACGTACGGCCCGGCACCCGGCTGCTGGCCGACAACACCTACGTGCTGGCGACCGGCGCCGACTACCTGGAGGTCTGGCGCAGCGACCTCGTCCGGACCGCCGAGTACGGCGACGTCACCACCCCCGTGCAGACCGGCCGCCAGCCGAGGCCCGACTGCACCTACGGCCCGGCGGCCGTCGGCTCCGGCCGGGTCGGGGTCATCGAACGCTGTCCCGGTGAGCAGACCGACCGGCTCACGGTGCTCGCCGCCGACGGTGAGGACGGCGCCGACGCCCCGGACGTGCAGTTCTCCGTCCCGCTGCCGGCAGCCGGGGCGACGCTCGTGGCCCTGACGGCCGACCGGGTGGCGGTCGCCCTGCAGAACCCGCCGCGGCTGCAGGTGCTCGACGCCACCGGGCAGCAGATCGGCCTGGTCTCCCTCGACGTGCCCGACGCCGACCTGGCGGCCGACTCCACCGCCCCGGCCGCGACGACCGGGCCCACCCTCGGCAGCACCGACGGAAGCGGCGACCGGGACGACCGCGTCTACTGGTGGACCGGCTCCCGGACGATCGCCCTCGACGGCACCGATCTCACTCCGCTGTGGACGGCCGACGGGACCCTCGGGCCCGCTCAGCCGTACGGCGGCGGCCTCCTCGTTCCCGTCCCCGCCGGTCTGCAGGTGCTCGACCCCGCTCGGGGCACTGCCCTGCGCACGCTCCCCGTCGCCCGCGCGGATCCCGACGCTCCGGTGCGGCTCGCGGCGGCGGGCAACATGCTGCTCGAGCAACGCGGCACCGAGGTGGTCGCGCTGCGGCCGGGCGGCTGACCCGTCAGAAGAACCACTGGGTGGTGAGCAGCACCGCGGCGATCACGATCACTGCAGCGGCGGCCACGACCCCACCGGCTCCCCGGTGCCGGTCGGCGTACCGCTGCGCCACCACGGCCGCCACCGCCGCGACGGCGTGCCACACGAGGGTGGGGACGCCCGGGCCGGACGTGCCGGTCCGGTCCGCCACGTACCAGGCGATGCCCAGCGCCACCAGCAGCGCCACCAACCCGCCCGCGAGCAGGCCGGACAGGCCTCGCAGCACTCCCCCGGCTCCCCGGCGCCGGGCGTTCACGGCGCGAGCAGAGCCCATGGGTCCCGCTCCGGGGCCGCGGCTCGTCCCTCCGGGCAGCTGCGGCGCATCTCGCACGCCCCGCACCGCGCCGCGGGCCGGGCCGGGAAGAGCTCCTCGGCGTCGCCGCCCGCGGCGAGCTCGTCGGCCGCGCCGGCGAGCTCCGCCGCCGTCTCCTCGGCCCTCCGGACGTGCCCGCTCAGCGACGCCCGGTCGTGCTCCCAGGCCGCCACCTGCCCGCTCGGCAGGTGGTGCAGCTCCACCTGCGTGCAGGGGCGCCGCAGGGTGTGCTCGGTGGCCACGGCGTACAGCGCGAGCGCCTGCGAGGACCTCGCGTCCTCGGCGGTGGGGACCCACCTACCTGTCTTGTAGTCGACGACCACCAGGTCCGCCCTCCGCCGGTCGATCCGGTCGACCCGGCCCTCGGCGACGATCCGGTCGGTCGCGACGGACACCCACTGCTCCAGCCCGACGACATCGACGTCCTGGCCGTCAGGCGAGTCGGCGCTCCACTCGGCATCGATGCTCGCTCCGCCTGCGCTCCACTCGGTTACGTACTCCGCCACCCACCCCCGCGCCCGCTCGCGGTACTCCGCGGCCTGGGCGGCGTCACGGAAACCCTCGCTCGTCCAGTGCCGGTCGACCAGCGCCGCTGCCGCCCGTGGGGTGCGCTCCGCCGGTGGCAGCTCGAACAGCGCACGCAGCGCGAGATGCACGACGGCGCCGAGAGTGCTGTGCGCCCTGCCCCCGCTCCGCGGCGGGGACGGCCGGTCCAGGTAGGTCAGCCGGTACCGGCGGGGGCAGTCGGTCCAGGTGGCCAGCCTCGACGGCGTCACCCTTACCAGCCGGGTGGTCGCGAAGTCGAGCCCGAGCTGCACACCGCCGTTCACGCTGAGCACCGTAATGCCCGGCACCCGGGCCCGGTCAGCCGGTGAGCACCTCGGCGCCGGTGGCGCCGGCCACCAGCGCCCCGAGCGCGTCCTCGTTCGTCGTCTCGGCCGCGATGGGGGTGGTCTTGTTGGTGCCGTGGTAGTCGCTGGAACCCGTGGCCACGAGGCCCGCGTCCGCCGCCAGCCCGCGCAGCAGGTCGCGGTCCTCCGCGGAGTGGTCGGGATGGTCCACCTCGACGCCGGTCAGCCCGGCCGCCGCCAGCTCCACGATCATCGACGGCTCCACCACCCGTCCCCGCTTGCGGGCGAGCGGGTGGGCGAACACCGTGACCCCACCCGCGGCCCGCACCATCTCGATCGCGGTGTGGATCGGGGTGTCGGCCTTGGGCACGTAGTACGGGCTGCCGTTGTAGAGCAACGTCGCGAACGCCTCGTTCACCGACTCCACCACACCGGCCACCACGAGGGCCCGCGCCAGGTGCGGGCGCCCGGCACTGGCACCGGGGGGAAGCAGGCCGAACACCGTCTCGACGTCGACGGGGTAACCGTCGGCGGCCATCTTCTCGACCATGCGCTGCAGCCGCTCCACGCGCTCGGCCCGCAGCCGGCTCTGCTCGGCGACGATCGCCGGGTGCTCGGGGTCGAAGAGGTAGCCCAGCAGGTGCACCGCGACGTCGCGCTCGTCCCGGCCCGTCGGACTGATGCACGACAGCTCCGCTCCGCGCACCAGCGACATCCCACCGGGTAGCGCCGCGGCGGCCTCGGCCCAGCCCGCGGTGGTGTCGTGGTCGGTGATCGCCAGTACATCGACGCCGGCGGCAGCCGCGGCCGTGACGAGCCCGGCCGGGCTGTCCGTGCCGTCGGATGCCGTGGAGTGGGTGTGCAGGTCGATGCGAAGGCGGGCCACACCTGAGGCTAACGCGCCGGTTAGCGCCGCCAGCGGCCTCGGGCGAGCATGCCCGTGGCCCTCGTCTTGCCCTTCTCACCGAAGACCAGCTCGGAGAGCGCCTCGTAGATCTCCTCGGGGCGGGGCATGTAGTCGATGCGGTTGAGCGCCTGGATCTGGCCGGCGGACTCGACGATCAGGGTGCCGTAACCCATGATCCGGCCGCCGAGCGAGCGCTCGAACGTCAGGTCGGTGACCTTCCCGAGCGGCATCATGCCGACGCTGTGCACGATGATGCCCTGGGCGAGCATCACGCGCTTGTCGGTGATCACGATGCGCTCGATCCACCACAGGATGGTGAGCACCGTGAACCGCAGCACCGCCACGAGCGCCAGGTAGAACGTGAGGTTGTCGATGAGCACGCTGTCGGGCAGGTAGCGCTCGAGCAGCACCATGGCGAGCAGGAAGAGGGCGGTCAGTACGACGTGCTTCCACATGAACGCCCAGTGCTGCCGCACCCGGATGACCCGACGTTCGGTCGGGAGGAGGTACTCGTCGATCTCGCGGGGTGCAAGCACGGGGCTACACGACGAGCTGGTTGAAGAACCGGATCACGGACTCCGCGCCGTTGCGAAGGGTGGTGCCGATGCTCTCGATGGAACCGGCCGCGCTGTCCGGCTGGGTGAAGATGTAGAAGACGACCAACGCGATCGCAAGGAACCCGACGATCTTCTTGAGGTTCACCACACCCACCGTTCTGGCGTAAGAGGACCGGTTGCAACTGATTTGTACCGCACCAGCGAGCCCCAGGGTATCCGGCACGCGGGGCCGTATGGTCGACGAGCATGATCCAAAAAGGTGAACATGTCCCCTGTGTGGGGGCCTTGACATACGACGACGGTGGCCGACTGCTGCTGATCCGCCGCGGCAACGAGCCCGGGCGCGGGCTGTGGTCGCTCCCGGGAGGCCGGGTCGAGCCCGGTGAGGACGACGCTGCCGCCCTGGTGAGGGAGATGGCGGAGGAGACCGGCCTGGTGGTCCGGCCCGGGCCGCTGGTCGGCCGGGTGCAACGCGGGCCCTACAGCATCGCCGACTACCGGTGCACGATCGTGGGTGGCGAGCTGCGGGCCGGTGACGATGCGCTTGACGCCCGGTGGTGTGACGCCGCCACGCTGGCCGAGCTCCCGCTCGTCGCGCAGCTCCTCGACACCCTCACCGAGTGGGACGCGCTGCCCCGCTGACGGGGCGGCGGTCACGCGTCAGGACTGCGGCTCCGGGCGGCCCGGCTGCTCGCCGCCGCGCGCCTCCCCGTAGGACCGCTTCGGCACCATGACCTTCCGGCGGAACGTGCAGACGACCGTGCCGTCCTGCTTGTACCCGCGGGTCTCGACGTGGACGACGCCCCGGTCGTCCTTCGACCTCGACTCGGTCTTGCCCAGCACCTCGGTCTCGCCGTAGATGGTGTCGCCGTGGAACGTCGGGCGGGTGTGCTTGAGCGACTCCACCTCCAGGTTGGCGATCGCCTTGCCGGAGACGTCGGGCACCGACATCCCCAGCAGCAACGAGTAGACGTAGTTGCCGACCACGACGTTGCGCTTGAACTCCGTGGTCTCCTCGGCGTAGTTGGCGTCGAGGTGCAGCGGGTGATGGTTCATGGTCAGCAGGCAGAAGAGGTGGTCGTCGTACTCGGTGACCGTCTTGCCCGGCCAGTGCTTGTAGACGGCCCCGACCTCGAACTCCTCGTAGTACCGACCGAACTGCAACGCTGCCGCCTCCATCGTCGATAGCCAGGTGGTAGGCGTAATCTAGACGCAGGGCCCCGCGAACCCCCACCGATGGAATCCCGTCGGTGCGCGGCCGGCCATGATCAACGGATCGAGCAGTGGACGAGGAGGTGAGCGCGGTGCCCACGGCACCCGGTTGCAGTAGTCGCCGCGTTCTCGACATGGCGACCTGCTGACGGTCACCCCGGTCGGGACGCGAGCTCCACGTGTCCGCGCGACGAGCACGCCCGCGCGTCCCGAACTCTCCGGAGGTACCTCGTGCCGCCCCTGTCCTCACTCCGGCCCGCCATCCGTGCCGGTCGGCTCTCCGTGAAGGGCAGCGCATCGCTGCTCCCCAAGCTGCGCGTCCCCATCTCCGCGTACGTGGTCGACTGTGCCGTGTACGTCGACGGCCGGCGCCTCCCCGGCCACTGGTCGCACGACCGTGCGCTCGCCGAGGTGCGCTCGCGCGACGACGGCTTCGTCTGGATCGGCCTGCACGAGCCCGACGAGGAACAGATCACCGGCATCGCCGACGTCTTCGGTCTGCACGAGCTCGCCGTCGAGGACGCCGTGCAGGCCCACCAGCGCCCGAAGCTGGAGCGCTACGACGACACGCTCTTCATGGTGCTCAAGACGGTCTGTTACACGGGGAAGCCGCAGCCGTCGGCGGAGAACGAGGTCGTCGAGACCGGCGAGGTCATGGTGTTCCTCGGACCGGACTTCGTGATCACGGTGCGCCACGGCGAGCACTCCTCGCTGCGCGACGTGCGCAACGACCTGGAAGCCGACCCCGAACAGCTCGCGCTGGGGCCCGCGGCGGTGCTGCACGCGATCGCCGACCACATCGTCGACACCTACCTCGGCGTCACCGAGGCGATCGAGACCGACATCGACGAGATGGAGACCGAGGTCTTCGCGCCCCGGTCGGCGGTCGACTCCGAGCAGATCTACGTCATGAAGCGCGAGGTGCTCGAGCTGCGCCGCGCCGTGGTGCCGCTGGGGGCTCCGGTGCGGAAGCTGACGGAGGGCTACAGCTCGCTCGTGCCGCACGACGTACGGTCCTACTTCCGCGACGTCGACGACCACCTCACGACGGTCACCGAACGGATCGCGGGCTTCAACGAGCTGCTCACCACGCTCGTCGACGCCGTGCTCGCCAAGATCACGATGCGGCAGAACAACGACATGCGCAAGATCTCCGCGTACGTCGCGATCGTCTCCGTGCCCACCATGATCGCAGGCATCTACGGCATGAACTTCGACCACATGCCCGAGCTGCACTGGCGCTTCGGCTATCCGTTGGTGCTGGTGACGATCGTCGTGATCTGCGCGGGGTTGTTCCGGGTGTTCCGGCGCAACGAGTGGCTCTGACACCCGCACTCCACCCGGCGGGGCGCAGCCATCACCGGGCGGGGTGCTCTCGGCCGTCCTAGCCTGGTGACCGTGAACGAGCACCGCCCGGTCAACCCGCTGCGCCGGTTGCAGCGTCCGCGCTGGGCCGAGCAGCAGCCGACGTGGGCCGACGCGAAGCCTGCGCTCATCGGGGCCGCGTTGCAGCGGGCGCGGGAGCGCTCGCCCGGTGGCTGGTTCGTGCTCGCCGCCAGCCGCGAGGTCCGGCCCGGCCGGGCGTTCGGTCGCGTCGTCGCCGGGCGGGAGCTCGTGGCGTGGCGCGACGGCACCGGTGGGCTGCACGTCGGGCCGGGCGCGTGCCCCCACCTCGGGGCCGCCCTGTGCGATGCCCCCGTGCACGACGGGCGGCTCGTGTGCCGGTGGCACGGCCTGGCGCTCGAGCCGGGCGGCCGTCCCGGCTGGCGCACGCTGCCCGCCCACGACGACGGCGTGCTCGCCTGGGTGCGGCTCGACGACACGGCGGACGGCCCTCCCGCCGACGCCCCGGTGCTCGGCCCCCGTCCCGCGGACCAGGGTCTCGCCGCGGTGGCCACGGTGATCGGCCGCTGCGAGCCGGAGGACGTCATCGCCAACCGGCTCGACCCGTGGCACGGCGCCTGGTTCCACCCGTACTCGTTCACGGCGCTGGAGGTGCTGAGCGCGCCACCGATCGACTGCACCGCCGCGGAGGACCGCTTCCTCATCGAGGTGACGTTCACCGTGGGCACCCGCTTCGGGGTGCCGGTGCGGGCGGAGTTCAGCTGCCCCGACGCGCGCACGATCACCATGCAGATCGTCGACGGGGAGGGAACGGGCAGCGTCGTCGAGACCCACGCCTCGCCACTGCGACCGGGCCCGGACGGCGTGCCGCGCACGGCCGTCATCGAGGCCGTGGTGGCCCACTCCGACCGCCCGGGGTTCGGGTACACGCGTCGCGCCGCCGGTGCGCTGCGCCCGCTCATCGGGATGGCCGCGCGGCGGCTCTGGCGCGACGACATCGCCTACGCCGAGCGTCGCTACGAGCTACGCGCCCGTTCCTGACTCCCGCTCGCGCAGCTCCCTGCGGAGGATCTTGCCCGCGCTCGACCTGGGGATCCGGTCGACGAACTCCACCTCCCGCACCTTCTTGAAGGGCGCCACCCGCTCCGCGACGAAGGCCATCACGTCCTCGGCCAGGCCCCCGGCCACGCACGGTGCGTAGCCCTGCTGCGGCACGACGAACGCCTTCGGCCACTCCTCGCCGTCCGGGCCGGGCACGCCGACCACCGCGGCGTCCACGACGCCCTCGTGAGTGAGCAGCACCCCCTCCAGCTCCGCGGGAGCGACCTGGTTGCCCTTGTACTTGATGAGCTCCTTGAGCCGGTCGACCACGCGGAAGACGCCGTCATCGGAGACCGTCACGATGTCGCCGGTGTGCAGGAACCCGTCGGCATCCAGGGTGGCCGCCGTGGCCTCGGCGTTGTTCAGGTAGCCGCGCATGATGTTCGGACCCCGGGCCCACAGCTCGCCCGGCTCCCCCGTCTCGACGTCCTCACCCGTCTGCGGGTCGACCACCCTGGCCTCGATGTTCGGCATCAGCACTCCGAGGCTGCCGCGGTCGATGTCGGGCCGGTCGACGGGAATGGCGATGATGGAGGGACTGGACTCGGTGAGCCCGTAGCCCTGGAGGACGGTGACGTGCAGCCGGTCGGCGACCGCCCTGGCGAGGTTGCTGTCGAGCGGCGCGGCCGCCGACGCCACGACGCCCAGGCTGCTCAGGTCGTAGGAGTCCACGAGCGAACTGTGCGCGAGCGCGAGCATGATCGGCGGGACCACGCTGAGGTGCTCGATGCGGTGCTCGGCGACCGCCTGCAGGAACGCCGTGAACTCGAATCGCCGCATCGTCACGATGAGGCCTCGCTGGAGCAGGACCCTGTTCATGACGGCAGCCGCCCCGTAGATGTGAGACATCGGGATCACGGCGAGATGGCGCGTATGGGGCTTGCTCCAGCCGAACGGCATGGCCTGCAGCAGGTTCGCAACGAGGTTGCGGTGCGTGAGCTGCACGCCCTTCGCCAGGCCTGTGGTGCCTGAGGAGTAGGGCAGCGCCGCGACGTCGTCCGGCGAGACCGTGGGGTGGGCGCCGGCGCCGTAGTCCACGGTCCCCAGGAACTCACCCCATGGCGTCTCCCGCACCAGGCCGCCGGCACCGGCACACTCACCCAGCACCACGATCTCGTCCACCCTCACGCCGTCGTGCGTGACGGCCACCCGAGCCCGGTCCAGGCACTCCGGCACGGAGAACAGGACCCGCGCCCCGGAGTCGCGCAACTGGTGGGCGAGCTCGCCCGGCGTGTAGAGCGCGTTCGCGGGCGACACCGTCGCCCCGGCCGCGAGCACGCCGTGGAACACCGCCGGGTACTCGGGGATGTTCGGCACGAAGATCGCCACGACGTCCCCGCGCGCCACGCCGCGCGCGCCCAGTCCGGTCGCCACAGCGGAGACGGTCGCGACGAGCTCGCCGTAGGTGTACCCCGACCCGCCGGCCGCGGCGACGGTGGCAGGCCGCTCGGCGTCCTGCGGGTCGAGGTGGCCGAGCAGGAACTCGTGGAGCCCGACCTCGGGGATGTCGAGGTCGGGGTACGGACTACGGATGATCAATTCTGCTTCTCCCTGAGGCGTGGCCGCCGGCGTCCACTCGGAGCCCGAGGCGCTCTGAGCCTCACAGTCCTGTAGATAGACTGACCGATCAACGTGCCGCGCAGCACACCATGGAATGTTCAGGAGCAGCCATGGTGTTGATGTTTGCTCCCCCGGCCCGCCAGCACGACCGCGCCCCCGAGCAGCACCGCCCCCGTGACCCCGACGGCGCCGAGCCGGTCCCCGAGCAGCAGGGCGGCGAGCACCGCGGCGGTGAGCGGCTCCAACAGCGCCATCAGCACACCGAGCGCCGCGGGCGAGGTCCGCAACCCACGGAAGTAGCACGTGTAGGCCACCGCGGTCGGGACGACACCGAGAGCGACGAGCAGCCCGACCGAGCCGACGCCGGGCGTGAACCCCAGCCCGGACGTGGCCGCAGCGACGGGCACGAGCAGCGCTCCGCCGAGGGTGAACCCGGCGCCCGTGGTGGTCGCGTCGTCCAGACCCGGGACGGGCCGCGCCGCCAGCAGCGTCATCGCGGTGAACCCGGCCGCGGAGAGCAGCGCGAACACCGTGCCGGCGAGAACCGGGCCGGCGAGACCGGACGCCTCGGCGGGCGACCCGACGAGGAGTCCCAGCCCGAGCACGGCGAGGACGACCGCACCGACCTGCCGTCGCCCCGCCGCCCTGGGACGCGCCAGCAGCACCAGCACCGGCGACGAACCGATCGCCACGAGCGTGGCGAGGCTGACCGAGGTGAGGGACACGGCCGTGAAGTAGCAACCCTGGAAGAGGGCCGCGAGCACGCCGACGGCCGCGATGCGCCGCCATGACGCGGAGCCGCGCGGCAGCCTGCGGCCGGAGAGCCGGAGGTAGCCGACGATGAGGAGCCCGCCGACGGCGAGCCGGTAGGCCGCCACGGCGAGCGACGAGAGACCGGTGGCGTCGGCGAGCATTCGGCCGAGCAGGCCCCCGGTGCCCCAGAGGACTCCTGCGACGACGAGGAGGGACACCCCGGACACGGGGGTGGTACGGACGACGGGCATGGCTGTTCTGCGCTCCTGCGACGGAGGGGAAAGGGGTCGCGGAAGCGGGGCCGGTCCGAGCCGTCACCCGGTGGGTGGGACTACCGGTCGGACGACCGAGTGGCGCACTCCTGATCAGAGGGGTGCGCGGGCGGCCCCGCTAGGAGCGGGGCGGCGGGGTGATCGGGAACGTGCGGTGCACGAAGGGCAGCGTAGGCGACCTGCCCGGCCCGGGCACGTCGGTTGCGGGTGTCAGGTGCTGGTGGGCGGCGGAGTCACGGCGCTGCCCTCCGGCGGGGTGGGCAGGTCGATGCCCTCGGGCGGGGTCGCGGCGTCGGGATCGACGTGGGCGGGGTCGGCGTCGCCGAAACGGCCGGTGACGAGTTCCTCTGTCGCGGGGCGGCGGCCGAGGAAGGTGTGCACGATGTGCTGCTGCCAGCCCGGCACGGTCTGTACCCGCAGGTCCTCGAACCCGGCGGCAGCCATCCGCCGGGTGAGCTCCTCCACGCCGTCGAACCGCAGGACGCTGCGCCACAGGTACCGGTACAGGTCGGCGGAGCCCGTCCGGATCTTCCCCATCGGGATGATCACGCCCCAGCAGACCGTCGTCCACACCGCCCGGCTGCGCAGCGAGTCACGCACCGAGTACTCGTGCAGCGCGATCGGCGCGCCGGGCCGCAGCAGGCGGTGGAACTGCCGCAGGGCGGCGTCCCGGTGAACGAGGTTGCGCACCAGGTAGGCCGCGAGGATGCCGTCGAAGGGTCCGGTGATCCCGGTCATCGCCAGGTTCTCGACGTTGCCGTGCACGAACTCGACGTTGGGCGGCCACGTCTTGCCCCGGGCCTGCGCCAGCATCTCGCCCGAGGCGTCCACCCCTATGATCTGGGCCTCCGGCGCCGAGTCGAGGAGCGCGGCCGTGGACGCGCCGGTGCCACAGCCCAGGTCGAGCAGGCGCAGCCCGGCCCCCCGGTTCGGCAGGCCCATCCGTCTCGTCGTCAGCCGCAGGTGCTCGTGGTATCCGGGGTTGGCCCCGACGAGCTTGTCGTAGGTGCGCGCGTGGGCGTCGAACGAGCGGGGTACTCCTCCGCGCTCGACGGGACCCGGCTTCGACGAGGGAGGCACATCCTGCATCCTGGCGCATTCCGGTCGATCTCGTCTCCATGACACGTACTCTGACGCCGGTGGCCCGGCCACCGAGGACGGCGACGGCGTTCGAGGCCAGGCAGCAGCGACCCCCACCCGAGGAGGCGTGATGCCCGCCACCGGCTTCCCCACCGCCGATGCCGAGAACGACTTCCTGCGGGTACGCCGCAGACAGGTGCTCTCCCGGCTGGCCGCGTGGCTGCGGCGCGAACCGGACGACGTGTCCGAGATCCTGCCCTTCGACGAGGTCGTCGCCGCGTTGGGGCGAACCGGGGAGCGCAGGCTCGGCCTGCGGGTCGTCGCGCTGGAGTCGATCGTCGGCAGCGTCGACCGCACACGCGACTTCGACCGCTGGTTCCGGCCGAGCTCGCAGCGCACCCGCGAGCGGTGGGAGCGGCTGGCGCGCGCACAGCGGCGCGGCGAGCCGATCCCGCCGATCGACCTCTACCAGGTCGGCGAGCTCTACTTCGTCCGCGACGGCCACCACCGCGTCTCGGTGGCGCACGCGCTCGGGCTGCGGTCGATCGACGCGTTCGTCACCGAGGTGACCACCCGCATCGACGCCACCGGGATCTCCCGGCGGGGCGACCTCATCACCAAGGACCTGCGCCGGGTGTTCCTCGACCGCGTCCCCCTGCCGGGCCCGGCGCTGTGCACCATCCTCGTCACCGACGCGTGGTCCTACGCCGAGCTCAGCGAGACCGTCGAGGCGTGGGGGTTCCGGCTGATGCAGCACGAGAACCGGTACCTCGACCGCGAGACGGTGGCCCGCCGCTGGTACTCCGAGGAGTACCGCCCGGTCGTGCGGATGCTCGACCAGGCCTCGCTGATCGGCAACCGCACGGAGGCGGAGGCCTACCTGCACCTGGCGTGCCAGCGCTACCGGCTGCTGCGCACGCACCGGTGGGACGACGAGGTGGTCGACCGGCTCCGGGCCGACCACCCTGACCGACCACGCGGCAGCCGGGTGTAGCGGCCGGTCCGGTAGTGCAACGGTCCCGACGGTCGGGCTGCGATGCGCGTCGGCCCGCGGCGCTCACCGTCAGACGACCACCAGATAGAGGCCGAAGCCGACGATCGCGGCCGCCGCGACCAGACACACGCAGGCCGTAGCCGTACCGACAGATGCGCTGGGCGCGCTCGCTTCCCCGCCATGGCGCGCCGCCCCGGAGCGTGCGGAGAGCCCGACGAGGGCGAAGGCGACGAGCACGACAACGACTACGGCCACCGCCAGCGAAACGATCCCCACCAGGAACAGCGCTCTCCAGTCGATGTCCATCTCCGCTCCTCCCTGGATCGGCGTCAGACGTTGGCGGCCACGGGCGTTGCCGCAGGCGTGTCGTTGACGTTCTCGGCCGTGACGGGTTGGCGCCGCGAACGGGCGTAGATACCCGCGGCCAGGGCGACGCCCACCACCGCGACGATGACGACACCGATGGTGCCCAAGCAGGCCGTGTACGCGGCCACCGCTCCGGCCGCGGCGGCCGCTGGGAGCGTCACCAGCCAGGAGAGCGCCATCTGCCCGGCCACGCCCCAGCGGACCGACGCGAGGCGGCGACCCGCGCCGGCACCGAAGATCGAGCCGGTCGCGACCTGGGTGGTGGACAACGCGAACCCCAGGTTCGATGAGGCGAGAATGACCGCAGCGCTGCTGACCTCGGCGGCAAAACCTTGAGCGGTCTGGATCTCGGTCACCCGCTTGCCGAGGGTTCGGATGATCCGCCAACCCCCGACATACGTTCCGAGCGCGATCGACAGGCCAGCGGTCAAGATCACCCAGAGCGGCGGCCCCGCGTCGGTAGGCAGAGTGCCTGCCGTGATGAGGGCGAGGGTGATCACCCCCATCGTCTTCTGCGCGTCGTTCGTGCCGTGGGCGAGCGCCACCATCGACGCCGAGACGATCTGGCCGATCCTGAATCCGCTGCTGACCGTGGCTCGACCCGCACGGGCGGTGATGCGATAAGCGAGAAGGGTGGCCGTCAGCGCGACCACCCCGGCGAGGATCGGGGAGAGCAACGCGGGCAGTAAAATCTTGCTGAGCAGCTGCCCGAACTGGATCGCGTCGACGCCGGCGGCGACCCACGTAGCGCCGATCAACCCACCGAAGAGCGCGTGCGACGAGCTGGACGGCAGGCCGAACAGCCATGTCAGCAGGTTCCAGAGGATCGCGCCGACGAGCCCGGCGAAGATCACCACGGGGGTGATGCGAGCCTCATCAACAAGGCCATCGGAAATCGTCTTGGCGACCTGCACGGAGACGAAGACACCGACGAGGTTCATCACCCCGGCGATCAGGACTGCCAGCTTGGGGCGCAATGCGCCCGTGGCGATCGACGTGGCCATGGCATTGGCCGTGTCGTGAAAGCCGTTCGTGAAGTCGAACACGAGCGCGGCGACCACTACCACCACGATGATCGAAAAATCCATACCGTCAGTTCCTCCAGCTTCCGGGCATGACGCTGCGAAGAGTCGGCGAACGGCGCATGAACGCCGCTCGCGCCCGGGACGACCGCGGGTGCCCGTGACGACCGAGCCGACGGCGTCGTCCCCCCGTCGCCGGTTGCATGTGCCGCCAGGTCCGCGGGATGCGGCGGTCGCCCATCAGCCGGGTCACCTGGGGCGCCGACTCCGGGGACGGGGTCCAGATGTGCCATGGCATGTCGTGGTCTCGCAGGTTGCTGTCGCGCGGCGCTCCTGCGACCGGATGAAGTGCTGGAACTCCATCGGGTCCCCGGAGGAGAAGCACCGGGGTGTTGTTGCCGACCATGGGGCAGTCGCCCTCGCGGTGCAGCCCCTCGCGGGCGAGAGCCGGGTGGACCTCGCCACCGACGCCCGCGGGCCGCGACGGCTCCGCCACGACGGTGGAACCGGTCACCGGGCCGTCAGGGTGTGGTGGACGCCCAGGTGTGTTCACCGCCGTAGATGAAGATCATGAGAGCCGCACCGGTGGCAGGCGGGAGAAAGAGGTACCGCCGTGATCTCCGGAGGTGCGGCGACATCCATGGCGAAGACAATTGCCTCCCGGTGGACTCAAGTCGCCACGGCCAACGCCTATCTGCGCCCCCCGCCAGCCGGAAGAGCTGACTACCTGCCAGCCGCTAATGGGTGCCCCTGAGCGGTCACGGAGATCGCGGCACCCGCATGGGGTACCGCGATCTCCGCTCTCAGCCCGCGTCAGCACACACCGACACACCCCCGCGCTTCAGCCTGTCGAGTCCGCGCTCCTCGTAGGCGCCGACTTCGGCGACCAGCGATGACGGGAAACCCGCTGTACGGTCATCCGGATCCGGGGTGGTCACCCTCACGGCCGCGCACGACCGCTACCCGGCGTCCGATCAGTCGAGCTCTTCTTCGACTTCGTCCTCGTGTTTCCCTGCCTCGGACGCCGCCGGGATGGCCGCCGGCGCGACCACGGGTCACGTGGTCCGCGGCGTCCCGACCAGGTGCGTGAGGATCGGGCTAGACACTGTCGGTGGTGACGGGATGTCCGACCGCGGCGCCCGCGGTCAGGTTCTTCCCGCTCGACGGGTCGAAGACCTGGATCTTGCCCGTGTCCACCCACACCTCGGCCCGCACGCCCTCGCGGACGCCGGACGTGGCCGACAGCCGGGTGACCAGCGTGCCGCTGTCGCCACCGGGCACGTCGGCGGTGCCGGCATCGGCCGCGAGGTCGGCGAGGTCGGCGGACATCGCCTGCTCGCCCTCCATGCTGAAGTAGGCGAACTTGTCCGATCCCATCGACTCCAGCACGTCGACCTGGGCGGTGAACACCGACCCGCGGGCCCGCTGGTGGTCCTCCACGAGCGAGGCGTCCTCGAAGTGCTCCGGCCGGATGCCGACGATCACGTCGCGCTGCGCGTCGGCCCCCTCGAGCGTGCGGCGCAGCTCGTCGGTGAGCGCGAGATCGCCCAGCGGGGTGCGGAACGTGCCGCCCTCGAGCTTCGCGGGCAGGAAGTTCATGGCGGGCGAGCCGATGAACCCCGCGACGAAGAGGTTGGCCGGGGTGTCGTAGAGCGTCTGCGGCGAACCGATCTGCTGGACGTGCCCGCCCCGCATGACCACGATGCGGTCGCCGAGCGTCATGGCCTCCGTCTGGTCGTGTGTGACGTAGACGGTGGTGGTCTCGAGCCGCTGCTGGAGCTTGGAGACCATCGTGCGCATCTGCACACGCAGCTTGGCGTCGAGGTTGGACAGCGGCTCGTCCATGAGGAAGGCCTTGGGGCTGCGCACGATCGCGCGGCCCATCGCGACCCGCTGACGCTGCCCGCCGGACATGTTGGCGGGCTTGCGGTCGAGGTGCTGGGTGAGGTCGAGGATCTTCGCGGCCTCCTCGACCTTGCGGTTGATCTCGGCCTTGTCCACCTTGGCGATCTTGAGCGGGAAGCCCATGTTCTCGCGCACGGTCATGTGCGGGTAGAGCGCGTAGGACTGGAACACCATCGCGATGTCGCGGTCCTTGGGCGCCCGCTCGTTCATCCGCTCGCCGCCGATCCGCAGCTCGCCCTCGCTGATGTCCTCCAGCCCGGCGATCATGTTGAGCGCCGTGGACTTCCCGCAGCCCGACGGCCCCACGAGAATGATGAACTCGCCGTCGGCGATCTCGATGTTGATGTCGTCGGCCGCGACGGTGCCGTCGGGGTAGCGCTTGGTGATGTGGTCCAGAACGATGTCAGCCACGTGATCTCAGCCCTTCACTGCACCGGACGTCAGGCCGGCGACGATGCGCCGCTGGAACAACAGAACGAAGATGATGATCGGAATGGTGAGCAGCACCGCTGCCGCCGCGATCGAGCCGGTCGGCTCGGCGAACTGCGAGGCACCGGTGAAGTTCGCGATCGCCACCGTGGCGGTCTGGGACCGCGGGGTGGAGGTCAGCGAGATCGCGAACAGGAAGTCGTTCCAGCAGAAGATGAACACCAGGATGGCCGTGGTGAACACCCCGGGCGCAGCCAGCGGGACGATCACCGAGCGGAACGCCTGCAGCGGCGTGGCCCCGTCCATCTTGGCCGCCTTCTCCAGCTCCCACGGAATCTCCCGGAAGAACGCCGAGAGCGTGTAGATCGCCAGCGGCAGCGCGAACGTGATGTAGGGCAGGATCAGCCCGGGCCAGGTGTCGAACAGGCCCACCGCGCGCTCGATGTCGAACAGCGGCGAGACCAGCGAGATCTGCGGGAACATCGCGATCAGCAGCGACACCCCGACAAGGACCTTCTTGCCGGGGAAATCGAGGCGGGCGATCGCGTAGGCCGCCATCGTGCCGATCACCACCGCCAGCACCGTGGAGATGATCGCGATACCGATCGAGTTCACGAGTGCGCTCGTGAAGATGTCGAGCGAGAAGATCTGCGCATAGTTGTCGAGGGTCCAGCTGCGCGGGATGAAGTTGCCGTCGGTGATCGTGTCGGTGGTCTTGAACGAGAGGCTCAGGATCCACAGCACCGGC
This sequence comes from Pseudonocardia xinjiangensis, assembly GCF_050948425.1. Lineage (NCBI taxonomy): Bacteria > Bacillati > Actinomycetota > Actinomycetes > Pseudonocardiales > Pseudonocardiaceae > Pseudonocardia > Pseudonocardia xinjiangensis. The sequence continues at coordinate 979,035 of NZ_CP192009.1, read as the reverse complement.
ACCAGCGCGTACAGGACGACAACCAGGCCGGCGACGCCCCACCAGACCCTCGTACGAGGGTCACCCGTCGTGGTCGCCATCGTCAGCGCCTCCCGCTCGGCTCGGAGCCCGGCGCCGCTGCGCCGAACAGTTTGATGAACAGGACGGCGAGCAGGGCGACGCAGATGAAGATCAGCACGCTGATGGCGGATCCGATGCCGAGGTTGAAGGCCTTGAACAGGTTGTCGTAACCCAGCATCGACACCGATCCGGTGCCGTTGGAGCCCTGGGTGAGGATGTAGATGTTGTCGAACACGCGGAACGCGTCGAGCGTGCGGAACAGCAGCGCCACGAGGATCGCCGGCTTCATCATCGGCAGGATGATCTGCGTCAGCCGCTGCCAGGGGCCGGCCCCGTCCACCTGCGCGGCCTTGAGCAGGTCGTCGGGCACGAGGGCGAGACCCGCGAGCAGCAGCAGCGCCATGAACGGCGTGGTCTTCCACACCTCGGCACCGATGACGATGGCCAGCGCCGAACCGAAGTCGGTCAGCGGCGCGCTGCCCGTGGGCAGCAGCGCCGCGAGGTACCCCTTGTCCGGGGTCCAGGCGAACTGCCAGCTGAACGCCGCCACCACCGTGACGATCCCGTAGGGGATGAGGATGACCGTGCGCACCAGGCCGCGGGCGACCAGCGTGCGGTGCATCATCAGTGCGAGGGCGAGCCCCAGCACGAACTCGATCGCCACCGAGATCACGGTGATCAACATCGTGACGCCGAACGCCTGCCACCAGTAGCCCGACGTGAGCACGGTGACGTAGTTGCTCAGCCCGACGAACGCCTGCTCCGCGGGGAAGCGCAGGTCGTAGCGCTGCAGCGACAGCCAGATCGCGTAGCCGATGGGGTAGGCGGTGACCAGCACGATGATGATCGCCGCCGGCGCGCACAGCAGCAGCCCGAGGTTCCGCTCCGCCCGCTTGCCCTCCGACATCTGGGCCTTGGTGGGCCCGCCAGGACGCTGCGTCACCTGCTCGGTGGACGCTGCGAGAGCACCGCTCTGGAGACTCATGGCACCAGTCCTTCCGAGTTGGCGGCGCCCTGGACCTCGTCGGCGAGCATCGGGACCGCGGTGGCCGGGTCGATCGCGGCCGGCGGGTTGAGCAGATCCGACAGCACGATCGAGATGCTCGTGTATCCCGGGGTCAACGGGCGGACACTCGCGTTGTCGAGCGAGTTCTTGATCGCCTCCCACGCCGGGTACTTGGCCTGGAACGACGGGTCGGTGTAGAGGTCGGCGAGGGTGGGGGGCACCCCGCCCTCCACGGCGTTGCGCAGCTGGTTGTCGCGGTTGCGCAGGCACTGGATCGCCGCGAACGCGAGGTCCTTGTGCTGGCCCGTGGTGCTGACGGCGAGGTTGATGCCGCCGATGGTGGGCTTGGCCGGCTGGCCCGGCACGACGCTCGGGTACGGCGCCCAGGCGAACTCGTCGACCACGCGGCGGCCGGTGTCGGCGCTCGTGGGCTTGCCCTGGGGGTCGATGAAGGTGCCGCCTCCCCCGCCGTCCGGTGGCGGCGTGTGGATCGAGGCGTAGACGAAGGGGTAGTTGATCTGGAACGCGGCCGTGCCCGCCTCCATCGCGAGCCGGCCGTCGTTCTCCTTGTTCACCGACAGCGACGGGTCCGAGGCGGGCGACGCCGCCACCCGCTGCATCACCGACAGCGCCTTCTGCGCCGCGTCGCCCCGGCCGAGCAGGACGTTGCCGTCCTCGTCGACGATCTGGCCGCCCGCGCTGTTGAGCAAGGTGTTGAACCAGACCACCAGGCCCTCGTACTGGGCGCCCTGCACCTCGATGTAGGACGGCAGGCCCTGCTGGTGGAGGCGCTCCGAAGCGGAGATCATCTCGTCCCAGGTGGCGGGCGGTGTGGGTGAGAGATCCTTGCGGTACCAGAGGATCTGCGTGTTGGTGTTGAGCGGCGCCGCCCAGAGCGCGCCCTGGTAGGTGGCCGTCTGCAGCGGGCCGTCGAGGGTGCCCTGGCGAACCTGCGCGGCGACGTCCTCGGGGAGCTTCTCGATCCAGCCGGCTGCCGCGAACTCCGCGGTCCAGGTGACGTCGATGCCGACGATGTCGACCTCAGAGTCGCCGGCCACGAGGCGGCGGGCGAGCTGCAGGCGCTGGTCGTCGGCCGACTTGGGGAGTGTCTGGTAGACGACCGAGTACCGGCCGCCGGACGCTGCCGTGCAGTCCTTCGCCGCGGCGCTGTACTGCTCGGCGCCGTCGGCGGGACCGTAGACGTTCAGGACAGGAGGCCCGGTGGCCCCCGAACTGCACCCCGCGATCGCGGCTGCGGCCAATACCGCACAGGCCCCGGCGATGAGAGGTCGGCGTCGTCCTCGCCGCCGACCCGGATGGACCGGACCCCGCATACGTGCTCCCGTCCCGGCCGACGCATGAGTCGGCCACGTCGCCCATAGTGTGATGCCGGTCACTGATAGCACCGGGTGATCCACGCTATGCGCGCCGGGAGCAACCCGCAATGCGGGACGCGCTCCGAGACGGGAACGATATGTACATCAACCGTCGACGCGAACGATGTCAGGCGGGGTGGTTCCCCATCGCCAGCTTGGCGAGCAGTTCACGGGCCTTCTCGGCGTTGCGCGGCTGGCACAGGACGTCGTAGCGGCCGGCCACCATCTGGCTGGCCGAGGTGAAGTCCCGGCGGCCCTTCGAAGCGCCGTAGCCGACGGCGGCGAAGACGAGCCCGAACACGATACCGCTGGCCAGGCCGACCAGGATCGGTCCGAAGGACGTGCCGGCCGGGCTGAACAGGCTGAGCAGCAGGCCCACGAACAGACCGAACCACGCGCCGGACGCCGCGCCGGAGACCAGCACCCGGCCCCAGGTCAGGCGCCCGATCACCCGCTCGACCAGCATCAGGTCGACACCGACGATGGTGACGTCGCGGACGGGGAAGTCGGCGTCGGCGAGGTGGTCGACTGCCCGCTGCGCCTCCTCGTACGTGGCGTAGGAACCGACCGGCCACCCGGTGGGCGGGGTCGGCAGGTTGGGCAGGCCGGGCGCGGTGCGCGCGGGGCCGCCGAACGGTGTGGTCACGGGGCCTCCTCTTCCAGATCGCGGGACGCCTGATACTCACGGGTCCACATCGTGTCAACGCATGAACGGGGGACGAAGTGCCCGTTCATTCGATCATCACACGAAACGCCGGTGGGCGGAGACTACCTCAGGTCACGACGCGGTTTCAGGATCGATGCGATACCGCACTCCGGCTTGCCAGGGCGGGAAATGGGAACCGGTTCGGTCAGCGGAGCCGGTACTCCTTCAGCAGCCCCCGGCTGATGATGGTCTTCTGGATCTCCGACGTGCCCTCGCCGATCAGCAGGAACGGCGCCTCGCGCATCAGGCGCTCGATCTCGTACTCCTTCGAGTAGCCGTAGCCACCGTGGATGCGGAACGACTCCTGCGTCACCTCGGCGCAGTACTCACTCGCCAGCAGCTTCGCCATCCCGGACTCGACGTCGAACCGCTCGCCGGAGTCCTTGAGCCGCGCGGCGTTCACCATCATCAGGTGCGCGGCCTCGACCTTGGTGGCCATCTCGGCCAGCTTGAACGCGATGGCCTGGTGCTCGGCGATCGGTTTCCCGAACGTGCGGCGCTGCTGCGCGTACTCCACGGCGAGCTCGAACGCCCGGATCGAGATGCCGCAGGCGCGCGCCGCGACGTTCACCCGCCCGACCTCGACGCCGTCCATCATCTGGGCGAAGCCGCCGCCGCGCTTCCCGCCGAGGATCTGGCCCGCCGGCACCCGGTGCCCGCTGAACACCAGTTCGGTGGTGTCGACGCCCTTGTAGCCCATCTTGTCGATCTTGCCCGGCACCGTGAGGCCCGGCGCCACCTCGCCGTAGCCCTCCGGCTTGTCCACCAGGAAGCAGGTGAGGTTCTGGTGCGCCCGGGACGCGCCCTCGTCGGTGCGCACGAGCACGGCGGTGAGGTTGGACGTACCCCCGTTGGTGAGCCACATCTTGGCGCCGTCGATGACGAAGTCGGCTCCGTCGGCCACAGCCTTCGTCTTGATCGCCGCGACGTCGGATCCCAGGTCGGGCTCCGACATGGAGAACGAGCCGCGCACCTCCCCGGCCGCCATCCGCGGCAGGTAGCGCTGCTTCTGCTCGTCGGTGCCGTGATGGGTGATCATGTGCGCCACGATGAAGTGGGTGTTGATCACACCGGAGACACTCATCCAGCCGCGCGCGATCTGCTCGACCACCAGCGCGTAGGTCAGCAGCGACTCACCGAGACCGCCGAACTCCTCCGGGATCGTGAGCCCGAACAGGCCCATCTCCTTCATCCCGTCGACGATGTCCTGGGGATAGGTGTCGGCGTGCTCGAGCGCGGTGGCGTGCGGGATGATCTCCTTGTCCACGAACGTCCTGACGGTGGACAGGATCTCCTGCTGGATCTCGGTGAGACCGGCGGTCTGGGCGAGTCGGGCCATGGTGGTCCTCCTGGCAGGCGTCTCGGGCCGCCGGGCGGTGCAGAAGGTCCCGGCGCTGGGCTGCTGGTGCAGAAGTATCCACCTGCATGACATACCTAGCGCGTGCTCGGGATGTGAAGGTCCTCACCCGCTACCGGTTGGCCCGATCGTTCAGGACTCCGGAGGGGTCCAGCGGTCGGTGCGCTCCATGCCGGCGGCGCGGCCCTTGCCCGAGATCACCAGTGCCATCTTGCGGGAGGCCTCGTCGATCATCTCGTCGCCGATCATCGCGGCCCCGCGCTTCCCGCCCGCCTCGGAGGTGTACCAGTCGTACGCGTCGAGGATGTTCTCCGCGTGGTCGTAGTCCTCCTGGCGGGGGCTGTAGGTCTCGTTGGCCGCCTCGATCTGGCCGGGGTGCAGCACCCACTTGCCGTCGAACCCCAGCGCCGCGGAGCGCGCGGCCACCCGCCGGAAGCCCTCGACGTCCTTGATCTGCAGGTACGGGCCGTCGATCGCCTGCTTGTCGTACGCCCTGGCCGCCATCAGGATGCTCATCAGGATGTGGTGGTAGGCGTCGCCCACGTCGTAGCCGGGCGGCTGCTCCCCCACCACGAGGGACTTCATGTTGATCGACGCCATGAAGTCGGCCGGGCCGAAGATGATCGTCTCCACCCGCGGTGACGCCGTGGCGATCGCGTTGACGTTGACGAGTCCGAGCGCGTTCTCGATCTGCGCCTCGATCCCGATCCGACCGACCTCGTAACCCATGGTCTTCTCGATCTGGGTGATCAGCATGTCGAGCGCGACGATCTGCTCGGCCGTCTGCGCCTTCGGCAGCATGATGGCGTCGAGGTTGGCCCCCGCGCCCTCGACGACCTCGGTGACGTCCCGGTAGGTCCACTCGGTGGTCCAGTCGTTCACCCGGACCACGCGGATCTTCTCGTCCCAGCCGCCCTCGTTGAGAGCCGCGACGATCGTCTTGCGGGCACCCGGCTTGGCCAGTGGCGCACACGCGTCCTCGAGGTCGAGGAACACCTGGTCGACAGGCAGTGTGCGGGCCTTGTCGATGAACTTCTGGCTGGACCCGGGCACGGCGAGGCAGGAACGGCGGGCCCGGGCCCGGGTGGCACCCGCGGCGGGTCGGGTCGGGGTGTCTGCTGAGTTCGCGGGCTCATTCACGAGCGACTCCTCGTCGAGGTCGGCACCGAGCGGCACGGCTTGCGACGATGCTGACACGACCCCAGCGGCTGCGCGGATCGGGGTGATCGGTTTCTCAATCACCGGGACGGGCGAGCAGCTCGCCCCTGGCCACGGCCACGACGCCGCCGTACACCGAGGCCTCCTGCGCGGCCCCGCCGTCGGCCCGCACGAGCACCCCCAGCTGCGACGGCCTGCCGATCTCCGCGCCCTGGTCCACGATGAAGCCGGACTGGCCCTCGCCCGGCAGCACCCCGCGGTCGACGAGGAACACCGCGAGCGCCACGGCCGCCGACCCCGTGGCCGGGTCCTCGTCGACCCCGGCCTCGGGCGCGAACATCCGCATGTGCGCCCGCCAGCCCGCGCGGTCGTAGGCCACGACCACCAGCCCGACCAGGTCCGCCACCAGTCCCCGCAGTGCCGCGGCGTCGGGCGTGGCGCGTGCCACCGCGTCGGCGCGCACCGGGAGGACGGCGTAGGGCACGCCCGCTGCCGCCACGCCGGCCGGCACCTCGCCGTCGACGTCCTCCGGTCCGAGGCCCACGGCCGCGGCGAGCGCCGCCCCGTCGAGCGCGGGACCGACCACGGGCGTGCCGCCGGTCACCTGCGCACCGTGGTCGTCCACCCGCACCGGCAGCAGCCCGGCGCCGCACTCCTGCACGACCTCACCGGTGTCGATCAACCCTGCCCGGGCGAGCACCCACGCCGTTCCGACGCTGGGGTGCCCGGCGAAGGGCAGCTCTCGCGCCGGAGTGAAGATGCGCAACCGGTAGTCCGCACCCGGTTCGGTCGGCGGGAGCGGGAACGCGGTTTCGGAGAGGCCGAATTCCGCCGCGATCGCCTGCATCTGAGCGGTGTCGAGATCAACGGCGCCGTGTACCACGGCGAGCGGATTACCGGCGAATGGCGTGTCGGTGAATACGTCGACCACGTCGTACCGGAGTTGGATCACGCCCGCAGCTTAGGCTTTCGTACATGGGCATCGACCGCGTCTTCGTGGCACGACTGGCGGGCCTTGCCGTCTTCGGGCCCGATGGGGAGCGGATCGGCAAGGTGCGCGACCTCGTGGCGACGCTCCGGGTGGACGCCAGCCCGCCGCGCGTGCTCGGCATGGTGGTCGAGCTGGCCACCCGGCGGCGCATCTTCGTCCCGATGCTGCGGGTCACCACGATCGACCCCGGTGCCGTCACGCTCGCCACGGGATCGGTCAGCCTGCGTCGCTTCGCGCAGCGCCCGAACGAGACCCTGCTCGTCGGCCAGCTGATCGACGCCCGGGTCCGGATGGTGGACGGCGGCGAGGAGGTCGTCGTCGTCGACGCGGCCATCGAGCCGACCCGGTCGCGTGACTGGGTCGTCGGCCGGCTCGCGTTGCGCACGCGCAGGCACGGTTTCACCCGCCGCGGACCGATCCAGGTGGTGCCGTGGAACGCGGTCACCGGGCTGTCGCTGTCCGACCGGCAGGGCACAGCCGGCCTGCTGGCCGTGTTCGAGACGATGCGGCCGGCCGACGTCGCCACCGCGCTCTCGGAGCTGCCCGAGAAGCGCCAGCACGAGGTGATCGACTCCCTCGACGACGAGCGGCTCGCCGACGTCTTCGAGGAGATGTCGGAGTCCGACCAGCGAGCGCTGCTCGGACATCTCGACGTCGAGCGCGCGGCCGACGTGCTGGAGGCGATGTCCCCCGACGACGCCGCCGACCTGCTGCACGAGCTGCCCGACGCCGACGCCGACGCCCTGCTCGCGCTGATGGAGCCCGACGAGTCGGCCCCGGTGCGCAGGCTGATGAGCTACTCGTCCGACACGGCGGGCGGCCTGATGACCCCCGAACCGATCATCCTGCGCCCGGACGCCACGGTGGCCGAGGCGCTGGCCCGGATCCGCAACCCCGACTACCCGCCCGCGCTGGCCAGCATGGTGTTCGTCTGCCGGTCGCCGTCCGAGACCCCGACGGGGCCCTACCTCGGCTGCGTGCACGCCCAGCGGCTGCTGCGGGAGCCCCCGTCCGAGCTCGTCGCGGGTGTGGTGGACGCCGAGCTGGCCCGGCTCACCCCGGACGCCACGCTCGGCGAGATCACCCGCTACTTCGCGGCGTACAACCTGGTGGCGGGGCCCGTGGTCGACAGCGAGGACCATCTGCTCGGGGCGGTCACGGTGGACGACGTGCTCGACCACCTGCTTCCCCCCGACTGGCGCGACCGGCTGACGGAGCCCGAAGGTGCACCGGACCGGGAGTCCGACGACGCGAACCCCGAGGTGGCGGATGCCTGAGAACACGACGTACCGCAGGCTCGACCAGCCACGGCGCGGCCGCGCCCGGTTCGAGGTCGACCCCGACTGGTTCCCGCGGCTGTCGGAGCGGGTCGCCCGGTTCCTCGGTACCGGCCGCTTCCTCGCGATCCAGACCGTGATCGTGTTCATCTGGATCGTGCTGAACCTGACGGCGGTGCTCGGGCGGTGGGACCCCTACCCGTTCATCCTGCTCAACCTGGCCTTCTCCACCCAGGCCGCCTACGCCGCTCCGTTGATCCTGCTGGCGCAGAACCGGCAGGACGACCGCGACCGCGTGTCGCTCGAGGAGGACCGCACCCGCGCGGCGCGGACCAAGGCCGACACCGAGTTCCTCGCCAGGGAGCTCGCGGCCCTGCGGATCGCCGTCGGCGAGATGACCACGCGGGACTACCTGCGCAGCGAGCTCGACAAGCTTGCCGAGAAGATCAACGGGGACCGGCCGGTCGCGGGTCCCGAGACCGACCGCGTCCGGCCGAGGGTCACTCGGCCAGCCGACGGCTGATCTGCTCGAGGGTGTCGAGATCCTCGCCGTCCAGCTTCTCGACGAAGTACCGCACGACCCCGCTGAGGTGGGTGCGCGACGCCGTGCGGAGGCGGTGCAGGCCCGCCTGGGTGAGCTCGGCGGCGACACCGCGCCCATCGCTCTCCACCGGGCAGCGCGCCACCAGGCCCGACTTCTCCAGCCGGTCGACGAGGCGCGTGACCCCCGATCGCGACAGGAGCACCGCCTCGGCCAGCTCGGTCATCCGCAGCCGCCGCTCGGGGGCCTCGGCGAGCTGCACCAGCACGTCGTAGGCAGCGAGCGACAGCTTCTGCTCGGCGACCAGCTCGGTCTCCAGCGCGCGGACGATCGTGGCGTGCGCGCGGAGGAAGGAGCGCCAGGATTCGAGTTGCTCGCGGGTCGGCATGTTGCGGGCCACCCGGGTGGAGGCGTCAGAAGGTGATGCGTGGGCGGCGGTGTCCGTCACGGCGGACGATGCTACGGACGTCACGCCCTCAGGGCACGGACGTAACATGGATTCGGGCGCACCAAGGTCACGTACGGGCAAAATCGCAGGAAGGTGCAGCGGAAACTCAGATGTCCACCACCGGTAACACCACAACCACCGAGCAGGCCGTCCATGCGGCGCTCGCCACCGTCGAGGACCCGGAGATCCACCGGCCGATCACCGAACTCGGGATGGTGAAGAGCGTTCAGGTGCTGCCTGACGGTCGGGCGCGGATCGGGGTGTACCTCACCGTCGCGGGCTGCCCGATGCGCGACACCATCACCAAGCGCGTCACCAACGCCGTGTCCGCCGTCGCGGGCATCACGGCGGTCGACGTCGAGCTCGACGTGATGAACGACGAGCAGCGCACGCAGCTGCGCAAGGGCCTGCGCGGCGACGCCGCAGAGCCGGTGATCCCCTTCGCCCAGCCCGGCTCCCTCACCCGCGTCTACTGCGTGGCCTCGGGCAAGGGCGGGGTCGGCAAGTCGTCGGTCACCGTCAACCTGGCGGCCGCGATGGCGGCAAAGGGCCTCTCGGTCGGCGTGGTGGACGCGGACATCTACGGGCACTCGGTGCCGCGGATGCTGGGCACCGCCGACGCGCGCCCCACCAAGGTCGAGAACATGATCATGCCGCCGCAGGCGCACGGCGTGAAGGTCATCTCGATCGGGATGTTCACCCCGGGCAACGACCCGGTGGTCTGGCGCGGCCCGATGCTGCACCGCGCGCTGCAGCAGTTCCTCGCCGACGTGTTCTGGGGCGACCTCGACGTCCTGCTGCTCGACCTGCCGCCCGGCACCGGCGACATCGCGATCTCCACCGCCCAGCTCGTGCCCAACGCGGAGCTGCTGGTGGTCACCACCCCGCAGATGGCGGCGGCCGAGGTGGCCGAGCGGGCCGGCACGATCGCGCTGCAGACCCGTCAGCGGCTCGCCGGCGTCGTCGAGAACATGTCGTGGATGGAGCTGCCCGACGGCACCCGCATGGAGGTCTTCGGCTCGGGCGGCGGCCAGACGGTCGCCGACTCCCTCACCCGCATCATCGGGGCGCCGGTGCCGCTGCTCGGTCAGGTCCCGCTGGAGACCCGCGTGCGCGAGTGCGGTGACTCCGGCACCCCGATCGTGCTGGCGGACCCGGAGTCGCCCGCCGCCGTCGCGTTGCGCGGGGTGGCCGACAGGCTCACCACCCGCGCCCGCGGCCTCGCCGGGATGAGCCTGAACATCTCCCCTGTCCGGAAGTAGGGGCCGGGAAGCTCCGCCGTAGATCGTGCGCGGCCGTGCGTGGTTGGACGCCCGTTCCGCCGCGAGATCGACACCAGCAGGGTTTTGTCGGCGGGAAAGCCCCCTGGCGTCGATCTCGCTCGTCCTGTCACACCTCCGGACTACCGCCCGGCGGAGCGAACCGCTTCGGCCCAGAGTCCCACGGCCTCGTCCACCTGCCCGGGGGTGACGATCAGTGCCGGGATCATCCGCACCACGTTGGCGTACGGACCACAGGTCAGGAGCAGCAGCCCCAGCTCCGCCGCGGCGCCCTGCGCACGGCCGGCCGCCGCGGCGTCGGGCGCGCCGTCCGGCGTGCAGAACTCGTTGCCCACCATGAGCCCGAGCCCGCGGACGTCGGCGATGCCCGGATGGTCGGCAGCCACCTTCCGCAGTCCCTCGAGCAGGCGCCCGCCCTGTTCGGCGGCGTTGGCGACGAGGCCCTCGTCCTCGATCACGTCGAGGGTGGCGAGCGCGGCCGCGCAGGCCACCGCGTTGCCGCCGTACGTGCCGCCCTGCGAGCCGGGCCACGCCTTCGCCATCAGCTCGGAAGACGCCGCGATACCGGACAGGGGGAAGCCGCTGGCGAGTCCCTTCGCGGTGACCAGGACGTCCGGGGTGAGGCCGGCGGTGTGCTGGTGGCCCCAGAACCGCCCGGTGCGCCCGAACCCGGTCTGCACCTCGTCGGCGATCAGCGGCACCCCGAGGGCGTCCGCCCGTTCCCGCAGCCCGGTGAGGAAGGCCTGCGGAGCGGGCACGTAGCCGCCTTCCCCCAGCACCGGCTCCACCAGGAACGCCGCCACGTCGGCGGCGGGTGCGGCGGTGACGAGCAGCCGGTCGAGCTCACGCAGGCAGAACGCGACGGTCTCCTCCTCGCTCCAGCCGTACCGGAAGGCGTAGGGGAACGGTGCGAACTCGACCCCGCCCATCAGCGGGCCCATGCCGGCGCGGATCTTCGCCCCGGACGAGGTGAGTGCGGCCGCGCCCATCGTGCGTCCGTGGAAGCCACCCTCGAACGCGACGACCAACGGCCGTCCGGTGGCCTGGCGGGCCAGCCGCACCGACGCCTCGACGGCCTCGCTGCCCGAGTTGGCGAAGAACACGCTGTCGAGCCCCGCAGGCAGCACGTCCCCCAGCCGCTCCGCCAGCCGCAGCAGCGGCTCGTGCATGACGGTCGTGTACTGCCCGTGGATGAGGGTGGCCACCTGCTCCTGAGCCGCCGCGACCACCCGGGGATGGCAGTGGCCCGTGCTGGTGACGCCGATGCCGGCGGTGAAGTCCAGGTAGCGGCGGCCCTGCGTGTCGATCAGGTGGACGCCCTCTCCCCTGGCGGCCTGCACCGGGGTCGCCTGCTTCAGGGCCGGGGACAGCTGGGCCATACCGTCTCCTCGATCTTGTCCAATTGTCGACAATCACCGATGGAAGCACGGACGCGGGCCCGAGACAAGCGAACAGGGCTGCCGGCTACTCCAGCCATTCCGTGATGAACACGTCGTTCGCGTGGATGTTGGTCATCACCAGCCGGTCCGACCCGACGTTCCGGAACTTGTGCGGGGTCTGCGGCGGCACGACCACCACCTGGCCCGCCCTCGCCACCAGCACCTGACCCGCCACCGTGAACTCGGCCTCGCCGCCGTGCATCACGAACGTCTCGTCGTAGGGGTGCTGGTGCAGCGCGGGGCCGGCCCCGGGCTCGTCGGTGCTCACGAGGATGACGGAGACCGTGCCGCCGTGCTCGCGGCCCTGCAGCTGGCCCGACCCGGCGCCGGCCTCGAGGACCGTCGTCACCTGGTAGGGGGCGGCGTCGGAGATGCTCATGCCGGTAGGACCCCGGCCGCGACGGGAACTCATCGCGGACCGCACACATCCCGTGGCCACCGTGCACACGTCCTGACGTGGGTGCGGTGGCCACCAGGTGTGCGTGGTCGAGGGATCCCGTCAGGCGGGCACGGCGGGCGAGGGCGGGGCGGCCACGGCGAGCGGCGCCAGGATCCGCTCCACGGCATCGGCCATGTGCGCCTCCAGCACGGCGCCCAGCCGGTCGGCGTCCCCGTCGCGCACGGCGTCGCGCAGCTCCCGGTGCTCGGCCAGCAGCGCATCGGCGGGCGGGGCGGTGTCCTGCAGCGCGGCCAGGCACATCCGGGTCTCCACGAGCAGCGCGTCGGCCATCCGCCGCAGCCGCGGGCTGCCCGACGCGGCGACGAACTCGGCGTGGAACGCGTGGTCGGCGTCGGCCAGTGCCACCGGGTCGCCCGCGGCCTCCTCCATGACCGTCAGTGCCGCTGTCAGCCGCCGGGCGGCCTCGGCGCGGTCACCGGCCATCAGGAGCAGGCCGGCGGCCCGCTCGACGGCGGTGCGGGCCGTGTAGACGTCGCGCACGTCCGCCGCGTCGAGATCGCGTACGAACAACCCGCGGTGCCGCTCGCTGCGCAGCAGCCCCTCGGCGACCAGCCGCTGCATGGCCTCCCGCAGCGGGCCGCGGCTGACCCCGAGGCGGGTGGCCAGCTCCACCTCGCCCAGCTGGGTACCGGGCGGCAGCGTCCCGCGCATGATCGCCTCCCGCAGCCTGTCGGCGACGATGGCGGCGGTCGAACGGCGTTCCACCGGTTCCAGGTCGCTCAGGTCCACGCGCTCATTCCCCCTGGTCCCGCCCGCCCCGTCGGACCGGTGGCGGTGTGGGCGAACACGCTACCCAGCCCGGCCCGCGCGACGTCCGCGCCCGCCAGTCGCAGGCCCTGCCAGATGCTCACCTGGTTGGCCGTCAGCACCGGCTTGCCGACGCGGGCGTCGAGCGCGTCGAGCAGCCCGATCGTGTGCAGCGCCGTGTCGGGCAGCAGCACGGCCTGCGCGTCGGGATGGTCGGCGGCGGCGGCGAACTCCAGCACGGCGGTGGCCGGCAGGGTGCCGACCTCGGCCGCGGTGACGATCCCGCGCGCCGACAGCGACAGCACCTCGATGCCGGCCGCGCCGAGGAACGCGACGAACCGCCCGGCCACGTCGTCGGGATAGGTGGCGCCCACGCCGACCCGGGTGACGCCGAGGCTCGCGCACGCGTCGACGAAGGCGAACGAGGTGCTCGACGCCGGTACGCCTGCCGCTGCCTCCAACGCGGCGACCTGCGCGGCGGCTCCGTCGCGGCCGAAGACGAAGCTCCCGCTGGTGCACGCCCACATCATGGCGTCGAGGGGGGCCGAGCCGTTGGCCCGCAGCGCCCCCACCCCCGCGGCGAGCACGTCGTCGGCACCGATGTCGAGCAGCGCGTCGACACGGTGGGCGTCCTCCCGCATCTCGGTGTGCACCAGCGGCAGCCGGGCCCAGCCCCCCAGCAGCGCCTCCGCGCGCGGGTAGTCGTCCTCGGCGGAGAAGCCGGGGTAGAGGACGCCGACGGTCACCGCCGCCGGTTCCCGGGTCATGCCGCCCCCGGTTCCAGATGGGGCACCCCGGCGCGCAGCAGCCGGCCACCGCCGACGGCATCCCGGCCCATCGCCCGCAGCGCCGCCCACATGGTGACCTGGTTGGCCGTGAGCACCGGCTTGCCGAGCGCCATCTCCAGCGGCTCGACGAGGTCGTAGCTGGGCACGTTGGTGCAGCTGATGAAGAGTGCCTCCGCGTCGTCGGCGTCGACGGTGCGCACGATCTCGACGATCTCGGCGTAGGTGACCCGCCAGATGTTGCCCAGCAGCCCCAGCCCTTCGCAGGAGATCGTCCGCACGTCGTGCTCCGCGAGGTAGCCGACCAACCGGCGCGTGACCGGCTCGACGTACGGGGTGGCGATCGCGAGCCGCGACACGCCGAGCACCCGCAGCGCGTCGATCAGCGCCCCGGACGTGGTGCAGGCCGCGGGCGCTCCCGCACCCACCATCGTGCGGCGCAGCACCTCCTCGCCTGCGGCACCGTCGACGAAGCTCCCGGACGTGCACGCGTACGCGACGACGGCAGGCTCCGGGGTGAGGACGTCACGGGTGGCCCGGCGAACCGCCCGCCGGTCGCCGCACGCCACCGCCATCTCGACGGTGACCGGGGTGGTGAAGAACGGCAGCCGGGTGAGGTAGAGGGAGACGTCCTCCGGCACCCAGCGCCAGAGCTCACGGTCGAGCGCGAAGTCGAACGGTGCGACCACGCCGATCCCGTGCTGGTGGGCGGGTTCGGCGAGCCCCACCGACAGCTCGGCGGGCATCCCGGCCTACCGGGGGTCCGCGTCGAGGCGCTCGTACACGAGCCGCTCGCCCGTGCTGCCCGAGCGCCACACGTCGTGGCACGCCTCGGCCATCGGGGCGAGGCCCTCGACGATCGACGCGAAGACGTTGCCGGGCACCCAGCCGACGTCCCCGTTGATCAGGAGGTTGTTGCGGCCGTAGAAGATCGCCAGATCGATGGCGCCCTCCTCGGCGTCGATCCCCTGGTCGGCCTTGAACGCGCTGTCGAGCATGCCGCCGGCGAAGTCGAACAGGACGACGTCGCCCGGGATGGGCGTGACGGTGGGGTTCTCGCGGCCGATCTGCGCGAAGCGCGGCACCATCGTGTAGACCTCGTTGCGCGCGTACTTGGCATGCTGGGCGTCGCCGCCGAGCGGCCCGCGGGCCAGCGCGTCCCACACGGCGGCGCAGGTGCGTGGGGCGTCCTTCTCGAGCAGCTCGGCCACGCAGGAGACACCGCGGCGGGCGAGGCTGATGCGGAGGAAACTCGTCATGGGCACTCCATCCGACGGATCCCGCAACGCCGCGGATTGTTGACAATAATACGATGGCTTCCTAGCGTGTCAATACTCCGCTCATGCCTCGGAAGGTGGCCGGATTTGCCCGTTTCCGCTGATCAGCGGCATCCGACGATCACCGTTCTCCATTCCGAGGACCGTCCGCCCGGCCTCGTGGCCGACGGGATCCGCTTCGCCACCGGCGACACCTTGCGCGATGCCCTGCCCGGCACCGAGGTGTTGCTCGTCTGGGACTTCACCTCCGACGCGGTGCGCCACTCCTGGCCCGCCGCCGACGCGCTGCGCTGGGTGCACACCGCCAGCGCCGGCGTCGACCGGCTGATCTTCCCCGAGCTGCTCGACTCCCCGGTGGTGCTGACCAACTCCCGCGGCGTCTTCGACGCACC
Source organism: Pseudonocardia xinjiangensis (assembly GCF_050948425.1). Lineage (NCBI taxonomy): Bacteria > Bacillati > Actinomycetota > Actinomycetes > Pseudonocardiales > Pseudonocardiaceae > Pseudonocardia > Pseudonocardia xinjiangensis. The sequence continues at coordinate 963,735 of NZ_CP192009.1, read as the reverse complement.
CATGGCCGAGTACGTGCTCGGGCTGGTGCTGGCGATGGCCAAGGACCTCCCGGCCACCGTGGCCGCCCAGCTGCGACGGGAGTGGCGCCACCGCGAGAGCGAGCGGGTCGCCGGCACCTGCGCCGTGGTGGTGGGCGGCGGGCCGATCGGGCGCGCGATCGCCCGGCTGCTCGCAGCGGTCGGCATGCGGGTGGAGCTGGTCGGACGCCGCGCGTCGGAGGGTGTGCACGCGGCCGGGGCGCTCCCGGAACTGCTGCCCCGGGCCGACTGGCTCGTGCTCGCCGCGCCGCTCACCGAGGCCACCCGCGGCATGCTCGACGCGGTGGCACTCGCCGCGCTGCGCCCGTCCGCGCGCGTGATCAACGTGGGGCGGGGAGCGCTCGTCGTCGAACCCGACCTCGTGGACGCGCTGCGCGGCGGCCGCCTCGCCGGGGCGGCGCTGGACGTGTTCGCCCACGAACCGCTTCCCTCGGACAGCCCGCTGTGGGAGCTGCCCGGGATGATCGTCTCGCCGCACATGTCCGGCGACGTGCTCGGCTGGCGCGAGGAGCTCGTCGAGGTGTTCGCCGACAACCTCGCCCGCTACCGCGCGGGGGAGCCGCTGCGCAACGTCGTGGACAAGACGCTCGGCTACGTCACCGGAGGAGCCTCATGACCGGCACGACCACCGGGACCGGCACCCGCACCGCCGCCGACCTCACGGCCACCGAGCTGCTCGCCGCCTACCGGGCCGGGGAGCTCTCCCCGGTGGAGGCCACCAGGGCCGTGCTCGACCGGGTGGCCGAGCGCGACGCCGAGGTCAACGCGTTCTGCCTGGTCGACGCGGACACGGCCATGGCCAGCGCCGCGCGCTCCGAGGAGCGTTGGGCGCGGGGCGAGCCCGTGGGTCTGCTCGACGGGGTGCCCGTCTCGATCAAGGACGTGATGCTCACCGAGGGGTGGCCCACGCTGCGCGGCTCCCGCACGATCGACCCGAGCGGCCCGTGGACCGTGGACGGTCCCCCGGTCGCCAGGGTGCGCGCCCACGGTGCCGTCCTGTTCGGCAAGACCACCACCCCGGAGCTCGGCTGGAAGGGCGTCACCGACAACCCGCTCACCGGGGTGACCCGCAACCCCTGGGACCCGACGCGCACGGCGGGGGGCTCATCGGGCGGCAGCGCGGCCGCGATCCAGCTCGGGATGGGGCCACTCAGCCTCGGCACCGACGGCGGCGGCTCGGTGCGGATCCCGGCCGGGTTCACCGGCATCACCGCACACAAGCCCACCTACGGCCGGGTCCCCGCACACCCGGCGAGCCCGTTCGGCACGCTCGCGCACATCGGGCCGATGGCGCGCACCGCGGCCGACACCGCGCTGCTGCTCGACGTCGTCTCCGGCCTCGACGCCCGCGATCCCTGGGCGCTGGCGCCCACCACGTCCGCGGTCGCCGCGCTGGGAACGCCCGTCACCGGCCTGCGGGTGGCGGTGAGCCCCACGCTCGGCTACGTCGAGCCGGACCCCGAGATCGTGGCCGCGTTCACCGCCGCGGTCGAGGTGTTCCGCGCGATGGGCGCCGAGGTGGAGGAGGCCGACCCGGGCTTCGGCGACCCCGTGGAGGCGTTCGAGCTGCTCTGGTTCGTCGGCGCGGCGAAGGCGATCAGGCACCTGGGTCCGGCCGAGCGGGCCCTGATGGACCAGGGACTGATCGAGAGCGCCGAGGCGACGGCGGGCGCCACTGCCCAGGAGTACGTCGACGCCATGGGCGTGCGCAACGAGCTCGGCACGCTGATGGGCGAGTTCCACTCCCGCTATGACCTGCTGCTCACCCCGACGCTGCCGATCCCCGCGTTCGAGGCGGGCCGGGAGGTCCCGCCGGGGTGGCCACGGAAGCGCTGGACGTCCTGGACGCCGTTCACCTACCCGTTCAACATGACCCAGCAGCCGGCGGCGAGCGTGCCGTGCGGCGTCACCTCGGCCGGGCTGCCGGTCGGGCTCCAGATCGTGGGCCCGCGCCACGCCGACAACGCGGTGCTGGCGGCCGCGCACGCCTTCCAGGAAGCCACCGCGTGGCACCGGCGGAGCCCGGCTGCCGGCGGGGCGCCGGGAGGCTGATGGTCAGGTGGCGTCGGGGTCGATCGGCGGACGCTCGTTGCGGGCCAGCGGCGCCGGGGGCTGCGGCGCGGCCGGGTGGGCCTGCGGGGTGCCGTTGCTCTTGGTGAGGTTCGGGCCGGGCGCGAAGCCGTTGGGCTTCGGCTCGGGGTCGTCGAAGAGCGTGCGGCGCACGGCGTTGCGCGGGTGGAGGTCGCGCAGCCCGCGCAACTCCTCCAGTGGCTTGCGCAGCTCGTCGAACTCCGGGCCGAGCTCACCGCGGAGCTGATCGCGCGCCCCGTTGGCGAACTCCTTGACCTGCCGGACCGAACGGCCCACCCACGCCGCGGCAGACGGAAGCCGCTCGGGACCGAGGATGAACAACCCGGCCACGACCAACACGACTATCTCGCCCCAGCCGACGCTCTCGAACACCTGACCATCGTACGGGCCAACACGCGTCCGGAGAGCCGACAGCGTGTGAACACGAGCGCAGACTGTGACGTTCTCAGCTCGGGGGACGTCCTGAGCAGCGCTCAGTCGGACGTCAGGACCACCGAGACGGTGAGCGGCCTGCCGTCCCGGATCAGCTGGACCGGCAGCGTGTCGCCCGGGTTGTGCTCCCGGACCGCCACGACGAGCTCGTCCGCCCCCGCGATCGGCCGGTCCCCCACGCGCACGATCACGTCGCCCTCCACGATGCCGGCCGCCGCAGCCGCACCGCCCTGCTGCACGTTCTGCACCTGGGCGCCGTCGGTGGTGCCGTCGCTGACCGACCGGGCGTTGATCCCGATCTCGGCGTGGGTGACCACGCCGGTGCGGATCAGCTCCTCGGCGATCGTGCGGGCGTCGTCGATGGGGATGGCGAAGCCGAGGCCGATCGAGCCGCCCTCCCCCATGCCGAGGCTGCGGATCGCCGTGTTGATGCCCACGACGGCGCCGGTGGAGTCGACGAGCGGGCCTCCCGAGTTGCCCGGGTTGATGGCGGCGTCGGTCTGGATCGCGTCGATCACCGCGTTGGCGTCGGCGCCGCTGCCGTCGAGCCGGACCGGGCGGTTGAGCGCACTCACGATGCCGTCGGTGACCGTGCCGACGAGGCCGAGCGGCGAGCCGATGGCGAGCACGCCGTCACCGACGACGAGCCCGGCGGAGGAACCGATGGTGGCCACCACCGGGTTGGCGACGTCCACCTTGACCACGGCCAGGTCGGTCTTCGGGTCCCGCCCGACGATCCGGGCGGCGGTGCGCGTGCCGTCGTGGAAGATCGCCTCGATCTGGGCACCGTTGGCATCGGCGGCCGGGGCCACCACGTGGTTGTTCGTCAGGATGTAGCCGGCCGGGTCGATCACGACCCCGGAACCCGTGCCACCCTCCTGGCCGACCCTGATCTCGATCGAGACGACGGCGGGCACGGTGCGCCTGGCGATGTCGGCGACGGAGCCGGGTGGGCGCTCCTTCGCGTCGACGGTCTGGGTGATCGTCGGGTCGGGATCGGTGAGCCCGCTGGCTCCGTCGGCCGTCAGCCGCCCGATGAACCCGCCCGCCGCACCGATCAGCACCGCGACGAGTGCCAGCGCGGCCAGGGCCCGCGGATCGACCCGCCGGCCGAAGACCAGCTCCCGCAGGCTGAGCCGGGGGCCCTCGCCGCGTGGCGGGGATCCGGCCGCGCGGTCCGGCGCCGCGGGCGGACCGAGTGCGACAGCGCTCTCCGGGTCGCGCCACGGGTCGCGGTCGGCGCCGTCGACCCAGAACGCGGCGTCGGGCTCGGCGCCGTTGGTGGTGCTGTCCGGGGGCCGCTGCAGCGCCGGTGCATCGGTGGCCGGCCTGCCGAAGGCACTCGCGAGCGCGGCAGGCGGCGGAGCGGCCATGGTGGCGGGCGAACGGCCCGGAGTGTCACCCCGCGGGGCCGCGAAGCCGCCCTCCACGCCGTTCGGGCGCCCGAACATCTCCGCCGCACCGGGATCGACCGGTGTGCGCTCCAGCGGGCGCGGTCCGAGCCGCGGGGGCTCACCGCCCGCGCGGTCACTCGAACGCGTCGCAGGGCTGCGTTCGTTCATCGCGCTGCAGGCTCCTGAGGTGTGCCGACCGTACGTCCATCAGCCTGCCCCAGCGGCGGTGAAGTCCGCGTAGCCGGGTCGAGACGGCTCAGGGCATACCGATGAAGGAGCCGGGCACCACGTCGAGCCGGCCCTCGAGGAGATCGGGCTCGAACTCGGAGCCGGAGGTGATGCCGGGGTCGGAGTCGGAGTCCGTGCCACCGGGGTCCGGGTCGGAGTCGCGGCGCACGGCGCGCTCCAGCCGCATCTGCGCGTCGAGCAGACCGGGCCCGTCGACGACCGTCCTCGCCGTGCCGCCACCGAGCACGGAGCCGCCGAACGGTCCGCTGGTGGACGAGCCGGGGTCCGTGGAGGCGGGCGGGAGGCCGTAGGCGAGCGCGCCGAGCGCGAGGCCGGACACCGCCACCCCCGTGCCGAGCCGGATGCGCCGCTGTACCGGGGACCGGCTCGGCGGCCTGCGCCTGCCGTGGTCGGCCGGTGGGGTCTCGGCGCCTGCGAGGGCGAGGATGTCGGACTGCGGGCGGAGCACGGAGACGAACTGACCGTCGGGGGTGACCGCGAGCCCTGCGGGCGGAGGCGGGAGCTCGGCGCTCTCCGGTATCGAGCGCAGGGTGCTCAGCAGCGTGGACGGCGGAACCGGACCCCCCGCGGTGCGCAACGCGGACCGCGTCTGGCCCTGGGCGCGGACCTGCGCCTCACATTCCGCGCACCCGGCGATGTGCTGCGTGGCTCGCTCGTGCGGACCCTGGGCGAGCTCGTCGTCGACATAGGCGACGATGGCGTCGGACGACAGGTGATCCTGCCCCCAGTCCGGGGGGGTCACCGTGATGCGCCAGCGCCCTTCGCTCACCCGTGAACCTCCTCCAGCACACCGACGTCGGAATCCTCCGCGGTGGCTCCGGCGCTCTGCACCTCGGCCGCACGATGGCGCTCCAACGCGCTGCGCAGGGCAGCCCGGCCACGGTGGATCCTGCTTCTCACCGTACCCAGCTTCACGCCGAGGGTGGCGCCGATCTCCTCGTAGGAGAGACCCTCCACGTCACACAGGACGACCGCGGCCCGGAACTCCGGAGGCAGCTCGTCGAGCGCGGCCTGCAGCACCGGGTCGAGGTGGGTCTCGGAGAAGACCTGCTCCGGCTCCGGGCCCCGGCCGGGCAGCCGGTCGGAGTCCTCGGGCAGCGCCTCCATCCGGATGCGGGAGCGGCGGCGCACCATGTCGAGGAACAGGTTGGTGGTGATGCGGTGCAGCCAGCCCTCGAACGTGCCCGGCTTGTAGGCCGCGAGCGACCGGAAGACCCGGACGAACGTCTCCTGGGTGAGGTCCTCGGCATCGTGCGGGTTACCGGTGAGCCGGTACGCGAGGCGGTAGACCCGGTCCGCGTGCTCCCGGACGACGTCGTCCCAGCTCGGGGGCGTCCATTCGGCTCCCTCACCGGGCAGCACCGTACCGCTCAGCAGCGTGGCGGAGCCGTCGGTCATGGTGGGTCAACCTCCTGCGGCGGGCGTGCCTCCGACCAACGAAGCACCGGGGATAGACGTTCCCCCGGCCCTTCAGCGGTCGACGACCCCGACCGATGCAACCTACCGTGCCTGATGGCCGTGAACGTGGTGTGAGAGGCGACTGAGAGAAACCTGTGAAACCAACCGGCCCTCCGAGGGCCGACGATCCCGACCGACGGGCCCGCAGCGCGGAAAAGAGCCAGCACAGTAGCCTTTTGACCATGACCGGCCGCCCGGACAGCGCTCCCGACCCGTGGGCGTTGCGCGACCACGTCGAAGGTTACCTCCCCGAGGACGACGTACTCCTCGCGGCGAGAGCCTCTGCGGCGCGGCGTGGCAACGCTCCGGTAGGCCCCGGAGCGGGAGCCGGGCTCCGCTTCCTCGCGGCCGGCACCGCCGCAAGGGCGGTAGTGGAGGTCGGCACCGGGATGGGCGTCAGCGGGCTGTGGCTGCTGCGCGGGATGGCCGGCGACGGAGTGCTCACCTCGATCGACATCGACCCGGAGAACCAGCGCGCCGCACGGCAGTCGTTCACCGCTGCCGGGTACGGGCCGTCCCGGCTCCGGCTGATCAACGGGCTGGGTCTCGAGGTGCTACCGCGGCTCACCGACGGTGGCTACGACCTGGTGTTCGTCGACGCGGGCCCCGCCGACTACCCGCGCTACCTCGACGAGGCCGTCCGGCTGCTGCGCGGTGGCGGCATCATCGCGCTGCACGGGGTGCTCTCGCCCGGCGTCCTCGACCCGGACGTCACCGACGCCGGCACCGTGGCCCTGCGCGAGGTGGCCCGTCAGGTCCGCGACGACGACCGGCTGGCGCCCGTGCTGCTGCCCCTGGGTGGCGGCCTGCTCGCGGCGGTCAAGACGGCCTGAGGGCCCGTGCGCCCCGGTCCCCGGTGACCCGGTGGCGCCGGTGGGCGCAGCAGCGCTCAGAGCGCGGTGGCGCCCTTGCCCAGCACGACGACGCCACCCTGGCTGACCGTGTAGCGGGCGCGGTCCAGGCTGAGGTCCACGCCGACGAGCGCCCCGTCCGGGATCACCACGTTCTTGTCGAGGATCGCGCCCCGCACCACGGCCCCGCGTCCGACGCGGACGCCGGGCAGCACCACGGAGTCCGACACCTCCGCCCCGGCCTCGATGCGGACGTTCGGGCTGATCACCGAGCGGCGGACGATGGCGCCGGAGATGATCGTGCCGGCGCCGACGATCGAGTCCTGCGCGATGCCACCCTCCACGAACTTGGCGGGCGGCAGGGGCGCCATGGCGGTGCGGATGGGCCAGCGGTCGTTGTAGAGGTTGAAGATCGGGTGCACCGAGACGAGGTCGGTGTGCGCCTCGTAGTACGCATCGACGGTGCCGACGTCGCGCCAGTAGCCGGAGTCGCGGTCGGTGGCGCCGGGCACGACGTTGTCGGCGAAGTCGTACACCGCGGCGTCACCCTGGCTCACCAGCCTCGGGATGATGTCGCCGCCCATGTCGTGGTCGGAGTCGCCGTCCTCGGCATCGACGCGCAGCGCGTCGAGCAGCACCTCGGTGGTGAAGATGTAGTTGCCCATCGACGCGAAGGTGACGTCCGGGTCGTCGGGCACCGACGGCGGGTCGGACGGCTTCTCGAGGAACTCGGTGATCCGGCCCCCGGGGTCGGAGTTGATCACGCCGAAAGCCTTCGCCTCGGCCCGGGGCACCCGGATGCCGGCGACGGTGACGCCCGCGCCGCTCTCGATGTGCCGGGCCAGCATCTGGCCGGGGTCCATCCGGTAGACGTGGTCGGCGCCGAAGACCGCGATGTAGTCCGGCCGCTCGTCGTAGACGAGGTTGAGGCTCTGGAAGATGGCGTCGGCGCTCCCGGTGTACCAGCGCCTGCCGAGCCGCTGCTGCGCCGGCACGGTGGTGATGTACTGCCCGAGCACGCTGGAGAGCCGCCACGTGGTGGAGATGTGGCGGTCGAGCGAGTGCGACTTGTACTGCGTGAGCACGCAGATCCGGTGCATCCCCGAGTTGACCAGGTTCGACAGCACGAAGTCGATCAACCGGTAGTGGCCGCCGAACGGCACGGCGGGCTTGGCCCGGTCGGCGGTGAGCGGCCAGAGCCGCTTCCCCTCGCCACCCGCGAGCACGATGCCGAGCACGTTGGCGGCCATCGCTCGGGGCGAGGCGGGCGACAGACGGGCCGCGGTCATTCCGGCGCTCCGTCGGTGGGCACGGGGCCCTGGCGTGCCGGCAGCATCGTCACGCCGCCGACCCTAGTGCTCTCACACCGTGGCGGGCCACCGTTGGCAAGAGTCGAACCGGCGAACATCATGCCTCCGATGTACCCGCCACACTCCTGGTCAATGCCATGCGGCCCGCAATGCCCTACCGTCCCGATGTGCGCATCGGTCTGCTCACCCGCGAGTACCCCCCGGACGTCTACGGCGGTGCCGGCGTACACGTCGACCATCTCGTGCCCGCGCTGCGTGCGCTGATCGACGTGGACGTGCACTGCTTCGGCGAGCCGCGCCCCGAGCAGCCCCACACGCACGCGCACGTCCCACCCACCGGGCTGGCCGGTGCGAACCCGGCACTGCAGACCCTCGGCGTCGACCTGTCGATGGTCGCGGCGCTGGCCGGGCCGCCCGCCGTCGACCTGGTCCACTCCCACACCTGGTACGCCAACATGGCCGGGCACCTGGCCAAGATCCTGCACGGCGTGCCGCACGTGGTCACCGCCCACTCCCTCGAGCCGCGCAGGCCGTGGAAGGCTGAGCAGCTCGGCGGCGGGTACCGGCTCTCGTCGTGGGTGGAACGCACGTCCTACGAGGACGCCGACGCGGTGATCGCGGTGAGCGAGGGGATGCGACGCGACGTCCTCGACTGCTACCCGGCACTGGACCCCGCTCGCGTGCACGTGGTCTACAACGGCATCGACACCGCCTTCTACCACCCCGACCCGGCCCGTGACGCCGTCCGCGCCGCAGGGGTCGACCCGGACCGGCCGAGCGTGGTGTTCGTCGGGCGCATCACCCGGCAGAAGGGGCTCGCGCACCTCGTGGCCGCGGCACATGAGATCGACCACGAGGCCCAGATCGTGCTGTGCGCCGGGGCACCCGACACCCCGGAGATCGCCGAGGAGACCGAGAAGGCCGTCGCCGAGCTCAGCGCATCGCGTCCTGGGGTGGTGTGGGTCCGCCGGATGCTCCCGACCACGGAGGTGCGGCAGTTGCTCTCGGCAGCCACGGTGTTCGTCTGCCCGTCGGTCTACGAGCCGCTCGGGATCGTCAACCTCGAGGCGATGGCCTGCGGCACCGCCGTGGTGGCCTCGGACGTGGGTGGCATCCCCGAGGTCGTCGACGACGGCGGGACCGGGCTGCTGGTGCACTTCGACGAGCACGCCGTCGACGAGTTCCGGGCGGGCCTGGCCGCTGCGGTGAACGCGCTGCTGGCGGACCCGGAGCGGGCCGCCGCGATGGGGGCGGCCGGCCGGGTGCGGGCCGAGCGGGAGTTCGCCTGGGAGCAGGCGGCGGCGCGCACCGTGGAGATCTACCGCGCCGTGGGCTGACCGCCTCAGCGCACGCCGGAGCCCGACGCCCGGGCCCTGGCCCGGTGGGCGGCCACCGCTGAGCGGTTGGCGCACGCCGACGAGCAGTAGCGACGGGCGGCGTTGCGCGAGGTGTCGGCGTAGACCCGGGCGCATCCCTCGGCTGCGCAGCGCCCGTGCCGGTCCACGCCGTACTCCGACACCAGCATCGCCAGCGCGAACGCGGTGCTGGTGCGCAGCCGGTCGACCACATCGGCCTCCGGCGGCGTGTAGTGCAGGTGGAACGCCTGGCCGTCGTGATTGGACAGGTGCGGCTCGACGCGGACGTCGGCGAGCAGGGCGTTGACCGCCACGGCCGCCTCCTCCACCTCGGTGACGTCGAACACGGTGCGCAGCCGGCGCGCCCACGCCCGCAGCGCGGGTTCGACCGAGTCGGGCGCCTGCTCGGCGAGGTAGCCGTGCGCCACGAGCACCGACCGCATCCGGTCGGCCTGCTCGTCCCCGGCCTGCGCCTCTCCGCCGGATCCCGCGCCCACCTCGTTGACGAGCGCGACAGCGGCGCCCAGCGCGTCGCTGCGGTAACCGATGAAGTTCATTGGTCTATTACTCCGGCCCGTTCGCTGTGTAACATGCCAACGAAGGATACCTATTACCGGAAGGGAGCCGCAGATCATGAGGTGCGAGCGCTGCGGATGGCCCGTCGACGAGGCGCCGGTGCTGTCGACCCACTCGACATCTCAGGGGTGGGTGCGCTACCGGCGCTGCGTGTGCGGCACGCTGTCGATCCAGCTCGTCACTCCCGGTGGGAGTTCCGGCACGGTCGCCGCGCCCGCGGCCGGGTCCGCAGGCACCCGCTAGCCGTACCCGTCCAGGCGTCCCCCGAACGAGGAACGACGAACGGCACCGGCGGACGGTGCGTTCCGTTCGTCGGTGCCGTTCAGGAACCGGGCGCTGCCCCGTGGTGCCAGGGGCTCGTACTCGTTTCAGCCAGAGGCGGCTTTCAGCGCGTCGCCGAGGTCACTGGCCTCCTCGGCCGACATCTCGACGACCAGACGGCCGCCGCCCTCGAGGGGGACGCGCATCACGATGCCCCGACCCTCCTTGGTCACCTCCAGGGGACCGTCGCCGGTCCGGGGCTTCATCGCCGCCATCTCCTGCTCCCTCCGTCGTCGTTTGCAGGGTGCGCCGCTGCGCCGGGGGAAGCGCGCGGCGGGGATGCTGCGAACATCTTTCCTCATCGACCGGGCCGGGGTGTAACCGGAGCGATCAACTCTCCCGGATGGACCCTGCGGCATCACCGGGACGAGGCACGCCAACACCCCGCTACGTGATCGTCCACGAGCCCGGCGGCCTGCATCAGCGCGTAGCAGGTGGTGGGTCCCACGAAGCGCAGCCCACGGCGTTTCAGCTCGCGGGCCATCGCCACGGACTCCACGCTGGTGGCCGGCACCTCGGCGAGCGTCGCAGGCCGCCGGTGGGCGGCCGGCTCCGGCGCGAACGACCACAGCAGCTCGTCGAGGGGCCGGTCCAGCTCCAGGACGCGGCGCGCGTTGTTCACGGTGGCCTCGATCTTCGCCCGGTTGCGCACGATGGCGGCATCCGCCAGCAGCCGCTCCACGTCCGCAGCGCCGAAGCCGGCCACCGTGACCGGGTCGAAGCCCGCGAACGCCGCGCGGAACGCCGGCCGTTTGCGCAGGATGACCAGCCAGGACAACCCCGACTGGAACGCCTCCAGGCTCAACCGCTCGAACATCGCGGGTATCCCGCGGAGCGGACAGCCCCACTCGTCGTCGTGATAGGCGACGTACTCCGGGGCGGTGCCTGCCCAACCGCACCGCTGCCGCCCGTCGGGTTCAGGCACCGGTGCCGTACCTCGACTCGCACAGCCTGGCCATCCGGCGCAGGGAGTGGGCGACACCGGCGCGGAACGCGGGCCGCACCAGCACCCAGCCGAACCGGCCGGCCGGACCGAACGGCAGGTCCAGCAGCTCCGACCACACGAACCGCGCGCGTCCGGGCGCCAGCTCGACCACCTCGAACACGCCGTCGCCGCGCACCACCTTGCCGGTGTGCCGCACGACGCACCGCCGGGGACCGCCCTGCGCGGGCACCGTCCACTCCACGATCTCCATCGTGTCGGCGAACGCGACCGGCCCGGCACCCGTCACGGCGCGCAGCCGGGCGCCCAGCTCCCGCCCGTCGCCCGCGCTCATGACCTCGACCCGGGTGCCGAGCATCCACTCGCCCTGGCCCTCCCAGTCCGTGACCATCCGCCAGACGGCCTCGGCGGGCGCCCCGACGTCGACCGGGATCGTCAGCTCGACCCGGGAGCCCGCACGCTCGCTCACCGTTCGCCCTCGGCCGGCATCCCGGCGGACGCGAGCTCGGCCTCCAGTTCCGCGACGCGGGCCAGCAGTCCGTCACGTTCCACGCCGGAGCGGTCGAGCTCGTCGGCCAGCCGGTCGAGCACCCAGTCGACCTCGTCCATCCGGTAGCCGCGCACCGCCTGCTGGAACCTCAGCTCCCGGACGTCCTCGCCGTCGAGCTCACCCGCGGGCAGTCGTGTCGGCGTGGTGCCGGGAGGCAGCGGTGCCAGCTCCTCGCCGCGCCCGAACACGACCGCGGCCAGCCCGAACAGTGCCGCGGCCACCGCAGCGACGACTATCAGATAGATCAGCGCGGTCCCCACCTGGGCAATCCCACCACGGGTCCCCGGTCAGCGCACCAAGACCTCACGCATCGGGGGTCGCTCGGCGACCGCGACCTTCGTGTAGGAGGGCAGCCATTCGCCGTCGACCTGCAGGAACTGGGTGAGGGGCGCCCCCGTGTCCGGAACACCGCATCGGGTGAGTGCCGCCGCGAGTATCTGGCGCGCCATCACCCCCAGCTGCAGCAGCGAGCGGTTGCGGTGCTTCCGCACGCCGAGGTTGACCTGTGCCAGCGCGTCCAGCCCGGCCGTGGCGTAGGTGTCGAGCAGGAGCCCGATCTCGACCCCGTACCCCGCAGCGAAGGGCACCGACTCCAGCAGCTCCCGGGTGCCGGCGTACTCCCCTCCCAGCGGTTGCACCACGGCGGCGAGCTCGGGTCGCAGCGCGGCGAGCAAGGGCCGCACCAGTAGCTCGGTGACCCGGCCACCACCGTTGTCGGCCTCGACCGCCTCCAGCCGCAGCGGACGCCGGTAGAAGCCCTTGACCAGCTCGACGCCCGGCTCGGTGAGCAGCGGGCCGAGCAGCGCCGGTACGAAACCGGCGTCGAAGTCGATCAGGTCGGAGTCGAGGTAGCAGATGACGTCACCGGTGGTGGCGGCGAGCGAGCGCCACAGCACCTCCCCCTTGCCCGGCAGGGGCGCGAGATCGGGGAGGACGTCGGTGCGCAGCACCACCGTGGCCCCGGCCGCCGCCGCGACCTCGACCGTGCGGTCGGTGGACCCGGAGTCGGCCACGACCAGCTCGTCCACCAGCGGCGACGCCCCGCGCGTCAGCGGCACGATCGCCGCGACGATCGCCCCCACCGTGGCCTCCTCGTCGAGGGCGGGCAGCACGACCGACACGCGACGGCCGGCCTTCGCCGCCACCAGCTCGTCGACGTGCCAGCACGGTTCCTGCCAGGTACGACGGCGGAACCAGTCCTCCGCGGTGCGGTCCATGGGCCTCTCCTACGCGCTCGAAGGGGGCGGCCTCGTTGCCGACTGATGCTGTGGTGCCGGTGACGCGTCGTTCCGATCGTCGGTGGTGGTGGTCCGGGAGGCTAGTGGTGATCAACGGCTCTGGTGGTCACCTGCCCGGCCGTGTCGGTGACGCGGCGCGTCACGCCAGTGCGCGAACCGTTCGGGACGGTGACCGGGTACCCGTAATCGCGGCCACCATGTCGACGGTTCGACGGGTGGCGGCCACCTCGTGGGCGCGGAACACCCGCGCACCGGCGGCGGCGGCCAGCGCCGTGGCGGCGAGGGTGCCCTCGAGCCGGTCGGTCACCTCCGCGACGCCCAGCGTCTCGCCGATGAAGTCCTTGTTGGAGAGCGCCATCAGTACCGGCCAGCCGGGGGCCACCAGCTCGCTGCAGCGCCGCAGCAGGGTGAGCCCGTGGAAGGTGTTCTTGCCGAAGTCGTGCGTCGGGTCGACGAGGATGCCTTCCCGGGGCACCCCGAGCCCCACGAGCCGCTCCGCCTGGCCGCACACGTCGGCCAGCACCTCGGCCACGACGTCGGTGTAGCGCACGCGGTGCGGCCGGCTCCGCGGCACCGCACCACCGGTGTGCGAGCACACGATGCCCACACCGGTGGCCGCGGCCACCTCGCCCAGCGCCGGGTCGGCGCCCGCCCACGTGTCGTTGATCAGGTCGGCTCCCTCGGCGACGGCCAGCCTCCCGACCTCGGCACGCCAGGTGTCCACGCTGATCACGATGTCCGGATACTGCTCGCGGACGGCCGCGACGAACGGGACGACGCGGCGGATCTCCTCGCCGAGGTCCACCTCGGGGCCCGGGCCGGCCTTCACGCCTCCCACGTCGATGATGTCCGCGCCCTCGGCGAGCGCGGCGTCGACCTTCCGCATCGCGGCATCGTCGGCGAACGTCGCGCCCCGGTCGTAGAACGAGTCGGGGGTCCGGTTGACGATCGCCATCACCAGCGCACGGTCCTGGGCCGGTACGCGCTTCCCGAACCGGATGAGGCCGGCCGTACCCGTCACGACGGCGATCGTGACATGTCCACCGGGCGGGCGCAGGCGTCGAGAGCGGCGGCCACGTCGGTGACGACCACCAGTCGGGTGAGCGCCTCCGGGCGCACGAACCCGCGCTCGCCCAACCCGCGCACCCAGTCGAGCAGGCCCGTGTAGTGCCCGTCCGGGTCGAGCAGCACCACCGGCTTGGGGTGCATCCGCAGGTAGCCCGCCGTCCACACCTCGAAGAGCTCCTCGCAGGTGCCGATGCCCCCCGGCAGGGCCAGGAAGGCGTCGGCGTGGGCCTCCATCAACGCCTTGCGCTCGCGCATGGTGTCGACGAGGAGCAGCTCGTCCGAGTCGTGGTCGGCCCACTCGAGCTCCACGAGCGCGCGCGGGATGACCCCGGTGGTGCGCGCCCCGGCGGTGCGCGCCGCGATGCCCAGCGCGCCCATCATCGAGGACCGGCCACCACCGGACACCAGGTCCCAGCCGCGGGCGGCGATCTGGCGGCCCACCTCGGCGGCGAGCTCGAGATAGTGCGCGGGGATGCCCTCGATGGACGCGCAGTAGACGCAGACCGCGAGCCGACGCGCGGACGAGCGCGACGTCTCGCTCGCCGGCTGGCTCAATGCGCTTCCTCCCACGCCCGCCACGCCTCCTGGACGATCTTCACCGCGTCGTCGACGTCGTCGGTGACGTGCAGGAGCGCCAGGTCCTTCTCCCCGACCTTGCCGCTCGTGTGCACCGTGTTGGAGATCCAGTCGTAGAGGCCGCCCCAGTACTCGCTGCCCAGCAGCACCACGGGGAACTTCGTGACCTTCTTCGTCTGCACCAGGGTGAGCGCCTCGAACAGCTCGTCGAGCGTGCCGAAGCCGCCCGGAAGGCAGACGAACGCCTGCGAGTACTTGACGAACATCGTCTTGCGGGCGAAGAAGTACCGGAAGTTGATGCCGAGATCGACCCAGTCGTTGAGACCCTGCTCGAACGGCAGCTCGATACCGAGCCCGACCGAGAGCCCGCCCGCCTCGGAGCAGCCCTTGTTGGCGGCTTCCATCACGCCGGGACCACCGCCGGTGATCACGGCGAACCCGGCCTCGGCCAGCGCGGTGCCCAGTGCGCGGCCCTGGGCGTACTCGAGATGGTCGCGCGGGGTGCGGGCGGAGCCGAACACGGTGACCGCGCGCGGCAGTTCGGCGAGCATGCCGAAGCCCTCGACGAACTCGGCCTGGATCCGCAGCACCCGCCACGGGTCGGTGTGCACCCAGTCGCTGGGCCCGCGTGAGTCCAGAAGTCGCTGGTCGGTGGTGGAGGTCTCGTTGCGGTACTCACCCCGCAACACCACAGGGCCCCGTTGCTTCTGCTCGGGCTGCTTGTCGTCAGGACGCCGGTTCCCGCTGGCGGTCATGGTCGCCAGAGTAATGAGACCGATGCCCACCGTGCCGGGGCGCCGCCGCGCCGGGCGCCCCGCGGCGTCCGCCGTTCCGTCAACGGTGCGCGCGCTCTCAGCGCTCCTGGGGAGAAAGGAACCGGCGCAGGACGGCAGCGGTGTCGGTGATCTGGCGGGTGTCGACGTGCTCCTCACGGGTGTGGGCGAGGTTCGGGTCGCCGGGGCCGTAGTTCACCGCGGGGATGCCGAGCGCGGCGAAGCGCGAGACGTCGGTCCAGCCGAACTTGGCCGACGGCGTGGCTCCGGTCGCCGCGATGAACTCGCCGGCAGCGGGCTCGCCCAGCCCGGGGAGGGCGCCGGGCGCCAGGTCGGTGACCGCGAGGTCGAACCCGTCGAACACCTCGCGCACGTGTGCCTCGGCCGCCGCCGCGTCCCGGTCGGGGGCGAACCGGAAGTTGACCGTGACGACGCACTCGTCGGGCACCACGTTCATGGCCACGCCGCCGCCGATCCGCACCGCCTGCAGCCCCTCGCGGAAGACGCAGCCGTCGATGTCGACCTCGCGGGCGGTGTAGGCGCCCAGCCGGTCGAGCACGGCGGCGGCGGCGTGGATCGCGTTGGTGCCGTGCCAGGACCGCGCGGAGTGGGCGCGGCGGCCACGGGTGGTGATCTCGGCGCGGAGCGTGCCCTGGCACCCGGCCTCCACGCCCGCGTTGGTCGGCTCGCTGAGGATCGCGAGGTCGGCCTGCAGCCAGTCCCGGTGCTCGCGCTCGATGCGCAGGAGCCCGTTGCGGGCGGCCTCCACCTCCTCGCACTCGTAGAACACGACAGTGAGGTCGTGGCGCGGCTCGGTGACGGTGGCCGCCAGGTGCGCGATCACGGCGTCGCCCGACTTCATGTCCGTGGTGCCGCAGCCGTAGAGCAGGTCCCCGTCGCGGCGGCTGGGGACGTTGTCGGCGATCGGGACGGTGTCGAGGTGCCCGGCGAGCAGCACGCGGCGCTCGCGTCCGAGGTTCGTCCTGGCGAGCACCGCATCCCCCGACCGCAGGAGCTCCAGGTGCGGGGCCTGCTCGCGCAGCGCCCGTTCCACGGCGTCGGCGAGCGGGCCCTCGGCACCCGAGACGCTGGGCACGTCGACGAGCGCGGCACACAGGTCGACGGGGTCGGCGGTGAGGTCCAACGCGGGGATCGTCACGCGGACCGACGCTACCTGCCGCCGTCACCACCCCCCGCGAAGGTTCAGGAAAGCCACTTTCCGGCCCTGTGAGGGCAGCAAAGTGGCTTTCCTGAACCTCGCGAACCGCCCGGGGCGGTGGTGCGGGCCGAGGGTTCGGTGCTGCGGGCGGATACCGTGGTGTCGTGAGCACCGCACCCCGCCGGGAAGGCGCCTCCGGCACCGGCCTCGCCACCGTCACCGTGCCGGCCGACGGCGGCGACGGCGTCGTCCTCGACACCTGGTACCCATCGCCCGCGCTGGGCGCGGAGGCGCCGGACGTCGCAGCCGACCTCGAGCACCTGGCCGGCACCGACGACGTCCGTGGCGTACGCACCGTCGTGGTGCGCACCGCGATCGAGTCCCTGGCCGACCCGCCCGTCGACGCGCACGACGTCTACCTGCGGCTGCACCTGCTCAGCCACCGCCTGGTCGTCCCGCACGAGGTGAACCTCGCCGGCGTCTTCGGGCTGCTCGCCAACGTGGTGTGGACCAGCCGCGGCCCGTGCGCCGTGCCGGGCTTCGAGCTCACCCGCGTCCGGCTGCGCGCCGACGGCCCGGTCACGGTGCTCGGCGTGGACAAGTTCCCGCGGATGGTCGACTACGTCCTCCCCACGGGCGTCCGGATCGCCGACGCCGACCGCGTACGGCTGGGGGCCCACCTGGCCGAGGGCACCACGGTCATGCACGAGGGCTTCGTCAACTACAACGCGGGAACGCTCGGCGCGTCCATGGTCGAGGGCCGGATCTCGGCCGGGGTGCTCGTGGGCGACGGCTCCGACGTCGGCGGCGGAGCGTCGATCATGGGGACGCTCTCCGGCGGCGGCAAGGAGGTGGTCTCGGTGGGCAGGCGGTGCCTCATCGGGGCCAACGCGGGGATCGGGATCTCACTGGGCGACGACTGCGTGGTCGAGGCCGGCCTGTACGTCACCGCGGGCACGAAGGTGGTGCTCCCCACCGGTGAGAAGGTGGCCGCGCGCACCCTTTCCGGACGCAACGGGATGCTGCTGCGGCGCAACTCGGTGACCGGGGCGGTCGAGGTGCTGGCCCGCACCGGTGAGGGCATCGAGCTCAACAGCGCCCTGCACGCGAACTGACACCCCTGGGGGTCAGGCGGCGGGCCGGTCGCCGATCCGCCAGATCGCCCAGGCCTGGAGCGCGGCCGCCGCCAGCAGCACGGCGATCGCGGCCGGGAACCCCTTCGTCAGGTCGATCAGCACGCCCATCAGCAACGGGCCCAGGCCCGCGCTGACGTAACCGACGCCCAGGGCCAGCCCGCTGGTGGCCGCGCTGGCGGCGCCGTCCGGGGTGCGCCAGGCGATCACGGTGAGGCCGAGCGGGAACCCCGCCCCCACCCCGATCCCGAGCAGCGCCGCCCACACCCAGGGTGCGGGACCCGACGGCATCGGCAGCAGCATCGCGCCGACCGTGCCCACCACGCCGCACGCCAGCGTCAGGCCGGCCCAGAACCGCCAGCGGCGGCGCCGTTCCGCGAGTGCCGGGGCGAGCAGGGCCGCGGGGATCTGCGCGACGCTCCAGACGGCCAGCAGCAGCCCGGCCCGCTGGGGGCTCCAGCCCTGCCCCTCGTAGTACGGCGAGAGCCAGGTCAGCCAGCCGTAGAACAACAGCGAGGTGCCGGCCTGGTAGCACGCCGTGAGCCGGGCGAACCCGTGGCGCCAGGGCAGCGGTGCACGCGCGGCGGCTCGGTCCGGCACGGCCGTCCGCCGCGCCACCGGCACCCAGACGGCCACGGCGAGCGCGGCGGGCACCGCCCACACGGCGAGCGAGAACGACCAGCCGCCCAGCGCGGTGGCCAGCGGGACCGCCGCGGCACTGGCGACGGTGGCCCCGACCATCATCGAGACCACGTAGGCACCGGTCACGGCGCCGGCCCGCTCCGCGAGGTGCTCCTTGACCACGCCGGCGATCAGCACCCCGGCCAGCCCGATGCCGAGTCCGGCGAGCAGGCTCCCGCCGATCAGGCTCGCCAGCGCGGGTATGCCGCGCACCGCGCTGCCCAGCGCCACCAGCCCGACCGCGCCGCCCAGGGCGCGCTCACGCCCGAACCGGGCCCCGAGCGCGGAACCGGCGAACGAGCCGGCGGCCATCATGAGCACGGCAGCGGCCTGGACGAACCCGGCGACGCCCGACGATGTGCCGAGATCGTCGCGCACGGTCTCCAGCAGCGGCGGGTAACCGGCCAGCGCCGCACGGAGGTTGATCGCGAGCGCGAGCAGCCCGAGCAGCACGACGCCGGGCCGGACCACCTGCGTTCCGGCCCCCGAGGACGACGCTGTCCCGGAGCCTGGGGTCACGCCGCGGGCAACCGCTCCGCCGCCGCCGCGATCCGCTCGTCGGACGCGGTGAGGGCCACCCGCACGTGCTGGGTGCCCGCCGGTCCGTAGAACTCCCCCGGTGCCACCAGGACACCCAGCTTCGCCAGCCGGTGCACCGTGGCCCGGCCGTCCTCACCCGCGGTGGCCCACAGGTAGAGCCCCGCCTCGGAGTGGTCGACACGCATCCCGGCGGCCTCCAGCGCGGCGCGCAGCTGCGCCCGGCGCCGGACGTAGATCTCGGCCTGCGCCGCCACGTGGGTGTCGTCGGACGCCGCGGCGGCCAACGCCGCCTGCACCGGACGCGGGACCATCATGCCGAGGTGCTTGCGCAGCTCCAGCAGGCTCGCGACCAGCGACGGGTCGCCCGTGAGGAACGACGCCCGGTAGCCCGCCATGTTCGAGGACTTCGACATGGAGTGCAGGGCGAGCAGGTTCTCGTGGGAGCCGCCGCAGACGTCGGGATGCAGCACGGAGACCGCATCCTGGTCCGCGGGGGCCAGCGAGAGGTAGCACTCGTCGGACGCCACCACCGCTCCGCGCTCGCGGGCCCACTCGACGACCTTGCGGAGGTGTTCGCGCGGCAGGACCTTCCCCGTCGGGTTCGACGGCGAGTTCAGCCAGACCATCGCCACCCGCTGCGGACCCAGCCGGGCAGTGGAGTCGGAGCGGACGAAGTCGGCTCCGACCAGCCGCGCGCCGACCTCGTAGGTCGGGTAGGCGAGCTCCGGGATCACCACGAGGTCCCCCGCTCCGACCCCGAGCAGGGTGGGCAGCCAGGCGACGGTCTCCTTGAGACCGATCGTGGGGAGGACCGAGACCGGGTCGACGGTGACACCGAACCGGCGGGACAGGGCGCCGGCGAGTGCCTCGCGCAGTGAGTCCGGGCCGTGGGTGGTCGGATAGCCGGGCTCATCTGCAGCGGGACCGGTGAGAGCCGCCCGCACCACGGCCGGAACCGGATCGACCGGAGTGCCCACCGATAGGTCCACGATCCCGTCGGGGTGGGCCTTGGCGAGCTTCGTGTCGGCGGCGAGGGAATCCCAGGGAAAGTCCGGGAGTTCGATCTTCACCATGCGGCAGCGACCGTCACTGCGTAGGTCTCCTTACTCGTCGTGCTGCTGCGGCGGCAGGCTCAGGGCCGGCTCGACGTCCCGCTCGACCTTGCCGATCTTCGACGCACCACCGGGCGAGCCCAGCTCATCGAAGAAGTCGACGTTCGCCTTGGTGTACGCGCTCCACTGCTCGGGGACGTCGTCCTCGTAGTAGATCGCCTCGACAGGGCAGACGGGCTCGCACGCACCGCAGTCGACGCACTCGTCAGGATGGATGTAGAGCATCCGGCCGCCCTCGTAGATGCAGTCCACCGGGCACTCTTCGATGCACGCCTTGTCCAAGAGGTCGACGCAGGGCTCGGCGATCACGTAGGTCACGGGTGGTCCTCCACTCGGGCGTTCAGATGCTTCTCAGTATGTCCCTGTAGCTGAGGTAACCGGGAGCCGGGGCGGTGTGACAAGGCTCGTACCGGCGACGGGATCCTGCACCAGGATGGAGCAGGTGGAGATCTCCGACGAGCTCATCGGGCAGCGGGTGGCCCTGCGCTACCGCATCGGGCACCGCGACGGCCGCCTCCTCTACACCGACGCGGTCGGCGAGCTCAGCGCGTCCGGTCCGGGCACGGTGCTGGTGCAGACCCGGCGCGGCCCCGTCCACGTCGACCGCGCCGCCGTGGTCGCCGTGCGCTCGGTGCCGCCTGCCCCGCCGCGCCGGGCGTCCCTGACCGCGATCGCCCGGTTGGAAGGCCTCTGCGCGGACGCCTGGCCCGCCGTGGTCGACCGGCCGCTGGGGGCCTGGCGGCTGCGCGCCGCAGCGGGCTGGACCGGTCGCGCCAACGCCGGCCTCGCCATCGGGGACCCCGGGATGCCGGTCCCGGCCGCGCTCGAGGCCGTGCGCTCGTTCGCCGGGGAGCACGCGATCCGGCCGCGGGTGCACGTGCCTGTCGGCTCGCCGTGGGACCGGGCAGTGACGGCGCAGGGCTGGGTGCTCGACGTCGCCCACCAGCGCGGCGCCGAGGTCGCGGTGCTGGTGGCGCCCCTCGACGGCACCCGCGACCCGCGCGTCGAGCTGCCGGAGCGGCCGTCCGACGCGTGGTGGGAGCTCGGGCTGGGTGGCCCCCCGACGGCGGCGCAGCGACACGTCCTCGATCCGGGTGGTCGCCCCCGCACCGTGTTCGCCCAGGTCCCGGCCCCGGACGGAACCGTCACCGGCACGGTCCGCGCCACCGTCGTGGAGGACCACCTGCACGTGTCGATGCTGGAGGTCGCGCCGACCGCCCGCCGGCAGGGACTCGCGACGGCGCTGCTCGCCTCGGTGGCCGCGTGGGGGCGGGAGCACGGCGCCCGCTGGGCGGTACTGCAGGTGGCGCTGCACAACACCGGCGCGCGGGCGCTCTACGACCGCGTCGGCTACGTCGAGCACCACCAGTACCGCTATCTGGTGCCCCCGGCCTGATGCCGGCACCGACCCCGGCTCACCGGCCGTGGAACCGCTTCTCGGCCTCCCGCGCCGCGCGCTTGAGCCCGGACCACTCCCCGAGGTACTTCCCGAACGCCCCGACGACCGGCAGCATCCCGAGACCCTCGTGCAGGAAGTTCCCGTGCGGGCGCTTGTCGAGCTCGTCCTCCACGGCGAACAGCGCCCGGCCGAGCCGCCACACCACCTTCGCGACACGCTTCACCATGGGCTGCTGGTCGCCGGGCTCCGCGAGGTCGGCGGTCAGCTCGGCGGCACGGGCGTCGGCGGCGGCGTCGTCCGCCGTGCTGGGAGGGCGCACGGTCAGCTCACGCCGGAACATCACCGCGCCCAGCAGGGCCACGAGCTCGTCCTCCTCGCGGATCCCGTGCTCCCCCGCGATCGCGACCAGCAGCAACCCCTGCCCCGCGGCACCCAGCACCTTGGACACCGGCAGCCTGCTCAGCAGCGCTCCGCCGAGCCCGGGCACGGCGGCGACCAGCGTGGTGAAGCGGCCCACCCGGCGCACCCACCAGCGCGAACGGCCTTCGACGTCCATCGCGGCCCAAGCCGAGGTGCCGGGCACCTCGACGCCGGCCACCATGTCGAGCAGCCGCTCCCGCATCCCCAGCGCGGGGAACTCGGACGACCGGACGCGCGCCCGCAGGCCGAACGGGTCGGCTTCGCGCAACCCGTCGAGCACCGGGCGGGTGGCCCGTACGAACGGCCGCAGCACGCCGACGATCGCGCTGTCGGGGATGGGCCCGTCGGAGACCGGATCAGCCACCGTTCCTCCGGTACGCGGAGTTGAGCACACTGCGCAGAGCCCATAGCCCGGCTCCGATGCCGCCGACCGCCAGCAGCAGCGACTGCCACGTGGGCGGCAGCATCACGTCGCCACCGGGCCCGACGAGGCCGAGCACCCCGACGGTGAGCACCCACGCCAGCAGCGGGGCACCCGCCCGGGACGGCCGCACGTCGATCTCACCTGCCCGGAACACGAGCCACGGCAGGACCAGCACCGAGAGCAGGACCCCGAGCGGCGCGGGCACGCCGCCCAGGTAGAGCGGGGTGAACACCAGACCCAGCGCGCCCACCAGCACCCCGTCGAGGACGAGCAGCCCGAGCAGGGTCCCGTCGGACACCGCGGGCGGCTCCGGCTCATTCATCGTCGTCATCGAACAGGTCCCCGATCGGTTCCCGCGCAGATCGGTCGCCTGCACCCTGAGCCGCCACGTACTCCTCCACGTCGAGCAGCGGTTGGGCGATGAGGTTGCTCATCGCCAGCGCGATCATGCCCTCGCCCTCCCAGAGCGCGATCTGGGTGGCGTGCGCCCGCATCGCCGCGATCCTGGCCGCGCGCTGCGCCGTGACGTCGAGGCGGGCGGTGATCTCCGCATCCGGGACGCTCGGCAGCTCGTCGGGCCCTGGCATGCGGAACGGCAGCCCGTGGGCGTTCGCCAGTGCCGCGCACCCGGCCGCCAGCGTCGAGCGGCCGATCACCGTGAAGTAGAGCCTGGCCGGGACCCGCCGCACCGCCGCCACGGTGATCTCGTGGGCCCGGACGTGGTCGGGATGGCCGTAGCCGCCGTCGGCGGCGTAGGTGACCACCACCTGCGGACGCACCTGCTCCAGCACCGCGGCCAGCGCGTCCACCTGCTCGTCGACGGCCTCCGGGCGGGCGAACGCGCGGGGATGCAACCGCTCGGGGACGGCGGCCCGGACGCCCTGGCCACTGAGCGCCATGCCGGAGTCGCGCCAGCGCCCGGGCCCGCCGAGGAAACGGTGGTCGCTGATCCCGAGCGCGGCGCAGGCGCGGGCGAGCTCGCCGATCCGGTAGCCACCGAGCTGGTCGCCCTCGTCCGGCGCGAGCAGTGCGAGGTCCGGCGGGATCACCTCGCCCTGTTCCCCGAGGGTGCAGGTCACCAGGGTGACCGAGGTGTCCGGCTCGGCCGCGTAGCGCGCGATCGTGCCGCCGGTGGTGAGCGTCTCGTCGTCCGGGTGGGCGTGCACCAGGAGCAGCCGGCGCCGGGGAGCGGGCGTCACGAGCGCACTCTACGTGCGGCGTCACGCACTCCGCTGGGTCCGCCTGGTTCCGCCGGTTCTGGCCCTCCCGCGATCGGAAACCTATTTGTGATGTTCGGGCGGATCGCTGTAACGATCCGGACAGCTACTGTCCGTGCGCGAACATCACCCGATATACGACCCGGGTCACCCCTGTGTCGTATCCAGGATTTGGGAGCCCATGCGCACAGGTCGTGGTACCGCTTGGTTCGCCCTTCCGATCTCCATCGTGTTGCTCACGAGCGCATGCGGTGGGTCCGGCGGCGGCACCGACGGCGGTGGGTCCGGTGGCGAGCAGACCGACGTCACCATCAGCGTCAACAGCACCGAGCCGGAGAACCCGCTGGTGCCGGGCAACACGAACGAGACCGGCGGCGGCAAGGTGGTCGACGCCCTGTTCACCGGCCTCGTCGAGTACGACCCCCGCACCGCGGAGCCGAGCAACGCCGTGGCGGAGTCGATCGACACCACCGACTCCCGCGTCTACACGATCCGGCTGAAGCCCTGGACGTTCCACGACGGAACCCCCGTCACCGCGCAGAGCTTCGTCGACTCCTGGAACTACACGGCCTACTCCCCCAACGGCCAGCAGAACGCCAGCTTCTTCGCCCAGATCGCCGGCTTCGACCAGGTCAACACCGAGGACCCGGACGGCACGAGCGGACCGCTCCAGGCTCCGCAGCCGCCTGCCCAGGCGATGTCGGGGCTGCGCGCGGTGGACGACCGGACGCTGGAGGTCACCCTCGCCGAGCCGTTCTCGGTCTTCCCCACCCAGCTCGGCTACCAGGCGTTCATGCCGCTGCCGCAGGCCTTCTTCACCGACCGGGCGGCGTTCGAGGCCAACCCGGTCGGCAACGGGCCGTTCCGCTTCGTGTCGCGCCAGCCGGGTGCCAACATCGTGCTGGAGCGGTACGAGGAGTTCGGTGGGGAGCGCAAGCCCAGCGTCAAGAGGGTGGAGTTCCGCTTCTACGAGAGCGTCGAGGCCGCCTACGCCGACGTCGTGTCGGGCAACCTGGACTTCCTCGAGATCATCCCGCCCTCGGCGATCGCCGGGAACCTGTTCGAGACCGACCTGCCGGGCCGCAGCGTGTCGCAGACCTACCTCGGTCTGCAACGCATCGGCTTCCCGCTCTACGACGCGCGCTTCCAGAACCCGCAGCTGCGCCAGGCCCTCTCGATGGCGATCGACCGGGAGGCGGTCAACCAGCAGATCTTCAACGGTCTCAAGCCGCCGGCCGACGGGCTCGTGGCGCCCAACGTCCCGGGCCGCATCGGGGGCCAGTGCGGTGAGCTCTGCACCTACCAGCCGGCCAAGGCGAAGCAGATGTTCGACGCCACCGGGTTCCAGGGGCCGATCGAGCTCACCTCCAACGCCGACTCCGGCAACGCCGAGTGGATGCAGGCCACCTGCGTCACGATCACCCAGGCGCTGGGCCGCGAGTGCAACTTCGTGCCCGTCCCGACGTTCGGCGAGTTCCGCACGGCGATCAACGGCCGCGAGATGAGCCGGATCTACCGCACCGGCTGGGTGGCGGACTACCCGTCGATCGAGAACTTCCTCAACCCGATGTACCGGACCGGCGGGTCCACCAACGACGGCGAGTACTCCAACCCGGCCGTCGACGCACTGCTGGCGCGGGCGGACGCCGCCCCGTCCACGGAGGAGGGCAACGCCCTCTACCAGGAGGCGGAGCGGCTGATCATCCAGGACATGCCGGCGATCCCGCTGTACTTCCAGTCGGTGCAGGCCGGCTGGTCGCCGCGGCTCGCCAATGTCACGGTCACGCAGCTCCGCGAGCTCGACCTCTTCAGCGTCACCGCAACGTCGTAGCAACGCCGACGGTCACGGCGGCCGGGACCACCCGTCCCGGCCGCCGCCACCGCAGGCCGGCGTCGGCCCACGAGGCCACGCCCAGCCCATGGAGGTGAACCGTGGGGCGCTACGTCCTGCGCCGACTGGTCCAGCTCGTGCCCGTGTTCCTCGGCACGACGTTCCTGATCTACCTGCTCGTCTGGGCCATCCCCGGCGACCCGTTCGCCGGCAAGTGCGGTGACCGCCCCTGTCCCGACGCCTACATCACGCGGATGCGGGCGGAGTTCCACCTCGACGACAACGTCGTCGTCCAGTACGCCCGGTACCTGGGCAACCTCGTGCAGGGCGACTTCGGTCAGACGTTCAACGGCACCTCCGTCGGCGCGCTGATCGCCGCCGCCTATCCCGTCACGGTGCGGCTCGCGCTGGTCGCGCTGCTGATCGAGGCGGTGATCGGCCTGGCGGCAGGCGTGCTCACCGGCCTGCGTTCGGGCGGGTACCTGGACAACCTGGTGCTGGTGTCCACGCTGTTCCTCATCGCGATCCCGGTGTTCGTCACGGGGTACGTGCTGCAGACCGTGCTCGGCCTGCGCCTCGGGCTCATCTCCCCCACCGTGTCGCCGGCTGCCGGGTTCGGCGAGCTGATCGTGCCCGGCTTCGTGCTCGGCAGTCTCTCGATGGCCTACGTCGCGCGCCTCACGCGCACGTCGATCGCGGAGAACCGGCGCACCGACTACGTCCGCACCGCCGTGGCGAAGGGCCTCACCCCGCGCCGGGTGGTGGGCGTGCACCTGTTGCGCAACTCCGCCATCCCGGTCGTCACGTTCCTCGGCGTGGATCTGGGGTCGCTGATGGGCGGCGCCATCGTCACCGAGGGCATCTTCAACATCCGTGGGGTCGGCGGGCTGATCTTCCGGTCCATCCAGACGAAGGAGGGCGCCACCGTCACCGGGGTCGTCGTCCTGCTCGTGGTCGTCTACCTGCTGATGAACCTGCTGGTGGACGTGCTCTACGCCGTTCTCGACCCGAGGATCCGCTATGACTGACCCCGCGTCGCTCGGAACGGCGGGCCCGCTCGCCGAGGCGAGCCACGACCTCGTGGCCGGCCCCGCCGCCACCACCGACGGCCCGGAGCGGCCCCGCAGCCTCGCCGCCGACGCGTGGCACGACCTGCGCCGCCGCCCCCTGTTCCTGCTCTCGGTGGGTCTGATCGCCGTGCTGCTGGTGCTGGCCGCGGTGCCCCAGCTGTTCACCTCGGTCGACCCGAGCGCCGGCGACCTGGCCCGCAGCCGGCAGGCGCCGTCGGCGCAGGCCTGGTTCGGCTACGACCTGCTGGGACGCGACGTCTTCGCGCGCACGATCCACGGCACGCGTGTGTCGATCATCGTCGGAGTGCTGGCCACCACGCTCACGGTGCTGATCGGCGGCTCCATGGGGCTGCTCGCCGGGTTCTACGGCGGGTGGATCGACGGCATGCTGTCCCGCTTCGCCGACGTCTTCTTCGGGCTGCCGTTCGTGCTGGGCGCGATCGTGATCCTGTCCACCTTCCGCGAGTCGGTCGGCGCTGGGCCCGTCGGGATCACCGCGCTCGTGGTGCTGACCATGTCGGCGCTGTCCTGGCCGGTGACGATGCGGATCATGCGCTCGGCGGCCATCGCCGCGCGCAACCAGGACTACGTCCGCGCGGCGCGGGGCCTGGGGGCGAGCGCGCCCCGCGTGGTCTGGCGGCACATGCTGCCCAACTGCCTGGCCCCGGTGCTCGTCTACGCCACGATCGCGCTGGGTGCGTTCATCGGCACCGAGGCCACGCTGTCGTTCCTCGGGATCGGGCTGCGCGACCCGGTCGTCTCCTGGGGCGTGATGATCAGTGAGGCCCGCGACTACCTGCGGGTGGCCCCGTTCCTGCTGCTGTTCCCCGCCGCCTTCCTGGCCGTCACCGTGCTCGCCTTCGTGATGCTGGGTGACGCCGTGCGCGAGGCGTTCGACCCGAAGGGCCGCTGATGACGATCCCACCCCCGTTGGACGCGCCCCTGCTGGAAGTGGCGGGCCTGCACGTCGAGTTCCGCACCCGCGACGGCGTGGCCAAGGTCCTCAACGGCGTCGACTACCGCGTCGAGGCGGGCGAGACGCTGGCCGTGCTGGGCGAATCGGGCTCGGGCAAGAGCGTCACCGCCAACACGATCATGGGGATCCTGGAGAGCCCGCCGGGCGTCGTGACGGCAGGGTCGGTGCGCTACCGGGGCGAGGAGCTGCTGACGGCCACGCCGGAGCGGCGTCGCGACCTGCGCGGCGAGAACATGGCGATGATCTTCCAGGACGCCCTCTCGGCCCTGAACCCGGTGTTCACCGTGGGGTTCCAGATCGCCGAGCAGCTGCGCACCCGCCGCGGGATGAGCCGTCGCGACGCCGGCAGGCGGGCCGTCGAGCTGCTCGACCAGGTCGGCATCCCGGCCGCCCGGCAGCGGGTACGCGACCATCCCCACCAGTTCTCCGGCGGCATGCGCCAGCGCGTGATGATCGCGATGTCGCTCGCCCTGGACCCCGACGTCCTCATCGCCGACGAGCCCACCACGGCACTGGACGTCACGGTGCAGGCCCAGATCATGGACCTGCTGGCCGAGCTCAAGGCCGAGCGCCACATGGGCCTGATCCTCATCACGCACGACCTCGGTGTGGTCGCCGAGGTGGCCGACCGGATCGCCGTGATGTACGCGGGCCGGATCGTCGAGCACGCCGACGTCCACACGCTGTACTCCAACCCGTGCCACCCGTACACGCACGCGCTCCTGGAGTCGATCCCGCGGGAGGACACGAAGGGCACGCAGCTGCGGGCGATCACGGGCCTGCCGCCCAACCTCACCCGCATCCCGCCGGGCTGCCCGTTCCACCCGCGCTGCCCGATGGCCGTGGACGTCTGCCGGGAGGTGGTGCCCGCGCTGGCGCTACTGCCCGGCGGCCGGTCCTCGGCCTGCCTGTTCGCCGATGAGCTGGTGACCCGATGAGCTCCACAGGGACCGAGCCGATCCTGCAGGTCCAAAACCTGGTCAAGCACTTCCCGGTGCAGCTGGGCGTGGTGTTCAAGCGCACGGTGGGGCACGTCCGCGCCGTCGACGGCGTGTCGTTCGACCTGCGGCGCGGCGAGACGCTGGGCGTCGTCGGCGAGTCCGGCTGCGGCAAGTCGACCCTCGCGCAGGTGCTGATGCGCCTCGAGCCGCCGACGGCGGGAGCCGTGCGGTTCCACGGCGAGGACATCTTCGGCAAGCGCGGCAAGGATCTGAAGGCGCTGCGCCGGCAGATCCAGATCGTGCTCCAAGACCCCTACACGTCGCTCAACCCCCGGATGACCGTCGGCGACATCGTCGGCGAGCCGTTCGAGATCCACACCGAGGTCGCTCCGAAGGGCGAGCGGCGGCGGAAGGTGCAGGAGCTGCTCGACGTGGTCGGGCTGAACCCCGAGCACATCAACCGGTACCCGCACCAGTTCTCCGGCGGCCAGCGCCAGCGGATCGGCATCGCCAGGGCGCTGGCGCTCCGCCCCGAGGTGATCATCTGCGACGAGCCGGTCTCGGCGCTGGACGTGTCGATCCAGGCGCAGGTGATGAACCTGCTCGGCGACCTGCAGACCGAGTTCGGGCTGTCCTACATCTTCATCGCCCACGACCTGTCGGTCGTCCGGCATCTGTCGGACCGGGTTGCGGTGATGTACCTGGGCAAGATCGTCGAGCTCGGCACGGAGGACGAGATCTACAACCGGGCGGCACACCCTTACACCCAGGCGCTGCTCTCCGCCGTGCCCGTGCCGGACCCGTCGGTCCGCGCCGGGCGGCAGCGGATCAGGCTCACCGGCGACGTCCCCAGCCCGGTGAACCCGCCCAGCGGCTGCCGCTTCCGGACGAGGTGCTGGAAGGCCACCGAGATCTGCGCGGAGGAGGAGCCTGCCCTGGAGGTACGGCAGGGCGGCCACCACCCCAGCGCGTGTCACCACGCCGAGGAGCAGCACCTGCTCCCCGGCTGACCCGCGCGCCGGCCGGGCGCACCGCACCCGGCCGGCGCGCACGTCAGATCAGGGTCTTGCGCTCCGCGTAGTGGCACGCCGCCGGGTGGCCCTGGCCGCGGTCCACCAGCTCCGGGATCTCGTCGACGCACCGGCTGCGCTCGGCGTCGCTCAGCTCGGCCGCGAACTTGGGGCAGCGGGTACGGAACCGGCACCCGCTGGGCGGGTCGGCCGGGCTCGGCACGTCACCGACCACCGTGATCCGCTCCCTGGCCCGCTGCTTGCGCGGGTCGGGCAGCGGGATCGCCGAGATCAGCGCCTGGGTGTAGGGGTGCGCCGGGCCCTCGAACAGCTCGCTCGCCGTGCCCGTCTCCACGATCCGGCCCAGGTACATGACCGCGATCCGGTCGGCGATGTGGCGCACCACCGACAGGTCGTGGGAGACGAACAGGTAGGACAGGCCCAGCTCGGCCTGCAGCTCGTCGAGCAGGTTGAGCACGCCCGCCTGGATCGACACGTCGAGCGCGGAGACCGGCTCGTCGAGCACGAGCACCTTGGGCCGCAGGGCCAGTGCCCGCGCCACCCCGATCCGCTGACGCTGGCCGCCGGAGAACTCGTGCGGAAACCGGTTGCCGTGCTCGGGCTTGAGCCCGACCGTGCGCAACAGGTCCTGCACCGCGGTGCGCCCGCCCCGGTCGTACCGGCCGTGGATGCGCAGCGGCTCGGCCACGATCTCGTTCACCGGCATCCGCGGATCGAGCGACGCGTACGGGTCCTGGAACACGATCTGCAGGTCCTGGCGCAGCTCGCGCATCTTCTTCGGGGACAGCGCGGTGAGGTCGGTGCCCTCGTAGAGCACCTCGCCCGACGTGGCCTCGATGAGGTTCAGGACCAGCCGGGCGGTGGTCGACTTGCCGCAGCCCGACTCACCGACCAGCCCCAGCGTCTCTCCGTGGCCGAGGTCGAACGAGACGTCGCAGACCGCGTGCACCATGCCGACCTGGCGGCGGATCAGGCCCGTCGAGCGGATCGGGAAGTGCTTCACCAAGTTGCGGGCCGACAGGATCGGCTCGGAACCGGCGGCGGACGAGCCGCTCTCGTGCATCACAGGCGCACTCACGACTGCCCCTCGTTCTCGCGCACGAAGTGCGCGAGCGCCTCCGTGTCCACGACCTCGGTATCGAACACGTCGCCGGCACTCGCCCCGACGAGCTCCTCGGAGCGGTGGCAGGCGGCGAGGTGGCCCGGTCCGGTGGTGGGGGCCAACTCCGGCTCGATCTCCTCACAGACGGCCACCGCGAGCGGGCAGCGTGGGGTGAACGGGCAGCCCGGCGGCATGTTGACCACCGACGGCGGTGCACCCTCGATGGGGGTCAGCCGCTCGCTGGGGCGGTCGAGCCGCGGCAGGCTGCCCAGCAGCCCGACGGTGTAGGGCATCCGCGGGGTGTAGAAGACGTCCTCGGCAGTGCCGACCTCCACCAGCTTGCCCGCGTACATCACCATCACGCGGTCGGCCTGCCCGGCGATGACGCCGAGGTCGTGGGTGATCAGCACCATCGCCGCGCCGGTCTCCTGCTGCGCGAGCTGCAGGGAGTCCATGATCTGCGCCTGCACGGTGACGTCCAGCGCGGTGGTCGGCTCGTCGGCGATGATCACGTCGGGGTTGTTGGCCATCGCGATGGCGATCACCACCCGCTGGCGCATGCCGCCCGACATCTCGTGCGGGTAGTTCTCCAGCCGCTGGCGCGGGTTGGGGATGCGCACGAGCTCGAGCAGCTCCGCGGCCCGGTCCAGCGCAGCGGCCTTGCTGACGTTGTGGTGCGCGCGGACGGCCTCGGCGATCTGGTAGCCGATCGAGTACACCGGGTTCAGCGAGGTCATGGGGTCCTGGAAGATCATCGCCACGCTGCGGCCGCGCACCGAGTTCAGCTCGGACTCCCGGGCCCCCAACAGTTCCTTGCCGCGGAAGCGCACCGAGCCGGACACCTGGGCGTTGCCCGGGAGCAGTCCCATCACGGCGAGCGAGGTGACCGACTTCCCGGAGCCGGACTCGCCGACGATCCCGAGCACCTCGCCCCCGCGCAGCTCGTAACTGACCCCGCGCACGGCCTGCACCAGCCCGTCGTCGCTCGGGAAGCCGACCGTCAGGTCGCTGACCTCCAGCACGACGTCGGATGCGGCGCCGTTCCTCGAGGCGGACGGGGTGGTCGACACGGCGAGAGGATCCTCCGTCACTGGCGCACCTTCCTCTGCTGCGGGTCGAGCGCGTCGCGAAGACCGTCGCCGATGAAGTTGATGGTCAGTGCGATGACGATGATGAACAGGCCGGGGAAGTAGAACAGCCACGGCCGCGTGGTCAGCGCCGTCTGCGCCTGGCTGACGAGCAGGCCGAGCGACGTGTCGGGGGTCTGCACACCGAAGCCGAGGTAGGACAGCGCCGTCTCGAGCAGGATCGCCAGCGCGACGAGGATCGTCAGGTTGACGAGGATCGAGCCGAGCGCGTTGGGCACGAGATGCCGCACGATGATGCGGGTGTTCGTGGCACCGAGCGCCCTGGCGGCCTCGACGTACTCCTTCTCCCGCAGCGAGAGCACGACACCGCGGGAGACGCGCGAGACGTACGGGGAGTACAGCACCGCGACGACCAGCGCGATGAGGTACCAGGTGCCGCCGAAGTTGTGCGCCAGCATCGCCGCCACGGCGATCAGCGGCAGGGTCAGGATGAGGTCGGCGAAGCGCATGAGCAACGAGTCGGTGCGGCCACCGAAGAAGCCGGCGAGCGAACCCCAGATCGTGCCGACGACGGTGGCGAACACCGCGACGGACACCGCCACCTGGAGCGAGATCCGGGTGCCGCGCAGCACCTCCGCGAACTGGTCCTTGCCCACGGAGTCGGTGCCGAACGGATGGTCGAGAGACGGCGGCTGGGAGTTGTCCGGGGTGATGTCGCCCGCCTGGTAGTGCCACAGCAGGCCACCCACGTACGCGAGCAGCACCACCATCACCAGGATGACCAGGCTGATCATCGCGGCCCGGTGCTGCAGGAAGCGCCGCAGCACCAGCTGCGCCTGGCTGCGCTCGGCCACGGTGAACTCGCGCTCCACCGTGGGCTGCCCGCCGGGGGCCGGGGCGGGCACCGGCGTGGTCTCGGGCGTCGGGGCTACCTCACGCATAGCGGATCCTGGGGTCGAGGACGCCGTAGAGCAGGTCGGCGATCAGGTTGAACATCACGACGATGACGCCGGTGAGCAGTAGCCAGGACGAGGCCGCGTAGACGTCCTCGGTGCGGATTGCGGTCAGCAAGAAGTCACCCATGCCCTTCCACTGGAACACGGTCTCC
This sequence comes from Pseudonocardia xinjiangensis, assembly GCF_050948425.1. Lineage (NCBI taxonomy): Bacteria > Bacillati > Actinomycetota > Actinomycetes > Pseudonocardiales > Pseudonocardiaceae > Pseudonocardia > Pseudonocardia xinjiangensis. Next base: position 931,279 of record NZ_CP192009.1, on the reverse strand, counting down.
GTGACGACGGCCCCGCCGATGATCGACGCGATGTCGAGCGCGGTGACGGTGGTCAACGGGATGAGCGCGGTGCGCAGCGCGTGCTTGACCATCACGGTGCGCCGCGACAGTCCTTTCGACCGGGCCAACCGCACGTAGTCGCTGTTCATCACCTCGAGCATCGACGCACGGGTGAACCGGCTCCAGGACGCGTACGAGATGAGCGCCAGCGCGATCGTGGGGAGCACCATGTGCCCCAGCACGTCGACGATCTGCGCGCCTGCGCCGGGTGGCGGGGGGATCGACGTGGCACCGATCGTGTAGATCACCTGCGCGTCGACGGCCTTGTTGAACTCGATGCCGCCCTGCTTGAGCAGGATCGCCAGCCAGAACGACGGCATGGCCAGGAACAGGAAGCCCAGGAACGTGGTGGTGTAGTCGGTGACCGTGTACTGCTTCACGGCGCTCAGCACGCCCACGACGACGGCGAGGACCAGCGCGATCACCATCGCGAGCGCGATCAGCCGGATCGTCACCCAGAACCGGGCCCCCAGCTCCGAGCCGATGTCCATGGTGGAGACGACCGACGGGCCGAAGTCCCCGTGGATCAAGCCGGCTAGCCAGGAGAAGTAGCGCGGGATCAAGGGCTGGTCGAGATGGAGGCGAACCGTCTCGGCGGCGATGACGTTGGGGGGCGCCGGAGGGTTCTTCTCGAGTAGGGGAGCCAGTGGGTTGCCGGAGCTGACGCCCAGCGCGAACACGATGAACGAGGCGAGCAGCAGGATCGGGATCGAGATGAGGATCCTGCGCACGGCGAAGGCGAGCATGGAGGTCGTCCTGCTTCTTCCGGGCGGAGGGGCGGCCGGGGGGCGGCAGCAGGTGAGCACCGCCCTTGTTGACCAATCAAGGGTAGCTACCCGGCGGGGCGCCCCGGGCGGTTGGCCCGCCCGGGACGCCGCGCTACCGGGTCAGCTGCCCGACTTGATACCCCACTCCGAGGTGTTGTAGCTGATTCCGTCAAGGGAGGAGTTGTTGCGGACATTGCCGATGTTGTTCTGCACCGCGGCCAGCGTCGGCTTCTGGTACAGCGGCAGGACGTACGCGTCCGCCGACAGCATCTCGTCGGCCTTGTTCAGCTTGGCCGTGGCGTCGGCCGGGTCGGTGGACGCCGCCGCCTCGTTGATCAGCTGGTCCATCGCCGGGTTCTGGTACTTGCCGTAGTTGCTGCCCGAGCTCGACAGCCACAGCTGCTGCGCGCCGTTGAAGGCGTACGGCGACTGGATCCAGCCGAACACGATCACGTCGTAGTCACCCGACGAGGTCGTGTCGCCCAGCGAGTCGGTGGTGGAGATGTCGACGTTCACACCCAGCTGCTTGGCGTAGCCGGCGAACAGCTCGCACTCGTTCTGCCGCACGGCGTTGCCGGTGGTGTAGCGCATCCGCAGGGTCGGAACCGGCTGGCCGTCCGGCGCCACCAGCGCGGTGCCCACGCCCGTGTAGCCCGCGTCGGTGAGGATCTTCTTGGCCTTCTCGACGTCACCGGCGCCCTGGCCCGTGGCGGTGATGTTGTCCTGGTAGCCGTCCTGCTGCGGGATGAACATGTGGTTGTTCAACGGCTTGATGTCCTTGTTGAACTGCCCCACGGTCTTGTCGATGATCTCCTGGCGGTTCACCGCGGTGAACAGCGCCTGGCGCAGCGACTTGTCGGCCAGGAACTTGTTCTGCAGGTTGAAGTCGAAGTGCTCCCAGGTGAGACCCTGGTTCTGGAACTGCGAGACGTTCGGGATCTGCTGCAGCTGCGACACCAGGTCCACCTGGGGCTGCGGGAACAGCACCTGGACCTCGTTGTTCTGCAGCGCGATCGGCTCCTGCGTCGCGTCGGTGATGACGCGGAAGATCAGCTGGTCGATCTTCGGCTTGGTGGCCCCGTACCACTTGGGGTTGGGCACCAGCGTCAGCGCGACGTTGTTCTGCCAGTTCTGCACCTGGAACGGACCGGCGGACCAGTTCGGCACGTTGGCACCGAAGTAGTCGAACGCCGCCTTCTCGCCTGCCGGGGTGTTGAGGTCACCCTGCTGGGCGCCGATGTGCGCGGGGTAGAGCGGGTTGCTCGACCCGAAGAGGCCCTCCCAGTCGGTGTAGGGCTTGCTGTAGGTGACCGTGACCGTCTTTCCGCCGTCCGATCCGACGACGCTGGTGACGAGGTCGTACCCGCCGTTGCCCGCGGTCTCGCACTCGGGGCAGTCGCGGCCGTTCTGCCACTTCCAGTTCATGATGAAGTCGTCGGCCGAGACGGGAGTCCCGTCGTTCCAGACGGCCTCGGGCTTGATCTTGTACGTGACCGTGAACGGGCTGTCGCTGGTGACCTCGGCCGACGTGAGCAGGTCGGTGTTCATCGTCGACTTGAGGTCGGGCGCCGTGTAGAAGGTGTACGGGACCAGCGGCTTGGTCATCATCGCCGTCCAGTCGACGTTCCCCTCAGAGGAGATCGTGTTCCAGTTGTCGATGTTCTTCTCGGCCGCGACGGTGACCGTCCCACCCTGCTGGAGCTGGTCGGCCGGTGCCGAGTTGCAGGTGTTGGGGCTGGTCGCACAGTCGGCGAAGACACCGCCCTCGGAAGCGTCCTGGCTTCCGCCACCGCCACCGCCGCCACCGCCACATGCGGCGAGCACCAGCGCCGCCGCCGCCACTGTGGCGGCAAGGGACGCAGCCCTCGTTCTCCTCATGGAATTCTGACCTCTCTCTACCTGGATCGTCCGGTCGGACGCCCTGCGTGCGCACGGCGGCTGACCCGGTCATGTCGACGAACCGGGCACACCGACCCAGGGCACGGTAGAAACCGAGGTCGCACCCGTCACCCGCGGCCCACCGATCGTGACCAAAGGGTGATCAGGTCTGAACAGACCGACACAACCAGATTACCTATCGGTAACCCGAGCGCCGCGGCATCATGTCACCCGTTCGTGGGATGCCACTCCTGGGCCCCGGTGAGCGGTCCGGTCGACAGTGGACCTGGCCCGACATGCGTGGCCGCGTCGGCCGCCGAGGTGCTGACCAGCAGGTTCACCGGCTGGAACAGCGGAAGCGCCGGCAGCTGCGCCCACAGCACCCGCTCCACGGCTGCCGCGGTGGTGGGCCGCGGCGAGGCCGAAACCAGCTCGTCGAACAACGGCTGCAGCGCCGGGAAGCAGAATCCCGTCGGTGAACGCGGGGGGTCGGGCACGAGAGCCGTCGGGGCCGGGCAGCCGAAATCGGACGCGAGCTCCGTGCCCGGGTCGCCGCCGACCGTGCGCGGGAGGATCACCATGTCCGCCTCGACGTTGCCCCCCGGAGCGGACGGCGTCGGGGTGGCGCTCGGCGTCGCGGACGGCGTGGTCGACGGGGTCGCCCTGGCGGAGCGCGGCACCGACTGCGTGGGGTCGACCGGCTGCGTGCCCGACCGCGTCGCCGACGGTGTCTGTGGCGTCGGGGTCGGCGTCGGGGTGGGGGGCGCCGTGGTCGTCGGCGGGACCGCAGGCACCTCCGGCTGCCCGAACAGCGCCACCCCGGGCGGGGCGATCACCGAGACGTCGATGCCGGCCGCGTCGAGCTGCGTGGCGATCGTCTGGGCCACGCGCACGTCCTCGGGCCGCTCGGCGGCGGCGGCCAGCACGAGCTGGGCAGGCGAACCGTGGACCGTCCAGCGCCCGGCCTGGTTGCGGGTCCATCCCGTGGCGGTCAGCAGCTGGGCCGCCGCCACCGGGTCGGGCCGTAACGGGGCGTCCGGGGGTGCGGTGGAGGCGTAGCCGGGTTCGGACGGCGCGAGCCCGAAGGAGTCGGCCGGGAGCGACTCGGGAGCCACGGCGGTGCGTACCGCGTCCCGGTTGACGAGGAACGCGATGGCCCGGCGCACCCGCGGGTCGGCGAGCGGGCCGGAGTCGGAACGCATACCCAGCTGGGTGACCACCGGCTCCGGTGCCGGCTGCAACCGCGGAGGCGGCTGCAGCCCACCGAGGATCATCCGGATCGCCGGAGTCGACTCGGGGAGGGCCACGTCCACGTCACCGCTGGCCAGACCGTCGGCGAGCACAGGCCCGTCCAGTCGGCGCAGCACGAGCCGGTCGAGGACCGTGGGCGTGTCCCAGTACAGGTCGTTGCGCTCGAGGACGATCTCGCCGCGCGCCCGGTCCACCGAGTTGATGCGGAACGGGCCCCCGGAGGCCGGCAGACCGTCGGTCAGGGCGCCCGTCCACGAACCCGGCGCGTCCTTGAGGATGGCGGCGGGCAGCAGGTCGGAGAACAGGGTCTTCCACGCCGGGTAGGGCTGGGAGAACACGACGTCGACCGCCTTGCCCCCCGCTCGCGAGCGCACGTCGGTGATGAGCCGGTAGCCGGCGGCGTCGGCGACGCCCGGCTCGCTGCGCATCCGCTCCCACAGGTAGACGAAGTCCTCGGCGGCGATCGGCGCGTTCGACGACCAGGAGGCCTCGAGGTTGAGCTCGTAGTTCACCGTGAACGGTGCGGTGGAGACGACCTTCGCGCTGGTCGCGACGGTCTGGTCGAGCTGCAGCACACCGGCCGCATCTGGCCGGAACACCGACGGCAGCACCAGCGTCGCCAGCGCCGTGGTGACCGGGGACAGGTCCGCGAGCAGGTGCGGGTTGAACCCGGCACCCAGCTCCCCCACGCCGACGACGAGCCGCGTGGGCTCGGGCTGCGCCGTCGGGATCGGCGCGGGCGGCGGAGGCTGCACCGGGCCGCTCACAGGGCTGTTCGTGCACGCCGTCAGCAACACGGCGAGCAGCAGGCACAGCACCGCCCCCGTACGCCGCGCCAACGGGGCGTGCTCGGGCACCCTCGACCTCCACCTGGTCCGGCGGGCGCTCCGCCCGCGGGCGGTCATCCTCGCACCGCCGTCAGGTGCGGCGAACCGGGCCGTCAGGAGACTGACCGCGCCCGCGAGCGCATCCGCGCCCTGGTGTGCGAGTCGAGCTCGACCTTACGGATCCGCACCGACTCCGGCGTGACCTCGACGCACTCGTCGTTGGCACAGAACTCCAGCGCCTGTTCGAGGTTGAGCACCGTGGGCGGGGTGAGCTTCACCAGCTCGTCGCTCGTGGACTTGCGCATGTTCGTGAGCTTCTTCTCACGGACGATGTTGACCTCGAGGTCCTCGGCGCGGGTGTACTCCCCGATCACCATTCCGTCGTAGACGATGGTGCCCGGGCCGACGAACAGCACGCCGCGGTCCGACAGCGCGTCGACGGCGTAGCCGGTGACCGGGCCGCTGCGGTCGGCGATCAGCGAGCCGCGCAGGCGGTTGTTGATCTCACCGACCCAGGGGCCGTAGCCGTCGAACACGTGGCTGACGATGCCGGCGCCGCGCGTGATCGTCAGGAACTCCGTGCGGAAACCGATGAGCCCGCGGCTCGGGACGCGGTAGTCCATGCGCACACGGGTCTCCCCGTGCACCATCTGCACGAGCTCGCCCTTGCGCGCGGACAGCAGCTGGGTGACGGCGCCCAGGTGCTCGGTGGGCACGTCGGCCGAGAGCTGCTCGAACGGCTCGTGCAGCTTGCCGTCGACCATGCGGGTGACGACCTCGGGCTTGCCCACGGTCATCTCGAAGCCCTCGCGGCGCATCGTCTCGACGAGGATGGCCAGCGCCAGCTCACCGCGGCCCTGCACCTCCCACGAGTCCGGGCGCTCGGTGGGCAGCACGCGCAGGGAGACGTTGCCGATCAGCTCCGACTCGAGCCGGCCCTTCACCTGGCGGGCGGTGAGCTTGGTGCCCGGGTGCGGGTCGCGGCCCACGAGCGGCGAGGTGTTGATGCCGATCGTGACCGAGATGGCCGGCTCGTCCACGTGGATCCGCGGCAGGGCCACCGGGTTGTCCGGGTCGGCGAGAGTGTCGCCGATCGTGACGTCCGGGATGCCGGCGACGGCGACGAGGTCGCCCGCGCTGGCCGACTCGGCCGGGACGCGGGTGAGGGCCTCGGTGCGCAGCAGCTCCGTGATCTTGACGCGCGTGACCTTGCCGTCGGCGGTGCACCAGCCGACCTGCTGGCCACGGCGGATCACGCCGGCGCGGACGCGGCACAGCGCGATGCGGCCGAGGAACGGGGTGGCGTCGAGGTTGGTGACGTGGGCCTGCAGCGGCGCGTTCGGGTCGTCGGCAGGCGGCGGGACCGTCTCGGCGATCACGTCGAACAGCGACTCGAGGCCGGGCTCGTCGGGCAGGTCGCCGTCGGCGGGCCGGTTGCGGGATGCGCGCCCCGCGCGACCGCTCGCGTAGACGACGGGCAGGTCGAGCAGGCGGGAGGTGATGGCCTCGTCGAGCTCCAGCTCGTCGGCCAGCTCCAGGAGCAGCTCGAGGCTCTCGTTCACGACCTCGGCGCAGCGGGCGTCCGGCCGGTCGGTCTTGTTGACCACCAGCACGACGGGCAGCCCGGCGATCAGGGTCTTGCGGAGCACGAAGCGGGTCTGCGGAAGGGGGCCCTCGCTCGCGTCGACGAGCAGTACGACGCCGTCGACCATCGAGAGACCCCGCTCGACCTCGCCGCCGAAGTCGGCGTGGCCGGGGGTGTCGACGACGTTGACCGTCATGCCGTGCCAGTTGATCGCCGTGTGCTTGGCGAGGATGGTGATGCCCTTCTCCCGCTCCAGGTCGCCGGAGTCCATGACCCGGTCGACGAGGGCGGCACGCTCCCCGAATGCACCCGAGGCGCGGAGCATGGCGTCGACGAGGGTGGTCTTCCCGTGGTCGACGTGGGCGACGATGGCGACGTTGCGGAGCGAGGCGTCCGTCCCGCGGGTCGCGCGAGGACTGTCCGCGGGGGCCGCGAGAGTAGATGCTGCTGTGCTCACAATTCAGGGTAGCCCGCCCGCACCCCCGTCCGGACGCAGGCGTGAGCGCAGCCTCACCTGCCCCCGCTCCTCCGGGAGGCGGTGACGACGCCTCGGGTCACTCCGCTCCTCGCCTGCGTGGCGGGAGCAGCGACCCGTTTTCGGTGGCATCGACCAGCGAGCCTGTGCGACGAACGGTGGCACCCGGTCCGCCGTACTGAACCGATTCGGCCAGATCGGTGCGCCGAGCGGCAGCGTCCGAGGGTCGAACGGTCCCAGTGGCACCAGGGAGTGACAACCAGGGAAACAAGCCGGGATCAGCCGGTGCGGATGGGCAGGCGACGGTGAATCCCGGCGAGACGCCGTCCGCGCGGTCCCCGCTCCCCGGGAGGTGCCCTGCGCGCAGGGGCACGACGGCACCGGCAACGTGTCGAGGATCACTCGGATGGCCGACGTCGCGCGGCTCATGATCAGCGGTTGCGGCCCGCTGCGCCGTCACCCTGCCACCGCCCGTGCGATCTCGGCGAGCACGGATCGCGGCCTGCTGGTGAGGTCGAGCCAGGTGAAGCGCAGGACCCTCCAGCCCTGCCCGGCCACCGCATCCCGACGACGCTGGTCGCGCCGGGCTCGTTCCGCGTCGAGGTGCCACGCCCAGCCGTCCACCTCGATCGCCACCCGCGAGGCGGGGAAGGCGAGGGCGATCAGCTGCCCTGCGACAGGAAAGCCGCACCGCCAGCCCGTGGCACCCGAATCCCGCAGCATCCGCACCAGCAGGCGCTCCGCCACGGCGGCCGACCGGTCGGCCGCGGCCACCAGCAGGCGACCGGCGGTGGCCGACCCCGGCGAGCCGAGGTGGCGGCAGTGGACCGCGTGCACCTCCCGGAACCCCACCCAGCACTGCAGCGCGCGGTCGAGCAGCGGCCCCCCGCCGGCGCCGAGCTCGACGGCGACCTCGAGCACGGTGAGTGGCCGCGCGGTGACGGCGACCCCACGCCGCTCGAGGACGTCCTCGGGCGCGAGGTCCCGGCAGCGCACCGTGACCCCGGGGCGCGACCGGGGTGGGCGCTGGCGGGGCACCGTGACCGCCACCGTGGCGGGGGGCCGCTCGGCCATGCCGTGCCACCAGGCGGCGGCGCCGCCGCACAGCACCGCGCCGTCGCCCGCCCACAACACGGCCGCCCGCACCCGCGCCTCGTCGTCGTAGCGGTGGCCGCCCGCGAGATAGACGCGGGGATGCAGCGGGTGCCAGCGCCGCAGCCGCAGCCGGTGGTCGACGGAGTCGCGGGAGAGGCCCGCCCGGATCGCCTGGTCACGACCGATCACACCGGCCTGCCGGGCGAGGATGTCGTCGATGGACACGCCCCCATCGACGGCGCCGCCCCCGCGCCGGTTCCACCGGTGGCCACGGCCGTTGCGATGGGGAACGCCCGCCGCCCGGCCGAGGTTCAGGAAAGCCACTTTCAGGTCCGCAGAGGGCAGGAAAGTGGCTTTCCTGAACCCGGGGGCCCGCCGCTACGCGCGCTCCGCCGTGGGGACGTCCGACCGCAGCAGCGCCACGAGGTCGGCGACCACGGCCCGGTCGGCGTCCACCCAGTCCACCTCCGCCAGCTCGTCCGGCCCGGCCCAACGGACGGCGGCGTGCTCCAGCGCCTGGGGCTCGGGGGCACCGGAGGAGAGCTCGGCGGTGTGCACCCGCAGCACCCCGGCGTCGATCGGCAGGTCGGTGCCGAGCCTCCCGGTCACCCGCACCTGGGTGGCCAGCTCCTCCCGGCACTCCCGCACGACGGCGTCCGGCTCCGACTCCCCCGGCTCCACCCGCCCGCCGGGCAGCTCCCACCGGCCGGCGAGGGCAGGCGGACGGGTCCGCTGGGCGATGAGCAGCAGGCCGGCGCGCACTGCGGCGGTGGCGACGACCACCGGCCCGGCGGCGAGGGCAGCCGCCCGCTCGACGAGCACCTCCGACCGGGCGGCGAGGATCTGCAGCATCAGCCGGCGCAGGAGCAGCACGTCGGCGAGCCGGCCCGGCCATCCGAACGGCGCCGTCCACCGCAGTTCGTCGAGGACGAGGGTGCCGGCTCCGGTCGGGGTGAGGACGACGGTGTGCACGAGCTCCCGCAACGGGCCCGCGACCAGCGTCGAGGTCATCCCGGACGGTGAGACCGCGTCGATCCGGGTGTGCACCGGCACCCGGACACCCGGCCCGACGCGCACACCGATCCGGACCCGGGTGCCCGGGGTCAGCAACCGCACCGGCGCGGTGAGCCGGTGGCCGCAGCGCTCCAGGGCCGCCGCTGCCACGTCGGCGTCGCGGAGCAACCCGGCCACCGTCCGGGGCGGGGCGTCGATGAGCACGGTCGACCTGAGGACGGGCACCCCGCGATGTTCCCAGCGAATCCGCGGCCGCCCCGCACCGCGGTCCGTTCCGCAGAAGCGCCGCGAGATCGACCTCCGCGGGGTTCCCGGACCGGAGTTCCCCCGGCACGTCGATCTCGCGGCTCTGCGCGAGGGTCACTCCGGGCCGGGACCGGCTTCCGGCGCCGCGGGGCCGTCCACGCGCGCGGGAGGCGACTCGCCCTCGGAAACCGGGCGACTCGCGGGGGTGGGGGTCGGCCAGCGCACCTCGATGCGGGCGCCGCCGGACGGGGTGGCGCCCGCCGTCACGGAGCCGCCTCGGCCCCGGACCAGGGCCGCCACCAGCGCCAATCCCAGGCCCGCGCCCCCGCCCGCCTCCGGTGACAGGCGCAGGAAGCGGTCGAAGACCCGCTGCCGGTCGGCCTCCGGGATGCCCGGGCCGTCGTCCTCCACGACCAGCCGCACCGACCGGCTCGCCGGGAGCACCCCGATCCGCACGAACGAGCGGGCGTAGCGGCGCGCGTTGGCGATGAGGTTGTCCAGCACCAGATCGACCTCGGACGGGCTCGCCGCGGCATGGGCCGGAGCGGGGGCGACGAGCTGGAGCACCGGTTCGTCGCTGTCGCCCTCCCCGGCCCTGGCCATCGCCGCCCGGGCTGCGGCCACCAGGTCGACCGGCCGCGCCCGCAGCCGCTGGCCGGCATCGGCCCTGGCCAGTGCGAGCAGGTCGGAGAGCAGCGTCGAGAGCCGGGCCGCCTCCTCGGCCACCGAACGCAGCGACTCCTGCGCCAGGTCCGGATCGGGGTGCGCCACCGCCACCTCGGCCTGCGCGCGGATCGCCGCGACCGGCGACCTGAGCTCGTGTGCCGCGTCGCCGGTGAAGCGTTCCAGCCGCGCGACGGCCTCGTCCCGCCTCGCCAGCAGGAGGTTGATCTCCTCGGCCAGCGCGCGCAGCTCGTCGCGCGGCACGGGGACCGGCAGGCGCTCCCCCGGAGGCAGCGCTGCGGCCGCGGTGCGCATTCGGTCGACCGGACGCAGCGCCGCCCTGGTGGCCACCCACGCCGCGAGCACGACGACGCCCGCCACCACGAGCGCGCCCACCAGGAACCCGACCGCCGCGTGCGCCAGCAGGATCGCGCCGCCGACGATGTCGGCCGTCACGACGACGAGGCGCGTGGAGCCGTCCGGCGTCACGGCGCTCACGGCGAGCCAGCGCCGCAGCTCCGTGAAGCGGCCGGCGGTGAGCGCCTCGCCTGCCGCCAGCTCCCGGATCTGCTTGGGACCCAGCGGCAGGTCCGGTCCGCCGTCGACGGGATCACCGGCACTGTCGACGACACGCACCTCCGGACCGCGCACCAGCGCAGGAGTGGCTCCGCCTGCCAGCTGCCCCGCCACTCCCATGGCCGTGCCACGCAGCTCGGCGTCAGCCGCACCGAGCATCGTCCCGTAGAGCAGCCCCACGCCCAGCCGGCTCAGCGCCAGCAGCGCGACGAGGGCGACGACGCCCACCACGGTCGCGATCCGGAACCGCAGCGGCCGCGCGGCCCACCACCGCCGCAGCCGCTCCAGCCGCCGGTTCACGGCGGGCCGACCCCGCTCATGGCGTCTCGACGATGTAGCCGTACCCGCGCACCGTCTTCAGGACGTGACCGGCCCCGACCGCGTCGAGCTTGCGGCGCACGTACCCCACGTACACCTCGACGACGTTGCGGCTGGCCGCCTGCTCGTCGCCCCAGACCAGGCGCAGCAGCTCATCCTTCGCGACGGCCGTGTCGGGCCGGCGGGCGAGCGCGTGCAGCAGCGCGAACTCCCGCGGTGAGAGCTCCACCGAGGCGCCCTCCCAGCTGACCGCCCTGGCCACGGGGTCGACGATCAGCGGCCCCAGCCGGACCCGTTGCCCGGTGCGGCCGAGCGCGGCGTCGCGCCGCCGCAGCAGCGCGCGCAGCTGCGCGACCAGCACGACGAACGCGAACGGCTTGGGGAGGTACCCGTCCGCTCCGAGGTCGAGCCCGTCGGCCTGGTCGAACTCGCCGTCCTTCGCCGACAGCACCAGCACCGGCGTGTCGACGCCGGCCGCGCGCAGCTGTTCGATCACGCGGTAGCCGGAGAGGCCGGGGAGGATGATGTCCAGCACGATCGCGTCGAAGCCGCCGGTGAGCGCGGCGCGCAGGGCGGTCGGCCCGTCCGCGACGGCCACGACCTCCATGCCCTCGGCGGTCAGCCCGCGTGCCACGGCCGTGCGGATGCCCGGTTCGTCGTCCACCACCAGCACGCGTGCCATCACGGCGGACGCTACCGGCCCGAGCGGATCATCACCTCAGAACACTCTCAGCAGACATGAGTCAGGCTGTGCACATGGCAGCGCGGATCAGGCCGGGGCGGGACATGGCGGGACGTCGGAGCGGACGGACGACCGGACGAGCGGTCGCCGCGGGAGTGGCCGTCGCCGGAGCGGTGGGGTTGGGACTGCTGACGATCCCGGCAGGCGCCGGGGCGGCACCCGAGCTGCCGCCCATCACGGCGGAGGCACTGGTGAGCTCGGTACTGGCGGCCCACCCCGGGCCGTTCGGCGGCACCGTCGAGCTGGACAACCAGCTCGGCCTGCCGTCGCTGCCGAACATGCCGCAGGCCGCCGACGGCACGAGCACCGCACGGGTGTGGTCCGACGGCGAGGGTCGCGGCCGGATCCAGCTGCCGACCGACTCGGGTGAGCGCACGCTGGTGTCGGACGGCACCACGTTCTGGTCCTGGAACTCCGAGGACCGCACGGTCACCCGGGCGCCGGAGCACACCGGGCAGCGGACCGAGGGCTCCCCCGACGCTGCCACCGACCCCACGGCGGCGGCCACCAAGGCCCTCGCCGCGCTCCGGTCCAGCAGCGAGATCGGTGTCGACGGCACCGCTGAGGTGGCGGGCCGCCCGGCCTACGAGCTCGTGCTCTCCCCGCTGCCGTCGGAGCGCACGCTGCTGCGCGAGGTGCGGATCGCGGTCGACGCCGCCACGCGCGCACCGCTGCGGCTGACCGTGCTGGCCACCGGGTCGTCCGACCCCGCGGTGCAGCTCGGGTTCACCGACCTCACGTTCGGCGCGCAGGACCCGGCACTGTTCACCTTCACCCCTCCGCCCGGCTCCACCGTGCGCGACGACCAGCACCGGGACGACGCCCGGCCGGCGAAGCCGGAGGGGGAGCACACCGTCGTCGGCACGGGCTGGGACGCCGTGGTCGTCGGGAAGATGCAGGCACCCGCACGCAGCGAGGGCGCCGACGGCCGCCGCTCCGACGTTCCCGACCTGTCCGCCCTGGGCACGCCGGTCAGCGGGCCGTGGGGCAGCGGACGCCTGATCACCACGGCTCTGGGTGGCGCGATCATCACCGACGACGGCCGGATCGCGGTGGGGGCCGTGCCCGAGCCGGTCCTCGCCGAGGCGCTCTCCGCGTGACCGCCACCCCCCGGCTCGACGCGGCTCCCGTCCGGCACGAGCCCGACCGGCCGCCTGCCGCGCGCGCCCTCGGGCTGCGCAAGGTGTTCGGCCGCACCGTCGCGGTCGACGGGATCGACCTCGACGTCCCGGCCGGTGCGGTGCTCGGCATGCTCGGGCCGAACGGCTCGGGCAAGACCACCCTGATCCGCATGCTCCTCGGCCTGACCCGGCCCACCGCGGGAGCCGCCGAGCTGCTGGGCCACCCGGTCCCCGACGAGTCGGCGCAGGCCCTGCCACAGGTCGGCGCGCTGGTGGAGGGGCCGGGGTTCCACCCGTTCCTGTCCGGCCGAGAGAACCTGCGCCGGGCCGCGGCCACCGAACCGCTGCTCGGCAGCCGGCAGATCACGGGGGCGGTCGACGCGGCGCTGGAGCGCGTCGGGCTCGGCCACGCCGCGGACCGGCGGTTCCGCGGCTACTCCCTCGGCATGAAGCAACGCCTCGGCCTGGCCGCCGCGCTGCTGCTGCCCCGCTCGCTCGTCGTCCTCGACGAGCCGACCAACGGGCTCGACCCGGCAGGCACCCGCGACGTCCGGCGGATCATCGCCGAGCTGCACACCGGAGGGGCCACGGTCATCGTGTCCTCGCACCTGCTCGCCGAGGTGGAGGCCACGTGCACCCACGTGGCCGTGCTGCAGTCGGGGTCGCTCGTCGCGGCGGGAGAGCTCCGCACCCTGCTGCAGGCGGGGAACGGCGGGCTCGTGGTCGCCACGCCCGACGTCGACCTCGCGTTGCTCACGTTGCGCGGCGCGGGCGCGAAGGCCTACCGGGCCGAGCGGGCACCCGGTGAGGAACAGGCGGTGGTCGTGGAGGACGGCGGGCCACCGGCCCCGGAGGTGATCGCCCTGCTGGTGCGCGCCGGCGTCGCCGTGCACGAGGCGCGGCGCAGCCATGCCAACCTCGAGGAGCTGTTCGCCCGGCTGACCGAGGAGTCCACATGACCGGCACCGCTCTCACCGCCACTCCGGTCGACGCGCCGCGCAGCGCCCCGCTCGGCAGGCTGCTCGGCGCCGAGCTGCGCTGGGTGCTGCGACGCCCGCGCACCCTGGTGATGCTCGCGGTGTTCGCGCTGGTGCCCGTGCTCATCTCGGTCGGGGTGGCCGTCGCCGGTCGCGGTTCCGGTCCGGGAGCCGGCCTGGTCGGGGCGGTCGCCGGCAACGGGCTGGTGCTGCCGGTGGCGGCGATGACGCTGGCCCTCGCCCTGTTGCTGCCGCTGGCGGTGGCGATGGCGGCGGCCGACGCCATCGCGGGTGAGACGTCCCACGGCACGTTGCGCGGCCTGCTCGTGGCACCCGTCGGGCGGCTGCGGCTGGTCGTGATGAAGGCGTACGGGGTGCTCGTCGTGGCCACGCTGGCCACGCTGGCCCTCGCGGTGGTCGGTGTGGTGGCCGGCCTCGTCGTGGTCGGCGGGGCCGACGGACAGCTCGTCACGCTCTCCGGCACCACGGTCGGCGTCGGAGAGGCCCTGGCCCGGGTGGCGCTCGTCGTCGTCTGGACGGTGGGGCAGCTCGCCGCCGTCGGCGCGATCGCGCTGGCGATCTCCTCGTACACGGAGCACCCGCTCGTCGTGCTGGCGTCGGTGCTCGGCGGCCTGATCGTGTTCGGGGTGCTCACCGCGATCCCCTCGCTGGACTGGCTCCAGCCCTACCTGCTCACCAGCGGGTGGACGGCCGGGGCCGACGCCCTGCGCGACCCCCTCCCCCTCGGCGGCATCGCGGAGAGCTCGCTGCGCGCCCTCTGCTACGCCGCCATCGGCTCCGGGCTGACCGTCCACCGCATGCTGCGCCGAGACGCCTGACCCGCCCCGCCCCCGCGAGTCGCCCGCATTCCGCCCGCGAGTCGCCCGGTTCCTGCCCGCGAGTCGCCCGATTCCCGCGCGCGAGTCGCCCGATTCCACCCCGCGAGTCGCCCGATTCCTGCCGGCGAGTCGCCCGGTTCCGCCGCGCGAGTCGCCCAGTTCCCGAACCTCGGAGGCCGACCAGGGTCAGTCGGCCGTTGCGTCGATCTGCTCCGAGATCGACGCGGCCAGCACCACGTCCTTCTCCGTGATCCCACCCGCGGAGTGCGTCGAACACCGGAACGTGAGGGTCCGCCAGCGGACGTCGATGTCGGGGTGGTGGTTGCGGTCCTCCGCGATCTCGGCCACCCGGACCACCACCGCCACCGCGGCGGGGAACGACGGCAGTGTCGCGGTGCGCACGATCGCGTCGCCCTCGCGTTCCCAGCCGGGCAGGTCGGTGAGGGCGGAGGCGATCGCGGCGTCGTCCAGCAGTTCGGCCATGGCGACATCCTGCACCGCACCCTGTGAGCCGGTACCGATTTCGCGCCCCCGTCTCGGGCGACTCGCCGGCAGGAATGGGGCGACTCGCGCAGCGGAACCAGGCGACTCGCGCGGCGGGGGCGGGCGACACGCGGGGCGGGGGCGGGCGACACGCGGGACGGGGCGGGCGACTCGCGCGCGGGACGCCCGCCCGGACCCCTACTTCGCCGGTGCCAGCTCCACCCGGGCCAGGGCCGGCGCCGCCCTGCGCGAGCCCAGGTGCAGGGTCAGCAGCAGGCCGATCACGACCAGCACGAGGCCCCCGCCCACGATGGGCAGCACCAGCACGCCGCCCATGCCGATCACGAGGCCCCCGACCACGCCGGCGATCGCGGTGCCGAGGTAGATCGCGGAGGCGTTGAGCGACAGCACCAGGCCGCCGGTGGGCGCCAGTTCCAGGAGCAGCGACTGCAGCGGGGGGTTGAACGCCCAGCTGAAGATGCTCCAGAGGAACAGGCCCGCCGCCGCGCCGACGACGGTGCTCGCGGTCAGCGTCAGCGTGGCGAGAGTGACGGCGATCCCGGCGAGGACGACGAAGAGCGTGCGCATGGTGCCGAAGCGGTCGGCGGCGCGGCCGCCCCAGGTGTTGCCGACCACCGCGCCGAGGCCGTAGACGAGCAGCAGCAGCCCGATGGTGGCGCCGGTGCCGTCGAGCCCGGCGGTGGCCTTGAGCAGGGGCGACACGTAGATGTAGACGACCATCACGGCGAGGACGCCGATCACCGTCATGGCCAGCACGATCAGGACGCGCGGGTCGGCCGCCACGGCGAAGCGCTTGCGGAGGGGTACGGGGGGCGGCGCCGCCATGCGGGGCAGGAACACCGGGACGACGGCGGCGACCAGCGCACAGACCACGGCGACCGCTCCGAACACGCCGCCGTAGCCGATGGTGCTCCCGAGCAGGTCACCGGCGGGAACGCCGACCGCGAGCGCCACGGTCAGGCCGCCGAACACGATGGCGACGGCCCGGGCCCGCTGGGCGGGTGGGAGCAGCGCGGTGGCGACGAGGGTCGCGGCCGGGGTGTAGGCGGCCGCGCCGAGCGCGGCGATGATCCGGCCTGCGATCAGCAGGGGGTAGGTGGTGGCGAGGGCGGAGATCCCGTTCCCGATCGCGGCGACGGCGAGCGCGGCGAGCAGGACGGTGCGCCGGTCCCAGCGTCCGGTGACGGTGGTGAGCAGTGGGGCACCGATGGCGTAGGAGAGGGCGAACGCCGTGGCGAGCTGACCCGCGGCCGTCAGCGAGACGCCCAGTTCGTCGCTGACGGCGGGCAGCACGCCCGACACCACGTAGGCGCTCGTGCCGACGGCGAAGGCACCGGCGGCGAGCAGGTAGGTGCGTGCGGACATCGAGGACCTTCCGAGGTGATGTCATCTCTTACGACGATGACCGTACTACGACAATGGTCGAAGTACGACATGCGTCGTACTATTGCTCCATGTCGCCCAGGGCCGCGGTGCAGACCGCCCACTCCCACCCCGAGCCGGCGGAGATCCGGATCGAACAGGTGCTCCAAGCACTCGGGGACCCGGTGCGCCTGCAGATCGTGCGGGCGCTCGCCCTGGCCACCGACGGCCTGGCCTGCGGTGCGGTCCCCCTGCCCGTCACCAACTCCACGCGCACTCACCACATGCGGATCCTCCGCGAGGCCGGGGTGGTCACCATGCGGGCGGAAGGGACCCGACGGATCAGCACCCTGCGCCGCGCCGACCTCGATACGCTGTACCCCGGCCTGCTCGACGCGGTGCTCGACGCTCCGCACTGAGGGCGCCGACCTGGCACGATGCCGGGATGACGCGCCTGCCCCGCAAGCCGTACGAGAAGGAACTCCTGCGCCTGCAGGGCGAGCTGGTGCAGATGCAGGAGTGGGTCCGCACCAGCGGCGCTCGCCTGGTGGTGGTCTTCGAGGGCCGCGACGCCGCAGGCAAGGGCGGCGCTATCAAGCGCGTGTCGGAGTTTCTCAACCCGCGCATCTGCCGCATCGTCGCCCTACCCGCACCGTCGGAGCGGGAACGCACGCAGTGGTACTTCCAGCGCTACGTGGAGCACCTGCCCGCCGCCGGGGAGATCGTGCTGCTCGACCGCAGCTGGTACAACCGCGCCGGCGTCGAGCGGGTGATGGGCTTCTGCACGCCTGACGAGTACGCCCGGTTCCTCCGGCAGTGCCCGGTGTTCGAGGAACTGCTCGTCGAGGACGGCATCCTCCTGCGCAAGTACTGGTTCTCGGTGAGCGACGCCGAGCAGGAGCGACGCTTCCGCGATCGGATGTCCGATCCGATGCGGCAGTGGAAGCTCTCCCCGATGGACCTCGAGTCGATCACCCGCTGGGAGGACTACTCACGGGCGAAGGACGAGATGTTCGCCCACACCGACACGGCCTCCTCGCCGTGGCACGTGGTGGAGGCCGAGGACAAGCGGCGGGCGCGGATCAACATGATCGCGCACCTGCTGGGCAGCGTCCCGTGGGAGCCGGTGCCGTCACGCGACCTGAAGCTCCCGGCCCGGCCCGCGCGGCGGGGCTACCAGCGCCCGCCCCGGGAACGCTTCCACGAGGTGCCCGACCACGCCGCCGCCCTGGAAGGCTGAGCCGGACAGGTCAGAACCGGCGGTTGGCGAGCACCGGCACGGCACGGCGCGCCTGCTCCACCTCGTCGAGGGCGAGGTCGACCACCAGCAGGCCGG
This sequence comes from Pseudonocardia xinjiangensis, assembly GCF_050948425.1. Lineage (NCBI taxonomy): Bacteria > Bacillati > Actinomycetota > Actinomycetes > Pseudonocardiales > Pseudonocardiaceae > Pseudonocardia > Pseudonocardia xinjiangensis. The sequence continues at coordinate 913,643 of NZ_CP192009.1, read as the reverse complement.
GCTCCGCCCCGAGCTGGTCGAGCACCGCACCCAGCGGCCCCACCGCGAGGCTCGCCCCGATCCCGGTCGGCGCGCTGCCCGGCTCACGGCCCGCGGTGGTGGGGTCGGCCTGGTCGCAGGCCGCCACGAAGGCCGTGCTGTCGAGCGCCCTGGCTCGCACGAGCAGATCCCACTGCTCGCGCTTGCCCGGTCCGGCGCCCCACGAGGCCGGCACCAGCACGACACCGGCGCCGCCGTCGGCGAGCTCCTGGAACAGCCCAGGGAAGCGCAGGTCGTAGCAGGTGGCCAGGCCGACGCTGACGCCACCGACGGCGATGCTCACCGGTTTCGATCCCGGGGCGACGGTGCGCGACTCGGCGAAGCCGAAGGCGTCGAACAAGTGGATCTTGTCGTAGGAGGCCTCCACGCCACCGCCGGTGGCGATCAGCGTGTTGTGCACGCGGCCGTCGTCGGCGGGGGTGAACATGCCGGCGACGACGGTGATGCCGGCGGCCGCGGCGATGGACCGCACGCGATCGGCCCACGGCCCGTCCAGCGGCTCGGCGACGGGACCGAGCGGTACCCCGAAGCAGCACATCGTCGCTTCCGGGAAGACCACGACAGCAGCTCCCGCCTCGGCGGCGCGGCGGGTTCCGTCCTCGATCAGGGCGAGGTTGTGGTCCGGGTCGGGCGTCGACAGGATCTGGGCGAGCGCAATACGCACAGGAAGCCTCCGGTTACTGTATACATGTTGCATGCAAGCAGCGGACCCGTCCCCCGAGTCGGGGCGCGATCGCGCCTACCGTCACCTCAGGGAAACGGTGCTGATCGATCCGGCAGTGCAAGGGACCTTTCTCAACGAGGGTGTGCTCGCCCAGGCCATCGGCGTGTCCCGGACGCCGGTGCGCGAGGCCCTGCTGCTGTTGGTCGCCGAGGGCCTGGTCGAAATGGTGCCGAAACGGGGAGCGTACGTGCCCCCGCTGTCCGGACGGCAGATCAAGGAGCTGATGGAGCTGCGCGGCCTGCTGGAACGGCACGCCGCCTCCGTCACCCTCACCGAAGGCACGGTGCCGCTGGCGGCCATGCGCGAAGCCCTCGCGGAGCAGGAGCGGTTCACCGACGCGGTGGCCAACCCGGCCACCGCGCAGGTGTTCATCGAGTGGGACCGCCGCTTCCACCAGGTCCTCGTGGACGCCGCCCGCAACGATCTCATCGCGCGCACCTACGCGGGCCTGCGCACCCGCCAGGTACGGGTGGGCGTCGCGGCCATGTTCCGCACCGCCGATCGGCAGCGCGGGGTGTGCGACGAGCACGCCCGCATCGTCGCCGCGCTGGAGTCCGGCGACGAGGCCGCGGCCCACACGGCGATCGAGGATCACCTGGCGATCACCTTGCGGCTGTTCCTGGAGGCATGACCGCCGCCTCGCCGCGCAGGACGAGGTAGGCCTCGTCCTCCGCCGGGTCGGGGTCGCGCCCGATGGCCAGACCGGCCAGCGTCAGCAGTGACGCCACCAGCACGTAGACCGCCACCGGCACCCAGGATCCCGAGGTGCCGAGCAGCGCGGTGAAGACCAGCGGCGCCACGGCACCGCCGAACACGCCCGCGATCGTGTACGCGAGCGAGCTGCCGGTGTAGCGAAGCCTGGTGGAGAACTGCTCGGTGACGAACGCGGCCTGCGGCCCGTACATGAACGAGTGCAGCCCCAGCCCCACGATGGTGCCGATGACCAGCATCGGCATGGAGGAGTCGCCCATGGCGGGGAAGAACAGGAACGGCCAGATCCCGGCGCACACCGCGGCGGAGGCGTAGAGGACCCGGCGGTTGACCCGGTCGGAGACGGCACCCGCCAGCGGGATCAGCCCGAGCTGGAACACCGAGCCCACGAGGATGGCCGTGAGCACCTGACCGCGGCTCATGCCCAGCTCGCCGGTCGCGTAGGTGATCACGAAGACGGTGAACAGCGCGTAGGTGACGTCGGGCCCGATCCGGCAGAGCACCCCGGCGACCAGCGCGCGGCGCTGCGTGCGGAAGACCTCGCCGACCGGCGCCGCAGGCTGGTCGCCCCGCGCCTGGATCGCGCGGAACACCGGGGTGTCCTCGAGCTTGAGCCGGATCCACAGCCCGAAGGCGACCAGCACCGCCGACAGCAGGAACGCGATCCGCCAGCCCCACGCGAGGAACGCCTCGTTCGACATCGCGAGGGTCAGCAGGGCCAGAACGCCGTTCGACAGGAGGTTGCCGGCAGGCGGCCCGATCTGGGCGGCCGAGGACCAGAACCCCCGCTTGCGCGGCTCGCCGAACTCGCTGGAGAGCAGCACCGCGCCGCCCCACTCCCCGCCCACACCGACGCCCTGCGCGAACCGCAGCACCACGAGGAGGGCCGGGGCCGCCGCGCCGATCGAGGCGTAGGTGGGCAGGAGACCGATCAGGAACGTCGCCACCCCGATCAGGAGCAGCGTGAGCACGAGCACCTGCTTGCGCCCGATGACGTCGCCGAGGCGCCCGAAGACGAGCCCCCCGAGCGGGCGTGAGACGTATCCCACCGCGTAGGTCGAGAACGCGAGGAGCGTGCCGGTGAGCGGGTCGGAGCCGGGGAAGAACAGCTGAGGGAAGACCAGGGCAGCGGCCGCGGAGTAGACGGCGAAGTCGTACCACTCGAGCGACGTGCCGGTGAGACTCGCGGCGAAGGCTCGCGTCAGCGAACGCCGATCGATCTCCGGTGCCGGGGCCCCGGGTGTGGGGTCGGGCATCAAATCCTCCTGTCGGTGGCGGGTGCGCAGACGCACACGCGATCGCCGGAGCCGCAATACTTGCTGTATACAAGCGGCATGCGCAAGCTTTTGGAGAAGTCGTGCTGAATGACCTCGTATTCCACCTACCGGACGACACCACCGTCGCGGTCACCGTGACCAGGCTGCTCAACGCCGGCTACGCGGGCAGCGACCAGGACGAGGTCGCGGCCCATGTCGCCGAGCTGGCCGAGCTCGGCGTGCCGGCGCCCAAGACCACACCTGCCCTCTATCCGGTGGCGCCCTACCTCGCCGCGCAGGTCGGCAACGTGCCTGTCCAGCACGAGCGAACCTCCGGTGAGGCCGAGTGGGCGCTCGTCGTGGCGGGCGCTACACCGCAGGACCTCCTGCTCACCGTCGCCTCTGACCACACCGACCGGGAGCTCGAGGTGCACGGCGTCGCGTGGAGCAAGAACGCCGGCCTCGACGTCCTGGGCCGAGGCGCCTGGCGGCTCGTCGACGTCGAGGACCATCTCGACGACGTGTGGCTGCGCGCGTGGGTGACCAGGGACGGCGGCCAGGAGCAGCTGATCCAGGAGGCCACGCTGGCCGCGCTGCTACCGCCGAAGTACTGGCTGGACGAGCTGGGTGACCTCCTGGTGCCCGGCACGGTCCTGCTGTCGGGAACGGTCGCGATGCTCCCCGGCGTCGACCAGTTCGCCGACTGCTGGCGGGTGGAGCTCGCCGACTCCGTGACCGGCAAGGTGCTCGAGCTCTCCTACCGCGTCGAGCGCATGCTCGATCCGATCGGCTAGAGTCGCCGTCGTGCAGCGCCTGTACTGGTTTACCGCTCCGGCCCGTGACGGGTCGGCGGGCGAACCGCTGCGCTGACCTCCACCCCACGAGCCGGACACGAGCCGGCTCGGCGGGAATCTCGACGGGCGGGCTCGGCTGAGAAGAGAGCCCACGTCATGACCCTCGCCGCCGTCCCCGCGCTGGACGAGCACCGCACCACCCGGATCAGTCCCCTGCTGTCCCCGGCCCTCCTGCGCCACGAGCTCCCCATCGACTCCGTCGTGGCCGAGACCGTCACCCGGGCTCGCGCCGAGGTCGTCGACATCCTCGACGGCCGTGACGACCGGTTGATCGTCGTCGTGGGTCCGTGTTCGATCCACGACCCCGACGCCGCGCTCGACTACGCCCACCGCCTCGCCGAGCACACGTCGCGCGTCTCGGGCGAGCTCCGGGTCGTGATGCGGGCCTACTTCGAGAAGCCGCGCTCCACCGTCGGCTGGAAGGGCCTGATCAACGACCCGGGGCTCGACGAGACGTTCGACGTCAACACCGGGCTGCGGACGGCGCGACGGCTGCTGCTCGACGTCTCGGCGCTCGGCCTCCCCGTGGGCTGCGAGTTCCTCGACCCGATCACCCCGCAGTTCCTCGCCGACACCGTGAGCTGGGGCGCGATCGGCGCCCGGACGGCGGCCAGCCAGGTGCACCGCCAGCTGTGCAGCGCGCTCTCGATGCCCGTGGGGATCAAGAACTCGACCGAGGGCGACGTCCAGGTCGCGGTGGACGGGGTGCGCGCCGCCGCCGCGAGCCACGTGTTCATGGGGATCAACCCCGACGGCCTCGCCGCTCTGATCACCACGGCGGGCAACCCGGACTGCCACGTCATCCTGCGTGGCGGCTCGGGCGGCCCGAACCACGACGCCGCCTCGGTGGCCGCCGCCCTGGACCGGCTGCGGTCCGCCGACCTCCCCGCCCGCGTGATCATCGACGCCAGCCACGGCAACAGCGGCAAGGACCACGTCCGGCAGGCGGAGGTGGTCGGCGAGATCGCCGGGCGCATCGCCCACGGCGAGACGGGCGTGGCCGGGGTGATGATGGAGAGCTTCCTCGTCGCCGGCCGCCAGGACCTCGGCCCCTCGATGACCCGCGGCCAGAGCATCACCGACGCCTGCATGGACTGGGCGACCACGGCCGACCTGCTGGACGAGCTCGCGAAAGCGGTGGCCGCGCGCCGATAGCCGGTCGAGATGGACACCAGCGTTGCTGTCTCCGGCGCCAACAACGCTGGTGTCCATCTCACCGCGCGGCCGTCAGCCCGGCGGCCCGGTCACCTCCGCGAGGCGGCGGGTGAGGAAGCGGTGTTCCGTCGCGCTCTCCGTGCGTTCCAGTGCCGCCCGGTACGCCTCCGCCGCCTCCGTGTGGCGGCCGAGCGGCGGAGGAGGTCGGCGCGGGTGGCAGGGAGCAGGCGGTAGTCCGCGAGCTCGCCCGCCAGCTCGTCCACCAGTTCCAACCCGACGCCCGAGCCATATGCCATGGCGACGGCCACGGCCCGGTTGAGCCGCACGACCGGCGACGGCATCAGCTCGACGAGCCGCCCGTAGAGCGCCGCGATCTGCGGCCAGTCGGTGTCGGCTGCGTGCTCCGCCTGGGCGTGGCAGGCCGCGATCGCCGCCTGCACCTGGTACGGCCCGGGTTGCCCGCGCCGCAGCGCGGCGTCGAGGAGCGCGAGCCCCTCGGCGATCGCGGCGCCGTCCCACAGGGAACGGTCCTGGTCCTCCAGCGTGACCGGTTCGCCGGTGCGGTCCAGCCGCGCCCCGCGCCGGGAGTCCTGGAGGAGCAGGAGTGCGGTGAGGCCGAGGACCTCGGGGTCGTCGAGCATCAGCCGGGCGAGCGTGCGGGCGAGCCGGAGCGCCTCGGCGCACAGGTCGTGGCGCACCAGTTCCGAACCGGCCGCGGCGGCGTACCCCTCGTTGAACAGCAGGTAGATCACGCCGAGGACGGCGGCCGTCCGGTCGGGCAGTAGGTGGTCGGGCGGCACGCGGAACGGGATCCCGGCCTCCCGGATCTTGCGTTTGGTGCGCACCAGGCGCTGCGCCATCGTCGGCTCCGACACGAGGAACGCCCTGGCGATCTCCGCCGTGGTGAGCCCGGCCAGGGTGCGCAGGGTGAGCGCCACCCGGCCCTCGAGCGGGAGTGCGGGATGGCAGCAGGTGAAGATCAACCGGAGCCGGTCGTCCTGCACGGCACTTCCCTCCGCCTCCTCGTGAGCGACGGGCTCTCGCGCGATCTCCCGCAGCTTGGTCGCCTCCAGGGCGCTGCGGCGGAGGCGGTTCAGCGCGTGGTTGCGCGCCGTGGTGGTGAGCCACGCTCCCGGGCTGCGGGGGACGCCGTCCCGTGGCCAGCGGGCCACCGCCTGAGCCAGCGCCTCCTGGGCACACTCCTCCGCGAGATCCCAGTCGCCCGTGAGCCGGATCAGGGTGGAGACGATCCGGCCCCACTCCTCGCGGAACGTCGCGGCGACGGCCTCTGCCGCCGCCGCGACGCCGTTCACTCCGTCCAGAGCGGCCTCACCTCGATCATCCCGAACTGCGCGACGGGGTGCTTCGAGGCCACCTCGATCGCCTCGTCGAGATCCTGGCACTCGATCAGGTCGAAGCCGAACATCTGTTCCTTGGTCTCCGCGAACGGGCCGTCGGAGATCAGCACCTCGCTCTCCCGCACCCGGACCGTCGTCGCGTCCGTGACGGGGCGCAGCCGGTTGCCCTGCAGGCGGACGCCGCGGCCGTCCATCTCCTTCACCCACGCCTCGGTGGCGGCGGCCATGTCCAGGTCGGGCGCCGGCTGCGCATCGTCGGTGCCACAGATCAACAGCATGTACTGCACGGGATCCTCCATCGTTTCCGTCCGGTCGCCACAACGACAATCGGGAGACGCCGGGATCGACAGCCCGGGCGGAAAATCTCAGAGCAGGTACGTCTCCAGGCGGTCGGCCAGCTCCCGGGGCCTGCTCAGCGCGACGAGATGACCACCGGGCATCTCGTCGACGGGTATGCCGAGCCGCTCCGCCACCACCCGCCGCTGGAACTCCAGCGGGAAGAAACGGTCGTCGCGGCCCTGCAGGAACCGGGTGGGAACGTCCGGCCACCGCTCCAGCGGCCACGGCTTCTCGAACGGTGTGCCGGACTGGTCGGGCTCGCGCCGGGCGAGCACGGCGGCCGTCACCTCGGGCGCGACGTCGTGGAAGAACTCGACGAGGGCGTCGAACTCGCCGTCTGCCGGCCTGCCCTCGCTCGCCGCGTAGGCGGCCCGGGCCTGCGGCTGGCCGGTGTTCTCCCACCACTCTCCCGGTGTCTCGCCCGGCGCCGGCACCATCGCGTTGAGCAGGACGAGCAGGTCGACCGGCACGCGCTCGCACACGAGCGGCGCGGTGAACCCGCCCATCGACTGGGCCACCAGGACGATCCCGGTGCGGCCGCCGATCGCGGCCACCACGGCATCCGCGTACTCCGCGAGCCCGGCCGAGTCGTCCGCGCCGGGCAGTTCGACCGCGACGGCCTCGCGCCCCCGGCCGGCCAGTTCCTCGACGAGCCGGTGCCAGTAGAAGGCGCTCCCCCCGGCACCGGGGATCAGTACGAAGGTGGGGCTCGCGTGGGTGCGCATGCGGAGGTCCTCGTCGTCGGGTGGCCGGGCCGTACAGGAGACAACCCGGGCACCCGGAACTCATCGGCGAACCGGCGGGTCGATCGCGACTCTGGCTCATTCCGCGGCATCGGCGTCGGACGCCGGCGCGGGGCAGGTGCCACCGGGGGCGACGGACAGCTCGAAGTGCCACATCTCGTTGGCGTAGGACTGGCACAGGCCGTAGGCGGCGCCGTGCTGGATGAGCCAGTCGTCCGCCCTTGTCGGCAGGACGTCCACGGCGTGCCCGGTCACATGGCTCGACGTCTCCGCGGTCCGCACGAAACGGCGGGCCTCCTCCTCGCCGCCGTACCTGCTCGTGGCCTGCTGCAGCAGGAAGTTCTGATAGCGCTCGCTGCGCCACCCGGAGGAGATCCGCATCTCGACGTTCTTCGCCGCGGCATCCCCGGCCGCCTGCTGCACGGCCGCGCGGAGCGCGGGATCGAGATTCGCGATCGCCGGCACATCGGCGAACGGCGACACCGTCTCCCCCTGCGGAATGAGCCCGTCGGCAGCGGAGAAGGCCGAATCGGGCCCGGCCCCGGCGGTTGCTGTTCCGTCGACCTTCGCCGTGCACCCGGCGGCAAGACAGACGATCACGAGTGCGGCCGGCAGAACCGCGAACGGCCGGCGGCGACGCGCCGGGAACGGGATCGGCAGTCGCACTGAGGAACCTCCTGTGGTGGTTCCCGGAGCACAACATGGCTGTTGTTGCGCCACCGTCGACTCCTTTCACAACATCGACGCAACATCGCCGGAGGTAGCGTGCCGCGGCGTCAGCGGGGTCGGCCTGGAGGTCCGTGTGCGCGTGTTGATCGTCGAGGACGAGCCCTACCTCGCGGAGGCGCTGCAGACCGGCTTGCGTCATGCCGCGATCACGGCCGACGTCACGCTCGACGGCGACGACGCGCTGGAACACCTGGGCGTCAACGACTACGACATCGTCGTGCTCGACCGCGACATCCCCGGGACGCACGGCGACGAGGTGTGCGCCGTCGTGGCCCGCGAGCACCCCACGGTGCGGGTTCTGATGCTCACCGCGGCGGCCACGCTGCGGGACAAGGTGGCCGGGTTCGAGAGCGGCGCCGACGACTACCTGACGAAACCGTTCGCGCTGGAGGAGCTGGTGGTCCGGCTGCGCTCGTTGGCCCGCCGCCCGGCGGCGACGGCGCCACCGGTACTCGAGCACCAGGACGTCCGGCTCGACCCGTACCGGCGCGAGGTGTACCGCGCCGGCCGGTACGTCCAGCTGACGAGAAAGCAGTTCGCGGTGCTCGAACTCCTGATGCGCGCCCGCGGCGGCGTGGTCAGCGCCGAAGAACTGCTGGAGAAGGTCTGGGACGAGAACGCCGACCCCTTCACCAGCGCGCCGCGGGTCACGATCTCCACGCTGCGCAAGCGGCTGGGCGACCCCGATCTCATCGCGACGGTCTCCGGAGTCGGTTACCGGCTCGCTCGTCCGGTCCCCACGCCGTGACGCCGGCCGCGGGGGTGAGGAACCGGCGGCCGGTGAGCGCCCGCCTGCGGCTGACCCTGAGCTACGCCGGGTTCCTCGTGGCCGCGGGAATCGTCACGGCGGCGGCGGCGTACGTGATCATCAAGTACATCCCGAACTATCCGCTCACGGCCTCCAACCCCCGTGACACGTCGTGGGCGCCTGCGCGTGGGGAGATCCTGGACGCTCTGCTCAGTATTTCCTGGGGCATCCTGCTGATTCTCGCCGCGATCGGCCTCGGCGGCGGCTGGGCACTCGCCGGCTGGGTGCTGCGGCCGCTGCACCAGATCAACGAGGCCGCGCAGATCGCCGCCACCGGTCACCTCGACCACCGCATCAACCTGGTGGGCCGCAACGACGAGTTCCGTCAGCTGGCCGACAACTTCGACCACATGCTCACCCGGCTGAGCGACGCGTTCGACGCCCAGCAGCGCTTCGCGGCCAACGCCTCGCACGAGCTCCGCACGCCGCTCGCCGTCACCGCGACCCTGCTCGACGTCGCACGGTCGAGTCCCGAGCAGCCGGACCACCCGAGGCTTCTCGAGCAGCTCCAGGTCACCAACGACCGCGCGATCCGGATCACCGACGCCCTGCTGCGGCTCGCCGACGCCGACGCCGCCTCCATCCGGGCCACGTCGGTGCCGGTGGATCTCGCCGGCGTCGCGCACCGGTCGCTCACCGAGCAGCACACCGAAGCGGCGCGCCACCAGGTGACCGTTCACGGCCGGCTGGAACCGGCGCCCACCTTCGGCGACCCCGTCCTGCTCGAGCAGCTCGTCACCAACCTCGTCCAGAACGCGATACGCCACAACACACGGCCGGGAACCGCATACGTCAGCACCGGCCGTGACCCCGCTTCCGGCGCCGTGGTCCTCCGCACGGAGAACCCGGGACCGGAGTACTCCCCCGAGTCGGCCGCTCGGCTCAGTGAGCCGTTCCTCCGGGGTGGGGGACGCGTCAGGGTGGCGGGCCAGGTGACCGGCCACGGGCTGGGGCTGGCCCTGGTCGAACGGATCGTGGCCGCCCACGACGGCACGCTCGCCCTGGAGCCGAGGCCCGGCGGCGGACTCGTCGTCACCGCCGTCCTTCACACCCCCGCGCCGGTCAGCGCGGTATCGACGTGTGCTTGAACTCGTTGAGGTCGGGCCAGCCGGTGAGCGTGTCCACCACCCGCTCCACCGCCCGCACGGAGACGGCGGCCTCGGCGCCGGCGGGCGACCGGTCCATCAGCCGGACGAAGGCGGCCTGATCGCCCGCGATGAACGTGGGCACGCCCCAGACGGTGTGGGACGCGGCGAACTGCTCGTGCTCGGCGCGGACGGTGGCCAGTGCCGCCCCGGAGTCGATCCGCTCGAGCACCGTGTCGGCGGGGACGCCGTGCTCGGTGAGCGCTCGCGCCACGACCTCGCGGTCGTCGAGGTGCAGTGCCTCGTCATGGCGCACCGCGAACAGCGCCCGGTGGACCTCGGGGAACTGCTCGGCGAACTCGTCACGCACCACGACACCGGCCTGCAGTGCGAGGAGACCGGAGTCCTTCTCCGGCTCGTCCCAGACGTCGGGCTCGCCCTCCTCCACGTGGACCTGACCGAGCGAGAACGGCAGGAACCGGACGTCCCAGTCGGCTCCGGCGGCCAGGCCGGTGAGGATGTGCTCGTGCGCATTGCGCGCGAACGGGCACCGGTAGTCCCAGGTCACGGCGAAAGCAGTGGTCATACCTCGAGATCGCAGCGCGCCGTCCCCGATATTCCCCGATCGCGCATTGCCGACCACCCCGTGTGACGCGGACACTCGATGGTTGACAAGCAGCAGGCTCGGATCCCTACAGTCGTGTCAGGGCCTGCCGGCCGGACCCGTTCGGAGCGGCCGGGAGACCCGGCTCGACGACGCCGCGACAACCCCGCCGGAGCGGGTGCTCGCGCCGGAAGCGATGGAGGCCGCAGGTGCGCGCACACAGGTCGTTCTGTGCGGCTCACAGACTGCACGTCGATCTCCTCCGGGTGGCGAGCGCGAGCTGTCGGGGCTGACCGCTCCCGCTCATCCGAGCCCGTGAGCCACGACTCCAGCTCTTCCAGTGCGCGTCGCACGACCGGGACGTCCGTCCCCGCTCCTGCGCGCGTCCGCATCGCACAGAGGAGCGATGATCTCGATGGGTGAACCACAGTCCACGTTGCACCTCGCCGTGGCACTCGACGGCACCGGCTGGCATCCGGCCTCCTGGCGCGAGCCCGGCGCCCGGCCTGCCGAGCTGCTGACCGCCGCGTACTGGACCGACCTGGTGCAGGAGGCGGAGCGGGGACTCCTGGATCTCGTGACGATCGAGGACTCCCTCGTGCTGCAGTCCGAGCACCGGTTCGAACCGGACGCGCGCACCGACCGGGTCCGGGGCCGGCTGGACGCGGTGCTCGTCGCGGCCAGGGTGGCACCGCTGACCGAGCACATCGGCCTCGTCCCGACCGCGGTCGCCACCCACACCGAGCCGTTCCACGTCTCCAAGGCGATCGCCACCCTCGACTACGTCAGCACGGGCCGCGCCGGGGTGCGGGTCCGGGTCTCGGCCCGGCCCGACGAGGCCGCGCTGTTCGGCCGTCGCGAGATCCCGCCCGTCCGGCTCGAGGACGACGCGCTCGCCGACCTGTTCGACGAGGCCGCCGACTACGTCGAGGTCCTGCGCAGGCTCTGGGACTCCTGGGAGGACGACGCGGAGATCCGTGACGTCGCCACCGGGCGGTTCGTCGACCGGGACAAGCTGCACTACATCGACTTCGACGGCGCGCAGTTCTCCGTCCGCGGGCCGTCGATCACGCCACGGCCGCCGCAGGGTCAACCCATCGTCAGCGCGCTCGCCCACCGGACCGTCGCCTACCGGCTGCTCGCCCGCGCCGCCGACGTCGGGTTCGTCACCCCGCAGGGCCCGTCGGACATCGAGGCGATCCTCCGGGAGATCCACACCGAACAGGCCGCCGCGGGCCGCGCCGACGACACGGTGCACGTCCTGGGTGACCTGCTGGTGTTCCTCGACGAGGACGCGGCCGCGGCCACCGACCGGAAGGCCCGCCTGGACGAGCTGGCCGGTGCCGAGCTCACCAGTGACGCGCGGATCTTCACGGGCACTCCGGCGCAGCTCGCCGACGTGGTGCTGGAGTGGCGCGACGCCGGGCTGAGCGGGGTGCGCCTGCGCCCGGCCGGGGTCGCGCACGACCTGCCGATGATCACCGGCGGCCTGGTGCCGGAACTGCAGCGCCGCGGCGCCTTCCGCACCGCGTACGAGGCGGACACCCTGCGCGGGTTGCTCGGCCTGTCCCGCCCCGCCAACCGGTACGCGGCGGCCTGAGAGCCACGAGAAGAGGACACGCGACGATGAGCACGCCACGCAAGCAGATCCATCTCGCCGCCCACTTCCCGGGCGTCAACAACACCACGGTGTGGAGTGACCCGGCAGGCGGCAGCCACATCGACTTCCGGTCGTTCACCCATTTCGCGCGCACGGCCGAACGGGCGAAGTTCGACTTCCTCTTCCTCGCCGAGGGGCTGCGGCTGCGCGAGCAGAACGGGGAGATCTACGACCTCGACGTGATGGGCCGCCCGGACACGTTCACGGTGCTGGCCGCGCTCGCCGCGGTCACCGACCGGCTGGGGCTCGCCGGCACCATCAACTCCACCTTCAACGAGCCGTACGAGGTCGCCCGCCAGTTCGCCTCGCTCGACCACCTCTCCGGCGGACGAGCAGCGTGGAACGTCGTGACGTCGTGGGACGAGTTCACCGGGGAGAACTTCCGCCGGGGCGGGTTCCTACCCCAGGAGAAGCGCTACCTGCGGGCGAAGGAGTTCCTGGCCGCTGCCCAGGAGCTGTGGGACTCCTGGTCGGGCGACGAGATCGTCGCCGACGCCGCGTCGGGCACCTTCCTCGCCGACCCGGACGCCGGCCGGTTCCGCATCACGTCCGACCAGTTCGACATCGGCGGCCGGTTCAGCGTGCCGCGCAGCCCGCAGGGGCGCCCGGTGATCCTGCAGGCGGGCGACTCCGAGGAGGGCCGCGAGTTCGCCGCGTCCGGCGCGGACGCCATCTTCACGCGGCACGGCACGCTGGAGGCCGGTCGGGCCTTCTACGCCGACGTGAAGGCCCGGCTCGCGAAGTACGGCCGCTCAGCCGACGACCTCAAGATCATGCCGGCGGCGACGTTCGTGCTCGGCGACACCGACGCCGAGGCGCACGAGAAGGCCGACGTCATCCGCCACCAGCAGGTGAGCGGGCAGACCGCGATCAAGTTCCTCGAACAGCTGTGGAACCGGGACCTCTCGGCCTACGACCCCGACGGCCCGCTCCCGGAGAGCGACCCGCTGGTCGGGGAGAGCCACATCTCGCGCGGCCGGGCGAGCGTGCGCCAGCACCGGGACCCGATCGCCACCGCGCGCGAGTGGCGCGCACTGGCCGAGGAGAAGGGGCTCTCGATCCGGGAGCTCATCATCCAGGTCAGCGGCCGGCAGTCGTTCATCGGAACTCCCGCCAAGGTCGCCGACGCGCTCGACGAGTTCGTGCAGACCGACGCGAGCGACGGGTTCGTGCTGGTCCCGCACATCACGCCCGGCGGCCTCGACGAGTTCGCCGACACGGTCGTCCCGCTGCTGCAGGAGCGCGGCGCGTTCCGCGCCGAGTACGAGGGCACCACGCTGCGCGAGCACCTGGGGCTCGCTCCTGTCCGCTCCGCCGCAGAAAGGTCCGCCGCAGAAGGGGTCCGCTCGTGAGGTTCCAGATTCTCGACATCGTCCCGCACACCCCCCACCCCGTGACGGGCGAGATCATCAGCGTGCACGAGCGCCTCCGGCGCGTGGTGGAGACCGCGGTGCTCGCCGAGCGGCTCGGCTTCGACTCCTACGCCGTGGGTGAGCGGCACGCGGGTGAGTTCGTCTCGTCCGCGCCGACGGTGCTGCTCGGGGCGCTCGCCAACGCCACCGACCGGATCCTGCTGAGCACCGGCGTCACGGTGCTGTCGCTGCTCGACCCCGTGCGTGTCGCCGAGGACTACGCCACGATCGACCAGCTCTCCGGGGGCCGGCTGGAGATCGTCATCGGGAAGGGCAACGAGGACAAGCACTTCCCGCTCTTCGGGCTGCAGCTCGAGAAGCAGTACGAGTACCTCACCGAGAACTACGAGCTGCTGCGCCTGCTGCTGAGGGAGGAGAAGGTCTCCTGGCAGGGCACCCATCACGCCGACCTCCACGAGGTCACCACGTACCCGCGGCCGTTCTCCGGGCCGTTCCGCATCTGGCACGGGTCGGCCACCTCGACAGCGGCGGTCGACCTCGCCGCCAAGTGGGGTGACCCGATCTTCTCGGCCAACGCGCTGCAGCCCCGTGAGAACTACCTGGTGCTGATCAACCGCTACCGCGAGCAGCTCGAGGCCAACGGGCACGACCCGGCCGTCGGCTACGTGGGCTCCGGGTCCGGCGGCCTCTTCCTCGCTGACACCGACGCGGAGGCGATCGAGCAGTACCGGCCCATCTACGAGGCCATCGCCACCAGGATGCGGGCGGCGCACGCAGGCGACAACCGCCCCGGCAAGGCCACCTCGTTCGCGACGATCGAGGAGGCCGTGGCGCACGGGCCCGCGCTGGTGGGCAACCCCGAGCGGGTGGCGGCGAAGATCCTCGACTACCACAAGGCCTACCGCCACGACGTCCAGTCGGTCTCGGTGTTCCCGATGCTGCCCTACGAGCAGCAGCAGGAGGTGCTCACGCGGTTCGCCGAGGAAGTGATGCCACTGGTGCGCCGGGAGGTCTCCACCACCTTGTGGGGACCGCAGGACCGCGGCCGCGCGGCCGGCTTCACCGCCGTCGAGCACCCCGACGACAACAACGCACCCCGCCGGCAAGGAGCACGAGCATGACCGACACCAGCCAGGCTGGGCCCACGCTCGAGGAAGCCGGTGCCCTCGCCCCGCTCGTCACCGCCGCCGAGGCGGCGCGGCGCGTGGACGCGGGCGCGCTCCTCGTCGACGTCCGCAGCGCAGCCGGCCGGGCCGGCGCCGGTGAGATCCCGGGCGCCACCGTGGTGGACAAGTCCGCGGTCGCCTCCGCATTCGACCTCGCGTCCGACACGCACCTGCCCGCCGTGACGTCCCTCGACCTCCCGATCGTGGTGATCTGCGGTTCCGTGCTGGGCTCCGGGCCATCGGCCGCCGCCCTGCTGGCCATGGGCTTCCGCGACGTCGTGCACGTCGAAGGCGGCTTCCCTGCGTGGCAGGCGGCGGGACTTCCCGTACTGGAACCCGCCGCGACACCGCAGGACTGAGCTCGCAGATATTGCGATCAGCGGATCGTTCGGCGAATTATACTGTCCGGGTTCTCGGCGGTAATGAATGCACACGCCGTATCGGGAAATGCACGATATGTGCTGATCGGACTGCTCCGAGGATATCCGCAACCACGCTGCGAGGGCCCCGATGCCAACGTTGTCCACGCTGAACGTCGGGCTGCCGCAGGATGTGCCGTGGCAGGGTCGCACGGTGTACACCGGCGTCTGGAAACACCCGGTCGAGGGGCCGCGGATGGCCCGCCGGACCAATATCGACGGGGACGGCCAGGGCGACCTGGGCGGGCACGGCGGTGAGTACCGGGCCGTGCTCGTCTACCAGCTCGACTCCTACCGCTACTGGCAGGAGGTGCTCGGGCGCGACGATTTCGTGCCCGGGCAGTTCGGTGAGAACTTCACCGTCGACGGGCTGCCCGACGACGAGGTCTGCATCGGCGACCGCTACCGGATCGGGGAGGCGGTCTTCGAGGTCACCCAGCCGCGGGTCACCTGCTACCGGGTGGGCCTGCGGTTGGGGGAGCCGCAGATGCCCGCCCTCCTCGTGGCCCACCACCGGCCCGGCTTCTACCTCCGCGTCGTGGAGGAAGGGGAGGTGCAGGCGGGCGACGAGATCGTCAAGCTCGCGTCCGGCCCCGAGCGCATGACCGTGGCGGACATCGACGCCCTCCTCTACCTGCACGACCACCCGCGCCCGCAGCTCGAACGCGCCCTGCGGATCCCCGCGCTCAGCCCCGGCTGGCGGACGTCCATGCAGGCACTGCTGGACCAGGCCGACGGCGACCACGCCGGAGCGGGCAACCCCGGGCTGTCGGGCGTTGCCGGCAGCCCGCCGCCCGCCTGGTCCGGGTTCCGCCCCCTGCAGGTGGTCGGCGTCGACGCCGAGAGCCGCCAGGTGGTGTCGCTGCGGCTGGCGGCCACCGACCGGTCCCCCCTGCCGACCGCACAACCGGGCCAGTTCCTCACCGTGCGCCTGCGCCCCGACCCGGACGGTCCGCCGGTCATCCGCAGCTACTCGCTCTCGGGTAGTCCCGGCGATCCGGAGTACCGCATCAGCGTCAAGAGGGAGCCCCACGGGGTGGCAGGCGCCTACGTGCACACGCACGTCCGTGCCGGTGACTCCATCGACGTCGCCGCGCCGCGCGGCACCTTCACCCTCCGCGACGGCGACGCACCGGTCCTGCTGCTGTCGGCCGGAGTCGGCGTCACCCCCGTCCTCGCGATGCTCCACGAACTGGCCGCCGAGCACTCCGACCGTGAGGTGTGGTGGCTGCACGGCGCGCGCAACGGCGCGGAGCACCCCTTCGCCCGCGAGAGCCGCACCCTGCTCGACGCGCTGCCCCGTGCGCACGGCTATGTCACCTACAGCCAACCGGCGCCCGAGGACCGTCCCGGCATCGACTACCAGAGCGCTGGACGGCTCTCCGTCGACCTGCTCGACCGCCTCGGCGTGCCCCGGACGGCAGACGCCTACCTGTGCGGGCCGTCCGCGTTCATGGAGGGCCTCGTCCCGGCGCTGGCCGAGTTCGGCATCGATCCCGCCCGGACCCACACGGAACTCTTCGGCGCAGGCGCCGCCCTCACCCCCGGCATCGCCGCCGGCGCCACCCGGGCGCCGCACCCGCCCCCGGGCCCACCCGGCACCGGGCCCTCCGTCTCCTTCGCCCGCAGCGGCCTCGCCGTGCGGTGGGACGGCGACCACGCCACCCTGCTCGAACTGGCAGAGGCGTGCGACGTGCCCACCCGCTGGTCCTGCCGCACCGGCATCTGCCATACCTGCGAGTCGGGGCTGCTGTCCGGCACCGTCGCCTACTCGCCCGAACCGGTGGAGCCGGCCGGTGCCGGCAACCTCCTGATCTGCTGCTCCCGGCCGGAGGACGACGTCGTCCTCGACCTCTGAGGTCGCGCCCGCCCCGCGACATGGACACATGTGGGTGCTGAACGAGTGCTGGAACAGCGACATGTGTCCACGTCGCTGTTCTCGGTGAAACAGGCGCCATCTGCGGATATCCCGATACGTTTTCGATATGGAAGCAAATGCGGCCGGTGTGCACGTTTCTGATCGAATCGTCCCGGTCGGCACTAGCACCTGACACCGCGCAGCAGAACGTCGAAGTTCAGATGAAATGGGCCACGCCGACCGTCCGCGGGCGGCCTTCGGGATTAACCTCTTGACCCATGATTCCGTCCACCCGGCCACCCCGTGGGGAACACATCCGCACTCCCGACCCGATCGGCATCGCGACGGCGAAAAGACCGCCCGCCCGCTGCTGGCGGTAGGGGAATGGACAAGATGCGTCGGGCCCTGGTTCGAATGTGGACACGGACGATCGTGCTGATGGTGGCGCTGGCGACGCTGAGCACGGCGCTCGTGGCGTCGGCCGCATGGGCCGATCCCCCGACCGGTGGCGCCACCGCTCCCCCCGGCCGGCCGCAGACCCCGCCGAGCCGGCCCTCGCCCGTTCCCGTCAGCCCTCAGGCTTCCCCTGGCCAACCCACGGCTCCCCCCCACGGCGACACGCAGGCCTCCCCAGCCCGAGCGACAACTCCCGTCGGCCCCGCCGCTCCCGTCCGTGATCTCCGGAACGACACTCCCTCCGGCGGCGTGGGGCAGGACGTGTCCCACCCCCAGTGCGGCGGCACGCTCCCCTCGAACAGCGCCTTCGGCATCGTCGGGATCAACAAAGGGCGCCCGTTCTCCATCAACCCCTGTTTCGCCGCGCAGTACCAGTGGGCTGCCGGCCGGCCTTTCGAAGCGGCGGTCTACGTCAATACGAGTAATCCGGCCCCGAGCAGTTCCGACTACTGGCCACACTCCGGTGCCGCCGATCCGGTGCTCTGCAACGACGGCACCTCGAAAACGGATCCCGGGTGCTCCTACGACTACGGCTGGCATGCGGCAGCAAACGCGTTCGACAGCGCGACACAGCTCGACGGCTCGGTGACCAGGCACATCTGGTGGCTCGACGTGGAAATCGCCAACAAATGGAACGGCGACGGCAGTTCCAACACCGCCATGTTGCAGGGCATGGCCGACTTCCTCCTGAGCCACGGAGTGACCGAGGTCGGGCTGTACTCCACCGCCTACCAGTGGCGCCAGATCACCGGTGGGTACACCGCCGCCTCCGCGGACGGCTACCGAGCGGCGTGGAAGCCGCAGTTCACGCCACTGTTCCCGTTGGACGACGCACCGTTGTGGATCGCGACGTACGGGACCAGCGACAGGGCGAGGACGACGTGCACGACGAGCTTCACCGGGGGCCGGACCAAGCTGGTGCAGTTCAGCCAGGACGGCGGCTTCGACTCCAACCTGGCCTGCTGACGCCCCGAAACGATCACCGGCACGCATCTAGCATCGACCGGTGATCACCGACGGATGGTTGTCCGACACCCGCGACTCCTACGACACGGTGGCCGACAGCTATGCCGATCTCTACCGCACGGCGCTGGCGGAACGACCGTACGAACGAGCCGTGCCGGCGCTTTTCGCCGGGCTCGCCGAAACCGGCGGCGGTCGACCGGTAGCGGATGTCGGCCGAGGTCCGGCGACAATTCGGCTTCGACCAGGACTTCCTGTTGACGTGTGTGATCCACAGCGCCAGGCTGCGCGGGTGCGCTCTCGAATGGCCGGTATGTGGTGGGGGACCTCCATCGAAGCGCCTGATCCCGGCGTCCTGGCGAGGTTCTACTCCGAGTTGCTGGGTTGGCCCATCGGTCACGAGCAACCGGGAACGGCGATCATCGCCGCCCCCCAAGGCTCCGTCTACCTCGTGTTCCAGCAGGCGAGCGACTACCGGGCCCCCGTCTGGCCGCCCGTGGACGGGCAGCAGCGCCCGATGATGCACTTCGACTTCCAGGTCGGCGACCTGGATTCGGCGGTCGCCGATGCTCTCGCTCTCGGAGCGACGGAGGCAGACGAGCAACCGCAGGGGAACGTCCGGGTGCTCTTCGACCCGGCGGGCCACCCCTTCTGCCTCTGCCTGGACGAGGGCTGATCCCGATTCATCGGGGCGAGCAAACGAGATCGACATGGTGGGGCTGGGGCGCGGAATGCCGCTCGTCGCTGCCGAGTTGATTGCAGGGTGAAGAAGATAGGGTTCCTCTCCTTCGGGCACTGGTCGGCGGAGCCGCACTCGATGGTGCGGTCAGCGGCGGATGCCTTGGTGCAGTCGATCGAGCTCGCAGTCGCCGCGGAGGAGGCGGGCGCCGACGGCGCGTACTTCCGGATCCACCACTTCGCCCAGCAGCTCGCCTCCCCGTTCCCGCTGCTGGCCGCGGCCGGGGCGCGGACCAACCGGATCGAGCTGGGCACGGCCGTGATCGACATGCGGTACGAGAACCCGCTCTACATGGCGGAAGACGCCGGTGCCGCCGATCTCATCTCCGGTGGTCGGCTGCAACTGGGTATCAGCCGCGGATCACCCGAGCAGGTGATCGACGGCTTCCGCTACTTCGGGCACGTGCCGCCGGAGGGCACGAGCGATGCCGACATGGCGCGCGAGCACACCAAGGTGTTCCTCGAGGTGCTCAAGGGCGAGGGCTTCGCCCGGCCCAACCCGCGCCCGATGTTCCCCAACCCGCCGGGCCTGCTGCGGGTCGAGCCGCACTCGCCGGGTCTGCGGGACCGGATCTGGTGGGGCGCGGGAAACCGGGCGACCGCGGAGTGGACGGCCGAGCAGGGGCTGAACCTGATGAGCTCGACGCTGCTCACCGAGGACACCGGCGTCCCCTTCCACCAGCTCCAGGCCGAGCAGATCCAGCGGTTCCGGACCGCCTGGGAGGCCGCTGGGCACAACCGCGAGCCGCGCGTCTCGGTCAGCCGCAGCATCTTCCCGATCGTCAACGACCTCGATCGGCAGCTCTTCTGGCAGCAGCGGGACAGCACCGACCAGGTCGGCCGGTTGGACGGCGGCAACGCCCGGTTCGGCCGGACGTATGCGGGTGAGCCGGACAAGCTGGTCGCCGAGCTCGCCGAGGACGAGGCGATCGCCGCTGCGGACACGCTCCTGCTGACGGTGCCCAACCAGCTGGGCGTCGAGTACAACGCCCACGTCATCGAGAGCGTCCTCACCCACCTCGCCCCCGAGCTGGGCTGGCGCTGATCCGGCGCTGAGCAGGCGGCGCAGTGGTCGACTTCTCCCCGACGGAACCGATGAGTCCGGGGCGCTCGCCGGGTCGGATCAGTCATGCCCACCACGACAACGGCCCGCCGCATGTTCGAACTCCTCGAGCCGATCTGCCTCGTCACCTACTTCGCCGACGAATCCAACGAGGAGCTGGCCGCGCTCGGCCACCGCACCTACTGGGACGGCTACTTCGCCAGCCGCGCCGCGCCACTGGGACGGGTGCCGGCACAGGTCGTGCACGCGGCCTTCTACAGCTTCGCCGAAGGGGAGGCAGCGCGGCACATCCCGAGCGCGTGGGAGACGGTCCCGCCGGAGGTCTCCTTCGCCGCGTGGCAACGAGGCAGCGCAGCCTCCCTACGGCGGATCGTCGGCGAGGAGCTGGCTGAGTCCCCCGGCCTGGCGCGCGCCGCCGACCTGACCACCACGGCCGCTACGAGCGCGCCGACCCAAGGTCGGGTGCTGTACGCCGGGTGGCGTGCCCTTCCGGTGCCCAGCGACCCGGTCACCCGGCTGTGGCACTCCGCGACCATGCTCCGCGAGCACCGCGGGGACGGGCACGTCGCCGCTCTCCTCGGCGCGCGCATCGGCGGTGCGGAGGCCCACGTGCTGTCCGCGCTGGAGCAGGGCATCCACCCGCCGGAGTCGTTCGGGCGCATCCACCACCTGCCGAAGGAGCGGCTGGCCGAGGTCATGGCCGGCCTGCGCGAGCGCGGGCTCGTCGACGCCGACGGCTGGTTCACCGACGCCGGCCGTGAGACCAAGCAACGCATCGAAGCCCTGACCGACGAGCTCGCCGTCCCGCCGTACGACGCCCTCTCCCCCGCCGAGCTCGACGAGCTGATCGCCGAGCTCGAACCCATCACCGCGACACTGGTGGCTGCGGGATCGCGCTGACGAACGGCCCGGCTGCGTAGGCCGTTGACCTGGGCGAACGAGCGCCCGTCAGACGTTGAAGCGGAACTCCACCACGTCACCGTCGGCCATGACGTAGTCCTTGCCCTCCATCCGCACCTTCCCGGCCGCCTTCGCCGCGTTCATCGAGCCGGCCTCGACGAGATCCTCGTAGGAGACGATCTCGGCCTTGATGAAGCCGCGCTCGAAGTCGGTGTGGATGACGCCGGCGGCCTGGGGGGCGGTGGCGCCCTTCTTGATCGTCCAGGCCCGCGACTCCTTGGGGCCAGCGGTCAGGTAGGTCTGCAGGCCCAGGGTGTGGAAGCCGGCGCGCGCGAGGGCGTGGAGACCGGGCTCGTCCTGGCCGATCGACTCCAGGAGCTCGCGGGCCGACTCCTCGTCGAGCTCCAGCAGCTCGGCCTCCACCTTGGCGTCGAGGAAGACCGCGTCGGCAGGCGCGACGAGCTCGGTGAGCTCCTTGCGCTTGGACTCGTCGGAGAGCACGCCCTCGTCGGCGTTGAAGACGTAGAGGAACGGCTTCGTGGTGAGCAGCGTCAGCTCGCGCAGCGGCTCGCGGTCGACGCCCGCGGCGAACAGGGTGGTACCGGAGTTGAGGATCTCGACGGCGGCCTCGGCGGCCTCCAGCACGACCCGCCGGTCCTTCTGCATGCGGGCTTCCTTGGTGAGCCGCGGAACGGCCTTCTCCAGGGTCTGCAGGTCGGCGAGGATCAGCTCGGTGGAGATCGTCTCGATGTCGGCGGCGGCGTCGATGCGCCCGTCGACGTGCACGACGTCGGGGTCGTCGAACACGCGCACGACCTGGCAGATCGCGTCGGACTCACGGATGTTCGCCAGGAACTTGTTGCCCAGCCCCGCTCCCTCGGACGCGCCCTTCACGATGCCCGCGATGTCGACGAACGACACGACGGCGGGCACGACCTTCGCCGAGGCGAACATGCGGGCGAGCACGTCGAGGCGGGGGTCGGGCAGTGGCACCACCCCGACGTTCGGCTCGATCGTGGCGAACGGGTAGTTCGCGGCGAGCACGTCGTTGCGGGTCAGGGCGTTGAACAGGGTCGACTTGCCGACGTTGGGCAGGCCGACGATGCCGAGGGTGAGTGACACGAGGGTCCAGGGTAGTCGCGCCGGTCAGCGTCCCCCCGGCGCCGCCTGCAGGTACGCGAGGACGGCCCGGACGCGGCGGTTGTCGTCGTCGGACGGCGGCAGGTCCAGCTTCGTGAAGATGCCGGTGATGTGTTTGCCCACCGCCTTCTCCGTGACGAACAGCGCGGAGGCGATCGCGGTGTTCGACCGGCCCTCGGCGACGAGCTCCAGCACCTCCCGCTCCCGCGCCGTCAACCGGGCGAGCGGCGCGGAGCGGCGGCCGAGCAGCTGGCCGATCACCTCCGCGTCCATCGCGGTGCCCCCCGCCGCGACCCGGCGCACCGCGGCGACGAACTCGTCGACGTTCCCGACGCGGTCCTTGAGCAGGTACCCGACCCCGCCGGCCTGGTCGGCCAGCAGCTCGCGGGCGTAGAGCTGCTCGACGTACTGCGAGAGCACGAGCACCGGCAGCCCCGGGACGTCCCGGCGGGCCGCGATCGCCGCCACCAGGCCCTCGTCGGTGAAGGTCGGCGGGAGCCGTACGTCGACCACCGCGACGTCCGGGCGGTGCCTCAGCAACGCCTCGCGCAGCATCGGGCCGTTGTCGACCGCCTCCACGACGTCGAAACCGTTGGCGCCGAGCAGCCGGATCAGGCCGTCGCGGAGGAGGACGTGGTCCTCGGCGATGACGGTCCTGAGGCCGGTGGGGGCAGTGCGCACGGCAGCTCCATCGTGATCTCGGTCGGACCGCCGGACGGGCTGGTCACCCGCAGGGTGCCGTCGAAGGCGGCGAGGCGGCGCTCGATGCCCCGCAGCCCGGTGCCGCGACGCGGGTCGGCGCCGCCGCGGCCGTCGTCACCGACGACGACGGAGAGCACGCCGCCCGCGTAGCGCACCCGCAGCCAGGCCGTGGTCGCCCCGGAGTGCGTCCCGACGTTGGCCAGCACCTCGGCCGTGGCGAAGTACAGCGCCGACTCGACCGGGGCCTGCGGCCGGACCGGCAGGTCGATGTCGAGCGCCACGGGCACCGGGCACAGCAGGGCCGCGGCCTCGAGACCGCCGACGAGACCGCGGTCGGCGAGCACCGGCGGGTGGATCCCGCGGACGAGGTCGCGCAGCTCGGCGAGCGCCTTGCCCGCGTCGGTGCGGGCCTCCTCGAGCAACGCGGCGGCCTGGTCGGGGTCGGAGCGGACGGCCTGGGCGGCCAGCCCCAGCGTCATCCCCACCGCGGCGAGCCGCGCCTGGGCGCCGTCGTGCAGGTCGCGCTCGATCCGGCGCAGCTCGGCGGCCTGCGCGTCCACGGCCGCCGCGCGCGAGTCGGTGAGCTGCTCGACGCGCCGGGTCAGCGCCGCGTCGGACGGGGCGAGCAGCACGCGGGCCAGCAGCGCGAACCCGCGGACGGACCACGGCACCAGCCACCAGATCACCGCGGCGATCACGAGCACGGGGAACGTGAAGACGGAGAAGGGGCCACCGGCCCCGACGAGCAGGCTCGACAGCGCGGCCAGCAGCGCATAGGCCACCCAGGAGACGATCACACCGGCCACGCCGTGCGCCGCCAGCCAGATCGCGTCGCGACCGTTCTGCTGGTCGCGCAGGCAGGCGAGCAGGTCGCGCCACGACCAGCTCGGCTGCGAGGTGTACGAGCCGGCCAGCGGCACGCCGAGCACCCGGCCGGCCTCGCGGCGGTGCAGCTCGGCGAGCGCGCGGATGGCCCCCAGTGCCCCGGCCACGACCGGCACGCCCACCCCGAACACCGGCACCAGGACCAGGCCGGTGAGCAGCGCGAGGAGCAGCACCAGCGCGACGAGCGCCGTGACGGCCGCGGCGACCAGCCGAAAGGCCGCGAGCAGCCAGTCTCCGACACGCGTCACGCGAGCAGTCTGGCCGATCACGACGGGTGGGCGCAGGGGGTCTGGCCCTACCTCCGGCCTGCGGCTGGCCCGTGGGTGGAAGGGCGGTCCAGCCCGATCGCCCTCCGGCCGCGGTGACGGGAGCGTGATCGCCATGACCGCATGGACCGACCACCGCACCTTCCTGCGCCGCGCTCTGCGCCGGCCCGCCCTGATCGGCGCACCCGCTCCGACCGGGGCGACGCTGGCTGCGGAGATCGCCGCGGTCCTGCCCGGCACCGGTACGCCGACCGTGGTGGAGCTGGGGGCCGGAACGGGCGCGCTCTCCCCCGCGATCCGGAGCCGGCTCTCGCCGGGGTCGCGCTACGTCGCCGTCGAGGTGGACGGCGAGCTCGTCGCGCATCTGCGCCGGCGGATGCCGTGGCTCGAGGTGCTGCACGGCGACGCCGCCGACCTCGCGACGCTGCTCGACGGGGCCGGGGTCGGGCCGGTGGACGCGGTGGTCTCGTCGCTGCCGTGGACGCTGCTGCCCCCGGCACAGCAGCGCGACATGCTGGCCGGGATCGCGTCCACCCTCGCCCCCGGCGGCGTCTTCACCACCATCTCCACCCTGACCGCGCTGCCCACCAGGGTCCGGGAGCTGCGCCGCAGCCTCGACTCCGCGTTCGCCGAGGTCGTCGCGACGGCGCCGGTGTGGCGCAACGTCCCGCCGTCGCGCCTCTACGTCTGCCGTGGGCCGCGATCGTGCTGACCGCGCTGCTCGACGCCCTCGCGAGCCTGCCCGCGCCCCTCGTGCTCCTGGTCGCGGCACTGGTTCTGGTGGCCGAGAGCGGCACGCTCGTGGGGATCGCCCTGCCGGGCAGCACCCTCCTGGTGGCGCTCGGGCTGTGGTCGCACACGGCGCCGGACGCGCTGCTCCCCGCCATCGCCGTCGCCGCGGCCGGGACGGTGACCGGCGCCCACGTCTCCCGGTGGCGGGGCCGGTCGCACCAGGACGGCCTCGGGTCGGCGTCCGGCTCCCCCGGGCGGTGGCGGCGGGCCGTGCAGGCCCGCGCGGTCCGGGCGCAGCACTGGCTGGCGGGCCGGAGTCCGGCGGCGACGGCCGTGCTCCTCGCGTGCGGGCACTGGGCGGCCGCCGCCCGCCCGTTGATGCCGCGGATCGCCGGCGGGGCGGGAGTGCCCTACCGGATCGCCGGTCCGGCGATGGTGGCGTCGGGCACCGCATGGGCGGCGACGTTCGTCCTCCTCGGCAACAGCGTCGGCGCGCACGTGCTCACCCACGGCACGTGGGCGCCCATCGCGCTCGTCGTGCTGCTGATCGGGGGACTGCTGCTGCAGTCCCGGCGGCGATCGGTCGCCACCGGCTCCGCCGTTCGGTAGCGTGCCGCCACCCGGATGGAGCTGGGCGGCAACGGAACGCGCTCGCTGCTCCGGACGCAGCCGACCCGCGGAGGCAGCAGTGCGCTCGACGATCAGGACACTCCTCGCTGCCGCCGTCGGTGCGGCGATCGTCGCGAGCGGGAGCGCGGTGTTCACGCTGACCGCGCCCGCCCCCGTTCCGGTGGCCGCTCCGGATACGGCCGTCGTCGCCCCGCCCGCACCCGTGACCGCCGGCACCACCGCGCCTCCCACCTCCGAGGCCGCCGAACCGTCTGCTGTGGCGACGACCGAGGCCCGGGCCACCCCGGCAGGACCCGGCCGGGAGGTGGCGCCGGTGGTGCGCGAACCCGCAGGTCGCTCCGTCCTCCGCGCGCCCACGGCCCGGGCGGAACCGGCGCGGCCCCCGTCCGCCCGGCCGGCCGCGGTTTCAGCTCCCTCGGCCCCTTCCCCCACTGCGCTCCCCGAGACCGTGCGGACCACCTCGCCCCAGCCGGCCCACGACGACGAGCGCCCCGACCACGCCGCCGGCCGGCCTCGCGATGACGGACCGCGGCGTCATCATGACGGTGACGTGCTCGACGAGCTCACCCGGCCGCTGATCGACACGTGCGAGCGACTGCCGCTCGTCGGCCTCGTCTGCCGCTGATCACGGATTCGTCACCATCGCCCGAATGCTTCACCCGATCGGGTGTACCGGCTAACACTCATGACCGCGTGTCGATGGTCCTGATGTCACCGTCGGCACGCAAGAAGTGGGGATAGTCGTGGGGATCCCGTCCCGGTTGCTGCTCGCGAGCTCGGTACTCGGGCTCGTGACCGCGAGCGGCGGAGCGATGCTCATCGCGACGAGCGGCACCGCCACCGCCGCCGAGAAGACGCCACGGTTCGACGACACAGCGGCCGCCGCCGTCCACACCCCCGAGCCCGCCGGCACGGCCCCCGCCGCCGTGAAGGTGCCCGAGTTCGACAGCACCCTCCCCGCCCCAGGAGACCCCGCCACCCCGATCGCCGCCCCGCCCGTCACGGGTGCGCAGATCGCCGGGCTCGCGCTGAACCCGGCCCGCGACCGCGTCGCCGCTATCCTCGCCGAGCGCACGCGGGCCGAGGAGGTGGCGCGGGAGGTGGCCGCGAAGGCCGCAGCGGCCCGGGCCGAGGCCCAGCGCGCCGCTGCCGCGAAGCCGCCGCCCGACCCGCGCCACGAGGCCTACCAGCGCATGCACGCCCGGATCAGCGAGGCGTGCGACGACGGGCGGCTGCGCGGATCGATCTGCCGCGGCACCTGACCGTCCGCTCCACGGGCCCCGCTGGTCGCGTCCGATTTCCGCCAGTGCAGAGGCGTTTGCGGTGGCAGAGTCGGTGCCGTGCTGCTGGATCAGGAACGTTGCTACCGCGCCGTCGCCGCCCGCGACGCCCGTTTCGACGGGCAGTTCATCACCGCCGTGCGCACGACCGGCATCTACTGCCGGCCGTCGTGCCCGGCCATGACGCCCAAGCGCGCCAACGTCGAGTTCCTCCCGACCGCGGGTGCCGCGCAGCAGCGCGGCTACCGCGCCTGTCGCCGCTGCCAGCCCGACGCGGTGCCCGGCTCGCCCGACTGGAACATCCGCGCAGACCTCGCCGCCCGGGCGATGCGGCTGATCGCCGACGGTGTGGTCGAGCGGGATGGTGTCGTGGGGCTCGCCACGCGGCTCGGGTATTCCGAGCGCCAGCTCAACCGGGTCCTCACCGCCGAGCTCGGCGCCGGGCCGCTCGCCCTGTCGAGGGCGCACCGGGCGCACACGGCCCGGCTGCTGATCGAGACCACCCCGCTGACGATGGCCGACATCGCCTTCGCAGCCGGGTTCGCGAGCGTCCGGCAGTTCAACGACACCGTGCGCGAGGTCTACGGAGTGCCTCCGACGACGCTCCGCACGGAGGCGGGCAGACGCCGTGGAGCGGTGCCCGCCGCCGCGGGGACGCTCGTGCTGCGCCTGCCGTACCGCCCGCCGTTCGACGGCGACGGCCTGCTCGCGTTCTTCTCCGCGCGTGCCCTGAACGGCGTCGAGTCCGTGGTGGACGGCACGTACCACCGGACGCTGCGGTTGCCGCACGCCGCGGCCACGGTGGCGCTGGACCTGCGGCCCACCGGCCGCGGCACCGCCACCACCGGCCACGTCGTGGCCACCGTGCGGCTCGGTGACCCGCGCGACCTGGGACCCGCGGTGGCCCGGCTGCGCCGGCTGCTCGACCTCGACGCCGACCCGGTCGCCGTCGACGCCCTGCTGGGTGCCGATCCCGACCTGGCCCCGTCCGTGGCCGCGACACCGGGCATCCGGCTGCCCGGCACCGTCGACGGCGTCGAGACGGCCCTGCGCACCGTGCTCGGACAGCAGGTGTCGGTGGCCGCGGCGCGCACGGCGGCATCACGGCTGGCCGCGGCGCTCGGCGAACGGCTGCCGCCCCAGCTGACCGGTGCCGCATCCGCGGACGCCGAACGCGAACCGCCGGACCTGCTGTTCCCCACCGCCGCCGCGATCGCCGAACGCGGTGCCGAGGTGCTCACCGGCCCGGCCACCCGCGTCGCGACCGTGCTCCGGCTGGCCGAGGCGGTGGCGGACGGCTCGCTCGTCCTCGACGCGGGGCGCGACCCCGCCGACCTGAGGGCCGCCCTCACCGCCCTTCCCGGCATCGGGCCGTGGACGGCGGGCTATCTCGCGATGCGACTGCTCGGCGATCCCGACGAGCTGCTCGCCACCGACCTCGTGGTGCGCCGCGGAGCCGCCGCGCTCGGACTTCCGTCCGACGTGGACGGGCTCGCTGCACGCGCCGAGAACTGGAAGCCGTGGCGGTCCTACGCCGCCACCCACCTGTGGCGGACCGCCGCCACCACATCGTCCGGGAGGACGTCATGAGCACTGCCGTGTGGTCCACGCTCGACACACCGATCGGGCCGTTCACGGCCGTCGTCGACGAGGACGGGGCCGTCCTCACCTCGGGCTGGACGGCGTCCGTCGACGAGCTGCTCCCGCAGGTCCACCTGTCCCTGCGGCCCACCGAGCTGGTCGCAGGCGACCTCGGCGCCGTCGGGGACGCGGTGATCCGCTACCACGAAGGCGAGCTGTCGGCCGTGGCCGACGTGCCGGTGCGGCAGCGGTCGGGCGAGTTCCTCCAGCACGCCTGGGACGTGCTGCGCACGGTGCCGCCCGGCGCTCCGGTGACCTACACCGAGTACGCGGCCAAGGCAGGCAGGCCGTTGGCGGTGCGGGCCGCGGCGTCGGCGTGCGCGCGCAATGCCGCAGCCCTGTTCGTGCCCTGCCACCGCGTGCTGCGCACGGACGGCACGCTGGGCGGCTTCCGCTGGGGCGTTCCGGCGAAGCGCTGGCTCCTGGACCACGAGTCCCCGGTCGCCTGAGCCCGCGCAAGTTCAGGAAAGCCACTTTGCTGCCCTCT
The DNA here is from genome assembly GCF_050948425.1 of Pseudonocardia xinjiangensis. Classification (NCBI taxonomy): domain Bacteria; kingdom Bacillati; phylum Actinomycetota; class Actinomycetes; order Pseudonocardiales; family Pseudonocardiaceae; genus Pseudonocardia; species Pseudonocardia xinjiangensis. The sequence continues at coordinate 884,879 of NZ_CP192009.1, read as the reverse complement.
GGGGACAGGAAAGTGGCTTTCCTGAACCTCGGGGGGCCGCCCCGCGCTGCTCGACCATCTGTTCGACCGCTCGGCGATTGGTGCGGTCCGTTGGTCCGCGGGCCCGGCGCGCCTGTCCCGGTTCCGTCGGGGGCGCGGTGCACGCTGACTCGGTGGACACCGCCACCGTCTCCGTGCTGCTCATCGGTCTGGTCGTGGGCGCCACGCTCGGCGCGGGCGCCGTCTGGCTGCTCGTCACGTCACGGTCGCGGGTGGCCACCGCCGAGGCCGGGCGGGCGGCGGCCGACGCCTCCGCCATGGCCAGGGCCGACGCGGCAGGTCTGCGCGCGGAGCGCGCCGGGCTGCTGGAGCGGCTCCGCGAGCTCACCGAGCAGTACGAACGGGCCTCCGAGCGGTTGCGCCACGCGGAGTCGGAGGCGGCGGCGGCACTGGCCGCGCTGCAGAGCGAGCGGGAGGCGGGCGGCCGGCGCGAGCAGCTGCTGACGCGCCGCGACGCCGAGCTCAAGCAGGCGTTCCAGGCGCTCTCGGCCGACGCGCTGGCCCGCAACAACGAGCAGTTCGTGGCGCTGGCCGAGGGCCGCATCAAGGAGGCCACGGCGGCACTGGCCGCAAAGGCCGACGGCGACGCCACGAGCCGCGCCCAGGCCATCGCCCAGCTGCTCGACCCGATGGCGTCCACGCTGCAGCGCGTCGAGGGGCAGCTGCGCACGGTCGAGAAGGAGCGCGAGTCGGCCTACGCGGGGCTGCGCGAGCAGGTCAGCGCCATGCGGTTCAGCTCGGAGCAGCTGCAGCACGAGACCAAGCAGCTCGTCAACGCGCTGCGCGCCCCCCAGGTCCGCGGCCGCTGGGGCGAGCTGCAGCTGGAGCGGATCGTGCAGCTGGCCGGCATGGTCGAGCACTGCGACTTCTCCACGCAGGTCACCGGCCAGGGAGAGGACGGCGCGGTCCGGCCCGACATGGTCGTGCACCTGGCCGGGGGCAAGCAGGTGGTGGTCGACGCGAAGGTGCCGTTCGCGGCCTACCTGGAGGCCGTGGAGAGCCGCGACCCCGACGTGCACCGCGAGCGGCTCGCCGCCCACGCCCGGCAGCTGCGCCAGCACGTCGACGCGCTGTCGGCCAAGAGCTACTGGGCGGCGTTCGAGCCGTCGCCCGAGTTCGTCGTGCTGTTCGTGCCGGGAGACCCGTTCCTCGAGGCCGCGCTGCAGGCCGACCCGGCGCTGCTGGAGCACGCGTTCTCGCACAACGTCGTGGTCGCCACACCCACCACGCTCATCGCGCTCCTGCGCACCGTCGCCTACAGCTGGCGGCAGGAGGCGCTGGCCCGCAACGCCGCCCAGGTCCACCAACTCGGCAAGGAGCTCCACAGCCGCCTGGCCACCATGGGCACCCACGTCGCCAAGCTGGGGCGCAGCCTCGACTCGGCCGTGGCCAGCTACAACCAGACGGTCTCCTCGCTGGAGGCGCGCGTGCTCGTCACCGCGCGCAAGTTCACCGACCTCGAGGTGGCCGACGACGAGATCGCCGCCCCCGCCCAGGTCGAACGCGCGCCACGCACCGTGGCCGCGCCCGAGCTCGTGGCGTCCGCGGCCGACTCACTGGTCGCCCTCCACGAGCTCAGCCGCACCGAGCGGCCTGCCGGCGACGGTCGCCCGGAGAACAGAGCTACCGTGACCAGGTGAGCGAACGCGGCGTACGGGGCTCCGGGGGCAGGTGGCCGATGGCCGACCGGTCCCTGCTGGCCACGGTGCTCGGGGTCCCGCCCATCGCGGCGGTCGGGCTCGGCGCCGTGCTGACCGCGGTGGGCGTGTTCGTCGACCTGGTCCGCGTCGGCAGCCTCGATCTGGTCTTCACCATCTGCTACATCGCCGGGTGTGTGCTCGCGGTGGCCTGGGTGCGCCGCGACGGGCTGTTCGGGCCCATGGTCCAGCCGCCGCTGCTGGTGGCCGTGGCGGTGCCGGTGGTGGTGCTGGCCGCCGGGTCGCCGAAGCCGGGCGCCGGCGTGGGCGAGCGCCTGCTCGTGGTGGGGGCACCGCTGGTCAACGCGTTCCCGACGATGGCCTGGACCACCGGCATCGTGCTGGCCCTGGGCGTGTTCCGGCTGATCGTGCAGCGCCCACTCGACGCCGCCCCGAAGGCGGACGCAGGCCCGCCCACGAAACCGCCGGTCAGCGCCCGGCGGAGCTCTGCGCGGTCCGAGCGGGGCGAAGCTCGCGGGGCAACGAGAACGTCAGAGTCTCCTCGGCGGTCGTGATCTCCTCCATGGAGGTCCAGCCGCGCTCGGCGAGGTGGTCGAGCACGCCCCGCACCAGCACCTCCGGCACCGATGCTCCGCTGGTGAGCCCGACCGTCCCCACGCCGTCGAGCCAGCTCTCGTCGATCTCGCGGGCGTAGTCGATGAGGTGTGCCGCTCCGGCCCCGGCCTGCAGCGCCACCTCGACCAGCCGCACCGAGTTGGACGAGTTCTTCGAGCCCACCACGAGCACGAGGTCGCACTGGGCGGCCATCGCTTTGACGGCGACCTGCCGGTTCTGGGTGGCGTAGCAGATGTCGTCGCTCGGCGGGTTCTGCAGCGACGGGAAGCGCTCCCGCAGCGCGCGCACCGTCTCCATGGTCTCGTCGACCGACAGCGTGGTCTGGGAGAGCCAGACGACCCGCTCCGGATCCCGGACCGTGACGCCTGCCACATCGGCTGCGGTCTCGACGAGCTGGATGTGCGCCGGAGCCTCCCCGGCCGTGCCCTCCACCTCTTCGTGCCCGTGGTGGCCGACGAGGAGGATGTCGTAGTCCTCACGGGCGAAGCGCTTGGCCTCCTGGTGGACCTTGGTGACCAGCGGGCAGGTGGCGTCGATCGTGCGCAGCTCGCGCGATCGCGCCTGGTCACGCACCGCGGGGGACACCCCGTGGGCCGAGAACACCACGAGCGCACCGTGGGGGACCTCGTCGGCGTCGTCCACGAAGATCGCACCGCGCTCGGTGAGCGTCTCCACGACGTGCACGTTGTGGACGATCTGCTTGCGGACGTACACCGGCGGGCCGTGCTGCTCCAGCGCCTGCTCCACGGCCTCGACGGCCCGGTCAACACCTGCGCAGTAACCGCGCGGCTTGGCCAGCAGTACGCGCTTGTTCGCTCCGGACATGTCCCCCAGCGTACGGCCCCCGCCCGATCGCGCAGACGTCGTGCACCACGCGAAACCCCCAGGCTGCTCCCCGGCACCGGGCAGGGGAGACTGGAGGCATGAGCCCGCTGCCGCTGCCGGTGCGGATTGCCGCCGGTCTTGTCGCCACCGCCGTGGAGCAGGCCCGTGACCTGCCCCGACTCGTTGTCGAGCTCCCCGTCACCGCCGTGAGCCAGGCCCTGCAGGCGTCCATGCGCGTGCAGCAGAAGGTCACCGAGCTGGCGATCAAGGGTGATCGCGCCCTCGGCACGCTGCGTCCGGTCGAGGAACGGCCCAGCTGGGCCGTCTTCGACGACGAGGAGCCGGCGGAACGCAACGGCGGGAGCAACGTCAGCGAGCTGCACCAGCGGGCCCGGGACGCCGTGGTCACGATCGCCGCCGAGCCCGCACCGGCCCCCGCGGAGCCCGAGAAGGTGGTCGAGAAGGCCGCCGAGGTCGCGGCCGAGACCACTGCCGCCAAAGCAGCCCACGCCACTCCCACGACGTCCGGCACCGGCGCCGGGAGTGCGGGACCGAACGTCCTGCCCGGCTACCGGGACCTGACGATCCCCCAGCTGCGCGGCCGGTTGCGCCACCTCGACGTCGACGACCTGCGGACGCTCCTGGAATGGGAGACCGCCCACGACAACCGTCCGCCGTTCGTCACGATGCTCTCGAACCGGATCACCACGGTCACCGAAGGGTGACCCAGCCGAACTCCCCCGAGCAGCCGTGGCCCGTCCGCACGGTCGCCAGGAAGATCGCCGAGTGGGTCGACCGGCTCGGGGCGGTGTGGGTGGAGGGCCAGCTCGCCCAGGTCACCGCCCGCGCCGGCACCGGCACCGCGTTCCTGGTGCTGCGCGACCCGGCCGCGGACGTCTCGCTGCAGCTGACGGCGCCGATCGGCCTGGTGCGTGAGGGCGGCCCGGCGGTGGCCGAGGGCAACCGGGTCGTCGTCCACGGGAAGCCGTCGTTCTTCCTCGGCCGGGGGACGCTCAGCCTGCGCGTCGACCAGATCCGCGCCGTCGGCATCGGGGAGCTGCTCGCGCGGATCGAGCGCCTGCGCAAGCTGCTGGCGGCCGAGGGACTGTTCGACCCGGCCCGCAAGCGCCGCCCGCCGTTCCTGCCCGGCTGCATCGGGCTCGTCACCGGCCGGGCGTCGGCGGCGGAGCACGACGTCGTGTCGAACGCGACGGCACGCTGGCCGTCGGTCCGCTTCCGGATCGAGCACACCGCCACCCAGGGCGCGCTGGCCGTTCCGCAGATCGTCGACGCGCTCGGCGCGTTGGACCGCGACCCGCAGGTCGACGTGATCGTGCTGGCCCGCGGCGGCGGCAGTGTCGAGGACCTGCTCCCGTTCTCCGACGAGACGCTGTGCCGGGCCGTCGCGGCCTGCCGCACGCCTGTGGTGTCGGCGATCGGGCACGAGCCGGACACCCCGCTGGTCGACCACGTCGCCGACGTCCGGTGCTCCACGCCGACGGAGGCGGGGCGCCGGCTCGTACCGGACCTGGCCGAGGAGACCGCGCGCATCGCGGGGCTGCGCGACCGCGCCCGGCGCGCGCTGGCCGGCTGGGTGGACCGCGAACAGCGGCTGCTCACCGCGCTGCGCGGACGACCGGTGCTGGCCGCCCCGCTGCAGGCACTCGACGGACGCGTCGCGGAGGTCGAGCGGCTGCGCGAGGCGGGCCGTGCCTGCCTGCTGCGCGGCCTCGACCGCCGCGGCAGCGACCTGGAACACGTCAGGGCGCGGTTGACGACGCTCGGCCCGGCCGCGACGCTGGCCCGCGGATACGCCGTGGTGCAGCGCGTGCCCGACGGCGCCGAGCCGGGGGCGGTGCTGCCGGTCCTGAGGTCGACCACAGAGGTCGAGCCGGGCGACCGGCTACGGATCCGGGTGGCCGACGGGGCGGTCGCGGCCACCGTGGCGGACGACAGCGCACCCGGCGGGGCCGACCGCGGCGCAGGCAACGGGGCCGCCGAGGGCGAAACGGCGAAGCCGACGCCCCCGCGTACCCGGAAGAGGAAGGCGAGCACGACATGACCGAACAGCCTGGCGTCGACGGGCTGGGCTACGAGCAGGCCCGCGACGAGCTCGCCGAGGTGGTGCGCACTCTGGAGACGGGCGGGCTCGGCCTGGACGAGTCGGTGGCGTTGTGGGAGCGGGGCGAGGCCCTCGCGCGCCGGTGCGAGCAGCAGCTTGCGGGCGCCCGGGAACGCGTCCAGAAGGTCCTGGACGCGACCGAGCGCGACATGGACACATGACGCTGTTCGAGGGCCGGTTCCGGCCGCGAAACGTGACCATGTCGCGGCCGGGGCCGCTCAGCGGGGAGGGATTGGGGTGCTCGTCTGTGCTGCTTCGGCCAGCGTGCGGAACGACTCGTCGCTTCCGCTGCCCGTGATCAGCATCCGTACCGGCGCGCCGTTCGGCGTCGGGACCTCGGTGATCCAGATCGGCTCGTCCCGCCCGCCCGACGTGCCCTGCCCGCCGTAGGCGACCCACTGCTGCCCGTCGACGTCGACCGGGCCGCGTCCCGGCACGGCTACCTTGCCGGTCTCGCCGGCCAGCAGCGCCTGCTCGGACGCGTCGCTCTGCAGCAGGCTCACGTAGCGGCCGTCCGGGGTGATGTAGCCGGTGCGCACGGCCCGGCCGCCCCCGTCGACGGGGTCCTGGTCCACGGAGTTCGACCGCCAGTCCGGCGGCACCGCCGGGATCCGCACGGCGAACGGCACCAGCGGCGCGAGCTCGCGCAGTTCGGCAGGAGCATCGACGACCGGGACCGCGGCGGGGTCGACCGACGGGCCGGCGGGGGCGAACGACCACGATCCCTGCAGCCCGCCGATGGCGATCACCACGGCGATCAGCACGCCCAGCGCCACGAGCATGTCGCGCATGGTCATCGCCGACCGCGGCGGCTTCGACGGCGGGCCGGGGTCGGGGCGGCCGGTCGGCCGCGGCGGCGGGTTCGGCTCGGTGGTCACGGCACCCATCGTCCCAGCACGTGCGCATCGTCTCAGCTGCGCCGCTTTCCGGCGCCTTGACCACCGTTGGGGAGGCCGATCTGTCAGGATCAGGACCGATCCCAACGGCCCCACCGGGCACCGCACGTGCTCGCCATCGGGAGGAGGAGCCGCAGATGAGTCCTTCGGAGAACGGGACCACCGGGCGCGAACGGCGTCGAGAGGCGCCCGACCGCAACCTGGCGATGGAGCTCGTCCGCGTCACCGAGGCCGCGGCCATGGCCGCCGGGCGGTGGGTCGGCCGTGGCGACAAGAACGGCGGCGACGGTGCGGCCGTCGACGCCATGCGCCAGCTCATCGGCAGCGTGTCGATGCGCGGCGTCGTCGTGATCGGCGAGGGCGAGAAGGACGAGGCGCCCATGCTGTTCAACGGCGAGGAGGTCGGCAACGGCGAGGGCCCGTGGTGCGACGTCGCCGTCGACCCGATCGACGGCACCACGCTGATGGCGAAGGGCATGCCCAACTCGGTCGCCGTGCTCGCCGTGGCCGAACGCGGCGCGATGTTCGACCCGTCGGCCGTGTTCTACATGGAGAAGCTCGCGGTGGGCCCCGAGGCCGCGGACGTCATCGACATCACCGTCCCGGTGGGGGAGAACATCCGCCGTGTCGCGGGGGCCAAGCACCTCGACGTCACCGACGTCACGGTGTGCGTGCTCGACCGGCCGCGCCACGAGTCGCTGGTGAAGGAGATCCGGCGCACGGGCGCGCGCATCCACTTCATCTCCGACGGCGACGTGGCAGGCGCGATCTCCGCCGCCCGCCCCAACACCGGCGTCGACCTGCTCTACGGCATCGGCGGCACGCCGGAGGGCATCATCACGGCGGCCGCGATGAAGTGCATGGGCGGCGCGATGCAGGGCAGGCTCTGGCCCACCGACGACGAGGAGCGCGCCAAGGCCGTCGACGCGGGCCACGACCTGGACCGGGTGCTCACCACGGACGATCTCGTGCGCGGCGACAACGTGTTCTTCTGCGCCACCGGCATCACCGACGGCGACCTGCTGCGCGGCGTGCACTACCGCGCAGGTGGCTGCACCACGCAGTCGATCGTGATGCGGTCGAAGTCCGGCACCGTCCGGATGATCGACGGCTACCACCGGCTGACCAAGCTGCGCGAGTACTCCTCAGTGGACTTCGACCTGTCCGATGAGCAGCTCGCCGCCGTCGAGCACTCTGCCCCTCCTCTTCCGTAGCTGAAACAATGCATTCCGTAATGGAATCGTGAGCAGGCACTCGCACCCCCAGGCTTGATCAGGCCGGGCCGACGACCGATGCTCAATGGACCGGCCGCGCTGGGGTGCGCACGGGGGCCTACGGCCGGTCAGCTGGGGTATCGAGCACGGGAGTTCGGCATGCGCGCGCTGAAGCTGTTGGGGATCATCGGGGCGGTGGTCCTCACGGCCCTGCTCAGCGGCGCGGCGGCCGGCACCGCGCCCACCAGCGTCGCGATCGTCTCGGCGGCCCTCATGGTGCCCGCCAACTCCGTCTCCACCGCCGGGGCCGTCGTGCAGCGGGACGCCGTCGCTCCCCCGGCCGCACAGGCCGTCGCTCCGGCACCGGCAGCTGCCCCCGCCCCCGTCGCCGCACCGGCAGCCCCGCCTCGTCCTGCCCCCGCGGCCGTCCCCGTGAAGCCGCGCGCGGTGCCCGGCACCCCCTGCATGTCCACCGCCGACGCCTGCGTCGACCTGTCGGCCAACCGCGCCTGGCTGATCAGTGGCGGTGCCGTGCAGTACGGCCCCGTCGCGATCACCCACGGCCGCGCCGGCTACCGCACACCGCCCGGCACCTTCAAGGTCTCGTTCAAGAACATCAACCACCGCAGCTCGATCTACGACAACGCCCCGATGCCGTACTCGGTGTTCTTCAACGGCGGCATCGCCTTCCACCAGGGCAGCCTGAAGCAGCTCTCGCACGGCTGCATCCACCTCTCGCGCGCCGCCGCGCAGAAGTTCTTCGGCAACCTGGGTGTCGGTGACGTCGTGCAGGTGGTGCGCTAGCGGCCCGTTCGGTGCCGTGGAGCACTCTCCGCTGCGCGTCCCTACCGGTACGAGAAGACTGGGCCACATGAGCGACGACGCCGGCTTCCGCATCGAACACGACACGATGGGCGAGGTGAAGGTGCCCGCCGACGCGCTGTGGCGGGCTCAGACCCAGCGTGCCGTCGAGAACTTCCCCATCTCCGGCCGGGGCCTCGAGCGGGCCCAGATCCGCGCGCTGGGCCTGGTCAAGGGCGCCGCCGCGCGCGTCAACGGGCGCATCGGGGTCCTCGCACCCGAGCTCGCCGAGGCCATCGCCGCTGCCGCCGACGAGATGGCCGCGGGGAAGCACGACGCCCACTTCCCCGTCGACGTGTTCCAGACCGGCTCGGGCACCAGCTCCAACATGAACGCCAACGAGGTGATCGCCTCGGTCGCGGCCGGGGCCGGCGTCGAGGTGCACCCGAACGACCACGTCAACGCGTCGCAGTCGTCCAACGACGTGTTCCCGACGACGATCCACCTCGCGGCCACCGAGGCACTCAGCACCGACGTCATCCCGGCACTGGAGCACCTCGCGGCCACGCTGCGCCGGCGCGCCGAGGACTGGGCCGAGGTCGTCAAGGCCGGGCGCACCCACCTGATGGACGCCGTGCCGATCACCCTCGGCCAGGAGGCCGGCGGCTGGGCGACGCAGGCCGAGTACGGCGCCGCCCGGTTGCGCGACACGCTGCCCCGGCTCGGTCAGCTGCCCATCGGCGGTACCGCGGTGGGCACCGGCCTCAACGCGCCCGACGGGTTCGGCGGCGCGGTCGTCGAGGAGCTCAAGGCGGCCACCGGGCTCGACGCGCTGTCCGAGGCGGGCGACCACATGGAGGCCCAGGGCGCGCGCGACGGGCTCGTGGAGGCCTCCGGTGCGCTCCGTGGCGTCGCCGTGTCGCTGTTCAAGATCGCCAACGACATCCGCTGGCTCGGGTCGGGCCCGCGCACCGGTCTCGCCGAGCTGCACCTGCCGGACCTGCAGCCGGGCAGCTCGATCATGCCGGGGAAGGTCAACCCGGTGATCTGCGAGGCCACGATGATGGTGGCCGCCCAGGTGATCGGCAACGACGCCACCGTCGCCTTCTCGGGCAGCCAGGGCAACCTCCAGCTGAACGTGATGATGCCGGTGATGGCGCGCAACGTGCTGGAGTCGGCACGCCTGCTCGCCGCCGCGGCCCGCCTGCTCGCCGACAAGGTGGTGGCCGGCGCCGAGGCCGACGTGGACCGGGCCCGGGAGTTCGCGGAGTCGTCGCCCTCCGTGGTCACGCCACTCAACCGCTACCTCGGCTACGAGGAGGCGGCGTCGATCGCCAAGCAGTCGCTGAAGGAGCGCAAGACGATCCGTGAGGTGGTGCTGGAGCGCGGGCACGTCGAGTCGGGCAAGCTCACGGGCGACCAGCTCGACGCCGCTCTCGACGTCCTGACGATGGCCCGCGGCAGCAAGACGTCCTGACGCCGCAGGGGGAGGTATCACCCACACGGCTCGAAGCTCGTCGCGCTGCGTGATGATTCACCCGATGTTCACCCTTCTCGCTACGCCACGTGATTGCATGCGGAGGCAAGTAGCGGAGGGAGAACCTGGTGAGCGACTACGGCAGGTTCACGTTCGAGCCGCTGCTGAACCTCGTGAACGGCCGCCCGGTGGGCATGGAGGTGCGCCGCTGCCAGGCGCGTGACCAGATCGAGGTGGTCGCCCGCCAGTCCGTGTGGGGCACCCGGCAGCTCGCGGAGTTCGACTCGGGCATCGCGATCGCCTCGGTGCTGTACGGCACGGAGTACGACGCGACGGTGCCGCTGCACGTGGACGTCCTGGCCGACACGGTGGTGGCGGCCAGGCGGCGCGTGGCGCAGGTGCGCACCTCGCTCCGCAACCGTGACCCCGCGGGGTTCACCCCGCCGATCCTGCTGGAGATCAACCCCGCGCTGTCGGCCGCGCCGCCCGACGCCCTCGCCGAGGGGGTCGCCGAGCTGCGGGCCGACGGTTTCGGCATCGGCTTCGACGCGGTCAGCCGGGGCTTCGGGCTCGATCTCATCGCCGAGCTCGAACCGGACCTCGTCAAGATCGACCCGGCACTGGTGGCGCGGATGCCGCACGCACCGCGCGCGCGTGCCGTGGTGTCGGCCCTGCTCGACGTGTGCCGCGTGGTCGGCGTGCGGGTGTCCGCCACCGGCGTCAGCACGCCGGAGCAGCTCGCCGCCGTGCGCGACCACGGCATCCCCTGGGCCCAGGGACCGCTGCTCGCCGAACCGCGCAGGCGCCCGTCGACGAGCGGGATCCTGCTCCCGGTGGAGCTCATGCCCCGGTCCCGGGCCCCGCAGCCACCGCCGGGCGGCCCGGAGACCGCGCCCCTCGAGCAGCAGCGGCCACGTCAGTCCGTGGCCGATCTCGCGCAGGCCGCGGTGGCGCTGCCGGAGTCGGTGACCGCCGAGAAGGTGCGCCAGGCGCTCGCCGACCACCCGCAGACGGGCAGCGTCGTCCTGCTCGACCCGAACGGGCAGCCCACCGGCTTCCTCGACCGCAACCGGTTCATGCTGGCCATCTCGGGCCCGTTCGGCCGCGCCCTGTACGCCAACCGGCCTGCGATCGCGCTCGCGGAGGAGCCGCGCACGATCCCCGCCACCACGGACGTGCGCAGCGCGCTGAAGTTCTGTCTCTCCGGTGACCGCAGCCGCAGCTACGACGACCTCGTGCTGCTCGACGCGAGCCGCGTCTGCAGCGGGATCGTGCGGGTCACCGACCTGCTGCAGGAAGCCACCGGGAACCCGTCCGCCGCCTGACCACGGCCCGGGCCGCCGTCGCCGGGCCGCCCCCTCCGCACGTCCGGCTTCGCCAGGTCACGACGGGATACCGGACGGGACGGCTCTCGCAATCGGGCTGTATCCGCCGCTACATTCCCCGGACGGGTGATCGCCACACGGCCGAAATGTCAACAGTGCAGGCTGCGGCGTCTCCATCGGGTGAACCAGTCAGTCAGTAAAGAAGGAGCTCCCCATGACCGCACGCCGCGTACTGGTGGCCGCGATCGGCGCCGCGCTGGCGTTGAGCGCGGCCGGATGCGTGAGCTCAGGCGGCTCGGCCAGCACGGACGCCGCGGGCGGCGGCACCGGCTGGGCCACTGCCGCGTCGGCCCAGGCAGGCGGAGGGTTCGACGCCCTCGTCGCCGCCGCCAAGGCCGAGGGCCAGCTCAACGTCATCGCACTGCCGCCCGACTGGGCGAACTACGGCGCCATCATCAAGACCTTCGGCGACAAGTACGGCATCAAGGTCAACTCGGCGAACCCCGAGGGGAGCAGCCAGGACGAGATCAACGCCGTCCAGCAGCTGGGCACCCAGGACCGGGCGCCCGACGTGCTCGACCTCGGGCAGTCCTTCGCCACCGGCAACACCCCGCTCTTCGCGCCGTACCAGGTGCAGACCTGGGACTCCATCCCGGCCGGCAACAAGGACGCCGGGGGCGCCTGGGTCAACGACTACGGCGGCTTCATGTCCATCGGCTGCAACGCGAAGCTGGTGCCGGTCTGCCCCACCACCTTCGCCGACCTCGCCAAGCCGGACTACGCGGGCAAGGTCGCGCTCAACGGTGACCCCACGCAGGCCGCGGCGGCCTTCGCGGGTGTCTGGGCGGCAGCGCTGGCCAACGGCGGCTCGCTCGACGACATCTCCCCCGGCGTCGCGTACTGGAGCAAGCTCGCCAAGGGCGGCAACCTCCTCAAGGTCGACCCGACCCCGGCCACCGTCGAGAGTGGACAGACCCCGATCGTCCTCGACTGGGACTACCTGAACGTCGCGCAGGCCGAGAAGGTCAAGGCGTCGTTCGAGTGGAAGGTCGCCGTCCCGTCGGACGGTCTCTTCGCGCAGTACTACACGCAGGCGATCAACAAGAACGCGCCGCACCCCGCCGCGGCCCGGCTCTGGCAGGAGTTCCTCTACTCCGACGAGGGCCAGAACCTCTGGCTGGCCGGCAAGGCCCGCCCGGTGCGGCTGCAGGCGATGACGGACGCCGGCACCGTCGACAAGGACCTCGCCGCGGCCCTGCCGCCGGTGAGCGGTGAGCCGAAGTTCCCGACGCAGGCCCAGACCGACGCGGCACAGAAGATCGTCGCCGAGGGCTGGTCCGGGGCCACCTCCTAGGAGCAGAGATGACCGCACTGCTCGAGGCTCCCGCCGCTCCCCCGGAACGGGTGCGATCCACCCGTTCCTGGGCGGCGGCGCTGGGGCTGCTGCCGTTCCTGGGCTACATGCTCGTGTTCCTCGGCGGCCCGCTCTTCTTCGTGATCAGCGGTGCCTTCTCCGACCCGGACGGGCGCCCCACCGCGGCCAACGTGCTCGCCTCGATCACCGAGCCGCAGTACCGGGCGGCGTTCCTGTCGAGCCTGGTGCTCTCGGCCGTCACGGCCGTGATCGGCGCCGTGTTCGGCACGTTCCTCGCCCAGGCCGTGCTCATCGGGCGTCCCGACAGCCCGTTGCGCCGGATCGTCGCCACGGCGTCCGGCGTGCTCGCCTACTTCGGTGGCGTGCCGCTCGCCTTCGCCTTCATCGCCGCGCTCGGCCAGACCGGGCTCGCCACGGTCTTCCTGCGCGGCATCGGCATCGACCTCTACGCGGGTGGCTTCCGGATCGACTCGCTGACCGGCCTGGGTCTCACCTACGTCTACTTCCAGGTGCCGCTGATGGTCATCCTGATCACGCCGGCTCTCGAAGGGCTGCTCCCACAGTGGCGCGAGGCGGCGGAGAACCTCGGCGCGTCGGCGTGGACGTACTGGCGCCACGTCGCGTTCCCGGTGCTCGCTCCCGCGCTGGGCGGGGCGACGCTCGTGCTGTTCGGCAACGCCTTCGCGGCCTACGCCACCGCGCTGGCGCTCACCAGCGGCTCGATCCCGCTGCTGCCCACCGCGATCGCGTCCGCGCTGTCGGGCAACGTGCTCGCCAACCAGCAGAACGTCGGGCTCGCGCTCGGCTTCGACATGGTGGTCGTGATCGCGGTCGTGATGGTCGGCTACCTGTTCCTGCAGCGCCGGGCCGCCCGCTGGAGCTCACGGTGAGGCGGCGGCGCTGGCGCGTCGTCGTCCTCACGATCGCGGCGATCTACTTCCTGGTGCCGCTGCTGTCGGCAGCCGAGTTCAGCCTCCGCGTCCCGGGCGGTGGCTACGGGCTGGGCAACTACCTGGCGATCGCCCACGACGACGTGCTGCTCACCTCGCTGCTCACGTCGCTGCAGATCGCCGTGCTCACCGCCGTGGTGGTGCTCGTGCTGGTGGTGCCCACAGCGGTGTGGGTACGGCTGCGCTTCCCCTCGGTGGCCGGGTTGCTGGAGAGCGCCACGATCCTGCCGATCGTCGTCCCGCCGGTCGTGATGGCGGCCGGCATCGCGTTCGTGCAGGCCAACCTCGGCGGCCCGGTGTTCCGCACCCTGTTCGCCTCGTCCACCACCGCGCTCACCCCGTTCTACGTGGTGCTCGCGCTCCCCTTCGCCTATCGGGCGGTGGACAACGGGCTCGCCGCCATCCCGCTGCGCACACTCGTGGAGGCGGCCCGCAACCTGGGCGCGGGCCTGCCGTCGGCGCTGGTGCGCGTGGTCCTGCCGGCCATCCGCACCGCCGTCCTCGGCGCCGCGTTCCTGACCCTCGCCCTGGTGCTCGGCGAGATCGTCATCGCCCGCATCCTGCTCTACACCGACACGTTCCCCATCGCCGTCGTCGAGGTGGGGCGCAGCGCCGCGGGCGTCTCGGTGGCGTTGTCACTGGCCAGCCTGCTGTTCACCTGGGTGCTGCTGCTGGCGGTGTCGTTCGCCGGTGGCGGCCGCACCCGTTCGAGGAGGACCTCCGCATGACCGACGTCATCACTGCACCACAGGCGACGGAACGCGGCACCGCCGTGGAGTTCCGTGCCCTGCGGCGCACCTACGGCAGCGCCCACGCCCTCGACGGGCTCGACCTGGCGCTGAAGCCCGGTGAGCTGCTCGCGTTGCTGGGGCCGTCCGGATGCGGGAAGACCACCGCGCTGCGGCTGCTGGCCGGCTTCGACACCCCTACATCGGGCCAGGTGCTGATCGGTGGCAAGGACGTCACCGGCATCCCGGCGTCGAAGCGTGACACCGGCATGGTGTTCCAGGCCTACAGCCTGTTCCCGACGATGACGGCCGCGGAGAACGTGGCGTTCGGGCTGCGCATGCGCCGTGTGGGCGCGGCGGAGCGGGCGCGCCGGGCGGCCGAGCTGCTCGAGGTCGTGGGGCTCGGCGACCGGGGCGGTTCGTACCCGCACGAGATGTCCGGGGGCCAGCAGCAGCGCGTGGCGCTGGCCCGGGCGCTGGCCGTCTCGCCGTCGGTGCTGCTGCTCGACGAGCCGCTCTCGGCACTCGACGCGCGGGTGCGCGTCCAGCTGCGCGACGAGATCCGGCGCGTGCAGCTGGCCGAGGGCATCACCACGCTCTTCGTCACGCACGACCAGGCGGAGGCGCTCGCCGTGGCGGACCGCGTGGCCGTGCTCAACAAGGGACGCCTCGAGCAGGTGGACACCCCGCAGGAGGTGTACACCCGGCCGGCCACCGAGTTCGTCGCCGAGTTCGTCGGGGTCACCAACCACGTCCCCGTCGAGGACGGCCGGATCCGGCCCGGCGCGGACACGCGTCAGGTGCGCCCGGAGGGGCTCACCGTCGGCGACCCGGACGGGCTGTCCGGCACCGTGCTCACGAGCACGTTCCTCGGTGCGGTCACCCGGCTCGTGGTCACCACCGAGGTCGGCGAGCTGATCGTCGACGTCACGAGCCGGCCCGACCTCCCGGCAGCAGGAGAACCGACGACGGTCACCCTGGCCCCGTAGGAGTCCCCACCCAAAGTTCAGGAAAGCCACTTTCAGGCCCTCTGCGGGCAGGAAAGTGGCTTTCCTGAACCACGGGGAGGCCCCGCGCGCACCGGCGAGTGTCGGTGTGCGCTGCCAGGATGGGTCCGTGCTGCTCGCCGACGTCGTCTCCGCCTCCGCCGCGGTCGGGGCCACGCGCTCCCGCACGGCGAAGACGGCCACGCTGGCCGCCCTCCTGCGTAGCGCGGCGCCCCACGAGGTCGAGCCCGCCACCGCCTGGCTGGCGGGCGAGCCCCGCCAGAGCCGCCTCGGCATCGGCTGGCGCACGCTCGCCGGGATCGACGCCGCGCCCGCCGCCGAGCCGCGGCTGGAGGTGGCTGCGGTCGAGGCCGCCCTCGACGCCCTCGCCGCCACCACGGGGGCCGGCTCCACGGCCCGGCGAGCCGCGCTGCTCGCAGAGCTGTTCGGCGCCGCCACCGCCGATGAGCAGGCGTTCCTGCGCCGGTTGCTCACCGGCGAGCTGCGCCAGGGCGCGCTGGAGGGCGTCATGCTGGAGTCCGTCGCCGCGGCTGCCGAGGTCCCCGCGGCAGCGGTCCGGCGCGCCTTCATGCTCTCCGGGCGGCTCCCCGACACCGCCCGGCTCGCGCTCACCGAGGGCGTCGCGGGCCTCGACGCCGTCACGCTGCAGGTCGGCAGGCCGGTGCGGCCCATGCTGGCCTCGCCCGCCGAGGCGCTCGACGCCGCGCTGGCAGAGATCGGGCCCCGCGCGAGCGTCGAGTACAAGCTCGACGGCGCCCGCATCCAGGTCCATCGCGACGGCGCCGACGTTCGGGTGTGGACGCGCACGCTGCGCGAGATCACGCCGAGCGTCCCCGAGCTGGTCGAGCTGGTGCGCGCCCTGCCGTGCCGTTCCGTGGTGCTCGACGGGGAGACGCTCGCGCTGCGCGACGACGGCGGCCCCCGCCCGTTCCAGGAGACGATGAGCCGGTTCGGCGCGGCGGCGGGCGAGCTGCTGCTGCAGCCGTTCTTCTTCGACTGCCTGCACCTCGACGGCACCGACCTGCTCGACGCGCCACTCTCCCAGCGGCTCGACGCCCTCGCCGCCGCGGTCGGCGCCCACCGCATGCCGGGCCTGCTCTCCCCCACCCCGGAGGAGGCCGCCGCACTGCTCGACGAGGCGATCGCCGCAGGCCACGAAGGCGTCATGGTCAAATCGCTCGACGCGCCGTACGCCGCGGGCCGTCGGGGCCGGGCGTGGCAGAAGGTCAAGCCGGTGCACACGCTCGACCTCGTGGTGCTCGGCGCGGAGTGGGGCCACGGCCGCCGCTCCCGGCAGCTCTCCAACATCCACCTCGGCGCCCGCGATCCCGACGGCGGCGAGCCGATCATGGTCGGCAAGACCTTCAAGGGCATGACCGACGAGCTGCTCGCCTGGCAGACCAGCACGTTCCCCGCCCTGGCTCGGGAGCGGTCCGACCACGTGGTCCTGCTGCGGCCCGAGCTCGTGGTCGAGATCGAGCTCGACGGCGCCCAGCGCAGCCCCCGCTACCCGGGCGGCGTCGCGCTGCGGTTCGCCAGGGTGCTGCGCTACCGGCCGGACAAGACCCCAGCGGAGGCCGACACGATCGACGCGGTGCGCAGCCTGTTGCGCGAGTAGAATCCTCTTACCGTGCGCTTCCTCGATGGCCAGCAGCCGTCCCACGACCTGACCTATGACGACGTCTTCCTCGTTCCGGGCCGGTCATCCGTGGCCTCGCGGTTCGACGTCGACCTCACCACCGCCGACGGCTCCGGCGCCACGGTCCCGGTCGTCGCGGCCAACATGACCGCGGTCGCGGGCAGGCGGATGGCCGAGACCCTGGCCCGCCGGGGAGCGCTCACCGTGCTGCCGCAGGACGTCGCTTCCGACGCGGTCGCCGAGATCGTCGCCTGGATCAAGGAGCGGCACCCCGTCTGGGACACCCCGCTCGTACTCACAGCCGCCGACGCGGTGGCGGACGCGCTCAACCTGCTGTCCAAACGCGCCCACGGCGCGATCGTCGTGGTCGACGAGGACGGCCGACCGGTCGGCACGGTCGACGAGGCCGCCTGCGGCGGCGTCGACCGGTTCACGCGGCTGGGCGACGTGCTCGACCCCTCGCCGCTCACCCTGCCGATGGACACGCCGCCCCGTGAGGTGTTCGACGCGCTCGGCACGCGGCGGGTCGCCCTCGGCCTCGACGCGGACGGGCGCCTCGCGGGCCTGCTCACCGGGCTCGGGGCCCTGCGCTCGGCGATCTACTCCCCCACGCTCGACGCGCAGGGACGGCTGCGCACCGCGGCGGCGGTCGGCATCAACGGCGACGTCGCCGTCAAGGCCGCGGCGCTGCTGGAGGCGGGCGTCGACGTGCTGGTCGTCGACACCGCCCACGGTCACCAGGACAAGATGCTGGACGCTTTGCGGGCCGTCCGGAAGGTCGTCGCCGACGCGGGCTCGGCGGTACCGATCGTGGCAGGCAATGTGGTCACGGCCACGGGTGTGCGCGACCTCGCCGAGGCGGGTGCCGACATCATCAAGGTCGGCGTGGGCCCCGGTGCCATGTGCACCACCCGGATGATGACCGGCGTGGGGCGCCCCCAGTTCTCCGCGGTGCTGGAATGCGCCGCTGCGGGGCGCGACCACGGCGTCCGGATCTGGGCCGACGGCGGCGTGCGCCACCCGCGCGACGTCGCGCTCGCCCTCGCCGCCGGCGCGTCCGCCGTGATGATCGGGTCCTGGCTGGCCGGCACCTACGAGTCACCCGGCGACCTGCTGCGCGACGAGAACGGCCGCCCCTACAAGGAGTCGTTCGGGATGGCGTCCAAGCGCGCGGTCGGTGCCCGCACCCGCGGCGACGGCAGCTTCGACCGGGCCCGCAAGGCCCTGTTCGAGGAGGGCATCTCGAGCTCCAGGCAGCTGCTCGACCCCGCCCGCCCCGGCGTCGAGGACGTCCTCGACGGCATCTGTTCCGGGGTGCGCTCGGCGTGCACCTACGCCGGCGCCCGCGCCCTCGACGAGCTGCACGAGCGCGCGATGGTAGGCGTGCAGACCACGGCCGGCTTCACGGAAGGCACCCCGCACGGCCTGTAACCCGGCCCGCCCCCGCCCGGGGAGTTGCAGCAAAGCCACTTTCATGCAACGTAGTTGCGTGAAAGTGGCTTTGCTGCAATCCGTGACGAGCTACGCCGCCGGGCCCTCCAGCATCTCGGTCACCAGCGCGGCGATCGGGCTCCGCTCGCTGCGGGTGAGCGTGACGTGCGCGAAGAGCGGGTGGCCCTTCAGCTTCTCGATCACCGCCGCGACGCCGTCGTGCCGCCCGACGCGGAGGTTGTCGCGCTGCGCGACGTCATGGGTGAGCACCACCCGGGACGCCGTGCCCAGCCGGGAGAGCACCGTGAGCAGCACGTTGCGTTCCAGCGACTGCGCCTCGTCGACGATCACGAAGCTGTCGTGCAGCGAGCGCCCACGGATGTGCGTGAGCGGCAGCACCTCCAGCATGCCGCGGGCCATGACCTCCTCGAGCACGTTCTGGCTGACGACCGCACCGAGCGTGTCGAAGACGGCCTGCGCCCACGGCGCCATCTTCTCGCTCTCGTTGCCGGGCAGGTATCCCAGCTCCTGCCCGCCGACGGCGTAGAGCGGCCGGAAGACGACCACCTTGCGGTGCTGCTGGCGCTCCATCACCGCCTCCAGCCCCGCGCACAGCGCGAGCGCCGACTTCCCGGTGCCGGCCCGGCCACCCAGGGAGACGATCCCGATCTCGGGGTCGAGCAGCAGGTCCAGGGCGATGCGCTGCTCCGCCGAGCGCCCGTGCAGCCCGAAGGCCTCGCGGTCGCCGCGGATCAGGCGGACGCGCTTGTCGGACGTCACCCGGCCCAGGGCGGCCGAACCGCCGCCGGTGAGCCGCAAGCCCGTGTTGCACGGCAGGTCGCGCGCAGCGTCGTGGTCGATCACGCCGTCCCGGAACAGGGCGTCCACATCGGTGGACGTCACCTCCAGGTCGGTCATCCCCGTCCAGCCCGACGGCACCACGTCGAGCGCGTGGTACTCGTCGGCCTGCAGCCCGACGGCGGCCGCCTTCACGCGCAGCGGCATGTCCTTGCTGACGAGCACGACCTCACCCCGGCCGTCGAGCTTGCGCTCCGCGGCGAGGTTCAGCGCGCAGGCGAGGATGCGGCTGTCGTTGGAGTCGGTACGGAATCCGGCCGGGAGCACCTCCGGGTCCGTGTGGTTGAGCTCGACGTGCAGGGTGCCACCCACGGTGCCGATCGGCACCGGAGCGTCCAGGCGGCCGTACTCGATGCGGAGCTCGTCCAGCATGCGCAGTGCCGTGCGGGCGAACCACCCGAGTTCCGGGTGGTGCCGCTTGCCCTCGAGTTCGGTAATCACCACTAGCGGCAGGACGACCTCGTGCTCGTCGAACCGGGTCAGCGACCACGGGTCGGACAGCAGCACGGAGGTGTCGAGCACGTAGCAGCGGGTGGAATGCGAAGCGGGGGCAGTACGACGGTCGGTCACGAAGGCTCCTCGCTAGCGCTCGTCTCAGCCGAGTCCCGGGTCGTTCGAGGCGACACCGGGGGTACGGCCGACGATTGCTCCCTGGTGAGCGCGACACCGCGCCCACATCACCGTTGGGCCGGCGGGCCTTGGCCGGGGCGTTCCCGACGGCCTGGAGCTCGCCGCCGACCACGCCCGCGAGGGCCGGGTGCCGGCCCCCTCGGGTGCAAGTGACACCACGACCAGGGCCTCCCGAGCGGTCCGCATCGGGTACGGGCCGCTGACGAGAACGCTACCGGCGGTCACCCGGGTGCGGTCAACAGCAACAGCGTGTCGGCCTGAGACTTCGCAGTGAGAATTAACAGAACGGACTACCGCTCATCGCCCAATGAACACCGCCTGTCGTCAACGCTGCGGCATTTGTCCGTTTATCCGGACTTGGAGGTCGCTCGAGCCGGTGACAGACCGGGGCGAAGGTCACGAACCGAAGCGGCGGTGGCGCGCCGCGTAGTCACGCAGGGCGCGCAGGAAGTCGACTCGGCGGAACGCGGGCCAGTACGCCTCGCAGAACCAGAACTCCGAGTGAGCGGACTGCCACAGCAGGAAGCCGGAGAGCCGCTGTTCGCCCGACGTGCGGATCACCAGGTCCGGGTCCGGCTGGCCCGAGGTGTACAGGTGCGCCGCGATGTGGTCGACGTCCAGCACCTCGGCCAGCTCCTCGATCGAGGTGCCCGACTCGGCGTGCTGGAGCAGCAGCTTGCGGACGGCGTCGGCGATCTCCTGGCGCCCCCCGTAGCCGACGGCGATGTTCAGCTCCAGGCCGGGGCGTCCGACCGTGCGGGCCGCCGCGGCGGTGAGCCGGTGGGCCATGTCGCCCGGGAGCATCTCCAGCGCCCCGACGATCCGCAGCCGCCACCGGGCGGTGGGGCTGCTCAGCTCGTCGACGACGTTGGTGATGATCTCGAGCAGCGGCTCGAGCTCGTCCGCCGGCCGGTTGAGGTTGTCGGTCGACAGCAGCCACAGCGTGACGACCTCGACGCCGGCCTCGTCGCACCACTCGAGCAGATCGACGATCTTGGCGGCACCGACCCGGTGGCCGTCGTTGACGTCGGTGAAACCCTCGCCGCGCGCCCACCGCCGGTTCCCGTCGAGCATCAGTGCGACATGCCGCGGTCTCGCCGCCGTGCCCCTGCTCAACTCGTGGCTCAGCTTGCGTTCGTACAGCGAGTACAGCACGTCACGGACGCCCACGGGCCGTCAGCGTACGCCCGGCGCCACAGCCCCCTGCGGCGCACGGCCACTCCGGAAAACCGCATGGTGTTGTTCACAAACCGGTACACATGTGGAGCACTCGCCGTGCCGTAGCCTCGACGTGGTGAGCATGCGGACGGTCCCCGTGCCTCCCGGCGCGCCGCTGGTCAAGCCACGAATGCGCGGGTGGCTGCACTTCTGGTCGTTCACCGTGTCGATCGCTGCCTGTGCCACGCTGATCGCCGTCTCGGCGGCACTGGTGGGCAGGGGCGCCGCGCTGGCCACCTCGGTCTACAGCGTCACGATCCTGGGCCTGTTCGGCACCAGCGCGCTGTACCACCGCCGCACCTGGCGCACCCCGCGCAGCCGGGCCGTGATGCGCAGGCTCGACCATTCGATGATCTTCCTGTTCATCGCGGGCACCTACACCCCGGTCGCCGCGCTGGCGATGGACCCAGGCACCGCCCGCTGGGTCCTGATCGTGGTCTGGGCGGGCGCGCTCGCCGGCGTCGCGCTGAAGACGGTGTGGCCGCACGCCCCGGCGTGGGTCGGGGTGCCGATCTACATCGCGCTCGGCTGGGTCGCCGTGTTCGTGATCCCCGCCATGCTCAGAGGCGGCGGGGTCGCGGCGCTCGTGCTGCTCCTGACCGGCGGACTGCTCTACACGGTGGGCGCGGTGTTCTACGCCACCCGCAGGCCGAACCCGTGGCCCGCCACGTTCGGCTACCACGAGTTCTTCCATGCGGCCACGGTCCTCGCCGCGATCTGCCACTACATCGCGATCTGGCTCATCCTCTTCTGACCCGACCCCACCCGCCCCGCCCCGCGAGTCGCCCGTTCCGCGTCCGCGAGTCGCCCGCTTTGGGCGCGCGAGTCGCCCCCTCTGGGCGCGCGAGTCGCCCGTTTCGCGTGCGCGAGTCGCCGGTCCGGCGCGCGGTCAGGAGACGTCGCCGCCGGTGGGGCCCTTCGCCCGCAGCTCGTCGACCTTCGCCATCGCGTCACGCAGCTCGCCCAGCCACTCGTCGGCGTGCTGCCCGACGAGGCGCACGGCCCACGCCAGCGCGTCGGATCGTGACCGCGCGACGCCGGAGTCGACCAACGTGTCGAGCACGATGCGCTCCGGCTGACGCAGCCGCGTCATGACCGGAACGGACGCCACGGTGAACAGCTCGACGGTGTCGCCGAGGCGTGCACCCCAGGCCACCTTGCGCTGGTAGCGGTGCTCGGCCTGCCGGGCGATCTCGATGCGCTCCTCCCGAGTGCTCTCCCGGAACCGGGAGATGCGCCCGGCCACTGCCGCCGCGCGGTCGGCCCGGCCGGCCTCGGTGTCGGCGAACTCCCCCTCCAACGGCGGCAGCTCCCCGACGATGAGGATCTCCTCGCGGTCGACGGTCACCTCCGGCACAGCCACGAACCACCCATCGGGCAGCCGGCCCTGCAGCCAGGCCGACGCGTCCTCGGCACCGGGCAGGTCGGCCTGCTGCCAGCCACCCCGCCCCGGGCCGCGACCGCCTCGTCCGCCGGCCCCTGGCCACCCGCGGTGCATCCTTCCGGTCATCAACGCCACCTCCTGTGTGAACTGATTACGAGATTACACAGCAAGAGAGGTGAACGGGATGGTTTCACCGGGAGCGAACCGTGTAGGCGGGCGACTCGCGGAGCGAAAGCGGGGCGACTCGCGCACCCGAAGCGGGCGACTCGCGGAGCGGGAACGGGCGACTCGCGGGGGTGTGGGGGCTCGGCGCGGGTGGGGCGGGTGGAGGGGGTGGGTGGGGGTCAGGGGCGGAGGCCGAGGCCGGCGGTGAGTTCCTCGGCCGTCGACACGGGGCGGTCGCAGACGAAGCCACGGCAGACGTACGCCGCCGCCCCGCCGTCGACGAGGGGGCGGTCGGCCAGCAGCGGGACTCCTACCGCTCCGGGTTCGCCGGGGACGATGACGGTGCCCCCGGGTGCGATCCGGCGGGCGTGCGCGAGCAGGGCGTCCCGGGCCGGGTCGCCGTCGGCCCCGACGACCGCCACCTGCAGCGGCCCCCGGACCATCGCCTCGGCCGCGGTGAGCCAGTGCCCGGCGAACCGGGGGTGGTGCTCGGCCAGCGTGCCCGCGCCGCGCAGGCCGGCCTCCGCCGCCTCGCGGTACCGGGCTGGGTCCTCCACCAGCACCGACGCCGTGAGCAGGGCGGAGACGAGCGCGGAACTGCCGCAGGGCGTGGCGTTGTCGGTGAACTCGCGCGGCCGGTGCAGCAGCGCCTCCGCATCGTCGGCGGTGTCGTAGAAGGCGCCCGGGCGCTCCGGGTCGGCGAAGTGCTCGAGCGCGATGTCGAGCACGTGCGTGGCCGCGGTGAGCCACCGCGCGGCGCCCGTGGCCTGGTGCAGCGCGAGCAGCGCCTCGGCCAGGGAACCGTGGTCCTCCAGCACGCCCGCGGCGTGGCCCACCACGCCGTCGCGCGACGAACGGCGCAGCCGCCCGTCCACCATGTGCAGGCGCAGCAGGAGGTCGGCCGCCTCGGCCGCGGCGTCGACCCAGTGCGTGCGGCCGAACGCGGCGCCGCCCTCGGCGAGGGCGAGGATCGCCATCCCGTTCCAGGACGTGATCACCTTCTCGTCCCGGGCAGGCTGGGGCCGGGTGTTGCGTGACACGAGCAGCGCGGCCCTGATCCGCTCCCAGCGCTCGGGGTCGTCGGGGTCGATCAGCAGCTGCAGGGTGGACGAGCCGTGCTCGAACGTGCCGCCGTCGGTGACCGTCAGCTGGCCCGCCGCCCAGATCCCGTCGTCGTCGCCGAGCACGTCGCGCAGCTGCTGCGGGGTCCACGCATAGGTGAGGCCCTCGACGCCGTCGGTGTCGGCGTCGAGGGCCGACGCGAAGCCACCCTCGGCGGTCCTCAGGTCGCGGAGCAGGAACGCGGCGGTCTCCTCGGCGATGCGCCGGGGCAGCGCCGCTCCGGTGAGCCGCGCGAGGTGGGCGTAGACGCGCAGCAGGAGCCCGTTGTCGTAGAGCATCTTCTCGAAGTGCGGCACGACCCACTCGGCGTCGACGCTGTAGCGGGCGAACCCACCGGCGAGCTGGTCGTACATCCCGCCGCGGGCCATGCGCTCGCACGTGAGGACGACGGGGCGCAGCGCGCTGTCGGAACCGGTGCGCTCGTGGTTGCGCAGCAGGAACTCCAGCACCATCGACGGCGGGAACTTCGGGGCGCCCCCGAACCCGCCGGCGCGCTCGTCGAACAGCTCCGTGAGGGTGGCCGCGGCCCGGTCCAGGGAGTCCGGCTCGACGGCTGAGGGCGGCAGGGCCGCGGCCGCGCTGTCGGCCAGCCGGGCCGCGATCTCGCCCGCCGAGCGACGGACGCGCTCGCCGTCGTCCCGCCACGCACGCGTGACGGCGTCGAGGAGCTGGCGGAACGCCGGCATGCCGTGGCGCGGGGTCGGCGGGTAGTAGGTGCCGCAGTGGAACGGCTCGCCCGCCGGGGTGAGGAAGCAGGTCATCGGCCAGCCACCCTGACCGGTCAGGGCCTGGGTGGCCGACATGTAGACGGCGTCGATGTCCGGGCGCTCCTCGCGGTCGACCTTGACCGCGACGAAGTCCGCGTTCATCTGCTTGGCGGTGGCCTCGTCCTCGAACGACTCGTGGGCCATGACGTGGCACCAGTGGCAGGCCGCGTAGCCCACCGACAGCAGCACCGGAACGTCCCGGCGGGCCGCCTCGGCGAACGCCTCGTCGGACCACTCCCACCAGTCGACAGGGTTGTCGGCGTGCTGGAGCAGGTACGGGCTGGTGGCGACGGAGAGCCGGTTCGGCATGTCACCAGCCTGTCAGGGCCGGCCGCCCCCGGCATCCTCTGGGCGACGCCCGGCCGGGCTCACACCGCGCTCGGTGCCGGCCTTCTCACCGGGGCCGTCGGGCGTCTCGCCGGGCCGGTCCTCGGCCGTCTCGTCGACCGGATCGAAGCTCGGCGGCAGCCGCTTGAGACGTTTGGTCATCGACCGGATCAGCACGGCCGTGACGATCGCCAGCACGACGATGACCACGAGCGCGATCGGCGACGCCTCACCGAACTCGGGGCCCTTGCCCGGCGGTGGCGCCGGGTCCTGCGCCAGCACCGTGACGACCGCGGGCATGACGGGAGCCGCGCCACCCTGACCGATCAGGAGCGGCCCGATCAGGAACGGCACGGCCGCCAGCGGACTCACGGCCTGAACGATACGCGCCGGTCAGACGGCGGGTCGCACCGCCACCCCCGCCTCGATACCGGCGAACAGGTCGTCCTCCGGCTCGGGCGTGTCGACGAAGCTGCGCGCCAGTTCGTACTCCTCGAACGGCCACACCTCGCGCTGGATGTCGAGCGGGATGATGAACCAGCGGTCGGTCGGGGAGATCTGCGTGGCGTGTGCGAGAAGGGCCTTGTCGCGCACGTCGAACCAGTCGGCACACTCCACGCGGGTGGTGACGCGCTCACCGGGATCGCGGCGGCCCTCGGGCCACTTGGTCAGCATCTCGGCGTAGGGCGACTCGAGGCCGCGCGAGGTGAGTGCCTCGTGGAGCGCCGCCAGCCGAGTGCGTGAGAAGCCGTGGGAGTAGTAGAGCTTCAGCGGCTGCCACGGTGCACCGGTGCCGGGGAAGCGGTCGGGGTCGCCTGCCGCGTCGAAGGCCGCCACGGAGATCTCGTGGCAGCGGATGTGGTCCGGGTGCGGGTAGCCGCCCGTCTCGTCGTAGGTGACGACGACGTGCGGTCGGAACTCGCGGATCAGGGCCACGAGCGGCTTGGTGGCGACGTCGAGGTCCTGCAGCGCGAAGCACCCCTCCGGAAGCGGCGGCATGGGGTCGCCTTCCGGGAGCCCCGAGTCGACGAACCCGAGCCAGCGGTGCTGCACGCCGAGGATCTCGGCCGCGCGGGCCATCTCGGCGCGCCGGACCGCGGGGAGGTCGTCGAGCACCCCGGGACGGTCCATGGCCGGGTTGAGGATGCTCCCGGCCTCCCCGCCGGTGCAGGTGACGACCATGACCTCATGGCCTTCCGAGACGTAACGAGCGCTGGTGGCAGCGCCCTTGCTGGACTCGTCGTCGGGGTGGGCGTGCACTGTCATGAGCCGTAGTGGTCCGCCGCTGTACGGAGCAAGAGAGGACATGGGGGTCGGGCGGTCCTTCCGGGATGAACGGAACGGTTCAGAGGAACGTGCCGGGTCCCGATGGTGGCAGATCACCCCGACACTCCTTTCCTCCCCTGGTCAACACCGTTGACGCGCCAGTGCTTCCCCTCCGATTGGTGCGCGCCGCCACCTTGTGACGGGTAAGGTCACCCGCGGCACCGGATGGTCGACACCCCGTTGGGCTCTACCACACGCCCAAGGCGGGGAGTCCGGTCACGGTGAGCGGTCACCGGGGCGCCTGCGGGGTACGGCTCGTGCGCGACACAGCAGCTTCGCGGGGCCGTTGACCTGCGGTGATGAGACCTCCGGGAACTTCTCGAACACCCCAACCGTTCGTCGAATGGCTGCGACGAGCGGCTGCCACCGTGTTACCGTTGCCCGCACACGGCCCGCAGGCGGGTCGTGTTTTTCCTTACTCGGGGCTATGCCGCCCACGAGACCGGGGCCGCGCTGCCGGCGGACCTCGTTCCCCGCGGGCGAACGGTCCGTGGCTGCATGGACCTGGACAGGCTGGAGGAGTGATGACCGTGACGGACACCCAGGTGACCTGGCTGACCCAGGATGCCTACGACCGGCTCAAGCAGGAACTCGACGAGCTGATCGCCAACCGCCCCGTCATCGCTGCCGAGATCAACGCCCGCCGCGAGGAGGGTGACCTCAAGGAGAACGGCGGCTACCACGCCGCGCGCGAGGAGCAGGGCCAGCAGGAGGCGCGCATCCGCCAGCTCCAGGAGCTCCTGCGCACGGCGCACGTGGGCACGCCGCCCACGTCCTCCGACGTCGCCGCCCCCGGCATGGTGCTGAAGATCCGGTACGACGACGAGGACTCTGAGACCGTGCTGCTGGGCTCCCGTGAAGAGGGCAGCCACGGCGACCTGCAGGTGATCTCGCCGAACTCGCCGCTCGGGGCCGCACTGCTCGGCGCGCGTGCCGGCGAGACGCGGGAGTACCAGCTGCCCGACGGCGGCAACATGAAGGTCTCGCTGGTCTCCGCGGAGCCGTTCCGGGGCTGACCCACAGCCTGCTCGACCACACACTGCCCGGCTCCGGCCGAGCAGGCTTCAGCGCGGGCCGGCCACCTCGACGACGGCGTGGCCGGCACTGCGCAGTGCCTGCACCAGCTCGGTGCAGTGTTCGGTGCCTCTGGTCTCGAGCGCCAGCGCCACCTCCACCTCACCGAGTGGCAGCGTGCCCGAGATCCGCGAGTGCTCGACGTCGAGCACGTTGGCGCCGAGCGAGCCCACGTGGGCGAGCAGCTCGGCGAGTGCGCCGGGCCGGTCGCCCACCCGTACCCGCAGCGACAGGTAGCGGGCCGCAGAGGCCATGCCGTGCTGGATCACGTGCAGCAGTACGAGGGGATCCACGTTGCCCCCGGAGAGCACGGCCACCGCGGGCGTGGCGAACCGGCGCGGGTGCTCGAGCAACGCGGCCACCGCGGCGGCGCCTGCCGGTTCGACCAGCAGCTTCGCCCGCTCGAGGCAGTGCAGCAGGGCCCGGGACAGCGCATCGTCGTCGACGGTGAGGATCTCGTCGACGAGGGCTGCCACCTGCGAGAAAGTGACCTTTCCCGGCTGTCCGACGGCGATCCCGTCGGCGATCGTGCGCATCGAGGCGAGCGCGGTGGGCACGCCGGCCGCGAGCGACGCCGGCCAGGCCGCCGCCCCCGCCGCCTGCACCCCCACCACCGCGACGTCGGGCCGCTGGGCCTTCACGGCTGCGGCGATGCCGCCGAGCAGCCCACCGCCACCGGTGCACACGAGCACGGTGCGCACGTCCGGCACCTGCTCGAGCAGCTCCAGGCCGACCGTGCCCTGCCCGGCAATGATGTCCGGGTGGTCGAACGGGTGGACGAACACGGCCCCGGTGCGCTCCGCGAACTCGGTGGCCGCGGCGATGCTTCCGTCGATGTGCTCGCCGACGAGGTGCACCCGGGCGCCGTAGCCGCGTGTGGCGCCGACCTTCGGGATCGCCGCCTGCTCGGGCATGAACACCGTGGCCTCGATGCCGAGCATCTGGGCGGCCAGCGCCACCCCCTGGGCGTGGTTGCCCGCGCTCGCGGCCACCACTCCGCGGGCGCGCTGCTCGTCGTCGAGGCGGGCGATGCGGGTGTAGGCGCCACGGATCTTGAACGATCCGGTGCGCTGCAGGTTCTCGCACTTCAGCCACACCGGCCCGCCGCACAGCTCGCTCAGCGCACGCGAACCGGCCATCGGGGTGGGCGCGACGACCCCGCGCAGTAGCTCCTGGGCGCTGCGGACGTCTGCCAACCCGACGGGCGGCGAGGCGATGGGACCGGCGGTGACCATGCGTCCATCCTCGCACCGTGGGAGCGACCGTCGGCGTCCCCCGGGTAACCTGTGGACAGATGGTGGGCGGCGCTCCGAGGGCGCCACGGGCAGGGAGGTCGGATGACTCGGCTGCGGGCCGTGGCTCCACTGCTCGTTGCCGCGGTGCTGGCAGCGGTGGCGGTGGCCACCGTCGAGGGTGCCGGGTGCGACGACCCGGGCCGCTACGAGCTCGGTGTCAACGGCTACGAGCTCGTGGGAGGCTGCATCGCCCCCGGCGACCTCGTGGTGCCCGAACCAGGCCAGCAGCCCCCGGCGCCCACGGAGCTGGGCACCCCGGCGAAGAGCTGATCCGCCCGGTCAGCGGGTGGCGGCGGCCAGCGCCTGCCTGAGGTCCTCCACCAGGTCCTCGACGTCCTCGATGCCCACCGAGAGGCGCACCAGGTTGTCGGGCACCTCCAGGACCGAGCCGGCCACGGACGCGTGCGTCATGGCACCGGGGTGCTCGATCAGCGACTCGACACCGCCGAGCGACTCGGCCAGCGTGAAGATCTCCGTGGCCGCGCACACGCGCAGAGCCGCCTCGCGGCCACCCGCCACGGTGAAGGACACCATCCCGCCGAACCGGCGCATCTGCTTCGCCGCGACCTCGTGTCCCGGGTGCTCGGGCAGGCCGGGGTAGAGCACGCTCTCCACGCCCTTCTGCCCGGTGAGCAGCTCCGCCACGCGCTCCGCGTTGTCGCTGTGGCGCTCCATCCGCACCGCGAGGGTCTTGGCCCCGCGCAGCGTGAGCCACGCGTCGAACGGCCCCGGGACCGACCCGACGGAGTTCTGGGTGAGGCGCAGCTTCTCGGCCAGCTCCTCGTCGCTCGTGACCAGCGCGCCGCCGACCACGTCGGAGTGGCCACCGACGTACTTGGTGGTGGAGTGCAGCACCACGTCGGCGCCGAGGCCGAGCGGGTTCTGCAGGTAGGGCGAGGCGAAGGTGTTGTCCACGACGAGCCGCGCGCCTGCGGACCGCGCGACGTCGGCGAGCGCCGCGATGTCGGCGATCCCCAGCAGGGGGTTGGTGGGCGTCTCGCACCAGATGACGCGGGTGGTGGGCCGGAGCGCGGCGCGCAGCGCGTCGACATCGGCGAGATCGGCCGGGGTGTACTCGATGCCCCACGGCGCCAGCACCTTGTCGACGAGCCGGAACGTGCCGCCGTACGCGTCGTGCGGGATCACGATGTGGTCGCCGGGGCGCAGCAGCACCCGCAGCAGGACGTCGGACGCGCCCATGCCGGAACCGAACGCGAGCGCGTGCCGTCCGCCTTCGAGGGCGGCGAGACACTCCTGCAGGGCCGTGCGGGTGGGGTTGGCGCTGCGCGAGTACTCGTAGCCGCCACGTAGCCCGCCCACCCCGTCCTGGGCGAAGGTGGACGACTGGTGGATCGGCGTGATCACCGCACCGGTCGTCGGGTCCGGCTCCTGGCCGGCGTGGATGGCGTTGGTGGAGAAGCCGCGCATGAGAGCACGCTACGCGGACCGCGACCGGCCGAGCCGCGCGGTAGCCCCCTGTTGCAGCAAAGCCACGTTCATGCCACCCGGTTGCGTGAAAGTGGCTTTGCTGCAACGAGCGGCCGCAGTTCAGCTGCCCAGGAACGCCAGCACGTCGGAGCGGGTCACGACACCGGCCGGCTTGCCGTCCACGAGCACCAGCGCGGCGTCGGCCGTGGCGAACGCGCTCATTGCCGTGTCCAGCGCCTCGCCCGCACCGATGGTGGGCAGCGGCGGGGACATGTGCTTCTCCAGCCGGTCCGACAGCTGCGCGCGGCCGGTGAACAGCGAGTCGAGCAGGTCGCGCTCGACCACCGCGCCCGCCACCTCCGCCGCCATCACGGGCGGCTCGGCCCGGACGACCGGCATCTGCGAGACGCCGAACTCGCGCAGGTACTGCACGGCGTCGGCCACGGTCTCGTTCGGGTGGGCGTGCACGAGGGCGGGGATCGCGCCGTCCTTGCGGCGGAGCACGTCACCCACGGTGGCGCCCTGCGCCGGGGGCAGGAAGCCGTAGCTCGCCATCCAGGAGTCGTTGAAGACCTTGCCGAGGTAGCCGCGGCCGCCGTCGGGCAGGAGCACGACGACCACCGCGTCCGCCGGGAGGTCGCGGGCGACGACCAGCGCCGCCGCCACCGCCATCCCGCACGAGCCACCGACGAGCAGCGCCTCCTCGCGGGCGAGCCGGCGGGTCATGTGGAACGAGTCGGCGTCGGAGACCGCGACGATCCGGTCGCAGATGTCCTTGTCGTAGGTGGTGGGCCAGAAGTCCTCGCCGACGCCCTCCACCAGGTAGGGCCGGCCGCCGCCACCGCTGTAGACGGAGCCCTCGGGATCGGCGCCGATCACCTGGACCCGGCCCGCGGAGACCTCCTTCAGGTAGCGCCCCGTGCCGCTGATGGTGCCGCCGGTGCCGATGCCGGCCACGAAGTGGGTGATCCGGCCCTCGGTCTGCTCCCAGATCTCCGGTCCCGTGCCGAGGTAGTGCGACTCGGGGTTGTTCACGTTGGCGTACTGGTTGGGCTTCCAGGCGCCCTCGATCTCGCTGACCAGCCGGTCGGAGACCCGGTAGTAGGAGTCCGGGTGGTCGGGCTCGACGGCGGTGGGGCAGACCACGACCTCGGCGCCGTAGGCGCGCAGCACGTTGCGCTTGTCGTCGCTCACTTTGTCGGGACAGACGAAGACGCAGCTGTAGCCCTTGCGCTGGGCGATCATGGCGAGGCCGACGCCGGTGTTGCCCGACGTCGGCTCGACGATCGTGCCGCCGGGCCGCAGCTCACCGGCCGCCTCGGCCGCCTCCACCATCCGCAGCGCGATGCGGTCCTTCACGCTGCCGCCGGGGTTGAAGTACTCCACCTTCGCGAGGACGGGCGCGGCGACGCCCTCCGCTACCGTGCCGAGCCGGACGAGCGGAGTGTTCCCGACCAGGTCGGCGACGTGCTCGACATAACGCATGGCTCCATGCTCCCACCCTGCCGCCGAACGGTCGGTGGACACCGCGCATCGGCCGCCCGACGGGCGAGGCGCCGCCCGGGGCCCACCACGCAAGGTCGTTGCGCTCTCAGCCGTCCGGCCGATCGGGAGTACAAAACGTGGCGAACGGACTAGTCTTCGTCAGCACGGACAAACCTCACCCGGCTGAGCGTGCAGCGGCCGGTTGACCCACGACTCCCCGGGAGTGGTCGGGCCGGAACCTTCTGAGGTCCCGCGTCCGCGACCGTTCCCGGTTCCGACCGATGAGCAGGAGGGGCGCACCGGTGCCATCGGTCGGGGACGACGAGTTCGGGGCGGAGGAATCCGACCGAGCCGAAGCCCGTCGCCTGGCCAGGCGCGATGCCGAGCTGGACGAGCTCGCCACCCGGGCCGCCGGTGGGCACAAGGCGTCGCTGGACAAGCTGCTGCAGCACGTCCGCCCGCTGGTCGTGCGCTACTGCCGGGCGCGCATCGGGAGCGGGACGACCGGCATGGCCACTCCCGACGACGTCACGCAGGACGTCCTGCTGGCGCTCTTCCACGCGCTCGAGCGCTGGCGCCCTGGCGAGACGCGGGTGATGGCCTTCGTCTACGGGATCGCGGGCAACAAGGTCGTCGACGCCTACCGCGCGGCCGGGCGCAACCGTTCCGTCGCCACCGAGGTCCTTCCCGACGCGGCCGACTCCGGCGCGGGCCCGGAGACGATCGCCGTGCTCGGCACCCAGATCGCCGAGCTGCGACAGCTCCTCGAGCAGCTCCCCGAGCATCACCGCGAGGTGCTGGTGCTGCGGATCGCGCTGGGGCTGAGCGCCGAGGAGACCGCCCGCATCGTCGACTCCACGGCGGGCGCCGTGCGGGTCACCCAGCACCGGGCGCTGAACAAGCTGCGCGAGCTCGCCGCGAAGCGCTCCGGATGACGCCGGGGCATCAACGCTGGGCGCGCACCATCTCGGACAACCGGCGTTCCAGGTACGCCCGCTCCGGTTCGTTGCCCACCGTCTCCAACGCCAGCCGGTAGGCCACGGCGGCGTCCCCATGCCGTCCGAGCCTGCGCAGCAGGTCGGCCCGTGCGGAGGGCAGCAGGTGGTAGCCGCGCAGCCGTTCGTCGTCGGCCAGCGCGTCGATCAGCTCCAGACCGGCGGCCGGACCGTCGCGCATCGCCACCGCCACCGCCCGGTTGAGGTCGACCAACGGCGACGGCGCCACCTGCGCGAGCACGCCGTAGAGCTCCACCACCTGTGGCCAGTCGGTGGTGGCCACGTCGGCGGCCTCGTCGTGCACTGCCGCGATCGCCGCCTGCAGCCCGTACTGCCCCGGCGCCCGGGCGCGCAGCGCGGCGACGACCAGCGTGCGCCCCTCGGCGATGCTGTCGCGGTCCCAGAGCGACCGGTCCTGCTCGTCGAGCAGCACCAGTGCGCCCTCGGCGTCGGTCCGGGCCGCCCGCCGGGCGTCGACGAGCAGGAGCAGCGCCAGCAGGCCCATCACCTCGTGCTCGTCGGGGAGCAGCCGGTGCAGGATCCGGGCCAGGCGGATCGCCTCCTCGGCGAGGTCCGCGCGGACCAGTTCGGGCCCTGCGCTCGCCGCGTAGGCCTCGGTGAAGATCAGGTAGACGACACGGAGGACGCCCGGGAGCCGGCCGGGCAGCTCGTGTGCGTCCGGCACGCGGAACGGGATGCGCGCGTCGCGGATCTTGCGTTTCGCCCGCACGATGCGCTGGGCCATCGTCGCGGCCGGGACGAGGAACGCGCGCGCCACCTCGGGTGTGGACAGCCCGGCGAGGCAACGCAGGGTCAGCGCCGTCTGCGCCTCGATCGGCAGAGCGGGATGGCAGCAGGTGAAGAACAACCGGAGCCGCTCGTCGGGGACGTCGTCCTCCTCGGTGGGGAGGGCGACCGCCTCGCGCTCGGCGTCGGCGTGCATCAGGGCGAGCCGGGCGGCGTAGGCCTTGTCGCGCCGCAACCGGTCGACGGCCTTCCGGCGCGCCGTGGTGAGCAACCACGCGGCGGGTCTCCCGGGAACCCCGTGGACCGGCCAGTGTTCGAGCGCCGCCGCAACGGCTTCGGAGGCGACCTCCTCGGCCAGGTCGAGATCGCCGAACTGGCGTACGAGAGTGGCGAGCAGCCGGCCCCGCTCCTCACGGAACACAGCTTCGACGGAGCCGGCTGCTCCCAGGGTCACGGTGCCTCGAACTCCAGGATCGGGCGGACCTCCACCTTGCCGCCGCGGCGTGAGCCGGGGCAGCGGGCCGCCCAGTCGAGCGCCGCGTCGAGGTCGGGGGCGTCGATCACGTAGTAGCCGCCGAGGATCTCGCGGGTCTCGGCGAACGGCCCGTCGGTCACCACGCGCTCGCCGTTGTCGCGGACCTGCACGGTGGTGGCGGTCTCCACACCCTGCAGCGCGTCGCTCGCCACCTTCACACCCGCGTCGGTGATGGCCTTCTCATAGGGCCAGTACTCGTCCATCTCCTCCTGGATGGCCTGCTCGGTCTGCGGTTCGGCCGGCTGGGCGCCGTAGAGCAGCAGCATGTACTTCAATCGAATGCTCCTTGTCGTCACGGTGGCGCTCCGGTGGCGAGGTGCCACACAGCATGACGACGAACGGCCACGCGCGGTATCGACAGCACGGGTGCGCGCCCTCCTAAGCGCGTTCTACGCGGTGCAACCCTCCGGACGGCGTCCAGGTCTCGATCACCAGCGCGGTGGCGTCCGGGTTGAGGCCGATGACCACGACCTCCTCCAGATCGGTGCGGAACAGGTCGCCGGACACGTCCCCGTCGAGCGGACCGGCGAACACCGCACGCCCCGCGACCTTCGCGTCACCCGCCCAGGCCGACTCGTTCCCCTCCGGTGGGTCGACCGACGCGCTGTGCAGCGCGAACCGTGGGTCCCGGCGCAGGTCCGCCCCCTTGCGCGCGCCCGGCATCGACCCGAACGTCAGCTCACCGTCGGCGAACTCCGCCTCGATGCCCGAGATGCGCGGCGACCCGTCGGCCCGCAGCGTGGCGATCGTCTTGTGTTTGTGCGCGTCGAATAGGCCACGGACCCGGGCGGCGAACTCGGGCTCAGCGGTCTCGATGTCGTTCCACGTGGCCATGCCGACAGCATGGAGGGAGAACCTGACACATCGAGTCAGATATGGACGGCCGACTCACCTTCGCGGCCATTACCCGCGGGTATTGTCCGGCGGTAGCCACTCCAGAGGAGAAGACGATGCCCGAAGCCGTGATCGTCGCAGCGGCCCGATCACCGATCGGTCGTGCGCACAAAGGGTCGCTCACCAGCATCCGCCCCGACGATCTGACCGTGCAGCTCGTCCGCGCCGCGCTCGCCCAGGTGCCGCAGCTCGACCCGTCCGACGTCGACGACCTCATGCTCGGATGCGGCCTGCCCGGTGGCGAGCAGGGCTTCAACATGGCGCGGGTCGTCGCGGTGCTGCTGGGCTACGACACCCTGCCGGGCACCACCGTCACGCGCTACTGCTCGTCGTCGGTGCAGACCACCAGGATGGCCCTGCACGCGATCAGGGCAGGCGAGGGCGACGTGTTCATCTCCGCGGGGGTGGAGACGGTGTCCCGGTTCGTGAAGGGCAGCTCCGACTCGCTGCCCGACACCCGCAACCCGATCTTCGGCGACGCCGCGGACCGCACGAGGCACATCGCCGAGAACGGCGCCGACTCGTGGAGCGACCCGCGCCCCGACGAGCACCTGCCCGACGTCTACATCGCCATGGGTCAGACGGCGGAGAACGTCGCGCTCCTCAAGGGCGTCAGCCGCGAGGAGATGGACCACTTCGGCGTCCGCTCGCAGAACCTCGCGGAGAAGGCGATAGCCGACGGGTTCTTCGCCCGGGAGATCACGCCGGTGACCCTGCCCGACGGCAGCGTCGTCTCGGTGGACGACGGACCGCGGTCCGGCGTCACGTACGAGGCGGTCAGCCAGCTCAAGCCGGTGTTCCGCCCCGATGGCCGGGTCACCGCCGGGAACTGCTGCCCGCTCAACGACGGCGCAGCGGCCCTGGTGATCATGTCCGACACGAAGGCGGCCGAGCTGGGCATCACGCCGCTCGCGCGGATCGTCTCCACCGGGGTCTCCGGCCTCTCGCCGGAGATCATGGGCCTCGGGCCGATCGAGGCGTCGAAGCAGGCGCTCGGCCGGGCCGGCATGACCATCGACGACGTCGACCTCGTCGAGATCAACGAGGCGTTCGCGGCGCAGGTCATCCCCTCGGCCCGTGAGCTCGGCATCCCCGAGGACAAGCTCAACGTCAACGGCGGCGCGATCGCGCTGGGGCACCCGTTCGGCATGACCGGGGCCCGCATCACCACCACGCTGCTCAACGGGCTGCGCACCCACGACAAGCAGATCGGGCTGGAGACGATGTGCGTCGGCGGGGGCCAGGGCATGGCGATGGTGCTCGAGCGCCTGAGCTGACCCGGCACGACAACGACAGCGGCCCGGCATCCCTCAGGGGTGCCGGGCCGCGACGCGTGGTGGAACGTTGAGGTCAATCCTGCCGGAGGTAGCTCAGCAGCCGCAGGATCTCGATGTACAGCCAGACCAGCGTGGTCATCAGGCCGAACGCGATGTACCAGGCGAACTTCGCCGGGGCACCGTCGCGGACGGCGCGGTCAGCCATGTCGAAGTCGAGCAGCAGGCTGAACGCGGCGACGCCGATGCACACGATGCTGAACAGGTAGCCGATCAGCGACGGCTCCCGCACCCCGAGACCGCCGGGGATGAAGAAGCTGAAGATGAGGTTGAAGACGGCCAGCACCGTGACGCCGATCAGGGCGCCCATCAGCCACTTCGTGAACTTCGGCGTGACGCGCACCGCGCCGGTCTTGTAGACCACGAGCATGCCGACGAACACGCCGGCGGTGCCGATGACGGCCTGCAGGCCGATGCCCTGGAACTGCGTGCCCGACAGCTCCAGCGCGCCGGTGATGCCACCGAGCGCCACACCCATCGCCGCCGAGTAGAGCAGCACCAGCGGCGCCTTGGCCCACTGCGGCTTGAAGATCAGGACGAACGACAGCACGATCCCGACGATGAACGCCGGGAGCACGAGTCCGAAAAGACCGCTGATCGCGGTGAGCACGCCGGTGACGAGAGCGACACCAGCCGTGAGTGCCGTCTTCGTGACGACGTCGTCCATCGTGAGCGGGCGCTCACCGATCTCGGCACGCCCGTATCCGACCTGCGCGGCCTGGGCGTCGCCATAGGCGGCCGCCCCGCCAATCGCGCCGCCGCGGCGGTCGAACGTGGCGTATCCGCCGCCCTGCCCGGTGGGCAGGTTGCGGAACGCCGGGTTGCTACTGGTGCGCACCTGTTCCTCCTCGGAAGCGTCTTGGGCATCCGTGATGTCCAACGCCGAAGCGGGCTCCGGCGTTCCCGGTTCGTAAAGCGGACTTTACTGTGTTCTCCTCAGGCGGCGGCAGTCCCGTCCTCCGGCGGGTCGAGGGCGATCCCTGCGTCCTCCAGTGCGGCCTCGGTGAGGAGCCGGGCGAAGGCCCGATCCGGGCCCGCCGCCGAGGCCAGCGGGGCGTCGACGTCCACCAGCCCGCAGGTCTGCACGAGCGTGTCGTCGTAGGCGGCGAGCACCGCGACGCGTCGGACGTGCGTGGGCTGCGAGCGGGCACACACCTCGCGGCGCAACCGCCGCAGGTTGGCCACCACGCATTCCAGTGTGGGCCCGGCGGGTTCGACGCGGTTGCGGTGACGCCGCTCGGCCAGCCGGTCGAGCACAGCAGGCACTACCCGCGACACCACCCAGAACAGGACTGTCGGCGTCGCCGCGAGGAGTAGGTACAGCAGCAGGCCCAGCAGGACCGGACGGTCGCCCGTCACCTCGACGAGGCTACCTGGCCGAGAGGGCCCGGAAAGCCCCCAACAGGCGAAACCCGGAATTCGCGCCTATCCGGCTTCCCCGGCGTTTCCGATCATCGCGGTCGTCGTTGAGTGGCACGAGAGCTTGATCTTGGTGACCCAGGCCACTCCGTCCCGAACCGCCGCCGGCGCGGCCTTCCCTGTCCGACCCGCTACCCCCACCCCGCGATGAGGGGCACACCGCTGTGCCCTCAGGAGGAGCCCGGATGGCAGCACACCCCACGGACGAGCCGACCCGCGGACGGCACCGCACGGTCCGCCCCCGGCTTCGCGACCACGCCGTCGACCGGCGCAGGTTCCTCACCTACCTGGTGGCGGGCTCGACGTTGACGGTCGTCGCGAAGCTCGGCATCGACACCCTCGCCCCCGGGTCGGCGTCCGCCGTGCCGACGCCCAGCCTGCCTCAGCCCGCCGACCTGCAGGATCTCGGCGACGTCCTGATCCTGGCGGGCAGGCCGACGGATGCACTGCTGTTCACGGTCGAGGTCACCGAGAACGGCCGGGTCCGGGCCGAGCTGCCCCGGATGGAGGTGGGCCAGGGCCTGACGACGGCGGTCGCGATGCTGATCGCGGAGGAGCTCGACCTGCCGCTCGACCGGGTCGACATGCCGCTGGCGCCGGCGCGGCCGGAGCTGCTGATGAACCAGCTCACCGGTGGGTCGAACTCGGTCCGGTCGGTCTACGGGCCCGTGCGCGCGGCAGCAGCGGCGGCCCGCGCCCGGTTGTGCGGCGCCGCGGCCGAGCGGTGGGGCGTGACGGCAGAGGGCCTGCGCACGGAAGGCGGCCGCGTCCTCGCCCCCGACGGACGCAGCGCCGGCTACGGCGAGCTCACCCGCCTCGCGGCGAGCCTGCCGCTCGGTGAGCTGGTGGCCCGGCCGAAGTCCCCGTCGGAGTTCACGCTCGTGGGCACGCCGCAGCCACGGGTGGACGCCCGCGCCATGGTGACCGGCGCCTTCACCTACACGCTCGACCTGGACATCCCGGGTGCCACGCCCACCATGGTCCGCCGCCCCCCGACGATCAACGGCACGGTCGAGCAGGTGCACAACGAGGACGACGTGCGGGCCATGCCCGGCGTCGTCGACATCGCGGTGATCGAGACCGGCGTCGCCGTCCTCGCCGAGACGTTCGGCCAGGCCCTGGACGCGGTGACCGCGCTGGACGTCAGCTGGGGCCCCGGCACGGTCGACGACCTGTCCGACGCGACGATCCGCGACGAGCTGCGCCGGGCCACCGTTCCACTGGTCCCCCCGATCTCCCTGCCGGACCAGCTGGACTTCGAGTTCGACTGGGCCCCCATCAGCCACGCGCCCATGGAGACCAACTCGGCGGTGGCCGACGTCCGCGCCGGGAAGGCCGAGATCTGGGGCGGCATGAAGTCGCCGATCGTGGCCCAGCAGCAGATCGCGAAGGAGCTGGGCCTGCCGCCGGGCAAGGTCGTCTGCCACGTGGTGCAGGCGGGCGGGTCGTTCGGGCGCAGGCTCTTCTGGGACGGTCCGCTGGAGGCGGCGCGGATCTCGAAGGCGACCGGCCGGGTGGTCAAGCTGATGTGGTCGCGCACCGACGACATGCGTCACGGCCGGGCCAGACCACCCGCCCACCACCGCTTCCGAGCCACTCTCGGGCCCGACACCGTGCTGCGGCTCGAGCACCACACGGCGTTCGTCGAGACCGACTGGACCCACGGCCTCGGCGAGATCCTCTCCGCGACCGCGGCCGAGCTGCCGGGCGGCAACCTCGGCTTCGCGCAGAGCGTCTTCCTGCTCACCGTGAAGAGCCCCTACAACTTCGGGGCGGTGGAGCAGGTGCTCACGGAGGCACCGATCAGGGTGCACACCGGCGCATGGCGCTCGGTGTACTCGGTGAGCTCGCGGTGCGGCGAGGAGATCGTCGTGGACGCCGTTGCGGAGAAGCTCGGCAAGGACCCCTACGAGTTCCGCCGCGCCTTCCTCAAGACCGACGCGCAGCGTGCGGTGCTCGACAAGGTCGCCGAGGAGGGCGACTGGGGCCGCTCCATGGACGACGGCTTCGCCCAGGGCATCGCGTTCCACGAGGAGTACCGGTCCCGAACCGCCTGCCTGGTGGAGGTCGACGGCCGTGACCCGCGCGCACCGCGCGTGACGAAGGCCGTGATCGCGGGTGACTACGGGCTGCCGGTCAACCCCCGGGGGCTGAAGGCGCAGCTGCTCGGCGGTCTCACCGACGCGATCTCGGTGACGCTGCGGGCCGGCCTGCACATCGACAAGGGGCTGCCGCTGGAGGGAAGCTACTCGCAGTTCCACTACGCGCGCCAGGCGGACTCCCCCGCCGACGTGCAGATCTTCATCCTGCCGGGAGAGTCGGAGCCGGGCGGAGCCGGCGAGCTGGGTGTACCCGCCGCGGCCGGCGCGATCGCCAATGCCTACGCCCGCGCCACCGGCATCACCCCCCGAAGCTTCCCGATCAACTTCCCGGTCGACTTCGAGCCCTTCCCCCGCTAGGAGGCACCGCCATGCCGAGCTACAGCTTCACGGTCAACGGGCGTTCGGTCACCGTCGACGCCCCGGCCGACCTGCCCACCCTCTGGGCACTGCGCGACAAGCTGGGAGTCACCGGTCCGAAGTACGGCTGCGGGATCGACGTCTGCAAGGCCTGCACCAGCCACCTGGACGGCGAGGCGTTCAACCCCTGCGTCACGCCGGTGTCGGAGGTGGAGGGCCGCGACGTCACCACGATCGAGGGCCTCGCCGACGGCGACGAGTTGCACCCCGTGCAGGAGGCCTGGCTGGAGCAGGACGTCGCCCAGTGCGGCTACTGCCAGCCGGGCCAGATCATGGCCGCCGTCGCCCTGCTCAACAGGACCGCCGACCCGACGGACGCGGAGATCGACGAGATCGAGAACGTCTGCCGCTGCGGCACCTACTTCCGCATCCGCGAGGCGATCAAGAGCGCCGCGGCCAAGATGTGATCGCGTTCCGAACGGCGGACAGGGTCCGGAGGGTCGAACCCGTTCCGGTCGACACGAAGATCGTGAACCCGGCAGTGCTGGCGTACGTACTCCATTCGGGACGCCTCGGCGGCTCACCCGTTGATCAGCACGAAAGGCAGTCATGACCAACCACCCGTTCCGCTTCGGCGTCACTCTGCTCACCGTCGGCTCCCGATCCGGCTGGCGTGCGCGTGTGAAGGAAGTGGAGGACCTCGGGTACGACGTGCTCCAGGTGGCCGACCACCTGGGTCTGACTGCGCCGTTCCCCGCGTTGGTGGCCGCGGCCGACGTGACGAGCATCCGGCTGGGCACGTTCGTGCTCAACGCCGGCATCCTCAGCCCCGCATACCTGGCCCGGGACGTCGCCGACGTGCACCGCCTCACCGACGGCCGCCTCGAGCTGGGGCTCGGCACGGGCTACGTCCCGACCGAGTTCGAGGCCGCGGGCGTGCCGTTCGGCACCGCGGGCGAGCGACTGCGCAAGCTGGAGACGACCCTGGCCGAGACGCGGGCGCTGCTGGCCGCGGAGGCCGACCACCCGCAGCCGCCGATCATGCTGGGGGGCGCGGGCGAGCGCATGCTGCGTCTCGCCGGCCGCGAGGCCGACATCTTCAGCTTCTCCATCATGGCCGGGGTGACCCCGGGGGTGGCCCCGCAGGAGGCGCTCGCCCGCCGCATTCAGGTGCTGCGGGACGCCGCAGGCGACCGCTTCGCCGACATCGAGCTGAACCTGTTCGTCGCGGCGCTCGGCGAGAGCGCCGAGAAGGTCGACCTCGAGATCATCCGCCAGGCCAGCGGCCTCGACGACGACCAGCTCACCCAGCTTCCCGGGGTGCTGATCGGCTCGCCCGCCGAGATCGCGGACCGGCTGCGGCGCTACCGCGAGGAGTTCGGCCTCAGCTACATCAGCGTCCTGGAGCCGCACATGGCCGCGTTCGCCGAGGTCATCAAGCACCTGCGCTGACGCTCGGGTCCGTCCGGGGCCCGATGACGGTGGCGCTTGATCGTGCGGGAAGGGTCACACCCGCATAGGCTCCCCGCCGCCGGGCCGGACCGACCGGCTCGATGGAGGTGAGCCCGATGTGGGCGTTCTTCTCGGCGCGACTGCGGATGTGGCTCATCCTGGCGGTCGCGGCACCGCTCGTGGGCTGGCTGCTCGGACGCATCGGCGACCTCATCGAGGCTCGGCGGGGACCGACCTCGACGAGCCGGATGCTGAAGAAGGGCCGCGACTTCCTGGGGCGCCGCTCGCGTGGCCCGCTCGCTCCCCGGCCCACCGCCGACCGCACCGGCAGCCGCGACGCCGGCCTTCCCACGCGCTGACCAGGTGGCCTGCTACGTCCTGGTACACGGCGCCTGGGGCGGCTCCTACGGGTTCCGGCTCGTACGGCGGCTGCTTCAGGCCGACGGCCACGAGGTGTTCACCCCCGCCCTCACCGGCATCGGCGAACGCTCACACCTGACCGGCCCGCACGTCGACCTGTCGCTGCACGTGCTCGACGTCGTCAACGTGGTGCGCTACGAGGACCTCGACGACGTCGTGCTCCTCGGCTACTCCTACGGGGGCATGGTCGTCACGGGCGCGCTGGAGCACATCGGCGACCGCGTGCGCGAGCTCGTCTACCTCGACGCGTTCGTGCCCGCCGACGGCGACAGCATCGCCTCGCTCAGCGGGCGGCCCCCCGCGGGACCGGTGGCGGAGATCGGAGCGCCGTGGCTCGTCCCGGCCGAGCCGCGGGAATTCGATGACCCGGCGACGGGGGCGTGGTCGAACCTGCGCCGCACGGCGCAGCCGGTCGGGACGTTCACCGAGCCGGTCCGGCTCCCCGTGCCGCTGGAGGAGCAGCGTCTCGGCCGCACGTACATCCGGGCGACCGCCGACCCCGGTGGCCCCTTCGAGATACCGGCCCGGCACGCGCGGGAGAGCCCGGCCTGGCGCTACCACGAGATCGCGACCAACCACATGGTCCCGGAGAACCGGCCCGCCGAGCTCGCCGCACTGCTCGGCGCGCTCGCCTGAGCGGGCTAGATTCTGATCATGGGGTCTGATCATGGATGAGCCGCCCGTCCACCGATACCGCGCCCTCTGCTCGTGGTCCGGCTCCACCGCCGCGGGCTACGACCACTACGGACGGGCTCACACCGGCTCGGCCCCACCCGCCGGGGCGGAGCTGGCGCTGTCGTCCGACCCGGCGTTCCGTGGCGACCCGGCCCTGCTCAACCCCGAGCAGCTCGTGGTGCTCGCCGCCGCGTCCTGCCAGCTGCTGTCGTTCCTGGCCGTCGCCGCGAGGGCGCGCCTGGACGTGCGCGACTACCGCGACGACGCGACGGCCACGATGCCGGAGGCGCAGCGCCCGATCCGGCTCGCGGAGATCGTGCTACGGCCCCGGATCGTGCTCGCCGCCGGTCCGAGCGAGGAGCGCGTGCGTCACCTCGTGGAGGTGGCGCACCGCGAGTGCTTCATCGCCAACAGCCTCGCCACCCCCGTGCGCGTGGAGC
Source organism: Pseudonocardia xinjiangensis (assembly GCF_050948425.1). Lineage (NCBI taxonomy): Bacteria > Bacillati > Actinomycetota > Actinomycetes > Pseudonocardiales > Pseudonocardiaceae > Pseudonocardia > Pseudonocardia xinjiangensis. The sequence goes on along the minus strand of NZ_CP192009.1, from coordinate 842,328 downwards.
CCGAGATCGAGTTCGTGGCTGCCGGATGATCCGGACCGCGGGTGTCACGGCGCTGTTCGCCCTGGCCACGGCCGTCCTGTGGTGGGCGGTGTTCCCCGCCGACTGGAGCGTGGTGCCCACCCGCGACCCGAACACCCTCGCATCGCCGGTGCGCGTGAGCCACTGGGCGACGGCAGGCGCCGGGCTGGCCGTCCTGTCGGGAGCCGCCGGATACCTGCGGGGGGTGCGGGTGGCGCTGGTGGGCGTCGCCGCGCCGGCGGTGGTGCTGTTCTGCGTCTACAGCGCGGCCGCCGAGGTCGTCGGCGCGAACCTGTGGCCGGTCGGCGCCCTCTTCCTCGCCGTGCCACTGGCAGCGGGCGTCGCGGTCATCGCCGCGCTGGCGCGGCGCCTCCCGACCGGCGGGCGCTGACGTCCGGCTCGCTCGCACTCACACCCGTTCCCAGGCACGGGCCGTGGCCGGGCCCGCGAAGCTGCTCCCGAGGCTGCGGCGACGCAGCGCGGGCACCGCGGCACACAGCCGGAACCAGCCGCGGGCCCCTGCCGTCGCCAGCACGCCCCGGGACAGCGCCTGCTCCTTCTGCGCCAGCACGTAGCGGACGGTCGCGGTGCCGTACTCCCGCATGTCGGACTCGTACGCGCCGATCGCCGAGACCGTGTCGCGTTCGCCGCGGGCGGCTGCGGCCAGCAGGCGGCTGAGCAGGTGCGCGTCGCGCAGCGCGGTGTTGCCGCCGAGCCCCCCGACAGGCGGCATGAGGTGGATCGCGTCGCCCATCACCGTCACCGGGGTGGCCGGCCACGGCTCCCCCGGCTCCGCGGTGCGGAAGGCGATGGCGCTGCGGCTGCCGTGGTCCGACTCGGCCAGCGCGCGGCGCAGCTGCGGATGCCAGCCCGCCACGAGCACGTCGACCACGGCCCGCAGCGCATCGCTGTCGAGCTCGGTGACGTCGGGCGGGAGCAGGTCGGGACGCGCCACGAGTGCACAGAGCAGGTACGGCGGGGAGGAGCCGTCTGGCGGCTCGAAGACCGAGGTGAACAGGAAACAGGGCGCGTTCACGTTGACGATGTTCATCCCCGTGCCGAGCCGTGACGGGAGTGCGGCGCGCACCTCGTCGGTGAGCCAGAGCTTGTGCGCCACCCCGACCGCGCCGGCATCGACCGTGCGGATGTGGGGCAGGTACTGCCGGCGCACCCGGGACCCGGCCCCGTCCGCTCCGACCAGCACGTCCCCGACCACGGTGCGGCCGTCGGCGAAGGACGCCTCGACCGTGCCGTCCGGGCGCTGCTCGTAGCCGACGAACTCGGCACCGAACTGCACGACGTCCTCCAGGCCCGTCAGCAGGAGCCGCCGCAGCGTGGCCCGGTCGGCGGCGTAGTGGTTCTCCGCCGGGTCCGCGCCGTCGGGGTACATGACCGACTCCTCGACGACGACGAGCTCCTCCATCTGTTCGGTCAGGAAGCCGAAGTCGCCGCCGGAGCCGGTGGTGGCCAGGAACTCCCGCCAACCGGCCTCGGGGAGGCAGGCGTGCAGCGCCCGCGCCCCCACCGGGTTGACGTGGATCCGGTACCCCTCCCACCGGCTGCCGACGGCCTGGTCGCGCTCGTGGACCGCGACGTCGATGCCCGCCCGGCGCAGGCCTTGGGCGAGGCACAGACCGCCGATGCCGCCGCCGATGATGATCACCCGTCCTGGTGCGCTCACTGCCGCTCCCTCTCCGCGTTCCCGGATGCCCCGCCGATCAGCAGGGCCTCGAGCTGTTCGAACGCCTGTGCCGCGACCCGGGGGGTGAGCCGGACACCCTTGACCGTCGCGATCACGAGCTCGGTGGCGACCACCGGTTCGACGGGCGTCGCCCACACCCCTTGCGCGGCGCCGGCGGCCAGCACTCCCGTCAGCACCTCGCGCCACCCGGCCTCGTGGTGCTCCATCGCCGCGGCTACCGCCGGATCGCGGCGCCCCCTCAGGTCGAGCTCGGCCGTGACGACGAGGAGGTCGGGCCGGTCCTCGATCATCCGGCGGAGCGCCGCCAGGTGCTCGCGCAGCGCGGCGGCCGGCTCGGCGCTCTGCGGCGCCGCCGCCCAGAAGTGCCTCGTCGTGTACTCGGCGACCGCCCCGACCAGGTCCTGCTTGGTGGCGAAGTGGTGGTGCAGCGTCGAGTGGTCGATACCGACGTCCTCGGCGACCTGCCGCAGCCGCAGCCCCTCGAACCCCATCTCGGCAACACGCCGGAACGCCGCGGCGACCAGCTGGTCGCGTCGCTCCCCCTGCACTCCACCAACCACTTGGTTGACAGTACGGCATCGGTCAACAGGCCCGTCGGCCGCGCAGGCCAGTTGCGGCAATCACACCGGCTGCCTTCCCGGGCCACCCGGGGATTCGGCGCCCGCAGCCGGGTGCCGGATTACCCGCCCGGCCGCGCGCCGCTGCCGGATGGGGCCGCGGACGGCAGCCGGGACGGTTGTCGCCTGCGCCGGCACAGCCGGACTCCGTCCGTCCGCGACGGCGGCCGGTCGCCCGTCGTCCCTGCTCCGCGCCCTCGTCGAGGAGCCTCATCACCGAGCGTGCCGGCCTCGACGACGGAACACGACAAGAGCTCCGCCGGTTCTCAGCATTTCCGTCGGCCCGGGATATCGAATTCGAGAGCCGTTCCATTCTCCGCACTTCGAAACATTCGAGAGAGTGCGAGCGGAAACTTCCCGGTCACACGAGCTTAACTCGACTTCCGTAGCCCGGTGTCAAAGGATCGGCATAGGTCGAACACGGCGGGAGGCCGACCGGAGTCCCGTCCGATCTACTTCTCATGATCCGTGGAGGATATGTGTCCCTGTGGAGGATGTTCGGCGGCGCACCGCACGGTGCGCTGCGCCGACCGTGGCTCGCCGCGTTGGCGCTCGTCCCGACACTGGCGCTCACCGCCTGCGGTGCCGGCGACACACCGGCCGCAACCTCCGCCAATGGGATGACCAGGGTGAACCTGTCCGAAGCGGTGCACAACCTCGGCTACATCGATCTCTACGTCGCCCAGCACGAGGGGTACTTCAGGCAGCAGGGAATCGCCCTCGACCTCTCCGCTGCCGGCGGCGACTCGCAGGCGTTCGCCGCAGTTCTGGGCGGTTCGGCACAGTTCGCCCTCGGCGATGCCACGCTTTCGGAGATCTCGCGCGAAAAGGGTGGAGACGGACTTGTGCTGGCCGAGCTCGTGTCGCGGGCCCAGTACTTCGCGGTGTCGAAGAAGATCAGCACGCCGTTCACGAGTCCCAAGCAGTTCGCGGGGCTGACCTTCGTCACCTCGCCGCCGCCGAACACCAACCACAGCGTGCTGACGAACAGCATCAAACAGGCCGGGTTGGATCCCACGAAGGACGTGCACATCACCACGGTGTCACCGGGCACGGAGATCGGTCCGGTGCTGGCCGGCCAGGCCGACGTGGCGGTGGCCTACGAACCCAACGTCGACATGGCGGTGCAGCAGGACGGCGCGCACGTCCTCTACAGCTGGGCCGACGCCATCGGGGAGTTCACCAACACCGGACTGCAGGCCAGGGAGAGCTACGTCCGCGCCAACCCCGAGGTGACCCAGAAGGTCGTCAACGCCCTCGAGATGGGCGCCCAGCACGTCTACCAGCACCCGGACGACGCGAAGGCGGTGGCGCGCCAGGAGTTCCCGAACCTCCCGCCCGCGGTGGTCGACGCCGCCATCCAGCGACAGATCGACAACCACATCCCGGCCGACAGCACTCCGGTCTCCCAGCAGGGCTGGAACACCCTGATGACCCTGGGCCGCCAGCTCGGCAACTGCAGCTGCAACGTGCCGTTCGGCCAGATCGTCGACAACTCCTTCGCCCAGAAGGCCCAGTCCTCGATGACGGGCCAGTGAGCGCCACCGTGGCGCCCGCTCCGGTGGCGCTGGACGCCGTGACCGTGCGGTTCGGCGACTACACCGCGGTCGAGGACGTCTCCTTCGAGGTGCCTCACGGCACGTTCCTGTCGATCGTCGGGCCGAGCGGGTGCGGGAAGTCGACGCTCCTGAACCTGGTGTCGGGCCTGGGCAGACCGGCGAGCGGCACCGTCCACAACGCGATACTGGCCGACGGGAAGCGCATCGGGTACATGTTCCAGCGCGACCTGCTGCTCGACTGGCGCACGGTCACGCAGAACGTGGCGCTGGGCCTGGAGGCACAGGGCACGCCGAGGCGGGCGGCCCGCGCGAAGGCGGCCGAGCTGCTCCCGACCTACGGGCTGGCCGGTTTCGAGTCCTACTACCCGTGCCAGCTCTCCGGTGGGATGCGGCAGCGGGCGGCGTTCGCCAGGACGATGAGCACGGAGCCTGCCCTGCTCCTGCTCGACGAGCCGTTCTCCGCGCTCGACTACCAGACCAAGCTGAAGCTCGAAGCCGAGCTCCTCCTGGTGTTCCGGCGTTCCGGCGGCACCGCGCTCATGGTCACGCACGACATCGACGAGGCCGTCGCCGTGTCGGACGTCGTGCTGGTGATGTCCGGGCGTCCGGGGCGGATCGCCGCGGTGCACGAGGTGCCGTTCGCCGCCACCGGCCTCGCGCCGTTCGAGGTTCGCGAGGTCGAGGGGTTCGGCCACTACGTGCGCACCATCTGGCAGGAGATCGAGTCGTGAGACCCACTGGTACGTCCGCGCAGACCACGCAGGAGCTGTCCCGGCCCGCGGCGCCGGAGCAGCCAGCGGTGGCACGGCGGCCGGCGCGCCGTCAGGACGCGGCCGGGCGACGGCACCGCTCGCTCGGCGTGGCGATCGTCCTCGACGTCGTGCTGCTCGCGGTCGCGCTGGGAGCGTGGCAGTACGCGGTGAACAGCGGGTCGGTCAGCTCGCTGCTGTACGGCAGCCCCGAGCTCATCTGGCAGACCCTCGTGCGGGGTGTCGGCTCGGGCGCGACGCTCCGCGACGCCGGCACCACGGCGGTCGAGGCGGTGGCCGGTTTCGTGATCGGCAACGTGATCGGCGCCGCCGTCGGGGTCGGGCTCTGGTACTCGCGGCTGGTGGAGCAGATGCTGCGGCCCGCGATCGCCTTCCTCGGCGCCACGCCCATCGCCGCCCTCGCCCCGATCGTCATCGTCTGGGCGGGCACCGGTGAGTCGTCCAAGGTGGTGATGTCGGCGGCCTCGGTGGTGGTGACTGCGCTGGTTCTGGCCTTCGACGGGGCCCGGGGCACCGACCCGCTGCAGATCCGGATGCTGCGGTCGATGGGAGCCCCGACCCGGCGGATCTTCCGGCTGCTCGTGTTGCCGTCGTCGGTGACCAACATCTGCGGCGGCCTGCGGCTGACCGCCGGGCTGGCGCTGATCGGGGCGATCATCGGGGAGTTCATCTCGTCCGACTCCGGGCTCGGGCACGCGATCCTGATCGCCGGGAGCCTCTACGACGTCCCGACCGTGCTGGCGAACCTGATCGTCGTCGGTTTCCTCTCGCTGGCTCTGCTGAGCGCTGTCGGGAGGATGGAGCGGGTGATCCTGCACTGGCGGTTCCTTGCGCTGTCCGGAGAGTGAGAGGCGGATAACGATGACCGACCGACTCGACCGCGTGTCCGAGCTGGACCGGAGCCTTCGGGCGTTCACGTGCGTCGGCACGTCCCCGGGCGCCTCCGACGATCGGCCCGATGCACTCGCGCTGGGCGTCAAGGACCTGTTCGACGTCGCCGGCCTGCCGACCTCGCTCGGCACCGCGGCCGTGCCCGCGCGGCAGGCGGAGCGCACCGCCGCAGCGGTGACTGCGCTCCAACAATGGCGGGCCGTAGTCGTCGGCAAGACCGTGACCAGTGAGTTCGCGTACTTCGGCGCGAGCGCCACCCGCAACCCGTGGCATCCCGCCTTCAGCGCGGGCGGCTCCTCCACGGGATCAGCAGCCGCGGTGGGCGCAGGCGAGGTGCCACTGGCGATCGGGACACAGACCAACGGCTCGGTGGTCCGGCCCGCCTCCTACTGCGGGGTGGTCGGATTCAAGCCCACGTACGGCTCCATCCCCACCGAGGGACTGTGGTTGTTCGCACCGAGCTTCGACACGGTGGGGGCGTTCGCCCGCACGGTCTCGCTGGCGGGCACCGCCGCCGACGTGATGGCCGCTGGTCGTCTGGGATTCGACGGCGCCTCCGGGCCGCTCGACCCCGCGGGCCTGCGGATCGCGGTGGTCCGCACCCAGGACTGGTCGATGACCACCGACGAGATGCGCGCGGCGCTGGAGCGCACGGCACGGCTGCTAGCGGACGCCGGCGCGAAGGTGGACGAGCTGACCACCCCGCTCTGCGGCGGGGAAGGCCTCTCCCTGCACCGGACGATCTCGGAGTTCGAGGGCGCGGCCGGCATCGGACGGCTGGGGATCGAGCGCAGCGACCTGCTCGGCGAGAAGGTCCGCGAACTCCTCGAGCACGCCCTCACGATCAGCGCCGAGACCTACGGTGACGCGCTCGACCGGCGCACCGACCTCCTCGCCGAACTGGACGGCACGCTCTCCGCCGTCGACGCGGTGCTCACCGTTCCGGCGGCCGGCGCCGCCCCACCGGCCGGCGACAACGGTGACCCCCGCTTCTGCACGAGGTGGAGCCTGGCCGGCACCCCGGCGGTCTGCCTGCCCGCGGCGCTGGGCGAGCACGGCCTGCCCCTGGGCGTCCAGCTCGTCGGCCGGCGCGGCACGGACGCGCGGCTGCTGCGCCTCGCCCTGTCGGTGGAGGAGCTACTGGGCTTCGCCCCGAACTACGAACGGCTCGCCACGTGACACGGAGGATCATGGACGTCATCGAGTTCGCACCGACGCGCGAGGAGTACGGCTGGACCTTCGGCGGAACGGCACCCGTCCGGCGGGTCCGGCCGGGCTCGGTGCTCCGGCTGTGGTCCGACGACGCCTTCTCCGGACGCCTGCGACGCACCGAGGACAGGGCCGGTGCGCTGCTGGACACCCGCTACACCAACCCGCAGACCGGCCCGTTCTACGTCGAGGGCGCCGAGCCCGGCGACACCCTCGCGCTGCACTTCGTGTCGATCGAACCGGCCAGGGACTGGGGAGTGTCCACCACTCTCCCGTTGTTCGGCGGACTGACCGGCACCACCCGCACGGCGACCCTGCAGGATCCGCTGCCCGAACTGACCTGGGTGTACGAGATCGACGCCGCTGCCCGCACCGTCACCTTCGCCGCGCACGACACCGACCACCGGATCCTGCTCCCCCTCGAGCCGATGCTCGGCACCGTCGGCGTCGCACCCGAACGCGGCGAGGTGCGTTCCACGGCCGTCCCGGACACGTTCGGCGGCAACATGGACACGCCGGAGATGCGGGCGGGCGCCACCTGCTACCTGGGCGTCAACGTCGAGGGGGCGCTCTTCTCCATCGGCGACGGGCACGCCAGGCAGGGCGAAGGCGAGAGCTGCGGGGTCGCCGTGGAGACCGCCATGGACGTGACCCTGATCGTCGACCTGATCAAGGGCGGCGCGCCCGCCTGGCCGCGGATCGAGGACGACGGCTACCTCATGACGGTCGGTTCCGGCAGGCCGCTCGACGACGCGTGGCGGGCCGCCCAGGTCGACATGATCGGCTGGCTCTGCCGGTTGCTGGGCATGGGGAAGATGGACGCCTACCAACTGCTCACCCAGATCTGCGAGTCGCCGATCGCCAACATGGTCGACCCGAACTTCACGGCCGTCGTGAAGGTCGCCAAGGCGCTGCTGCCCCCGGTGCAGGCGTACGACGGGGTGCACCAGCACCTGCGCGCAGTGGCCGCCGGCCTCTGACGGCGTCCGGCGTACTCCGCTAGCCGGGTCGGGTCCCGATCACGACGGTGGCGCCCAGGTCCTCGGAGGCGACCACCCGCGCAATCAGCCCTTGCTCCGCCAGTGCGGCCGCGGCCTGCGGCGCCTGGCGCTCGCTCGTCTCGGTCAGCAGGTGGCCACCCGGCCTCAGCCACAGCGGCGCCGCGGCGGCCACCCGCCGCAGGATGTCGAGCCCGTCCGCACCGCCGTCGAGCGCCACTCGCGGCTCGTGGAGCCGGGCCTCCGGCGGCATCAACCTGATCGCCTCGCTGGGCACGTAGGGCGTGATCGCCACCAGCACGTCCACCCGGCCCTGCAGCACGAGGGGCAGCGGCTCGTAGAGGTCGCCCTCGTAGACGTGACCACCGGCGTCGGCGAGGTTGCGCCGGGCGCACCGCACCTCGGCAGGGTCGATGTCGACGGCGTGCACCTCGACCCGCTCCAGGGCCGCGGCCAGCGCGACGCCCACGGCACCGGACCCGCAGCAGAGGTCGACGACGACCGTGGCGCCGGACCCGGCGACCCGTCCGAGCGCGGCGGCCTGCTGGACGAGGAACTCGGTGCGGCGGCGGGGCACGAAGACCCCGGGATCCACGGCTATCCGCAGACCGCAGAACTCCGCCCAGCCGAGGACCTGTTCGAGGGGCACGCCGGCGACCCGCCGGTCGACCATCGCGACGAGGTCGGCCGGGGTCCGGGCCGCCGAGCGGAGCAGGCGCGCCTCGTCCTCGGCGTAGACGCAGCCTGCGGCGCGCAGCGTGCTGACCGTGGCGGACTCGGGTTCCGGGAGAGGCACGGAGGAGGAAGAAGCTGACGGTGGAGCCGACATAGGAGCCTTTCGAGATGCCCGTGGGCGCTCCCTCGGTGACCTACGTCGGGTCGACCGCACGGCCGTGGAGGGGGAGCACCCGGCCTGAACGAGCAGTGATCGGTCCCACCTCCTCGAGTTGCGCACGTTCTCGCTGCGGCGTCCACCCTAACCACCGGCGGGGATCCTCATCCACGAGGGCGAAGTCTTTCCGTCCCGGAGCGGCCCGCACGGCCGATCGGGGGGCCCGGCCACCCGTCTGCCGCGCCGTCATCGCTCCTGCGACGGCCGCGCTGGGCGCTACGAGTGGCGGTCCGGCGCGAGCGGGCTAACCCAGACCGCTCTCACCCCGGATTCTCGTCACGCACCGTGCTTGCCGATCCAGCATTTTCTCCACCCGAATGGGTATTCCTGAACACAGGTGTGAAAGAAGTGTAACTGTCTTCTCCTGCCGTTGCCGCATCGAGCGACGTTCGTTAAGTCGCTGAGGAGTCAGATCCGTTTCCGACGGCCCCGAATTCATTCGGGGCCGGCCTTCGGGACGTTCACCGGTAGGGAGAAACTTCGTGACATCGGCAAAACATTCGGCTCACCCAAACAGGCTGCGTGCCTCGCTGGGAGCCGTCCTGGCGGTGGGAACTGCCGCAGTCATGGTGCTCATGGTGGGTGTCGCGGGGATGTCGCCGGCATCGGCGCAATCGGCCCAGGCGCCGGTCGGGTTGGGCACGGCCACGTCCTTCGCCGTGCTCGCGGGCTCGACGGTGACCAACACCGGCCCCTCGGTCATCTCCGGTGACGTGGGCGTCAGCCCGGGATCGGCGATCGTCGGCTTCCCGCCGGGAATCGTGGTCAACGGGGTCTTCCACGCGGCCGACGCCGTCGCGGCACAGGCTCAGGACGACCTGACCACGGCCTACAACGACGCCGCCGGGCGCTCCCCGGTCACCGCGGTCGGCCCCGAGCTCGGCGGTCTGACCCTGGCTCCGGGCGTGTACGGCGGCGGAACCTTGCAGATCACCGGCACGCTCACCCTCGACGCGCAGGGCGACCCGAACGCGGTCTTCATCTTCCAGGCGGCCTCCACGCTGATCACCGCGTCGGCCAGTGACGTCTCGCTGATCAACGGAGCGGACCCCTGCAACGTGTTCTGGCAGGTGGGTAGCTCGGCCACCCTGGGCACCGGCTCGGACTTCGTCGGAACCATCCTGGCGCTGACCTCGATCACCGCCCAGACCGGCGCCGACGTGGAGGGACGACTGCTGGCCCGCAACGGTGCAGTCACCCTCGACACCAACACGATCACCCGGCCGGACTGTGACGTCGTCCCGCCGACGACCACCACCACCGCGCCGCCCACCACCAGCCCGACGGTGACGCCCCCGATCCCGCCGGTCGTCATCCCCCCGATCGTCATTCCGCCGATCGTCATCGGCCCGATCACCATTCCGGGAATCACCATTCCGGGAATTGGCGACGACCGGCCGAACTTCCCGAACTTCCCCGGCTTCCCGGGCTTCCCCGGTGACCGCGACGACCGCGGTGACAGAGGTGATCGCGGCGATGACCGCGGCCGCGACGAGGGTCAGAAGGACAAGGACAAGGACAAGTACGGCGACCAGAACGGCCACGAGAAGGACTCCCACAAGTCCTACGACAACGCCGAGTCCAAGGACCACGACAAGGACAAGGACAAGAAGGACTCCCACGAGTCCCACTAGTGGCGGGGCTGCTCCGGCCACCTTCGGCGGAGCCGCCACATCCACCGCGCGTCGCACGTTGACACAGCGCACGGGACGTCACGAGGCCTGATTCGTCACCGCCTCACACGCCACCCCCGTCGGATCCCGGTTCCGGGTTCCGCCGGGGGTGGCGCTCGTTGTGGGTGGTTCCTCTGCTCAGGAGGTGCCGGGCCGGTCCAGGCCGGCCGCGAGCTCGGTGATCGCCTGGTCGATCTCCGCGCGCAAGGCGTCGAGCGGCGGGGCGTCGTCGGACCCGGTGGCCTGGTCGAGCCACCGGTCGACGACGAGACGCAGAGCCGCGAACGCTGCTGCGGCGCAGAGAGCCGGGTAGATCGGCCCGGCGGGTGGAACGGCTGTCCCGGCCGGGTCCCCATGGGGGTCGAGGCGCTCGGCGATCGCCTCGGCGAGCGCCTTCTCGGCCACGGCGAGGATGGCGAGCTGGTGCGGGACCAGGGAGGGCGCCTTGCGGATCAGCCGCAGTGCCTCGATGTGGTCGCGGCCGGCCGCGTCGCTCTGGTCCATGACGACGAGCACCGCTTCGCGGATCGCCTGGAGCACCGACTCCGTTCGCGGCCGGGCCCGGAAGGCCACGATGACCGCGTCGGCGCCGGCCGCCGATGCGGCCACCACCGCGTCTTCCTTGCTGGGGAAGTGGTTGAAGAAGGTTCGCAGCGCGATGTCGGCTTCCGCCGCGATCTGTTCGACGGTGACGTTCTCGACGCCGTGCCGTACGGACAGCCGCAGCGCCGCCTCGCGAACGGCGGCCCGGGTGGCCAGCTTCTTCCGTTCGCGACGCCCCACCACCGCCGCAGTCTCGCCGGCACGGGACTGCGTGCCCGGCGGCACGGAAACGGCCATCCTGTCCCCCTCGTGGTCGCCGGATGCGGTGCTGCCCGAGTATCGCCGCCCGGGCTCAGGCCCAGGTCACCGGCAGCGCGTGGACGCCGAAGATCTGCATGTCGTTGCGCAGCGGGACCTCCGCGGCGGGGACGGCCAGCCGCAGGTTCGGCAGGCGGGTGAGCAGCTCGCTGAACCCGATGCGCATCTCGATGCGGGCCAGCTGCTGGCCCAGGCACTGGTGAACGCCGTGGCCGAAGGCCAGGTGCGGGGTGCGGTGCCGGTGCACGTCGAGCCGGTCCGCATCGCGGAACTGCCGTGGGTCGCGGTTGCTTTCGGGCATCGCGATCACCACGGTCGTTCCGGCAGGGATGTCGACCCCGCCGACGGTGACGTCCTCGGTCGCCACCCGGGTGACCCCGAGCTGGACGATGCTCAGGTAGCGCAGCAGCTCCTCGACCGTGTTGTCGATCAGCGTGGGGTCGGCGCGCAGCGCGGCGAGCTGGTCGGGGTTCTCCAGCAGTGCGAGCGTGCCGAGACCGAGCATGTTCGCGGTGGTCTCGTGGCCGGCCCCGAGCAGCACCAGTGCCATGTCGACCAGCTGGGCGTCGGTGAGCGGCGGGTCGGAGTCGTGGACGAGGCCGGAGAGCAGGTCGTCGGTCGGGTTCTCCCGCTTCTCGTTCACCAGGCGCTGGATGAACCCGTAGAGCGCCGCGCCGGCGCGCGCCCGCTCCTCGTCCCCGGAGTTGATGTTCAACGCGATGGCCGTGTTCGCCTGGAACTCCTCGCGGTCGGCGTAGTCGACGCCGAGCAGCTCGCAGATCATCAGCGAGGGGATCGGCAGCGCGTAGGCGGCCACCAGATCGGCCTCGGTGCCCCTCGCCTGCATGGCCTCGATGTGCTCGACGGCGATCTCGGTGAGCCGCGCCTCCAGAGCCTTCATCCGCCGCACGGTGAACTGGCCGGTGAGCAGGCGCCGTAGCCGCGTGTGCTCAGGCGGGTCCATGAACACGAACATCCCGTCGGTACGGCTCTCCACCCCGGTCCCGGCCGGGGCCTCGCCCCGCTCGGCAGCAGCGGCCATCTCGGCGACCTCGTGCGGCTGCAGCTGGGAGGCGTCGCGGTGGCGTACCCGGTCAGAGCTGAACCGGGGGTCGGCCAGCACTGCCCGGGCCTCCTCGAACCCGCTCACCAGGACGGCACGGGCGCCGTTCAGCAGCGTCAACGGCTGCACCGGCCCGTCCCCCCGGCGCCGCTCCAATCCGGGCGCCGGATCGAACGGGCACTTCCCGCGTTCGGTCATGTCCGCGGGCAGGACCCGGGTCATCGCGGTCACCGACCCCGCCGGGGACTCGTTCGAAGTCTGTTCGCTGGTCGCGCTCATCAACGTCCTTTCCAGGCACGCCGTCGGGTGGCCGCCCGTGGCGGGAGGGCGCCGCCAGCCTACAAACGTGCACGACGCGCATCAATGCACGTCGTGTCACATTGCTGCACCCTGATCGCGCAACGGTTCATGACCGCCTCTGAACCAATGCGCTCGGCGTCTGGTGGGGGTCAGCGCCGCGTCACGCGTACGCGCCCGGCCGGACGATCATCAGCACCACGACGACCGCCCACAACACGTTGTAGATGCCCGCGAACATGCTCAGCCTGCGCAGCCGGCTACCGTCGTCGGGCTCGGCGAGCGCATCCCGCTGCCCCGGCACGATCAGCAGGGCGAGCAACAGGCCGGCAGCCAGGGTGAGGACCATGGCGATGTTGATCCAGATCTCCCCCATCCGCCCCTGGACGACGGCGAGCGCGATCCCCACGACCGGCACGGCGATGCCGAAGACCCCGTAGACCCGGGTGATGCGGTGCAGCGCGACGGCGACCGACCGACTGCGTCCGCCCTCCCCGTCGGACGGCGACCCGGCGTCGACGCCCGCCGCGTCCGGCCCCACCACCACCCCGGCGGTGACCGGCGCGTAGCGGGAGAACAGGCTCGCCGCGACGGCCGACCCTCCGACGAAGACGATGCCGGCGAGCACGTGCACCGACAGCAACAGAGCTTCCACAGCCAGACCCCGTCCCTCAACCTTCAGAGTGCCTGAAGCCTAACAGGACCTTCAGGGCGGCTGAAGCTGACGGTCAGGGCCGCGCGCGCTCTCCGAAGACACCGTCCAGGGCGGCGGCGACCCGTTGCTGGATCGGGTCGGCGTCCGGCCCGAAGAGCAGCGCGTCGACACGTGCCACCCCCGCCATGGCCTCGCCGAGCAGCCGAACGCCCTCCGGGGTCAGCTCGATGTTCGACGCCGACCCGGCGCGCGCGGTGGTGTCGCGGACCAGCCCGGCACCGACCAGCGACTTCACCGCCGCGTGGACGCTCTGCACCGCGACCCCGGACATCCGGGCCAGATCACTGAACGAGGCACCGGGCACACCCGAGATGTGCCCGAGCAGGCTCAGCCTGCTCACCGTCAGGCCCAGCGGCGCCAGCGCGGCGGCCAACTCCGACTCGATCCGGTGCGCCAACGTGAGCAGCACGATGGACGGGCTGACCGTCGGCGGTGCCGGGACGTCCTCGCGAGTCACGCATCCAGTTTCCCGTAGCGCCTCGACGGCCGACAACTGCGCCACAGTGCACGGTCGTCAACGCTTGACCTGGTGCGCGGTGTGCGCAGGATGATCCTCCCGACCATCAACCCTGGGAGCGCGTCGATGATCCACCGCCGCATCGTGCCGAACCTCAACGTCGACGACGCCACCACCGGCCACGAGTTCTACGAGGAGTTCCTCGGGCTGCGGAAGGAGTTCGACATGGGCTGGGTCGCCAGCTTCCGGTCACCGACGAACCCCACCGTGCAGGTGAGCCTCGTCTCCGGCGACCGCACCGCGCCGGAGCCGTCGTCGCTCAGCGTCGCCGTAGCCGATGTCGACGCCGCCTACGCCGACGCCCAACGCCGCGGCTACGAGATCGTCCACCCCCTCACCCACGAGCCCTGGGGCGTACGGCGCTTCTTCGTCCGAGACCCCCACGGCATCGTGGTCAACATCGTCGGCCACGCGGACTAGCTGCCATGCCCAGCCGGGTTGTTGACCCGGCTGATGAGTGGGTGGCCGCCGAGCGCGGCGTGGCCGTGGTGGGCTTTCTCGTCGGGGTGGATCTCGGCGTAGGCCAGGTGGGTGTGGTCGTCGATGGCCGCGTGGACGGAGCTGAACCCGACCCGTGGCCGGTGCGGGTCTGGCGGGACCGGTCGCTGTCGCGGGCACCCGCCGGCGCCGCCGTCGCGGAGCAGGCCGGACTTCTTCACATCCACGTGCACCGGCTCGCCCGGGACGGGCGCGTTCGCAGCGGCGGATCACCATGCCGGCGGGGCGGTCGAGCCAGGCCGGCCGCGCGAGTCCGTGGCGGACGGCGTGGAGCGATCGGCAAGTCCAGCGGCACTGCCACTAGCGCTGAACGGCTGGTGACCTGCGACGACGAACATCGATTCGAACATGTGTTCGAGTATGATGAGGAGGTGTCGGACAGCCCGCTCACCACCGCGCATCGCCTCCTGGTCGAGGCGATCGACGCGCTGTCCGCGGCCGCGGAGTCCTGCGCCACCGACGACGACCTGCTGTCTGTCCTCACCTTGTGCGAGGGCACCAGCAGGCGGTTGGACCGACTCACCGTTGCCACCGTGGCCACCCTGGAACGGCGCGGCACGTTCGCCGAGCGCGGCTACACGTCCACCCCGGCGGCGTTGGCGGATCTACTCGGATGGGAACGGTTCGAAGCCCGCCAGCGGGTGGTCGCCGCCGAACAGGTCTGCCCACGGGTGAGCCTCGACGGCACCGCACTACCCGCGAAGCTGCCTGCCACCGCCGCGGTGTTCGCCGCCGGGCACACCGGGCTGCGGTACGTCGCGGTGATCGCCCGCGTGCTCGCCAGCCCGGCCGCCGAGCGGCTCGCTCCGGAAGTGTGGGCCGGTGCGGAAGCACAACTGGCCGACAAAGCCGCGGTATATACGCCCTCGGAGCTGCAGACCTGGGGTATCGCGCTGGTCGAGGCCCTCGACGAGGACGGCCCCGAGCCCGACGACCGCCCACCCGCGCCGGTCAACGAACTGCACCTGCTCCGGCACCGCGGAAAGGCGGGCGGCACCCTCAAAGGCCGGTTCGACGACGCGGCCATGTTCGATGCCATTGCCACCGTGATCGACGCCCACGCCCGACCCACCACCGGTGACGAGCACCGCAGCGCCGCGCAACGGCAGGCCGACGCCCTGGCCGACGTGTGTGGGTATGTGCTCGACCACGGTGACGTCCCCGAATGCGGCGGACGCCGCCCACACCTGACCGTGCTGATCCGGCTGGAGGACCTGGAGAACCGGGCCCGCGCCGCCTGCCTGGACTTCGGCGGCACCCTGAGCCCGCAATCACTGCGGATGCTGGCCTGCGATGCCGCGGTCGTCCCGGTCGTGTTGAACGGGAAAGGCCAACCCCTCGATGTCGGGCGGGTCACCCGCACCATCCCCGATGGTCTGCGCCGCGCGATCGCCGCCCGCGATCGTGGCTGCGCCGGGTGTGGGCGGCCGCCGTCGTGGTGCGAGGTCCACCACATCAGAGCTTGGCAGGACGGTGGTGACACGGCCCTGCACAACTGCGTCATGCTGTGTCGCGCGTGTCACCGGCTGCAGCACCACTCCGAGTGGGAAGTACGCATCCGCGACGGGCTCCCCGAGCTGATCCCACCCGCCTGGATCGACCCGCAGCGAAGACCACGCCGAAAACCACTCCTGCACCTCGCCGCATAAGAGGTCGAACAAATGGGCGTGGTTCGGTGGAGCCCCTGTGATCACTGGGGGACACATGTGCCCGCGCTGCGAACCTGGCCGGCGCCAGCCACTTGTAGCCGGTGGCTCGCGAGATACGCGGTCTAGCGGCGACGTCACACCTCGCCCGAAGGTCTCCCATCTTCAGGCCGATACGCCGTCAACAACGCTTATGGTCACTACACCTAGCTGTACTCGGCCAGGACGTTGGTGACAGCCGGGTTCGTGGGACACGCCCGGTCAGGTCGTTGACCTGAGGAGAACCTCCGGTTGGGGCGTGGCTTGTCTAGGACCCACTCCGACCGGAGGTTCTCGTGTCCCACGGTAATGCCCGGCTGACCTTCCATGGCCGCCGGACCATTGTTGATCGCGTTGTCGGGCAGCGGCGGCCGAAGGCCCACGTGGCCAAGGAGATGGGCGTTTCCCGCAAGACGGTCGCGCATTGGGTAGGGCGCTCGAGACCGAAGGTGAGTCCGGCTTGCGCGACCGCTCGTCCCGGCCGCTCTCCTCATCGAGGCGCACCAGCCCCCAACTCGAGCAGCAGGTGGTCCAGCTGCGACGACAGACCCGTCGCGGGCAGGACTGGATCGGCCCTGAACTCGGCGTCCCCGCCCGGACGGTGTCGCGGATCCTGCGCCGCCAACAGCTGCCCTACCTGCGCGACTGCGACCCACTGACCGGGCAGATCATCCGGGCCAGCAAGACCACCGCGGTGCGCTACGAACGCGACCAGCCCGGGGAGCTCGTGCACATGAACGTCAAGAAGATCGGGCGCATCCCCGACGGCGGGGGATGGCGCGCCCACGGCCGCGGAGCTGCGAGTATCGCTCGGGACCGCAGCACCAAAGTCGGGTTCGACTACGCCTACTCCGTGGTCGATGACCACTCGCGGCTGGCCTACTCCGAGGTCCTGACCGACGAGAAGGGCGCCACCTGCGCCGGATTCCTCGCCCGCGCGGCGGCCTACTTCGCCTCGTACGGCATCATCCGGATCGAGCGCGTGATGACCGACAACGCCTGGGCCTACAAGTGGTCCCTGCGCGCGATCATCAACCAACTCGGCGCGCGGCAGGTGTTCATCAAACCGCTGCCCGTGGCAGAACGGCAAAGTCGAGCGACTCAACCGGACCCTGCAGAACGAGTGGGCCTACAAACAGGTCTTCCGCAGCAACACCGAACGCCGGGCAGCGCTTGCTCCGTGGATCGAGTACTACAACACTCGACGCCGCCACAGCGCACTCGGCGGACTCCCACCGACGAGCCGACTGCCACCAACCTGATGGCCAGGTACACCTAGCCGGCCAGCACGCGCTCGCCGACTCACTCGCCACTCTTGACCTCAACCGGGCTTCAGGGGCGACTGTCCTTGTGACAGTCCGGTTGACGTGATGGAGAAGCAGATGCCAGTCCCGACGACGGGTGTGACCGAGCTCGTCATGGAAGTGCGTGATCTTGCGGCGTCCGAGCAGTTCTACACCGGCGTACTCGGCTTGCCGGTCGTAGGACGCTGGGAAGGAGAGGCGTTCCGAGGGCGGGAAGCCGTCTGGCTGCAGTCGGGAAGTCAGACCCGCATCGGTCTGTGGAAGCCGCAGATCGGCATCGCCGGCTCGCGCGGTGGCGTGCATGTTCACTTCGCGATGACTGTCGCGGAGGGTGACTACGACGCGGTCGTGGCCCAGATCCGTTCTCACGGGGTGCACGTCGACGAGGTCTACTTCGGCGACGATCCAACAGCGCCGGGTCAGCGCTCGGCCTACGTCACGGATCCCGACGGGCACGTCGTGGAGTTCTGGACGCGTGACGTCGCGACGCAGACGGCGGCAGGCCCTCCGCACGCCACGAGCCCGGACGTACACGGTGCCGATGGCTAGGAAAGGCGTTCCGTCGACCCGGCGGCGAGTGCCGCGGCGATGTTCTCCATTGCGTTCTTGACCAACGCGCCGTAAGGATCATCACCAAGTGCGTCACTGACCGACCGGGCCCGGGCGAGGAAAAAGGCGGCCCGCTCCGCATCGCCGAGGCGCCGGTGGTCGTCGGCGATGCTCAGGTAGAGCGACGGCATGAAGCTGCGGACCTGCAACGACTCGTCGAACTTCTGTGCGCGTTCGTCGGTCACCGCGGCAACGGCAGCCAACGCCCGTTCGTCCCACAGCAGCTCGCTGCGGTCGTCGTCCTGGACATCTGCCGTGAAGTGCGCGATCACGCAGCGGTGGAAGGCATCGCCGTCGTCCTCCCCGATCTCGGTCCAGAGCGCCTCGAGGGCAGCCCGAGCGGCCGCCCTGTCACCTGTGCGCCCACGCTCGACAGCCGCGTTCAGGCGAGCCATCACGTCGTCGTTCATCTGCGGCCCCTGTCTGACGGTTCGATCTGTTCAAGGGTCACACCTCAGGTAGGTCGAGAGTCAATGAGCACGGCCGGTGACAACACAGAACCGCCCGCTGACCGTGTCACTGCTGGTCAGCGGGCGGTTCTGTGAGTCGAGGCGAGGTGCCCCCGGTGGGATTCGAACCCACACTGGAACCCTTTTAAGGGGAGCCGCTCCCCCGGCGTGATCATGCCCCTGACCTGCCGCTACCCGGCCTCCAAGATCGCGCTGGCACGAAGTTTGGCGCGTATTCGGCACGCAGGCGGTCGGTCTGGCCTCCGGCGATCCACTGTCAACGCGAGCTTGACGCCCAGCCGCGGGACTGGACAGTCCGCTCGCCCCGGGTGCCTACTCCCCTCCGGCTCCCTCGTAGGTGCCGCTCTCCTCGTCGTGTCGGGTGGGTCAAGGGGGCCCGCAGGCATCGCGGAGCGACGGCAAAGCCGCCCTTGAGGCAGCCGGCGCGGCGTGGACGATCGAGGCAGAGGGAGCCACACGCGCAGGTCGTTCCGGATAGTGACTTGCCCCTCGTCAGTACGCTGCACCCATGACGGACAGCTCGGCGAGCGCCGGCAATAGTTATACCGACGCCGCAAGCAAATGTATCGATCTTTGGAATGAGCTAAGCTTTCCACTTGATATCTCGTCAACCTTCGAACGCAAGTTTCGCGTATGCTTTCCACTCTTGACACACGCGCTGAACCATGTTGAGACCGCATTGTCAGTTCGAGCTCGGCTACCGCTCGTCGCATCGAGCAGCAGTCGCGTTGCACTGGAATGTTCTGTGTCTGCTCAGTGGGTTCTACTTACACACGGCGGAGAGGATCAGCTCGTACGCGCAGCCGAGTACCAGTGGATCACCAGGGCGGTGAGTCTCTCGTCAGCGTTGGGACATCCACCGGAGCTAGCGGATGCCGTAGCAACGGAGCCAGCTCCAGGCGAGCTTCGAAGCTGGAGTATCACACAGATGTTCGATCGATTCAGCGACAAAGGACTCTTCTACGATCTGTACCGAGATCTCGCTCAAGCTATCCATCCGTCGTACGGGATGATTCAAGCCCATATTTCTTTAGCGCAAGATGCGTCTCCGACGCTCAATCGCGCGGGCAGCCTCAGAACACTTCATTCGACCGACCAGGCGTTGGGCCTCTCGGCCGTGCTGGCACTAGACGCCCTGGAGAGAATGCGCGTAGGGCGGCCAGACTTGGCGCGAGTCGAAGAAGTTGCACGACAGGCTGGCCTTCCGAATGATCTCGCGCTGAGCGACCAGCAGCCACACCTTCAACATCCGCCGACGTAAGAAGAGCACGTGTGACGAACGACGGATGACGGTCGGCCCCTGAGACAAGCGGCTGACCTCTTGGCGAAGGGGCCGGGTAGACCCGCCGGCCGTCCCGGGCCGGAGGTAGAGGGTTGGTCGGCGGGCCGGCGTGGCCGGCCCGCGCCGCCGGAGGCGGCGCCTTGATCTCATAGAGGCGGTTCGGCAGTACCGGCGTCGATGCATCTGTCTGATCCCGGCTGATGTTTGGCACTCAGGTCACCTGATACTTGACGTTCGGGCCTGAGATCGGCCTCTGATCTCCATCCTGGTTGGACGTGGTGGGGAGGCCGGGGATTGCCCTGGTGGACATGACCGCGGTCGAGCAGCGCTACCGCGCAGTCCTCGCCGTGCAACGCGGTGAGCAGAAGACCGACGTCGCGGCCCAGTTCGGAGTCTCGCGCCAGAGCGTGCACAACTGGTGCGTCCGCTACGCCGCCGACGGGCTGGCCGGGCTGATGGACCGCTCGCACCGGCCCGAGTCGTGCCCGCACCACACCACCGCAGAGATCGAGGTGTGGGTGTGTGAGCTGCGCCGAGAGCACCCAGGCGGGGTGCACACTGCATCGTCCACAAACTCGCCCGTCTCACCAACGCCCACGTCGCCCAGCACACGATCACCGTCGGCTTCGCCGACGGCGGACGCCGCAGCACCGACCAACCGGTCCGCAGCTGGAAAGCCCAGAAACCCCGCATACCCTCAGCTTCCTAGCCCGAACGTCAAAGATCAGCTGGGACTCAAACGTCAAACATCAGATGAGACCAAGACATGCGAGTCAGCCCAGATTGACCGTGTGATGTCCGGCATTCCGAGCGCTTCGGGTGAGAGCAGATTCCGAATACAGAGGGGTTCGACAAGGCCGTCCAGCTGGTCAACGGGGGCACCCTGTGCCGGCTGTGCCAGGCCTTGCTGGGTGGGTGATGCCTTCGTCATGGACCTTTGGGTCGAGCGTCAGTGCCCGCCTGCAGCCCAACCGCGCCACCGCCCGTGGGCAGCCTCGGCGCAGTGAACGCGTACCTCCTGAAGGTCTGCTCCTGGCGGTCGCGTGGTAGCCCCGGGGAGGTCGATGAGATGGTACATCAGTCGAGACAGCTCAAACGGCAACTGAGAGGCTCGATCGGGACGGCGGCGTTGCGTTAGCGTTCCACCCTTAGCAACTGCTTGATCACCTCCTGCTCGGGATGCCCTGTCTTACCGAGGGCATCTGTACGCGCCCTAAGCGCTTGCGTGAGTTCGACGTCTGAAACAACCTCTGCCATATAGGCAAGAACGAACGCGGCTCGACCGCGATGATCCAGATTACTGGTGGGATCGAGATTGACTATCGTATCGCGAATTTGACCCTTCTGGACGCTGTCAAGACGAATTTCGAGCTTACCGCGCCGAGTGAGACAGTTCTGACTAATCAGCCAGCAACTGAAGCCGCCATCCCGGCTGCCATCCCCCTTGAAGACAATATTGAGCGCGCGGTCGATCAGACGTTGCTTTAAAGGATTTGAGATCTCGGTGTTGTCCAGCATCCATGCCAAAGCCCAGGACGCGATGCTGGTCAAGTTGGAGGGGGTTTTCGCATCCGTGTATAGATCAATTACGTCGGATGTCAGTGATTCAACGACCTGGTTAATCTCCGCGATCGTTTGCTCAGTGTAAGCGACAAGATCATTTTGCGACCCGAGATATGCGAAAGATAGGAGTAAGCCGCATGCAGAAATCTGCAGGTAGAGATCGTTACCGTTCAGAAGCGAGCGAATCTGGCCAACTAGTTCGCCGGCCTCAAGCGTGCCGATTTGAAGGTCGTGTTCGAGGATTTGGCCGGCAACTGAAGCGTAGTCGAGTGAACCGGCTTTGTGTTCCAGAGCCCCGTGGCGCACAACATCGCGGAAGTCGGGTGCGAATTTTCCTGCTAGCAGGAGGCCGACGTACTGGTCATCGATGCCTTCAATCGCACCCAACTCCACACAAGTTGCGAATGCTTCTCGTGCGGTCTCCGGTCGACATGTGACCTCATCGACAAGGCACGATACAAGGACTCCGAGACAATCTTGCACTCTCTGCCACTTCTCGTCCACCACCTCCTCAGGGGAGTCATCGCTCTCTTCGCGAAGGACCTCGTCAGCGTACTCCAGGAGGCTCTGTATGACATCCGTACCTGATCGTCCCGATAAGACCGCCGCCAGTGGTATTACTTCCGTCCAGGACTCATCACCGTAGTGAGGAGAAAGACAAGACTTGGGGTCTGAGGTCGTGAGTTCGTTCGCGTTCCATCCTTTTACACACGCTAATGCCGTCAGGTACTCCTGGAAAGTGAGATGGCGAAACTCGAAGTTCTGTTGTAGGCGGCCAGCTTCTACCACTAGTCCTGCTTGAACGATGAGGCTGCTTCGAAGTTCGATCCTCTCAAGCAGTTCATTAGGGCTAAGCCGCGCGTAACCAAGTACATCAGGCATATCGTTGCGCGCTCTTCGGAGTAGGTCCGTCAATTGAGACGCCGACAAGCGCTGGAGTCCACTCGTAGTCATTTCGTACGCGACGTATGAAAGTTGGGGGAGTACTTCGTCGAGGTTGAGCGGTTCATGACCTTCTACGTTCCAGGTCATGAGAAGAACCTCAATCGCCTTATCGTATAGGACGGACCTCCGTCGAGGCAGGTCTCCTACCCAGCGCTCAACAAGGAGAAGCGTAGTCAACAATAGGGGACTCGACGCGAGAAGGCGAATTCTGTCGTTTCCCAGTATTTGTGCGGTCAGGGCATGACTGGAGCGGCTCTGTGAGCGCCGAGGAATGAGGCTGTCCCACCTCGAGACGAGCATTGAGATCGAACGGTCGTCCATGTCTGATAATCGATATCGCCCGCAATAGTCAGCTAGCGCCCCAGCGACAGGACGAAAACCAGGCTCGCGCGAGGTAAGGACAAGGTGATTTGTAGGATAGGTCGTTAGCAGATTCCTAAGATTTCGAACAAACGAGACTCTCTGGCCAGGTGACGCGATCTCGTCAAGTCCATCGACAAGTATAAGTGCTCGACCTCTACGCATCGCAGACATGACAATCGTCTTGAACTCAACTGCCGCCTCCGGTCGCCCGAATTGCTCCGGCAGGGAGGAGACCAAGTCCATGAAGGTCGCGCCCACAGCAGTGACGTCTCTGCATCGAAGCAGGATGGGAAGATAGTCTCCCGGGGGGAGGTCGGCACTATCTCGAAAGCTGTCGCGGACATTGGCATAGGAAAGTGCTATGCGATTCAACAAGGTTGACTTGCCCGAACCGGGCGCGCCGACCACGCTGATGTGACCTCCTACCTGTAATGCAGAGCCGATGCTGATTCTTTTCCCAGGAAGCTCGGTTGGTATCCGACCTGTTGTCGGATCGCCTAACTCCTTCTCGTCACGCCACACTTCAACGTATAGAGGTACGTAAAGTTGTACCAAGTCAACACCGGCGCTAACTTGAGTATCGGCAGGGAGTCCCTCATGTGTAACAGTTCCACATTCACTTCGGATGTACGTGAGGTACTCCTGCTCCAGGTCCTCTAGATTTGGCCCTGTTGGTTCGGCGGTGAACAAAGTGAGTCCGGCGTCGCCGGTGAGGGCTGCGGCCAAGGTTGACGCTTGAATCTCGGGCATTGAGTAACCATCAGCATGAATCAATGCATAAGCTGATCTAACATTGTCCAGATCAAAGTAGACTTGCCACACCCAGCCGTACTCTGTAGCAAGAAGCTGTCCGGACAGGGAGGCCTCGTACCGAGCGTCCGGAGACAGGGTAGAGGCGGTTGCTATTGCTCGCGGAAGCGGCACGATTATCTTGGCCGCCTCAAGCTCTGTCCTTATTTCCTGCTCGCCGAGGAGTGCGCACCTGTCGTTACCTAGTTCTGATTCCTGGGCCTTCGCTGAGTCGCGAAACCCGGAAAGGGAGATAAAGTACCCAGCGACCGGAAGCCCAGGAATTCGTCGTCGCTCTGCGTCCAGAACTCCAACAAACTTGTTGATGTCAGCGCCACCCACCCGTTGGTCCTGAGCTTTGCATTCGATCAGTGCGCGGCGCTTCTCTAGGCGATGATTGGCAAGTATATCCAATTCCCGGCCTGAACGGTGTAGATTGACCGACTCTATCTCGAAACCTATAGCATGGATCAAGTCGCTCATACGCTCGGTAAAGAGGTCACCTTTGCGGTTGACGTCGAAGGCGATGACCTTGATCACGCGTGGCCCTTCTGCTGGTTTGGTAGATCGAACTTTAATTGGCGGTCAAACACGTCGCTTAGTGAAGTGCTGCACGGGGACCAGGCGGTAGCCGCAGGCCTGCACGGCTGGCGTCGGAGGGATCGCTTGATCAGGAACCGAAGCTCTGAACCCGTCGGCGGCACCGGCACCTGCCTACTTGACCAGAGGAATCGCCACGATGGTCTTGCCGTCGTGCCGCTTGGCGCGTGGTTGGATCCGCGCGTCCGGATCTGAGTTGGCTTCCCAGTCGTGGATGCGCACGAGGACTTGTGCGAGCTGGTCGGAGTTTAGCTGCGCGAGAGCGGGCCAGTCCTCGCCGCGGCTTGCTTGATCAATGAACTCGGCGACGCCATCGGTGGCGAGTACTGCCCATGCGATCGCATCGCGTGGCACGGTGGCAGTCATGCCATGACGGGCTGCGATCGGGTCAGCCTCGGCTACCCAGTAGCCACCGCCGGTGTTGCGGAACGATCGTTGGGCGCGCTGCAACGTGGCCATTGCGGCCGAGTGCTCGTCGTCGTAGCCGTGGCCTGCGCGGAGGCGGGTGGTGTAGTGCTCGCGTTCAGACTGAGCAACCTTTGCCGGGCGATCGTCGGTAAGGCGGTGGATCGGCCCCGGCCGGGCGTAGTAGATCGGGCTGTGTCCGAGCGCGTACATGTCTACGGCATCGTTTCGGACGCGCAGGATGCATCGGTGCTGGATGGAGACCTGCCGGGTGTCAGTCGGAGTTGTTTGGCGGTGCGGCTGATGGCTGCGGCCACGACCCCCGCAGGGTCTACCTTCGAATGTTGGTCAAGCTGATCGGCGATGACGGATCCAAGAATCTCGGCGCAAGTACCGGGGTCGATGTCGACGGGCTCAAACGCCGTCGCGCCGTCCAGCATGATCACGGCGTTATCGGTGACGAACACACGGTCGGCATTGCTGCCGCCACCGGCGAGAGTCGCGGTGTGGACCTTCATCAGATCACCAGCGGTATCGGCCGGCGAGCAGCGCGCTGCCCACGACGGTGAGTCCGTCGAGTGGTGCAGCGCACGACCAGGCTGAACGAGGTGTTATCGGTCCGGCCATGCAGCTCGGCGAGATGGTGGGCGAGGTAGTGCACGACTCCACGTGATCCGGGGCTGTGAATGCCAGCAATGTGCACTATCATGCGGTCGCCGTCCACCCGCCAGAATAAGTAGCCGAGGTCCGCATCACCGGGGGATTGCACGGACATCGGAGACCCAAACCGCTCCCCCGTCGTCTTGTCCGCGATCCACCATCGTTCGTCCGCCCGACCATACCTAACCGGGGTCTGTGTCGAGCAGCTCGGCACCGATGGGGGCGGACTTGGGACCCCAGATCACCACTGCGTCGCCCCCGGGCACGGTCGTAGTGCTGGGCGGGATCGTGAACGGCTCCGCGGTCAGGGCGACGGTGCCAAGCAGGGTGTCGGCGGCATACTGGGTCGCCAGGTCGGCGGCATCCGACGTAGCTGCGCATCCGATCGTCGCTGCCCTCGCGCAGCGGCACGCCCACGCGGACGGGGCCGACGCCGAAGAACGCGCGTTCGCGGGCCGGCGCCCAGCTGCGGATCTGGATCACCCGGCCTTTGGTGATCCCGAGCGACCCGGCGTCGGCTACCTGTTCCGCGAGGGCGGCGTGGAAGTGCGGAGCGTGCGACGACGCGTGTGAGGACCTGACCGCGCCTGCGCACGTAATGACGTTCGGGGGCCAGGTGCATGTCAAGGGCACCCTCGGCGGTCCCGAGGAAGCTGGGCGCCATGTCGGGTACCTGACCAAGTACCTCACAAAGGACGTCGCCCACGCCGCCGGCCTCGCCGACGACGCCACCGACCGGCAACGCCGCCACCGGGACCGGCTCGTCGCGAACTCCGCAAGACACCCTGCTCGCCGCGCTGCTGGGTATGGTTGCTCTACGGGATCCAACCCAAGGGCGCCCGGCTCGCCACCATCCCCGGCCAGTGCAAGGGCAAGGCCCACAAGCCTGAGCACCTCGGCATCGCCGGACGCCGCGTCCTCGTCTCCCGCAAGTGGTCGGGCAAGACCCTCGACGACCACCGCGCCGGGCGCTCCGCGTTCGTTCGGCAACTGCTCCAGCGCGCCGGAGTCCGGCCCGGCTACGCCGTCGATGACGGTCGACGTTCTACGAGTGGCGGGCGAAGAAGGGGCGCCGCGGTGCATCAAGCTCCCGAACGGTGACCTGCAGAACGGCGGGCGGAGCTTGACCGGTGGCTCGACGCGCACGAGGACGCGGCCTGATGGAGACCAGCTACGACGTGCGGGTGTTCAAGGTCGACGTCTATGAGGGGACTAAGGCGACATCCCACACCGTCCGCTGGTCGGTGGCCGGCCGTCGCTGGCGAGAACCGTTTCGCACTGCGGCCCTGGCCGACGCTTTCCGCTCGGACCTGCTGCGGGCCTCTCGGCGTGGTGAGGGTTCGTCGTGGAGACTGGGCGGCCGGCGTCGATGGAGCGTGCCGAGCGCCAGGTCAACTGGCTGGTGTTCGCCCGCGAGTACGTGGCAATGAAGTGGCCGCACCTGGCGCCGAACTCGCGGCGGAACACCGCACGGGCCCTCACGAACGCCACATTTCCCTCATTGTCGGGACTCGTGGCCGCCCACCGGATTTTGAGCTGCGGAAGTCGAACCTCGCTCTGCCGGCTGAGGGCTGGGGCGAGTCGCCCGCACACAGCCGGACAACACAGAACCGCCCGCTGACTGTGTCACTGCTGGTCAGCGGGCGGTTCTGCGAGTCGAGGCGAGGTGCCCCCGGTGGGATTCGAACCCACACTGGAACCCTTTTAAGGGGCCTGCCTCTGCCGGTTGGGCTACGGGGGCGCACGCCCAGCGTACGGATCAGACCCCTGTGGGCACGTACCCGGTCACGCGCCCCGGAGGCCGGGTGAGACGGCCTCCTCCCCCTGGCCGGGGCCGGGGGGAGCGCCTGCCTGTTCCGCACCGGGCCGCGCTGCGGGCGGGGCCGGCGGGGCGGGTGCGGCGGGCAGTGAGGACGGGTCGCGGGCGACGCGGTCGAACTCCGCCTTCGGGTCGTTGATCTGGCCCAGGGCCACGACCTCCCGGCCCAGGAACAAGGCGCCGGTCCAGTCGAGGACGATGCGGACGCGCCGGTTCCAGGTGGGCATCCGGCTCACGTGGTAGGTGCGGTGCATGAACCAGGCGACGATTCCGCGCAGCTTGATGCCGTAGATCTCCGCAACGCCCTTGTACAGCCCGAGGCTCGCCACCGAACCGGCGTAGCTGTGCTTGTACGGCGTGAGCTGACGCCCCCGCAGGTGGGCCACGATGTTGTCGGCGAGCACCTTGGCCTGCCGCACCGCGTGCTGCGCCGACGGGCTGGTCTTGGCCTCCGGGTCGTCCTTCGACAGGTCGGGGACCGAGGCGCAGTCGCCGGCGCTGAACACCTCGGGCATGCCGACGACCTGGAGCATGGCCGTGCACTCGATACGGCCGCGGTTGTCGCGCGGCAGGTCGGTGTGCTCGAGCATGGGGTTGGGCTTGACGCCCGCGGTCCAGACGATCGTGTCGGCGTCGAACTCGTTGCCGTCGTCGAGGACGACGTGGCCGTCCACCATCGACTTGACGCGGGTGTCGAGGTTGACCTGGATACCGGCCTCGAGCAGGCGCTCCACCGTGTAGCGACCCATCTTGGGCCCTACCTCGGGCATGATCCGGTTGGCGGCTTCGACGAGAACCCAGCGCAGGTCCTCCGGCGTGATGTTCTCGTAGTAGCGGGTGGCGTAGCGGGCCATGTCCTGCAGCTCGGCGAGGGCCTCGATGCCGGCGTAGCCGCCGCCCACCACCAGGAACGTGAGGAAGCGCTCGCGTAGCTGCGGGTCGAGCGTGGTGGCCGCGGCGTCGAGCCGGGACAGCACGTGGTTGCGCAGGTAGATGGCCTCACCGACGGTCTTGAACGCGATGCCGACATCGGCCAGACCCGGGACCGGGAGCGTGCGGGCCACCGAGCCGGGGGCCACGACCAGGACGTCGTAGCCGACCGTGGTCATGTTGCCTGCGGCAAGCTCGGCGGTGACCTCACGCGTTGCGTGGTTGATGCGGGTGACTCGGCCGGTGAGGTGGTGACACTTCCTCAGCACCTTGCGCAGCGGCACCACGACGTGCCTCGGCTCGATGGATCCGGCCGAGGCTTCGGGCAGGAACGGCTGGTACGTCATGTGTGACTGCGGGTCGATCACCGTCACTTCGGCTTCCCCCCGGCGCAGCTTCTTCTGCAGCCGCAGGGCTGTGTACATGCCGACGTAGCCGCCGCCTACCACGACGATCCTCGTGTTGCGCGCCATGAGCCCATGCTCCCACTCTCACGGCGCCTTTACCGCCCGAGTGCGCGTGACGAGGGCAACCCACCCTCAAACGTAATACCTGCAGCGTGTGCGGCGCGCCGCAGCACGTCCTCCAGCATGGCCGGAGTGAGCTTGCCGGTGAACGTGTTCTGCTGGCTGACGTGGTAGCTGCCGAACAGGTGCAGCGGCCCCCGCTCGCCCGCCAGCTCGACGTGGACCCCGTGCCCGAACCGCGGCCGCGGACGCGGCACCTGCCAGCCGGCCCCGGCCAGTACCGGCAGCAACGCCTGCCACCCGAACGCCCCCAGCACCACCGCCGCGCGCGGGCGCAGCAGCGCCAGCTCGGCACGCAGCCACGCGCCGCAGGTGTCGCGCTCGGCCGGGGTCGGCTTGTTGTCCGGCGGCGCGCAGTGCACCGGTGCGGTGATCCGGGTGTGGAACAGCTCGAGGCCGTCACCGCGATGCACGGCCGTCGGCTGGTTCGCGAGCCCGACCGCGTGCAGGGCCGCGAACAGGACGTCGCCGGACCGGTCGCCGGTGAACATGCGGCCGGTGCGGTTGCCGCCGTGGGCGGCCGGCGCGAGCCCCACCACCAGCAGCGATGCGTCCGCGGGACCGAGCCCGGGCACCGGACGGCCCCAGTACTCCTCGTCGCGGTACGCGGCGCGCTTCTCCCTGGCCACGAGCTCCCGCCAGGCCACCAGCCGGGGGCAGGCCCGGCAGTCGACCAGCGCCGCGTCGAGGTGATCTAGGGTCGGAAACGTGTCCGAGGAGAGCGCACCGGAGAAGCCCGCACCGCCCGTCGACGACCTCGTCACCACGTCCCACACGTTACGCACGCCTGCGGGTGAGCTGGTCTACACGGCGACCGCCGGGCGGATCGTGCTGCGTCACGAGAAGCACACCGACGGCCGGTTCGACGGGCACGAACCGCACGCCGAGGTCTTCGTCGTCACCTACACCCTCGACGGCGCCGACCCGGCCACCCGCCCCGTCACGATCGCCTTCAACGGCGGCCCCGGGTCGTCCAGCGTGTGGCTGCACCTCGGGCTGTTGGGGCCGCGGCGCGTCGTGATGGGTGACGCGGGCGCGCTCACCCCACCCCCGTGGGGCCTCACCGACAACCAGGAGTCGCTGCTCGCGCACTCCGACCTCGTCTTCGTCGACCCCGTCTCCACCGGCTACTCCCGCGCGGTCACCGGCGGCAAGCCGGAGGACTTCCACGGCTACGCCTCCGACGTCGAGACGATCGGGGAGGTGGTCCGGCTGTGGGTCACCCGCAACGAGCGGTGGCTCTCGCCGAAGTACCTCGCCGGGGAGTCCTACGGCACGCTGCGCGCCGCCGCGCTCGCCCAGCACCTGCAGGACCGGCACGGCATGTACCTCAACGGCCTGATGCTGATCTCCAGCGTGCTGGACATGGGGTCGATCCGCTTCACCGAGGGCAACGACCGGCCCTTCCCGCTCTTCCTGCCCACCTACGCGGCGATCGCCCACCACCACGGACTGCACCCGGGACGTGAGCTTCGGGAGGTGCTCGCCGACGCCGAGGAGTTCGCCGCGGGTGAGTACCCGGCGGCGCTCGCCAGTGGCGCCCGGCTCCCCGCGGAGGACCTCGACCGGGTGGCGGGGAGACTCGCCACGCTGACCGGTCTCGACGAGGGCTACGTGCGCCGCGTGCGGCTGCGGATCGAGCACCACCGGTTCTTCCGGGAGCTGCTGCGCACCTCGGGCCGCACCGTGGGCCGCATCGACGGCCGGTTCACCGGCTGGGAGGACGACGGCGGCGGCGAGCGGCCCAGCTACGACCCGTCCATCGCCGCGATCACCGGGCCGTACACGGCGGCGCTCAACTCGCACGTCCGCAGCAGCCTCGGCTACGCCAGCGACCTGCCCTACGAGGTGCTGAGCGGACGGGTGCAGCCGTGGTCGTACAAGGAGTTCGAGGGCCGCGGGGTGTCGGTCGTCGGGAAGCTCTCCGCGGCCATGCGCGCCAACCCCCACCTGCGCGTGCACGTGGCCTGCGGCTACCACGACGGCGCCACCCCGTACGCCGCTGCCGAGCAGGTGCTCGCCCAGCTGCCGATCCCCGATGAGCTGCGGGACCGCATCGAGGTCCGGTACTACGAGGCCGGCCACATGATGTACGTGCACGAGCCCTCGAGGCTGGCCCAGTCGGCCGACCTGGCGGCGTTCGTGACGGAGAACCGGTAGCGCGCGGCGGGGATCAGGCGATCGAGCGCGCGATCCCGTCGAGGATGTCGTGCTCGCTCACCACGAGCTCGGTGACACCGGCGCGGTCGGCGAGCTCACGGGCCAGCGCGTCGACGATGAGGGCCCCGGCGCCGATCACGTCGATCCGGCCGGGGTGGATGGCACGGTGGGCCTTGCGCTCCTCGCGGGACATGCCCAGCAGCTCGGCGGCCACCCGGTGCAGGTCTTCGGTCGCGAGCCGGGAGTGGTGCACCGCCTCGGGGTCGTACTCCTCCAGGCGGAGCGCCACGGCCGACAGCGTGGTGACGGTGCCCGCGACACCGACCCACGTGCGCACGCCCTCCACCGGCACGGCGGCGAACGCCTCGTCGAGGATGCCGGTGGTCACCCGGCGGGCCTCCGCCACCTCGTCCTCGGACGGCGGGTCGCCCTGCAGGCACCGCTCGGTGAGGCGCACGCTCCCCACGTCGACCGAGCGGGCGGCCTGCACGGTGGCCTTCCCGTCCTCCAGCGTGCCGACGACGAGCTCGGTGGAGCCGCCGCCCACGTCGACCACGACGAACGGGCCGTCGCCGGGATCGAGGTCACCCACCGCCCCGACGAACGACAGGTTCGCCTCCTCGTCGCCCGAGATCACCTCGGCCTCGACGCCGAGCGTGTCGCGGACCATCGCGAAGAACGCCTCGCGGTTGCGGGCGTCGCGCGATGCGCTGGTGGCGACCATCCGCACCCGCTCGGCGCCCTCGCGGCGCACCACCTCCGCGTAGTCGACCAGCGCCGCGTGGGTGCGCTCCAGCGCCTCGGGAGCGAACTCCCCGGTGGCGTCGACGCCCTGCCCGAGCCGGACGATCCGCATCTCGCGGTGCACGTCGCGCTGCTCGGTGGCGCCGTCCTCACCGGTCGTGATGTCGGCGACGAGCAGGCGGATCGAGTTCGTCCCGCAGTCGATGGCGGCCACGCGCGACATGCACCCTCCAAGGTCGGATCGGGGAATGCGCCAACCGTACGCGGGCGGGTGCCGGGAGTTCAGGAAAGCCACTTTGCTGCCCGCAGAGGGCCTGAAAGTGGCTTTCCTGAACCTCCGGGGTGGCCCCCCGGCTAGCCTCGGGTCGTGGTCGACCAGTTGAGTGCCTTTGCGCCGTTCGTCGGGGCCGTCGGCAGCGAGACTCACCGCGTCTCGAACCAGCCGCCTCCCCTGGCCGGTCACGACCCGCTGGCCTGCGATCCCGCCCTCATCGACGCCGTCGGCCGGGAGGGTGCGCAGGACGCACTGCCGGACCTCGGACGGCTGGGCGCGCTGATCACCTCGCCGGAGGCGCAGGACAACGCGCGGCTGGCCAACGTGCACGAGCCCGTGCTGCGCACCCACGACCGGTACGGCCACCGGATCGACGAGGTGGAGTTCCACCCGTCGTGGCACTGGCTGCTCCGCACCGCGGTCGGGGCGGGGTTGCACGCCACCCCGTGGGCCGCGGAGCCCGGCACGGGCGCCCACGTGCGGCGGGCGGCCGGCTTCTACCTGATGAGCCAGCTCGAGTCCGGGCACGGCTGCCCGGTCTCGATGACCTACGCCGCGGTCCCCGCGCTGCGCCACGACCCCGCGCTCGCGGCGGTGTACGAGCCGGGCCTGCTCTCCACGTCGTACGAGTTCGGGCTCGCCGAGCCCGGGACGAAGGCGGGGCTGCTGGCCGGCATGTCCATGACCGAGAAGCAGGGCGGCTCCGACGTCCGCGCGGGCACCACGGCGGCCACGCCCGCGCCGGACGGGACCTACCGCCTCGTCGGCCACAAGTGGTTCACCTCCGCACCGATGAACGACCTGTTCCTCACGCTCGCCCAGGCCCCCGGCGGGCTCACCTGCTTCGTGCTGCCCCGCGTGCTCCCCGACGGCACCCGCAACGCGATCCGGCTCCAGCGGCTCAAGGACAAGCTCGGCAACCGGTCCAACGCCTCGGCCGAGATCGAGTACACCGGAGCGACGGGCTGGCGCCTCGGCGACGAGGGACGGGGCGTCGCCACGATCATCGACATGGTCTCGATGACCCGCCTCGACTGCGTGCTCGGCTCCGCCGCCCTCACCCGGGCCGCCCTGACGGAGGCGGCGCACCACGTGGCCCACCGCAGCGCGTTCGGGTCCCGGCTCGCCGACGCCCCGCTGATGCAGGCCGTGGTCGCGGACCTCGCGCTGGAGTCCGAGGCCGCCACCGCGCTCGCCCTGCGGCTCGCCGGCGCCGTCGACCGTGGTGAGCGCTCCCTGCTCCGGCTCGCGCTCCCGGCGTCGAAGTACCTGGTGTGCAAGCGGGCGCCAGCCGTGGTGGCCGAGGCGCTGGAGTGCCTCGGCGGCAACGGCTACGTCGAGGAGTCGGCGCTGCCGCGGCTCTACCGGGAGGCCCCGCTCAACTCGATCTGGGAGGGCTCGGGCAACGTCACCGCGCTCGACGTGCTGCGCGCCGTGACCCGTTCCCCCGGCTCCGTGGACGCGGTGCTGGCGGAGGTGGACGCGGCCGCAGGAGCCGACACCCGCTTCGACCGCGGCGTCCGGGAGCTGCGCTCCGAGCTGCAGGGGCGCGACGAGCGACGGGCCCGGCGCCTCGCCGAGCTGCTCGCCCTGTGCCTGCAGGGAGCACTCCTGCTGCGGTACGCGCCCGACGAGGTCTCGTCGGCGTTCGTCGCCTCGCGCTTCGGCTCCGACGGTCCGTGGCGCACGGCGGGCACCCTGCCGCCCGACGTGCCCGCGGCGGCCCTCCTGGAGCGGGTCACCCCCCGCTGAGGCGGCTCAGCCGTCGGTGGCCTGCGGCCGGGCGCAGGGGCCCGCGTGCCACCACTCGCCCAGCTCCGCGAGCGCCTCGTCGCCGAACGGGTTGACGCCGGGACCGGCAGCCAGTGCGTGCGCGACGCACACGTGCAGGCACTTCACCCGGCTCGGCATGCCGCCCGCGCTGACGTCCGTGCCCAGCGGCTCGATCGCGTCCCGTTCGGCGAGGTAGGCGTCGTGGGCGCGCTGGTAGGCCGCGGCGAGCTCGGGGTCATCGGCCAGCCGCTCGGTCATCTCGCGCATCCGGCCGTCGGCCTCGAGGCCGCCGATCCGGGAGTTCAGCCGGGAGCACGTCAGGTAGTACAGCGTGGGGAACGGGGTGCCGTCCTCCAGGCGGGGAGCGGTCTGCACCACCGACGGGAGCCCGCAGGGGCAGCGGTGGGCCACCCCGCGGACGGCGCGGGGGGCGCGGCCCAGCTGCGCGGCCACCGCGGCCGCGTCGGCGGTGTCGATTCCGGGGCTGATTCCGCGCGTCTCCGGACTCGGCGTCATCGGGAGCCCTCCAAGGTCTCGCGCCACAGGTTCCGGTACCACGGCTCGCCGCCGTCGTCGGCCCCCGACCCGTCGTCGTCCGGCCCGGTCGGGAGCTGCACGACGTAGGGCACCTCTCCCGGGGTGACGTAGCCGAGCCTGGTCCTGGCCTGTGCCTCGACCTCGGCCGGGTCCGACAGGCGCGCCCGCTGCCTGGTGAGCTCGTCGACCTCCGCGGCGAGCGCCTGCTGCTGCTTCGAGACCGCAGCCAGCTCCTGGCGCTGGGCCACGTAGTTGCGCAGCGGGACCGACACGGTGAGCGCCAGCGCACAGATCACCAGGGCCAGCACGGCGGCGCGCCGCGTGGAGGACACCCCGAGCATCCCGGTGGTGGCGGCCACGACACCGCGCGTGCGGGTCAGCCGGTTGAGCTTCGGCTCGCGGCTCCGGCGGCGCGACGCCCCGGTGCCCGACCGGCGTGGCGCCGGTGGCGTCCGGGGCGTCCGCTCGCCCCGGACCCTGGTCCGTTCCTCTGCCACCACGCCGCCTCAGGCCCCGCGCGCGAGCGACTCGCGCACGGGAAGGGGGCGACCAGCTGGCACGTCAGGCTCCTGACTCCGCCACCGTGAACCGGGGGAAGGCGAGGTCGCCGGCGTAGCGGGCGGCGTCGCCCAGTGCCTCCTCGATGCGCAGCAGCTGGTTGTACTTCGCCACGCGCTCCGAGCGCGCCGGGGCCCCGGACTTGATCTGCCCGCATCCGGTGGCGACGGCCAGGTCGGCGATGGTGACGTCCTCGGTCTCGCCCGAACGGTGGCTCATCATGCAGCGGTAGCCCGAGGAGTGCGCGAGCGTGACGGCGTCGAGGGTCTCCGACAGCGTGCCGATCTGGTTGACCTTCACCAGCAGCGCGTTGGCCGCGCGGCGGCTGATGCCCTCGTCGAGCCGCTCCGGGTTGGTGACGAACAGGTCGTCGCCCACGAGCTGGACCTTGTCGCCGAGAGCCTCGGTGAGCGCCACCCACCCGTCCCAGTCGTCCTCCGACAGCGGGTCCTCGATGGACACCAGCGGATAGGCGTCGACCAGTTCGGAGTAGACGGCGGAAAGCTCCTGTGAGGACAGCTTCCGGCCCTCGTAGGAGTAGACGCCCTCGCTGTGGAACTCGGTGGCCGCCACGTCGAGGGCGAGCGCGATGTCCCGGCCGAGCGTGTAGCCCGTCTTCTCCACCGCTTCGGCGATGAGGTCCAGCGCCGCACGGGTGCCGGGCAGGTCGGGCGCGAAGCCGCCCTCGTCGCCCAGACCGGTGGCCAGGCCCTTGCCCTTCAGCACCGACTTGAGCGCCTGGTAGACCTCCGCGCCCCAGCGCACTGCCTCGCGGAACGAGTCGGCGCCGACCGGCGCGATCATGAACTCCTGCACGTCGACGGAGCTGTCGGCGTGGGCGCCACCGTTGATGATGTTCATCATCGGCACCGGGAGCACGTGGGCGTTCGGGCCGCCGACATAGCGGAACAGCTCGAGACCCGACGACTCCGCCGCGGCCTTCGCCACGGCGAGGGACACCCCGAGCAGTGCGTTGGCCCCGAGGCGGGACTTGTCCGGCGTGCCGTCGAGGTCGACCAGGCGCTGGTCGACGAGGCGCTGGTCGATGGCCTCCATGCCGGTGAGCTCCGGCCCGATCTCGTCGAGCACCGCCGCGACGGCCTTCTCGACACCCTTGCCGCCGAAGCGCAGCGGGTCGCCGTCGCGCAGCTCCACCGCCTCGTGCTCACCCGTGGACGCGCCCGACGGAACGGCGGCGCGCGCCAGCGTCCCGTCGTCCAGCGCGACCTCGACCTCCACCGTCGGGTTGCCCCGCGAGTCGAGGATCTCCCGCGCGCCGACCTGCTCGATGACCGCCACCAGTGCTCCCGTCCGGGCTCGTTATGACGCCAGTTCGCGCTCAGCCGGGGCTGGGCGCCGTGTCCGGTGGCTCAGCGTAGTCGCCGCCCCTTCTCCACCGGCGCAGGAACTCGCCACCGGTCGCCCGGGTCCTCGATAGTTTGCCGCCACGACCCGTGTCAACCCCTCGCAGATCGCGTCCCGTCCACCTAACGTAGGGACGACCATGACGAGCCAGCCCGCGTCCGACGGCCTGTTCGAACAGTTCCGCCGGGCAGAGATGTTGATCGCCAGGAGCCGTCCGCTCGACGCGCTGCAGGCGCTCGGCCCCGTGCTCGAGAGCCAGCCCAACGACGTGTCCGTCCAGCTCCTCGCCGGGCGCGCCTACCTCAACTCGGCCCAGCTGCACCGCGCCGAGGAGGCCTTCGCCCGCGTGCTCGACCTGGATCCGTCCGACCACTACGCGCGCTTCGCGCTCGGCAAGGCGCTGCACCGGCAGGGACGGCTCGCCGAGGCGCAGGCCCAGCTCAAGATGGCGGCGGCCATGGACCCGCGCCCGGAGTACCAGGAGGCGCTGGGAGAGGTGCTGGCCCGCATCGCGGTGGAGGGCGCGGAACCGGCCTGACCCGAGCCGGCTCACGCCTCGAACAGTCCGCTGCCCCAGTAGTCCCCGTTGCGCGTCACGCCGGGCGGGCACGCGAACAGGCCCGACGCGACGTGCTGGATGTACTCGTTGAGCGCGTCGCTCGACCCGAGCTTGCGCTGCAGCGTCACGAACGTCGCCGGGTCGGACTGGAAGCTGATGAAGAACAGGCCCGCTTCGAGATCGCCCGTGGTGGGGTCGATCCCGTCGTTGAACGAGTACCCGCGGCGCAGGATCCGCAGGCCGTTGTTGTTCTCGAACGCGGCGAGCCGGATGTGGGCGTTGTCGGCGATCACGGGGGTGCCGTCGGGGCCGGTCGCGCCGAAGTCGGGGGTGTCGAACTCGGCGGTGCCGGTGAGCGGGGCCCCGGCCGACTTCGTGCGTCCGAACACCTCCTGCTGGTCGGACAGGTAGTCGCGGTCCCAGTTCTCGACGAACATCCGGATGCGCCGGGCCACGAGGTAGGTGCCACCGCGCATCCACGCCTGGTCCGCCCCGTTGCCGACCCACACGTGCTGGTCGAGCGCGGCGGTGTCGTCGCCCCGGATGTTGCGGGTGCCGTCCTTGAACCCCATCAGGTTGCGCGGCGTGGACTGGCCCGCGCCGGTCGTGGAGGTGCGGCCGAAGCCGAGCTGGGTCCACCGGTTGACCACGGTGCCGCGGCCGAGCCTGGCCAGGCTGCGGATCGCGTGGAACGCCACCTGCGGGTCGTCGGCACACGCCTGCACGGCGATGTCCCCGTTGCTCCTGGAGCCGTCGAGCAGCTCGCCCGGCAGCGCGGGCAACGGCTGCAGCGCCGCGGGACGCCGGGAGGCGAGCCCGAACCGGTCGTCGAACATCGACGGCCCGAACCCGATCGTCATGGTCAGCCGGGACGGCGTCAGCCCGTCGGCCTCGCCGGAGTCGGCGGGGGGGACATCGGGCGTCGCCGAGCTGCCCGGCACGGGCGCGCCCTGGGCCATCGCCGCGGCCGCCGTCGTCCAGCTCTGCAGCATCGAGACCAGGTCGTCGCGGTCGGGGGTGGTGACGTCGAACGCCGCGAACGCGAGCTGATTCTGGACGTCGGTGCTGATGCCGGCCTGGTGCTCGCCCTGGAAGGCCACCACGGGTGCCGCAGGCGCCGCGGGCGCCGCTGCGGCGATCGACGTGCCCGCGACGGCGAGACCGGCACCCGCCACTCCCGCACCGGCAAGACTGCCGAGGAAGCGGCGCCGGGACAGTTCAGCCATGCCTCAGACCACCTTTCCGGCCACCTGCGACAGCGGCTCGGCCAATGCGTTGACCGCGTCGGCGAGCTGGCGCCGCTGGTCGGGCGGGACGGTGCTGTAGTCGACGTAGCCGTTGCCCTGCCGGTACTTCGCGAGGCCGGAGGTGACGTCGGTGAAGCGCGCCTCGAGCTGCTGCGCGAGCTGGGGGTCCTTCGCCGTCAGCGCGGGCTGGAGCAGCTCGAAGGCCTTGCGGGCGCCTGCGATGTTGGCCGCGAAGTCCCAGAGGTCGGTGTGCGAGTAGCGGTCCTCCTCGCCGGTGACCTTCGACGTGGAGACCTCGTCGAGCAGGTCGCTGGCGCCGTTGGCCAGCTGCGCGGGCTGGTAGGTGGCGGTCGCGACGTTCTTCTGCAGCGTGGCGACGTCGGCGTCGAGCTTGTTCGCGATGGGTGTCATCCCGGACAGCGAGTTGTCGGCCCAGAGCGCCTTCTCGATCCGGTGGAACCCGGTCCACTTGGTCGGGTCGGCGACGTCGTTGATCCTGGCGTCGATGTCGGGGTCGAGGTTGCCGAAGCTCTCGGCGACCGGCTCGATGCTCTCGTAGTGCGTGCGGGCAGGCGCGTAGAGCGACTTCGCCTTGGGGATGTCGCCCGCCCGGACCGCGTCGTCGAACTCCTTCGTCGCCGGCACCAGCGCGGCGACCTCGGAGACGACGTAGTCGTGGTACTGCTGCGTCGCCTTCGTGAGCGAGGTGTCGGCGGGGGCCGTCGGAGGCGCGGCCGCGCCCGTCACGGTGAACGTCCAGGTGTCCTGCGCCGCGCCGGGGCAGTACACGGTGTACGAGCCGGCATCGAGGCGGAGGGAGAAGTCGCCGTTCAGGCCCTCGGTGATGTTCTCCTTCTCCCCGAGGATCCGGCCGTTGCTCTGCAGCTCGGCCTCGGTCACCTTGGCCGTGCCGGAGTTGGTGACCGTGAAGGTCACCGGGCCCGCCGCCACCGTCTCGGGCGTCGGCCGGCAGCCGCCGTCGGACAGCGCGACCTGTACCCCCGCGTTCGGGCCGCCGGGGGCGGCGGCGCCACCCCCGGATCCTCCGCAGGCCGCGGCCAGCAGGCCCACCGACAACGCTGCGAGTACAGCTCCCGGTAGGCGGGGACGGAACGATGTGGAGGACATACCAAACCTTCGCTTGAACGTGGGGGACGAGCAGGGAGCGCCCAGGTCAGGGCTCAGCCGCGGCTCGGCTCGGGTGCGGGCTGCGGTTCCGCCGCGGACCGGCGCGTGGGCCGCCGCTGCGGCCACAGCACGTAGGCGAGCAGGGGCACGGCGTAGAGCACCCAGACGAGCACCTCGACGACCGTGGGGAACGGCTGGATCCCGAGCACGCCGGTGACCAGCGAGGAGATGGGCGTACCGGGCTGCACGAGCACGGACAGGTCCGCCGCGCGCTGCTGCCCGATGTCGAGCCAGCCCGCCTCGTGGGCGGTGTGCGCGGCCGTCATGAGCAGGCCCGCCGCCACGATGACGAGCACCGCACCGGTGACCCGGAAGAACCGGGCGAGGTTGAGCCGGAGACCTCCGCGGTAGATGCCGTAGCCCAGCGCGACCGCGACGAGCACCCCGATGAGGGCGCCGCCGCCGGCCTCCAGCGGGGAGGTGCTGGCCTGGAAGGCGGCCAGCAGGAACACGACGGTCTCGAAGCCCTCCCGGAGCACGGCGAGGAACGCCATTCCGACCAGTGCGCCTGCCGAGCCCCGGGCCAGCGCCGCGGTGGCGGACGTCTCGAGCTCCAGGCGCATCGAGCGGGCGTGCCGCCGCATCCAGATGATCATGTAGGTGACCATGGCGACGGCGAACAGGCCGATGAGCGTCTCGAGGCCCTCCTGCCCCGCCTGGGGCAGGTCGGCGGTGACGAGCTCGAGCACCACGCCGACGGCCAGGCAGATGACGACGGCGGCACCCACCCCCAGCCACACCTGGCGCAGCGCGTCGCGGCGGCCCTGGTTGGCCAGGAAACCGGCGATGATGCCGACGATGAGAGCGGCTTCGAGACCCTCCCGAAGGCCGATCACAAAGGTCGCGAGCACAGCGTCGACCCACTTTCGTAAAGGCGTGCGGAACGGAGATCAGGGTTACCTATCTCGAACCCAAGTTAGGTTTCCCTGAGCTGGGTGTCAACGCGAGAACAATTCCGGGCCATTCTTCACAAATACACAGCTGAGCCCAGGTTTGGATCATTCGGACGGCAGTCGCCGGGCTCCCCCGCCGCCCGCAGGCGAGAGCCGGTCCGCCGGCGCCTCGGACCACCCCACCAACCGGCCAGGTCGAGCCGAGCAGTTGATCTTCACGGCGTAACGATCGCGCATCGCAGAGCGCCCTGAACCCACCCGAAACGTGCAACTCGGACAGGTGAGGGCGGTTGGCGCAGCTCACACCCGGCTGCCCCTTTCCTCCCCAGGTTCGCTGAGGCTACCCTCGGTCCGATTCTGGCGAGCCTGACCTAATACGCCGTGCGGAGAAGGGAATCCCATTGCTCGGAAATGCCCTCATCGGCCTTCGGGAAGGCCTCGAGGCAGCTCTGGTGGTGAGCATTCTCGTCGCATTCCTGGTGCGCACCGGACGGCGCTCCGAACTGCCGAAGGTGTGGCTCGGGGTCGCTGTCGCCGTCGTGGTGAGCGGCGGCGTCACGCTTGCATTGACCCTCACTCAGCAGGCACTCACGTTCGAGGCACAGGAAGCATTCGGCGGGGGACTGTCGATCATCGCCGTCGGGTTCGTCACCTGGATGATCTTCTGGATGCGCCGCGCGGCCCGCTCCATCTCGGCCGATCTGCGCGGACGCCTGGAGGACGCGATCCGGATGGGACCCGCCGCCGTGGTCGTCATGGCCGCGCTGGCCGTGGGCCGGGAAGGCCTCGAGACGGCGGTGTTCTTCTTCGCCGCGGCCCAGGCCGCAGGCGAGACCACCGAGCCGCTCATCGGGTTCCTGCTCGGGATCGCCGTGGCGATCGTGCTCGCGTACCTCATCTACCGCGGCGCCGTGACATTGAACATGGCCAGGTTCTTCACCGTCACCGGCATCCTGCTGATCTTCGTGGCCGTCGGGATCCTGGCCTACGGCGTGCACGACCTGCAGGAGGCCGCCATCCTCCCGGGGCTGACCACCCTGGCCTTCGACGTCAGCGCCGCCGTTCCGCCGGACTCCTGGTACGGCACCCTCCTCAAGGGCGTCTTCAACTTCTCCCCGCAGACCACCGTGCTCGAGGCGATCGTGTGGGTCGCGTACGTGGCCGTCGTTCTCACCCTGTTCCTGCTGCCCCAGCGCAGCGCCCGGCCCGCCGCGGCGGCCACCAGCCCGTCGTGACCGCTCTCCACCCCGATCGTCTAGGAGCATGATGTCCCGCAGAGTCCGCGCCGGGATCCCCACCGCCGCGCTGGCCGTGGCCGCCCTCGCCGGCTGCACCAGCACGGCACCGGCCACGAACGCCGGCGCCGCGGGCGGCCCCATCGCCGTCCGGGCCGCCGACGACGCCTGCGAGGTCGGCGCCACCGAGGCGCCCGCCGGGAAGATCACCTTCACGGTGAACAACACCGGCAGCAAGGTCACCGAGTTCTACCTCCTCGGCACCGGCGACCGGATCATGGGTGAGGTCGAGAACGTCGGTCCCGGCCTCACGCGCCAGCTCATCGTCGAGGTGCCCGACGGCGGCACGTACACCACCGCGTGCAAGCCGGGGATGGTCGGCGACGGCATCCGGGGACCCTTCACCGTCACCGGCACGGCCGCGCGCTCCGTCGACGAGAACACCAAGCTCGCCGAGGCCACCGCCGGCTACCACCGCTACGTCACCTCGCAGATCGAGGCGCTGGTGCCGAAGACGCAGGAGTTCGTCGACGCCGTGAAGCGGCAGGACGTCGAGGGCGCCAAGGCGCTCTTCCCGGTCTCGCGCACCTACTGGGAGCGCATCGAGCCGGTGGCGGAGTCGTTCGGGGACATCGACCCCAAGATCGACGGCCGTGAGGACGACGAACGCGACCCCGGCGTCGCGTTCACCGGGTACCACCGCCTGGAGAAGGACCTCTGGGTCGACGGCCTGCAGCCCGACTCGGCGGCGATCGCCGACCGGTTGCTGGCGGACATCAAGGACCTGCAGAGCCGCGTGAGCACCGTCGAGCTCACACCCGTGCAGCTGGCCAACGGCGCGAAGGAACTGCTCGACGAGGTGGCCACCGGGAAGATCACCGGTGAGGAGGACCGCTACTCGCACACCGACCTGTGGGACTTCAAGGCCAACGTCGAGGGCTCGCAGGCCGCGGTCGCCGCGCTGCGTCCGGTGCTCGACGACAAGGACCCGACCCTCGGCCCGACGCTCGACGAGCGCTTCGCCGCGGTCGACACGCTGCTGGAGGGCTACCGCGCAGGCGACGGGTACGTGCTCTACACCCGGCTCACCCCGGACGACACGCGGAAGATGGCCGAGGCCGTCGACGCGCTCGGGGAGCCGGTGAGCCAGGTCGCCGGGGTCGTCACGTCGTGACACCGATATCCCGACGGCGGCTGCTGGGCTGGACGGGCGCGGGCGCCGCGCTGGCCGGCGTCGGCGCCGCCACCGGCTTCGCGGTCGGCTCGGCGGGGTCGGCCGCGGACTCCCCGCCCCGTCCGGGGGTGGTGCCCTTCCGCGGCGCGCACCAGGCCGGGATCGTCACGCCTGCCCAGGACCGGCTGCACTTCGTCGCCCTCGACGTCACCACCGGCGACCGCGAGCGGCTGCGGTCGCTGCTGCAGAAGTGGACCACCGCGGCGGAGCGGATGACGGCGGGCGCCGAGGCGGCGCCGGGTGGTGCGGTCAACCTCAACCCGCAGGCGCCCCCGGCCGACACCGGTGAGGCGCTCGGGCTGCCCGCGTC
The DNA here is from genome assembly GCF_050948425.1 of Pseudonocardia xinjiangensis. Taxonomy (NCBI): domain Bacteria; kingdom Bacillati; phylum Actinomycetota; class Actinomycetes; order Pseudonocardiales; family Pseudonocardiaceae; genus Pseudonocardia; species Pseudonocardia xinjiangensis. The sequence continues at coordinate 800,020 of NZ_CP192009.1, read as the reverse complement.
GTCCCTGACCCTGACGTTCGGCGTGGGCGCGTCGCTGTTCGAGAAGGACGGCGTCGACCGCTTCGGGCTGGCTGGCCGGCGCCCGGCGGGGCTCGCGGAGCTGCCGGGCTTCACCCGGGACCAGATCGACCCCGCGCTGTCCGGCGGTGACCTGTGCATCCAGGCGTGTGCCGACGACCCGCAGGTGGCGGTACACGCGGTGCGCAACCTCGTCCGGATGGGCTTCGGCACCACCACGGTGCGCTGGTCGCAGCTGGGGTTCGGGCGCACCTCGTCGACCTCCACGGAGCAGGCCACGGCCCGCAACCTGTTCGGTTTCAAGGACGGCACCAGGAACCTCAAGGCCGAGGACCCCACCGACCTCGAACGGCAGCTGTGGGTGCAGCCGGGCGACGGCCCCGCGTGGCTCGACGGCGGTACCTACCTGGTGGCCCGCCGGATCCGCATGCACATCGAGATCTGGGACCGCACGTCGCTGGCCGAGCAGGAAGTGATCATCGGCCGGACCAAGGGCGAGGGTGCTCCACTGGGAGCCACCGCGGAGTTCGACCCCATCGACTTCGCCGCGACCGGCACCGACGGCAAGCCCCGGATCCCGGTGGACGCGCACATCCGTCTCGCGTCGGCGGAGTCGCTGGGCGGGGTGAAGATCCTGCGGCGGGGCTACAACTTCGTCGACGGCAGCGACGGTCAGGGACACCTCAACGCCGGCCTGTTCTTCCTCGCGTTCATGCGCGACCCGCACAGCCAGTTCGTGCCGATGCAGCGGGCGCTGGCCAAGTCCGACGTGCTGATGGAGTACATCGAGCACACGAGCTCAGCGGTGTTCGCCTGCCCCGCGGGCCTCGCCGAGGGGGACTACTGGGGCCAGCACCTGCTGGAGGTCTGACCGGCGGATGGCGGCGGCGCGGTCAGGGGGCGGCCGCTCCTGCGTAGCGGTCCGCCGCCGCCCACACCAGCCGCGCGTAGGAGACCGACCGGTTGTAGGTCAGCACGCCGTCCCACCAGCCCGCTCCGCTGGCCGTGTCGCGCCCGTCGGCGCACAGGTAGGCCGCGGCGGCCGCGGCGGCGTCGTCGATCTGGAACGGGTCGCGCACGCCGTCGCCGTTGCCGTCGGCGCCGTAACGGGTCCAGGTGGTGGGCAGGAACTGCATCGGCCCCACGGCCCGGTCGTAGATCCGGTCCCCGTCGAGGCGGCCGCCGTCGGTGTCGCGGATCTCCTTGGTGCCCCGCGCGCCGTCCAGCGGCACGCCGATGATCAACGGCCGGGGCACGCCGTCGGCGCCGAGGGCGGCGCGGCCCAGCTGTCCGTGGTCGGACTCGACGCGGCCGATCGCGGCCAGGGTGGTCCAGGAGAGCCGGCAGCCCGGCGTGGCGGCCCGCTCCGACAGCTCGGCCGCCCCGTAGGCCCGCAACGCCCGGGCGGGCACGTGGCTGCGCTCGGCGACTCCCGCCGCCCATGCGGTGAGGTCGAGACCCGACTGCAGGGGCGCCGGCTGCGGGACAGGCGTGTTGCGGGCGACGTCGGCCGGTGTCAGCGAGTTGTCGGCACGCCGGGCACCGTCGTCCTCCCACCCGACGAGCACGACCCCGGCGATGAGCCCGACCACCGCGAGGACCAGCACCAGCACGGCGACACCGGAACGGCGACGGGGAGCATTCGGAGCGTTCCGGACAGCCACCCGATCAGGTTATCGATCTCAGGCGGTCGTGGGGTCGCCGTCGGTTCCACGCGACGACCTGCCCGGCCGGCGCGGCCAGTGGCGTTCCCAGGCGGCCGTGTCGAGCGAGTGCGGGTCGGCACCGGCCGCCGCGGCGGCCCGCTCGGCGGCCCGCACGTCGTCGGCGAAGCGGCGGGCGGCGCCGCGGAGCTCGGCCTCGGGATCGATGCCCGCGAGCTTGGCCGCAGCGGCCGCCGCGAACAGCTGCTCGCCCACACCCGGCCCGGCAGGCAGCAGCTCGGCGGGCAGGCCGGCGCGCGCGGTGCGGCTGGTCAGCTTCGCCGCGAGCGCGACGGCGGGCTGGCCGAGCGGCACGCCGTCGACGCTGGACTCCCGGCGCTTCTCGGCGCGCTTGAGCTCCTCCCAGCGGTGCTCCTGGCCCTGCGCGGTGTCGATCGTCTCGGTTCCGGCGAAGACGTGCGGATGCCGTCCGACGAGCTTCGCGACGAGGTCGGCCGCGACGTCGTCGATGTCGAAGGGAGCCGCCTGCCCGGTGAGGCCGGGCTCCGCGGCGATCCGGGCGTGGAACAGCACCTGCAGCAGGACGTCGCCGAGCTCCTCACGCATCGCGTCCCGGTCACCGTCCTCGATGGCCTCGTAGAGCTCGTAGCACTCCTCGACCAGGTACTGCAGCAGCGACGCGTGGGTCTGCTCGGCGTCCCAGGGGCAGCCTCCCGGCGAGCGCAGCCGGTCCATCACGGCGACGGCGTCGAGCAGCGCCGCGCCCGGCACCTCGGGCGCCCGGATCACGGTGTCGGCCACCGCGAGCATCGGGTGCGCGTCGTGGGTGGTGAGCAGGACCCCGCCGTCCGGGACGTCCTCGCCCCGGGACGCGCCGGCGGCAGCGGCCACCTCGTCCGAGACCGACGCGTCCGCCACCACGACCGCAGCGGCCCGCAGCGCGGGGAGCGCGGCGGCCGGGACGGCGTGCGGCGTGCGGGCGGAGAGGACGACGACGGTGCGCGAGGCCACCGCTCAGCCCGCGGTGGCCGGAGCTGCGGCCGGCGCGGTGGACCCCGGCTGCAGGACGATGCCCGCCTGCTGGTCCTCGGCGACCACGCGCAGCTGGATCGGGTCCCACACCCCGTAGCGCGGGTTGACCCGGACCCCCACCCGTTCGGCGTCGGGCTGCAGCAGCCGCTCGCCGATGGCGGTGAGCTGCGACTGGCTCATGTTGCTGACCGTGGCCGGGTCGGACGGGGCGTCGGTGCGCCGGTCGGTCACCCGGAAGACGATCCAGGTGCTCTCCTGCGGGTTGGGCTGGAACGCGACCACGGACCCCTTGGGCACCCCGAACAGCACGCTGCTCGCCTCGTTCGGGTTCGACGCGGCCTGCACGCTGGTGCCCCGTTCGGACATGCGGGGATCGTTGAACAGCGCGTCGGCGGCCGGGCCGCCCGCCGCGAGCGTCTGGGCCTTCGCGGTGGCGTCGGCGCGGGAGGTGGCTCCCACCAGGTCGACCGTGACGGCGAGGCCACCCACCGAGCGCTGGGCCAGCTGTGCGGCGGTGAGGTCGTCGCGCACCCGCTGGCGCAGGGTCGTGGCGTCGTAGAGCGACCCGTCGACGACCGCGTCCGTGCCGCCGCTGCCGGCGAGCTCGGCGTCGATCTGGGCGTCGGTCACGACGATGCCTTCGGCGGCGGCGCGCCGCTGCAGCAGGTCGTGCAGCACCTCGCGGGTGACGATGCTGCGCGCGAGGTCGGCCGTCGTGCCCCCCTGCGCGGTGATCTGGGCGATCTGGTCGGTCTTGGCCAGCGCGGTGTCGAGCTGCGACTGGACCTGCCCGAGCGGCACGGCATCACTGCCGACGATCACCGCCGACCCCGCCTGATCCGGCCCGCCGCACCCACTGACCACTGCGCCCACGACCGCTACGGCCACTGCGACGCGCCCCACCTGCCTGCGCACGGGCCACACTCTTTCACGGCCTCGACCCCCGGCCACCGGCGCCCGTACCGTCCGGCCCCGTCGGTGACCTCACAACGCGGCGGGACGGGTCAGAAGTCGGCCTGGACCACCAGCGTGGAGCACACCTTGTCGGCGAAGGTCTGCCGCTCCTCGTCCCAGAGCGGCCACAGGTAGCCGAGGCCGAGCGGCAGCCCGTCGAGCAGATGGGCGAACTGGCGCCCGACCGCGCGCCGGAACCCCACCGGCAGCCCGGTGTCCGTCGCCACGAGCCGCACGCCGAGCGCCATCTTGCCGATGCTCTGCCCGGAGGTGCCCTGGCGGTACCCGCTGTTCCACAGCAGGAAGACGATCGACACGACCGCGGCCAGGACGTAGACGACAGTGATCATCCGCAGGTCGCGGGTGAGCAGCGCGGCGATCAGGACGGTGATCAGCAGGCCGGTCGGGATGCCGACGTCGATGAGGAACGCACCCACCCGCTGGCCGTAGGTGGCAAGGGCGGGGGCCCCGGTCTGCACGGCGCGACGCGAGAGCATCGGGCCGGAGGACGGCCGGGGCTCCGGGTGGGGAACGGACACGCGACGCTCCGGATGTCATGCCCTGCCCCGGGCCGTTCCCAGGAGGGCTCCTGTCTGGAACCTCTCCCGGGAGACGGCCGGCGTTACCGCCCGTCCCCCGTTCGGGAAAGGTCAGACGGCGGCCGGCACCTTTGCCGGGGACAAGAGGTCGCGCAGGAGCTTCGCGCACCACTCCAACAGCTCGACGTCGCGCAGGGGCGCTCCGCCGATCCGGCCGCTCTCCACGGGCTTCGGCACGACGACCGCCCGCGCGGCCGGGCGGTAGACGGCCTTCGGGTGCAACCGCTTGAGCCGCATCTGCGCCGAGTCGGGCAGGTCCACCGGACCGATGCGGATGCCGTTGCCCGCCACCGCCACCTCCGCGACGCCCAGCGATCGGCAGGTCTGGCGGAACGCCGCGACGGCGAGCAGGTTGCGCACCGCCGCGGGCGGCTCCCCGTAGCGGTCGGTGAGCTCCTCGACGATCGCGTCGAGCGCCTGGCCGTCGCCGGCCTCGGCGATCTTGCGGTAGACCTCCAGCCGCAGCCGCTCGCCCGTGACGTAGTCGTGCGGGACGTGCGCGTCCACCGGGAGGTCCACCCGCACGTCGGCGAGCTGCTCGACGTCCTCGCCCTCGCCCGCGCCCGCCTGCTGCCGGAACGCGGCGACGGCCTCGCCGACCAGCCGGATGTAGAGGTCGAACCCGACGCCCGCGATGTGGCCGCTCTGCTCGGCGCCCAGGATGTTGCCCGCGCCGCGGATCTCCAGGTCCTTCATCGCCACCGCCGTGCCGGCCCCGAGCTCGCTGTGCTGGGCGATCGTCGCGAGGCGGTCGTGCGCGGTCTCGGTGAGCGGGTGCTCCGGGGGGAAGAGGAAGTACGCGTACCCGCGTTCCCGGCCACGCCCCACGCGCCCGCGCAGCTGGTGGAGCTGGGAGAGCCCGAGGGTGTCGGACCGCTCGACGATGAGCGTGTTGGCGTTGGAGATGTCGAGGCCGTTCTCGACGATCGTGGTGCAGACGAGCACGTCGAACTCGTTGTGCCAGAACCCGGCGACGGTGCGCTCCAGCAGGTCCTCGTTCATCTGCCCGTGCGCCACGGCGATGCGCGCCTCCGGCACCAGCTCGCGGATCTTCCGCGCGGCGCGGTCGATCGTGGAGACGCGGTTGTGCACGTAGAACACCTGGCCGTCGCGCAGCAGCTCACGCCGGATCGCCGCGCCCACCTGCTTGTCGTCGTAGGCGCCGACGTAGGTGAGCGTGGGGTGGCGGTCCTCGGGCGGGGTGGTGATCGTGGACATCTCCCGGATGCCGGCGAGGCTCATCTCCAGCGTGCGCGGGATGGGCGTGGCGCTGAGGGTGAGCACGTCGACGTACGTGCGCAGGGCGGTGATGTGCTCCTTGTGCTCCACGCCGAAGCGCTGCTCCTCGTCGACGATCACGAGGCCGAGGTCCTTCCATCGGATGCCGGTCTGCAGCAGGCGGTGGGTGCCGACCACGACGTCGACCGTGCCGTCGGCGAGGCCCTCGATCGTCTGCTTCCCCTCGGCCGCGTCGGTGAACCGCGAGAGACCGCGCACGGTGACCGGGAAGGCGCGCATCCGGTCGGAGAAGGTCTGCAGGTGCTGGGTGGCCAGCAGCGTGGTGGGCACGAGCACCGCCACCTGCTTGCCGTCCTGCACGGCCTTGAACGCCGCCCGGACCGCGATCTCCGTCTTGCCGAAGCCCACGTCGCCGGAGATCACCCGGTCCATCGGGACCGGGCGCTCCATGTCCTGCTTGACCTCCTCGATCGCCGCGAGCTGGTCGGGGGTCTCGGTGAACGGGAAGGCGTCCTCGAGCTCGCGCTGCCACGGGGTGTCGCCGGCGAACGCGTGGCCGGGCGAGGACTGCCGCGCGGCGTAGAGCTGCACCAGCTGCGCCGCGATCTGCCGGACGGCCTTGCGGGCGCGTCCCTTCGTCTTGGCCCAGTCGCCGCCGCCGAGCTTGTTGAGCGTGGGCACCTCGCCGCCGACGTAGCGGCTGATCTCGTCGAGGGAGTCGGTGGGGACGAAGAGGCGGTCGGCGGGCTGGCCCCGCTTGGACGACGCGTACTCGAGCACGAGGTACTCGCGGGTCGCGCCGCCGACGGTGCGCTCGCGCATCTCGACGAACTTGCCGATGCCGTGCTGGGAGTGCACGACGTGGTCACCGGGCTTGAGCGTCACGAGGTCGACGGTGACCCGCCGCCTGCTCGGCAGCTTCCGGGTCTCCGCCTGCCCGGTGCGGTTGCCGGTGAGGTCGGCCTCGCTGAGCACGGCGAGCGAGCTCGCGGTGGCCGTGAAGCCCTCGGTCAGCCGTCCGCAGGTGACCGTGACCAGGCCGGCCTCGGGCGCCTCTGCCAGCCGGTCGACGAGCGTGGCCGGGACGTCGGCCTCCCGCATCTGCTCCAGTGAGCGCTGCGCGGTGCCCTGGCCGCCGACCACGAGGACGGCGGTGCCGCCCGCCGTCACGTGGGCCCGCAGGTCGACCAGCGCGCGGTCGGTGTCGCCCCGGTAGGACTCCACCTCGTGGACGGCGGGCGCGAGCGCGTCCTCGCGCCCGCTCAGCAGCGGGCTGAGGGTGACCACCGGGCGCCCGGTGGCCGTGGCGTGGTCGAGGACGTCGTCGAGGTCGCGGTAGGCCGACGCACCGACGTCGATCGGCGCCGAGCCACCCGTACCGGCGGCGAACCAGCTCGCCTCCAGGAACTCCTGCCCCGTGCGGACCAGGTCGGCGCTGCGGGTGCGGATCCGCTCCGGGTCGGCGAGCAGCACGACCGCGTCCGCCGGCAGCAGGTCGGTGAGCAGCTCCAGCTCGCCCCCGACCAGCGCCGGGACGAGCGACTCCATGCCCTCCGTCGGGATGCCCTGCGCCAGGTGCTCCAGCAGCTCACGCAGCTGCGGGTTGTTCTCGTGGGCACGAGCCAGCGCGGCGGCGCGCTCCCGCACCGGCTCGGTGAGCAGCAGCTCCCGACAGCCCGGCGCGAGCAGCTCCTCGACGGGCGCGACGGAGCGCTGGTCGGCCACGGCGAAGTAGCGAAGCTCGGTCACCTCGTCGCCCCAGAACTCGACGCGGACCGGGTGCTCCGCCGTGGGCGGGAAGATGTCGATGATGCCGCCGCGCACCGCGAACTCGCCGCGGGTGGTGACCATCTCGACGCGCGTGTAGGCGAGCTCGACGAGCCGGACGAGCAGCGCCTCGAAGTCGGCGGTGTCGCCCACCCGCAGCTGGACGGGGTCGAGCCGGCCCAGGCCCGGCGCGATGGGCTGGATGAGGCTGCGGGCCGCGGTGACCACCACGCGGGGCGCGGTCTCGGGGCGGGCCAGCCTGCGGAAGATCGACAGCCGCCTGCCGACCGTGTCCGGACGGGGCGAGAGCCGCTCGTGCGGCAGCGTCTCCCACGACGGGAGGACGGCAACGGAACCGGCGTCGAGCAGGTCGGCCGCGGCGGCGCCGAGGTCCTCGGCCTCCCGGTCGGTGGCGGTGACGGCGAGGACGGTGCGGCCCGCGCCGCCCGCGTCCGCCGCGGTGCCGAAGGCGGCGGCGAGGACGGGGCGCAAGGCTGCGGGGCCCTCGATCCGGAGGGCGGGCACCTCGGCGGTGGTGGTGCGGGCGTCGCGTGCGGCGTCCACCACGGCGCGCAGATCGGGGTCGGACAGGGCGGAGCGGAGCAGACCGGAGAGCTTGGCCACGGTTCGGGATACCCCTCGCGGAGGTGGAGGTGGGCAACGCAGACAGACCCCTACCCGGGACGATCGCCCCCGGCGGGGCCTACGCCCTCAGCCTACGCCCGCCCCCACGAGCCCCGGCCGGAGATCGGATTCACAAGCGGGTAACGGTGGCGGCGCATGTCGGCAACACGGCGTGCCTCTACTGGTCGGGACTCACACGCGTGAGGCGCGTCTAGGGTTCCGCCCCCGGTCACGGGGGGTCTGGTCCGAGAGACGCAGGCGGTCGCGGCAGGTGCGGCCGCCCCCACGGCGGGACAAAAGCCCGGGAGACAGCTGGTGGCACCGGCTGCTCGCGGTCGGTTCCCCCCACCGTGAGGAGCGTCGTGCACTACCACCCCCAGCAGCCCGATCGGACCACCGACGGCCAGATCCACGACAACTACGGCCCCGAGGCGGCGTTCGCCGTCCAGGCCGAGGCGGGCCTGCCCTCCACGAAGTGGGAGGAGGAGGTGGCCCGCGGCCTGGAGCTCGGGCTGCAGGGCGCCGACTCCATCGTCGACCGGCGCATCCCCACGTTCTCCCGTGGCGAGCTGCCGCACTTCGCCGGAATCAACACCTTCCTCAAGGCGCCCTACGTCGAGGACGTGCGCCGCTGCGGCGAGTACGACGTCGCCGTGCTCGGCGCCCCGTTCGACGGCGGCACGACCTACCGTTCCGGCACCCGCTTCGGGCCGCAGGGCATCCGCAAGATCTCCGCGCTCTACGGGCCGTACAGCTTCGAGCTCGGGGTGGACCTGCGGGAGTCGATCACCATCGGCGACCTCGGCGACATCTTCACGATCCCCGGCAACATCGAGAAGACGTTCGACCAGATCACCAAGGCCGTGTCGCACGTGTACGAGAGCGGCGCGTTCCCGGTGGTGCTGGGCGGCGACCACTCGATCGGCTACCCCACCACCCGCGGCGTCGCACCCCACCTGAACGGCGGCAATCTCGGGATCATCCACTTCGACCGCCACGTCGACACCCAGGAGACCGACCTCGACGAGCGGATGCACACCACGCCGTGGTTCCACGCCACGGATCTCCCGAACGTCCCGGCGAAGAACCTGGTGCAGATCGGCATCGGCGGCTGGCAGGCCCCACGGCCCGGTGTGAAGGTGGGCCGCGAGCGCGGCACCACGATCATGACGGTCACCGACTGCGTCGAGATGGGCATCGAGGACGCCGCGCAACGCGCGCTCGACGTGGCGTGGGACGGCGCCGACGCCGTCTGGCTCTCGTTCGACGTCGACTGCCTCGACGCGGCGTTCGTGCCCGGCACCGGCTGGCCCGAGCCGGGCGGTTTCCTGCCGCGCGAGGTGCTGAAGTTCATCCAGATCATCGCCGACGCGCGTCCGCTCGCCGGCATCGAGGTCGTCGAGTGCTCCCCGCCCTACGACAACGCCGAGATCACGGCACTGATCGCCACCCGGGTCATCTGCGACACCCTCGGCTGCCTCGTGCGCTCGGGGCACCTGCCGGCAGCCCGCAAGGACCGCAACTCGTGACCGCCGTCGCGCCCGGCACCGCGCGTCCCGACTCCGACGACCTGGCAGCGCTGGGCTACTCCCAGCAACTGCACCGCGGGCTCGGCCCGTTCTCCTCGTTCGCGTCGGGGTTCTCGTTCGTCTCGATCCTGACCACGGTGTTCCAGCTCTTCACCATCGGCTTCGGTTTCGGTGGCCCGGCCTACATCTGGACGTGGCCGATCGTCTTCGTCGGGCAGTTCGCCGTGTGCCTGGTGTTCGCCGAGCTCGCCGCCCGCTACCCGGTGGCCGGCGCGATCTACCAGTGGTCGCGCCGCGTCGCCACCGACCCGGTGGGCTGGATGGCCGGCTGGCTGATGCAGATCGGCTACATCATCAGCGTCGCCGCGATCGCGATCGCGCTGCAGGCCGTGCTGCCCGCGGTGTGGAGCGGCTTCCAGCTGGTCGGCACCGACCCCTCCCCCACCTCGCCCGACGGGGCGCGGAACGCGATCATCCTCGGCTCCGTCTGCATCGCGCTGTGCGTCGCGATCGCGTCCTTCGGCGTCACCAGGATGGCGCTGATCACGCGGATCGGCGTGACGTTCGAGATCGCCGGGGTGCTGCTGGTGATCGTGCTGCTGTTCCTGCACGCCCAGCGCGGCCCGTCCGTGGTGTTCGAGACCAACGGGGTGCAGGGCGACGGGCCCTACGTCTTCCCGTTCCTGGCCTCGATGCTCATGGCCGCGTACGTGATGTACGGCTTCGACAGCGCCGCGGAGCTGTCGGAGGAGACCAACGACCCCCGCCGCACCGCGCCGAAGGCGATCACGCGCTGCATGCTGATCTCCGGGGCGGGCGGCGGGCTGCTCATCCTCGCCACCCTGATGGCGGCCCCCGACATCATGTCGCCGCAGCTGTCGGCGGAGGGCATCTCCTACGTCGTGACGGCCCAGCTCGGCGACGTACTCGGCCGGATCGTGCTGGCGGTGGTCGCGATCTCGATCTTCTCGGCGGCGCTGGCCATCTCGGCGTCGGCGACCCGGGTGATGTTCTCGATGGCCCGAGACGGGCGGCTGCCCTTCTCCGCAGCGCTGTCCGCGGTGTCGCCGCGGACGCACACCCCGATCCTGCCCGGCGTCGTCGTCGGGGTGCTCTCGATCGGGGTGCTGCTGATCAACCTGGGCCAGACCAGCGTCTTCGCCACCGTCACGAGCGTGTCCGTCGTGATCGTCTACCTGGCCTACCTGTTCGTGACGGTGCCGCTGCTGTGGCAGCGGCTGCGGCGCAACCCCGGCCACGTCCCCGACCCCGCCTACTTCACCCTGGGCCGCTGGGGCCTGCCCGTGAACGTGGTGGCCGTCGTGTTCGGCGTGTTCATGCTGGTCAACGTGGGCTGGCCGCGGCAGGAGGTCTTCGACCCCGACGGGCACAGCTGGGTGCTGCAGTACGCGGGGCCGCTGTCGGTGGTGGTCGTGGTGGCGCTCGGGCTCGTGGCGTACCGGGGGATGCGCAGGCAGCGCCCGGTACGCCACGAGCCGGCGCAGGGCTGACCGCCGGTCAGGGGCGGGGCGGGAGCTCCGGGCGGCGACGGCTCGGCCGGGTGGCGACGTCGGGCGGCCGCACGGCGGGCCGTTCGGCCAGCGCCTCCAGCGCCATGTCGACGGCCCGCTCCAGCTGGGGGTCGCGCCCCGCCACCCAGTCCTGGGGCGCGATCACCACCTCGACGTCGGGGTCGACCCCGTAGTTCTCGACCCCCCACTGCGTGTCGTCGAACCAGAACGCGTAGCGCGGCTGCGTCACGCGGGTGCCGTCGACGAGGGCGTAGCGGCTGTCGATGCCGATCACCCCGCCCCAGGTGCGCACCCCGACCACCGGGCCGATGCCGAGGCGCTTGATCGCCGCGGTGACGATGTCACCGTCGGAGCCGGAGAACTCGTCGGCCAGCGCCACGACGGGGCCGCGGGGGGCGTCCTCGGGGTAGGTCGTGGGCTGGCGGTGCCGCGGCATGTCCCACGCGATCACCTTGCGTGCGAGCTTCTCCACCACCAGCTGGGACGTGTGGCCGCCGCTGTTGCCGCGGACGTCGAGGATCAGCCCCTCGCGGCTGGTCTCCCGGCTCAGGTCCCGGTGCAGCTGCGCCCAGCCCGGCGCCATCATGTCGGGCACGTGCAGGTAGCCGAGCCTGCCGTCGGACCGGTCGGCCACGAACGCCCGCCTGCCCGCCACCCAGTCCTGGTAGCGCAGGGAGGCCTCGGACCGCAGCGGTCGCACCACGACCCGGCGCACCTCGCCCGCGTCCTCGCGGTCGGGCCCGGAACGCACGGTGAGCTCCACGAGCTCGTCGGCCCGGGAGACGAGCAGCGGCGCCGGCCCGTACTCGGGGTCGACCTGCTTGCCACCGACCTCGAGGATCACGTCACCCGCCCGCACGTCCACACCCGGACCCGACAGCGGGCTCCGCGCGGCGGGCGCCGACGTCTCCGGGGGCAGCACGCGCACCACCCGCCACCCGTCGTCGGCCGGCTCGAGATCGGCGCCGAGCAGCCCCGGCTGGCCGGTGTGGTCGCCGCCGCCACGGCCCACCACGTACGCGTGCGACGTGCCGAGCTCTCCCTGCAGCTCCCACATCAGGTCGACGAGGTCGTCGTGGCTGCCCACGGCGTCGACGAGCGGGCGGTACCGGGCGATCTCCGCGTCCCAGTCCACGCCCGCCATGTCGGGGCTCCAGAAGTGGTCGCGCATCAGCCTGCCGGCCTCGTCGAACATCTGGCGCCACTCGGCGGCGGGGTCCACCGTGACGACGATGCGCCGCGTGTCGATCTCGAACTCGTCGCCGTCGCCCTCACCGGGCGCCGCGGAGCCGGGCCGGTCGGTGCGCAGCACCCGCAGCGACGCCCCGTCCCGCACGACGAGCCGCGACCCGTCCCCGCTCACGGCCGCCCAGGTGACGGGATCGGCGATCACGTCGAGCTTGCGGCGCACCAGGTCGTAGCGCTCCAGCACCGGCCGCTCGGCCTTCTCGGCGGTGCCGGCGCGGGTGTCGCCCAGCACCCCGGAGACCGGGCTGCGGTACCACAGCAGGCAGTCCTTCCCGGCCTGCATCCCGCTGTAGCGGGCCGCGACGACCGGCACCGGCACCACGCGGGCCGCGAGGCCGTCGACATCGACCACCACCTCCGGCGGGGCGTCGTCCGTCTTCTTCTCCGGCTTCGCCGTGACGCCCTCGCCGTCGGCGGCCGGCTCGGCGGACGGGTCCGTGTCGGCCGGGGCGGGCGGGTCCTCGGGGCCCTCCTCCTTCGGCGAGACGGGGCGCCCGTCCGGGCTCGCCCCGAACGGCGATGGCGTGCGGGCGGCCAGGGGCACCACGAACGGTCGCCACGACGCCGCGAAGGTGAGGTCGAAGGAGTGCTCGTCGTAGATCGGGTCGAAGGTGCGGCGGGACAGGAAGGCCAAGTACTTTCCGTCCGAGGTGAACGTGGGGTCGGTGTCGGCGAAGCGCGGCTCGGTGACGGCCACCAGCGTGTCGTCCGCGAGCCGGGCCATCATGATCCGCGTGAGGCCGGACTCCACGGGGTCGCAGTAGGCCAGCCACGCGCTGTCGGGCGACCAGCAGAGGTCGCTGATCTCACCGTCGGCGCCCCGCGCCAGCTCGCGGAGCTCCCCGGCGCGGTCCCCGGCGAGCTCGAGCACCAGCAGCCGGCCGTCGTGCGCGGACAGGGCCACCTTCGACCCGTCGGGGGCGGCGGCCAGTTCCAGCACGCGGCCCACCTCCCCCACGCCGTGGCGGCGCAGCGGCTGCGCGCCGTCGGCCCGCTCGTCCAGCGGGGCCACGCAGACCGCGTCCTCCCCCTCGACGTCGTCCACCCAGACCACCCGGTCCTCGCCCAGCGGGCGGGCCAGCCGGGCCCGGGCGCCCGGCTGGGCGAGCAGCGTGCGCGCCGGCCCGTCGCGGTGGGTGAGCCGGTGGACGGTGCCGCGCACCAGCGCGATGCTCGTGCGCCCGGTGCGGTCGGGCGCGGCCCAGGCCAGCTCGTCGGCCGTGCGCACGCGGAACGGGTCGCGGGCCGTGCGCGGGCCGCCGAGCCGGACGTCGAGCCGCCGGGGGGTGGCGGAACCGTCGAGCGAGTCGAGGATCCACAGCTCGCCCGCCGACTCGTACACCACCCGCTCACCGTCGGTGCTCGCGTGCCGGACGTAGAAGGCGGGCGCGTCGGGACCACCGTGGTCGGTGTGGCGCCGCAGCCCGGTGCCGTCGGCCCCGAGCGAGTAGATGTTGCCCCAGCCCTCGTGGTCGGAGATGAAGCCGATGCGCAGGCCGTCGCCGGTGCCGACGAGCATCGGCGACGCGAGCTGGCCGTCGAGGTCACCGGCGAGCCGCACGAACTCGCCGGACCCGGTCGGGTCCCACCAGAGCTTGCCCGCCGTGCCGCCCCGGTACCGCTTCCACCAGGCCGCCTCCCGCGACATGACGCTGGTGACGACCACCGCCGGGCTGTCGTCCGCGGCCAGCGCGACGTCGGAGACCGGTCCGAGGTCCAGCCTGCGCGGCGTGCCGCCCGTCGCCGGGATCGCGTAGGCCCACCCGCGGCGCGGCGACGCCTGCCCCACCGTGCTCACCGCGAGCACCTCGCCCGCGGGCGTCCACCCGATCGTCTGGGCCCGCGGGTCGGCCCAGTAGGTCAGCCGGCGCCCACCCCCGCCGTCGACGTCGCTGACGAACACCTCGGGAGCGCCGTCGCGCCACGACGTCCACGCGACCCGCGTGCCGTCCGGGGAGAGGCGAGGTGTGGCGACCGGTACGTCGTCCGCCGTGAGCCGGTAGGCCCTCCCCCCGGACACCGGCGCGGTCCAGACGTCGTTCTCGGCCACGAACACGAGGGTGTCGGCATGCAGGTGCGGAAAGCGGAGGTAACTGCGGGGCATGGTCGAGACCGTAGCGATCACCGACGGCGCAGGGACCCCGTAGATCGTCCGAATAGTGAGTCTTCCTGCGTCTTTGGGCGTTGCACACGCCACTCTCACCCGGACGGCGGCAGGATGCCGCTCATGCTGGGGTGCACGGCACGACCGACCGGGCGGACCACGACCATCCGATACGCCGTTGCCGCCACCGCGGCCGCGATGCTCGGGCTGGCCGGATGCACGGCACCGGAGGCCGGCTCCGTGGAGGGCGGCGCCCCGAGCCCACCGGCGGCCGCCCCGGTCGGCCCCGCCCGCACCGGCACCCCGCAGTTGCAGGTGAGTGAGGTCGCGGGGGGCCTGTCGCACGTGTGGGACGTGGGGGTCCTCCCCGACGGCCGCGTGCTGGTCACCCAGCGCGACGGCCGGATCGCGCTGCTGTCGAGCGCCCGGCCCGGAGCCACGGTCACGCGGGTGACCGCCGACGTCTCCGACGTGTTCGTCCGCGGCGAGGGCGGCATGATGGGCATGGTCGTGCACCCCGACTTCGCCCAGACCCGCCGGTTCACCACGTGCCAGACCCACATGCAGGGCAGCACGCCGACCGACGTCCGGCTGGTCACCTGGCAGCTCTCCACCGACGGCACCTCGGCGTCGCGGGTGGCGGACCCGCTGGTCGGGGGCATGCCGATCAATCAGTCCGGCCGTCACTCGGGCTGCCGGCCGACGGTCGGCGCGGACGGCGCGCTGCTCGTGGGCACCGGCGACACCGCGCGCGGCACCATCCCCCAGGACCTCACGTCGCTGGGTGGCAAGGTGCTCCGCATCGACCTCGCCACCGGCGGGCCGGCTCCGGGCAACCCGTTCGCCGACGCCGGCAACCCCGCGCAGCGGCTCGTCCTGAGCTACGGGCACCGCAACGTCCAGGGCGTGGCCGTCTCGCCGAGCACCGGCTGGGCGTACTCCGCCGAGCACGGCCCCACCACCGACGACGAGGTCAACCTCCTGCGGCCGGGCGCCAACTACGGCTGGGACCCCTCCCAGGGCGGCACCGTCGGCGGGTACGACGAGTCGGTACCGATGACCGACCTCAAGCGCTTCCCCGACACGGTGCCCGCCGCCTGGAGCTCCGGCAGCCCCGTGGAAGCGGTGTCCGGCGCGGCGTTCCTCTCCGGGCCGCAGTGGGGTGATCTCGACGGCGCACTCGCGGTGGGCGCGCTGCGCGGGGAGAAGCTCCTGCTCATGCGGGTGGGGGCGGACGGGTCGGTGACCGAGGTGACGGTCCCGCCCCCGCTCGACGGCGCGTACGGGCGGCTCCGCGCCGTGCGCCTCGCCCCGGACGGCGCGCTGCTGGTGTCCACGTCCAACGGCTCGGACGACCGCGTGCTCCGGATAGATCCCGTCTGACCGTTTCCGGTCGGCAACTACTACCATTGTTAGTGCTGTGACCTACTATGTTCCCTCGTAGGGCTGGTCGTCCGGCTGGTGCGGTAACCTCCATACGCGAAGTTGCAGGGCAATCGACCGGAGAAGTGAGGAATTGCGTGATCACGCTCTACCTGAACCGACAGATCGCCGACGACCGCCGACGTGAATCGCTGTTCTCCGGCGATTTCTACCTCTACACCGGCCTGCCCGGCGCGGCTGCATTGGTGAAGCACGCGGAGAACCTCATCGCCGAGACCTTCGGCGACCTCGACCCCGAGCGTGCCCAGTTCGAGATGGGTGTCGACGAGTTCATCACCCGGGTCGGCCCGCTCAAGTCCGAGTTCACCAACGGACAGCGCACCAAAGAACTGTGCCAGCAGTTCGCCGTCGACTTCGGGGTCGACCCCGACCGCACCTATTTCGATATCCCCCGGCTGCGCGTGATTCCCGCCGAGAACTACCTCACCGCCGGCGTCAGCTACAACTACAAGGCGCACCGCGACATGTGGTACGGCCACCCGCAGCAACTGGTCAACTACTGGGTGCCAGTTTTCCCCGTCGTCGGTGACAACGTCATGAGCATGTACACCGACTTCTTCGACAAGCCCGTCAAGAACGGGTCCAACCAGTACGACTACGACGAGTGGGTGGCCAAGCACCGGCACGCCGCCGCCGAGAAGACCACCACCGACGACCGCCCCCACCCGCTCCCGCTCGAGGAGATCGACTCCCGCGGCGAGATCCGCATCGCCGGTGGCGCCGGGGACGTGATGATGTTCTCCTCGAACCACCTCCACGCGTCGGCGCCCAACCTCTCGGGCGTCACCCGCTTCTCCTACGACCTGCGCACCATCAACATCGACGACGTCCGCGCCGGCCGCGGCCCCCGCAACGTCGACAGCGGTGCCACCGGCACCACCCTCGGCGACTTCCTCCGCGTCTCCGACCTCGCCCCCCTCAAGGCCGACGAGTTCGCCGACGCCCTGGCGGCCGCGCAGTAGCACCACCCGCCGCCGCGCGCTGCCGCCCTGGGGCGAGCGCGCGGTGGCGGCCGCCGACCCCCACCGGTCGCGCAGCGCTGGTGGCCCGGTGCGCGGGCCTCAGCCGGTGGCGTAGCGCGCGGCGGCCCGCTCACGGGCCTTCGCCGCCTCCACCTCACGGTTCTTCGGCGGCGCCGCGGTCACCAGTTCGTCGAGCAGCCGGTGCGTGGCAGCGGTGACCGCCTCGACGGCCCTGGCGAACGCCTCCGCGTTGGCCTGCGAGGGCGTGGCGCTGCCACTGATCTTGCGCACGTACTGGAGAGCCGCGCCGTGCACCTCATCCCGCGTGGCAGGCGGCTCGAAGTTGTGCAGAGTCCGAATATTCCGACACATACCCCCAATCCTGCCCCAGGCCGCCGCATTTCGGAGCCAGAATGCTGCTACGGAGGGGTCTCCAGCAGCACTACGGCTCCACAGTCACCTCGTCAGGCCTGTACCCGCATGCTTTCGTCCAGTTCCCCTGCCTTCTGGCGGCGGTTCAGGACTGCCAGGCGCGTGAACTCGTTGTCGAACGCGTCCTGCGTGAGGCCGCGGGCGCGGTACTCCTTCGCGAGCTGCTCCGCGCCGTCCGGGATGCTCCACGCAGCCTCGAACTCGAGCTCCTTGCGCGCCCGGGAGAAGTCCACGCGGTAGGAGCGCGGGTCGTTGCCGGCCTCGCCGGTGATCTCCAGCTCGGCTCCCGGCACGGCCTCCACCACGGCCTGGGCGATCTCGGCGACGGTGCGGTTGTTCTTCTCGGTACCCACGTTGAACGCCCGCGCCCGGACGACGTCGGCGGGCGCCGCGAGCCCGGCCACGACGGCGCCGGCGATGTCCTCGGCGTGTGCCAGCGGACGCCACGGCGTGCCGTCGGAGAGCACGGTGACCTTGCCGGTGAGGATGGCCCGGCCGACGAGGTTGTTGAGCACGATGTCGGCACGCAGCCGCGGCGAGAACCCGAACGCGGTGGCGTTGCGCAGCGAGAACGGCACGAAGTCGCTGTCGGCGAGCTCGGCCAGGTCGTCCTCGACGCGCACCTTGGAGATCGCGTACGGGGTGACGGGCTTGAGCGGCGCGTCCTCGTCGACGAGGTTGTCGCCGGACTGCGCGCCGTACACGGAGCAGGTGGAGGCGTAGGCGAAGCGGGCGACGCCCGCCTCCTTGGCCAGCCGCGCGAGGCGGGTGGACGCGTGGTGGTTGATGTCGTAGGTGATCTCGGGGGCGAGCGAACCCAGGGGGTCGTTGGAGAGAGCCGCCATGTGGACGACGGCGTCGAAGCCCTGCAGCTGGTCGACGGTGACGTCCCGCAGGTCGGTGCTGAGGCCGGGCACGTCCGGGGTGTCGAGCGAGCCGAGCACGCAGTCGGCGAACAGGCCGCTGTCGAGCCCGGTCACCTCGTGGCCTGCCGCGGTGAGGATCGGGGCCATCACGGTGCCCAGGTAGCCCTGGTGACCGGTCAGCAGAACTCGCACGGGGATCCCTTCGAGTGGTTCGTCTGGCGGGGTGGGACCTAGTCCACCGGGTCGAGCCCGGTGAGGGGAGCGACTCCGAGCACGAGCTTCGACGTGTGGAACGCCTCGGCGTACCGCGCATGGCACTGCACACCGCGGATGCGGGCCAGGCCGCCGAACGTCTCGGCGTCGAACCAGCTGCGGTCGCGCTGCGACCCGTAGTGCTCGTGCAGCTTGGCGACCTTCTCGCGCAGCACCGGCTCGGCCAGCGGCAGGTACACGGTGGGCTGCGCGAGGTCGCTCTCCCACTTGAGGATCTCGTAGCCCAGCGTGAGGTTGTCGCGGAAGACCGTGGGCACGAGCTTCGCGAGCGTCCGGTGGTCCTGGTGGGCGTCGTGCGGCGACGGCGCGAAGATGATGTCCGGCTCACCGAGGGTGCGCAGCTCCTCGACGGCGAGCTTGGCGCGCTCCCACCGCGTGGGGACGCGCCCGTCGGGCAGGTCGAGGACGGCGACCTCCAGCTGGGCACCCGGGCAGAAGGCGGCCAGCGCGGCGCGTTCCTCCTCCTCCCGCAGCGAGCCGCCGCCGGTGAGCACCAGCGCGGAGACGCTCACTCCGGGATGCGCGCGACAGAGCTCGATGAGGGACCCGCCTGCGCCGATCGCGATGTCATCGCAATGGGCGCCGAGCAGCAGGATCCGGTCGATGCGTTCCGGCAGCAGGCTCAGCACGATCTCATCGCTCGATGTTGGCGTCGTTCATCGCCGCGATGGCTGCCTGCAAGGGGTCGCGGTCAGCGGCCGGGCCCTCCCAGAGCATCCACGGGCGGGTGCCGCTCTGGTAGGCGGCCTCCAGGGCGGTGCGCTCCTTGACCGTGTCGGCCGGCTGCCAGAACCCCCGATGCCGGAACGCCATCATCCGGCCCTCCTTCGCCAGCACCGCACACCCGTCCTCGATCAGATCCCCGTTCTCCGGGATGTAGTCGAAGATCTCCGGCCGCAACACGAAGTACCCCCCGTTCTCCCACAACGGCAGCTGCTGCAACGTCGTGATCGACGAGATCCGATCATCAGCCGCCACATCCACACAGTGGAACGCCGACTGCGGCGGCACCGCCAGCAACGCCCCCACCGCATCCGAGGCCGCGAACTTGCCCACCATGTCGTCCAACGGCAGGTCGGTCAGCACATCGGCATAGTTGGCCAGGAACATCTCCTCGCCCTCCACCAACGCCCGCACCCGCCGCAACCGCTCCCCGATCGGCGAGTCCAACCCCGTGTGCACGAACGTGATCGTCCAGTCCTGAATGTCCGAACCCAGCAGCTCCACACTCCCCCCGCGGAGCACGAAGTCGTTGGACGCGGTCTCGGAGTAGTTCAGGAAGAAGTCCTTGATGTGATGCGCCCCGTACCCCAGACACAACACGAAATCCTTGTGCCCGAAGTGCGCGTAGTACCGCATCACGTGCCAGATCAGCGGCCGCGGCCCCACCGGATGCATCGGCTTCGGCAGATCCGAGACCCCGTCCCGCATCCGCATCCCGTAACCACCGCAGAACAGCACGACCTTCACGCGACCACCTCGAGCGCCGGAATCGGGAAGACCAGCCGCCCGCCCCACTCGCGGACGTAGGACAGCTGCTCGATGAGCTCGTCGCGCAGGTTCCACGGCAGGATCAGGACGTAGTCCGGCCGGTCCTTCGCGATCTGTTCCGGCGGGAGCACCGGAATCCGCGTGCCGGGCGTGAACCGCCCGTGCTTGTACGGGTTGCGATCCACCGTGTACGCCAGCAGGTCGGGGCGGATGCCGCAGTAGTTCAGCAGCGTGTTGCCCTTGCCGGGGGCCCCGTAGCCGACCACCGTCTTGCCGGCCCGGCGTGCCTCGATGAGGAACGCGACGAGGTCGTCACGCACCCGCGACACCGCTACGGCGAAGCCGTCGTGGCCCTCGGGTGTGTGCAGCCCCGCGGCCTCCTCGGCGGCGAGCACGGCACGCACCCGCTCGGACGGCTCACCGGCGATCTCGCTGGGCCGGGCCCACATCCGGATCGAGCCGCCGTGGGTGTCGAGCAGCTCGACATCGAC
Organism: Pseudonocardia xinjiangensis; assembly: GCF_050948425.1. NCBI lineage: Bacteria > Bacillati > Actinomycetota > Actinomycetes > Pseudonocardiales > Pseudonocardiaceae > Pseudonocardia > Pseudonocardia xinjiangensis. The sequence continues at coordinate 779,752 of NZ_CP192009.1, read as the reverse complement.
GAGGGTCAGGCCGCCCGACGCGAGCGCGCGCTGCCCGGTGAGCAGCGTGTAGTACTGGAAGTGCTCGTGGTAGATCGTGTCGAACTGGGTGCGCTCCACCAGTGTCAGCAGGTGCTGCACCTCGATCGAGACCCAGCCGTCGTCGGCCACCATCGCCCGCAGCCCCTGGGTGAACCCGACGACGTCGGGGATGTGGGCGTAGACGTTGTTCAGGCAGACGAGGTCGGCCCCACCGTGCTCGGCGCGCACGGCCGCGCCGGTCTCCGGGGTGAGGAACGCCGTGAGGGTCGGCACCCCCTTCTCGCGGGCCGCCTCCCCCACGTTGACCGAGGGCTCGACGCCCAGGCAGCGGATGCCCCGCTCGACCACGTGCTGGAGCAGGTAGCCGTCGTTGCTCGCCACCTCGACGACGAACGAGTCGGGCCCGAGACCCAGCCGCTCGACGGAGTCGTCGACGAAGCGCTTCGCGTGCTGCACCCAGGAGCTGGAGAACGACGAGAAGTAGGCGTACTCGGTGAAGGTCTCCTCCGGCGTGATCAGCGGAGGTAGCTGCGCGAGCAGGCACTGGTTGCACACCCGCACGTGCAGCGGGTAGGTGACCTCGGGACCCTCCGCCGCATCGGCCGTGAGGAACAGCTCGCACGGCGGGGTGGCGCCGAGGTCGAGGAAGCTCCTGAGCTCCGCGGATCCGCAGAGCCGGCAGGTGATCAGCGGGGCTGCCGGGGGCGCGTCACCCGCCTGGACCGCGTTCTCGGTCAGCACTGCGGCGCCCCCCCGATCGTGTCGCGCCGGCGACCGTTCTCCAGTCTGCGCACGGGGGTCAGTGTTCCACGACAGCCCTGCCCTCCCCCGGGGGTGGGTCACCCGCGTGGGCCAGCGCAGGCGCCGCCACCCCCGGAACGGGCCCCTTCCGGAGGGGTGGTCAGGAAGTCGCCGTCTCCTGGCTGCTGAGCCGGGCGAGCCGCTTCGGGGTGGGCCAGCGCACGTCGTACGCCCAGCCGAGCTTCTCGAAGATCCAGATCAGCCGGGCGGAGATGTCGATCTGGCCGGGCAGGACGCCGTGCCGCGCGCACGTCGGGTCGGCGTGGTGCAGGTTGTGCCACGACTCGCCCATGGACAGCACCGCGAGCGGCCAGAAGTTGCGCGACCTGTCCCGCGAGCGGAACGGGCGCTTGCCGATCATGTGGCAGATCGAGTTGATCGACCAGGTGACGTGGTTGGAGAGCGCGAGGCGCACCAGGCCGCCCCAGAAGAACCCGGTGAGCACCCCGACCCACGACCACGAGATGAGCCCTCCGAGCACGGCGGGCAGCAGCAGGCTCACCGCCACCCAGATCCCGAACGTGCGGCTGACCCTGACGATCGCCCGGTCGGCGAGCAGGTCGGGGATGAACCGCCGGTGGTTGGTCTCGTTGCGGTCGAAGAACCAGGTCATGTGGGCGTGCAGGAAGCCCTTGGCCACGGCCGCGGGCGACGTGCCGAACAGCCACGGGGAGTGCGGGTCGCCCTCGCGGTCGGAGAAGGCGTGGTGGCGGCGGTGGTCGGCCACCCAGTTCAGGACGTTGCCCTGCACGGCCAGCGAACCGGTGATCGCCAGCGCGACCCGCAGCCACGGCTTGGCCTTGAACGACTTGTGCGTGAAGTGGCGGTGGAAGCCCACCGTGACGCCCAGCACCGCGGGGACGTAGAACACGCCGAGGAGGACGAGATCGTGCCAGTCCACGCCCCAGCCCCAGGCCAGGGGGACGGCCGCCGCGAGCGCGACCATCGGCATCGCGACGAACACGTAGATCATCGAGTGCTGGAACGCGGTGCGCCGGCCGGAGATCACCGGGTTGGGGTCCGATATCGGCCGACCGGCGTCGGCATCCTCGACGGTGGCGGTCATGGGGCTCCTCGCGGCTGGGGGTTCAGGGGGTGACGGCCGGACCGACCCGCGCGACGGACCGCGGACCACATCCCGTCCCGGAGGCTAGGTGATCGGGACCGACCACACAGCCCCCGCAACGGGAACAACAGGCGAATCGCCCGGTTCGCCACGCCCTCCCCCGCGTACCCGGCCACGGTCCGGCGCAACCCCGTTCCCGCTGCGTGACAGGATGAAGGTCTGTCCGCCGTGGTGTAACGGCAGCACCTCGGATTTTGGTTCCGATGGTCCAGGTTCGAATCCTGGCGGCGGAGCAGCAGGTCAAGGCCCCCATGGAGATCCATACCGGCATCGGCCGGACGCGCCGCGCCTGCGGTGGCCGCCCGGCGGGACCCGCCCGGAGCCGGGACGACCAGGGCGGCGACCTGACACCGGAGCGGTTTTCGTCACATCGATGAAATCCGGGCGTCACGTCCGCGGGAAACAGGACGAACCGGAGCCGGGAGGCCCGGTACCCTACCGACCGGCGCAGATGCTGTTCCCGGGAGGATCTCGTGAGCGAGGACCGGTACGTCCTGCGCCCGATCGGCCGCGTCGAGTCGCCCCTCGACGATCGCGATGCCGCCCCGAAGCAGGGCAGCGAGGGCTCGCCCGTCGCCCGGCTGGTCCTCGACGGCGCCGTGGCCGACGGGATGCGCGACCTGCAGGTCGGTGCCGAGATCATCGTGGTGACGTGGCTCGACCGCGCGCGGCGCGACGTGCTCGCCGTCCATCCCCGCGACGACCGGAGCAACCCCGAGCGAGGGGTGTTCAGCACCCGCTCCGCCGATCGGCCGAACCCCATCGGATTGCACCGCGTGACGATCAGCGCGATCACCGGCTCGACCATCGAGGTGCACGACCTCGAGGCACTCGACGGCACTCCGGTCCTCGACCTCAAACCGGTGCTCCACCCCTTCGACCGCTGAGCCGGGCGGCGGCCGGACACGACTCCGGGGCGGCCCCGCCTCAGCAGGACCGCCCCGGGTCGTCGATCAGTTACTGGTGTTCGGTCGGCAAGCTCCGCTGAACTCCGTTGTTCGCTCCGCAAGCTCCGCTCAGCCGCGGATGCTCGCTTCGCGAGCCTCCGCTAGCGCCCGTTCGGCGGCTGCGGCGGCGGCTCGGGCGGACGCCCGTTCCCCGTGCACCTCATGCTTTCCCCTGTTCGTCGTTCCCCCTCGGATCCCGCGGGTTCGCGGGATCCCCGATCACTCCAGACCGGCGTCCAGAGTGATCGTCGTGCCGGCCAGCGCCTTACTGACCGGGCAACCTTCCTTGGCCGCCTGAGCGGCCTTCTCGAACCCCTCCGCGTCGAGGCCTTCGACCTCGCCGCGGACGGTGAGTGTGATGCCCGTGATCGCGAACCCGCCCTTGGGGTCCGGTCCGAGGGTCACGGCGGCGGTGACGTCCAGCGACTGCGGAGTGCCGCCCGCCTGGGCGATGAGCGCGGACAGCTGCATCGCGTAGCAGGACGAGTGCGCTGCCGCGATGAGCTCTTCCGGGCTGGTGGTGCCGCCCGCCTCGTCCGCCGTCCGCTTCGGGAAGCTGACGTCGTACGTGCCGACACCGCTGCTCGTGAGCTCGACCTGGCCGGCTCCCTGTTCCAGGGTGCCGTTCCAGGCCGTGCGGGCGGTGCGAGTGGGCATCTGAGCCTCCGGAGAGCGGGGTTGTGATCTTCCGTCTGGCACAACCCCTGAGACAGGAAAACCGTTCACCTGGGAGCGTTCTCTGAGACGACCGGTGGCGGATCGACGGCGAACGGTCTGTCCGCGATCGGGGAGTCACCACCTCCGGGGTTGCTTCGCCAGGAAGTCGTCGAACATCGGGACGCCGTTACGCGGATCGAAGATCCGGTGCCGGCCACGGCGGCGGGTCCGCACGGGGACGGACGGCATCGGTGCAGGTGACGGGGTCGGCCCAGTGGGACTTACGGCGCGGTACCTGCGGACCCCGTAGGATTTCCGGGTCCCCGACGCCGACATCGGAGCGTTCCTACGCGCCGGTACGGCCTCGCCGTCCGCTCGCCGAGCTGACCACGAGCAGTAGAACCAGGGAGTGGGCTCCATGGTCGACAGTCACGAGCCCGGATACGCCGGTGACGCCGCACCCGTGCGGCCGGCCGCCGCGATCGTGCTGGCCGCGGGCGAGGGCACCCGGATGCGCTCGGCACTGCCGAAGGTGCTGCACGCGATCGCCGGCCGCAGCCTCCTCGGCCACGCCGTGCACGCGGTGGCCGCACTGCGGCCCGAGCACCTCGTCGTGGTCGTCGGCCACGGCCGCCGCCAGGTCGGTGACGCCGTCGCCGCACTCGGTGACGAGCTGGCCAGGCCGGTGCTCGCGGCCGTGCAGGAGCAGCGGCTCGGCACCGGGCACGCCGTCCGGTGCGCGCTGGACGTCGTGCCCGCCACGATCACCGGCCCCGTCCTCGTCACCTACGGCGACGTCCCCCTGCTCGAACCGGAGACCCTCGGCGCGCTGCTCGGCGCCCACGCCCGCTCCGGGGCCGCGCTCACGCTGCTCACCACCGAGCTCACCGACCCCACCGGGTACGGCCGCGTGCTGCGCGAGTCGGACGGCACCGTCACCCGGATCGTCGAGGAGGCCGACGCCTCGCCGGAACAGCGGGCCGTCACCGAGGTCAACTCCGGGGTGTACGCGTTCGACGCCCAGTACCTCATGGCCGCGATCAGCAGGCTGCGCACCACCAACAGCCAGGGTGAGCTGTACCTCACCGACCTCGTCAAGATCGCCCACGACGACGATGTCGACGTGCGCGCCGTCCGGTGCGCCGACGGGTGGCAGGTGCGCGGCGTCAACGACCAGGTCCAGCTCGCCGCCATCCGCGCCGAGCTGAACCGGCGGCTGCTCGAGCGCTGGATGCGCAGCGGCGTCACCGTCGTCGACCCGAACACCACCTGGACCGACGTCCAGGTCCGGCTGGCGCCCGACGTCGTGCTGCACCCGGGCACCCAGCTGCACGGCGCCACCTCCGTCGCGGGCGGAGCAGAGGTCGGCCCCGACACCACGCTCACCGACTGCGAGATCGGCGAAGGCGCCAGCGTCATCCGGGTGCACGGCACCGGCGCCAGCATCGGGGCGGGCGCGTCGGTCGGGCCGTTCGCCTACCTGCGTCCGGGAGCCCGGCTCGGTGAGCGCGGCAAGATCGGCACGTTCGTCGAGGTCAAGAACGCCGACATCGGGGCGGGCAGCAAGGTGCCGCACCTCAGCTACGTCGGGGACGCCACGATCGGCGAGTACAGCAACATCGGCGCGTCCTCGGTGTTCGTCAACTACGACGGCGTGCGCAAGCAGCGCAGCGTCGTCGGCTCGCACGTCAAGACCGGCTCGGACAACACCTTCGTCGCCCCGGTGCAGATCGGTGACGGTGCCTACACGGGCGCCGGCACCGTCGTCCGCGAGGACGTCCCACCGGGGGCGCTCGCGGTGTCGGCGGGAGCACAGCGCACGATCGAGGGATGGGTCGAGAAGAAACGACCCGACACCCCCGCTGCCGAGGCCGCCGCACGAGCGAACGACCCGGCGAACGACGGTCATGGAGGCACACCACGGTGAGCGCGATGTCGGCAACCCCCAAGAAGAACCTCATGCTCTTCTCGGGGAGAGCTCATCCCGAGCTGGCCGAGCAGGTCGCCAAGCACCTGGACGTGACGATCACCCCGCAGTCGGCGTACTCGTTCGCCAACGGGGAGATCTTCGTCCGGTTCGAGGAGTCGGTACGGGGCTGCGACGCGTTCGTGCTGCAGTCACACTCGGCGCCGATCAACGACCAGATCATGGAACAGCTGATCATGGTCGACGCCCTCAAACGGGCCTCGGCCAAACGGATTACCGTCGTCATGCCGTTCTGGGGCTACGCGCGCCAGGACAAGAAGCACCGCGGCCGGGAGCCGATCTCGGCCCGTCTCGTCGCCGACATGTTCAAGGTCGCGGGCGCCGACCGGATCATGACCGTCGACCTGCACACCGCCCAGATCCAGGGCTTCTTCGACGGGCCCGTCGACCACCTCTTCGCGCTCCCGGTGCTGGCCGAGCACATCAAGCGCACCTACGCCGACCACGAGCTCGCCGTCGTCTCCCCCGACTCCGGCCGGGTCCGCCTGGCCGAGCGCTGGGCCGAGATCCTGGGTGGCACGCCGCTGGCGTTCATCCACAAGACGCGCGACCCGCGCAAGCCGAACGAGGCCGTCGCCAACCGCGTCGTCGGTGAGGTGGACGGCCGCCTCTGCGTCGTGATCGACGACATGATCGACACCGGTGGCACGGTCGCCAAGACCGTCGAGGTGCTCCTCAAGGAAGGTGCCTCCGACGTCGTCGTCGCGGCCACCCACGGGGTGCTCTCGGGGCCGGCGCCCGAGCGCCTCGCCACCTGCGGGGCCCGCGAGGTGATCTTCACCGACACGCTCCCGATCCCGGACGAGAAGCGCTTCCCGTCGATGTCGGTGCTCTCCATCGCACCGCTGCTGGCCCGCGCCATTCACGAGGTGTTCGACGACGGTTCGGTCACCAGCCTCTTCGACGGCAACGCGTAGGACACCTGCGGGCACGGAGCACTCCGGCGGGTGACCCCCGGAAGGGCGAGGGTCTGGCGCAGGCGCCGGTACGCGTCGCGTATCGTCTACGGCAGTTCCGCGGCGAGGGCGGGTGTTGTCTCTAGCCCGCCGTGATCGACGCAGCCCCGGCCCGGCCGGCCTGCCTCGTCGCGCGCGTCCATGTCGCAGCACGCTTTGATCGAGGAGAAGTACCGTGGCCGAGGCCCGTATCGACGCCGAGACCCGCACGGAGTTCGGCAAGGGCGCCGCCCGCCGCACCCGTCGCGCCGGCAAGATCCCCGCTGTGCTCTATGGGCACGGCACCGAACCGCAGCATCTCTCGCTCCCCGAGCTGGAGTTCAAGCGGGTCGTCCGCGAGCAGGGGCGTAACGCTGTCCTCACGCTCAACATCGGCGGCACCCCGCAGCTCGCCCTGACCAAGACCGTGGTGTCGCACCCGATCCGGCCCTACATCGAGCACGTCGACCTGCTGGTGATCAGCCGCGGCGAGAAGGTGGCGGTCGAGGTCCAGATCGTCGTCGTCGGCGACGCCGCCCCGGGCACCCTCGTCACGCAGGAGCTCAACGCCATCGAGGTCGAGGCCGACGTCTCGAACATCCCGGAGCAGATCGAGGTGTCCGTCGAGGGCCTCGCGGTCGGCACCCAGATCCAGGCCGCGGACGTGCCGCTGCCCGAGGGCACCACGCTGCGCGCCGAGCCCGAGATCCTCGTGGTCAACATCGTCGCCTCCCCGACCGAGGCCCAGATGGAGGCCGAGATCGACACCGAGGGTGCCGGCGTCGTCGAGGACGCCCCGGAGACCCCGGCCGCTCCTTCCGAGAGCTGACCGTGGCGCCGGGCCCCGCTCTGGTGGTCGGGCTCGGCAACCCGGGTCCGGACTACGCCGAGACCCGGCACAACGTCGGCTTCCGCGTCGTCGAGCTCCTCGCGGCGCGGGCCGGCGGAGGCCGCTTCTCCCGGCACCGGACCAACGCCGACGTGCTCGAGGGCCGGCTCGCCGGCCGGCGGGTCGTGCTCGCCAAGCCGCGCACGTACATGAACGTCTCCGGCGGCCCGGTCGCCGGGCTCGCGAAGTACTTCTCGGTGCCGGTCGAGGATCTCGTCGTCGTCCACGACGACCTCGACCTCGGCTTCGGCGTCGTCCGGTTGAAGCGGGGCGGGGGCGAGGGCGGCCACAACGGGCTGCGCTCCATCAGCTCCGCCGTCGGGACGAAGGACTACCTGCGCGTCCGGTTCGGGATCGGCCGTCCCCCTGGCCGGCAGGACCCGGCCGACTTCGTGCTGAAGCGCTTCTCCGGCTCGGAGAAGAAGGAGCTGGAGTTCGCCGTCGACCTCGCCGCCGACGCCGCCGAGGCCCTGCTCGCCGACGGCCTCGAGGCGGCGCAGAACAAGTTCCACGCCCTCTCCGGCTGATCCCCGCCGCGTCAGACGCGGGCCCGCAGCAGCTCACCCGTGGCGGCCCGGCGCAGCTTGCCCGACGGGGTCTTGGGCAGGATGCCGGGACCGAACACCACGACCTCGGCGGGGCGCACCCCCACCTCGGAGACCACGCGCCGGGTGACGTCCTTGCGGATCACCTGCTCGGCCTCCGGGTCCCCCGCCTTGCGCGACTCGACGGCCACGAAGAACGACTCGCGGTGCCGGGCTCCCTCTGTCCCGCTGAGCATCCGGACGGCCACCGCGTTGCCGGCCCGCACGTCGGCGGCCTGGGCAGCGGCCCGCTCGATGTCGGTGGGGTAGATGTTGCGACCCCCCATGATGATCACGTCCTTGCGACGGCCGCAGACCACCACGGCTCCGTCGACGACGTACCCCTCGTCGCCGGTGTCGAGCCAGCCGTCGGCGTCCAGGGTGGAGACCGGCCCGTCGACCGTGAGGTAGCCCGGGGTCACCGACTCGCCGCGAAGCTGCAGGACGCCGACCTCCCGCTCGCCCAGTACCGCACCGTCGTCACCGACCACGCGGACCTCGATGCCGGGCAGGGGCGGACCCAGCTTCGGGAACCGGCGGAACGGCCCGTCGACAGCCGGCACCGCGCGCCGGTGCGACTCGAGCTGCTCGGCGTCGATCCGGTCGACCTCCAGGCCCGTCCCGACCGGCGCGAAGGACACCCCCAGCGCCGTCTCCGCCATCCCGTAGGCCGCGACCACCGACTCCGGCCGCAGGCCGAAGCGGGCCCCCGCCGCCGTGAACGCCTCCACGGCGTCCGGGTCGATCGGCTCGGCGCCGTTCATGGCGATGCGCAGCGACGAGAGGTCCAGCGACCCGTCGTCGGCGCGCACGAGCTGCCTGCCCAGCACGGCGTAGGCGAAGTTCGGCGCCGCCGTGACGGTGCCGCCGTACTTCGAGATCAGCTCGGCCCACAGCAGCGGGCGGCTGAGGAAGTCGCTGGGGGTGACGCTGACCAGCTCGAGCCCGGTGGTCATCGGCACCGTCAGGAACCCGACCATGCCCATGTCGTGGAACAGCGGGAGCCAGGACACCATCACGTCCCGCTCGACGTCGAGCGCGGAGGCCACGACCATCCCGGCGATGTTGGCGTGCAGGTTGCGGTGCGTGATCCGCACCGCCTTGGGCTCTGCCGTGGATCCGCTGGTGAGCTGCAGCAGCGCGGTGTCGTCCTCGTCGGCCACCGCGGCGTCGGCGACGACGCCCTCACCGTCCGCGTGGAGGGAGTCGATGGTGCGGAACGCGATGCCGCGCTCGGTGAGCACCGGCGCGAGCGCGTCGAACGGGGCCCCGAGCAGCACGAGCTTCGCGTCGATCATGCGGAGGACGGACACGGTGTCCTCGGCCCACGCCGCCAGGTCGGTGCGCGCAGTCGGCTGGTGGAGCATCGTGACGCTGCCGCCGGTGAACCAGACGGCCTGGGCGACGGGCGCGATCGACGCGGGCTCGCCCGCGAGGATGCCCACGGCTGCGCCGCGCTGCAGCCCGGCCACGTCAGGGGTGCCGTGCTGCAAGGCGGCCGCAATGCGTCGCGCGGAGGCGTGCACCTCGAGCCAGCCGCGCCGGACAGCGCCTGCGGGCTCCCCGGTGGTCATCCCCTTCGTGGAACTGGTGGCGGACTCCAACAACATCGCCAGGAACCGGGACATGGTCGGGAGCGTACGGCGAACTCCGCAACCAGGACCATGTGGTCATGACCATCACGCTGATCCGGGACCTGCCGAGCGGGAGGTGGCAGGGTGGATCTCGCCCGGGCGCCGGTGCCCGGAAGAGGGGGCGCACAGATGGCGGGCGGGTTTCGGGAGATCACCAGCGGCCTTCGGTTCCCGGAGGGGCCGGTCGCGTTGTCGGACGGCTCCGTGCTCGTCGTGGAGATCCAGCGCGGGACGTTGACGCGGGTCGCCCCTGACGGCACCACCTCCGTGGTGGCCGAGTGCGGGGGTGGTCCCAACGGGGCGGCGGTCGGCCCCGACGGCGCGATCTACGTCTGCAACAACGGCGGCTTCACGTGGGGTACCCGGCGCGGGCTGACCGCCCCCGGCCACCAGCCACCGGACTACATCGGCGGCCGCATCCAGCGGGTGACCCTCGACGGCGAGGTCACCGATCTCTACACCGAGGTCGACGGGCACCCGCTGCGCGGTCCCAACGACATCGTGTTCGATGCCGACGGCGGCTTCTGGTTCACCGACCTGGGCAAGGTCCGGTCCCGCGACATCGACCACGGTGGCCTCTACTACGCGACGGCGGACGGGTCGTCGATCGTCGAGGTCGTCCACCCGCTGGTCACCGCGAACGGCGTCGGCCTGTCCCCGGACGGTTCGCGCGTGTACGTGGCGGAGACCTCCACCGGACGCCTCTGGTACTGGGAGATCGAGGGCCCCGGCCGGGTGCGGCGCGACCCGGACCCGCCTCTGGCGCTGCACGGCGTCACGTTGCTGCACGGCTTCCCCGGCTACCAGACGCTCGACTCGCTCGCCGTCGACGCGGCGGGCAACGTCTGCGTGGCCACGCTCTACACGGGCGCGATCAGCGTCGTCTCCCCCGACGGCGAGCTGCTCGACGTGGTGCGGCCGCCGGAGCACGACATCTGGGTCACGAACATCTGCTTCGGCGGCCCCGACCTGCGCACGGCGTACGTGACGTCGTCCGGCCGCGGTGTGCTGTACGCGGCGGAGTGGGACCGGCCGGGCCTGCCCCTGCAGTTCACGGCATGACCGAGCACGCCGACGACGTCGGGCTGGGTCCGGTGGTCGCCGCCCTGACCGCGCCGGGCGCGGAGTTCGAGCTGGTCGACGAGGTGGTGCGGGGCATCCCGATGCGCGTCTACCGGCGCGGGCCCGCCACGCTGCGCGACCTGCTCGCCGGTTCCGCGGCGTTCGGCGACGCGACCTTCTCCGTCTACCGGGACGAGCGGCGCAGCTACGCCGAGCACCTGCGGCTCGTCGCCGGTCTCGCCGCGTGGATGCGCGACGAGCACGGCCTGACCCGCGGCGACCGGGTCGCCATCGCGATGCGCAACTACCCCGAGTGGAGCCCGGTGTTCTGGGCGGCGCTGGTCTCGGGCCTGGTCGTCGTGCCGCTCAACGCCTGGTGGACCGGCGCGCAGCTGGCGTGGGCGCTGCGGGACTCGGGCGCCCGCCTGCTCGTCGCCGACGGGCAGCGGGTCCGGGCCATGGAGCAGGCGCAGCGGCCGCCGGTCGTCCGGGTTCGCGGGGAAGGAGAGGCGCCCGCCGGCGTGCAGGAGTGGGCCACCGTGGTGGCGGGGCTGGACCCGGAAGCCGCGCTGCCCGACGTCGCACCGCACCCGGACGACGACGCCACGATCCTCTACACGTCGGGGACCACCGGCCGGTCGAAGGGCGCCGTCGCCAGCCACCGCAACCACTGCACCAACGCGCTGAACGTCCTGCTGCAGGCCCGCGCGTCGGCGTGGCTCGCCCACGGCGGGCCGCCACCCGCTCCCGGACCGGACGCGGGCCGGCCGGGCACGCTGCTGGCCTACCCGCTGTTCCACGTCGCCGGCCTGAACTCGCTCTACGGCGCGGTGCTCACCGGCGCGAAGCTGGCCACCCTGTACCGCTGGGACGTCGAGGAGGCCCGCGAGCTCGTCCGCCGCGAGCGGCTCACCACGGCCGCCGGGGTGCCCACGGTGATGCGGGACGTCGCCGAGCTGGCCATCGCCCACCCCGAGGACATGGCCTCGCTCACCCGCATCGGCATGGGCGGTGCCCCGATCCCGCCCGTGCTCGTCACCCGGATCGCCACCGAACTGCGCGGTCGCGTGACGGCCGCCAACGGCTACGGCCTCACCGAGACCACGTCGGCGGTGTGCGCCAACACCGGGCCCGACTACGCCGCACACCCCGACAGCGTCGGGCGTCCCGCCCCGGGCACGGACCTGCGGATCGCCGATCCCGCATCGGGCGCCGAACGGCCCGACGGTGAGATCGGCGAGCTGTGGTTCCGCGGACCGAACATCGTGCGCGGGTACTGGAACAACCCGGAGGCGACGGCGGCGGCCTTCGTCGACGGCTGGTTCCGCACCGGTGACCTGGGCTTCCGCCGGGACGGCTGGGTGCATGTGGTCGACCGCCTGAAGGACGTGATCGTGCGGGGCGGCGAGAACGTCTACTGCGTGGAGGTGGAGGACGTGCTGCACGAGCACCCGGCCGTCGCCGAGGCCGCCGTGGTGGGGGTGGCGCACCCGACGCTCGGGGAGGAGGTCACGGCCGTGGTGCGCGCCGCGCCCGGCGCCGATGCGGACACCGCCGCCCTGCTCGCCCACAGCGCAGCGCGGCTCCCCCCGTTCGCGGTGCCGTCGCAGGTGGTCTGGCGAACCGAGCCGCTGCCGCGTACCGCCACGGGCAAGGTGCTGAAGGGCGAGCTGCGGCAGCACCCCGGCCGCTGACGCCGACGGCCGTCGCGAGCCGTCGAGATCGACGTGGGAGTGGTGGTTTTCGCCCGTGAACCACGCCGATGTCGACCTCGCCGGGTCCATCCGCCGCAACTAGCATCGGGCTCCGTGCCCGAGCAGCCTGTAGCCCTCCCCGCCACGCCCGTCACCGCCGCCGTGACCGCAGCCCTCCCCGGCGCCCGCGCCGACCTGGAGCGCCTGGTCAGCATCCCGAGCATCTGGGCCGACCCGGCCCATGCCGACGACACCCGCCGCAGCGCCGAGGCCGTCGCCGAGCTCGCGCGGGGCGCAGGCGCTGCCGACGTCACGATCATCGCGGCCGACGGTGGCGCTCCCGCCGTCGTCGCGCACTGGCCCGCCCCCGACGGCGCGCCCACCGTGTTGCTCTACGCCCACCACGACGTCCAGCCCACCGGCGGCGACGAGCACTGGACGAGCCCGCCGTTCGAGCCGACCGAGCGGAACGGCCGGCTCTACGGCCGGGGCGCGGCCGACGACAAGGCCGGCGTGATGACCCACCTCGCGGTGCTCCGCGCCTACGACGGCAGGCCGCCGGTCGGGGTCACGTTGTTCATCGAGGGCGAGGAGGAGTCCGGCTCCCCCACGCTCGCCGCGCTGCTGCGCGAGCACCACGACCTGCTCACCAGCGACGTGATCGTGATCGCCGACTCCGCCAACCCGTCCGTCGACGTCCCCGCGGTCACCACGAGCCTGCGCGGCCTCGTGGGCGTCATCGTCGAGGTCGCCATGCTCGAGCGGCCGGGGCACTCCGGCATGTACGGCGGGCCCGTCGGCGACGCCCTCACCGCGCTCTGCCACGCGCTCGCCGCCCTGCACGACGAGAACGGCGACGTGGCCGTCCCCGGGCTCGCGCGCGGCAGCTCCGAGGCGCCCGACCTCGACGAGGCCACCTTCCGCTCGGACGCCGGGCTGCTCGACGGCGTCGAGCTCCTCGGCACCGGCAGCATCCCGGAGCGGCTCTGGCACAAGCCCGCGGTCGCCGTGCTCGGCCTCGACGCGCCGCGCGTCGACGACGCGTCGAACGTGCTGCTCCCCCGCGCCCGTGCCTTCGTGAGCATGCGGCTCGCCCCGGGGGACGACGCCCTCAAGGCACAGGCGGCGCTGACCGAGCACCTCCAGGCCAACGTGCCGTGGGGCGCGCAGGTCACCATCACGCCGGAGGCGGGCATCGCGGAGCCGTACTCGCTGAGCACCACCGGCACCGCCTACGACGCCGCCCGCAGCGCCTTCGCGGCGGCGTACGGCAACGAGGTCGTCGAGACCGGAGTCGGCGGCTCGATCCCGTTCATCGCGGAGTTCGCGCGCACCTTCCCCGGCGCCACCGTGCTGGTCACCGGCGTCGGCGACCCGGCCAGCCGCTGGCACGGCATCGACGAGAGCCTGGACCTGGCGATGTTCGGCAAGGGGGTGCTCGGCGAGGCCCTCCTGCTGGCCGAGCTCGCCCCCGACACCCCCTGACCGGGAACGAACCGCCCGGAACCGCCCAGGCACACTGATCGGGTGCGGATCACGCTGCTCGGCGCCGTCGAGGTGTGGCCGGACGGCACCGACCACGGAGGCGATCCGGGGCCGGTGCCGCTCGGCGGCCCGCGCCTGCGCGGGTTGCTGGCCCGGCTCGCGCTCGACGCCGGGCGAGCGGTCGCGGCGAGCGAGCTCGTGGACGACCTGTGGGGCGAGACCCCGCCCGATGCGGCGGTCAACGCGCTGCAGGCGCTCGTGTCCCGGCTGCGGCGCGCGATCGGGGCCGACCTCGTCGACACCGCGGCCCGCGGCTACCGGCTGCGGGTGCCACCCGACGCCGTCGACGCGCTGCGGTTCACGGCACTGGTCACGGCGGCCGACGCGGCAGGCGAGACGGAGGCGCACACCCTTCTCGGACAGGCCGTCGCGCTGTGGGACGGGCCCGCGCTCGCCGACGTGCTCGACCTGCCGTTCGCCCGGCCGGTGGCCCACCGGCTGACCGAGCGCCGAGCCGTGGCCGTCGAGCGGCGGGCGCGGCTCGGGCTGCGGCTCGGGAACGCGGCCGCCGAGATCGACGCCCTGCGCGTCCAGCTCGACGCCGCTCCGCTGCGCGAGAGCACCGCGGTGCTGCTGGCCCGCGCGCTGCACGCCGACGGGAGGCAGGCCGACGCCCTCGCCGTGCTGGACGGCACCCGGTCCCGCCTCGCCGATGAGCTCGGCGTCGATCCGGGCGCCGAGCTCGAGGCGGCCCGCCTCGCCGTACTGCGCGGCGATGCCACCCCGGCGCGGAAACCGCTGGTCGCCGCACCTCCACCGCCCCAGCCGACCGCCCCGATCAGCAGCTTCGTCGGCCGGAGCCGCGACGTCGACCGGATCCGCGACCTGCTCCGCACCACACGACTGGTGACACTCACCGGTCCGGGAGGCGCCGGGAAGACGCGGCTCGCGCGGGAGGCCGTCGCCTCCGGTGCCTCCGGCTCGATGGTCGCCGAGCTCGCCGCGCTGACCACCGCCGACCAGCTCCCGGCCGCCGTGCTCACCGCGGCCGGTGGCCCCGAGCTGCAGCTGCGCACCCAGGACGACGTCGGGCCGCCGACCACGGACCGGCTCGTCACGGTGCTCGGCGGCCGCGACCTCGTGCTCGTCCTGGACAACTGCGAGCACCTCGTGGACGGCGTGGCGGTACTCGCCGAGACGCTGCTACACGCGTGCCCGCGGTTGCGGGTGCTGGCCACCAGCCGGGAGCCGCTCGGAGTTCCCGGAGAGGTCCTGCACCCCGTCGAGGCGCTGGCCCCCTCCGACGCCGTCCGGCTCTTCGTCGACCGGGCGACCGCGGTGCGTCCCGGCTTCGCCCTGACCCCGGACGTCGAGGAGGCCGTCGTCGAGATCTGCCGCAGGCTCGACGGGCAGCCGCTGCCCATCGAGCTGGCCGCGGCCCGGCTGCGCTCCCTGGCCCCTGCGGAGATCGCCACCAGGCTCGACGACCGGTTCCGGTTGCTCACCTCCGGTTCGAGGACGGCGCTGCCCCGCCACCAGACGCTGCGCGCGGTGGTCGACTGGAGCTGGGACCTGCTCACCGAGCCGGAGCGTGCGGTGGCCCGCCGGCTGGCCGTCTTCGCGGGCGGGGCCACCGTCACCGCGGCCGAGCGGGTCTGCTCCGGGGCGCCCGGCCCTGCTCCGGGCGAGGTGTTCGAGCTGCTCGCGGCGCTCGTCGACAAGTCACTGGTCGTCGCCGTCCCGCAGAACGAGGGGAACACGCGCTACCGGATGTTGGAGACGATCCGGGAGTACGCGGGCGAGCGCCTCGACGAGGCGGGCGAGCGCGCCGCCGCGCAGGCAACCCATGCTGCCGTCGTGCTCGAGCTGGCGGAGGCGGCCGAGCCCCTCCTGCGCGGCGCCGAGCAGCTCCACTGGTTGGTACGGCTGCGGGCCGAGGCCGACGAGATCGACATCGTGCTGCGGCGAGCCGTGACCGCCTCCGACGCGGCCACCGCCCACCGGCTGGTGGCGGCCATGGCGTGGTCGTGGATCGAGCGCGGCCTGTTCGACGAGGTCGAGCGCTGGGTGGAGGCGGTGCAGCTGCTCACGGGCCCGGCCCCGTTGCGGGCCCGAGCCATGAACACCGCGTTCCTCGCGCTCGTCCGGGTGGGCCGGGGCAACCTGCCTGCGGCGGCACAGGCCGTCGAGACGGCGCTCGCGCTCGCCGCCGGGCTCCCCCGCCCACTGCCACCCCTGCTCGAGCTGCTCGGACCGGTCTCCACGCTGTTCTCCCGCGCCGACGCCGCCCCGATCGAACAACTCTCCGCCGTCTCCCCCGATCCGTGGGTGCGGGCCTTCGCGCTGCAGATGCGGGCCCAGATCGCCGAGAACGATGGCCTGCTCGACGACCAGCGCCGTTACGTCCGCGCTGCGCACGAGCTGTTCATCCGTACGGGAGACCGCTTCGGGCTGGGCATGGTCGTCCACTCGCTCGGCGAGCTGGAGGACATCGCAGGCGAGCACGACGCCGCCGCCCGCGCGTACGACGAGGCGATCGCGCTGGCAACCGAGCTGGGCAACGACGACGACCTGCCCCATTTCATGTCCAAGCGTGCGTCGCTCGCGGCCCGGCGCGGCGACCTCGGCACGGCGCGGAAGGTGCTGGAGCAGGCGAGAGCGCTGACCAAGGGGCCGTTCGGCTTGGGAGGTGTCCTGGCGATCTCGTCGGCGCAGGTCGAACGGTTGGCAGGCGACCTCGACGCGGCACGGGCACACCTCGCCGGTGCCGCCACCGAAATGGGCTCCGCGGGCCCCGGAGCACCGCAGCGATGGGCGTTCCTCGCGATGACGCGGGCCGCCGTCGAGCTCACGGCCGGTGACCGGCAGGCGTCCAGAGCAGCGCTCCGCGATGCCGTCGCCGCGGCGGTGGAGAGCCGCGACGGCCCCGTCGCCGCGGCGGTGGCCGAGGTCGCCGCGCAGGTCGTACTGGCCGACGGGGATGCCGAGTGCGCCGGCTTGTTGCTCGGGATCGCGGCCGCTCAGCGCGGGGCGATCGACCGCGGCAACCCCGAGGTGCTGGCCGTCCGGGACGGCGTCAGTGACGCGTTGGGGCCGGAGGCCGCGGACCAGCTGATGCGGCGCGGCCGGGACCTGCCACGCGCCGACGGGCTGGCGGCCCTGACGGAGGTCGTCGCCCGGGCGGCCGAGCTGCGGGGGCTGCCCGCCGTCCTCGGGTCGTCGAACCACGCGGAGGAGACGGGCGGGGAACGCAGGGATGCCCGGAGCGAGGTCGAGGCTCGCCGACCGTGACCGGTGCGGCCGTCCCGCCACGCCCCCTCGACGTGGCGGAACGGCCAGGCGCCGGTCAGGTCCTGCGCTGGTAGAGCGCCACCGCGAGCGGCGCGAAGATCACGACGATGACCGCGGCAGCGACCAGCCCGGCCGTCGCCGGGACCGCGACCGGGCCACCGACGAGCAGCCCCCGCACGGCGTCCGCGATCTTCGAGACCGGGTTGAGCTCGACGAACCAGCGCAGCCAGGAGGGCATCGTCGAGGCCGGGACGAAGACGTTGCTGCCGAACGTGATCGGCAGCATGACCAGCGCGCCGAGACCCTGCACCGACCGGGGCGACTTGACCACCATCGCCAGCGCGGTGAACACCCAGCACAGCGCGAAGGCGAACACCATGACCAGGCCGAGCGCGGCCACCACGGCAACCGGCCCGGTGCCGAACCGGAAGCCTAGGATCACACCGAAGACCAGCATGATCACGCCCGAGGTCAGGTAGCGCACCAGGTCCGCGCCGATCGCACCCAGCAACGGCGCGGTACGCGAGATCGGCAGGCTGCGGAACCGGTCGAAGATGCCGGTGTGCAGGTCCTCCGCGAGCGCCACACCCGTGCCCGCTGAGGCGAACACGATGGTCTGCACGAGCACGCCGGGCAACGCGAACTGCAGGTAGGTGCTGGTGTCGCCGGAGATCGCGCCGCCGAAGACGTAGACGAACAGCAGCAGGAAGATGACCGGCTGCAGGGTGACGTCGAGCAATGCCTCCGGCGAGTGGATCGTCTTGACGACACCACGCCAGGCGAGTGTCACGCCGTGGCGCAGCGCCGAGGGGACATGGCGGACCGGGGTCTCGACCACGTCGCCCCTCGGGTGGGGCGGGGCCGGTCGCGCGGTGGTAGCGGTGGTAGCGGTGCTCATGCCGCCTCCTCGGTGATGGCGGCCGCGTCAGCGGCTCGTCCGGTCAGGGTCAGGAACACGTCGTCGAGGCTGGGCAGCCGCAGACCCAGCTCGGCGACGGTCACACCGGCCTCGTCGAGCCGGGCTCCGACGCGGTGCAGCAGGCCGGGGTCGCCCGCGGGCACGATGACCTCGCCGCCGGGATCGACGGTGGGCTGCTCGAGCCCGGGGGCCAGCTCGGCGATCAACGCGGTCACGAGCGGCAGGTCGGCCCGGTGCATCGGTCGCACGTGCAAGCGCTGCCCGCCGACCTCCGCCTTCAAGGTGGCGGGCGTGCCCGCAGCGATCACCCGGCCTCGGTCGAGGACGACGAGGTCGTCGGCGAGCTGGTCGGCTTCCTCGAGGTACTGCGTGGTCAGCAGCACCGTCACGCCCTCGGCGGCGAGCGCCCGCACGCTGTCCCACACCTCGTTGCGGTGCCGCGGATCCAGGCCGGTCGTCGGCTCGTCGAGGAACAGGACCCGCGGCCGGCCGATCAGGCTGACAGCGAGGTCGAGCCTGCGCCGCATACCGCCCGAGTAGGTGCGGACCCGTCTGCCGGCCGCCTCGGTCAGCCCGAACCGCTCCACCAGTTCCGCGGCGCGGGCGCGGGCGACCCGCCGGGGCAGGTCGAGCAGACGCGCGACCAGCACGAGGTTGTCCGTACCCGACAGCGCCTCGTCCACCGCCGCGTACTGCCCGGTCAGCCCGATCTGCCTGCGCACGGCAGCCGCCTCGGCGACGACGTCGTGCCCGAGCACACTCGCGCGACCCGCGTCCGGCCGCAGCAGGGTGGACAGCACCCGCACGGTGGTGGTCTTGCCGGAGCCGTTGGGTCCCAGCAGCCCGAGCACACCACCCTGTTTCGCGACGAGGTCGACGCCGGCCAGTGCCGTCGTTCCCCCGAACCTCTTGACCAGGCCCTCGACCCGGATGACGGATTCCATGCGGTGACAGTGCGCCGGACCGCTGACACGCCACCCACACCACCCTGACACCCCCTGACACCCCCCTGACCTCACCCCTCCCCCGCCCGCGAGTCGCCCGATCCCAGCCCGCGAGTCGCCCGATCCCAGCCCGCGAGTCGCCCGGTCTGGTACCGCGAGTCGCCCGGTCTGGTACCGCGAGTCGCCCGGTCTGGTTCCGCGAGTCGCCCGGATCCCGTCCCGGCGCGCGCTTCGCCCCGCCGCACCCGCGAGTCGCCCAGTTCTCGCGCCCGAGTCGCCCCGATCCTGCGGCCTTCTCCCGATGATCGTCGCGAGATCCGGCTATCCGCCCTCCACAGGGCCAAGAGTCGGATCTCGGATCGATCACCGCCATCTGAACCCGCGAGTCGCCCCGATCGGGAGGCCGAGTCGCCCTTCCACCGCACACGCTGCCCCACTCGTCACCGAACGACTCGCCAGCGGGATGGGCACGCAGCGGGTCGGTCGGCTGCTTCGGGCAGATGCCAACGCCGCAGGAATGGGCGACTCGCGGGACCGTTCCGGGCGACTCGCGGGCCCGTTTCGGGCGACTCGCGGGACCGTTCCGGGCGACTCGCGGAACGATTCCGGGCGACTCGCGGGCTCGTTTCGGGCGACTCGCGCGCCGATTTCGGGCGACTCGCGGGGGTGGGGGCTCGCGTCGCCGCGGGGTTCTTCTGGCTGTGCCGCGGGGGTGCCGACCGGCCCGCCGCCGCCGTCGATCGGCGGTGGGCCGGTCGTGCTGTGCGGTGCTCCCCTCCGGGTCCCCCGACCCGGCCGCACCGCTGTCACGTTAGGACAGTCCCCCTCGGCGCGGATCGGTCGAAAGGTTGATCCTCATCCCTGCTGAGGTCTCAGCCCGTCCCGCACCACTGCGAAGACGCGTCGACCCAGCGCCGGATCCGAGTCGGTCCCGACCACCTGCAACAGCCCTTTGAGCAGCGCGATCAGGTCCGGGACGGTGACGTCGCCGCGTACGGCTCCGGCCGTCTGGGCCCGCGCCAGCAGTACATCCAGCGCAGCCTGCAGTTCGGCGACGGCATCGGACATTCCACGCGCCCCGGCCCCGGCGAGCGCGTCGGGCAGGTCGCGCTTGCGGTCGGCCTCCTCGGCGAGCCGGGTGAGGAAACCGTCGAAGGCCGACCCGGGATCGGTGGCGGTGGCGCGGGCCTGCGCGTCCGCCACGAGGTCCTGCACCCGGGCGAGGGAGACGGCCTCGAAGAGCGCTTCCTTCGTCGGGAAGTGCCGGTAGACCGTGCCCGGGCCGACGCCAGCCGCTGCCGCGATCTCGTCGAGCGGCACGCCGAACCCCCGCTCTCCGAAGGCCGCGTCGGCGGCTGCGAGCACCCGGTCCCGGTTGCGGCGGGCGTCCGCGCGCAACGGCCGGTCAGCCACGACCGCACGCCGCAGGTGGGTAGCGAAGCGGGGCGCACGTTCCGTATCGTCGAAGCGGGGTCACCGTTCCGATTCTAGGAGGAGTCATGAGCCGCAGTCCTCGGGAAGTCGTCGAGCAGGTACGTCGCATGGTGGCCGGGGAGGGCGTCGTGTTCGCCGACCTCTTCGCCGCCGACGGGGTGCTCACCTATCCCTTCGCCCCGCCCGGGATGCCGCGCGAGCTGCGCGGCCGGGACGCGATCCGGGCCTATCACGGCGCCGCCTCCGGGCGGCGGGAGATGTTCCGGATCGAGGGCGTCGACGTGGTGGTCCGCGACACCGACGACCCCGAGGTCGTGGTGGCCGAGATCGAGCACCACGGGCACTCGCACGCCACCGGCGGCCCGTACCGGTTCCGCGCACTCGGCGTGATCCGGGTGCGCGACGGCGAGATCATCAGCTACGACGACTACATGGACCCGATCGCGACGGCCGTGCTGCTCGGCCGCACCCCCGACCTGGTGGCCGCGCTCTCGGCGGCCTGACCACGGGCTCAGAGCCGCCGGATCGTCGGCCAGATCTCGGCCCAGGCGCGGTTCCGCCCTTCGAGCAGGAAGATCGGAGTCCCCTGCACGAGGTTGGTGACGCGCACGTCGTTGTCCATGGCGCCCACCTGCGTGACGCGGTCGAAGGCCGGTGCCAGTGAGGTCGGGTCACCGACGACGAGCACCGCGCCGGAGTCCTCCGGCGGCGTGCCGAACCACGCGGCGCCCCGGTGCGCGCTGTATGCGGGCAGGTCCGGCGCGTAGTGCTGGATCGCCGACACCGTCCAGTAGTCCCCGGTGACCACCACGGCGTTCCGCGCGGTCTCCGGGGGCAGCGCGCGGTGCGCGGCCACCACGTCGTCCACCGTCTGCGGCCAGCCGATCTCGTCGAGCTGGAAGTTGCCGATCATCAGCGGCTGGTCGGCGTGGGCCGAGACCGGCTTGATCGGCAGCACATGGAGGACTCCGAGGACGAGGACCGCCGTCACCGCGTAGACCGGCCACGTCGGCACCCACCGCCACCAGACGGCCGGCCTGCGCTGCTCGATCGCGGCCGCCGACGCCGCCCAGAGCACCGGGAACATCCCGGCGATGTAGTACGGGCGCCCGCCGCTCACCAGGAAGATCAGGGTGACACCGAGCGCCGTGACCCCGAGGAACCGGTACGCCGGATCGGCGAGCAGCCGTCCCACTCCGTGCACGGCCAGCACCGAGCCGACCAGGAACCCGACCATGAGCAGCCCCACCGGCAGGAAGCCGATCATCCCGCCGGCGTAGACGCTCTCGGCGGCCACCGCACGGCTCATGCCCAGCTGCGGCCATCCGTTCTGCGCCTGCCAGACGAGGGTCGGCACGGTGGTGAGCACCGCGACCGCACCGCCCAGCCAGAGCGCGGGCCTGCGCAGCAGGTCGCGCGGACCGAACACGAGCACGGCCACGATCGCGACGACCCAGAACGCCCCGACGAGGAACTTCACCTGCAGCGCGACCGCTGTGACGAGCGCGGCGGCGATCAACAGCCCGTCGGCCCTGGTGCGCACCCACCGCACGAGCAACCAGGTCAGCGCCGTCCACAGCGCCGGGTCGAGCGTCGAGGTGGCCAGCAGGTGCCCGGTGGCCAGGAAGTTCGGCGACAGCGCGTAGGCACCTGCCGCGAGCAGCTGGGCGCGCCTGCCGCCCCCGAACTCGCGGGCCAGCAGTGCCGCGAGCACGACCCCGGCCACTGTCGCGAGGGTGGCCGGGATGCGCAGCACCGCGACCGACCCCGGAGCGATGGTGTCCATCGCCAGCGCGATCAGCGGCAGCAGCGGCGGCTGGTCGGCGTAGCCCCAGGCCAGGTGGTGCCCCGCCGCGATGAAGTACAGCTCGTCGCCGAAGTAGCCGTAGCGGCCGCTCACCGCGGTGAGCAGCACCCCGACTGCGGCTGCCACCAGCAGCACCGGGCCGCGGGCAAAAGCCGGTAGCGCCCGCGCGGGTGCCGGGCTCGTGATCGTCGTCATCTTCGTCCCCCCAAGGTCCACGGCAGACGCTAGGGGGGCGGCCCATCAGGCCGAATCGATCGATCGGCGGATCTCCGGATCAACCGGACCGGAGAGACGCTAGGACTCGGCGATCTCCGCAGCGGCCAGCCAGTCGAGCTCGACCGTCTCCTGCTCGGCGAGCACCGCCTTGAGCTCGGCGTCGAGCTGGAGGAGCCGGGCCGGGTCGGTGGCGGCGGCGGCCAGCTCCTCGTGCAGCTGCTTCTCGCGCTTGCTCAGCGCCGTCATCCGGCGCTCCAGCCGGGAGGCCTCCTTGCGCGCGGCGCGCTGGTCGGCGGCGTTCGACGCCGGCTTCGCAGGCGCCGACCCGGCCGGGACCGCGGACAGGCCCGTGGCCTGCTTGCCGGCCGCGGCGCGACGCTGCAGGTACTCCTCGATCCCGCCGGGCAGGTGCGTGATCTTCCCGTCGCCGAACAGGGCGACCACCGTGTCACAGGCCCGCTCCACGAGGTAGCGGTCGTGGCTGACGACGACGAGCGTGCCCGGCCAGCCGTCGAGCAGGTCCTCGAGCCGCGAGAGCGTGTCGACGTCGAGGTCGTTGGTGGGCTCGTCGAGGAGCAGGACGTTGGGCTCCGCCATGAGCAGCCGGGTGAGCTGCAGGCGGCGGCGCTCGCCACCGGAGAGCTGCCCGACCGGCGTCCACTGCCGGGCCGCGGGGAACCCGAGCCGCTCCAGCACCGACGACGCCGTCAGCTCCAGCTTGCCGAGCCGGACGTACTTCGCCACCTGCTCGGTGGCCTCCAGCACGCGCATGTCCTTCGGCAGGTCGACGAGCTCCTGGCTGAGCTCCGCCAGCTGCACCGTGGTGCCCTTGACCAGCTTGCCGCCCTGCAACGGACGTTCACCGGTGAGCGTGCGCAGCAGGGTGGTCTTCCCGGAGCCGTTGACGCCGACGATGCCGACGCGGTCGCCGGGCCCGAGGCGCCAGGTGACGTGGTCGAGCAGCGTGCGTCCGGCGATCTCGGCTGTGGCGTCCTCGAGCTCCAGCACCGTGCGGCCGAGCCGGTTGGTGGCGAACCCGAGCAGCTCGACGGAGTTGCGGGGCGGTGGGACGTCGGCGATCAGCGCCTCGGCCGCCTCGATCCGGAACCGCGGCTTCGACGTGCGCGCGGGCGCGCCGCGGCGCAGCCAGGCCAGCTCCTTGCGGGCGAGGTTCTGCCTGCGGGCCTCTGCCGCGTCCGCCTGCCGGGAGCGCTCGGCGCGCGCGTAGACCCAGTCGGCGTAGCCGCCGAGGTAGCTCTCCACGCGCCCGTTCGCGACCTCCCAGGTACGGGTGCAGACCGCGTCGAGGAACCACCGGTCGTGCGTGACGACCACGACGCCGCAGCGGCGCGACAGCAGGTGCCCGGCGAGCCACCCGATGCCCTCGACGTCGAGATGGTTGGTGGGCTCGTCGAGCACGACGAGGTCGGGGTCGCCGACGAGGGCCGCGGCCAGCGCCACCCGCCGCTTCTCCCCTCCGGACAGTCCCTCGACGCTGCGTTCGAGGTCGCCGATGCCCAGTCCGTCGAGCACGTCGCGGACCTTGGCGTCGGCAGCCCACTCGTGGTCGGCTGCCCCGTCCCACGCGGAGAGCACGACGTCACGGACGCGGGCGCCCTTCGGCAGGGTGTCGCCCTGCGCGAGGTGGGCGAGATTCAGGCCGCCGACGCGGCTGACCCGCCCGCCGTCGGGGGCTCGGTCGCCGGTGATGATGTCGAGCAGCGTGGTCTTGCCGCCACCGTTGAGCCCGACGACACCGACCCGCTCCCCGCGCTCCACGCCCAGCGACACGGCGTCGAGCAGGACCCGGGAGGCGTCACCGGGGACGTGGGCGGTGACCGACTCGAGGTTCACCAGGTTCTGGGCCGATACGCGCGGGGCCATCAGGCGCGCACCGGAGGCCAGGACGTGGGCGGGCCCGGCGGTTCGTGCAGGTCGACCACGCGGGCGCCGGGAACCGGTCCGTGAGCCACCCGGACGGTGCGGCAGACGCCGACGCCGGCCAGCTCGGTGGCCACGTCGATGGCCGCGTCGGCACTGGTACAGAGGAACGCGCACGTCGGCCCGGAACCCGAGACGAGCCCGGCCAGCGCACCCGCCGTGACCCCGGCGCGCAGCGTCCGCCGCAGGTCGGGAGCCATGCTGACGGCGGCCGCCTGCAGGTCGTTGCCCAGGCTGAGGGCGAGCTGGCGGGGGTCGCCACCGGCGAGCGCCTCCAGCACCGGCTCGACCGGGCGGTCCGGCGGCGGTTCGTCACCGCGCAGCCGGTCGAGCTCCCGGAAGACGCTCGGTGTCGAGAGCCCTCCGCGGTGCAGGGCGATCACCCAGTGCTGCGGGTGTCGGGACAGGACCGGCACGATCCGCTCGCCGCGGCCGGTGCCCAGCGCGGTGCCGCCGTAGAGGGCGAAGGTGACGTCGCTGCCGAGCTCCGCCGCCAGCACCGAGAGCTCGTCGCGGGAGAGGTCGAGCTTCCACAGCGACGACAACCCGACGAGCGCGGCGGCCGCGTCGGCGCTGCCGCCCGCCATGCCACCGGCGACGGGAATGCCCTTGCGCAGCACCAGCCGCACGTCCGGATCCCGGTCGGCGCGCTCGGCCAGGAGCTGGACGGCCCGCCACGCGAGGTTCGTCTCGTCGGCGGGCACCTCGGCGACGCCCTCTCCGTGCACCTCGATGCCCGGGGCGTCACTGGGCGCGAGGGACACCTCGTCGAAGAGGCTCACGGCGTGGAACACCGTGACGAGGTCGTGGTAGCCGTCGTCCCGCAGTGGTCCTACGGCGAGATGCAGGTTGATCTTCGCAGGTACGCGCACGGTGACCGGGGGAGGGACGGCTGCGAGCACCCGCCAACACTACGTGCGCGCCGTGGCGGCGCGCCGTCAGTGCCCCTGTGACGATCGGGCACGGGCGGCGGCGAGGCCCGCGAACGCCTCGACACCCAGCGTCTCGGCCCGTGCCGACGGGTCGATCCCCGCTGCTCGGAGTGCGTCCTCCGCCGCGGCGGGAGAGCCGGCCCAGCCGGCGAGGGCCGACCGGAGTGACTTGCGGCGCTGTGCGAAAGCGGCGTCGATCAGCCGGAACACCTCGGCCCGGTCGCCGGGTGGCGGGTCCCGGCGGTCGAAGGCCAGCAGCCCGGAGTCGACGTTCGGGACGGGCCAGAACACGGCGCGCGGCACCGGACCCGCCCGGCGAGCGGAGGCGTACCAGGCCAGCTTCGCGCTCGGCACCCCGTAGGCCTTGCTGCCGGGCGGCGCGGCGAGCCGTTCGGCCACCTCGGACTGCACCATCACCAGCCCGCGCCGCAGCTGCGGCAGCTGGGACAGCAGGTGCAGGACCACGGGCACACCGACGTTGTACGGGAGGTTCGCGACGATCGCGGTGGGCACGGGACCGGCCAGGTCGGTGGCCAGCACGTGCAGCGCGTCGGCCGTGGTGACGGTGAGCCGGTCGGCCAGCGCCGGAGCCCGCTCGGCGGCGGTCATCGGCAACCGCGCGGCGAGCACGGGATCGATCTCCACGGCGTGCACCGCGCGCACGGCGGGCAGCAGGGCGAGCGTCAACGACCCGAGGCCCGGCCCGACCTCGAGCACGACGTCGTCGGGCGTGAGGTCGGCGGCCCGGACGATGCGGCGCACCGTGTTGGGATCATGCACGAAGTTCTGCCCGAGCCGCTTCGTCGGCCGCAGCCCCAGCTCCCCGGCCAGAGCCCGCACCTCGGCGGGCCCCAGCAACCGCGACTGTTCGTCCGTCACCCTCGGAGCGTGCACCGGGCCGCACCGGCCCGTGTCATCGGGGCAGGCCGAGCTTGCTGGCACAGGCCGGCCAGGCGCCGTAGCCGCCGCGGTCGTCGCGGACCTTGGTGCCGACGGCGATCTGCTCCTCGCGGCTGGCCTGGTGGGGCAGCGGCGCGTAGTCGTCGCCGCCGTAGGCGCGCCAGGTGCCGGCGTCGAACTGGAGACCGCCGTAGTAGCCGTTGCCGGTGTTGATCGCCCAGTTGCCGGTGGCCTCGCAGTCGGCGAGCCTGTCCCACACGCTGCCGTCGGAGATGGCCGGTGCCTGCGGGATGTCGTCGTTGGTGCCGACCTTCACGACGCGGGGCTTCGGCGCGGTGCTGCTCCCGGCCCGCACCTGCTCGCGCCGGACCTCCTTGCCGTTCTGCACGTAGACCCGCATGATCGCCGTCTGCTCGCCGGACTCGCCCCTGTCGACGACCACACGCTTGCCCCGCGGCATGTCGGGGTCCTCGATCAGCTCCTCCGGCGGCGGGATGTCGCGGACCACGACGACCTCACCGACACCGTTGCGCACGACCTGCACCGACGTGCCGTCGGTGAGCGGCGTGTCGCCGGGCGGCACGCTGACGTCGTCCGGGCCGAGCTGGATGCCGCGCTCGGCGAGCAGGCCGGCCACGGTGCCCGCCGTGGTGGTGACGTCCGCGGGAGCCCCGGTGCCGTCGGTGATCGACACGGAACGCGGCACGTTCAGCTTCAGCGCGAGACCGGCCAGCGGGATGCTGGTGGCGGGAGCGGCCGACATCTGGATCGGGGTGGCGTCGACGCCGAGCACCTTCAGCGCGTCGCCCACCGATGCGGCGGTGGTCCAGACCTCACGCTCGGAGGTGCCCTCCACCAGGGTGAGCTTGCGGGCCCGGCTGAGGATGACGTGGTCGCCGTTGCTCAGCCCGGTGGGCAGCGCGGGCTCCACGCGGTCCTGCGGGGCGGGGGTGAGCCCGGCCGACTCCAGCGCCGCGGCGACGTCGGACCCGAACGTGTGGACGGTGCGGTCGTGGCCGTCGACCGTGATCGTGACGGTCTTGTCCATGGCCAGCGCGGTGGCGCTGCCACCCACCAGCGCGACGAGCACGGCCAGCACGGTGCCGCGGACCAGCAGCCGGGCCGGGGCCCGCCGGGGGGCGGCCGCCTGCCGGCGCCGACCGGCCCGGGTGGGCGCGGGCGCCGCGGCCGGGACGGCCTCCGGCGCGACCACCGCTGCGAACGGCTGGGTGAGGGGCTCGGCCTCGACCCGGGACGCGACGGCCGGGACCACCGGGATCGGCCCGGTCACGTCGTCGTCGATCGGCCGGATCCGGCTGGTGACCTCCTGCGCGGGGATCACGGCGAACGGGCCGGTCGCCGGATCGGCACCGGCGTCGATGGCCCTGGCGTCGATCGTGCCGGTGCCGGGCGCCGGGCGCGTCATCACGGGCGCCTGGTGCCGCCCGGCGGCGCTCCTGGCCGCGATCCTGGTGGTGCGCTCCGTGGCGGACTCGCCAGGGGCGGCGACCGGCTTGCGGGACTGCTCGAGCAGCTCGGCAGGCGACGCGGGGAACGTGCCGGTGTCCCCGCCGCCGTACCAATCGGCGTAGGGGTCTTCCGTCGGCACCGCGACCGGGGGTGCGGTGACCTTCTCACCCCCACGAGCACGCGGGGCACGGTGCCGCGCGCGAGTAGAGACGTCGACCACTGGCATCCAGACCTCGTTCGGACCGGGCAGGGGAGGAATCACCGGTCACGGTGGCCCGGAGGCATGGATCAGGGGGAGCGCCCCGGACCACCGTGACCGCTGTGCTGGGGAGCGTTCCCCACCCCGGCTTTAGCGATCACGGAACCGTAACGGGCGGTCACGGTCGATGGCTCACCGAAATGACTTGCCAGCGCCGAATGGCCCGCTGCCTACGCCGAACGAGCACCGTCCGTGCCGCCCGTCCACGGGTGCGCAGCAGGTGGCACGTCGGCGAGGCCGAAGATCCGTTCGGCGTTACGCCGAGCGCTCGTGGCGAGCCGCTCGTCCGTGACCCCGCGCAACGCCGCGAGACCGCGCACGGTCCACGGGAGGCAGTACGGCTCGTTGGCCCGGCCGCGGTGGGGGTGCGGGGTGAGGAACGGGGCATCGGTCTCCACGAGCAGCTGCTCCTCGGGCACGACGACCGCCGCTTCCTGCAGGTCACGGGCGTTGCGGAAGGTCACAGGGCCGGCGAACGACAGGACGTACCCGGCCGCCGCGCACTCCTGCGCCATCGCCGCGTCGCCGGAGAAGCAGTGGAACACGACGGTCTCCGGCGGCCCCTCCTCGCGCAGGATCCGCAGCACGTCCTCGTGGGCGTCCCGGTCGTGGATCATCAGCGGCTTGCCGATCCGCTTGGCGAGGTCGATGTGCCGCCGGAACCACTCCTGCTGCGCGGCGGGCGGGGAGTGGTCCCAGTAGTAGTCGAGGCCCGTCTCCCCCACGGCGACCACCCGCGGGTCGCCGGCGAGGCGCTCGATCTCCGCGAACCACTCCTCCGGCACGGCGGCCGTCCGGGTCGGGTGCAGGGCGACCGCGGCGGTCACCCGCTCGTCCCAGTGCGCCGCCTGCACCGCCCAGCGCGCGGACGCGAGGTCATCGGCGATCGTGACGGCGCGCGTGACGCCGACGGCGGCGGCCCGGTCCATCGCCGCCACCACGTCGGCGGCGTCCTCGCACCCGCAGGCGTCGAGGTGGGTGTGCGCGTCGACGGTCGGAGCGGGCAGCGGCTCGGGGGCGGGCGGCCGCTCGCGCCGCCCGTGCGCGCCGCTCACTTCAGGATCGGCGCCCACTCGGGGCCGGTCTCACCCAGCTCGGGGTCGAGCTTGGTGAAGATCGGCGTGGGCTTGGCCAGCGGGCGGCCCACCTCGATCGGCACCGACTGCCAGCGCGCCTGCTCGCGGGTGTAGTCGCCGGTGAGGATCGGGTTGATCCGGCCCGGGATGTCCAGGTCGGGGACGTCCAGCAGCTCCGGCTGGGCGGCCCACACCCCGGTGCCGCCCAGCGCCTCGTGCACCTTCTGCGCCGAGTGCGGCAGGAACGGCGTGAGCAGCGTGTTGGCGTCCTGCACGACCTGCAGTGCGGTGTGCAGCACGGCGTCGCGCCGGTCCGGGTCGTCCTTGAGCTTCCACGGCTCCTGCTCCGACAGGTAGCGGTTGGCCGCGGAGACCACCCGCATCGCCTCGCTGATCCCGGCCCGGAACCGCGAACGGCGCAGATGCGCGCCCACGGTGTCGAAGGCGGCCTTCGACAGCGCAAGCAGTTCGGCGTCGGCCGCCGCCGGCCGGGTGGGCGCGGGGATCGCGCCGTTGTTCTTGTGCGCCATCGAGATCGACCGGTTGACGAGGTTGCCCCACTCGTTGGCCAGCTCGAAGTTGACCCGGCGGACGAACTCGTCCCACGTGAAGTCGACGTCCTGGGTCTCCGGCCCGGCCGCCGAGATGAAGTACCGCAGGCTGTCGGGACCGAAGTCGCGCAGGACGTCGCCGAGGTAGATCACGGTGCCCCGCGAGGTGGAGAACTTCGAACCGCTCATCGTGAGGAACTCGCTCGAGGCGATCTCCGTGGGCAGGTCGAGCACGCCGTAGGGCCCGGGCTCGCCGCCGTGGTCGCCCTGGCCGTTGTGGCCGAGCAGCAGAGCGGGCCAGATCTGGGCGTGGAACGTGATGTTGTCCTTGCCCATGAAGTAGACGTGCTCGGCGTCGGGGTCGTTCCACCACGCCTTCCACGCGTCGGCGTCGCCGGTGCGCCGGGCCCACTCCACGCTGGCGGAGAAGTAGCCGATCACCGCGTCGAACCACACGTAGAACTTCTTGAGCGGCTGGTCACGCCAGCCGTCGAGCGGGATCTTCACACCCCAGTCGAGGTCCCGGGTGATCGGCCGCGGCCTCATGTCGTCGACGAGGTTCCTGGTGAAGTTCAGGACGTTGGGGCGCCACCCCGTCTTCGTGGACAGCCACTTGCCGAGGGCCTCGGTGAACGCGGGCAGGTCGAGGAACAGGTGCTCGGTCTCGACGAACGCCGGCACCTCGCCGTTGATCCGCGACCGCGGGTTGATCAGCTCGGCGGCGTCGAGCTGGTTGCCGCAGTTGTCGCACTGGTCGCCCCGGGCCTGGGGGTAACCGCAGATGGGGCAGGTGCCCTCGACGTAGCGGTCGGGCAGGGTGCGTCCGGTGGACGGGCTGATCGCGCCGGTGGTGGTCCTCGGGACGATGTAGCCGTTGCGGTGCAGCGCCAGGAAGATCTGCTGCACGACGTCGGCGTGGTTGCCCGTGGTGGTGCGCGTGTAGAGGTCGTAGGTGACGCCGAGCCCGCGCAGGTCCTCCGCGATGACGCGGTGGTACTTGTCCACGGTCTGCTGCGGCGTCAGGCCCTCCTTCTCGGCCTGCACCAGGATCGGGGTGCCGTGCTCGTCGCTGCCGGAGACCATGAGAACCCGGTTGCCGACCATCCGCTGGTAGCGCGAGAAGACGTCGGAGGGCACACCGATACCGGAGACGTGGCCGATGTGCCGGGGGCCGTTGGCGTAGGGCCAGGCCACGGCGGTCAGCACGGGGGAACTCATGGGTCAAGACTAGGCCCAGCGCGCCACCGGGTTCCGCGGGCGCTCAGACCGTGGCCGAGCCCCCGGACCAGGAGATCTCCAGCTTCCCGTCGACGGTGCGCAGGACGATCCCGAGCACCTCGCTCGTGAGCTCGCCCTCGGCACCGGGCTGTACGGGGACGAGCCGGCCGCCGAGGGCCCGGAACAGCTCCACCCGCCGCTCGTGGGGGTGGGCGACGATCATCTCGCGGACCCCGACGCGTCCATAGAAGTCGATCTTGTCGTAGGTCTCGTCGTCCTCGGAGCGGATCTCGAGCACGAGGTCGGCGCCCTCCACCCCTCGCTCGGAGAAATGTTCGGGGCGGAAGAAGACGAGGTCAGGTACCCGGTAGTCGGTGGCGGTGCGGAAGAGCCCCGTCTCGTACTGGGCCCGCAGACCCCGTGCCAACGCGACCGGGCCGACGAGCATCAGGAAGGTGGCCCCGAAATGCTGGTGAGCGCCACCCGGGGGCGGAACCATGTGCAGTACCCCGTCCCACATCTCGTCGCGCACGTCGTGACCCAACCGGCGGCGCTCATCGAGCATCGCCTGGGGCGCGTCGAGCATGAGGACCCGCATGTGCCCAGGGTAGCGATCCCTTCCATTACCGTGGACAGGGTGAACGTTGAGGTCACGCCCCTGCCCGGAATCGGTGTGCGCAAGGAGTTCGCGATCCGCGGCGGCAGACGGATCGGCGTGGTCACGCACCGGGACGGAAGGATCGAGCTGATCATCTCCAAGTCGGACGACCCCGACGCCTGCCTCGCGGAACTGCCGCTCACCGTCGACGAGGCCGGCGCCCTGGCCAACCTGCTCGGTGCCCCGCAGCTCGTCGCCCAGCTCACCGAGGAGCACCGCGACCTGCCCGGCATCCACACCCGCCAGATCCCCGTCGGCCCCCCGTTCGACGGGCGCACGCTGGGCGACACGGCCCTGCGCACCCGCACCGGCGTCTCCGTCGTCGCCGTGATGCGCGCCGGGCAGGTGCACCCGAGCCCCACCCCGGACTTCACCCTGACCGCCGGAGACCTCATGGTCACGGTCGGCACGTCGGAGGGGCTCGACAACGCTGTCAAGATCCTCAAGCGGGGCTGACCGCGGGTGGACCACACCGCGCTGGAACTGATCGAACTCGGGGCCGTCTTCTTCGGACTGGGACTGCTGGGCCGCCTCGCCGGGCGGATCGGGCTGTCCCCCATCCCGCTCTACCTGCTCGGCGGGCTCTTCTTCGGCGCAGGCGGGCTCGTCCCGCTCAGCGGTATCGAAGGCTTCACCAGCCTCGCGGGCGAGGTCGGCGTGGTGCTCCTGCTCCTGCTGCTCGGGCTGGAGTACTCCGCAGCCGAGCTCGTCACCGGCCTGCGCCGGTCCTGGACGGCCGGGATCCTCGACATCGTCCTCAACGCCGCGCCGGGGGCGGCCGTGGCGCTCGCGCTGGGCTGGGGGCCGGTCGGGGCGCTGGTGCTGGCCGGCGTCACCTACATCTCGTCGTCGGGGATCGTCGCGAAGGTCCTCTCGGACCTGGGCCGGCTGGGCAACCGCGAAACGCCCGTGGTGCTGTCGATCCTCGTGTTCGAGGACCTCGTGATGGCGCTCTACCTGCCGATCCTCACCGCGGTGCTGATCGGTGTGAGCCTCGTCGGCGGCCTGACCGCGGTCGGGATCTCGGTCGCGGTGCTCGCCGTCGTGCTCGTGGTGGCGCTGCGCTACGGACGGTTCGTGTCCGCACTCGTCGACTCCCCCGACCGTGAGGTCTTCCTGCTCAAGGTGCTCGGTGCCGCGCTGCTGGTGGCCGGTTTCGCCTCCGCGATGCAGGTCTCGGCAGCCGTCGGAGCGTTCCTGCTGGGCATCGCGATCTCCGGCTCCACGGCGGAGAACGCCACCAAGCTGCTGGAGCCGCTGCGCGACCTGTTCGCCGCGGTGTTCTTCGTGGTGTTCGGGCTCAACACCGACCCGGCGTCGATCCCGCCGGTGCTCGGCTGGGCGGTCGTCCTCGCGGTGTCCACCACGCTGACGAAGCTCGCCACGGGGTGGTGGGCAGCGCGCCGGGTGGGCATCGGGTCACTGGGCCGGGCCCGCGCCGGGGCGGCGCTGGTGGCGCGCGGGGAGTTCTCGATCGTCATCGCCGGGCTGGCCGTCGGCTACGCGGCGGTTGACGAACGCCTCGCCGCCCTCGCCACCACGTACGTGCTGCTCATGGCGGTGATCGGACCGGTGGCCGCCCGCGTGGTGGAGCCGGCGGTGCGCTGGACACGCGCGAAGCGCCCGTCCACCGCGCCGGCCCCCTCGGCCGGCAACTGACCCCGAGCCTCCGCGACATGGTCACCTGACGCGGATTCGTCGGCCTTTCACCAGCGATACGTGACCATGTCGCGGTGAGGGCGGTCGCCCGTCACGGTTCTCCGTGACGGCGGCGCAACTCGCGTGTCAGGTCTTCCGCGCGCTGGACGTGAATGTCCGGGACCTCGGCCGCGAGGCGGTCGGCCGCCGCCGCGATCAGGTGGAGCTGGGCCACGAACTCCCCGGCTGCCCGCTCCGCCGACGTCGACGGCGTGCGGCCCAGGTAGGTGTCCAGGCACATCGGCAGGTCCACCCGCACGATCTCGGCCGCCAGTGCGAGCCGCTCGGGAGCGGCCGCCCGGTCGGCGGGCCGATCGCCCACCTCGTCGAGCCGGTCGAGCACGAGCCCCATGACCTGGACGATCCGTCGGACGGCGGGGACCGTGCCCGCCGGAAGGGCCTCGGACCGTGGCGTGATGCGGGTGAGGAGGGCCGCGGCGTCGTAGCGCAGCGCGTCGGTCAACCGGGGTGACGCGGCCGGGTCGGCGGGCCCGACCAGCGCGCCCACCCCGTACAGCCCGACCGCCACGACCGGCCAGACGTCCCCGATCACGCCGGCGAGGTGCAGCCCCACACCGGCCAGCGCGCCGACCATCCCGGCGATGTTCTTCCGCGACACCAGGTAGCGGCGCGCGCCACCCGCACGGTCAGACATACCCGCGAATCTCCTGGAAGACCTCCGCCAGCGGCACCGTGCGCGCGTCGAAGGTCCGGCCGCCGGTCAGCTCCGCGACCTCCTCCATCTCCGCCGTGCTGCTCTCGCCGAAGAGCACGCAGAACACCGGAACGCCACGCAGCTGCGCAGGGAGGGAGCCGACGTAGGCGCGGAACGCTGCGATGTCGGCGCCGCTCGTGTTCTCGCCGTCGGTCATCAGCACGATCGAGGTGAACCGGTCGGGGTCGGCGGCGATCTGTCGCTCCGCCAGCCGGTACGCGCTCTCCAGGCTGTCGTAGATCGCCGTGTCGCCGCCTGCCTGCAGCGCCGCGCCCGCGTCCGCGATCTGCTGCCGGTCCGGGCCCGGGTCGTCCTCGGCAACGGTGAACGTCTGCGGGTTGCCCGCGAGGCTGTTGAACGGCAGCAGCGTCACCTCCTCGCGGCCCCGGAACCGGCGGTACTGCGCGGTGAGGGACGGGTCGGCCCCGGCCAGGCCCGCGAGCGAGCGCCGCAGCGCACCGATGCGGTCCTCGCGCTCCATGGAGCCCGACGTGTCGAGGACGTAGACGGTGCGCGACGGGCGCCGCAGCTTGTCGAAGTAGCTCGTGAGCAGCGCGTCGACCACGTCGGCCTGTCCGGGGAACGGCAGCTCCACGAGCGCCGACGACGGCGCTGGAGCGACGCCCGGCACGGCGGGCCTGCGGTGCGTGCGATTCGCGATCGTGCGTTGGACATCCGGCGTGCGCAGGTACTCGGTCAGCCGTCGGTACGCGTCCCGCACCTCCTCGGAGGCCCCGGCGAGCACGGTGAACGGGTAGTCGGCCGTGATGACCCCGTCGGCCGGGTAGATCAGCTCGAGGGGCTCGGGGAGGTCGCCCGCTGCGTTCATCGCCAGCAGCACCGACTCGTAGTTGATCAGCCCGTCCACCGGCTCCCCCGGATCGGCACCGGTGGCGCGGCGGACGTAGGCGTCCTGGAGGAAGCCGGACGACCCGGCGGCGAGCGTCTGGGCGGCGAAGAAGTCCCGCAGCGCCGGAGCAGTCGACGCCGCCTGCGGGGCGGTGAGCGCCGAACCGGCCCCGACCAGCGCCGTCGCCACGGCCACGACGGCCGAGAACCCCGAGTTCGACGCAGACGGGTCGGTCATGCCGTAGGTGAACTGCTCGGCACCGGCAGCAGCGGCGATCTCCGCCCAGGTCACCGGCCGCCCCACCCAGCCGAGGCGCTCGGCCACCGAGCGCCGCAGACCGAGCACCACGGGCGAGGACATGACGTCGGTGGCCGTGCCGAGCCGGGCCTGCGCCTCGGGCTGCAACGCCAGGTAGCGGTTGGAGGAGAACCAGATCGCGTCGTGGCCGGCCGCCGCCGCTCCGGACACCACGGCCTCCGCCCCGTCCAGCGTGCCGACCGGGTCGAGCGCGACGCGCACGCCCGTGGCTGCGGCCGCCTCGTCGAGCACCGGGCCGAGGTCCGCGAGCTCGCTCCCGGCGAGTACCCGCAGCGTCACCGGCTCGCCCGACGGTCCGGCCCCCGGGCCGGCCGGGCTCCCGCTCGTGCAGCCGGCCAGCAGGGCGACCACCACAGCGCCCGCCACGGTCAGCCGCCTCACGGGGTGCACCCGAGGCTCGTCAACATCCCCTCCAATGTGTCGTACGACGGCGGCTCCACCACGTCGACGAGCGTGGGGGGCTCCGGCAGACCGCGGTTCCGCACCGCCTCGGCGAACGCCCTGGGGTCGATGGGGCGGAAGCCGTGCTCAGCGGCCAGTGCGATGAGCTGCGCGTCGGTGGTGAGCAACGAGCCGACCCGGTCGCCCTCGGGCGTGAGGGGCACGAGCGTGTGCCGCGAGAAGATCGTCGGCCTCGGGTAGAGCAGGCGCGCGTCGGCGGGGAGCACCGGGTCCGGCGACAGCGCCTCCGCCAGGTACTGCGCCTCGTACACCAGCGCCATCGGGACTCGGCCCATCCCGGCCGACAGGTAGTCCTCGAAGAGCACTTCGGTCGACGGCGGCAGGTAGCCCTGGTCGCGGAACAGCGGCTGGACCGCGGGCACCACCGCCGCTGCCGCGGCCGGGTCGGCGACCACGGAGTCCGCGTTGGCGGCGTAGGAGGCGATCCCGAGGTACATGGCGGCGGAGTTGGACTGGCACGGCGCCGTCGTCGACAGCAGCACGTTCTTGCGCGCCGGGAAGGCCGTGTTGCCCGGCAGCTGGTCCCACCGGGTGCCCGCGGCTGCGAGGGCCAGGAAGCGGTGCACGTCGAACGCCGAGGTCCCCGGCGCGACGACGCCCGCCTGTGTGAGAACGTCGACGATCGGGGTGAACGTGGCCACCGCCATCGGCGAGGAGAACGGGGCGTACGTACGCGCGGCCGGGCGCTCGGCCAGCAGTTTGTCCGCCGCCGGGGAGCTGGAGGGGAACGCGAAGTCGTAGTCGTCGAGCCGGACGGTGGTGGCGATCTGGCGCGAACCCGCGGGGTCGACGCGGACATCGAGCCCGTTGGAGCGGAACACGTCGCGCACGCGCTGGTCGGCGAAGAACGCCAGCTTCTCCGATCCGATCACGCCGGTGACGACGATCGGGGCCGCCGGTTGCGGCTGGTCGCCGCCGATGTCGCGGATCACGACGAACCCGACCACTCCCAGCAGGGCGAGCGCGAGCAGCCAGCTGAGAACCCGCCTGCCGGAGCGCCGGCCGCTCGGAGCGGTCATGGTGTGATGATCTCGTTCGAGTCTGAACGCACAGTGAACGCGAGGCCCCGAATCGGGCGCCATGGACAGTGCGGACAGCCGGCTTCAGGAGCGGGCGGCGAGGGCGGCCTCGTAGAGGTCCCGCTTGGGCACGCCTGCCGCCTGCGCCACCACCGCCACCGCGTCCTTGAGCCGCTCGCCGTCGGCCACCCGCTCCTCGACGGCTCCCACCAGCGACTCGACGGGCGGCGCGGCGGAGGGCGCGGCGCCGGCCAGCACGACCGTGATCTCCCCGCGCACGGGTCCCTCGGCCGCCCACTCCGCGAGCTCGGAGAGCGGGCCGCGGAGCACCTCCTCGTAGGTCTTGGTCAGCTCCCGGCAGACGGCGGCGCCGCGCTCGGGCCCCAGCACGTCGACCGCGTCGGCGAGCGTCTCGGCCAGCCGGTGCGGCGACTCGAAGAACACGATCGCCCTCGGCTCCGTGAGCAGCGTGGTGAGCCACCTCCGGCGTTCGCCGGCGCGCCGGGGCGCGAAGCCCTCGAAGCAGAACCGCTCGCAGGGCAGGCCGGAGAGCACCAGCGCCGTGGTCACCGCGGACGGCCCGGGCAGGCACGTGACGGGCAGCCCTTCGGCCGCCGCCGCCGCGACCAGCCGGTAGCCGGGGTCGGACACCGCGGGCATCCCCGCGTCGGTCACCACCAGCACGGTGCGTCCGGCGCGGACGTCGTCGAGCAGCCCGGGCAGGCGGGCGGCCTCCACCGCGTCGTAGTGGCTCAGCACCCGGCCCGACACCGTCACACCGAGCGCTGCGGCGAGCGAACGCAGGCGCCGGGTGTCCTCGGCGGCCACCACGTCGGCCGTGGCAAGCGCGGTCAGCAGGCGCGCCGACGCGTCCCCGGCGTCACCCAACGGGGTGGCCGCGAGCACGAGACGGCCGGACACCGGGTCAGCAGACATGGCTGGCAGCCTACGATCGGCGACGTGGCCACCCGCAGCGACGAC
Source organism: Pseudonocardia xinjiangensis (assembly GCF_050948425.1). NCBI lineage: Bacteria > Bacillati > Actinomycetota > Actinomycetes > Pseudonocardiales > Pseudonocardiaceae > Pseudonocardia > Pseudonocardia xinjiangensis. The sequence goes on along the minus strand of NZ_CP192009.1, from coordinate 742,271 downwards.
CGCTCGCGAGCTGGCACAGCCACCCGAGCCACCGCCGACGCCCCCACGGGCAACCGGCCGATCGGCGACGCCCCCGCGCCCGGCCTGCACCCGGCCGACCCGGCGGTCCGGCTGGGCGCGCCCCCACCGACCGACCGGCTCCGCGGCTGGATCGTCGCGATCACCCTGGCGCTCGTCGCCGGGGCGGTGCGGTTCGCCGGGCTGGGCCGCCCCACCGACGGCGGCACCCCCGTCTTCGACGAGAAGCACTACGTGCCGCAGGCCTGGCAGATGCTGCGCAACGGCGGCGTCGAGGACAACCCCGGGTACGAGCTTGTGGTGCACCCGCCGCTGGGCAAGCAGCTCATCGCGCTCGGGGAGTTCTTCTTCGGCTACGACGGGTTCGGCTGGCGCGCGGCCGCGGCACTGGCCGGCACGCTGATGGTGCTGCTGATCGTGCGGGTCGGGCGCAGGCTCACCCGCTCCACGCTGCTCGGTGGTATCGCCGGGGTGCTGCTGATCTGCGACGGGCTGTCGCACGTGCAGTCGCGGATGGGCATGCTCGACGTGTTCTCGGCCCTGTTCGTGCTGGCGGCGTTCACCACGCTCGTGCGCGACCGCGACGACGTGCGGGCCCGGCTGGCGATCGTGATCACCGAGGGCCGGATGCACGACTCCCCGTACGGTCCACGGCTGGGCGTGCGGTGGTGGCGCTTCGCCACCGGCGTGCTGCTCGGGCTGGGGTGCGCGGTCAAGTGGTCGGGCGTGTACTGGCTCGCGGCCTTCGCCGTGCTCGCCGTGTTCTGGGACCTCGCGGCCCGGCGCGCCGCAGGCGTCGAGCGGCCGTGGCTGGGCACGCTGCGGCGCGACCTCGCGCCCGCGCTCTGGGCGCTGGCCCTGATCCCGGTTGTGGCCTACCTGGCGGCGTGGTGGGCGTGGTTCGGCAGCGAGACCTCCATAGACCGGTACGCCGTCGGCGTGAAGGTGGGGACCGGCGGACCCTGGTCGTTCGTCCCCGACGCGCTGCGCGGGCTCTGGTACTACAGCGGCAAGGTGCTGGAGTTCCACACCGGCCTCACCACCCAGGCCAGCGGCGTGCACCCGTGGGAGTCCAAGCCGTGGACCTGGCCGATGGGCCTGCGTCCGATGCTCTACTACTACTCCTCGGGCAGCCAGATCACGGGCTGCGGCGCCTCGTCGTGCATCAGCGCGGTGATGCTGATCGGCACGCCCGCGTTGTGGTGGCCGTCGCTCGGGGTGTTCGCGTGGTCGCTGTGGCGCATCTTCACCGGCTTCGACTGGCGCTACTGCGCCGTGGTGGTGGGCTACGCGGCCGGCATCCTGCCGTGGTTCGCCGACATCAACCGCCAGATGTACTTCTTCTACATGACCCCCGTCGTCCCGTTCCTGATCCTCGGCACGGCGCTGGTGATGGGCGAGATCCTGGGCAGGTCGAACGCGTCGCGCGAGCGCCGCCAGACGGGCCTGCTGGTCGTCGGCCTGTGGGTGGGCGGGGTCGTCGCCAACTTCATCTGGCTGTGGCCGATCCTGGTCGGCGAGCCGATCACCGCGGAGATGTGGGACGCGCAGCTGTGGCTGCCGTCCTGGCGCGCCTGACCGACGGTCATGCCACCGCGAGCAGCACGCTCGCCCCGAGCGCGAGCGCGGCGCTCACCAGCTGCATCACGGTGAGCCGTTCGCGGAGCACCACGCGCGCCAGCAGCACGACCACCACCGGGTAGAGCGACACCACCACGGCGCTCACGGCCAGGTCGCCGAGCCGCGCGGAGAGCAGGAACAGCACATTGGCAGCGCTGTCGAAGACACCACTGACGATCATCCAGCGCGCGGGCAACGGCGCGGGCGCCTGCTCGGTCACCGGCCGGGCCGCGCCGACCGTCTGGCGGAGCCGGACGACCGGGCGGACGCCCGGGCGCAGCGGCAGCCGGTGCCGCAGCACCAGCGCGCCCACGACCATCACGGAGACGACCCGGCCCGCGAGCAGCGGCCAGAGCCCGGAGTCGTCCGGTGTCGACCCGAGGCCGACGAAGAACAGGCCGAAGCCGACGCCGGCGGCGAGCCCGAGCAGGATGCCCGTGGTCGCCGCGGCGTCCCGCCGGGTGCCCGCGGTGGCCATCAGGATGGCCACCAGCGCCACGACGATCGCCACCACCGTGAGCGTCCCGAGGCGCTCCCCGGTCAGCACGCCGACCGCGAGCGGGAGTCCGGCGCCGACCACCGAGGACAGCGGCGCGACCACGCCCATCGGGCCGACCGCGAGCGCGCGGAGGTAGAGCAGCAACCCGCTGGTCCCGCCGATGGCGGCCAGCACACCCAGGCCGATCGCGGCGGCCGACGGGTGCCCGGGCAGCAGCCACGCCGCCGGCAGCAGGGTCAGCAGCCCGGCGGCCTGCGCCACCAGCGTCACGACGAGGACGGGAGCGCGCCGGGCGGCGAGCCCGCCGGCGAAGTCGGCCACGCCGTAGGAGAGCGCCGCCGGGAGCGCGACAGGGACGGACATCGGACCTCAGTTCAGTAGAACGTACCCATCAGGTCAACACACTGGACGGTAGTTCGAGAATGCGAGAAGTACAATTAACTATCCGACGCAGTACGGCATACTGACCGGCGTGCAGTCTCCCGAGGACGTGGCCACCACGGTCGGCCGCAACGTCCGCTCCCTGCGCCAGCAGCGGCGGATGACCATCGACGCGCTCGCCGCCGCGGCGGGCGTCAGCCGGGGCACGGTGATCCAGATCGAGACGGCCCGGGGCAACCCGAGCATCGCCACCCTGGTCGGGCTGGCCGCGGCGTTGCGGGTCGGGGTGGCCTCGCTCGTCGATGGGGACGCCGAGCCGCGGGTCGTCGTCCGCCGCGGGGCAGAGGCGGCCCGGCTGTGGAGCAGCGCCGCGGGCAGCAACGCCGTCTTCCGGATCGGCACCGACCCACCCGACGTGGTCGAACTGTGGGACTGGACGCTGCAGCCCGGCGACGGCTTCGACGGCGAGGCACACCCGATGGGCACCCGCGAGGTCCTCTCGGTGTTCTCCGGCCGCCTGACCGTGCGCGTCGGCAGCACCGTCCAGCACCTGGAGGCGGGCGACTCCGTCCTCTTCCAGGCCCACGCCCCGCACCGCTACAGCAACGAGGCGCCTGCTGGCTCCGGCGCCGCCCCCGTGCGGTTCGTCATGGTCGTCCTGCAACCCGGCGATGCCGGCCTCGTCCCGCCCACGAGCATCGCGGAGGCCGAGATCCCACTCCCGTGATCAGCAGCCGTCGGCCCGCAACGGCCGGTGCACCGGGTCGACGGCGAGCGTCACCCCTTCCACCTCCGAGCGGTACATGCACCCGCCGGCGGTGCGCACCTCGACGGTGTCGGAGTCGACGAACCGGACGTCGGCGGGCGCCGGCGCCTCCTCGACCCCCTGGTAGACGATCGACTCCTGCTCGAACGGCCCACTGCCGGCGCGGATCACCACGGCGTAGATGGGGTCGATGGCGTAGGGCGCCCCCTCCACCACCACCAGGCGCCGGCCACCGTCGGCCACCTCGGACACCGTCTGGTCGATCCCCGCCACCTGCGACGCCGTCCACACCACCGTCGCCCAGCCGAGTACGGCGATCGCACCCACCGCCAGCACGAGCACGCGCGCCAGGCCACGGCGGACGGCCACGGCGAACGCCGAGGTGAGCAGCAGCAGCGCGAGCAGCACCAGCCCCGCCGTGAACCATCGCGCATGGCGCAGGTGGAACGGATCGGCGACCGCCAGCGCGGCGAGCCCACCCACGATCAGGGCGAGCACGGCAAGGATGACGGTACGGCGGAATCTCGGCACCGGATGATTCTCCCGGACGGCACCCGAGGGCCTCCTCGCAGATGCCGCGCCGTGCGCGCAGGGCTGGTCAGCCACCCCGCCGACGCAGAGAACCCGGCAGCTTCCGCTGCCGGGTTCGGTCGACTCGGTGGAGCTGAGGGGAATCGAACCCCTGACCTACTCGATGCGAACGAGTCGCGCTACCAACTGCGCCACAGCCCCGTGTCCGCCGTCTCCGCCGGACGAAGAAAACCCTATCAGCCGGTCACTCCCCCGCCGCACGGCGGTAGTCGGGCCGGGTCGGCCCGGCGAGGTCGTGCAGCTCGAGATCGGCCTCGCTGGCATCGACCAGCGCCGTTCCCGCCGGGAGCGGCGGGGGCGGAGCGGGGCGCAGGCGGGGCAGCGCGGGTTCGCCCTCCACGGGGTCGGGGAGCGGGTCGGCCGCGTCGCCGTGGCGGCCCAGCGGTTCTCCCGCCCCGCGCACCCGCTCCGAGCCCGGTCCGTCCGCGTCGGGCCCGGGATCGATGTCGTCGGGATCGGACTCGTGGTGCTCGGTGTGGTAGCCGTCCTCGTCGTACCGGTCGTGCTCGTCGTCGTGCCGGTCGGGCGCCGGCCGCCGGATCGCCTCGCGCCCTCGGCGGGCCCACTCGTCCAGCTCGGGGTCGTCGGCGGACTGCGGGCGCCGGGTGCCCGCCATCCTCGCGGCCCGGCGCTCGCGGATCGCCTCCTCGAGACGCACCTGGCGGCGCAGGTAGACGAGGTACCCGATCAGCATGACGTCGACCACACCGTGCAGCCACCAGACCGTCGGCACGGAGATCGCGGCGACCACACCGGTGACGAGCGCGACGATCAGCATCGTGAGCACGACCCGCTGCCGGAACGCGTAACGGGCACGCGCGGCGAGGGCAGCGGCCTCGGGGTCGAACCCGCCCCGGCCGGGCCGGTACCGCGGGGGCGGCCGCTCCCACTCGCGGTCGTCGACGTACGCCTCGTCGTCCCGGTCCTCGTCGGCGTCCTCGTGGTCCGTCCGGGCGGTCGGGGTGTCCTCGTCCTCCACCTCGTCCACGTCGTCCACGTCCACCTCCAGTTCGCGGCTCACATCCGGACCGTGACGCTGCCGCGGCCGCTCGAGCACCCGCCCGGAGAGCGCTGCCACACTAGGGCGCGCCACCTCCTGGCGGGCTCGCGCGACAGCGGGCACGAGGATCAGCAACCAGAGCACAACCAGGCTCGCGAAGATCATCGAGCTCGGCACGGCTGCTTCCTCCCCACGGCGCAGTCCGGTAACGATCCCGGTCTCCCCAACCAAGATCGCTCCCCAACGTCCAACGGTAGTGAGGCGGAGCGGGGTACGGGCGGCGACGCGCCGTGGCGGCCGGGTTCACTCCTGTGCAGCAGGGTGTCCTTGTGACGGATGTGAACATTGTGAGGACATGAAGACCACGCGTTGGTCGCAGAGCGTGGTCAGACCCGTTCGGCCCGGCCGGAGGCGACCACCCGGGCCGTGAGGCCGCCCGGCCCGAGCTCCTCGATCGTCAGCGCGAAGCAGCAATGATCCCGCCAGGCGCCGTCGACGTCCAGATAGCGCTGGAAGAGGCCTTCCCTGCGGAACCCGAGCTTCGCCAGCACGCGGAGGCTCGCGACGTTCTCCGGCCGGACGGTGGCCTCCAGCCGGTGCAGGCCGACCCGGCTGAAGCAGTGGTCCACCACCTGCGCCACGGCGGCCGTGGTGACGCCGTGGCCCGCCACGGTGGAGTCGACCCAGTATCCGACGTAGGCCGAGAGCAGCGGCTCGCGCACGATGTTGCCGACCATCACCTGCCCGACGAACCGCCCGTCGAGCGTGATCGCGAACGGCAGCACGGCGCCTCGCCTGCCCGCCCCCCGCAGCTGCAGCCAGCGCGCCGGCCACTCGCTCACGGCGTGCCGTTGGGCCCAGCCCCCCGGCGTCGTCGGCTCCCACGGCGCGAGGTAGCCCTCGTCGCGGATCCGGATCTCCGACCACGTCCCGGCGTCGCGCAGCCGTACCGGTCGCAGCGCCACCACCCCGGCGGGGACCCGGAGGGCGCCGAACGACGCGGGCCAGCCGGGGTGGCGTCCGGTGATCGGAGCCGGGTAGGCATGCGCCATCGCAGGCTCAGGCCGGAGCCGGCAGGAACGCCACACTGACCACCTCGTCCACTGTGGCCTCGGTGATGTGCTCCGGCAAGATGATCAGCCCGTTGGCATCGGAGATCGACGACAACAGGTGCGTACCGGACGTGCCGAGCGGCTGAACGAGGTAGTCACCGGTGGCCTCCTCGCGCAGCAGCCTGCCGCGCAGGTACCCCCGGCGCCCCGCGACGGAGCTGACCGGTGAGGTGAGCCTGGCCGACAGCGTGCGCCGGTGCGGGTCGCTGCGACCGAGCGCCAGCCGCACCAGCGGACGCACCATCACCTCGAACAGGAGCAGGGCCGTGGCCGGGTACGAGGGGAACAGGAAGGTCGGCACGCCGTCCGGGCCGAGCCGCCCGAACCCCTGGGTGGACCCCGGGTGCATCGCGACGCGCGTGATGTCGAGGTCGCCGAGCCCGGCGAACGCGGCGTGCACCTCGGCGCCCGCTGCCCCGCCGACGGACCCGCACACGACGATCACGTCGCTGAACGGGAGCCTGCCCTGGATCGCGGTGCTGACGTCGCGGGCGTCGGCACGGACGAGACCGGCCCTCGCCGTCTCCGCTCCGGCCTCGCGGGCGGCGGCGGTGAGCGCATGGGAGCAGACGTCGGCCACCTGCCCGGCGCCGGGGGTGCGCGCCAGGTCCACCAGCTCGTCGCCCACGGAGATCACCGACACCCGCGGCTTCGGGTGGACGAGCACCTTGTCGCGGCCCGCCGCGGCGAGCATGGCCACCTGCGCCGCGCCGATCACCGAGTCGCGGCGCACCACCACGTCGCCGGGTTGCACGTCCTCACCGACCCGCCGGACGAACGCGGCCGACGGCACGCCCTGGTGCACCGACAGGCGGGCGCTGCCCGCGTCGGTGTACCCGATCGGGACGACGGCGTCGGCCAGCGTCGGCAGCGGCGCCCCGGCCGCCACCCGCACCGCCTGCCTCGGCTGCAGCCGCAGGGGCTGGCGCGACCCGGCCGGGATCTCCCCGACCACCGGCACCGAGACCGGGTCGTGCTCGGTGGCTCCGGCGAGGTCGACGCTGCGCACGGCGTAGCCGTCGATCGCCGCCTGGTCGAAGCCGGGCAACGGTCGCGCCGCCACGACCTCTTCCGCACACCGCAGCCCGTGCGCCTCGGAGATGGCCACCCGCACGGGAGCCGGCTTGACCGCGCTCGTCAGCACCCGCTCGAGCTGCTCGTCGACCGATCGCACGGGAGGTCAGCCGTTCAGGCGGCTGGTCAGCCAGGCGCGGAGGTCGGCACCGTAGTCCGGGTCGTCCAGGGCGAAGTCGACGAACGCCCGCGCGTAGCCGCCCGGGTTGCCCAGGTCGTGCCGGCCGCCGCGGTGCACCACCACGTGCACGGGGTGCCCCTCGGAGATCAACAGTGCGACCGCGTCGGTGAGCTGCAGCTCCCCGCCGGAACCGGGGGTGATGCGGTCCAGGGCGTCGAAGATTGCGCGGTCCAGCAGGTAGCGCCCGGCGGCGGCGTAGGTGGAGGGTGCCTCCTCGGGCTCGGGCTTCTCCACCATCCCGTGCACGCGCTTGACGTCGTCGTCGCCGGTGTCGGTCACCTCGAACACGCCGTACGCCGAGATCTGCTCGCGCGGGACGTCGAACGCGCAGAGCACGCTTCCGCCGTACTGCGCCCGCACCTCCGCCATCTTCGCGAGCACGCCCGTGGGCAGGACCAGGTCGTCGGGCAGCAGGACCGCGAAGGCCTCCTCGTCGGGGCCGATGGCGTCGCGCGCGCAGCCGACGGCGTGGCCGAGGCCCTTCGGCTCGTCCTGGGTGACCGTGCGCACAGCGATCAGCTCGTGGGCGCGGCGGACCTTCGCCACCAGCTTCTCCTTGCCCCGCGCGTGGAGCTCCTTCTCCAGCTCGGAGGAGTCGGCGAAGTGCGCGGCGACCGCGTCCTTGCCCGGGGAGATGACGATCAGCAGCTGCTCGGCTCCGGCCTCGGCGGCCTCGGCCGCCACCAGCTCGATGCCCGGCGTGTCGACGACGGGCAGCAGTTCCTTGGGCACGGTCTTGGTCGTGGGCAGAAACCGAGTGCCCAGACCCGCGGCCGGAACCACGGCCGAGCGGAACGGCAGCGCGGTCTGTGCCGAAGGGTCGGTCGTAGCCTCATCCATGGTCGGCGAGCCTATCGGCGCCGGTAGCGTGGCCGCGTGACGGCACGCGCGAATCGGACCGAACGGGCGGTCGTCGCGGAGAAGAACCGTTGGCGCACCCGCATCGTCGCGGCTCGCCGGGCTCTTCCGGCGGAGGTGCGCGCCGCCCGGGCGGTGGCGCTCGCCGAGGCGGCGGTGGGGCTCGCCGCGATCACGGGCGGCCCGGTCTGCGCGTACCTGCCGGTGGGTCTCGAACCCGGCTCGCCCGAGCTGGTGGCCGCCCTGCACGAGGCAGGCCACGAGGTGCTGCTCCCGGTGGTGCCCGCGGCGGCGGGACCGCTCGACTGGGCCCGGTACGACGGCGCGGAGAGCATCGCCGCCGGCCCGCTCGGGCTGCGGGAGCCGACCGGACCGCGGCGCGGGGTCGTCGCGATCGCCGCGGCCCGCCTGGTGCTGGTGCCGGCGCTGGCCGCGGACCGCAGCGGCCGCAGGCTCGGCCGGGGTGGCGGCTACTACGACCGCACGCTGCCGCTGGCGACCGCCGGGGTCCCGCTCGTGGTGGTGCTCAACGACGAGGAACTGGTGGCCGAGCTGCCCGCCGAACCGCACGACCGGCTGGTGACGGCAGCGCTCCTCGCCGACGCTGGTCACACTCCGCTCGGTGGGGCTCCTCTGGGGAACAGGGAGTGATCCGGGAGAGTTATGCTGGCACTCAGTGCGTTCGAGTGCCAGCTCGTCGAGTGCCAGTCCGGAGGGACACGTGCCGACCTACCAGTACGCCTGCACCGCCTGCGACCACCGGTTCGAGGCAGTGCAGTCCTTCAGCGACCCGTCGCTGACCGATTGCCCCGTGTGCACCGGGCGCCTTCGCAAGGTGTTCTCGTCCGTCGGGATCGTGTTCAAGGGCAGCGGCTTCTACCGCACCGACAGCCGGGCGGGCACCACCGCGTCCGAGTCGGCCAAGAGCGACACGAAGACCGAGACGAAGACCGAGGCCAAGTCCGAGTCCAACGGCTCCGGCGCGTCCAGCAGCAGCAGCAAGGAGAGCTCCTCGTCGAGCAGCTCGTCCTCCAGCAGCGCTCCGGCCGCCGCAGCCTCCTGACGCAGCCTTCTGACCGGTCCGGCCGGGTGGTTGTCCACATCCCGGTCCTGTTGTCCACAGGTCCGGTGATCGGCCGGGTCCGGCAGTGACGGCGCTCTAGCGTCGTGCCATGACCAGAGCCCGGCTCGCCCCGCGCCTGCATGATCGCCTGGGCGCATTGGCGGCCGGGCCGGGGTGGCGCAGGCTGGCCCTGCTCCGCCGCACCGCAGCGGCAGTGCTCGCCGCCGCTGCGCTCGTACTGGCGCTCGCGCCCCGCACCGGCGCGAGCGGCGTCCCGCTGGTGGTCACCACGGCCGACATCCCGGCCGGCAGCACGTTGCGGGCCGAGCACCTCGCCGTGCGCGAGTGGCCCGCCGGGCTCGCCCCCACAGGCTCGGTTCGCGACGTGTCGGACGCCGAGGGCCGCGTGCTCGTCGGGGGCGCCCGTCCGGGCGAGCCCCTCACCGACGTGCGGTTCGCCGGCGCGGGCATCGCCGCGGGTGGCGATCGCGGAGCGGCCGTGCCCGTCCGGCTGGCCGACGCCGGAGTTGCTGCGGTGCTCGTGCCGGGCAACCGCGTCGACGTCGTCACCGTCGGAGCGCACACCGACGAGCCGCTCGTGCTCGCCGCAGGCGCCACGGTGCTGGCCGTGCTGCCGGAGGACCGCGGATCCTCCGGGCGGCTGGTGCTCGTCGGCGCGCCACCGGGGCAGGCGGCGCGAGTGGCGGCCGCCTCGCTCACCGAACAGGTCGCCGTTACCCTCCGCTAGCGTGATCAAGGGTTTCAAGGACTTCGTCCTGCGCGGCAACGTCGTCGACCTTGCCGTTGCCGTGCTGATCGGCGCCGCGTTCGGCTCGATCGTCACCGCCTTCACCAGCGGCATCATCCAGCCGTTGATCAACGCGGTCACGCCACCGAGCAGCCCCGGCTTCGGGGTCCAGTTGGTCGGTGGCAAGGAGAGCACCTACATCGACTTCGCGGCCGTCCTCAGCGCGGCGCTCAACTTCCTCATCGTCGCCGCGGTGGTGTACTTCGTGATCGTCTACCCGCTCCGGGCCCTGCAGGAACGGCGCAGGCGCGGGATCGAGCCCGGGCCTGCCGCGCCCACCGACGTCGAGCTGCTCACCGAGATCCGCGACCTGCTCCGCGCCCAGCAGCGCAGCAGCTGAGAGCCGAGGTCAGTCCCGGTCGTGGTGCGGCGGCCGGTTGACGAGCAGTTCCTCGTCGGCGACCGCAGCAGCCGGCTCGTCGCGGTCGTCCCGCTCGTCGGCGGTGGTGGACGGCAGGACGTCCCCGAACACCTCGTCGAGCCTGCGTCGCGCCCGATCCGACATCTCCACCCCACCATCCTGCACCGGTGATGCCACCATGGGGGGATGGGACTCACGGAGAAGGCCAAGGAGTTCGCGGACGTCGCTCTGGAGAAGGCGGGGGTGTACTCGGAGAAGGCCGCCGTCAAGGCCGTCGAGCTCTCCGATGCGGCACGGGAGAAGGCGCCCGGCTATCTCGACCGCGCCGCCGACGCGGCGGGCCGGGCCGTCGACACCGCGGCCGCCAAGGTGGACAAGGCCACCGGCGGCCGCTACCACGAGAAGATCGAGGGCGTCACCGCGAAGGTGGGCGAGTCGCTCGACAGGCGGCCGGGCACCACAGCGCCCGGCACCACGGCGCCCGGAACCACCGCACCCGGAACCGGCGCCACCGAGCCGCCCGGCCCTGTGATCGTGCCGCCCGTGCCGGACGACGTCACCGGGCACACCGGCGGGCCGATCACGCCGGCGGCCACCAACCCGGAGGCCACCGACACCGACGGTCGCGGCACCGGTGGACCCGGCACCATCCCCGGCCCGACCGGCTGACCGCCGGTCGACGCTCCCGTTGCGCGGGCGCGCTCAACCGAGCCCGGACAGCTCCGAGATCACGTGTCCCACGAGCGGGGTGAGCGTGGCCATCCCGTCACGGACGGCCGCGCGTGACGGGGCGAGGTTCACCACGAGGGTGCTGCCCGACACGCCGACGAGCCCGCGCGACAGCCCCGCGTCCACCGCTCCCGCGGCGAGCCCGGAGGCGCGGATGGCCTCGGCGATGCCGGGGATCGGGCGGTCGAGCACGCCCGCGGTGGCATCGGCGGTGACGTCGCGCGGCGACACGCCGGTGCCTCCGACGGTGACCACCAGGTCGACCCCGCCGATCACCGCGGTGTTGAGCGCGTTGCGGATCGCCACCGGGTCTCCCGGCACGACCACCACCGCGTCGACCACGAGCTTGGCTTCCTCGAGCAGCTCGGTGACGAGCGGTCCGATGGCATCCTCACGTTCCCCGTGGCTCACCCGGTCGTCCACGATCACCACGAGAGCTCGACCGATCTGGGGCGGCGCCATCTCCATGGCGCTCACCGTAGCGGGACCCGCAGGAGCGCCCGGCCACCCCGTCTTCTTACCGACCGCGAACGGGGGGACGCACACGGCCGGGAGCGCGGCTCGAGCCACCTAGCATCGTCAGGTGCGCATCCTGATCACGGGCGGAGCCGGGTTCATCGGCTCGCACATCGCCGACCTGCTCGCCGCCGAGGGGCACGACATCGTCCTGCTCGACGCACTCCTCCCCCAGGCCCACGGCGGGTCGGAGGCACCGGAGTGGACGCGCGACCACGAGTTCGTCCGCGGTGACGTGCGCGACGACGCACTGCTGGCCCGCCTGCTGCCCGGCGTCGACGCCGTGTGCCACCAGGCGGCGATGGTCGGACACGGCGTCGACCCGTCGGATGCGCCTGCGTACGCCGGCCACAACGACTACGGCACCGCGGTGCTGCTCGCCGCCATGCACGAGGCCGGGATCGCCCGGCTGGTGCTGGCGGGGTCGATGGTGGTGTACGGCGAGGGGCACTACGAGTGTCCCGAACACGGGTCGGTGCGCCCCGGCCCCCGACGCAACGAGGATCTGGACGCCGGCCGGTACGAGCCCCCCTGCCCTCTGTGCGGGCGAGCGCTCGCACCCGGTCTCGTCCCCGAGGACGCCCCGCTCGACCCCCGCTCCACCTACGCGGCCACCAAGCTCGCCCAGGAGCATCTCGCCGCCGCGTGGGCCCGCCAGACCGGCGGCTCCGTCTGGTCGCTGCGCTACCACAACGTCTACGGGCCGCGGATGCCCCGCGACACCCCCTACGCGGGCGTCGCGTCGATCTTCCGGTCGGCGCTGGCGCGCGGGGAGGCACCCCGGGTGCTGGAGGACGGCCGCCAGCGCCGCGACTTCGTGCACGTGACCGACGTGGCCGCGGCCAACGCGCTGGCTCTCGGGCGGCCGGCGGCCGCCGGTGTGCTGGTGCCGGTCAACGTGTGCTCCGGCGAGCCGCACACCATCGGTGACCTGGCCAGGACGCTGTCCGCCGCCGTGGACGGTCCCCCGCCGGTCATCGCGGGGGGCAGCAGGCCCGGTGACGTCCGGCACGTCGTCGCCGACCCGGCCCGTGCCGGCGCCCTGCTGGGCTTCCGGGCCGCCGTGTCGTTCGACGACGGCGTGCGGGCGTTCGCCGCCGAGCCGCTGCGGCGCTCCGTCGCTCCTGCCTGACGCCGTCGGCGGGGGGCGGCCGCGGTCAGCGGCCGCCGCCCACCGACGCCAGCGGGAGCTGCACCTCGAACCGGCAGCCGGGGCCGTGGTTGTGGGCGTGGATCATCCCGTCGTGCGCCTGGACGAGCCCCCGGGCGATCGCGAGCCCGAGGCCACCACCGGACCGCTCTTCGGGTGTGCGGGCGGTGACGCCGCGGAAGGCGACGTCGAACACCCGCTCCAGGTCCTCCTCGGGGATGCCGCCGCAGGCGTCGTCGACGCGCAGCCAGGCCATGTCGCCGGTGACCCCGGCCGCCACGACGACGGCGCCGTCGGGAGGTGTGTGCCGGATCGCGTTGGACAGGAGGTTGCGCACCACGCGCGCCAGCTCGGGGTCGCTGCCCAGCACCACCGGCCACATGCCGTGCTCCTCGGCCCGCACGACGACGCCCTTGCGCGCCGCGGCCACCCCTTCGACGGCCACGGCCTCGGACACGACCTCCTGCAGCGGCACCGCCGACAGCGTCAGCTGCAGCGCACCGGAGGTGATCCGGGAGAGCTGGAACAGGTCGTCGACCATTCCGGACAGGCGCACGGTCTCCCCGCGGATCCGCCGGGCGTACTCGGCCACCTCGTCGGGCTCGGCCACGACCCCGTCGGCGAGCGCCTCGCTCATCGCCCGGATGCCGGCGAGCGGCGTGCGCAGGTCGTGGCTGATCCAGGCGACCAGCTCGCGGCGGGACGCCTCGGCGGCGCGTTCGGCGTCGCGGGCCTCGTGCAGCCACATGACGTCGCTGGCGATCCCCCGCCCGAGCATCATCGCCGCGGGCACCGTGACGACCGCGACCGCGCCGCACACGACGACGGCGCCGGCGAGCTGCGGGGTGTACATGAAGCCGCTGACCCCGATCACGCCGACCAGTGCGGCGAGCACCGGCACGAGCACCAGCACGGTGACCGCCGCCGTGATCGAGCGGCGGCGCATCCGGTGCAGCAGCAGCGCGCCGAGCGCGGCGACCGGCACGGAGAACGCCAGTGCCACCGGAACCACCGCGTGCAGCTGCTCCCTCATGCCGGTGTGTTCCCGTCGTAGCGGTAGCCGACCCCCCACACGGTGGCGATGCGCGTTGGCTTCGTCGGGTCGGTCTCGATCTTCTCCCGCAACCTGCGCACATGGACGGTGACGGTGGACTGGTCGCCGAAGTTCCAGCCCCAGACCTGCTCCAGCAGCTCAGCGCGGGTGAAGACCTGACCGGGCCTGCGCACCAGGAACGCCAGCAGGTCGAACTCCCGCACGGTGAGCGCCAGCGGGCGCTCACCGAGGGAGGCGCGCCTGCCCGCGACATCGACGCTCAGATCGCCGTCGACCACGAGCGCGGTGCCGCCCTCCCGCCCGGGAACCTCCCGGGACCTGCGCAGCACCGACGCCACCCGCAGCACCAGCTCGCGAGGGCTGAACGGCTTCGTCACGTAGTCGTCGGCGCCCAGTTCGAGGCCGAGGACACGGTCCTCCTCCTCGCCGAGCGCGGTGAGCATCACGATCGGCAGATCGGTGCGCTCCCGGCGCAGCCGGCGGCAGACCTCCAGGCCGCCGAGGCGGGGCAGCATGAGGTCGAGGATCACGACGTCGGGGACGCGGCCCGCCACGGCGCGCAGCGCCTGCTCGCCGTCGCCCGCCACCTCGATGCGATAGCCCGCGCGGTCGAGGTAGCGCGTCACCACGTCCCGCACTGTCACGTCGTCGTCGACGACCAGAGCCAACGGCTGGTCCGTCATCGCAGTCTCCGCACCTCACGAGGCTAACCGCGCAGATCCTGCACAGGCGGCGGTGACGACGACGTCACCGATCGGTAAGCGTGAACGACCCGCGTGACCGACCGGCTCTCCCTACCGTCGACGGCATGCCTCGTCCGGTCGATGTCATCCTCCCGTGCCTCGATGAGGCACAGGCGCTCCCCGGCGTGCTCGCCGCGCTGCCGGAGGGCTTCCACCCGATCGTGGTGGACAACGGGTCCACCGACGGAACGCCGCAGGTCGCGGCGGCCTTGGGCGCCACCGTGCTCCATGAGCCGCGCCGCGGGTACGGCGCGGCCGTCCACACCGGACTCGTGGGGGCCACTGCGGACGTCGTCGCGTTCCTCGACGCGGACGGCTCCCTCGATCCCGGTGCGCTCCCCGCGATGGTCGCGCTGCTCGACGTGGACGGACCGGGCGCTGACCTCGTGGTCGGGCGCCGGGTGCCCGTCGGCCGGGGCGCCTGGCCGTGGCACGCGCGCGCCGGGAACGTCGTGATCGCCGCGCTGCTGCGCCGCCGGGGCGTCCCCGTGCACGACATCGCCCCGATCCGGGTGGCGCGCCGCACCGCCCTGCTGGATCTGGGTATCGCCGACCGTGCGTTCGGCTATCCCCTCGAGCTCCTGCTGAGGGCGGGCGCGGCCGGCTGGCGGCTCACCGAGGTCGACGTCGGCTACCGGCCGCGCACCGGCGGCCGGTCGAAGGTGTCGGGTTCGGTGCGGGGCACCCTCCGGGCCGCCCGGGACATGGCGTCGGTGCTGCGATGACCGCGATCCTGGTGCTCGCCAAGGCTCCCGAGCCGGGCCGGGTGAAGACGCGGCTCTGCCCGCCACTGTGTCCGGAGCAGGCCGCGGAGCTGGCCGCTGCCGCGCTGCTCGACACCATCACGGCCGCGGCGACCGTGCCCGGCGCCCGGCCGGTCGTCGTGCTCACCGGCCTGCTGCACCGGGCCGCGCGGGGCACCGAACTGGCCGCGGCACTCCGAGAGGTCGCCGTGCTCCCGCAGCGCGGCGACGGGCTCGGCGAACGGATCGCGGCCGCCCACTGCGATGCCGCTGCGCTGTTCCCCGGGCATCCCACGCTCCAGATCGGGATGGACACCCCGCAGCTCGACGCTGCGCGGCTCGCGGCCGCGGCGGCCGCACTGGCCCGGCCCGGGGTGGACGCGGTGCTCGGCCCCGCGGTCGACGGCGGCTGGTGGGGGCTCGGCCTGCGCAGGCCCGCGGATGCCGCGCTCGTGGCCGCGGTGCCGACCTCGCGCGCCGACACCGGCGAACGCACCGGTACGGCGTTGCGCAGCGCCGGCCTCACCGTCTCGCTGCTCCCCGAGCTGTCCGACGTCGACACCGCAACGGACGCCCTCGCGGTGGCCGCGGCGGCCCCGGGCACCCGTTTCGCCGCCGCCGTCACGGGGCTGCCGCCCGGCCTGCTGGCCCGCGGGTCGTCGGCCGGGCCGGCAGAGCGGCGCCCGGCATGACGACCGCGGTGTTCGCGCCTGCACTCGCCAGACCCGGGGTCGAGCTGCTGCGCAGCGACGGTGGCAGCGCGCCGCTCGACACCGATCGCTGGCGGAGCACCGCGGCGGGCGAGGACAGCTGGCTGCTCGGACGCTGCCACGGGCCCACGCTCGACCTGGGGTGCGGCCCGGGCCGGCTGATCGAGGGTCTGGCCGCCCGGGGCATTCCCGCGCTCGGCGTCGACGTGGCGGCGGAGGCGGTGGCCCAGTGCCATCGCCGCGGGGCCGAGGTGCTGCACGCCGACCTGTTCGATCCGCTGCCCGGGGAGGGAACCTGGTCGCACGTCCTGCTGGCGGACGGCAACCTCGGCATCGGCGGCGACCCGGTGGCCCTGCTGCGGCGGACCGCCGCGCTGATCGGCCCGGCCGGCACCGTGCTCGTGGAGCTCGATGCCACCGAGCCCGGACTGTGGCAGGGGCTGGCGCGGCTGCGCTGGGACCACGGCGCGGGCCGGATGGAGCTGAGCAACCCGTTCCCGTGGGCTGCCGCCGGCGTGGCGGCGCTCCCCGGCATCGCCCGCCGCGCGGGGCTGCGGCTGACCATGCTCTACCGCGGGCAGCGCACCTTCGCGGAGCTGGCGGGCTGGTCGTGAATCGCGCCGGCGCTGGGAGGGGGTGCCGGCGCCGACGCGATCCATCAGTCCCTACCCACGGGGCACCGCAGGCGGGACGTCCGAAACGGAATCATCTTCAGACCGTTCTCGTCAACCACTGGGAGCACATGAGCGGTCACTGTCAGGACGCCGCGCCCAACGTCACCGAAACCGACCGGTCGGCGAGCTGGATGTCGACGACCTCGCCGGGTGCCCTGGACCGCACCGCCGCCTGCAGGCCGTCGCCCGCGAGAATGCGCTGGCCGTCGAACGCGATGACGAGGTCCCCGGCCTTGATCCCGGCGGCCTCGGCCGCACTGCCCGGTGTGACGCCCTGGATCCGCGCTCCCGAGACCTGCGGGTCGTTCCCGACGGTGACCCCCAGGACCGCCCGGGATGCCTTGCCGGTGCGTTCGAGCTCCTCTGCCACCCGCTTGGCCTGGTTGATCGGGACCGCGAAGCCCACACCGATCGAACCGCCCTGCTGCCCCGTGGTGGCGATCGCCGAGTTGATCCCGATGACCCGGCCCTCCATGTCCACGAGCGGGCCGCCCGAGTTGCCCGGGTTGATCGCGGCG
Organism: Pseudonocardia xinjiangensis; assembly: GCF_050948425.1. NCBI lineage: Bacteria > Bacillati > Actinomycetota > Actinomycetes > Pseudonocardiales > Pseudonocardiaceae > Pseudonocardia > Pseudonocardia xinjiangensis. Next base: position 725,102 of record NZ_CP192009.1, on the reverse strand, counting down.
TCGGTCTGCAACGCGTTGAGCACGGTCGCCTCGCTGGCCTCCTGGTCACCTCCCACGCTGACCGGACGGTTGAGCGCGCTGATGATGCCGGTGGTGACCGTGCCCCCGAGGCCCAGCGGCGAGCCGAACGCGACCACCTGCTGACCGACGCGTACCGCGTCGGAGTTGCCGAGCTCGAGGGCCGTCAGCCCGGACACGCCCTGCGCCCGGATGACGGCGAGGTCCGAGCTGGGGTCGCGCCCGACGATGGCCGCCGGGGCGGTGTCGCCGTTCTGGAACACCGCGGTGACCCGGCCGCGGTTCGCCGCCGCCTCGACCACGTGGTTGTTGGTGAGCAGGAGACCGTCGGTGCTCAGCACCAGCGCCGACCCCTCCCCCGCCGAGCCCGACCCCTCGACCCGCAGCTGCACCACCCCGGGCAGCACGCGCTCGGCGACCGCCTCCACCGCGCCGGCCGGCAGCGCGGCCTCCTCGACCGACGGGAGCGGAACGCCGAGCACGCCGGTGGAACCGCCGGTGCTCCTGCTCTCGGCGAGCGAGTAGCCGACAGCGCCGCCGATGCCGCCGGCCAGTACCGCGCCGACCAGACCGAGCGCCGCGAGCCGGGCCGACCGCCGCCTGCCGGATGCCGCCGGGGGCGGCGGCGGCCCGTACCCCGGGCTGCCGAGGGGGTAGCCGGCGGTGCCGTACGGACCGGGAGGTGGGCCGGCCGGGTAGGAGGGCCCGGCCCCGTAACCGCCTGCCCCGTCCGGCGTCACTCGCGGGTTCGGGCCGGTCGGCGTCGCGTCGGGGTCGTCAGGGGTCTCGTTCGCCATGCCATCCACCGTGTCCGAATTCGCCGGGATTCAGTCCGGTGAGCCTAGTCGGAGCGATTCGCGACGACCTGTTCAGAAGCGTGGTTGGCGACCGGGCAGCCGCATGGCGAGCAACGCGCCACCCTCCGGGGCCCGGCCCGCCCACACGGCGCCGCCGTGGCGCACCGCCACCTGCCGGACGATGGCCAGCCCGAGCCCCGAGCCGGGCATGGTCCGGGACGTGGCGGAGCGGTAGAACCGGTCGAACACCCGGGGCAGGTCCTCCTCGGCGATCCCGGGCCCGGCGTCGGCCACCTCGAGCACGACCGACCACTCGTCCACGGGACGCACCTGTACCCGGACCTGGCCCCCGGCCGGGCTCCACTTCGCCGCGTTGTCGAGCAGGTTGAGCACGGCGCGCTCCAGGGCGGTCGAGTCACCCATGAGCGTCCACGGCACGAGCGTCGGCACGAACTCCACGTCGCCCGCCCGCCGTCTGGCCCGTTCGAGGGCGCGCAGAACCACGTCGGTCAGCTCCAGCGGTTCGTGCACCACGAGCGGCACATCGTCGCGCGCCAGCTCGACGAGGTCCCCGACCAGCGTCGACAGCTCCGCCACCTGGGCCTGCACGTCGTCGAGGATCTCGGCGCGGTCGGAGTCCGGCAGTGTCGGCGCCCCGGGCCTGCTGGCCGCCGCGAGCAGCTCCAGGTTGGTGCGCATGGACGTCAGCGGGGTGCGCAGCTCGTGTCCGGCGTCGGCGACGAGGCGCCGCTGCTGCTCCTGGGACGCGGCGAGCGCGCCCAGCATGTCGTTGAAGCTGCGGGTGAGCCGCGCGAGCTCGTCCGACCCGTCGACGGGGATCGGCCGCAGCTCCCCCGTGGCGGCGACCCGCTCGGTGGCGGCGGTGAGCCGGTCCACCGGACGCAGCCCCGCCCTCGCGATGACGACGCCAGCGAGCGCGGCGAGCACCACCCCGATCCCCCCGACGATCGGCAGGGCGACCCCCAGCTTGGTGAGCACCTGCTGGGTGGAGTCGAGCCGCTGCGCGATCACCAGAGCCTGGTCGGCGCCGGCCTGGACGGCCACCACGCGGTACTGGACGCCGTCCTCGGACGCGGTGCGGGTGGACGACGTCTCGAGGCCCTGGGCCACCGCCAGCTCGTCGACTCCGAGCGGGGGCGCCGACGCCTGGCCCTCAGCAGAGCTCGCCCGGCCGTCCGCCAGGAGGAGGGCGAGCCGGATGTCACCCGCGCCGAGCACCTCGGTGGGGATGGTGGCCAGCTGCCGCGGGTCGGCCAGCTCGCTCTGGGCGGCGGCGGACGCCCGTTGCAGCAGGTTGGCGTCGAGTGTCTCCAGGATGTTGACGCGCACGGTCACGAACGCCGCGACCGACACCAGCACCACGGCGAGCGCGGCCACCAACGCGGCCATGATCCCGATCCGGGCGCGCAGCGAGACGTGGTCGAGTGCCTCGATGCGTGGTGTGGAACCGTCCGGGCGGCCCTGTCGCGCCGGTCGCGCCGGCCGGATGCCCGGGCTCGTCTGGTCGGCCTCGGTCTGCGGGGACGGGCCCTCGGCCCCGTCCGGAGCGTTCACACCCCGGCCGACGATGCCGAGGCGCTCACGCAGCGCGGCGATGCGCGACCCCACCCGGTGGCGGCCGGCGTCGATGCGCCATCTCGCCCGCTCGCTCACGGCGGCGTGTCACGCAGGACGTACCCGACCCCCCGCACGGTGTGGATCAACCGGGACTCCCCGTCCGCCTCGGTCTTGCGGCGCAGGTAACCGATGTACACCTCGAGCGCGTTGCCGGTGGTCGGGAAGTCGTAGCCCCACACCTGCTCGAGGATCTGGGCGCGGGTGAGCACCCGGCGGGGGTGGGCGAGCAGCAGCTCCAGCAGCGAGAACTCGGTGCGGGTGAGGCTGATCGGCCGGTCCCCCCGCCGGATCTCGCGGGTGTCGGGGTCGAGGGTCAGGTCGCCGAACTGCAGCGACCTGCTCGGACCGTCCATCCCGTCGTTCTCGTCGGGCGTCCGGCGGCGCAGCAACGCCCGCAACCGCGCGAGCAGCTCCTCCAGGGCGAACGGCTTGGGCAGGTAGTCGTCGGCGCCCGCGTCGAGGCCGGCCACCCGGTCGGACACGGCGTCGCGGGCGGTGAGCACGAGGATCGGCAGGTCGTCGCCACCACTGCGCAGCCGCCTGCACACCTCCAGGCCGTCGACGCGCGGCATCATCACGTCGAGCACCATCGCGTCCGGCCGCTGCGTGAGTACGGCATCGAGTGCGGCCTGCCCGTCATTCGCGAGTTCGACCTGATAGCCGTTGAACGCGAGCGAACGGCGCAACGAGTCGCGGACGGCCCGGTCGTCGTCGACAACAAGGATGCGCATGACACCTAGTGTGACCTGCGCGTCTGAGACGCGCCTGAGAGGTACTTGTGCAGAGCACCATGTGTTTTCCGCAGTCGGGGTGGCTATGGGCCCCGTGGTCAGTCACCGAGGAACTCACGGAGAACGGCGACCGTGTCCGGGTTCTCCATCCAGAAGCCGTGCCCGCCGGCGATCTCGACGAGCCGAGCACCGGGAACTCCGTCGGCGATCTCGTGGGAATGGGCAGGCGCGACGAAACCGTCGCCGGTGCCCGTCATCACGAGAGTCGGCACCCCGATCTTCGCCAGGTCCGCCCGGACATCCAGCCGCGTGGCGAGATCGAGCTGGGCGGCGGCACCGGGCTGCCTGCCTCTCGTGATCTGCTCGACCAACAGGTCGATCTGCTCGTCGCTCGACGCGGCGAGCGACCCGTCCGAAAGGCTCAGCAGGACCATCAGCTTGCTCACCGCCTCGTCGTCGCCGGAGAGGGCGGCCCAGATCTCGAACCACAGGCGCAGGCTGGGCCGCGGCCGGGCGAACCCGGCGAGCAACGCCAGCCGCGACACGCGGGCGGGGTGACGGGTGGTCACTCTCAGCGCGATACCCGGCCCGAGAAGGACCGCGGCGAGCGTGAACCGCTCCAACCCTGCGTCCTGGGCGGTGGCGACCACCTGGTCGGCGACGGTGTCAAGTTCCAGCGGGCCGTCCGGGAGGGGGCTCTCGCCCGAACCCGGCAGATCCGGGACCACCACCGTGTGGCTGTCGGCGAGATCTCTGGGCACCGGTCCCCAGGAGTCAACCCCCGTAGTGCCGATACCGGGCACGAGGACGATTCCTGGGCCGCTGCCGTGCATGTGGTACGACAGCGGTTGCACCATCCAGCGACGCTAGCACGATCTTCGTCGCCGCTATTTGCGCTGCTCTCGCCGCATATCCGGCATCGGGAGCCGGGTCTCGGCACGCTCCGCGGGCCTGGCGTCAGGCGCGGTTGCGACGGCGGTAGAGCCAGGTCGAGCCGGCGAACGCGACCACCAGGATCCCCACCGTCCAGGCCAGTGCCACCCAGCCCCGGTCGCCGACCGGCGTACCCGTGAGCAGGCCGCGCACCGTCTCGATGACGGGGGTGATCGGCTGGTGCTCGCTGATCCCCTGCAGGACCGAGGGCATGGTGTCGGTGGGCACGAACGCGCTGCTGAGGTAGGGCAGGAACAGCATCACGAATCCGAGCACGCTCGCCGACTCCACACTCTTCGCGATGACTCCGAGCCCCGCCGCGAGCCAGGACAGCGCGAGCACGTAGAGCAGCACCAGCCCGGCGACGAGCACCCAGGCCCCGAGGGAGGCGGTCGGGCGGAAGCCCATGGCCACCGCGGCCAGCACGACGATCGTGGTGGAGAGCGCGTTGCGCGCGACGCTGGCCGTGACGTGCCCGGTGAGGACCGCGGAGCTGCGGATCGGCAGCGACCGCAGCCGGTCGATCATGCCGCTGGTCATGTCGGCGGCCACGGACATCGCCGTGGACGACGCCCCGTAGCCCGTGCAGAGCAGGATGATCCCGGGCACCACGTAGGTGATGTAGGCCGTCCCGGTGTCGATCGCACCGCCGAACACGTAGACGAACAGAACCATCATCAGCAGCGGCAGGACGATCGACATGAAGAGCGTGTCGAGGTTGCGCCGCGACAGGCGGACGCTGCGCCCGATCATGGTCAGAGCGTCGCCCGCGGCGTTCCCGAGGCCGCCGTGGGTGCGCTCCCCGGTGGCTGTTGCGGTGGTCATGGTGGTCCTCCGGTCGGGGTCGATGACGGTCATGCGGGGACGGCGGCGGGGACGCGCCCACCGGTCGGGGCGGTCACGGTGAGGAACACGTCGTCGAGCGTCGGGCGGTGCGACGTCACCCGCGCGACCCGGACCCCCGCACTCCGCAGGTGGTCGAGCACCTGGTGCAGGTGGTCCGCGCTCCCGTCGGACGCGACGCCGAGCACGAGCCGCCCCGGATCGGCCACGCAGCCACGCCCCGGGAGCAGACCGGCCGCGCGGGCGAGCTCGACGGGGTCGGCGAACTGCAGGTCCAGCCGCTCCCCGCCGACCTGCGCCTTCAGCTCGTCCGCCGTGCCCGACGCGGCGATCCGCCCGTGGTCGAGCAGCACGATCCGGTCGGCGAGCCGGTCGGCCTCCTCCAGGTACTGGGTGGTGAGGACGATCGTCGTCCCGCCCCGCACCAGCTCGGTGATCGCCGCCCACATCGTGGCGCGGCTGGCGGGGTCGAGGCCCGTGGTCGGCTCGTCGAGGAAGATCACCCGCGGCGCAGCAACCAGGCTCATCGCCAGGTCGAGCCGGCGGCGCATCCCGCCGGAGTAGGCCTTCACCCGCCGGTCCATCGCCTCGACCAGGTCGAACCGCTCCAGCAGCTCCAGCGCCCGCCTGCGCGCGCCGACCCGGCCCAGGTGCATCAGCCGGCCGACCATGACGAGGTTCTCGCGGCCCGTCTGCTCGACGTCGACCGCGGCGTACTGGCCGGTCAGGCTGATCGCCGCGCGCACCTTCGCCGGCTCGCGGAGGACGTCGTACCCCGCGACCGTCGCGCGGCCGCCGTCCGCCCGGGACAGCGTGGTGAGGATGCGGACGGTGGTCGTCTTCCCCGCCCCGTTGGGTCCCAGCAGGGCGAGTACCGACCCCTCCTCGACCTGCAGGTCCACCCCGTCCAGGACCACGGTCGATCCGTAGGCCTTGCGCAGGCCCGATGCCTCGACGATCATTCGCCTCTCCCCTACTGCGTATGAGATACGCTCAAAAGCGTAGCTGATACGCAGTAGGGCGTGGAAGCCCCCTTCCTAGACTGGTGCCCGTCGACGACGAGAGGGCGCGGATGGCCGACCAGACGGACCTGCCGGACGAGGTCGCCCTGCTGTGGGGCCTGCGGGAGGCGCCGCGGAAGGGGCCCAAGCCGTCCCTCACCGCCGGGGACATCACCCGTGCGGCCATCGAGCTCGCCGACGCCGAAGGGCTCGCGGCGGTGTCGATGTCCCGGGTCGCCGCCCAGCTCGGCAACTCCACGATGGCGCTCTACCGCCACGTGAAGAGCAAGGACGAGCTGCTCCTCCTGATGCTCGACGCCGCCCTGGAGGAGCCGCCGGACCTACCCGGCGACACGGACTGGCGGTCGGGGCTGACGCTCTGGACCCATGGTGTGCTGGCCGCGATCAAGCAGCACCCGTGGTACGCCCAGCTACCGCTGGGCGGGCCGCCCGTCGGGCCGCAGAACCTCGCGTGGTTCGAGTGCGCACTCGCCGCCCTGTCCCGCACCGCGCTCGAGGAGTACGAGAAGGTCGGCGTCGTGATGGGCCTGCTGACCTATGTGCACGGTCAGGTCCGGCTCAGCTCGGCACTGGCCGCGGGACATGCGAAGAACCCGGACGCGTTCAGCCGCCAGTACGCCGCCGTCCTCACGCGCGTGGTGGACCCCCGCCGGATGCCGGCACTCGGCAGGGTGCTGGCGGCCGGGGTGTTCGACGTCGACTCCCTGCTCGAGGAGCAGGACACGGACGCCGACTTCGACTTCGGCCTCACGCTCTACCTGGACGGGCTGGCGGGCTTCCTCGCCACCCGCACCCCGTCGACGGTCAGCGCACCCAGTCCGTGAGCACGTCCTGCGCGTCACCCACCACGCGGACGTGGAACGCCGGGTCGAGCTCGCCGTCGGGGTACAGGTCGACGTTCACGCAGTAGGCGCCGGCCGCCCGGGCGGTGGGAGCGAGCCAGGACGCCGGGGCGACCCGGCCCGAGGTGCCCACGGCGAGGAAGAGGTCGCACTCCGCCGCGAGATCCCGGGCGGTGCTCAGGTCGTCCGGGTCGAGCATCTCACCGAACAGGACCACGGCCGGACGAGCCGGCTCCCCGCACTGCGGGCACTGCGGCGGATCGGTCCGCACCACCTCGTCCGCCCGGCCCGTCCAGCCGCAGAACGCCTCGTCGAGGCACCGCGCGCGACCCGCCGAACCGTGGATCTCCACGACGTTCCTCGACCCGGCCTGCTGGTGCAGCTCGTCGACGTTCTGGGTGATCACCGACGCCCCCGCGTCCGCGAGTGCCCGGTGGGCCACCGTGGGCCCGGAGCGGCTGGCCTTCTCGTACATGCCACCCCAGACCGACCACAGGGCGTCGACGTTGCCGGGCAGCAGCTGGACGTGCATCGCGCGTTCCATCTCCGGCGACAGCCGCCAGAGGCCGTCCGGCCCACGGAACGTGCCCAGGCCTGCGGCCACGCTGATCCCCGCTCCCGTCAGCGCGCAGACCCGGGTGAACCGGTCGCGGGGCGCGACCTCGGCGAGCGTCTTCACATCCACGTGCGTTCCGACCTTCCCGTGCCGCCTGTCCCAGCAGCCACACCTGCGATCATCCCACCGCCGCGGGCGGGGTGTCGGACTCCGCAGGACCAGCCTGCGGCCGGCACCCCCACAGCACCCGGGCCGAGGGGCCACACCCCCCGCTGCGCAGCTAGGATCAGCGGGGTACGCCCTCGTAGCTCAGGGGATAGAGCATCGGTTTCCTAAACCGTGTGTCGCAGGTTCGAATCCTGCCGGGGGCACCACGCGCTAGCAGCAAGAATCGGCCCCTTACCTGCCCAAACAGGTGGGGGGCCGAGCTTGTTCTGCCCGGTGCTGTCCGGCCGTGGCCGGCCAGATGCGGCTATCCGTGTGGACCCACGCCGACAACGCCCCATCCCGAGCCGCCCCTGAGAGAGCAGGCTTCACCCGCAATCGGTCTGGCGACCGACTGCGCGAGGTCAAGGGCGAAGTCAGGCCGACGGCCGCCTACCAGTTGCGTCGACACGCAGCCGGCAGATGTGGCGAAGTTTGTCGCATCTGCACGGTCCGGCCATGCTGGCGAGGTGAGCCACGGTGCGACGACTCCCGACCGCCACGAGGGCCGGTCCCTCGCGCGCCCCCCGTGGACCCAGCTGCTGGCCGCGACACTCGTGGTGGTGTCCGCAGTCGCGCTGTTCGGCCTGCAGGAGCGGCTGGTCGGGTACGCGCTGATCGTCGCCGGTCTGGTCGTCGCGGCGGTGGTGGACCGCATGCTGTTGCGGCACCTGATCTTCATCGCCGCCGGCCTGGTCGTCATCAGCACGATGTCGCTGGAGGCGGACCTGAGCAACGCCGCGATGGTCCGGTTCGCGATCACCCTGTCGGCGGCCGTCGCCCTGCCATACGCCCTCTCCCGGTGGTGGTACGGGGAGGACATCATCACGTTCCCGGTCGGAACCGGGAACCGGTGGAGCCGGTTCGAGTTCGGCTACCTGGCCCTGGTAGTTGTCGGGGGCTACCTCATCCTGCCGGTGTACTTCCTGGGCTCGGGCGCCTACCGGAACTGGCCGGACATCGCCGGCGCCAACGAGATCATCCGGCTGTTCATCGGGGTGAACGCCGTCGGGCTGTGGGACGAGCTGTTCTTCATCTGCATCGTCTTCGCCCTGCTCCGCCACCACTTCCCATTCTGGCAGGCGAACCTCCTGCAATCCGTGGTGTTCGTCTCGTTCCTCTGGGAGCTGGGCTACCGCGGCTGGGGTCCGCTGCTCACGGCGCCTTTCGCCCTGCTGCAGGGCTACATCTTCCAGCGCACCCGATCATTGCCCTACGTGGTCACCGTCCATCTGACCTTCGACGCCATCATTTTCGGCATCCTCGTGCACGCCTACAACCCCACCCTGGCGGACATCTTCCTGACCGACCCGCGATAGCGCGGTCCCGGCCAGGTTTCCCGGAAGATCCGTCCGTGCTCGATCAACGCGCGTAGCTCCGCTCCAGGCGGTAGCCACTCACTGTCGTGGCCACGTGCCGAATTCGCCGCCGTCCAGCCCGGGACCGAACACCAACCCTCCACGCTTTCCGGCACGCGCCACGGACACGGTTCACGCCGGCAGGCGGGGCGATCTCGTGTCGAGACCGGACGGGCGGCTCCGTCCCAGTGGCGGATGCGGCCATCGTGGCCGTACAACACCGAGGAGACCTGGCATGGCGATCCAGCGCATGGACAACGTTCTCATCGTCGTCGACGACCTCGACGCCGTCATCTCGTTCTTCGTCGAGCTCGGCATGGAGCTGGAGGGCAAGGGGCCGATCGAGGGCCCTTGGGTGGAGCGTGTCATCGCGGTCGACGACGTCCGGCAGGACATCGCGATGCTGCGGACCCCCGACGGCCACGGCCGGATCGAGCTGGCGATGTTCCACACGCCGAAGGCGATCAGCTCCGAGCCGAAGGATGCACCGGCGAACACGCTGGGCATTCGCCGCATCATGTTCGCCGTCGACGACATCGAGGACGTCCTCGCCCGCCTGCGCACCCACGGCGCCGAACTCGTCGGCGAGGTGGCGCAGTTCCAGAACAGCTATCGGCTCTGCTACGTCCGTGGCCCCGAGGGCATCGTCGTCGGACTGGCCGAGCAGCTCAGCTGACGGCCGCCGGAGGGACCGTGGATCGCCGTCCGGCCGGCGAGAGTGCCGAGTTCGTCATCGGTAGAAGTCGGCGATCGCGCTGAAGGCGAGCTTCGGTTCCCATGGCATGTCGGGGTAGGTGTCTCCGTAGCGGTCCTCGAGGACCTTGACGATGCCGTAGCTGGCAAGGTCGAGGTCCTCGCTCGGCGTTCCGTCGGGACAGTGCGGGAAGTCGTCGAGCGCGAAGATGAACACGAAAGCGCTGTCGACGCCTTCGGCATCGAAGACCTCCAGCAGCTCACGCACGTAGGAGGCCTGGCCGGCTTCGTCCCGGGCGTAGTCACCGTTCAGTCGGACCGGCCATCCCGTCTCCTTGTCGTACTCGACGATCTCCAGTCCGCGCGCGCCCCGGTCGCCCGCGCCGCGGTAGCCGGCGGCACCGAACTCGGTGACCGCGACCGGCTTGCCCAGCGCGACCAGGTCCCGCACCCCGTCGACGAACTGGTCCTCGATCTCCTTCGAGCGGTAGAGGTCGACCGACACGAAGTCGAAGGGCGTCCAGTCGACGCGGTCGAGCGGCACCGAGGCGTATGTGATCTTGCCTCCGAACCGTTCGCGGACCACAGCGACGGCGGCGCCGAGGAAGTCGTTGACGCGGGCGCCGACCTGCCCGATCGCCTCGCGCGCCCGGTCCGATCGGGTCAGGAGCGCCACCCGCTCGTCGGTGCTGTCGCCGGGCAGGAATCCGGGGTTCATCAAGCTCAGCTCGGCGCCGGTGACGAACACGACCTCGCCGCCCTGCCGCCGAAGCCGCTCCGCCCTCTCGGCGCAGTCGGCGAACAGCGACAACATCTCTTCGGTGCTCAGCTCCAGAGGGTACGGGGAGAACCACACCTCCAGGCCAAGGTCGATGGCGATCCTCGCTGCCGTCTCGATCCGCTCCGGATCGCCGCCGATCACGCGGACCGCGGTGCAGTGCAGATCGTCGTGGATGACGCGCAGCTCACGCTCGATCAGTGCCGGGTCGAAGGACACACGGGAGTTCACACCCCGAAGGACGAACCCGGTGCTGTAGCTGATGCCCTTGGCGCGCATGGCCACCTCTCCTGCCGATTGGGTACTCAACGTACCCTATCTTGCCGCCGCGGAGCCATCCCGTCGATACTGGGGGGAACGAGCGGAACCGGATGCGAGGACGACCATGACGGACGACCCGGCCGAGCAGGTCCGGGGTGGACAGACGCGGCGCCGGGGGGCGGCGCTGGAGCAAGCGATCCTTCGTGCCGCGGTCGACGAGATCACCGAGCACGGATACGCCGGGCTCACCATGGACCGGGTCGCCAGGAGAGCGGGCACCAACAAGAACGCGATCTACCGCCGCTGGCCGGACCGTCTCGCGCTGGGCGTCGCCGCCTACAAGCAGCTGACCACGACGGTCCCCCTCCCGGACACCGGCCACCTGCGCGCGGATGCCCTCGAACTCCTACGCGGTGCGAACCGTCATTGGAGCTCCCCGCTCGGCATGATCCTCCGGGAGCTGGTCTCCGCGGCCGGTGGCGCTTCGGGGCTCCTCACCCGGCTGGCAGAACAGTCCGCCGACGCACTGGCCGCCCCCTGGCTGACCGTCCTGGGCCGCGCGGTGGCACGTGGCGAGATCTCCCCGGAGGCACTTCACCCTCGGGTCGCCACCGTCGCCATCGTCCTGCTCCGCAACGAGTTCGTTGTGCGCGGAGTGCCGACCGTCCCCGACGACGTCCTCGTCGAGATCGTCGACGAGGTGTATCTGCCGCTCGTCCGGCAGCGCGGTGCGACATCGACCTGATCCCCATGCGAACGCTGCGCCGTCTCCCCGGGGTCGGCTACGCAGTGCCGCTCGGGGTCTGCTGGTGGAACGTCAACCGCCACCCCGAGGGGCGCCGGACATAAAGGCTGCCGATCAGCGCCGCGTACTCGGGCCCGTGCCCGCGCCGGGCCACCACCTCGTAGGTGACGAGCCCGGTGTCCGTTGTCGGATGGTGCTCGGTCAGCCGTTCGATTCGGTACGTCGACCACGGCGGCCCGCTCATCGCCTCGATGATCGCGGCCCGATCGTCGAGCACGAGGCCGCCGGGCAGCAGCATCACCACCGTGTCGTCGAGCACCTCGCGATAGAACCCGGCGCCCGCCCCCTCGATGGCCAGCGCCTGCCACCCCCGCTCCTCCAGATCGGCCGGTCCGCCTTCCTCATGAGTCCGCATGGGGCGCAATCCTGCCAACGCCCAGCGCTCCGGTCATGGACGAAAGGGAACCCCCTTCTCCAGGTCGATCGGAGTCGCTCGATCCACAGCCGCTCAGCTTCGACGGTTGTGAGCCTGTTGCCGTGCGTCGTAGTCCAGGCGTGCCCGGTCGACCTCGGCCAGGTTGACCGACCATTCGGCGAGCGTGGCGAACAGGGGCGCGAGGCTGCGCCCGAGCTCGGTGATCTCGTACTCCACCCGGGGTGGGATCTCGGGGTGGTGGGTGCGCACGACGAGCCCGTCGCGTTCCAGCTGCCGGAGCCGCTGCGTCAAGACCTTGGGCGTGATCGTGGTGATGCGGCGTTCGAGCTCCCCGAACCGTTGCCGCCCGTACTCGTGGAGCGTCCACAGGATCGGGGTGGTCCAGCGGCTGAAGACGATGTCCACCACGGGGGCGATCGGGCAGGCCTGCTCCGGAGCGACGGCCGATGTGGTTTCGATCACTTCACGCCCACTTTCCTCTGGGTACCTACTGGCAGATCGAAAGTAGCGTCGCCGCGTCAGTTCAACCAGCGCGGACCAGGAGAAAGACATGATCGTGGTGACGGGAGCGACGGGCAACGTCGGGCAGCCGCTCACGCGGGCACTCGTCGAAGCAGGCGAGGACGTGACGGCCGTTTCCCGAAGGCCGGTCGACGTGCCGGCCGGAGTCCGGCACGTCCAGGCCGACCTGAGCGAACCGGAGAGCCTCGGGCCCGCCCTCGACGGTGCTGTCGCGTTGTTCGTCCTGACCTCCTCCGACTTCATGACGAACGGCGATCTCGGTGACGTCATGACCGCCGTGCGGGCGGCCGGCGTCCGGCGGGTCGTGCTGCTGTCCTCCCAGGGCGTCGGCTCCGGACGCCACCCCGCAGTGCTGGAGGACGCCGTCACGCAGTCCGGTCTGGACTGGACGATGCTGCGGCCGGGCAACTTCGACTCCAACACGTTCCAGTGGGCCGGCTCGGTCCGCGCACGACGGGTGGTCGCGGCGCCGTTCGGCGACGTCGCGTTGCCCGCCGTCGACCCGGCCGACATCGCCGAGGTGGCCGCCCTCGCCCTGCGCGAACCCGGCCACAACGGCGCGATCTACACGCTCACCGGGCCGGAACCGATCTCGCCGCGACAGCAGGTCGCGGCGATCGCAGACGCCCTGGGCGAGCCCGTGCGGTTCATGGAGCAGACCCGCGCGGAGGCGCGGGCCCGGATGCTGGATCACATGCCCGGGCCCGTCGTGGAGGCCACCCTCGCCATCCTCGGCGAACCGTCTGCCGCGGAGCAGCGCGTCAGCCCGGATGTGGAGCGGCTCCTCGGTCGTGCACCTCACACCTTCGCCGATTGGGCGTCGCGCAACGTCGCGGCGTTCACGTGACCCGCCAGGAGGCGCTGCCGGCCTCGCTCGGACTCTGGGTCGGCGTCCGATCTGAGTTTAGATTTAGTACTTCATCGAAACAAGGTCGATGTACAGTGCTCGCCGTGATCACCACAGACTGCCCAGGGTTTCCATGACGCCGGTTATGTCCTGTTTTCAGCCCTGGCCCGTTTGTGTTGATCATCGTTAATCCGTTCGTTCCCGAACAGAGGTTTTCATGACACTTCCTGCACTCCTGCTCGTCCCCGGCGCCTGGCACAAGCCCGCGCACCTGCAGCACCTGATCGACGAGCTCGACGGCGTCGACGTCCACACCGTCTCCCTGACCAGCTGCGGCGACGATGTGAACACGCTCGGTGACATGTTCTCCGACGCCGCCGCCATCCGCGCCGCGGTCGATGCGATCGACGGTCCGGTGATCGTCCTCGCGCATTCCTACGGCGGCATTCCGACCACGCAGGCACTCGCCGGTGCGAGCAATGTCCGACGCATCATCTACCTGGCGGCGTTCCAGCTCGATGCAGGTGAGTCCCTGCTCTCGAGCGTCGGGAGCAGCCCTGCGCCGTGGTGGGTGATGCACGAGCACGACGGGGGCGCCGGGGACTACATGACGGTCGACAACCCCGCCGACGTGTTCTACGGCGACGTCGACGCGGCCCTCACCGAGCAGGCCATCGCAGATCTGGGCTACCAGCGCTACGCCGGGAAGACCCAGGAGCTGACGGAGGCCGCGTGGAAGGGCATTCCGAGCACCTACATCCTGTGCGAGGCCGACAACGCCCTTCCGCCGTTCGCACAGGAGCTCTTCGCGAAGCGCGCCGAGAAGCTGCTGCGGCTCACCACCTCCCACTCCCCCTTCCTGTCGCAGCCCGCCGCACTCGCGCAGATGATCAAGGGTGAGCTCGCCTCCGTCTGAGGTGCACGCTTCCCGCCAAGGTGTACTCCCCGTGCAAGGCCCGGAACGTCGCCGAAGCCGCTCCGGGCCGCGTAGAGCCGTGCCGTCCGCACGGCAGGAGCCCGCGGTGGACGAGCTGATCGAGTTCGGCGACGGGGTACGCCCCGGCGGTGGCGGACCGTTCCGCGGTCGGTGGTCAAGAACTACTGAGCGCCCGTTCCGCCGGCCGGGACCGGGCGCCGCTACAGCGGGTAGGTCTCGTCGGGGGCCGTCAGGCGCAGGGTGGCGCCGGTGACCAGGGTGGCGCCGAGGCTCTCGACCACCGGGATCCGGTGCATCGGGTCGAACTCCGACGCCCCGTGCCCCGCGCCCCCACCACTCCCACGTCGATCTCGCCACTACGGACGGTGCGTTGGCCCGGTTATCCGGGGACTGTCATGACATGGATGCCACGGCTGCGCTGACGCACGGTGGAGCCATGTCAGAAGCACTCACACTCAGCGTGGCCGGCCACTGGATCGGCGGGCAGGTCGTCGCCGCCGACTCCGCCACCGAGGTTGTCAACGCCGAGCCGCCACCTCGTAGGTGACGAGCCCGGTGTCCGCCGTCGGGTGGTGCTCGGTCAGCCGTTCGATTCGGTACGTCGACCACGGCGGCCCGCTCATCGCCTCGATGATCGCGGCCCGGTCGTCGAGCACGAGGCCGCCGGGCAGCAGCATCACCACCGTGTCGTCGAGCACCTCGCGATAGAACTCGGCGCCCGCCCCTTCGGTGGCCAGTGCCTGCCACCCCCGCTCCTCCAGATCGGCCGGTCCGCCTTCCTCATGAGTCCGCATGGGGCGCAATCCTGCCCACGCCCAGCGCTCCGGTCATGGACGAAAGGGAACCCCCTTCTCCAGGTCGATCGGAGTCGCTCGATCCACAGCCGCTCAGCTTCGACGGTTGCGAGCCTGTTGCCGTGCGTCGTGTCCTCCCAGGGCATCGGCGCCGGACGCCACCCGAGGCACGGACCCTGATGCTGATCGGGATGGGCGGCTCGGGTAAGCCGGGCATCACCTACACGTTCGACGACCAGGCCCGATACCTGGACGCGTGGTTCGACACCCTCGGCCTGGCCAGCGTCGTCCTCCTCGGACACGACTGGGGCGGCGCACTCGCCTTTGACTGGGCGGCCCGCCATCCGGGCCGGGTGCGTGGCGTCGCGTTCGCCGACACGATCGTGAAACCCATGTCCTGGCGGGACCTCGCGCACGGCGGTCGAGAACTGCTCCGGTCGATCATTACCCCGGGAATCGGGCATTTCATCACGAACGGCCCTTGTTCGCGCCACGGGCACAACATTGCGGCCACCGGTCGTGCCGTTCGCCGACTGATCCGGTACGTCCCTCGACTCCCAGCAGATCGAAAACTGCACGGTTGGAGATCGATGTACAGTGCTCGCGGTGATCAACGCGGGCCACCCGGAAACGCGACCGCGGATCGCGAGGTCGTAGCGTCCTATATCTACTTTTCGGCTCACCGCGCTGATCTTCTATGTCCGTTCTTCCTGACAGAGGTTTCCGTGACACTTCCTTCGCTCCTGCTCGTCCCCGGTGCCTGGCACAAGCCCGCGCACCTGCGGTACTTGATCGACGAGCTCGACGGCGTCGACGTCCACACCGTTGCCCTGGCCAGCACCGGCGAAGATCTGACGACGTTGGGTGACATGTACTCCGACGCCGCAGCCATCCGCGCCGCAGCCGAGGCGATCGACGGCCCGTTGGTCGTGCTCGCACACTCCTACGGCGGTGTTCCGACCACTCAGGCACTCGCCGGACTGAGCAATGTCCGGCGCATCGTCTATCTGGCGGCGTTCCTGCTCGACGAGGGTGACTCCCTGCTCTCGAGCGCCGGGGGCACCCCTCCGCCGTTCTGGGTGATCCACGAGCAGGACGGGGACGCCCAGACCTACATCACGGCCAACGATCCTGCCGCGATCTTCTACCGCGACGTCGACCCTGCCGTCGCCGAGCAGGCGGTCGCCGACCTGGGCTACATGTCCTACCTCGCGACCACCCAGCCGCTGACGGAGGTCGCCTGGAAGGAAATTCCCAGCACGTACATTCTGTGCGAGTCCGACGACGCCGTTCCGCCGTTCGTACAGGAGCTCTTCGCGAAGCGCACGGAAAAGGTGCTGCGGAGCAACACCTCCCACTCCCCCTTCCTGTCGCAGCCGGCCGCGCTCGCGCAGATGATCAAGGATGAACTCGCCTCCGTGTGAGGTCGCGCTCCCCTGAAGTTCGCTCCCCGTGAAAGGCCCGGAACGTCACTGAAGCCGCTCCGGGCTACGTACATCCAACGTTCTTCAGGTTCTCGGGGGGCGGCGACGATGCCGATGCGGCGGCCGTGCTCCTCGGCCGGTCCGATCACTATCGTCACGGTGTGCCCGACCTGATCGCGCCCACCGCACGCCTGCACACCGCCTGGCTCGAGGCACGTGACGACTGGGGGCCCGGCGTCCACGAGGACGGTTTCGGGCTGCGGCCGTCCGACGAGGTCGACTCGCCTGCCGGGTTCAGGGCCTGGGTCGCGCGACTCGTCGACGGGTCGGATCCGGCGAAGCCGGTGGAGGCCGGCCGGCTGCGGGCCACGTGCCGGTGGATCGTCGAGGACGACCGGGTGCTCGGCGGGATCGCACTGCGGCACGGACCCGACGACCACGTGCTGCGGCTCGGCCACATCGGCTACGGCGTCCGCCCGTCCGCGCGCCGACGCGGACTGGCCACCTGGGCCCTGGGCAGGATGCTCGGCGAGGCGCGGGGAATCGGCCTGGACCGGGTGCTGGTCGTCTGTGCGGCCGACAACATCGCCTCGGCGCGGACGATCGAGCGCAACGGCGGTGTCCTCGACGAGGTCCGGGACACCGGACTCGGCGCCGTGCGGCGCTACTGGATCACGATCGGCGAGCCGGGCGCATGACTCCTCCCGGCGCCGAGGCGGCAGCCCCGGCCTGCGCGGCCCCGGACGCGCCGCCCACCCGTTCAGCCCCGAGCACAAGCCGCTTCGACGACGCGCGCCGGGACCTGGGAGGCGCGGGCCCGAAGGCCTGGTAGAACTGTCGGGCAGCGCGAGGGAGAGACGGGGCCTGTGGCGGATTCATTTGTTCACCTGCATGTGCACACCGAGTATTCGATGCTCGACGGCGCAGCGAAAGTAAATGCGCTGTTCAGCGAGGCCGAGCGCCTCGACATGCCTGCGGTGGCGATGACCGACCATGGCAACATGTACGGCTCTGCGGAATTCTACCGCCGCGCCACGAAGAGCAGCGTCAAACCGATCATCGGTATCGAGGCGTATCTCGCGCCAGCCAGCCGGCACATCAAGAAACCCATTTTCTGGGGCCAGGCGTCGCAGCGGGGTTCTGACGAGTTCGGTGAGGGCGGCGACGTCTCGGGCGCGGGCGCGTACACGCACATGACGATGGTGGCCCGCAACGCCACCGGCCTGCGGAACCTGTTCAGACTCTCCAGCCTGGCCTCGTTCGAGGGCTACTACCGCAAGCCGCGCATGGACCGCGAACTCGTCGCGGAACACGCGGAAGGAATCATCGCCACCACCGGCTGCCCGTCCGGAGAAGTGCAGACCAGGCTACGTCTCGGCCAGGAAGCCGCAGCGCTGCAGGCGGCGAGCGACTACCGCGACATCTTCGGGCGGGAGAACTTCTTCCTCGAACTGATGGACCACGGCCTGCCGATCGAACGCTCGGTTCGCGAGGGCCTGCTCACGATCGCGAAGAAGCTCGATCTGCCGCCGGTCGCCACGAACGACTCGCATTACGTGACGAAGGATCAGGCCGAAGCGCATTCCGCTCTGCTGTGCGTGCAGTCGGGAAAGACCCTCGACGATCCGAACCGTTTCAAGTTCGACGGCGACGGCTACTACCTGAAGAGCGCGGCGGAGATGCGCGAATACTGGGACAAAGAAGTCCCGGGGGCCGCCGACAGCACTCTGCTGATCGCTGAACGCGTCGAGTCGTACGCCGAGGTCTACGCCGAGATCGACCGGATGCCGCGATTCCCGCTGCAGCCCGGCGAGACGGAAGACGACCTGCTCCGCGCGGACGTCGAGAAGTACACGCCGTCGCGATTCCCCAACGGCTTGTCAGCCGAATACAAAGAACGTATCGAGATCGAGCTCAGCGTGATCTCGAAGATGGGTTTCCCGGGCTACTTCCTGGTGGTCGGCGACCTGGTTCGCTGGGCCAAGTCCCAGAAGATCGCCGTCGGGCCCGGCCGGGGCTCGGCAACCGGTTCGCTCGTGGCCTACATCCTGCACATCACCGACCTGGACCCGATCGAGCACAAGCTCATCTTCGAGCGGTTCCTGAACCCGGAGCGGGTGAGCCCGCCCGACATCGACCTGGACTTCGACGAGCGCAGGCGCGGCGAGGTGATGCGCTACACCGTCGACAAGTGGGGCGAGGAGAACGTCGCCCAGGTCATCACCTTCGGCACGATCAAGACCAAGGCCGCGCTCAAGGACTCGGCCCGGGTTCTGCACGGGCAACCCGGTTTCTCCATCGCCGACCGGATCTCGAAGGCGCTGCCGCCGCCTATCGCGGCGAAGGACATTCCGCTCTCCGGCATCTTCGACCCGACCCACGAGCGGTACGCGGAAGCCACGGAGGTCCGGACCCTCTCCGAGACCGACCCCGAGGTCGGCAAGATCATGTCCACCGCGCGCGGGCTGGAGGGACTGGTCCGCAACGCAGGCGTGCACGCCTGCGCGGTGATTCTGTCCTCCGAACCGCTGCTCGACGTCATCCCGCTGTGGAAGCGCGACGACGGTTCTGTCATCACCGGATGGGACTTCCCGTCGTGTGAGGACATCGGCCTGCTGAAGATGGACTTCCTCGGGCTGCGCACCCTCACTGTTGTCGACGACGCGGTGAAAGCCGTCGCCGCGAACCACGGCATCGAGATCGACCTGCCGACGCTCAAACTGGACGACAAGAAGACCTACGAGCTGCTCACCCGCGGCGACACGCTCGGCGTGTTCCAGCTCGACGGCGGTGGGATGCGGACGCTGCTGAAGGCCATGGCGCCCACCCACTTCGGTGACATCGCCGCGGCGCTCGCGCTCTACCGGCCGGGCCCGATGGCCGCCAACGCGCACATGGACTACGCGGAGCGCTCGAACGGGCGGCAGAAGATCACTCCGATCCACCCGGAGCTCCAGGACGCGCTCGACCCCATCCTCGGCGAGACCTACCACCTGCTGGTCTACCAGGAGCAGGTGATGGCCATCGCCCAGCAGCTCGCCGGCTACAGCCTCGGCCAGGCCGACCTGCTGCGCCGCGCGATGGGCAAGAAGAAGAAGGAGATCATCGAGAAGGAGTTCGAGGGGTTCCGTGCCGGCATGACCGGCAAGGGCTTCTCGGAGGAGGCGTGCCAGACCCTCTGGGACGTCATGCTGCCCTTCGCCGGGTACGCCTTCAACAAGTCACACACCGCAGGCTACGGGCTCGTCGCGTACTGGACGGCCTATCTGAAGGCCAACTATCCGGTCGAGTTCATGGCTGCCCAGCTGACCTCGATCGGCGACAACAAGGACAAATCGGCCGTCTACCTGGCCGAGTGCCGCCGGATGGGCATCAAGGTCCTCCCGCCGGACGTCAACGACTCCGACCTGTGGTTCTCCGCGGTCGGCGGCGATATCCGCTTCGGGCTCGGAGCGGTGCGCAACGTCGGCGCCAACGTCGTGGAAGCCATCATCGAGACCCGCAAGAACAAGGGCCGGTTCACCTCGTTCAGCGACTTCCTCGAGAAGGTCAGCCTGGTCTGCTGCAACAAGCGCACCATCGAGTCGCTGATCAAGGCAGGCGCATTCGACTCGTTCGGCCAGCCCCGCAAGTCGCTGCTGATGGTCCACGAGGATGCCGTCGACGCGGTCACCAACCTCAAGCGCCACGAGGAGCGCGGCCAGTTCGACCTGTTCGGCGGCATGGGTGACGGCCCGCCGCCCGCCGAGAGCTCGCCGCTCGCCCACCTGAAGATCGGTGACGAGGAGTGGCCGCGGAAGCAGATGCTCGCCTACGAGCGCGAGATGCTCGGGCTCTACGTCTCCGCGCATCCCCTCGACGGAACCGAGCGGATTCTGCGCAAGCACGCTCCGCGGCCCATCGCCGCGATCCTCGACGACCCGCCGAAGGAAGGTGAGGTCGCCATCGCCGGCATGATCGTCTCGGTCGACCGGCGGGTGAACAAGAAGGGCGAGCCCTGGGCGATCGTCACGATCGAAGACCTCGACGCCGCCATCGAGGTGCTGTTCTTCCCGAAGTCGTACCTCGCGATGCACGAGGACCTCATCGCCGACTCGGCCGTCGCGGTCAAGGGACGGGTCAACATCCGCGACGAACAACGGATGTCGATCTTCGCGTCGGGAATCATCACTCTCGACGTGGCCGCCGCGCAGGCAGGCTTGGGTGAGGCGCCGCTCGTGCTCAAGGCCGACGCACTGAAACTGGACCACGCGGTGGTGTCGGAGCTGAAGTCGGCGCTCGTGGCGCATTCGGGCAGCACCCCGCTGACGCTGGTGCTGTGCTACCGCAACCGGGAGACACCGCTGGCGATCGACGGATTCTCGGTGACCGTCTCCTCCGCCCTGCTCGGCGAGCTCAAGCACATCCCGGGGATCGCGGTCGCGTCCTAGTGTCCGGACCTCGGAGCTGCGCAGGCAGTGCGCTCAGAGGTCGGAGTTGGTGTCCTCACAGAGGACGGTGACGCTGAGTTGCGCCGGTTCGCTGGTGGGGTTGCTGTACGCGATGGTCGCGCCCTGGCGGTCCTGGAACTGAGCTGGGTAAGCAGGCCCGAAAGCAACTCCGGACGGGTCGGTGTACGAGAAGTCCAGCCGGGTGTCGCCGGGATCGCAGTAGGCGCTGTCCTCGTTCGGGGGCGTGCCGGGGGCGGCCGTAATGATGTTCGACCTCGTGTACGTATCGGTCGGGGCGGGGGGAACCGTCGTCGTGGGAGGTGGCGTGGGCCTGGTCCGCTCTGCGCCATCGGGAACATTGACGCAGTTGCCGCTCTGCTCCTGGACCACCAGCGGCGGGACCGGGGCGGGCGTGGTGGGCGGCAGCCCGTTGATGGTCCGCTCGGAGGTGCAGCGGTTGATCTGCTCCCGCTGCACGTCGTCGTCGAGCCAGAACCGGAACGAGCCCGTCCCGCTGCCACCGCGGTCACGGTCGCCGTCGTCGTTCGCGAACGCCAGTGGGCTCAGCGCGAGCATCCCGGCTGTGGCGGCGACCGCCACGATTCCAATCTTCTTCGACACAGACGTCTCCTCATGCGAGCCGGAATGATTCCGACGCTCGGACTCAGCGCGCTTCGACGGGGAGCCTGCGCACGTGCGGAACCTAGCGGGCGCCGCATACGGCAACAAACAGCGCAACACCACTGAACGGGTGGAATACCCTCAGTCAGGTTGTTCCTCCGATGGTGGAATTTCTCAGTCCAGGCAGAACTCGTTGCCCTCGGGGTCGGTCATCACGATGACGCCGGGGCTCAAGGGAGGAGCGGGCTCGTCGCGCCGTACGCGCGTGGCCCCCAGTGCGACGAGCCGGTCGCACTCGGCCTCCAGCGCCGCCATCCGCTCGTCCCCCCGCAGTTCGGGAGCCACCCGGACATCGAGGTGGACGCGGTTCTTGGCGAGCTTGCCCTCCGGGACCTTCTGGAAGAACAGCCGAGGACCACGCCCCTCCGGGTCCTCGACGGCCGATCTCGTGGTGCGCTCCTCCTCCGGCACGCCGATCCGCACGAGGAAGTCATCCCACGCGGCCATCGGGTCGGCGCCCTCGGGCAGGTCGACGCCGGGCGGTCCGGGATGGACGTAGCCCAGCACGTCGCGCCAGAAGGACGAGAGCGCCCGCGGGTCGTGGGCATCGAAGGTGACCTGGATCTGTCGACTCATGAGCATCACCCTGACACCCCTGGCGGACAGGATCGGTCCGCTATCTCGGGCAGGCTGGGCGACATGGGCATGGCGAGCGGTGCCGAGCGGGGGACGACGGAGCGGGTGCTCACCCTGCTCGGGCTGCTGCAGCAGCGCCCGCTCTGGACCGGCCCCGAGCTCGCCGAACGGCTCGGGGTCACGGCGCGCACGGTGCGGCGCGACGTCGAGCGGCTGCGCACGCTCGGCTATCCGGTGCATGCCGGCCAGGGTGTCGGCGGCGGCTACCGGCTCGGCCCGGGGCAGGACCTGCCGCCGCTGCTTCTCGACGACGAGGAGGCGATCGCCACCGCGGTCTCGCTGCTCGCCGGCGCGGGTGGCGCGGTCACCGGCGCGGGCGACGCCGCACTGCGGGCGCTGACCAAGCTCGACCAGGTGCTGCCCGTCCGGCTGCGGCACGAGGTGCGTGCGCTGGCCGGCTCGGTGGAGTCCTTCGGCGGAGGCCGCACGCCGGTCGACCCCGAGGTGCTCACCACGTTGGCCAGAGCCTGCAGGGACGAGGTCGAGGCCGGCTTCGACTACCCGTCCCGGAGCGAGGTGCGACGGCGGCGGGTCGAGCCCTACCGCCTGGTCGCCTCCGACCGGCGCTGGTACCTCCTCGCCTACGACCTCGATCGCGACGGCTGGCGCAGCTTCCGCGTCGACCGGATGACCGGCGTCTCGGCCCGGAGCTGGCGCTTCCGCCCGCGTGTGGCGCCCGACGCGGCGACCTACGTGCAAGAGGGTGTGGCGAGCCGGGCCTACCCGTACCAGGCGCGCTTCCTCGTGCACGCGCCGGCCGACACGGTGCGTGCGCAGGTCCCGGCGTCGGCGGCCGTCGTGGAGCCGCGGGGGAACGAGCTCTGCGAGGTGCTCAGCGGCGCCGGGAACCTCGACTTCCTGCTCATGCACGTGCTCCTGCTGGGGCACGACTTCGAGGTGCTCGACCCACCGGAGCTCGGGAGGCGCTGCCGCGTGCTGGCGGAGAGGCTGCTGTCGGCCGGTGCCGCGAGTGCCGGTCCCGGCGACACCGATCTCGACTAGTAGCGGGTCCGGCTGCCGGCGAGCGGCGGGTTGGCGGCGTGGGTCACGCCGTCGACCGTCGCCCCTGCGAACTGCAGGATCGGCGCATGCGCGAGGTACTGGGCGGGGAACTCGAGCGCGGGCACCGAGACCGCATCCAGCCGGGCGCGCTGCACGTCGTCGAGCGTGACGTCCAGCGCGGTGAGGTTGGCCTGCAGCTGCTGCGGGGTGCGCGCGCCGAGCAGCGTCGACGCGACTCCGGGACGGCCCATCACCCACGCGATCGCGACCGCCGCCTGCGCCGCGCCGAGCTCGGCGGCCACCGCGTCGACCTCGTCGACCACGGCCCACTCGGCCTCGCTCGTCCCGCTGACCATCTCGGCGCGCCTGGCGTCCTCGGGCACCGCGCGGTCACGGCGGTACTTGCCCGACAGGTGCCCGTTCTTCAACGGGCTCCAGGTCATCACGCCCATGCCGTGCGCCCGGGCCATCGGGATCTGCGCGCCCTCGACGGTGCGCGCGAGCAACGAGTACTCCACCTGCAGCGCGACCACCGGCGACCAGCCGCGGAAGTGCGCGATGGTCTGCGCCTCGCTGGCGACCCACGCCGGGACGTCGGAGAAGCCGAGGTAGCGGACCTTGCCGTCGCGGACCAGATCGTCGAGGGCCCGCAAGGTCTCCTCGATCGGCGTGCTGCGGTCCCAGTTGTGCAGCCACAGCAGGTCGACGTAGTCGGTCTGCAGGCGGCGCAGCGACTGCTCGCACTGTTCGATGAGCGCCTTGCGCCCGGCGCCGCCGCCGTTGGGGTCGCCGAGGTGCAGGTTGCCGAAGAACTTCGTGCCGAGGACGACGCGGTCGCGCAGGCCCGGCCGGGCGGCGAGGAAGTCGCCGACGATCTTCTCGCTGTGGCCGTTGGTGTAGATGTTGGCGGTGTCGATGGAGTTGCCGCCGGCGTCGAGATAGGTCGACAGCAACTGGTGGCTGGTCTCCGGGTCGGCGCCCCACCCCCAGTCCTCGCCGAAGGTCATCGTGCCGAGGGTGAGCGGGCTGACGCGCAGGCCGGAGCGGCCGAGGGTCACGTAGGAGTCGAGTGCAGGCATGCCTCCAGCACAGCACCGGACCGGCGACCCGCCGTAGACCGATCCTGCTCGATGAATGCACGATCCTGCCAACCGTCCCCGGATCCAGCACGGAGGTGGTTGGCTGCCACCCATGGACGCGCTGGGCCGGCTGCGCTCGCTGATCAGCCGTCACGCCGGTGAGGGCGTGACGCCCACGGCGTTGCCCGGCGTCGGCGTCATGGCCTCGGCCACGACCACCGAGCCCGTCGGGAGCATGGCCGAGCCGACGGTGGCGGTGGTCGTGCAAGGCGCCAAGAAGACCGTTCTCGGCGACCGCGTCTTCTCCTACGGCGCGGGCCAGTACCTCGTCGTCTCGGTCGACCTGCCGGTCACGGGCGCCATCACCCGCGCCTCCGCCGCCGAGCCCTTCCTCGCCTTGATCCTGCGTCTGGACCCGGGGGCGATCGCGGCGCTGCTGCGGGAGACCGCCGCGGCCGTGCGGCCCGGTCCGGTACGCGGTATCGCGGTGAGCGACGCCGGACCCGCGCTGCTGGACGCGGCCGCCCGCCTGCTGGGTCTGCTGGAGCAGCCTCAGGACGTCACCGCGCTGGCACCCGGCTATGAGCGCGAGATCCTCTGGCGTCTGGTCAGCGGCGAGCAGGGCGCGATGGTCCGCCAGATCGGCCTGGCCGACAGCCACCTGTCCCACCTGGGCCGCGCGATCTGCTGGCTGCGGGGCCACTACGACCAGACGATCCGGGTCGAGGACCTGGCCGAGATGTCGGCGATGAGCGTCAGCTCCTTCCACCGCCACTTCCGGGCGGTCACCGAGATGACCCCGATCCAGTTCCAGAAGCAGGTCCGGCTGCAGGAGGCCCGGGCCCGCCTGATCGCCCAGCCCGGCACCGTCGCCGGTGTGGGGTTCGCGGTCGGCTACGACAGCCCGTCCCAGTTCAGCCGGGAGTACCGCCGGATGTTCGGCGTCTCGCCCGGCCGCGATGCCGCCCGGCTGCGCACGCCGTCACCCGCCCGTTAGGAGTGCGTTCCGACCGGTGGGCGTCACGGCTGCGGAGGACGGCGGCGCGCTCCCTCCGACGGGTGGGCGATGGCGAACAGGACGTGGGCGGCTCCGCCGTCGACGAGGTGCCAGCGGTGCGGCAGGGCCGCGGGGTGGGAGACGAGGTCGCCCGCGGCGAGCCGGACGACTCCGTACCCCTGCACCTCGACGTCGAGCCGGCCGTCGACGACGTAGACCGCGCAGTCCCCCGGCAGCTCGAACCACTCGGCGATGTGCTGGCCGGGGTCGATCCGGTACTCGACGATCTCCAGCGGGTTGCCGGGCTGCATCAACAGTGCACGCCCCACCGCGGCATCGGGCCGGTTCGCCACCGGGATCCCGCGGCCTTCTCCCGAGCGCACGACGGTGACCTGCGCGGCGGCCGGCGCCGGGAGCAGCGCTCCCGGCAGCACCCCGAGGGCCTCGGCGAGCCGGTACGTGGTGACCATCGAGGGCGCGCTCACCCCGCGCTCGATCTGGCTCAGGAACGGCTGGCTCACTCCGGACCGGCGCGCCAGCTCCCGCATCGAGAAGCCTGACTTCTCACGCAGCGCCCGCACGGCGGCGCCGACCCTGGCGTTCAACGCCGCCTCGTCCGCTGACGTCATCGTTCACACATTGGTTACAGTTTCCGAACGCCTAGGACATTCAAAACGGCCACTTTGACTGCTGGTACTTATCAAGAGCTCGATCCCGGTACCTCGGGGCGCGCGCCGACGCCCGCCCCGACTACGCGACAGCTGTGGCAGGAGTATGCCCGATGGCTCTACAGACCGGCACCGGCGACACCGAAGCGCTCGCACAGCCCGCTCCGCCCGGCCACATGATTCCTGCCGCCAATCGCTTGGGCGTGGAGAAGCGCGGCATCGAGCACATCCCGGACGGCGAACGGCACGGCACCGCGCGTCAGACCGGCCTGATGTGGAGCGGCGTCGTGCTCAACGTGCAGGTCGTCGTCTACGGGGCGCTGCTGGTCGGGTTCGGTCTGACCTGGTGGCAGTGCCTGCTGGCGGTCGTGGTCGGCAACCTCACCTGGCTGGTCACCGGGCTCTGCAGCCTGGCGGGCCCCGCTGCGGGCACCACCACGTTCACGATCAACCGGGCGCCCTTCGGCCGCCACGGGAACCGGCCGATCGCGTTCTTCAACTGGGTCATGCAGCTCGGCTACGAGGTGCTCGACATGGTCCTGATGACCTTCGCCGTGGTCGCGCTGCTCTCCCTCGCCGGCTTCCGGCTGAGCACGGGCGGGACGATCGCGGTGGTCCTGGTCCTCGCCGTGGTGCAGAGCGTGCTGCCCGTGATCGGGCACGCCGCCGTCAGCCGGGTCCTCCGGACGCTGGTACTGCCGTTCGCGGCGCTGTTCGTGGTGCTCGCGTGGCTCACCGCCGGCCACCTGACCGTGGCCCCCCGGGAACCGGCGGGGTGGGCGGTGTTCCTCGGCGGCGTCGCCCTCGCCGCATCCGCCTCCGGGCTCGGCTGGTCGCCGAACGCCGCCGACTACTCCCGATACCTGCCCCGATCGACCAGCCGGGGCCGCCTCGTCGCCTCGGTCGCGCTGGGCGGTGCGGTCCCGCAGTCGCTGCTCATGCTGCTCGGCGTCGGCGTCGGGCTCGTCGTCCCCGCCGCGTCGGACCCGATCAGCGGTCTGCCTGCGGCGTTCCCGCTGTGGTTCGTCGTGCCCTACCTCGTCCTGCTGATCGTGCAGATGCTCGCGCTGAACGCCGTCGACCTCTACTCCTCCGGGGTCACCCTGCAGGCCATCGGCGTGCGGATCGGACGCTGGCAGGCCGTCGTGCTGGACGGGGCCATCTGCACCGTCGTCACCCTCGCGGTCGTCTTCTCCGGCGACTTCAGCAGGATCCTCAGCGACTTCCTGCTCTTCATGATCGTGTGGTTCGCGCCATGGGCCGCCGTGTTCGTCGTCGACTACCTCCTGCGTGACGGCCGCTACGACCTCCGCAGGCTCGCCGACGACGGTCCGGTGGGCGACGACCGGGACCGGGGGTTCGGCACCGCGGGCCTGGTGGCCCAGGTCGCGGGGATGGCCGCCGCCACCCTCTGGCTCCACACGAGCGTCTACGCCGGGCCACTCGCTTCCGCCACCGGCGGTCTGGACCTCAGCGCGCCCGCCGGACTGGCCGTCGGCGGACTGGTCTACCTGCTGCTCGCCCGCCGCACCGTCCGGCCCGCGACAACCATCGGCTGAACCCGTCCACTCGAGAGGAGCACGCTCATGACCGGAGCCCTGACCCGCAACGGCGTCCTCGACGTCCCCGTCATCGACATCACCCCGTTCCGCACGGACGCCGACGACACCGCACGTGCCGCCGTCGCCGCGGCCGTCGACCATGCCGCCCGCACCGTCGGTTTCATGCAGATCGTCGGGCACGGCATCCCGCAGGGGACGCTCGACGCGTTCACCGCCGCCACCGACGCCTTCTTCGGCCAGGACCTCGACACCAAGGTCGCCTACCGCTGCCCGCCCGGGATCAACCGCGGCTACACCCCGCCGAAGTCCGAGGCACTGGCGAACAGCCTCGGCCTGACGAGCGCAGCCGACCTGTTCGAGGCGTTCAACGTGGGCACGCAGGCCTCGGACTTCCCCACCCTCACCCTCTCGCCCGACGACCACGAGGAGAACATCTGGCCGGACGTGCCCGGCTTCCAACCGGCCGTCGACGCCTGGTTCACCGCGGCAGGCGGCGTCGCCCGCACGATGACCAGGATCTTCGGCCGCGCACTCGGACTGGGTGAGGACTATTTCGTCCCGTCGACGGACCACTCCGTCGACGTCCTGCGGATGATCAACTATCGGCTCCCCTCCCCGGCCGTCGCGCTGGAGCCCGAGCAGGTCGGGATGGGTGCGCACACCGACTACGGGATCGTCACCGTGCTGTGGGCCGACGCCGTCCCCGGCCTCGAAATCCTCGACCTCGACGGCCGGTGGCACCCGGTGCAGCCGGCCCCCGGGGCCCTGCTGGTCAACCTCGGCGACGCACTCGCCCGCTGGACCAACGACCAGTGGATCTCGACCATCCACCGCGTCGCCGCCCCGCGGGTCGACGGCGTGCTGGTCCCCCGGCGCTCGGCGGCGTTCTTCCACGACGGCAACGTCGACGCCGTCATCGCGCCCCTGCCCACGTGCCTCGACTCCGGACACCCGGCCCTGTACGAGCCGGTGACCGTCGGCGAGCACCTGCGCGCCAAGCTCGCGGGCTCCCGCGGCGGCACCCTCACCGACGGCGCCCAGCGCGAGGCCGCCCGCCTCGAACGCTCGACAGCAGGGGGCCGCTAAGAGCACCCGCCGGGGGCAGCCCCGAGAGTTCAGGAAAGCCACTTTCAGGTCCTCTGCGGGCAGGAAAGTGGCTTTCCTGAACTCGGGTGCTCGGTTTCGGCGGCCGCTGGGCTTGACTTCCGTCCGCCCGCACCACCATCATTCCACTAACTACTTAGTTGTTTGAGGGTGAACGGGTGGAGTTCCGGATCGAGCGACGCTCGGGGGTGCCCACCTACCTGCAGATCGTCGCCCAGACGAAGCAGGCGCTGCGGCTCGGAGCGTTGCAGCCGGGTGACCGGCTGCCAACCGCGAAGGACGTGGTGAGCCGCACCGCGGTCAACCCCAACACGGTGCTCAAGGCCTATCGCGAGCTCGAACGTGAGGGTCTGGTGGAGCCCCGCCCCGGGCTGGGCACGTTCGTGCTGCGGTCCCTCGCCCGGCCCGGCTCGGAGGTCGACGCGCGGCTGCGGGCCGACCTGGAGCAGTGGATGAGACAGGCCACGGCCGCGGGGCTCGAGCACGAGGACATCGACGCGCTGGTCGCCGACGTCCGCGATCGGCACTTCCGAAGGGATGGCAGGGATGGGTGAGGGGGTCGTCCTGCGGTTCGACGGGGTCGGCAAGCGGTTCCG
Source organism: Pseudonocardia xinjiangensis (assembly GCF_050948425.1). NCBI lineage: Bacteria > Bacillati > Actinomycetota > Actinomycetes > Pseudonocardiales > Pseudonocardiaceae > Pseudonocardia > Pseudonocardia xinjiangensis. Next base: position 695,968 of record NZ_CP192009.1, on the reverse strand, counting down.
ACGGCGCTGGGCGCTGCGCGACTGCGAGCTGGAGCTGCCCGGCGGCCGGATCGCCGCGCTGGTCGGGCCCAACGGGGCCGGAAAGACCACCGCGTTCATGCTGGCCAGCGGGTTGATGCGCCCCACGAGTGGGCGGGTCGACGTGCTCGGCGTCGATCCCGGCCGCTCCGGGATGGCGGCCGGGGCGAGTTTCGTCGCTCAGGACAAGCCGCTCTACGGGGCCCTGCGGGTGGACGAGATGCTGCGCGCCGGGACCGTGCTCAACGCGCGCGGCCGGTGGGACACGCCGTACGTGCTCCGGCTGGTCGACGAGGCCGAGATCGGGCTGGGCGAGCGGGTCGGAGAGCTCTCCCCGGGGCAGCGGGCCCGCGTGGCGCTGGCGCTCGCGCTGGGACGCCGGCCTGAGCTGCTGCTTCTCGACGAGCCGCTGGCCGAGCTGGATCCACTCGCCCGCAAGCAGGTGATGGCGACCCTGCTCGCGGAGGCCGCCGAGACCGGCACGACGGTGCTGCTGTCCTCCCACGTGATCGCCGACCTCGAGGACTCGTGCGACTACCTCGTCCTGCTCCGCGACGGCCGGGTCCGGCTCTGCGGTGAGGTCGAGGAGCTTCTCGCCGCGCACCGGCATCTCACCGGTCCCGCCGACAGCGCCGCCGATCCGGGCGCCGGGCACGTGGTGCACCGGTCGACCGTCGGGCGACAGACCACGGCCCTGATCCGCGACACCGAGGTCCCACCCGGGTTCCGGGCGGTCACACCGACACTGGACGACCTCGTCCTCGGCTACCTGCAGCAAGAACCTGCACCGACGAGCACCGGGAGCGCGGCATGACCTGGTTGGTCTGGCGCAGGCAACGCGCTGCACTGCTGCTCTGCGCGGCCCTGCTGGGCGGCACCGCGCTCGTCCTCGTCGCCGCGCGGCTGCTGCTCACCGGCGCCGCCGCCGAGCTCGGCGTCACCGCATGCCTGACGGACCGCGCGGTCGACTGCACCGACGGCGGTCGGCGCTACGAGCTCTACCAGTCCTTCCGCGGCTTCCAGGGTCCCGCGCGGGCGTGGCTGTGGGTCCTCGCCCCGATCGTCGGGATGATCGCCGGAGCCGGGCTGTTCGCACGCGAGTTCGAGCAGCGCACCCAGGTGTTCGCCCTGACCCAAGCGACCAGCCGGACCCGCTGGTGGGCCACCGGCATCGCGGTGACGCTCGTGCCGGTCCTCGTCGCCGTCGCCGGGCTGACGCTCGTCGCGTCGTGGGCCCTGGCACCGTTCGCGGTGCTCTACGAGCACTACCGCATCGAGCCGCTGGACTTCGACCTGTCCGGCGTGCTGCCGGTCGGCTACGCCCTCCTGGCCTTCGCCATCGCGGCGGCCGCCGGGCTGCTGCTCCGCAACTCGCTCGCCACGATCGTGGTGACCGTCCTCGGCTGGACGCTCGTCTTCTTCGTGGTTGTCTACGGCCGCTACGACTACCTGCCCGCCAGCACCATGACCGACCCGCTCGCCGACACGTGGCGCGGCTGGGACACGAACACCGGCCCGGGCACCATGCCGCGGGACCTCGGCTTCCTCGACGCCGCAGGCAACCGGATCGACGTCGCCGCCGTCTACCGTCAATGCGCGTCGGACGACATGCGCGTCTGCGCGCACGATGCCGGCGCTGTCTCGATCTACCGGGACTACCAGCCGGACGCGAACTACTGGCCGCTCCAGGGCATCACGACCGCCATCATGATCGTGCTCAGTGCCCTGACCCTCGCAGCCGGCAAACTCCGGCTCCGCCGAGTGGTCTGACCGCCGGCGCAGCGCGCCCCGAGGTTCAGGAAAGCCACTTTCCTGCCCGCAGAGGGCCTGAAAGTGGCTTTCCTGAACCTGGGGTGGTCGGTCAGACTCCGCCGGTGACGCGGGCCGTGGGGTGGCTGGGGGTGGCGCTTCTCGGCGCGGTGCTCGCCGGCTGCGCCGCCGGACCGGTCCCGCCGGCACCCCCGCAGTTCAGCGCCACCCCGCCGCCGCCGGATCCCGTGACGGTGTGCGTCAACCAGCTCACCTACTGGGCCGCGGAGGACCTCCGCGGGGCTCCCGACCAGGGGTACGACTACCAGCACCGCGGGCTCAGCTCGCAGCAGGCCGACGCGCTGCGCGAGATCGTCGACGAGGCCCGCGCCCTCGGCGACTCCCGCCCCGACGCCTTCGTGCCCGACCGCGTGCAGGCCGCCTGCGCGTCGATCGCCCCCCGGTAGTCGTCAGCGCCGGCCCACACCGACCAGCAGCGTGTCGACGACGAGGTCGGCGGCCTGCGGGGGCTCGACCCGCGGGAAGGCGTGGGCGACGGAGTCGACGAGCTGGTCCAGGACGGCACGGGTCCAACCGGGCGGCATGTCGGCTCGCAGGAGACCGTCGTCGGCCGCCCGCTGGAGGAACACGTCGAGCCGATGGCTCTGCTGCTCCCGGCGCGCGTGTGCCTCCGGGTCGGCACGCATCATCCGGCGCACGTCCACCGGCCACTCCCGGCTGACCGGGACGATGCCCTCCACGTAACGGTGCAGGGCCACCGCCACCGGCGCCTCGACGAGCCTGGCGTCGTCGAGCACGCGCTCGGCCGAGTCGAGCTTCGCCTGGAAGACGGCGGCGAGCAGGGCCTCCCGCGTGGTGAATCGCCGGTAGACGGTGCGCCGGTCGACCCCCGCCTCGGCCGCGATGGTGGCGATGCTCGTGGCCGGGTCCTCGGCGAGCAGCCGCGCTCCGGTGCGCAGGACGGCGTCGATGTTGCGCGCGGCATCAGCTCTCATGACAGGTCCAGCCTAGCCATGTGAGGCACCTCATGGATCAGAGTCCTCGATCGAGTGGCATGAGACGTCTGTACTGCTACGTTGATGTGACAGTTACTTGGTAGCGCATCAGGAGGGTCGGCAGATGTCCGCCGCGTTCGTCTTCATAGCCACCAACAAGATCCGAGAGGGCAGGCTGGCGGACGAGAAGCGGCGCGTACCCGGCTGGGTCGACTTCATCGAGGAGAACGAGCCGCGCCTCATCGCTTTCCACCAGTTCCTCAGCGGCGACGGCACCGAAGTCGAGTACGTCCAGGTCCATCCGGACAGCGACTCCTTCGAGCACCACATGCGGGTCCTCGCGGACCGATCGAACCTCTCCTACACCGAGACCCTCGAAGGCACCACGAACATCCGCATCTACGGACAGCTCACCGCGACCGTTCTCGAGATGCTGCGCCGGGCAGTGGGACCGGACGTCCCCATCACCGTCCTGCCGACGCACCTCGGGGGCTTCACCCGGCAGGCGACGACAGAAGACGCCACATCGTCGGATTGACGCCATCCGATCCGACAGAACAGGGGAACGAAGCATGACCAGGACATGGCTCATCACCGGCAGCTCGCGAGGCTTCGGCCGCGAGCTCGCCGTCGCCGCACTCGAGAAGGGGGACCAGGTGGTCGCCACCGCCCGCCGTCGCGAGCAGGTCGAGGACCTCGTACAGAAGTACGGCGACCGCGCCCGCACGTTCGCCCTGGACGTCACCGATGCCGAGGCCGCGCGCGCCGCTGTGCAGTTCGCCGTGGACGAGTTCGGCCACCTCGACGTGGTTGCGAACAACGCGGGCTACGCGAACTCGTCGGCGATCGAGGAGACCCCGGACGAGGACTTCCGCGCGCAGGTCGAGGCCAACTTCTTCGGCGTCGTCAACGTCACGAAGGCCGCCCTGCCGGTACTGCGTGCACAGCGCTCCGGCCACTTCGTACAGTTCTCCTCCGTTGGCGGGCGCGTGGGTGGTTCCCCGGGCGCCGCCGCGTACCAGGCCGCGAAGTTCGCCGTCGAAGGTTTCTCCGAGGTGCTCAACAACGAGGTGAAGCCGCTGGGCATCAAGGTCACCATCATCGAGCCGGGCGCGTTCCGCACCGACTGGGCGGGCTCGTCGATGCGCCTCGCCCCCGTCGGGCCCGACTACGAGGAGACCGTCGGGGCGATGAACCGCCGGCGCGCCGGTATGGACCGATCGGCACCGGGGGACCCCGCGCGTGGCGCCCGGATCATCGTCGATCTCGTCGACCTTGCCGAGCCGCCGCTGCGGCTGCTCCTCGGCTCGGACGCTGTGGAGGCGGCCGAGCGGTCGTCCCGCTCCCGGGCCGCCGAGGCGGCGCAGTGGGCGCCGGTGAGCCGCTCGGCCGACTTTCCGCACGCTCGGTAGCAATTGTCCGGGCAGCGCGGAACACCGTCCCCTATCTGGGATTATGTGGCGCTCACCTGGGATGTGTGCTGTATTCGGAACGTGCCGCAGTCAGCCGCCCCGGGTCGTGTCCCGGCCGTGGCCTGCGCGCACCGTGTCGCACCGCGCTGTCCGGCTTCCTGACCTGCGGTCCACGCTCCGCCACAGCCCCCGCACTCTTCCCTCGCATCGAGGAGTTGCCCCGCCATGTCCCACGCCGAACAGGCTCCGCTGAAGTTCGCCTACTGGGTGCCCAACGTCAGCGGCGGCCTCGTCACCAGCACCATCGAGCAGCGCACGGATTGGGGGTACGACTACAACCGGAAGCTCGCTCAGCTCGCCGAGGCGAACGGGTTCGAGTACGCCCTGAGCCAGGTGCGCTACATCGCCAGCTACGGCGCCGCCTACCAGCACGAGTCCACGAGCTTCTCGCTCGCGCTCCTGCTCGCCACCGAACGGCTCAAGGTCATCGCCGCCGTGCACCCCGGGCTCTGGCAGCCCGGCGTGCTCGCGAAGCTCATCTCCACGGCTGACCACCTCTCCGGGGGACGCGCCGCGGTGAACGTCGTGTCCGGCTGGTTCAAGGACGAGTTCACCAAGCTCGGCGAGCCCTGGCTGGAGCACGACGAGCGCTATCGGCGCACCGAGGAGTTCATCCGGGTCCTGCGGGAGATCTGGACCAGCGACCACGCCGAGTTCCGCGGCGACTTCTACCGGCTGCACGACTTCGACCTGAAGCCCAAGCCCGTCGAGGTGCCCGGCAGACCACACCCGGAGATCTTCCAGGGCGGCAACTCCACCGCCGCCCGTCGCAACGGCGGCCGCGTGTCCGACTGGTACTTCTCCAACGGCAAGGACTACGACGGGTTCGCCGAGCAGGTGCAGGAGGTCAACGGGCACGCCGCCGACGCCGGCCGCCTCGGGCAGGTGCGGTTCGGTCTCAACGGCTTCCTCATCGCCCGCGACTCGGAACGGGAGGCGCGCGAGACCCTGCGCGAGATCATCGCGAAGGCCGACGCGGTGGCAGTCGAGGGCTTCCGCGGGGCCGTGCAGCAGGCCGGATCGTCCACATCGGACAAGCGCGGAATGTGGGCGGACTCGTCGTTCGACGATCTCGTCCAGTACAACGACGGCTTCCGCACCCAGCTGATCGGCACGCCGGAGCAGATCGCCGACCGGGCGATCGAGTACAAGCGCCGCGGGGCCGACCTGCTGCTGCTCGGCTTCCTGCACTACCACGAGGAGGTCGAGTACTTCGGCCGGCACGTGCTCCCGATCATCCGGGAGAAGGAGGCGGAGCTCGACGCCCGCGAGCTGAGCACGTCGAGCACCCGCTGAGCCGTGCTCCTCACCCGGCGCAGGCACATCGACCTCCTCCGGGTCGCGTCCAGCGGCTGTCGCTGACCGAAGCGACTGCCGCCCCAGGACGCCGACCACGAGAGGAACGACCATGACCACGCTCGAGAACCGTCCGACCACGACCCCGGACTGGGCGGCCCTGCCCGCTCCGGCCTCCCCCGACGAATGGCTGGCCCGCGCCCGCGAGGTGCGCACGATCCTCGCCGCCGACGCGGCCGCCCGCGACCAGGCAGGCGCCACCCCCTACGCCGAGATCGCCCTGCTCAAGGACTCCGGGCTCGTCACCCTGCTCGGCCCCGTCGAGCGCGGGGGCGGCGGCCAGGAGTGGCCGCTCGCCTACCGGGTGGTGCGCGAGGTGGCCGCGGGAGACGGGTCGATCGGCCAGCTGCTCGGCTACCACTACCTGTGGTTCTGGGCCGCGCGGCTGGTGGGCACCCCCGAGCAGATCGCGGCCGTGGAGGCCGACGCCACCCGCAACCGCTGGTTCTTCGGCGGAGCCGTGAACCCCCGCGACGCCGACGTGGTGATCCGCGACGACGGCGACCACATCGTCTACAACGGACGGAAGTCGTTCTCGACGGGGAGCAAGGTCTCGGACGTGACGGTGCTGGAGGGCGTGCTGGACGGCACCGACACGCACGTCTTCGCCATCGTGCCGAGCGACCAGCCGGGCATCACCTTCCACGACGACTGGGACAACATCGGCCAGCGGCTCACCGAGAGCGGCAGCGTCACGATCAGCGAGGTCCACGTGCCGTGGGGCGCCGCGGCGGGCTTCGTGGACAAGGCGTTCCAGCCGCGCGTCTACAACACCCTGAACGTCCCGACGATCCAGCTCGTGTTCGTCAGCTTCTACCTGGGCGTCGCCCGCGGCGCCCTGGAGACCGCGGTGGAGTACACCAGGACGCAGACGCGGGCGTGGCTGCACGGCGGGCACGAGCGCGCGGTCGACGAGCCGTACCAGCTGGACCTGTACGGCGACCTCGCGTCCAAGCTGTGGGCCGTCGAGGCACTCGCCGACCAGGTGGCACAGGAGGGCCTGGCCATCCACCGCGACGCGGCGAACGTCACCGAGCGGCAGCGCGGCGAGCACGAGGTCCGGGTGGCCGCGGTGAAGGCGAGGGCCACGGACGTGGCGCTGGAGGTCACCAGCCGGGTGCTGGAGGGCACCGGGGCCCGCTCGACGACGCGGGCGCTGGGCTTCGACCGGTTCTGGCGCAACGTCCGGACCCACACCCTGCACGACCCGGTGTTCTACAAGCGCCGCGAGGTGGGGGCGTACCTGCTGAAGGACGAGCTCCCCGAGCCCACGTGGTACAGCTGACCGGCCGGGTCGGCCTGCTCAGACATCGGGAACGCCGCCGCTGAGCAGGTCGACCCGCAGGCGGGTCAGTGTCATGGCCTCGATGTGCCAGCGACCGTCGACTCGCCGGTACTGCTCGTGGTAGTGGCCGTGGCCGTCCATTCCGCGCGGCTCCCCGCCGTCCTCGGGGAATCGGAGCAGGTCGTGCATCGCCCAGATGCCGGTGGCGGTGTCCGGGCCGGTGATGACGATCTCGGGCATGCCCCCGGTGTGCACGGTGGAGGCGTCCTCGATCCACCTACGCGTGACGGTGACGAACTCGTCGAGAGCCATCGCGACGCCGCCGGCCTCGATGCGGGCGTCCGCCGTGAACAGCCCGCGCCAGGCGTCCCAGTCCTTGGTGTCGAGGAGGCGGAAGTATCGGGCCTTCAGCTGCTTGATCTCCTCGACGTCCACCAGGCGCCGATACAGGTTTTCCTCGCTCATCCGACCAGCAACGCCCGTTCCGGCGTGGTCGCTGCCGTGATCGTGTCGAGGAAGGCGTGCATCCGGACCGCGGCGGCGAAGTCTGGCACCTCGTTCCGGTTCTCCCGGATGTCGCGGGCCAGCGCGGCGTACAGCCCCCCGACGGCCCGCGCCGGGGGCGTCGAGATCGCGGCGACCTCCGGGTCGTCGGGCACCGGCTGCGCGAGCTCCTTGACCACCGTCTCCGTGCCGCTGCCGCCGGCGAGGACGAGCTGGGTGGCCTGGATGTTGCCGTTGGCGAGCGGCGAGGTCAGTACGAGGTCGCCGTCGGTGCCGTTGATCTCCCAGCGCAGGTTCTCACCACGGGACACTCCCCCGCGGTAGTAGGCGGACACCACGGCGCCGGAGCGGAGAGTTCCCGTCAGCGCGATGTGGTCGGGCGTGGTGACGGGAACGTCCGTACCGTCGTCGACCATCCGCACGGTGGCGCGGCGGACCGCAGCGGTCGCGGTGACGCGGGTGAGCTCGCCGAGCGTGAACGCGATGGCATCGAGGCCGTAGGCGGCCGACGCGGTCAGCGGGGTCACGCCGTTGGCGGCATCGAAGAGGTAGGTCTGCCCGCGGTGGGTGGTCGCCCCCCAGGACGTCCCGGAGCCCACGATCGTCGTGCCGAGCACGTCCCCGACGTAACCGGCATCGACGAGCTCCCGGACCCTGCGGACCTCCGGCACGAACCTGCTCTGCAGGCCGACGGCGGTGCGGACACCGGCGGCGTCGGCACGGGCGGCGAGGTCCCGGGCCTGTGCGAGGTCGGTGCCCAGCGGCCACTCGCTGTAGACCATCTTTCCGGCCGCGAGAGCCGCGCTGACCAGGGCGTGATGCTCCGGCACCTTGACCGCCACCACGACCAGGTCCACGTCGGGGTGGGCGATCAGGTCGGCCGCGTTGTCGAAGGCGTCCACCCCGAACGTGGCCGCGGCGGCGTCCGCCGACGCGCGGCGGCTGGTGCTGACGGCGCGCAGCTCGTAGGCCGACAGTGCCTGCAATGCGGGGACGTGGACGTTCGCCGCCCAGCTGGTGGGTCCCGGGCTGGCCCCGATGATGCCGACTCCGATGGTGTTCACACGTTCTCCTGGTTCTGATGGTCGAATTCGAGGACCTGGCGGCCGCGGACGCCACCTGCCTCGAAGGCCCTGTGAGCGTCGGCGGCTCGCTCCGGCGGGAAGGTGCCGGCGACACGCAGGGACAGCGCCCCCTGTTCGGCGAGGCGACCCAGCTGTTCGAGCTTGTCGCGGGCATGGCCGTACTGCGGGACGTACACCTCGTGGACCGTGACCCCGTTCGGCAGGCCAGCGAGCAGGTCGGTGCCGGGTTCGCCCGTGCTGCGCAACAGCGCCAGCGCGCCGCCCGGACGGATGGCGGGCAGCACAGCGGTGCCGAGCAGCGCGGCGTCGATCACCGCGTCGACGCCGTCCGGGGCGGCGGCGCGGAAGCGTTCCGCGACGTCGGCCCCACGGGCGACGACGACGTCGGCCCCGAGTCGCCGCACGAGCTCCTCGTCGGACGGCGAGGCGTCGGCCAGCACGCGCAGCCCGTCGGCTTTCGCGAGCTGAACGGCGTACCCACCGACGGCCCCCGCGGCTCCGGTCACCGCGACCGTGCGCCCAGGTGGCAGCCGGAGCATGTCGAGAGCCAGGCGCGCGGTGAGCCCGTTCAGCGGGAGCGTCGCCGCCTCCGCGTGGCTGCTCCCGGCCGGTGCGTGCGCCACCTGGTCGGCGTCGAGCACGATGTACTCGGCGTAGGCACCACCGGAGGGTTCGATCGGGGTCACGATCGCCATGACCCGGTCGCCGACCCGCAGGTCGGTCTGCGTGCCCGGACCGATCTCGTCCAGGACGCCCGCCGCGTCCTGTCCGGGGCGGTAGGGCGGGTCGAGCTCGGTCAGCAGATGGTCGACCACGCCCGCGCGCAGCAACGTGTCGGCCGGGTTGACGGCGGCGGCGTGCACCCGGATCCGGACCTGCCCCGGCCCGGCGTGCGGTTCGGGAAGCTCGACGACCCGCAGGACCTCGGGCCCCCCGTACCGCTCGACACCTACTGCTCTCACGACGGTCTCCAGTACCTGGTCAGCCGCCAGGTATCTGATTGATACTGGCCCCATGAGTCTCAGCTCCGCCGGACCGTCGCCACAAGAAGGCAGTTCGACCTGCCCAGGTACCCCCGAGGGAACCACTCCGGCTGCCGGAGGCCCACCGATGTGCGCGGGTGTGGCGCCCGAACTCGTCCGCAGCGTGCTGGAACGCATCGGGGACAAGTGGTCGGTGATCGTCATCTGCCGGTTGGGGCCCGGACCACGGCGGTTCAACGAGCTGCGCAGGCTCGTCGACGGCATCACCCAGCGGATGCTGACCGCGACCCTGCGCGGCCTGGAGCGCGACGGGCTCGTGACCCGCTCGGTCTTCCCCACCGTCCCGCTGCGGGTCGAGTACGCCCTCACCGACTCCGGCCGCACCCTGCTGGACGTCGTCCAGGCCCTCGTCGGCTGGGCGGGCGCGAACGCGGAGACGGTGCACGTCGCACGCAAGGAGTTCGACCGGCGGGCCCACGAGCAGCCGCAGCCGGTCGGCGCAGGCTAGAGCGACGAGAGTGCGTGGCCGCGGGCGAGCAGCCGCTCGCTGGCCAGCAGGATCTCCCGCGCGCGCACGTTCGCGGCACCGGCGTCCGCGACGGCGGCAGCGGACCGGCTCCGCGCTTCCGCCGCCCGGCGGATGAGCACGGCCCGGCCGTGGCGCCGGTCGCCGGTCGCCCGGTCGACGGCCGGGCACGCGACCCCCGTCGGGGCCCGGCGGAGCAGTGCCCTGGACCGCGAGCCGGGCAGCGGGACGGGACAGCTCGTGATCGTCACGACGGTGCCGTCGGTGCCGGTACGGAGGCCGAGGTCGGCCACGCACTCCCGCATGAGGGTGAGCCCGTGGCCCCGGAACCCGGAGTCCGCGGGTGCGGTGCGCCAGCGACCCCAGTCGCGTACGACGAGAACCACGAATCGCTCGCGGCGTTCCGCGTGGAGCCCGCCGACGACCTCGACCTCGCCCGCCGGTACGGCCGAGTACCCGTGCTCCACCGCGTTGGTGCACGCCTCACTGACCGCGAACACGACGTCGTCGCGGTCGGCGTCGGGCCACCAGAGCCCGCGCAGCCAGCCGTCGATCTCGGCTCGGACGACCCGCAGCGCGGCAGGTTCCGCGTGCAGCCGCAGCGCGAGCCCGGCCGCGCCTGCCTGCCCGGACGCAGCACCGTGGCCGGAACCGTCCGAGTCAGTCACGCGGGCAAGCATGACGGGAACTGCACGTTCCCACCACGACCTCGGCCGCACAGGTCGCACGACCGGTCGGCAGAGGTGCACCATGGCACGCGTCAGCGTCAGGGAGGAGCAGACGCATGGACTGCAGCGGCACGCCGGCCGGTTCCTCCGCTCCCGCCGAGCGCAGGGACGACGCGGCGGCCGATCGGGACGACGGCGCCGATGAGCGTGACGTCTCCTCGGCCCGGCGGGACCGCACGGCCGAGTCCCGCGACGAGCACGCCGAGGACCGGGACGCGGCCGCCCGCACGCACCGCAGCGATCTCGGCGACCGGCTCTGGGACATCCGCCGGCAGATCGTCGAACGCCTGCGGCGGATCGAGGACACCGACATCGACCCGGCCGCGTGGCAGAACCTCACCCCGGCCGCCCTGGCGCAGCTGCGCGACCACGCTGCCGAGCAGGGGCGGCTCGCGGCTCTCGACCGCGCCGCCGTCTCGTCCCTCATCGACGAGATCCTCACGGAGGTGGGGCCGGGTCACGACGAGCACCGGGCCGCTGCTGCCGACCGCACCGGCTCGGCGTCCGACCGCACCGCCTCCGCCCAGGACCGCATCGCCTCGGCAGGCGACCGCGACCTCGCCGCGGTCGACCGCGACCAGTCGGCGATCGAACGGGCCCAGGTGGACCCGCCCGAGGTCGCCGCGTCCGCGGACCCTTTCGCCGAGTCCCATCTGGACGACTGGTCGGAAGCGGTCGAGACGTCCCGGCAGCGGATCGCCGACAGCCGCGAGACCCTTGCCCGCTCCCACCGGACCACCGGGCCCGGCCACGGCGGCCCCTGAACACGCGGCAGTGCCCCGGTGGGCTGCATCACCACCGGGGCACTGGCCTGACGAGCGACCACGAGGGCAGGTCCGGGCGGCTCGGCGACGCCGACCGCCCGGACCCCTGTCGCTCAGTAGCCCCCGGAGCCGCCGGAGGAGGACTGCTGCTGTCCGCTGCCGGATCCCGGCTGGGTGCCCGCTGCCGCCGGCTCCTGCGTGGCCGCGGTCTTGCCGCCCTTCGGGTTCACCGCGAACCAGGTGCCGCCCACGCCCTGACCCTTGATGTCGCCGGGCTGCTGGTCCTTGGAGAAGTAGTAGATCGGCCAGCCGGCGATGGTCACCTGGCAGGTGCCGTCGGGACGTTCGACGTAACCGACGGTCTTGGCGTCGAGGCCGACGGTGTAGATGTCACCGGGGGACTTCACCAGCAGCGGCGGCCAGGTCGTCGCGCAGTCGCCCGTGCAGTTCGACTTCGACGGCTTCGCGGTGTCCTTGTCGAAGCGGTACAGGGTCATGCCGGAGCTGTCGCTGACGTACGGGCCGATCTGGGTGTTGGCGATCACCTGCAGCTGGATCGTGTTCGACGCGTGGTCGGTCGGCGGGGTGATCGCCGCGGTCGACGCCCCGGTGTAGATCTTGACCTTGCCCTGGGTGCGGGTGATGGTGGGTGCCTCGGTGGCGATGACCTGTCCGAACTGCTGCTGCGTCTGGTCCGGGGCCTGCTGCTCGGCGGAGGGCGGTGCGGCCGCTGCCGGCAGCGCAGCGGGCGGGGCGGCCGCAGTGCCGCAGGCAGCCAGCGCCGCGAGGCCCACGGCGGCGATGACGGCATGCCGGGCAACGGAGCGGAGCATCATGGTGAGTTCCTCGGGGAGATCTGCGGGCCGGTCGCTCCGACCCGTTCGGAGTAACACACGGATCCGTGCCGCATTGCGGTTCCGGCATTCGGGGTGATCCATGACACCCCTCGGAGAACGAACCGACCCGCGCCCGAGGACGTATTCCATGGAAGGTCGGGAGTTCGGTGTGCCGTAGCCCGTCTGCGGCTCTCCGGCGATGGATGAGCCTCCGAAGATCCGGCAAAGAAGATTTGAACCTCACCGCCGTACGCGACGTGTGGGGGGTGGCCGGTGCTCCGGTCCCAGTTCCGAGTTGAGGGGTTCGATCCATGACGAGGCTCCCGGCGCCCACCCCGGCCGCGCCGCCCGTCCCAGCGGCCGCCGGCGTTCGACGAAGACGCCACCACCCTCCAGATCCCCCGGGTGGGCGGACGAACATCACGATGGCCGTCGGTACGACGTGCGGGGTACCCACGTCGTGGGTGGCGGGGAAAGGGACACGTGCGTGGTCGGGATGAGGACGAGGCGGCCGGTGGGAGCCGACGAGGCACTCGTGCGGTCCCTGTTCGACGAGCACGGGAAGGCGATGCTCGCGTACGCCACGAGGCTCACCAATGACCGCGCCGCCGCCGAGGACATCGTCCAGGAGGCTCTCGTGAGAGCGTGGCGCAATCCGGACGTCCTGGTGAACGGGAAGGGCTCGGTGCGCGGCTGGTTGCTGACCGTGGTCCGCAACATCGTCACGGACCGGGTTCGGGCACGCAACGCGCGGCCCGCCGAGGTGGCCGAGTCGCCCACCACGGGTCCTGTCGAGAGGGATCACGCGGACCGCGTGGTCGACAGCATGGTGGTGCTCGACGTGCTCGGACGGCTCTCCGTCGAGCACCGGGAGGTGCTCGAGCAGGTGTACCTCCAGGGCCGGTCGGTCGACGAGACCGCGAAGGAGCTGGGCATCCCGGCAGGCACCGTGAAGTCCCGATCGCATTACGCGCTGAGGGCACTGCGCCAGATGTTTCCCGAACGGCGGCTAGGGATGGAAGGAGCAGCCTGATGAGTGCGGGGCGTGACCATGCGGACATCGATTCCTACGTCGCCGACGAACTGACCCCGGACGAGATCCGGGCCGTCGAGGAACACCTCGAGACGTGCACCGAGTGCCGGGAGGAGGCGGCCGTGCTCCGGGAACTCCAGCAGCTATTGGCGGACATGCCGCCCGAGGTGCTGCTCGACGGACCTCCGGATGACGCGGACCTCCTCCTGCAACGCACCCTCCGGCAGGTGAGATCCGAGTCATCAGCGGCAGAGGGCAGGCGCAGACACCTGGCCGCCGCGGCCGCCGCGGCCGTGGCGGCCGTCGCGCTTGTCGGGGGTGTACTCGTCGGTCGCGTCACCCTGGGCGAGCAGACGGTCATCGCCGCGGCACCGCCCGCCTCCACCACCCAGCCGGCTGCACCGGTCCAGGCCGGCATCCGGTACGCGAGCGCGCTCGATCCCGGCACCGGCGCACGGTTGACGGCGGCGATCACGCCGGCAGCCGGATGGGTTCGGGTCAACGTGGCGGTCACCGGCATACCGGCCGGAGAGCGCTGCCAGCTGATCGTCATCGGAAAGGACGGCAGCAGGGAGATGGCAGGCGGGTGGCTCGTGTCCGCGCAGAGCGCCACCGGAGGCACCACACTCGACGGGTCGGCGTTGATCGCTCCCGACGACGTCGCGGGAGTGGCCGTCCAGAACACCGCCGGGAAGCAGTTCGTCGAGGCGAAGGTCTGACCGGCACATGACGACGGATCGGCCCTTCGTGCCCGAGGGATTCACGGTTCCGCGGGAGCTTCTCGCCCCGCGGTTCCGGTTGGAGCCCCTCGGGCCGGAGCACAACGAGGCCGATCTCGCCGCCTGGACCAGCAGCATCGAGCACATCCGCGCCACGCCGGGGTTCGCGGGCCGGGACTGGCCTCCGGCCACCGGCATGACCCCGGAGGCGAATCTCGCCGACCTGCGCGGTCACGCGCAGGATTTCGCCCGGCGCAGTGGTTTCACCTACACCGTCATCGAGCCAGCCGGTGGTGACGTGATCGGGTGCGTCTACATCTACCCCGCGCGCGGAGCCGACTTCGACACCGTGGTGCGCTGCTGGGTACGGGCCGACCGGGCCGAGCTGGACCACCCCTTGTACGAGGCCGTGGCGCACTGGCTCGCCGCGGACTGGCCGCTGGGACGGATCGACTTCCCGGGGCGCCCCCACCCGTCCGGGCGCTCGTAATGGTCCCGGGACGAATCAGTTCGGTGAGATTCCGGACGCATTCGTAGATCAGGTCGCCGAGTACGCGCGCATCGATAGGGTGACGCCGTTGCGGCCCGCAACGTCCGGTTCTAACATCCCTTCACCTGCGCCGGGGTGAGTAATTGCCGGATCAGACGGCGTAGGCAGTTCTCCGTTGTCCTCAGCCGCAGAGAAATGGATCCCGACGGCCGCCCGAGGCGGCCCGAATGGGTGATCCCGGCTTCTCGGAAGAGCAGGAGATCCACATGACCACACCGGATGAGACGGGCGCCGCGAGAACCGGGGTCGACCCTCGGGCTGGGCAGGGCGGGCTGGCGGAGCAGGGAGCCCCGGCAGGCGGCTACGACCAGGCCGGTACCGCGCCGACGGCGGCGACCCCGAGCCCGACCCCCCGAGCGACCCCCGCTCCGGCTCCGATGCCGACTCCCACCCCGCCGCCGACACCGCCGCAGACGACAGCGCCGCAGACGACACAGACGACACCGCCGAGAGCGTCGACGACCAACTGGGCGACGGGGGCTGCAGCAGCAACCGCGGAGGCGGCGGCGCCATGGCACGACCGGGTGCGGTGGGGAGCGGTGTGGGCCGGTGCTCTGGTCGCACTGGCGACGTTCATCGTCCTGCAGCTGCTGTT
This sequence comes from Pseudonocardia xinjiangensis, assembly GCF_050948425.1. NCBI lineage: Bacteria > Bacillati > Actinomycetota > Actinomycetes > Pseudonocardiales > Pseudonocardiaceae > Pseudonocardia > Pseudonocardia xinjiangensis. The sequence goes on along the minus strand of NZ_CP192009.1, from coordinate 680,749 downwards.
CTTCGCCCTCGGCCTGCTCGGCATGGGCTACGGCGGCGGCACCACGACCGGGGGCATCGTCGCCGGCATCCTGGCGCTGGTCGCGTTCTTCGTCGGCGGCCTGCTCGCCGGGGCGTCCACGATGTGGCGGCGCGTGGGCGACGGCCTGCTGCACGGCGTCCTCGTCTGGGCGTTGAGCCTGATCGTGATCGTCACCCTCGCGGTGGTCGGCAGCGGCGCGCTGGTGGGGCCGCTGGCCGACCTCTTCGGCGCGGGGCAGCAGCAGAACATCGGGTTCGACCCGGTGCTCGTGCTCAACTCCGCCCGGCAGATGGCGGGCTGGGCCGCGCTCGGGCTCGGGGTGTCGGTGGCCGCCGCCGCACTCGGCGGGGCGCTCGGCTCGAAGATATGGCCCGGCCGGGGAGACCCTGCCGACCTGCGCTGAGCACGACCCGACCCGATCTTCGCGACCCGTCCCCTCCGCCCGTACCGTACCGGCGGGCGAAAGGGGACGGACATGGTCGAGAGCTACCCGCCGATCGAGCCGTACGACCAGGGGATGCTCGACGTCGGCGACGGCAACCTCGTGTACTGGGAGACGTGCGGCAACCCCGACGGCAAACCGGCCGTCCTGGTGCACGGCGGCCCCGGGGGCGGCTGCTCCACGAACATGCGGCGGCAGTTCGACCCCGACCGGTACCGCGCCGTCCTGTTCGACCAGCGCGGCTGCGGCCGCAGCCGTCCGCACGCGAGTGACCCGGCCACGGACATGTCGGTCAACACCACGGAGCACCTGCTCTCCGACATGGAGCGGCTACGCGAGCACCTCGGCATCGAACGCTGGCTGCTCTCGGGCGGCTCGTGGGGAAGCACGCTGGCCCTCGCCTACGCCGAGCGCTACCCGCACCGGGTGTCCGAGATCGTGCTCGTCGCCGTCACCACCAGCCGGCGTTCGGAGATCGACTGGCTCTACCGGGGCGTCGGGCGGTTCTTCCCCGAGGAGTGGGAGCAGTTCCGGGCGGGCGTCCCCGAAGCCGAGCGCGACGGCGACCTCGTGGCCGCCTACGCGCGCCTGATGGAGCATCCCGACCCGCTCGTGCGGCACCGCGCCGCGAACGACTGGTGCACCTGGGAGGACGCGATCCTCTCCCTGGAGCCGAACGGGAAGCCGAACGTCTTCAGCGACCGCCCGGCGGACGACGTGCTGGCCCTCGTCCGCATCTGCGCGCACTACTTCTCCCACGGCGCGTGGCTGGAGGAGGGCGCGCTGCTGCGGGACGCCGGCCGCCTCGCGGGCATCCCCGGCGTCCTGATCCACGGCCGCCTCGACATGAGCGGGCCACTGCACACGGCGTGGGAGCTCGCCCGCGCCTGGCCCGACGCGGAGCTCTTCGCCATCAGCGACTCCGGGCACAAGGGCAGCGACGGCCTGCGCGACCGGCTGCTCGGCGCTCTCGACGCCTTCGCGCGCTAGGAGCGAGAGGCGTGCTCGAGCTGCTGAAAGTGCTCATCGAGACGGTGACCAGAGCGCTGCCTGCTGCGGGGGCCGCCGCGCGGACCAGGCGGCTGAACGAGATGGGCGCCGAGCTGTTCATGCTGTACGCGCAGCTGAACGAGGCGATGCTCTGTGCCGAGGACATCGTCCAGAGTCTCCGGACCTACACCAGGCGGATGGCGCGGCACCTGGAGCACGGCGACGATCCCTCCGCCGTCACGGGCGGCGCCTGGATCCGCGACATGGTCCAGCAACAGCGTTTCACGCTCGACCGGATCGGCTCGACGATGAGCCGGTTGAGCACCCAGCTCAACATCCTCGCTCCCGGGTCGATCGCCCGCCTCGCACCGTTGCTCCGCGGGAAGGTGAACGCCCTCGACATCCTGCTGGCCGTCATGGCCCGCGGCCGGTTCCCGATGGCCGAACCGTCGCCGAGGCAGATCGCGCTTCTCCAGGACCAGGCCGGGGTCGACGACCACGAGGCGTTCATGCGCGTGGACGCGGTGCGGTCGGTTCTCGAGAACGGGGCCGTGTCGACCGAGCACCGCTGGGACGAGCACGTGTACCGCGACGTCGTCCGGTACCTGGAGAACGAGCGTCCCGAGGAGCGTGTGCGCGAGATCCGGTCACTGCTGGAGGAGATCCGGCAGGTGCTCGACAGCACCTTCTCCCTCCAGGACGTGCTGCTCAAGGTCGGGGACCGCCGGTTCCGGACGGCGTTCGACGACCGCATCTGAGAACGGCGGCGCGCCCCACTACCCTCCGCTGCGATGGCTGTTGATCCGCACGCAGAGGTGACCATGATCGACCTGACCGCCTCGGCGACGGCCGGTGCGGCGGCGCGCAGCGAGCCGGCCGCCTGCCCGGCCTGTGCCGCTCCGGCTCCCGAGGCGTTCATCCGCCTGGCCGGCCTGCCGGTCCACGGCACCGCGGTCTTCACCACCCCGGACGAGGCCCGGGCGGTCACCACGGGAGACCAGGAGCTCGCCCTGTGCGGCACCTGCGGCGTCGTGTTCAACCGGTCCTTCGACATGTCGAAGCTGGACTACACCGGAGAGCACGAGGAGTCGCAGCACCTCTCCCCCCGCTTCGCCGCGTACGCAGCGGAGCTGAGCGGGCAGTGGGTGCAGCGGCACGGGCTGCGCGGCGCGCACGTCGTCGAGATCGGCTGCGGCGCGGGCGACTTCGCCGCCGAACTGCTCCGTGCCGGCGTCGGCACCGTCACGGGCATCGACCCCCATTTCGGTCCCGACCGCGTTCCGGCCGACCTCGCCGAGCGGCTGAGCGCGGTGCCCGCGTTCTACTCACCCCGGATGGTCGAGCCCGGCACGGCGGCGATCGTCTGCCGGCACACGCTCGAGCACATCCCGGAGCTCGCCGTGTTCGGGTCGGACATCATGGCCGGGATGCGGGCGGCCGGCGTGCCGGTGCTGCTGGCCGAGGTGCCCGACCTCGGCCGCATCCTCACCGACGGGGCGTTCTGGGACCTGCAGTACGAGCACTGCTCCTACTTCACCCCGGACACGCTGGCCGGTTACCTCCGCGGCCTCGGGTTCGACGTGCTCGACGTGCGGACGACCTACACCGACCAGTACGTCGTCGCCGAGGCCGCACCGGCCCGTCACCCCGCGCCCTCCGGCGAGCCGGGCCCGGCCGCCGAGCTGGACCGGCTGCACCTGCTCTGTGAGGGTTTCGCCACGCACACCCTCGGCCGGATCGCCCACTGGGGCTCATGGCTCGACGACCGCGCCGCCGCAGGCGAGCGGGTGGTCGTCTGGGGCGGCGGGGCCAAGGGCCTCACGTTCCTCAACATGCTCCGGGACCACGCGGCCGCGGTGTCCGCGGTGGTCGACATCAACCCCGGCCTGCAGCACCACTACATCGGCGGCCTGGGGCTCCCCATCGTCGCGCCGCACGACCTCGTCCCGGCACCGCCTCGCACCGTGCTGCTCATGAACCCCGTCTACGCGGGTGAGGTGCGGTCCCTGATCGACGAGCTCGGCCTGCACACCACCGAGCTCATCACCGTCTGAGACACCCGTCGGGATCGCCCACCCCGGCGGCCCGGCAGATCGTGGCCAGCAGCGCATCGGCGGCCGCACCGAGCCGCCTGCCCGCCGCGACCGCGACCGCGGTCTCGAAGTGCGGGACGTGGTGGCGCACCGGGACGAGGACGATGTCGCGCCGTCCCTCCACCGCCGAGGCCGTGATCATCCCGGCTGCCAGGCCATGGCCGACGAAGTCGAGAACGGTGGCCGCGTCGTTGATGTCGTAGGCCACCGTGCGCTGCACCGCGGCCGCGGCGAAGGCCCGGTCGTTGGCCTCGCGCATGCCCCATCCCGCGGGGAAGTCCACGAACACCTCCCCGCTCAGCGCGCCGAGCTCCACCGACCGGCGGCCGCTCAGGGGGTGCTCGGGCGACACGGCGAGCAGCATCGGCTCCCGGGTCAGCGGGGTCACGGCGAGGCCGGGCATCCGCCCGTCGGGCAGGGAGACGAACGCCAGGTCCAGCCGGCCGTCACGCACCTGCTCGGCGTTGCCGGGCGAGCCGCCGGCGTGGCGGACCTCGACGGTGACGTTCGGATGCTCGGTGCGGAACACGCTGAGCACGCCGGGCACGCTGATCGTGCGCATCGCCTGCATGACTCCCAGCGTCACGGTGCCCCGCAGACCGCCGGCCACCTGCTCGACGGACTCCCTGGCCGCCGTCGCCGCGGCGAGCGTCGCGCGGGCCTCGGGGAGGAGAGCTCGCCCGGCACCGGTGAGGGTGACGCCGCGGGAGCTGCGCTCGAAGAGCGCGGCCCCCAGGTCCTTCTCCAGGTTCCGCACCGCCGCGGAGACCGCCGACTGCACCAGGTGGAGCCGGTCGGCGGCGCGCGTGAAGCCGCCCTCGTCGGCGACGGCGACGAACGCGGTCAGGTGTCGCAGTTCCACCTCGACGACGGTATCGCGATTCGCGATGGCGACGAGCACGTTCCTTCGTGGCGACGGATGGCCCGGCACTCGCAGGCTGGATGCATGGTTGCCTCCCGCCTGCCGGTGCCCCCCGGACGCCTGCGCCGCCCCGGCTTCGGCTTCTGGGCCGTTGCTTTTGCCTTTGTCACGGTCATCGCATTCGGGACGGTTCCGACACCGCTCTACTCCCTCTATCGGGAGCGCGACGGTTTCTCGGCATTCATGGTGACGATCGTCTTCGCCGCCTATGCGATCGGTTCGGTCCTCAGCCTCTTCCTGGCCGGGCACGTGTCCGACTGGCACGGCCGCAAGCGCATCCTCGTCCCGGCGATGCTCCTGGAGATGGCCGCCGCCGTGGTCTTCCTGGTCTGGCCCGCCCTGCCCGGGCTGCTCGTCGCACGCTCACTCACCGGCCTCGGGGTCGGCGCCTTCACCGCCACGGCGACCGCCTGGCTGGCCGAACTCCATGCCGCGCACCGCCCGGGCGGGTCGAGCCGGCGGGCCCAGGTCGTCGGCACGGCGGCGAACCTCGGCGGCTTCGGCGTGGGGACCGTCGTGTCCGGGGCACTCGCCCAGTGGGTGGGCCACCCGTTGACCGTCCCGTTCGTGGTGTTCACCGTCGCGCTGACGATCGCGGTGCTGCTCGTGCTGGCCGCCCCGGAGACCCGTCCCGCGCTGAGGCCGCGACCGCGTTACCGGCCGCAGCGCGTCTCGGTTCCGCCGCACGCCCGCCGCCTGTTCGCCGCGGCGGCCACGGGCATGTTCGTCGTCTTCGCCGCGCTCGGGCTGTTCACCTCGCTCGCGCCGAGCTACCTCGCCGGGACGCTGCACCACCCCTCGGTCGCGCTGGCCGGTGCCGTCACGTTCCTGGTCTTCTCCTCGGCCGTCATCGCGCAGGTCGCCACCGCGAGGAGCAGCGTGCACCGTGTCCTGCTGGCCGGGGTCGGGACCGTCCTGGTCGGGCTCGCACTGCTGGTGGGGGCGGTCTGGCTGCGCACGCCCAGTCTCGCCGCGTTCCTCGCCGGTGGCGTCGTCTCCGGGCTGGGCGCAGGCCTGCTGTTCCGGGGGACCGTCGGCACCGTCGGCGCGCTCGCCCCGGCGGACAGCCGTGCCGAGGCGCTCGCCGGTCTGTTCCTGGCGGGTTACAGCGGGCTGACGGTTCCGGTGGTCGGGCTGGGCCTCCTGGAGCGGTACACCACGCCCCGGTTCGGCCTCCTGATGTTCGCCGGAGTGCTCATCCTGATCGTCCTGGCCACGGCACCGATCCTGCTGAGCCGCGGCGAAAACGGAGCGGATTCCGCCCCGCCGAATTCGGATCGGAGGCCCGTTCACAAGGCCGACGCACCACGAGCCTTGGTCATCGGTATGTAGGCAATCGCGCTAGACTTCCACCGCGATCTTCGGAGCGGCACCAGGTAGGCGTGAGTGCCACCTGATGGAGGAGAACTGTGATGGCTGGCCGGGCGGACAAGACCGGCAACCGCGGCCGTGCCGGCGTCGCTCTTCCTCCCGAGGTGGATCTGAGCAGGCCGTCGATCGCCCGTGTCTACGACTTCATCCTCGGCGGCAAGGAACACTTCGAGATCGACCGCCGGGCCACCGACGCGATCTTCGCCGCGGTCCCCCAGGTCGGCAGCCTCGCCAGGGACAACCGCAATCTCCTGCGCCGGGCCACGCGGTACCTCGTGCGCGACGCGGGGATCCGTCAGATCATCGATCTCGGCTCGGGTCTGCCCACCCTGGGCAACGTCCACGAGATCGCCCACGAGGTGGACCGGGACGTCCGTGTGGTCTACGTCGACAACGATCCCGTGGTGCTGGCTCACGGCCGGGCGTTGCTCAGCCAGGAGAACACCACCACCATGATCATGGCCGACATCCGCGAGCCGGACTCGGTGTTCGACAACCCGGCCGTCAAGGAGCACATCGACTTCGACGAGCCGTTCGCGGTCATCGCCGCGAGCATCCTGCACCACCTCACCGACGCCGAGGTCCTTCCCGCGGCCGCGGCCATCAGGAACCGGCTCACGGTGGGCTCCTACCTGGTCACCACCAACTTCCTCGACGACGACGAGGACCGCGCGAAGGATCTCGAGAAGGCGTTCCTGGACGGTGGCCTGGGAACGGGACGCTTCCGCACGTGGGAGGAACTGCGTCGCCTCTTCGACGGGCTCGAGATGCTGGAGCCCGGCCTGGTCTACGGCAACGACTGGCACCCCGACGAGCTCACCCCCGCCGACAGCCCGGTGCACACCCTCATCTCGGCGGGCATGGCGCGGAAGGTGTCCTGAGCCGAGCCGGCGGCCTCACATGTCGGCGAGCTTCTCCCGCAGGAGAGCCTTCGTGTCGATCGGGGTCTCCGCCTGGACACTGACCCGCTCCATGACGGCGAGGTAGTCCTCGACCTCAGGGCGCTTGTCGAGATAGACGGCGCTGTTGAGCTGCTCGAGGTAGACGATGTCGGGCAGATCGGCCTCGGCGAACCGGAGGATGGTGAAGGGACCGCCCGCGGCGGCGTGGATACCGAAGTCGAACGGGAGCACCTGGACCGTGACGTTCGGCAGCGTGGTCATCTCGAGCAGGTACTCCAGCTGCTCACGCATGACCCGCTTGGAGCCGAACGGCCGGCTCAGGGCCGCCTCGTCGATCACGGCCCAGAGCTGGGGCGCGCCGGGCTCCGTGAGCATCTTCTGCCTGGTCATCCGCAGCCGGACCCGGCGGTCGATGTCGTCGGCGGACGCGTCCTGGTGGCCGACCAGGATGACGCTGCGCGCGTACTCCTCACTCTGGAGCAGGCCGGGCACGAACTGCACCTGGTAGGTGCGGATGACGCTCGCGGCCTGCTCGAGCCCGATGTACATCTCGAACCAGCTGGGGAGGATGTTGCCGTCCTGGTGCCACCAGCCCCGCGCGTTGGCGCGGCGGGCGAGGCCGAGGAACTCCTCGCGCTCTCCCTGGTCGGTGACGCCGTAGAGCGACAGCAGGTCGACGATGTCGCGTTCCTTGAAGCCCACCCGGCCGAGCTCCAGCCGGCTGATCTTCGCGTGGGACGCCCTGATCGCGTCGCCCGCGGCCTCACGGGTGATCCCGCTGGCCTCGCGCAAGCGCCGAAGCTGGGTGCCGAGGACGATGCGCAGGACGGTGGGGCCGCCCGCCTGAGCGGGGTCGGACGACGCCAGCGGGGACCGGCCTTCCGGCTCTGCTCTCACAGCTCAACCTTCACGACGAACCTGTCCTGACTCGATCGGGCCCGGGAACAAACGAGCAGCACCGCCACCTTCAGGTCGAGGAGCATAGACCGTCCGGGGTGGGTTGCGGCCGGTCTACTGTCGATCAGGCGATGAGGTCGTCGAACTCGCCGTCCTTGGCGCCGCGGATGAAGGCCGCGATCTCCGCGCGCGTGTAGACGAGCGCGGGCCCACGGGGGTCGCGCGAGTTGCGGACGGCCACCTCGCCGTTGGCCAGGTGGGCCAGCTCGACGCAGTCGCCGTTGGGGTTGCTGGCCTGGCTCTTCCGCCACGCGACGGCTCCGAGATGATCAGCGGTGACGCTGGTGCCGTCGTGGTGCTGCATGTCCGACCTCCGACCCTTCCGGCCCCCTCCGGCCTCGCTGTCCGGGGGTGCGTGCGTTGCATCTGCAATTGCAGATGTTGTTGCAGACACGCTTGCGAATGCAAGCTGTACACGGCAGACTGTCCCTCGGACGGTGTGTGCTTTCGGGCACACGCGGACACACTGTGTGCGGAGCGGGGGGCCGTGAGCAGAACACAACAGCCGGCGTTTGCCGGCGCGCAGTCGATGGCGACCGTCTCGGTCACCTGTGTCACCGATGGTCGCGCCCACGCCGTACCGGACAGCGAGCTCACCCAGGGTGTAGCGCACCACTCGGGCTACTACTCGGCCGTCTGCGGGCACATGGTCGCCGCAGCCCCCATGTCGGCTCCGGACGGGGAGCCCTGCCGGTCCTGTGCCGATCTGTGGAGCGCCCGCCACGCCGTCCGTCGTCAGCAACAGCGGTTGTTGTCCCGCATCTTCGGCTGATCTCTCCCAGCCGCTGCACTCAACCCTTCAGCGCACCGCTGAGGCCTGCGCTGCGCAGGAACGTCCGCTGGAACACCAGGAACAGCACCATCGGGATCAGCGCCGAGATCGTGAGCGCCGCGAGCAGCACGTCCAGCTCGATCGACCGGGCCAGCGTGGGCAACCGCACCGAGAGCGGCTGGACGTCCGGGTCGGGCAGCACGAGCAGCGGCCACAGGAAGTCCTTCCAGGCCGCGATGAAGGCGAACACCGACACCACGCCGAGGATCGGGCGGGACATCGGCAGCAGCACCGACCAGAAGATCCGGTACGGGCCGGCTCCGTCGATCCGGGCGGCCTCGAAGATCTCCCGAGGCAGGTTGTCGAAGAACCGCTTGGTGAGCAGCACGTTGAAGGCGTTCGCCCCGGCCGGTAGCCAGACCGCCCAGAACGAGTTGATCAACGAGACCCCGAGCAGCGGCGGGTCGAGCACGGTCAGGTAGAGCGGCACGAGCAGCACCACGGCCGGGACGAACAGCGTGCTGAGCACCAGCCAGTACAGGACCGGCCCGTACCGGGGCCGCAGGACCGACAGGGCGTAGCCGCCGGTGGTGGCCACGACCAGCTGCACGAGCCAGGCGCCCGTGGCGATGATCATGCTGTTGGCGAAGTGCAGGTCGATGTGCACCGTCGACCATGCGGTGGCCAGGTTCGCCCAGTCCACCCCGCTCGGGAACAGCGCCATCGGGCTGCGGAGGGTGTCCTGGGTGGTGCTGATCGAGGCCTTCACCAGCCAGAGGATCGGACCGAGCCCGACCACCGAAAGCGCCACCAGCACCACGGCATGGGTGAGCCGCAGCGCCACCCGCACGACGGGCGTGCGCCGCTCCGCGTCCGAGACGATCCCGCGCGGCGGCTGGTCGTCGGACCGGTGGCCGGCCCGTCCGACCAGCCACCGGGCGGGCCGCCGGGGAACGGGCTGCGCCGCGACGGGCTCCGCGCCTGCGGGAACCACGGGTCGCGTGCTCGTCGGAGTGCTCATGAGGTGCTCCAGGATCGGGTGAGCCAGAAGTAGACGGCCGACAGCGCGGCCAGGAACACCGCGAGCATCAGGCTCAGTGCCGTGGCCGCCCCGTAGTCGCCACCCAGGCTGGAACCGAACGCGTAGTTGTAGATCAGCAGCAGCACCGAGAGCGTCGAGTTCGCCGGGCCGCCCCCGGTGAACAGGAACGGCTCGAGGAACACCTGCGAGGTGCCGATGATCTGCAGGATCAGGGTGACCAGCAGCACGCCGCGCAGCTGCGGCAGGGTGACGTGCCAGATCTTGCGCCAGATCGACGCCCCGTCCACGTCGGCAGCGTCGTACAGCTCGGCGGGCACCCCGATCAGCGCGGCCAGATAGATGATCACCGTGCCGCCCGCCGCCGCCCACGTGGCCTCCAGCACGAGGGACGGCAGCGCGGTGTCGGCCGACTGCAGCCACTGGTACGGGCCCAGCCCCACCCAGCCGAGGATGGTGTTGAACACCCCGTCGGGGCGGGCGTCGTAGAAGAACTTCCACATCAGCACCGCCACCACCGGTGGCACCACCACCGGCAGGTAGGCGATGGCGCTGAACAGCCCGCGGAACCGGCGCACCTCGCTCATCAGCACGGCCAGCACCAACGGCAGCGGGTAGCCGAACACCAGCGCGATGAGCGCGAACAGCCCGGTGTTCTGCACCGCGGTCCAGAACAGCGGATCGTCCAGCACCGACTCGAAGTTCTCCAGCCCGACGAACTCCGGCGCGGTGACCAGGTTGGTCTGCTGCACGCTCATCAGCGCCGCCCGCACGATAGGCAGCCACGAGAACACGCCGAAGATCACCAGCAGCGGCAGCAGGAAGACCAGCGTGCTCAGGCCACCGCGCCGGACCCAGGTACGCATGCTCAGCCCCGGTCGATGATCGCCTGGACCTCGGCGTCGGCCGTGCTCAGCAGCGTCGTGATGTCGGCACCCTGGTCGGTGAGCACCGCCTGCACGACGGTGTCCAGCACCGCGTACATCTCCTGGGTGCGCGCCGTGGGCTCACCGGCGAGGTCCTGGTCGAAGATCCCGTCGGAGAAGAAGCGCATCTGGTCGAGCGGCACGTTGACGTACGGCTTGATCCACTCGTTGTACTGGTCGAGCGTCGCCTTGTCGAAGACCGGCAGCTCCGGCAGGCCGACCGGCTGGTCGCTCTCGGCCAGCGTCCTGGCGTCGAGCTCCGCCGCGTCCTGCTTCAGGTACTTGGCCATGTAGTAGAAGTCGATCCACTTCGCCCCGGCGGCCTGCTGCTCCGGCGTGGCCTTGATGTTCACCGCGGCGAGCGTGCCGCCGCCGAGCAGGCCGGCCGACGCGCCCGGCGCGAGCGGCAGCACGGACAGCCCGTAGTCGGCCGGGTTGATGTTGTTCTGCTGCGCCAGAGACTCGTAGATGTCCGAGCCGCCCATGATCATGCCGATCCGGCCGGCGGCGAACTCCTGGTTAATGGTTCCCCAGTCGTAGAGGAAGTTGCTGCCCATCGAGTTGTCCTGCCAGCGCATGTCCCGCAGCCGGGTCAGCGCCTCCCGCGCGCCGGGGTTGTCGATCGTGGCCTCGACCTTGTCGCCGTTGACGGTCTGCATCCGGCCACCGAGTGCGTAGGTGAGCGAGGTCAGCATCCAGCCGCCGGTGTTCTCCTCGGTCATCTGCGCGTAGCCCGCCTGCCCGGTGCGCTCGGCGATCTGCTTCGCGTAGGTGCGCACCTCGTCCCAGGTGGCCGGGGGCTTGTCCGGGTCGAGCCCGGCCTGCGCGAAGAGCGTGCGGTTGTAGTGCAGGCCGACGCCGTAGGCCGCCGTGGGCACCCCGAAGATCCCGCCGTCGTCACTCTGCCCGGACTGCAGCACGGTCTCGTTGAACTTGTCGGCGTAGCCGAAACCCCGGACGTGCTCGGTGAGGTCGGCGAGCTGCCCGCGCTCGATCAGCGCCTTGCCGTCGGTGAAGGGCACCGTGAAGACGGTCGGCAGGGTGCCCCCGGCGAGCTGCGCGGTGAACGTGGGGCCCGTCCACTCGTACTCCTGCGAGGTCACGTCGATGTCCGGGTTCGCGGCCTCGAACTGCCTGACCTGGTTCTCGAAGGCGTCGAACGCCGCCTGCTCGCTGCCCGGCTTGAGGCTGACCACCGTGATGGCCGTCTTCCCGCCGGCCGCCGGATCGTCGGACGAACTGCTGCACGCGGCCAGCAGACCGGCGACGACCAGCGCTGCCGATACCGCGGTGGCGGCCTTGCGGATGGACCTCATTGTCGCTCCCTCTCGTCAGTGCCGGTGCCGTCCGATCACGGGGACGTGCGTAGCCAGACCGCGGTGTCGCGGGCCAGCCCGCCGTCGGTCAGGGGGGCGCTCGCCAGGAGCACCGCGGTGTGGGCAGGCAGCACCGCGGGCCGGGGCGACAGGTTCACCACGCAGGTGAACGACGGTCCGCGGCGGAACGCCAGCACGCCGTCCGCGGCGGGTAGCCATTCCATCGGGCCGTCGCCGAGGCCGGGCTCGGCACGGCGGATCCGGAGCGCGGCGCGGTACAGGGCGAGCATCGAACCGGGGTCGGCCTCCTGCGCCGCCACGGTCAGCTCCCCCCACTCCACGGGCTGCGGCAGCCACGTGGGCTGCGCACCCGGCGGCGAGAACCCGAACGGCGGACGGTCACCGTGCCACGGCAGCGGCACCCGGCAGCCCTCCCGGCCGGGGTCGACGCCCCCCGAGCGCAGGTACATCGGGTCCTGCCGGAGGTCGTCGTCGAGCTCCTCGTACTCGGGCAGCCCCAGCTCGTCGCCCTGGTAGAGGTAGAGCGAACCGGGCAGCGCCGCCGAGAGCAGCGCGGCCGCCCTCGCCCGCCCCCTGCCCAGTTCCAGGTCGGTCGGGGTGCCCGCCCGCTTGGCCGCGAACGAGAACCCGGACTCGGCACGGCCGTAGCGCGTGACCGGCCGCGTCACGTCGTGGTTGGACAGCACCCAGGTGGCGGGCGCGCCCACCGGCGCGTGGGCGGCCAGGGTGGCGTCGATCGACGCGCGCAGCTGTGCCGCGTCCCACGGCCGGGCCAGGAAGTCGAAGTTGAACGCCGTGTGCAGCTCGTCGGGACGCAGGTAGCGGACGAAGCGCTCGACGTCGGGCAGCCAGATCTCCCCGACCAGGATCCGCCGGCCCGGGCCGTGGTCCGCCGGGTACGAGTCGGCGATCTCCCGCCAGCCGCGGTAGATCTCGTGCAGCTCGTCGCGGTCGGTGTTGGGGTGCTCGCCCGGACCGGGGTCGGCCGGGATCTCCGGCAGTGCTGGGTCCTTGACCAGCAGCGCGGCCGAGTCGATCCGGACGCCGGCGACGCCGCGGTCGAACCAGAACCGCAGCACGTCCTCGTGCTCCCGGCGGACGTCGGGGTGGCTCCAGTTGAGATCGGGCTGCCCGGAGCTGAACAGGTGCAGGTACCACTCCCCCGATGTCCCGTCGGCGTTCTTGGTGCGGGTCCAGGTGTCGCCGCCGAACATCGACGGCCAGTGCGTCGGCATCTCGGCACCGCCGGGGCCGCGGCCCGGCTGGAACCAGAAGCGCGCACGCTCCGGCGAGCCGGGCGCGGTGGCCAGCGCGGCCTGGAACCAGGGGTGCTGGTCGGACACGTGGTTCGGGACGACGTCGACGATCGTGCGGATACCGACGGCGAGGGCGGCGGCGATCAGCTCCTCCGCCTCGGCGAGCGTGCCGAACGCCGGGTCGATCGCGCGGTAGTCGGTGACGTCGTAGCCGCCGTCGGCCATCGGGGAGAGGTACCAGGGCGTGAACCAGATGGCGTCGACACCGAGATCGCGCAGGTGGCCGAGCCGCGACCGGACGCCGGCCAGGTCACCGATGCCGTCCCCGTCGCCGTCGGCGAAGCTGCGGGGGTAGACCTCGTAGATCACCGCATCGCGCCACCACAGCTCGTCGTGCGCCGCCAGCCCGTCCATGCGCCCCCGCTCGCGTCACCCGATCGTGTGAGCGGGGACGGTAGCGGTGTGCGTCAGATATCCGCAAGAGACTGACGGAATCTCGTCACTTTATCGACATCAACGTGCCTTCGCCGGTCCTGTCGAGGAGCGCACCACCAACTCCGGCTCGTACATCAGCTCCGCGGTGCCCACCGCGCTGCCCTCGATCTGGTGGACCAGCAGGTCGACCGCGGCCCGGCCCATCGCCTCGATCGGCTGCCGGATCGTGGTGAGGGCCGGGTCGACGCAGCTCATCAGGGTCGAGTCGTCGTAGCCGATCACCGAGAGGTCGCCCGGTACCGACAGGCCCCGGCGGCGCGCCGCCCGGATGGCGCCGAGTGCGAGGGGGTCGCTCGCACAGATCACCCCGGTGACCTCCTGGTCGAGCAGCCGCAGCATCGAGGCCTGGCCGCTCTCCAGCGAGAACATCGCGTGCTCGACGAGCCTGTCGCCCTCCGGACGGCCGGCGCGGGCGTTGGCGGCGGCGAACGCGGCGAGCTTGCGCCGCGACGGCACGTGGGACGCGGGGCCGAGCAACAGCCCGATGCGGCGGTGGCCGAGCGCCACCAGGTGGTTGAACGCCTGCTCGACGGCCGCGCCGTCGTCGCACGAGACCTGCGGCAGCCCCAGCGCGTCGACAGCGGCGTTGGTGAGCACGGTGGGCAGCTTGCGTTGCAGCAGGAGCCGGTAGTGGTCGTGCCGGGCGTCGGCCTCGGTGTAGAGGCCGCCGGCGAAGATCGCGCCCGACACCTGCTGCTGCAACAGGAGGTCGACGTACGCCGCCTCGCTGACCCCGCCCGCCGAGCTCGTGCAGAGCAGCGCGGTGAGGCCCTGCTGGGCCAGCGCACCACCCACCACCTCGGCGAACGCGGGGAAGATCGGGTTCTGCAGCTCGGGGAGCACCAGCCCGACCAGCCGGGCGCGTTCCCCGCGGAGGCGGGTGGGCCGCTCGTAGCCGAGCACGTCGAGCGCCGTGAGCACGGCATCACGGGTGGCCTCCGAGACTCCCGGCTTCCCGTTGAGCACCCGGCTGACCGTGGCCTCGCTGACCCCCACCTTCTGCGCCACCACCGCGAGCCGTCGTGTCATGCCGCAAGCGTAACGCAGGTTCCTGCAAACTCTTGCAGCAGTTGCGCCTGCTTGCGGTGCCCGCCGCCGGGCGTCCGCTCGGCGCGGCCGTCGTATCCGCGCTCCCGAACCGAGTCGCCGCACTCTCGGAATAGAAATTGGCGCGGCACGCCTCGATACTGAGTAAACAAGCGCCTCCGGGAAATGCGCCAGCGGTTAGCAGAGGAGTGTGGTGTATGCGACAGGATCAGACGGAGATGTGCACCGTGCGCGCTTCGGCCGAATTGGCGGCAAAATACCGATCGGACGGCTGGTGGCGGGACACCGGCATTATCAATGATCTGCGCAAATGGCGGGACGCCAGCCCCGATGCGGTGGCGATCGACGCCTTTGCGGCGGACGGGCGGCGGACGACCGTCACCTACGCCCATTACGCACACATGGTGGAACGCTTCGCCGGCGCGCTGTACGAGCTCGGTGTCCGGCCTGGCCAGGTCGTGGCCATGCAGCTGCCGAACTGGTGGCAGGCCTGCGCCCTGTACGTGGCGGCAGCCCGGCTCCGCGCGGTCATCGCCCCCGTCATGACCACGATCCGGGGGCGTGAGCTCGGACGGCTTCTCGCTCGGGCGGACGCCGACGTATTCATCACCATCGACCGGTGGGACGGGTTCGACCACGCCGAAATGGCCCGATCGGTCGCCGCGGATCTGCCCGGACTGCGCAAGCTCGTCGTCCTCGGCCGGGCCGAACCGGGCACCGAGATCGAATTCGGCGAGTTCTTCGAGAACACGCCGTGGGAAGAGCGGCATCCCGTCGCATTGGACGATGCGGAAGAGGACCCGGACGCGGTGTTCATCGTCCTTTTCACCTCCGGCACCTCGGGCCGGCCCAAGGGGGTGCTGGGAACGCAGAACACCTGGCACGCGGGCTCCTCGGGACTGGCAGCGGCCGAGTCGATCACTGCCGCAGACGCCGTCTTCACCCCGCACAGCGCGATGTACAGCCTCGGGACCGTGTTCTCCCTCTACATCCCGCTACAGACCGGTGCGCGAGCCGTCCTGCTGGACACCTGGTCGGGGTCAGCGGGGCTGGCAGTGCTCGAACAGGCGCGGGTCGCGGTCATGATGGCCGCGCCGAGCTACTACGACCAGCTCGTGGCCGCGGTGGCGGAGCGTCCGCCGCCGTTGCCGTCGCTTCGGGTCCTGGCCGCCACCGGCACGAAGATCCCCAGCCGGGTGGTGAAGACGGTGATCGAGACCTTCGGCATCGGCCTGCGTTCGGAGTGGGGCATGACCGAGGTCGGCTGCGCGACCATGACCAGGGCCGACGACCCCATCGACTGGACGCTGCAGAGCGACGGGCGGCCCTTCCCCGGCTACGAGATCGACATCCGCTCCGATGCGCCGGTCACCCCTGGGCAGCCGGGGCGGTTCTTCGTCCGTGGCCCGGCGGTGTGCCTGGCCACCGTCCGGGGCGAGGAGAACCAGCTGACCGTGACCCGGGAGCACGACGACGGCTGGTACGACACCGGCGACCTCGCGGTCTGGGACGGGCACGGGGGAATTCGCCTGATGGGACGGGTCGCCGACCGGGTCGGCGGCGCGTTCATGATCCCGATCGCCGACGTGGAAGACCTGTTGATGCAACATCCGGCCGTCGGCGACGTCGCGGTGGTCGGCTACGTCGACGAGCACGACGCCGAGCTCGCGTGCGCCGTGATCACGGTCCGGGGTGACGCCGCGCCGACCCTGGAGGAGCTGCGGAAGTACCTCACCGCGCAGGGCATGACGGACTGGTACCTGCCGTCCCGGCTCGAACGGCTGGCCCGGCTGCCGAGGAACTCGACCGGAAAGGTCCGCAAGGAGCTGCTGCGGTCCTGGCTGAACGGTCAGGCGGATCTGGAGCAGCTCGTCTGAGGATCCGCGGTGCGAAGCCTGGTGGGGAGGCCGACAGGGACCTGCTGGCCGGGGGCGCGGCGCCGGGGGCCTGGCAGTACACCACCGGGTCCGCCGAGGCCACCGGTCCCGATAGGGGGCAGCGGCGATCCCGCGGACCAGCGGGGTCAGCGGCGGGCGCGGAAGCGGAACCTGTCGCCGTTGCTCTCCACCTCGGCCTCGGTGAACCCGGCCGCGGTGAGCCGGGACGGCAGCACGGCCGGGTCGACGGGGTTGAAGACGTCGTCGACGTGCAGGGCCCGCCGGGCCGGGGTGTCCTGGCCGTCGGTGCCGAGCAGCACACCGCCCGGTCGCAGTACGCGGGCGATCTCCGCCAGCGCGCGGTCCTGACCTGCGGCGTCGGGAATGTGGTGCAGCATCGTGAAGCAGAACGCGGCGGAGAACCGGTCATCGGGCAGCGGCATCGCCGTGGCGTCCGCCGTGATCACCTCCACGGGCCTGCCGCTCATCCGCTCCCGCAGCGCCGACGCGAGCTCCGGGTCGATCTCCACCGCGGTGACCCGGGGGGCTCGTTCCACGAGCAGGTCGGTGACCAGACCGGGGCCGGCACCGACTTCCAGCACGTCGTCCCCGATGCCGTCGTTCTCACCCAGCACCCAGGGCAGCAGGTCGTCGGCCACGAGCCGGGCCCATTCGCCGCTCGCGCACAGCCGCAGGTGTTCCTCGTTCATCTACGCCGTGACCCCCCGTCCGTCGAGCTGGCCGGCGAGCGCCGCGGCCGCCTGCTGCAACAGCGGCACCATACGTTCCACCACGGCCCACGTGACCCGCGTCTCCGGCCCGGAGACCGACAACGCCGTGGTCGAGCGCCCACCCGGCACTGCGACGGCGACGCAGCGCACGCCCATCTCCTGCTCGGCGTCGTCGACCGCGTAGCCCTGGTGCCGGATCCGTTCGAGCTCACGGGCGAGCCGGTCGGGGTCGGTGATCGTGTGCGGCGTCTGCGCCGGCATGCCGGCGCGCACCACGATGGCGTGCACCTGAGCGGGCGGCAGCTGTGCCAGCAGCACCTTGCCCACCCCCGTGCAGTGCACCGGCACCCGGCGCCCGACCTCGGTGAACATGCGCATGGAGTGCCGCGACGGAACCTGCGCGACGTAGACGACGGCGTCCCCGTCGAGGATCGCGAGGTTGGCGGTCTCCCCGGCCTGGTCGACGAGCTGGGCGAGCTGCGGGCGTGCCCACTCCCCCAGCATCCGGGACGCGGCCTCACCCAGCCCGATCAACCGCGGCCCCAGCCCGTAGCGGCGCGACGGCAGCTGCCGGACGTATCCCGACGTCACGAGCGTGCGGATGATCCGGTGGATCGTCGGCAACGGGAGACCCGACCGGACGGCGAGCTCGGAGAGCGCGACGTCGCCACCCGCGTCGGCCATGTGCTCGAGCAGGGCGAACGCCCTGTCCAGGGACTGCACACCGCCACTGCGGTCGGGTTGCGCCACACCAGTCATGGTTCTCCCCGTTCCGGTTGGGCGAGCTGCCGACAGGGCACGTTAGTCGGCAGGCCTCACTCGCCTTTCCACGTCACACTTTCTTTCGTCGCGAAGGACCGCACGGCGGCCTGGAAGTCGGCGCTCCCGTACACCCGCGAGACGATGTCGTCACCGTTCGGGAGGCCCGCGCGCCGCAGCCGGGTGATCGCCTGCTTGGCCGCCCACATGCTCAGCGGAGCGTGGGAGGCCAGTGCCTCGACGGTCTCGGCGAGCGCCGCGTCGAGGGCCTCGGCGTCGTCCACGAGCTGGGTGACGAACCCCGCCGCGTGCGCTTCGTCCGCGCCGAGCAGCCGGGCGCGCAGCAGCATGTCGAGCGTGCGTGCCGCTCCCAGGTGCCCCAGCAGCAGGGCGTAGGTGTCCATCGACAGGCAGTTGCCCAGCGTCCGGGCGATCGGCACCCCGAACCGGGACGCCGAGGTGGCGATGCGGAGGTCACAGGCCGCGGCGAGCGCGAGGCCGCCGCCGATGCAGTAGCCGTCGACGGCGGCCACGGTGGGCACCGTCGTGTCCTCCAGCCTCCGCACGACACGGGTGATCCGCTCCTCGTAGGCCACGCCTGCCGGACCGTCGAAGCCCTCGAACTGCGCGATGTCGGTGCCCGAGACGAACGCCCGGCCGCCGGCCCCGCGCAGCACCAGCACCGCGACGTCGTCCTGCAAGTCCGCCCGTTCGCAGGCCTCGTACAGGCCCTCGTACATGGCGAACGTCAGCGCGTTGTGCGACTTCGGGCGGTTGAAGGTGACGCGCAGCGCCGGACCATCGCGCTCGACCAGGAGTTCGTCAGTCATCGCGCCATCGTCCCGAGCAGCGCGTCGATCTCCGCGTCGCTGTACCCGACCTCGCCGAGCACGGCCCGGGAGTCGGCACCGAGCACCGGTCCAGCGCCGCCCCGGCGGGCGGGCGTGCCCGACAGGCGCATCGGAGAGCCGAGCTGCCGCACCGGGCCGAGGTCGGGGTGCTCGGCGTCCCAGAAGAAGTCCCGTTCGGCGAGGTGGGCGTCGGTGAACACCTGGCCGTAGTCGTTGA
This sequence comes from Pseudonocardia xinjiangensis, assembly GCF_050948425.1. Classification (NCBI taxonomy): domain Bacteria; kingdom Bacillati; phylum Actinomycetota; class Actinomycetes; order Pseudonocardiales; family Pseudonocardiaceae; genus Pseudonocardia; species Pseudonocardia xinjiangensis. The sequence goes on along the minus strand of NZ_CP192009.1, from coordinate 661,744 downwards.
TCGGAGCGCACGGGACCCCGGCGGCTTCCAGCGCCGCGACGACGCCCGCGGTGTCGCGGGCCGTGGTGGCCTGCTCGATCGCGGCGATCAGCTCGGTGCGGTGGGCGTGGCGGCCGCTCGAGTCGGCGTAACGGGGGTCGGCGTGCAGATGCGGCAGGTCGAGCGCGGCGCACAGCCCGTCCCACGTCTTCGGGGTGATCGCCCCGACCGTCACCCAGCCGTCCGCGCACCGCACCGCCTGGTACGGCGCCTGCGTCTGGTGCGCCGAGCCCAGCGGGCGGCCGACCTGCCCGGTGGCGAAGTACGTGCCGGCCTCCCACACCGCCAGGGAGACGCCCGACTCCAGCAACGACACGTCGACCTGCTGCCCTCGCCCGTCGCCGTGGGGCTGGTCGCGGTGCAGCAGCGCGGCGGTGACCGCGAGTGCCGTGTAGAGCCCGCTCACGAGGTCACAGATCGGCACGCCCACCTTGACCGGGTCGCCGTCCGGGGAGCCCGTGATGCTCATCAGTCCGGCACGGGCCTGGGCCATGATGTCCAGTCCCGGCAGCGCCGCCAGCGGCCCGTCCTGCCCGAAGCCGGACGCGGAGGCGTAGACCAGCCCGGGGTTGAGCTCCGCGAGCTCGTCCGGCCCGAGACCGAGTCGGCGCAGCGCGCCGGGCCGGAGGTTCTCCACGAGCACGTCGGCCCCCGCCACCAGGCGCAGGAACGCCGCCCGCCCGGCGTCGGACTTGAGGTCGAGCGCCACCGACTCCTTGTTGCGGTTGAGCCGCAGGAAGGGCGAGCTGTGCCGCTGCGAGCCCGGGCCGTCGAGGAACGGACCGGTCGAGCGGGTGGGGTCCGGCCCGGCCGGGTTCTCGACCTTGATGACCCTGGCCCCGAGGTCGGCGAGCTGCATGGTGGCGAACGGGCCGGCCATGAAGACACCGACCTCGAGCACCGTGACACCGGCGAGCGGCCCGTCGGCCGCGTGCTCCTGCTCCATGCCTACAGCCAACCCGGCACCACCAGCAACAGCCAGGTGACAGGCGGCGCGATCACGACCATCGAGAAGCCCCAGCGCATCAACCTGCGGTAGACGTAGTCGCGGCGGTCCTCGGGGGCATTGGCCGTGACGAGCGCACCGGAGGTGGAGAACGGGCTGGAGTCGACCACCGACGAGGAGATCGCCAGCGCGGTGATGAGCCCGATCGGGCCCACGAACCCGGCGAGGAGGAACGGCACCGCCAGCGGGATCAGCGCGCCGAGGATGCCGGTGGTGGAGGCGAAGGCCGACACGGCGGCACCGATGTAGCAGACCACCAGCGCGGCGAGCAGCGGCACACCGATCGCGGCGACCTGGTTACCGAGGAAGTCGACCGTGCCGATGTCCTGCATGAGGTTGACGTAGGTGACGATCCCGCAGATCAGCAGCACGGTGGGCCAGGCCACCTGGGCCACCGCGCCCTTGTAGGTGTGCGGGGCGAGCAGCGACAGCAGAACCGCGGCGGTGACGGCGAGCAGTCCGACGTCGAGCTGGAAGGCCAGCGCACCGACGGCCACGCCGATCAGCGCCACCAGCGTGAGCGAGCGGTTCAGGTCCAGCGTGGTGACGGGTGGCCGCTCGCTGTCGGTGAAGCCGGCACCCGTTGCGCCGGTGGTGGTCGCCCGCGCGGCACCCGGGCCGCCGCCGGAGGCGACCCCGCTGGTGCCCGACTCCCGCCCGGCCGGTGCGCTCGCCGCGGCCGGCTCCTCCGCCGTCTCGCCCGAGGTGTCGGCCACCCGCCCCAGCAGCTCGCGACCGCCGAAGATCAGGAAGACGACGATGGTGAGCAGCACGTTGAACACGAGGCTGCCGAGGAACAGGAACAGCGGGCTGCCCGGCAGGTTGTTCTGGGCGACCACGCCGTTGGTGATCACGCCGAAGATGCTGAGCGGGGAGAACCCACCCGCGCTGGCCCCGTTGATGATCGCCAGGCCCATCAGCACCGGGTTGATCTTGTGGCGGACCGCGAACCCCATCCCGACCGGGGCGATGATCGCGACCGCGGCGGGAACCACGGCACCGAACGCCGTGAGCACGCCCGTGACCAGGAACATGATCCATGGGATCAGGGCGACCCGGCCGCCCACGCCCTTCATGGCCACGTGCACGAGCCAGTCGACGGTGCCGTTGGCGCGGGCGATGGCGAACAGGAACGTGACGCCGACGAGAATCACGAACAGGCTGCCGGGGAAGCCCGCGAAGATCGCGTCGGCGACGTCGTCCGGACTCCCGTCGAGCGCCAGCGTCCCGATGACGAACGCCGCCACGAGCGAGATCGCGCCGAGGTTGATGGGCAGCACGGTGGCGAGGACGAAGGCCGCCACCAGCGCGAGGATCGAGATCACCTGATAGGACATGCCATTTCCTCACGGCCGGACGTCGTTGTTCCGTAATGCGGAAGGCGGTTTCCGTCCAGGAGTATGGTTCGGCTCACACCACCGGGTCAAGGCCCCCGTACGCGGATACGCGTGCCTCGGCCCTCGTCTCTTCGTGCGAGCCTGTCGCGCCCACCCGGGATGCGGTAGATGTCTTCCACGAAGCGGCAACGACGACGCACCTGGAGGCATGGCATGAGTCCGACCGGAGGGCGTCACTTCCTGCAGATCCCGGGGCCCACGAACGTTCCCGACCGGGTGCTGCGGGCGATGGCGGCGCCCACGATCGACCACCGCGGCCCCGAGTTCGCCGAGCTCACGAAGGCCCTGCTGCCCGCACTCGGCCCGGTGTTCGGCACCACGGGACCGGTGGTGATCTACCCGTCCTCCGGCACCGGCGCGTGGGAGGCGGCCCTGGCCAACACGCTCGGTCCCGGCGACCGCGTGCTGATCGGCGAGACCGGCCAGTTCTCGACGCTGTGGGCCGAGCTCGCCGGACGGCTGGGTCTCGACGTCGAGGTGATCCCCGGCGACTGGCGCCACGGCGTCGTCCCCGATGCCGTCGGTGCGCGACTGACCGCCGACACCGAACACGTGATCAAGGCAGTGTGCGTGGTCCACAACGAGACCTCCACCGGCGTCACCAGCCGGGTCCCCGCCGTCCGGGCCGCGATGGACGCCGCCGGGCACCCCGCCCTGCTCCTCGTCGACACCATCTCGTCGCTGGCCTCGATCGACTACCGGCACGACGAGTGGGGCGTCGACGTCACGGTGGCGGGCTCGCAGAAGGGCCTGATGCTGCCACCCGGGCTGGGCTTCAACGCCGTGAGCGAGAAGGCGCTGGCCGCGTCGCGCTCGGCCGGGCTCCCGCGGTCCTACTGGGACTGGGCGCCGATCCTGGACGCGAACACCCGCGGGTTCTTCCCCTACACGCCGGCCACCAACCTGCTCTACGGCCTGCGCGAGGCGCTCGCCATGCTGGACGAGGAGGGCCTGCCCGCCGTCTTCGCCCGCCACCAGCGCCACGCCGCGGCCACCCGCGCCGCCGTCCGGACGTGGGGGCTGGAGGTGCTGTGCGCCGACGACCGGGAGTACTCCGGGTCGTTGACGGCGGTGCTACTGCCCGACGGTCACGACGCCGACGAGGTGCGCCGGATCATCCTCGACCGGTTCGACATGTCGCTCGGCACCGGTCTCGGCCGCCTGGCCGGCACCGTGTTCCGGATCGGGCACCTCGGCCACTTCAACGACCTGACGCTCGCCGGCACGCTCGGCGGTGTGCAGATGGGTCTGCAGCTGGCGGGGGTGCCGATCAAGCCGGGTGGGGTCGACGCGGCGCTGGAGCACCTGCGGGACGCCGGATGACCGGGCCGGCGAGCACGTCGCCGACACAGCACGCGGATCTCGCGCAGGCACTGTCGCGGGCGATCGAGGGGGAGGTCGCCTTCGACGACTACACCCGTCACCTCTACTCGCGCGACGCCAGCATGTACTCGATCACCCCGCGCGGGGTGGTGGCGCCGCGCAACGCCGCCGACGTGGCCGCCGCCGTGGCGATCGCCGCCGAGCACGGTGTCGCCGTCCTCCCCCGCGGGGCGGGCACCAGCCTGGCCGGCCAGACGGTCGGCGACGCGCTGGTGCTCGACTTCTCCCGGTACATGAGCACGATCCTCGAGCTCGATCCGGAGGCGGGCACCGCGCGCGTCCAGCCGGGGGTGGTGCAGGACCAGCTCAACCGGGCGGCCGGCGCGCACGGGCTGATGTTCGGGCCGGACACCTCCACGTCCAACCGCGCCACGCTCGGCGGGATGATCGGCAACAACTCCGCAGGCAGCGGTTCGGTGCGCTACGGGATGACGATCGACCACGTCCGCACGCTCGATGTGGTGCTCTCCGACGCCAGCACCGCGCACCTCGCCCCCGTCGACGACGCCGAACGCGCGCGTCGCGCCACGGCGTCCACACTGGAGGGGCGGCTCTACCGCGACCTGCCCGCGCTGGTCGAGGCGAACCGGGGAGCGATCGGGAGCGGGTACCCCGGTTTCTGGCGTCGCTCCGGCGGCTACCGGCTGGACCGGCTGGCCGCCGCCGCCACCTCCAGCCCCGGCAGCTTCGACCTCGCCACGTTCGTCGTCGGCTCCGAGGGCACGCTGGTGGTGGCCACCGAGGCCACCGTCGGGCTGGTGCCCAAGCCGAAGCACACCGTGATCGCGGTGGGCCACTTCCGCTCCACCGCCGCCGCCATCGCCGCCACCGAGGACGCGCTGAGCTGCGACCCGGCGGCCGTCGAGCTGATGGACCGCACGATCCTCGACCTCTCCCGCGAGCGGATCGAGTACGCGGCACTCGGCGAGATCCTGCAGGACGATCCCGACGCGCTCCTGTTCGTCTCCTTCACCGGTGACGACGCGGCCGAGCTCGCCGGGCAGCTCGACCGGCTCGTCGCGCTCTGGGAGCGCCACGGCCACGGCTACCACACGCTGCGCGCCGAGACCCCCGCCCAGCAGGGCGCCCTGCTCAAGGTCCGCAAGTCGGGGCTCGGGCTGCTGATGGCCGCGAGCACGGGAGCGAACCGGCCGCTCGCGTTCGTCGAGGACACGGCCGTCGACCCTTCGCGGCTGGCCGAGTACACCGAGCGGTTCGCCAAGATCCTCGACCGGCACGAGATGCGGGCCGGGTTCTACGGGCACTGCTCCGTGGGCTGCCTGCACATCCGCCCGTTCGTCGACCTCTCCCGGCCCGACGAGGTGACGAAGATGCGCGCCGTGGCCGAGGAGATCCGCGACCTCGTCACGGAGTTCGGCGGCGTCAACTCATCCGAGCACGGCGACGGCCTCGCCCGCAGCGAGTTCAACCGGGCGCTGTTCGGCGACGACCTCTACGAGGCGATGCGCGGCGTGAAGGGGATCTTCGACCCCGCGAACCGGCTGAACCCCGGCAAGATCGTCGACGCGCCCGCGATGACCGACCACCTGCGCGACCCCGCACTCCCCCCGGCCCCGCCCCTGCGCACCGCGCTCGACTTCACGGTGGTGGCAGGCGGGGCGGGCGGCATGCGCGGCGCCGCCGACCGCTGCATGAACATCGGCCTGTGCCGCAAGACCGACGCCGGGGTGATGTGCCCGTCCTACATGGCCACCCGCCGCGAGCACGACTCCACCCGCGGCCGGGCCAACGCGCTGGTCAAGGCCCTGACCGCGCCCGACCCGCGCGTCGGGCTCACCGACGAGGGGCTGCACGACGCCCTCGACCTGTGCCTGATGTGCAAGGCCTGCAAGAGCGAGTGTCCGCTGTCGGTGGACATGGCCACGCTGAAGAGCGAGGCGCTGCACCAGGCCCACCAGGTCGACGGCACACCGTTGCGGTCGCGGGTGTTCGGTGGGATCCGCGGGCTCAACCGGCTCGGCTCGGCCACCGCCCCCCTGTCGAACCTGCCCGGCCGCATCCCCGCGCTGCGCAGGCTGCTGGGCCGCACCCTGGGCATCGCCCCCGCCCGCCCCCTCCCGACGTTCACCCGCGCCACGCTCCCGCGCTGGTTCCGGAAACGACCCGCCGGAGTTCAGGAAAGCCACTTTCAGGCCCTTACAGGGCAGCAAAGTGGCTTTCCTGAACCGGGGAGCCGGGGCCCGCTCACGTTCCTCGCCGACTCGTTCACCAGCTTCACCGAGCCCGCGGTCGGGATCGCGGCCATCGAACTGCTGGAGCGGGCCGGGTGGGAGGTGCGGCTCGAGGACTCCGGCTGCTGCGGGCGCGCGGCGTTCTCGAAGGGCCTGCTCGACCAGGCCAAGCGCCAGGCGTCCGGGCTGCTCGACGCGCTCGGTGGCACGTCCGGGCCGATCGTGGGCGTGGAGCCGTCCTGCCTCCTGACCCTGCGCGACGAGCACCGCGCGCTGCTCGGCGACGACGCCCGCGTCACCGACGTGGCCGGGCGCGCCCGGCTCGTCGACGAGCTGCTCGTGGAGGCGATCGACAGCGGGGCGCTGACGCTGCGGGAGGACGCCTGGCCCGCGGGCCGGCGCATCCTCTTCCACGGGCACTGCCACCAGAAGGCCGAGGTGGGCACGTCCGCCACGATGGCGCTGCTGCGGCGGATCCCCGGGGCCGAGGTCGTCGAGCTGGACGCCGGGTGCTGCGGGATGGCGGGCTCGTTCGGCTTCGAGGCCGAGCACTACGACGTGTCGATGCAGGTCGGAGCCGACCGCCTGTTCCCGGCCGTGCGCGCCGAACCGGACGACACGGTGGTGGCCGCCACCGGCGTGTCCTGCCGCCAGCAGATCGCCCACGGCACCACCCGCCGCGCCCAGCACCCGGTGGAACTGATCCGGGCGGCCCTGGCGGACTGAGCCGCCGCTCCCCAGTCGCAGCAAAGCCACGTTCATGCCATCTGGTTGCGTGAACGTGGCTTTGCTGCAACCCGGGGGGCCACCGGGCGGCGCGGTCAGCGCCCCAGCTTGCGCGCCGTCGTCGCCACCCATCCCGAGCGCTTCCGTGCGGGCCCGGGCAGCGGAACCTTCCGCCGCCACCTGCGCCCTTCCTTCCGGAGGCCCCGGGAAAGGTCACGGGGCCGCGGGAGGAGCAGCCGGATCCCGACGCGGTAGAGGCGCAGCGCAACGCGCCCCACCAGCAGGCCGACGGGCAGGAGAAGGACCGTGAGGCACAGGACGAGCGCGACGATCAGCAGGACCGTCGCGACGAGCCAGATCAGAACACCCGCCACCGCCCGGAGCACCCTCATCGCCACCGCCATGGGCCAGGAGCCGCTGCGCCGGTGCAGCGACCCGTTCGACGGGATAGCCGCTGGTCGCGCCCGGTAACCCCAGCACCCCCGTTGCAGCGAAGCCACTTTCATGCCATCTGGTTGCGTCAAAGTGGCTTTGCTGCAACCCGCAGGGGTCCCCGGGGCCCCCTCGGACCGGACCGGACTGCTGGCATGATCGTCATGTCGTGGCCGTGGGTTCGCCCCGTGCCGGCAACCGGGATGGGAGCTACTGGGGCGTGCTCGGAAAGATCGTTCGGATCTTGGTGGCGCTCCTCGCTGCGCTGCTGCTCGTCATCGGCGCAGGCGGCTGCACCGCCATCGCATCGCTTCCCGAGGCCGACCCGGGTTCGGGCGCCTCGGGGGCCGGGGACGCGCACAGCAAGCTCGACGCGCTGGTGGAGCGGGCGCCCGCGTCGATGCGTGGCTACTCCCGCGACCGGTTCCCGCATTGGTCGACGCAGGGCAAGGGCGGCTGCGACACGCGCGACCTGGTGCTGCAGCGCGACGGCACGGACGTCGTCGTGAAGCCGCCGTGCAAGATCGTCAGCGGGGTCTGGCACTCGCCCTACGACGGCGCGACCTGGACGGACCCGGCCGACGTCGACATCGACCACGTCGTGCCGCTCGCGGAGGCGTGGCGCTCCGGGGCCGCGGACTGGGACGACGACCGACGCGAGGCGTTCGCGAACGACCTGGACGGCCCGGGGCTGCTCACCGTCACCGACAACGTCAACCAGGCCAAGGGTGACCAGCCGCCGAACCTGTGGAAGCCCAAGCTCACCGAGTACTGGTGCACTTACGCGACACTCTGGATCGACACCAAGTCGAAATGGGATCTTTCGGTAACGTCTGCCGAACGCTCCACGCTCCTCGACATGTTGAACAGGTGCTGACGATGCCCACCGAGCACAGCTCCCTCATCACGGCGCCGCCGGGCGGTGTCTGGACCGATGACGTCGGCGTGATCACCGGCGCCCTGGAGCTGCGCACCGGCTGCAGCGACGACGGCGAGGTCCGGGTCACCGTCCGCTACGAGGAGGCCGACGAGTGGTACGCCGTGCGCGGGGGGACGGGCCGCCTGCACGACCCCGCCGACGCCGAGGTCCTGCATTCCGTGCTCGTGGCGGTGCTGCACCGGCCGGAGAGCTGATCGCGTCGATCACGGACCATTGACACGCCCCCGTCGCTGCTCGCAAGGTGAGCGATGACAAGGGGGTACGGGTGGACTCTGAGCTGACGCCCGCAGTTGCCGCGGCGGAGGAGGAGTCCCGCCCCGACCAGCTGCGACGGGTGGCCCTCGCCAGCGCGGTGGGCACCACGATCGAGTGGTACGACTACTTCATCTACTCCACGGCCGCGGCGCTGATCTTCGGCTCGCAGTTCTTCTCGACGCTGACGCCCGCCTCGGCCACGCTGGCCTCGTTCGCCACGCTGGGTGTCGGGTTCCTCGCCCGCCCGGTCGGCGGGATCCTCTGGGGCCACTTCGGCGACCGGATCGGCCGCAAGGCCATGCTCATCTCGTCGCTGCTGCTCATGGGGGTCGCGACGGTCGGGGTCGGACTGCTGCCGACGTACTCGCAGATCGGTGTCGCCGCTCCGATCCTGCTGGTCGTGCTGCGCCTGCTGCAGGGCCTCAGCGCGGGCGGTGAGTGGGGCGGCGCGGCGCTCATGGCCGTGGAGCACGCACCGGCCGGGCAGCGTGGCCGGTACGGGGCCTACTCGCAGATCGGGGTGCCGGCCGGGCTGATCCTCGCCCAGCTGGTGTTCGTCGTCATCGGCGCCGCCATCAGCGACGAGCAGTTCGCGAGCTGGGGCTGGCGCCTGCCGTTCCTGTTCAGCATCGTGCTCGTCGGCGTCGGGCTGTTCATCCGCCTGCGGATCGAGGAGAGCCCGGTGTTCCGGGCGCTGAAGACCGAGCACGTGCGCGCCCGTCTCCCCATGATCGACGTCCTGCGCAAGCGGCCGCGCGAGCTGGTGGTGGCCTCGGTCAGCTTCATCGCCAACACCGCCATCGGCTACGTGTTCCTGGCCTACCTGCTCTCCTACGGCACGTCCGTGCTCAAGGTGAGCCGCACGACGATGCTGGTGGTGGTCATCATCGGCAGCGTCTCGTGGCTGGTCAGCATCATGGTCTCCGCGAACTGGTCGGACCGGGTGGGCCGCAAGCCCGTCTACCTCGTCGGATCGGTGCTCCTCGTCGTGTGGCCGGTGCCGTTCTTCCTGCTGATCGACACCCGCTCCACGGCGCTGATGGTGCTCGCCGTCATCGTCCTGACGATCGGCCTGGGGGCGTCCTACGGACCCCAGTCGGCGCTGTTCGCCGAGATGTTCGAGCCGCGCTTCCGCTACAGCGGCGCCTCGTTCTCCTACGCCGTCGGCGCGGTGCTCGGCGGTGGCTTCGCGCCGCTGGTCGCCACCGCGCTGCAGACCTCCACCGGCACGTCGCTGTCGGTGTCGGCCTACATGGTGCTGACGGCCCTGATCAGCCTCGCCGCGGTGATCGCGATCCGGGAGACGCGGCGGGTGCCCGCGTAGGCCGCGTTTTCGCGCCACCGCCCGGCCCGAGCACCGCGTGCACGCCCGCCACGAAGGAATCGAGCTCCTTGCGCTTCATCTCGAGAGACCGTCGTCCGGAGCTCGTGAGCGTGTACCTGCGGGGCTCGGGGTACCGCTCGACGAGCCGGTTGCGTTCGAGGTGGTGCAGCGCCGCGTACACGCTCTGCGACGACGGGGCGAACTTTCCGCCCGACCGTTCACGCAGGTGCCGGATGACCGCCGCACCGTTACCCGGCTCCGCCCGGATCGCGGCGAGCAGCAGCAGGTCCAGGTGGGCCTGCACGTACGATCGCATCATCGTGCACCTCCCCGTCAGGGTCTGAGGTCCGGCATTCCCTCGGCTCGGCCCGGCTGAACATCCTGGGTGGATCGCCCCAGGTAGGTGACGCCGGGCGCGGCGGGCACCGGGACCTCGTGGAACCCCATCCGGCCGTAGAAGGCCCGTGCGCGGGTGTTGGCGGTGGCCATGGCCAGGTGCACCGCCGCCACCCCCGCATCGCCCAGTGCGTCCAGGAACGTGGTCATCAGGGCGCGGCCGTGGCCCGCCCGCTGGTGCGTCGGCAGCAGGTCGATGTGCAGGTGGGCCGGGTAGGCCGCCACCTCGGGCACGAGCATCCGTTCCGGGTGGTGCAGCAGGCCGACCATCCAGGCGGTCGGCGTGCTCGGACGGCCGGTGGGCTGCGGGTAGCGCTCGGTCAGCGTGGGCAGCCATTCCCGCCGGAACCACTCGACGAACGTGGGCGTGTCGGAGGTGCCCACGACGTAACCGACGGCCCGGCCGTCGTCGTCGACGACGAACGCCAGTGCGGGCTCGAACTCGACGTAGGGCAGCACGAAGATGTTCGGCAGCAGGTCGAGGTCGGGATACACCCCGCGGGAGTCCTCGCCGGCGTCCCCCGTGCGGACGCAGATGTCGGCCAGCGCGGCGCGGTCGTCGGGCCGGTAGGGGCGCACGGTGGGCACGGGCCCACCCTAGATCCGCCCGCTCACTCCACCCCGTCGTCTCCGGGCGCTCCCCTGGCCAGCGCGGCGAGGACGGCCAGCGCGGCACCCAGCGCCGGCACCGGTGGAGCCGCGAGCGCGAGCCGTACGGCGTTCGGGGCGTGGCCCGTTCCCACCGCGAAGGCCGCCGCAGGGGTGACGGCGATACCGCGGCGGGCGGCGGTGGCCACGAACGTCTCGGCCCGCCACGGCGCCGGGAGCTCCCACCAGCAGTGGTAGGACGCCGGGTCGGTGCGGACGGCGAACCCACCGAGATGCTCGGCGACCAGGGCCTGGCGAGCCGCCGCGTCGGTGCGCTTGGCCCTCTCGATCTCGGCGACCACCCCACCGGCCATCCACCGCGTGGTCGCCTCCAGCGTGAACGCCTGGGCCATCCACCCACCCGAACGCAGCGCCGCGGCGACGCGCTCCCGCAGCGCGGCGGGCGGGACCACGAAGCCGAGCGTGAGACCCGGGGCGACGCGCTTCGACAGACTGTCCACGAGGACGGTCCGCTCCGGCGCCACCGCCGCCAGCGGTGCCGGCCCGTCCCGGAGGAACGCGTAGATCGTGTCCTCCACCGCCGGCAGGTCGCGCTCGGCGAGCACGCCGGCGAGCGCCGCGCGGCGGGCGGGCGGCATCGTCGTGCCGAGCGGGTTGTGCAGCGTGGGCTGCAGATAGACGGCGTCGAGGCGCCCCGCGCCGCGCAGGGCGTCGGGGAGCAGGCCGTCCGCGTCCATGGCGAGCGGAACCAGCTCCACCCCCAGCCGGCCCGCGATCGCCCGCACCACCGGATAGGTCAGCGCCTCGACGCCGAGCCTGCCGCCGACCGGCACCAGCGCGCTCACGGCCGCGGCGATCGCCTGCCTGCCGTTGCCGGCGAACAGCACCTGCTCGGGGGCCGGTGTCCACCCCTGCCGGGTCAGGACAGCGGTGGCGGCGGAGCGGGCCTCGGGGGTGCCGGTCGTCGTGGCGGCGGCGAGGCCACCGGCGAGCGCGTCGGGCCGCAGCAGCCCCTCCAGCGCTGGCGCGAGCAGCGCGGCCTGCCCGGGGAGCACCGGGAAGTTCAGCTCCAGGTCGACGCGCGCCCCGGCGGGCTCGGTCAGGGCAGGCCCGGGGACGGGAGGGGCGGCGCGCACGAAGGTGCCCCGGCCGACCTCCCCCGTCACCAGCCCGCGGCGCAGCAGTTCGGAGTACACGCGGATCGCGGTGGACACGGCGATGCCCTTGTCGCGGGCGAACACGCGCTGGGTGGGCAGCCGGTCGCCGGCGCGGAGCTTGCCCAGCGCGATGTCGTCGGCGAGGGCGTCAGCCAGCCCGCGATAGTCGTCCATCATTGCACCGAGATCATTGTCATCATTGCACCGAGATATTGCACCGGGCAGACTGCGTTCGTCAACGACTGGAGGCCCGATGCGCACCATCACCCTCGACACGGCCACCCTCGCCTACGACGACGTCGGTCCCGACCGGGGCGTGCCGCTGCTCCTCGTGCACGGGCACCCGTTCGACCGGTCGATGTGGCACCCGCAGCTGCAGCACTTCTCCGCCGAGCGCCGGGTGATCGTCCCCGACCTGCGCGGCTACGGCGCCAGCCCAGGAGCCGTCCCGGACTGGGCGGCCTTCGCCGACGACCTCGACGGCCTGCTCGACGGCCTGCGGATACCGCGCGCCGTCGTGGCCGGGCTGTCGATGGGCGGCCAGATCGCGCTGGAGCTGCAGCGGCGCCACCCCTCCCGCGTGGCCGGGCTCCTGCTGGCCGACACCACGGCGGCGGCCGAGCCCGCTCGCGCCGCCCGCCTCGCCATGGCCGACCGGCTGCTCGCCGAGGGCATGGACCCCTACGCCGTGGAGATGCTCTACCGGATGGTGACGACGCGGGCTCCCGCCGCCGTCGCCGACCACGTGCTCGCCATGATGCGGGGCACCGACCCCGCCGGGGCGGCCGCGGCCCAGCGCGCCCGCGCCGAGCGCCCCGACCATCTCCCGCGTCTCCGGTCCGTGGCCGTGCCGACCGTGGTGGTGGTCGGGGCGGAGGACGACCTCACACCGGTGTCCGACGCCCGGACGATCGCCGACCTCGTGCCCGATGCCGAACTGGCGATCGTCGAGGACGCAGCACATCTCCCCAATTTGGAGCAACCCGTTGCGTTCAACGGCGTAATGTCGCGGCTGCTCGCCCAGGTCGACCGGGGCGGTGACCGATCAGCGACCAGCACCGACTGGTTACCGGCGAAATGATCCAAAACGCCACGCGCCGCAAGCCCCGCCCCCTAGCCTCTCCACTCCAGGCGCTGATCGCCCCCGACATCGATCCGCCAGGCGGAGGTCATGCGGATGCAGGTTCAACGATGGGTACTCCTCGTCGTGGCGGTGGTCCTGTGGGCGGTGCCGACCCTCGGCGGCGACGCCTCTGAGGCCACCCACACCGACCCGGTCGTGCCCGCGGGCGACCCCCGCAAGGACACGGTCGACTCCGCGCACCGGCAGGCCTCCCGCCCCTCCGACGGGGAGGAGTCCTCCGCGCAGGAGGAGGCACCGCCCGAGCAGGCCCCGCAGAAGGACAGCGAGGCCGACGCGAAGGACGAGGCGGCGAAGCCGAACAGCACCCTCGCAGCAGCGGGCGACCTGCTCGCGGTGGTCCGCGGCCGCGGCGCCACCGTCCAGGTCAGCACCACCTCACAGCTGGAGAAAGCCCTGGCCGCAGCGCGGCCGGGCGACACCATCAGGATGGCGGCAGGCACCTACGACCCCGTCGTCATCACCCGGTCCGGCACCGCTGCCGCCCCCATCACCCTCAGCGGTCCCGCCGGGGCCGTGATCAAGGGGAGCGGCAAGGACTACACCCTGCACCTCGACGGGGCGAGCCACTGGCAGCTCGTCGGGTTCTCGGTCTCCGGCGGCGGCAAGGGCGTGATGACCGACGGCAGCACCGGCCTCCTGCTCGACTCACTGACCGTGAGCGACACCGGCGACGAGGCCGTGCACTTCCGCAGCGGGTCCAGCAAGAACACCATCCAGCGCTCGACGATCCGCAACACCGGCCTCAAGCAGCCCCAGTACGGCGAGGGCGTCTACGTCGGCAGCGCGAAGAGCAACTGGAAGAAGTACAGCGACGGCCGCCCCGACCTGTCGATGAACAACCGGGTCGTGGGCAACACCTTCGAGAAGATCACCGCGGAGAACGTCGACGTCAAGGAGGAGACCGGCGGCACCCTGATCGCCGGCAACCGGTTCGACGGCTCGGCCGTCAGCGGCGAGAACTTCGCCGACTCCGTGGTCGACTTCAAGGGCTACGGCGGCACCGTCATCGGCAACATCACCACCGGCAACGCCCCGGCCCTGAAGAACATCATCGAGACCCACGTGATCACCGAGCCGGAGACCTCGGGCTGTGGCAACCGCATCGAGAACAACAAGGTGCAGGGCTTCCAGCCGTCGGGCCAGCTGGTGGCGGTCGACAAGAAGTGCAAGTGAGCGGTCCCCCCGTCAGACGTCGAGGAGCTGACGCGCGCGGCGCAGGAACGCGCGCTCCGCAGCGTTGCCGGCGAGCGTGATCGCGGTCTCGTAGGCCTCCGCCGCCTCCGGACCGCGTCCGAGCCGCCGCAGCAGGTCGGCGCGCACGGCGTGGAACAGGTGGTGGCCGCGCAGGTCGAGAGCGTCGACGAGCGTGAGCGCCTGCCCCGGTCCCCATACCTCGGCCACGGCGACGGCCCGGTGCAGCCGCACGACCGGGCCTGGTGCGAGCGCCACGAGCTGGTCGTACAGCGCCACGATCTGCCCCCAGTCGGTGGCCGCCGCGGTGGGCGCGTCGCTGTGCACGGCGTTGATCGCCGCCTGGATCTGGTAGGGACCGGGCCGGTTGCGACGCAGGCAGCACCGGACGAGGGCCTGCCCCTCGCCGACGAGGTCGTGGTCCCAGCGGCCGCGGTCCTGGTCGGCCAGCAGCACGAGGTCGCCGTCCGCGGTGGTCCGCGCCGCCCGGCGGGAGTCGACGAGCAGCATCAGCGCCAGCAGCCCGATCACCTCCGGCTCGTCCGGCATCAGCTCGGCGAGCAGGCGGCCGAGCCGGACGGCCTCGGCACACAGGTCCTCGCGGACGAGGCGCTCGCCCGAGCTCGCCGTGTAGCCCTCGTTGAAGATCAGGTAGACGACGGCGAGCACGGCACGCAGGCGGGTGGGAAGCTCGGCGACGTCCGGCACCCGGTAGGGAATCCGCGCGTCCCGGATCTTGCCCTTCGCGCGCACGAGCCGCTGGGCCATGGTTGGTTCGGGCACCAGGAACACGCGCGCGATCTCGGCGGTGGTGAGACCGCCGAGCAGCCGGAGCGTGAGCGCCACCTGCGCCGCGGTGGCCAGGGCGGGGTGGCAGCAGGTGAAGACCAGGCGGAGCCGGTCGTCGGGCACGCCACCCTCCTGCACGGGTTCGTCCTGGTCGGCATCACGGGCATGCAGCAGGGCGGCCGCGGCGTGCCGGTCGTCCCGGGAGGACTCGCGGCGGAGATGGTCGATCGCACGGTTGCGGGCGGTAGTGATGATCCATCCGGCCGGGCTCGGCGGGAGTCCGGTGGCGGGCCAGCGCTGCACGGCAGCGGTGAACGCGTCCTGGACCGCCTCCTCGGCGATGTCGAGGTCGCCGAACGCCCGGGCGAGCACGGCCACGGCGCGGCCGTGCTCCGCACGGAACACGCGCTCGATCTCCCGGACGGGCAGCACCGGCACGGGACGGTCAGCCCTCGCCGTACAGCGGGCGCACCTCGATCGGAAGCGTGATCACCTCGGCGAGCCTGCGGCCCCACGCCAGCGCGGCGTGGAGGTCGGGCGCCCGGATGACCGTGAAGCCGCCCAGATGCTCCTTGCCCTCGGCGAACGGGCCGTCGGTGACGAGCATGTCGTCCCCGCGGGCGTGCAGCACCGTGGCCGTGCCCGGCGGGTGCAGGCCCGCGGCGAAGACCCACGCGCCCGCCGCCCGCATCTCCTCGTTCAGTGCGTCGAGCCTGCGCATGATCGGGTCCATCACCTCGGGCGGGGGCGGGTCGCCATCGGGCTGGTAGATGCTCAGCAGGTACTGCTTCATCGGGCGCGCCTCCTCACTTGTCGACGTCCGCGGGCCGGTAGGTGGCGATCAGCACGCCGGTGGTGGTCGGGACGCACTCGACGAGCCGGAGTCTGGCGAACGCGGCGCCGTCCGGGAAGAGCCGGCGGCCGGTGCCCAGCACGAGCGGGTGGACGAGAAGGGTGTACCGGTCGACGAGGTCGTGCTCGGCAAGCGTGCGGCACAGCTCCCCGCTCCCGAGCACGACGAGGTCGTCGGCCACCTCCTCCTTCAGCACCGCCACGGACTTCGCCGCCTCGCCCGGGAGGAGCACGGAGTTCTGCCACGGCAGCGGCTCGTCGAGCGTGGTCGAGACGACGAACTTGCGACGGGCGTCGAGCACCGCGGTGACGGGGTTGTCGGCCTGCTGGGGCCAGAAGCCGGCGAAGTCCTCGTAGGTCCGCCGCCCGAACAGCAGGGACACGCCCGCCGCGGCCATCCCCTTCCCCATCGTCTCCGCCATGACGGGGTCGCTGTACGGCTGGGCCCAGCCGCCGTGCGCGAAGCCGCCACGGACGTCCTCGCCGTCCCGGCCCGGCGCCTGCATCACGCCGTCGAGGGTCAGGTTCTCCACCACGGTGAGCATGCCCACGGCAGTCCTCCTCGGTATCGCCGCCGGTCCCGTGCCGGCGTCCCACCCTCTGTACGAACGGGTCGGCTCCGGTTCGACAGTGCGGAGGAGGAATTCCGCGACCCGGTCAGGCCCCGCTGAACTTCGTGGTCATCCCGAGGTCCACGGGAAGCGAGATGCCCGTGATGTAGCGCGACTCCGCACTGGCCAGGAACAGCACGGCATTGGCGACGTCCTCGGCCTCGACGTAGGGAACGTCCCACATGTTCGTAGCGGCGAGCACCGGAGCCGCATCCTCGAACGTCGGGTTCTCGAGGTCGGGCCTGAAGTTCCGCGCCGCCAGCGGGTTGTCGAGCATGGGCGTCCGCGCGTTGGTGGGGTGCACCGTGTTGACCCGGATCCGGTGTGGTGCCAGCTCGTTGGCGAGTGCCGTCGCGAGCCCGACCAGGCCGTGCTTGGCGGCGGTGTAGTGCGAGAGGTAGGGCAGTCCGCGCAGCCCGGCAATGGAGCTGGTGAGGATCACGGACCCACCGGGGCCGCGCTCGATCAGATACGGGACCGCGGCTTTGACGGTGTGCCAGACGCCGGTCAGGTTGACGTCGATCATCGTCTGCCACTGGACCTCGTCGAGCTTCCAGCTCGGGGCGAGAGCGTTCATGATTCCCGCGTTGGCCACGACCACGTCGAGCCCACCGAGCTCGGCCACCGCGGCGTCGAGGCCGGTGCTCAGTGCGTCCTGGTCGCGGACGTCGGCGACGAAGGACACGACGCGACGGTCCAGCGCCTTGACGGCCTCCACCGTCTCGGCGAGGTCCTCGGGTGTCGCCGCCGGGGATCTCACCGTGTCCACCGGCGCGGCGATGTCGGTGGCGATGATCTCCGCGCCCTCACCCGCGAGCCGGATGGCGTGAGCCCGGCCCTGGCCCCTGGCGGCTCCGGTGATGAAGGCGATCTTGCCGTCCATCCGTCCCCTGGCCTTCTCCCGTTCGATCACTTCTTCACAGTGCGTGCACGGCTGGCATTCGTCCAATACCGGTTTCGACGGGCAGCCATACGATGAACCATGGATCTCCGTCAGCTGCGGTACTTCCTCGTCGTGGCGCAGGAGCGCTCGATCACCGCTGCCGCCGCCCGGCTGCACCTCACCCAGCCTCCGCTGTCGGCACAGCTGGCCCGGCTGGAGCACGACCTGGGCGTGACCCTGCTGGTACGCCACCGCCGCGGGGTCGACCTCACAGCAGCGGGGCGTGACCTCGTGGAGCACGCCCGGCACCTGCTGGCCGACGTGGACACGGCAGCCGAGTCCGTGCGGCGGATCGGACAGGGTCGCAGCGGCCGGCTGGCGCTCATGTTCGAGGCGACGACGGCCTGGTCGGTGCTGCCGCCGCTGGTGCGCCGGTTCCACGCCGCTCGGCCCGACGTGGAGCTGTACTTCCGCGAGGACCGCACCGACGCCGTCGCCGAGCACGTGCGGGCGGGCCGCGCCGATCTCGGTGTGGTGCACCTGCCTCCGGCCGGCACCACGAGCACCGTCGGGTCGGGTCTCGACGTGAAGGTGGTGCGACGTGAACCGTTGGTGGCGGTGCTCCCCCGCGACCGCGCGGACGCGTTCGGCGACCCGGTCGACCTCACCGCTCTGAGCGGCGAGACGTACTTCGGCACCGTCCGGTCCGAGTGGGGTGGGATCGCGGCGCACCTGCTCGGCGCGTGCCGCCTCTCCGGGTTCGAACCCGCGCTGCAGGAGGTGGAACTGGTCCAGACCGCGGTGGCGCTCGTCGGCGCGGGGCTCGGCGTCTCGGTGCTCCCCGCCGCGGTGGAGCGGATCTGCGGGCCGGACGCCGTGACACGCCCGCTCGCCCAGCACTTCCCGCTCGTGGAGACCGGCCTGCTCCGCCGTCGCACCGAGACCCCGGACCCGCTGGTACAGCTCTTCCTGCGGCTGGCGTCGGAGGTCCAGGAGGAGACCTGACGCGCCGCCGGGTTCGGGTTACGGCGTGGCGCGCCGGATCACGAGCCACCCGGCCGCGCCGAGTACGACGGCGATCACCAGCGGGTAACCCGCCAGCAGCGCGAAGGTCGACTGGTCGGTGAAGAACCTGCCGACCGCAGGCCACCACCCCAGCCGGCTGACCAGGAGTACGAGGCCCGCCAGGACCAGTGCCGCTCCGATGGTGACGACGTAGACCCCGCTCTGCCCCCACCTCTTGAAGACCACGCCGAAGCACACCCCGATGGCCGAGAACGCCAGGAAGGGAACCGCGTACACCAGCCACTCCAGCACCAGGTTGTCCTGCACCAGGAACGGCAGACCGATGTAGCGCAGGCCGATCCCCCACCCACCGGTCGAGCGTTCGACCAGCTCGAGCAGCAACAGGAGGAGGCCGAAGAGCAGCCCCTGCGCCACGACCACCACCGTGGTCCCGGCGTAGAACGCCCGCCGGGTGACGCTGAGCCCGAGTGCGAACGGGAACACCTGCGTGATCGTCTGCAGGTGCGCCACGAACATCACGATGTAGATCGACACCAGGCTGCCGGTGACCCGGCCGTTCGGCGGCACGTCGTCCGAGAGCCCACCGAAGATCACCAGGTTGAGGACGAGCGTGAAGGCGAGGATCCCCAGCGGCCAGGCGAAGATCCCCCGCCAGTTCACCAGCTGGACCCGGACGACGTCGAGCACGCGGTTCATCTGTTCCCCCCGTTGCCGGCCCCGACCGGCCGGCCGTTGTGCGGACCGTTCATCTGTGTGGTGCGGACGACGAGCTGCTGCAGTGACACCGGTTCGAACTCCAGGCCGCCGACGACGGGCCGGTCGGGGACGCCGGACACGGTGGCGCGCAGGAAGCCGCCGAGCTGCTCGCGGTGCAGCACGGTGCGGCCCGCGACGAAGGACTCGACCGAGGCGACCGGTCCGGTGACGGTCACGGCTCGGGTGCGCAGGGTGTCGGCGTCCTCGTCGAGGAGGATGCGCCCCTTGTCGATCAGGACGACGTGCTCGATGAGGTCACTGACCTCGTCGATCAGGTGGGTGGACAGCACGACCGTGCGCGGGCGGTCGGCGTAGTCGGCGAGCAGCCGGTCGTAGAACAGCTGGCGCGCCACGGCGTCGAGACCGAGGTAGGGCTCGTCGAAGAACGTCAGCGGCGCCCGCGAGGCGAGCCCGATGATCACACCGACGGCGGACAGCATGCCGCGGGAGAGCTTCTTGATGCCCCTGTTGACGGGCAGCCCGAAGTCATCAACCAGCTCCGCGGCGAACCCGGCGTCCCAGTTCGGGTAGAGCAGCTCGGCCGCGCGCAGAGCGTGCTTGACCTTGAAGAAGTCGGGATAGCGCTGGCTCTCCTTGATGAAGCAGATCCGGCCGAGCACATCCGCGTTCTCGTACGGGTGCTCCCCGAACACCTCCACCCCTCCGGGGGTCTCGAAGGCCTGGCCGGTGAGGATCTGCATCACCGTGGTCTTGCCGGCCCCGTTGCGGCCGAGCAGCCCGTGGATCCGGTTCTCGGCGAGCTCCATGCTCACCCCGTCGAGGGCGGTGACCTGGCCGTACCGCTTGGTCACCCCACTCATCCTGACGACGTTCATCTCTCGTCCCCCCAGACATCGATCAGCTTCTTGATCTGCTCGGTGTCGATGCCGAGCTTGCGGGCCTCCGCCAGCAGCGGGGCCAGGTACTGCCGCGCGAAGTCCTCGCGGCGGCGTTCCAGCAGCTGTGTCCTGGCCCCGGTCGCGACGAACATCCCGATTCCTCGTCTCTTGTAGAGCACCCCGTCGGCCACCAGCTGGTTGACGCCCTTCGCCGCCGTGGCCGGGTTGATGCGGTGGAAGGCCGCCAGTTCGTTGGTCGAGGGCACCTGAGCCTCCTCGGCCAGAGTTCCGTCGACGATCGAGCTCTCGATCTGTTCGGCGATCTGCGCGAACAGGGGGCGCCCGTCGTCCCTCACCCCGACCACCGAGCCTTGCGGTTCGTCGGTTCATTACTCATGTAGTTAACCATGGAGCCAACGGGGCGCTCTGTCAAGCGAGAAGTGCGGCAGCCGTCAGCGGCGCCGCTCGACCGTCCGCACGACGGCGGCGGCGCCCAGCGCCAGAACGAGGCTCAGCACGGCGGCGGCGAACGGCGGCGGCCCGAGGGCCGCCAGCGCACCGACGGCGACGCCCACGGGCGGTAGCCACGGCTGCACGGCCGTCACCACCACGATCGCGGTCCCGAGACAGAAGGACCAGCCGATCCGCTCCACCAGCGGGCGCGCACACAACAGCCCGACGGCCGTGCCGGTGACGGCGCAGGCGAGATGGGCGACACCGCCGAGCCACAGCACCGACGGCGGGTACGGATGCCCGCCGAACACGACGGGCCAGCCCACCGGCAGGGCGACGAGCAGGAGGTCACCGGCCAGCCCCACCAGCAGCGTCCCGGTGACCACCGGGACGACACCGCCGGCCGCGGCGACGGTGACGGTTCGCTGGACCGGGTCCTCCGTGTTGGCCACGATCACCGCGAGCCACGCCGCCATCGGGTAGAGCGCCAGCGCCGACGCCGGCCACGCGCCGGGCGGCTCCCCCGGGTCGCCACCGAACAGCACCCCCAGGACAGCCACGTACACCAGCAGCGGCAGCAGGTACCGCTGCGACCGCACGACGTCGTCGGCCAGGTACCGGGCAACGGCCAGCGCACGGGTAGGGCTGCCACCCGCAGGCTCGCTCACCGCACCTCCTCCCGCCACACGGCGAGCACCGAACACCCCGCCGCGAGCGCCGCCGCGAGCAGGGCGTCGCCGTGCTCGGCCGGAACCCGCACCGTCAGCTGCCCGCGGACGGTCCAGCACTCCGCGACGGGCGGGAGCGCCCGCAGGACGTCGGTGGGATCGCCGGGACAGCGCAGCTCGACGACGGTCTGCACCCCGTCCGCTGCATCGGTGCCGGCGTCCATGGCCGCGGGCGTCAGCACCCCGTCCGCCAGGCGCAGCACCGTCGCTCCGGGCAGCGCACCCGCCCGCCCGCTGTGGTCGGCGAGGAGCATGGCGGCACCGCGCGCGCACTCGGCCTCGAGCCGCAGGTCCAGTGCCGCGGCCGCCGTCGCGTCCAGGCCCGACCACGGCTCGTCCAGCACCAGCAGGTCCGCCCGGCAGGTCAACGCCTGGGCGAGGCCCACCTTCTGCGCGTTCCCCGTCGAGAGCAGGGCGACCGGGGCGCTCGCGTCGCCGGTGAACCCGAGGGCGTCGAGCAGCTCGTCGGCGTCCCGCCCGGCGTCCGCGCGAGGCACGCCGTGCAGCGCGGCCAGGTGGCGCAGGTAGGCCCGCACGGGCATCCGCGACGACGCCGGGAAGCGGCCGGGCAGGAACCCGACCACCCGCGGCCGCCCCGACACCGTGCCCGCCGTGGGGGCCGTGCACCCGGCCGCTATCCGCAGGAGCGTGGACTTGCCCGCCCCGTTTCCGCCGACCACGGCGACAGGACGGCCGGCAGCGACGTCCAGGTCGACGCCGGCGAGGACCTCGCCGTGGCCGCGGTAGCGCTTGCGCACCCCCGCGAGCCGGATCACCTGGGTCCGGAGCACCCGAGCATGGTGCCGTAACCGGCAGCCGGACCCGCCGTCAGATGTCGGTGCGCCGCTCGACCAGCGTCTGCGCCACCCGCGTCAGCTTGAGGTTGAGCGACTGGGAGGCGGAGCGCAGCATGTCGAAGGCATCGTCGGCGGAGATCTTGCGGCGCTCCATCAGGATGCCCTTGGCCTGACCGATGACGTCCCGGCTGTTCAGGGCCTGGCGCAGCTGGGCGGCCTCCAGCTCGGCCGCTGTGCAGGCCATGGTGGCGGCGAGCGCCGTGGAGGCGTGCGCCGCCAGCACGAGTGCGATGTCGCGGTCGACGGTGTCGAGGCCGCCGACCTCTCGCGAGTAGATGTTGAGCGCTCCCATCCGTGGCGCGTCACCGCCGTGCGGGAACAGGCCGACCGCCAGCACGCTGCCCACGCCCATGGCCGCGGCGGCCTGCCCGAAGCGGGGGAACTCCGGGCAGTTCCCCAGGTCGGAGCAGAACGTCACCCCGAGTCCCGCCGTGCGCGTGGCCTCCACGCACGGCCCCTCCTCGAGGCGGTACTGCACCTCGTCGAGCCGGGTGGCCAGCGGTTCGGTCTCGACGGGCGTGTGGAATCCCCCCGGCGCGCGCAGCGTGACGCTCACGAGGTCGGCCCCCGGCACCGCGATGCAGGTGGCGTCCACGACCCGCTGCAACACGCCCGCCACCGTGGTCTCGCTCGCCAGCTTCTCGGTGAGGCTCACGAACTCGAGGGCGAGCGGACCGATCGCCTCGGCGAGCTCCGCCGGGCGATCCGATCCCGGATCGCGGGCGAAGCGCATCCGGTCCTCGGACCACTCCTGCTCCGTCGCCACGTCCACCTCGATCATCATCTTCAGTCCTGAACCGGCGCGGAAGCTTGACCCAGGACCACGCCTCGTAGCAAGCCGGGGACGGAGATCGACGGCATTCGGACCCCTCGGAGCGGCCGAACGGTGGAACGCCGAGGTCAGGCGGCAACAGAGCGCGCACGAACCCTGCGGATCACGAGAACGATCAACCCGACGACGACCAACCCGATGACCCCGTAGCTGATCGGCCCCAGCCAACCCTCCACGCTGTCCCAGTTCTCGCCGAGTACCCAGCCCAGCGCGATGAACACGGCGTTCCAGACCCCGCTGCCGACGGTGGTGAGCAGCAGGAACCGGCCCAACGGCATGCCGGCGATGCCGGCCGGGATCGACACGACGCTGCGCAGGAACGGGACGCACCTGGCGAACAGCACCACCTTGCCGCCGTGCCGGTCGAAGAGCTCGCGACCGCGGTCGAGGTCCTTCTCGCTCGCGAGCACGAACCAGCGGCGCGCGGCCAGGCGGTGCAGCCGGTCGTACCCGAGCCACGCGCCGAGGCCGTACAGCATCAGCGCGCCCAGCACGGATCCCGCGGTGGCCGCCGGCCAGACGGTGAGGACGTTCAGAGTTCCGGTGCGCGCCCGGAACCCGGCGAGCGGCAGGATCACCTCGGACGGGATCGGCGGGATCAGGTTCTCCAGGAGGATCAGCAGCCCCACCCCTGCTGCTCCGAGACGGTCGACGATCGCGAACACCCAGTCGGCCACGTGTCCATTGTGCCCAAGAGATCCGGTTTCAACCGCCGGCGTGCCCCGAACGGCACGTCGGGCCACTGCCCCGCCGCGCGGTTCGCCGGACTCCCGCCATACTCCTGCGGATGACGGTACGGACAGTGGGCGTCGAGGAGGAGTTCCTCCTGGTCGACCCCGCAACCGGTCGGCCGCGAGCGGTCGGCCAGGCGGTGCTCGCCGTCTCCGCGGCCGACGGCCCGGACGACGACCTGACCGCCGAGCTGCACCGGGAGCAGGTGGAGACCGGTACGAAGCCCTGCCACACCCTCCACGAGCTGGGCGCGGAGCTGCGCTCCACGCGG
Organism: Pseudonocardia xinjiangensis; assembly: GCF_050948425.1. Classification (NCBI taxonomy): domain Bacteria; kingdom Bacillati; phylum Actinomycetota; class Actinomycetes; order Pseudonocardiales; family Pseudonocardiaceae; genus Pseudonocardia; species Pseudonocardia xinjiangensis. Next base: position 637,924 of record NZ_CP192009.1, on the reverse strand, counting down.
GCCACCGCAGCGGGCGCGGCAGCGGATGTGGGCGTGGCGCTCGCCCCGCTGGCCACGTCCCCGCTGGCCGTGGAGCCCACCTTGTCGCCGTCGGGCCGCTACGAGGAGATGGCCCGTCGCTTCGGACGCACCGTGTCCGAGGAGCTCACCTGCGGCTGCCACGTCCACGTGGCGATCGACTCCGCCGAGGAGGGCGTGGCCGTCCTGGACCGGATCAGGCCCTGGCTGGCCCCCCTGATCGCGCTGAGCGCCAACTCGCCGTTCTGGCTGGGCGAGGACTCCGGCTACGCCAGCTTCCGCAGCCAGGTCTGGCAACGGTGGCCCTCCGCCGGGCCGTACGGGGCGTTCGGCTCCGCCGGGGCCTACCGGACGTTCGTGGACTCCGTGCTCGGCACGGCGACGGTGCTGGACGAGGGGATGCTCTACCTCGACGCCCGGCTGTCGCGCCAGCACCCGACGGTCGAGGTGCGCGTGGCCGACGTCTGCCGGGAGCCCGACGACGCGGTGCTGATCGCGGCGCTCACCCGCGCGCTCGTCCAGACCGCCGTGGACGGCTGGCAGGCGGGCGACGAGCCCGACCCGGTGCGCACCGAGGTGCTCCGGCTCGCCGCCTGGCAGGCGGGCCGCTCCGGCATGGACGGTGACCTGCTCGACCCGCCCGGCTGGCGCCCCGCCCCGGCCACCGACGTGGTCCGGCGGCTCGTGGAGCACGTCCGGCCCGCGCTGGAGGAGGCGGGCGACCTGGACACGGTGCACGACCTGCTCGCCACGGTGCTGGCCCGCGGCACCGGCGCGAGACGGCAACGCGAGGTGCGAGAACGCACCGGCACCCTCGCGGCGGTGGTCCGCGACGCGACGCGCCCCTGATTGCAGCAAAGCCACTTTCACGCAACCTGCTGGCATGAAAGTGGCTTTGCTGCAACGGAAGGGGCGTACCGGGGGGGTTACGCGGCCTCGGTGGCCCGCTTGCGGAGGCTCTCCGGCACCTGGAAGCGGTCGCCGTACTTGCGCGCGAACTCGTCCGCCCGCGCGACGAAGCCTGCCGTGCCGCCCGGGTAACCCACGACGTACTGCACCACGCCACCGGTCCAGGCCGGGAACCCGATCCCGAAGATGGAACCGATGTTCGCGTCCGGCACGGAGGTGAGCACGCCCTCGTCGAGGCACTTCTGCGTCTCGATCGCCTCGACGAACAGCATCCGCTCGGACAGCTCGGGCAGGTCGACCTCGTGGTTCGTGGCGCCGAACTCGGTGCGCAGGCCCGGCCAGAGCCGCACCCGCTTGCCGTCGGCGTACTCGTAGAAGCCCGCGCCGGAGCTCTTGCCCTTGCGGTCGAACTCCTCCACGAGGCGGTCGATGATCGCATCGGCCGGGTGCGGCTCCCAGGTGCCGCCTGCGGCCAGCGCGGCCGCCTTCGACTCCTCACGGATCTTGCGCGGCAGCGTGAGCGTCAGCTCGTCCATCAGCTGCAGCACCGGCGCCGGGTACCCCGCCTGCGACGACGCCTGCTCGATCGTCTGCGGGTCGATGCCCTCGGCGAGCATCGCGACACCCTCGTTGAGGAAGGTGCCGATCACGCGGCTGGTGAAGAAGCCCCGGCTGTCGTTGACGACGATCGGGGTCTTCTTCAGCCCGATGGTCACGTCGAACGCCTTGGCCAGCGTGGCGTCGGAGGTGCGCTCCCCCCGGATGATCTCCACGAGCGGCATCTTGTCCACCGGGGAGAAGAAGTGCAGCCCGACGAAGTCACCCGGGCGGTCCACCCCGGCCGCGAGCTCCGTGATGGGCAGCGTGGAGGTGTTGGAGCACAGCAGGGCGTCGGGCTCGATGTACTTCGCGGCCTCGCGGAAGACCTCCTGCTTGAGCTGCACCGACTCGAACACCGCCTCGATGACGATGTCGCAGCCCGCGAGGTCGTTGTAGTCGCCGGTCGGGGTGATCCGCGACAGCAGCGCCTCGCCCTTCTCCAGCGTGGTCTTCCCGCGCTTGACGCCCTTGGCCACGAGGCCCTCGGAGTAGGTCTTGCCCTTCTCCGCCGCCTCCAGCGTGACGTCCTTGAGGACGACCTCCCAGCCCGAGAGGGCGCAGGAGTAGGCGATGCCCGCCCCCATCATCCCGGCGCCGAGCACGGCGACCTTCCGCGGCTGCCACTTGTCGTGGCCGTCCGGACGCGACTTCCCGCCGTTGATGGCCTGCAGGTCGAAGAAGAACGCCTTGGTCATGTTCTTCGAGACCTGGCCCGTGACCAGCTCCACGAAGTAGCGCGCCTCGATGCGGAACGCGGTGTCGACGTCGACCTGGGTGCTCTCCACGGCCGCGGCGAGGATGTTGCGCGGGGCCGGCATCGGGGCGCCCTTGAGCTGCTTGCGCAGGTTGGCGGGGAACGCCGGGAGCATCGCGGCCAGCTTCGGCGTGGCTGGGGTGCCGCCGGGCACCTTGTAGCCCGGCTTGTCCCACGGCTGGGCGGCGTCGGGGTTGGCGGCGATCCAGGCCCGCGCCTTGTCGAGCATCTCCTCGGGACTCGACGCGAGCTCGTCGATGATGCCGATCTCGAGCGCGGCGGCAGGCTTGTGCCGCTGGCCCTGCGCCAGCACCTTCATGAAGCCGTCGGCGATGCCGAGCATCCGGGTGATCCGCACGACGCCGCCGCCACCGGGCAGCAGGCCGAGCGTCACCTCGGGGAGGCCGTAGACCACGCCGGGGGCGTCGAGCCCGATGCGGTGGTGGCAGGCCAGCCCGATCTCCAGGCCGCCGCCGAGCGCGGTGCCGTTCATCGCCGCGACCACCGGGCGACCGAGGGTCTCCAGCCTGCGGAGCTGCTTCTTGACGGTCATGGAGTTCTCCATGACCGCGCCGGCGTCGGTCTGCGTCGCCTTGCTCATCGAGTCGAGGTCGCCGCCCGCGAAGAACGTCTTCTTCGCCGACGTGAGGATCACGCCGGTGATGTTCTCCTTGTCGGCGACGATCGCGTCGACGCACGCACCCATCGCGGCGACGTAGCGGTCGTTCATCGTGTTGGCGCTACGACCGGGGTCGTCGAGGGTGACGACGACGATCCCGTCCTCGCCGCGCTCCCAGCGGACGGCCTGTGGCTCACTCACGGTTGCAGGTTCCCTTTCTCAGGAGATGCGCTCGACGACAGTGGCGATGCCCATGCCGCCGCCGACACACAGGGTGGCCAGGCCGTAGCGCAGGTCGCGCCGTTCCAGCTCGTCGACGAGCGTGCCGAGGATCATCGCGCCGGTGGCACCCAGCGGGTGCCCCATGGCGATGGCACCGCCGTTGACGTTGACCTTGTCGTGCGGCAGGCCGAGGTCGCGCATGAACCGCAGTGCGACGGCGGCGAACGCCTCGTTGATCTCGAAGAGGTCGATGTCGTCGACGGTCAGGCCGGCCTTCGCCAGCGCCTTGCGGCTGGCCGGGGCCGGGCCGGTGAGCATGATCGTGGGGTCGGACCCGGACAGCGCGGTGGAGACGATGCGGGCGCGCGGGGTGAGCCCGGCGGCCTTTCCTGCGGCCTCGGTGCCGATGAGGCACAGCGCGGCGCCGTCGACGATGCCGGAGGAGTTGCCGGCGTGGTGCACGTGGTCGATCTTCTCGACCCAGTGGTAGCGCTGCAGGGCCACGGCGTCGAACCCGCCGGCCTCGCCGATCATCGCGAACGACGGCTTCAGGCCCGCGAGGCTGTCCAGGCTGGCACCGGCGCGGATGTGCTCGTCACGGTCCAGCACCGTGACGCCGTTGCGGTCCTTCACCGGCACGACGGAACGGGCGAAGTAGCCGTTGGCCCAGGCCTTGGCCGCCCGGGTCTGCGACTCGACGGCGAACGTGTCGACGTCCTCGCGGGAGAAGCCCTCGAGCGTGGCGATGAGGTCGGCGCCGATCCCCTGCGGTACGAAGCCCGTGTCGTAGCTGGTCTCGGGGTCCATCGCCCAGGCGCCGCCGTCGGATCCCATGGGCACCCGCGACATGGCCTCCACGCCGCCGGCGAGGACCATCTCCTCCATCCCGGAGCGCACCTTCTGAGCCGCGATGTTGACCGCCTCGAGGCCCGACGCGCAGAACCGGTTGAGCTGCACCCCGGCCACGGTGTGCGGCAGCCCGGCCGTGATCGCGGCGGCCTTGGCGATGTCACCGCCCTGGTCGCCGATGGGCGAGACGACGCCGAGCACGACGTCGTCGATGGTGGCCGGGTCCAGGTCCGGGTAGCGCTCTCTGAGCTCGTGGATCAGGCCGACGACCAGCGAGATGGGTTTGACCTCGTACAACGAACCGGAGGACTTGCCGCGGCCGCGCGGCGTGCGGACGGCGTCATAGATGTACGCCTCGGGGATCTCGCTCATGCGAACCTCTCATCGACGGCCGAGCTCATTTCCACTTTTGTTACAGTAACACTGTCACATAGGTCAAGGCGTGACGTAATGTGACGTTCATGGCGGCTTCTCCCGCTCCTGATCAGGGCGACCTCATGACGATCGACCAGCTGGCCGAGCGCACGGGGATCACCGTCCGCAACATCCGCTTCTACGCGGGGCGCGGCCTGCTGCCCCCGCCACAGCTGCGCGGGCGCACCGGCCTGTACGGGGAGGACCACCTGGCCCGGCTGGAGCTGGTCAGCGAGCTCTCGGCACTCGGCTTCACGCTGTCGGCCATCGAGACCCACCTGGAGCGGCTGCCGTCGACCGCGGGGGCAGCCGAGCTCGCCCTGCAGCGCGCGCTGCTCACTCCGTGGGTGCCCGAGCAGATCGAGGAGATCGACCGCACCGAGCTGAACCGCCGCGCCGGTCGCACCCTCACCGCCGACGACGTCGCCACGCTGGCCGAGCTCGGCGCCGTCACCGTGCTCGACGACGGCCGGATCCGGCTCCACGGCACCAGCACGCTCAGCACCGCACTCGCCGTGCTCGACTCCGCGCTCCCCCCCGAGGTGTGGCGCCAGGCCCACGACCTCATCGAGCAGCACACCACCGCGCTGGCCGAGGACCTGATGAAGTGGTTCCAGGACGAGGTGCTGCAGCCCTACCGCGACCGCGGACGGCCCGCGGAGGAGCGCAAGCAGCTGGCCGCCACCCTCTCGCAGCTCAAGCCCGTCACCATGCGCGGCGTCGTCACGGCGTTCGGGCGCGCGGTCAACCGGACCATCCGCGAGCGCATCGGCTAGTCGCGGGGCGCACTCGGGCAGAATGCACGACTTCCCTCGGACCCATCCCTCACGGAAGGACGGACGATGAGCCGCAACCCCTACGACGAGCTGCCTTCCGTCGAGTCGTTCACGGTGACGAGCACCGACGTCGCCGACGGACAGCCGCTGGCCACACCTCAGCTGAGCGGGATCATGGGGGCCGGCGGCGAGGACGTCTCCCCGCAGCTCGAGTGGAGCGGGTTCCCCGACGGCACCCGCTCGTTCGCCGTCACCGTGTACGACCCCGACGCGCCCACCGCATCCGGCTTCTGGCACTGGGCCGTCGCCGACATCCCGGCGTCGGTCACCTCGCTCCCCCGCGGGGCAGGCGACGAGGACGGCTCCGGCCTGCCTGCGGGTGCCGTCCAGCTCGCGAACGACGCCGGGGCGAAGCGCTTCATCGGCGCCGCGCCGCCTCCCGGACACGGCCCGCACCACTACTACATCGCCGTGCACGCCCTCGACGTCGAGAGCCTGGGACTCCCGGAGGGCGCCACTCCCGCGTTCCTCGGGTTCAACCTTTTCAGCCACACCCTCGGCCGCGCCGTGATCGTCGGGACACACGAGAACAAGGGCTGACCAGCGCGGCATGAGCGACGTCTTCACCCACCCGGTGTCCGTCCGCTACCTCGAGGTCGACGCGCAGGGCGTGGTCTTCAACTCCTGGTACCTCGCGTACTTCGACGACGCCATGACGGCCTTCCTCTCCGCTCGCGGACTGCCGTACCGGGCGATGCTGGACGCGGGCTACGACGTGCAGCTCGTGCGCTCGGAGATCGACTGGCGCTCGGGGGTGGGCTGGCAGGACGCGATCGAGGTGGCGGTCTCCACCGCCCGGATCGGGCGCACGAGCTTCGCGCTCGACTTCGAGGTGCGCCGCGACGGCAGCGAGGTCACCTGCTCGGGGCGCAGCGTCTACGTCGTGGTCGCCACCGACGGCTCCGGGAAGCAGGAGATCCCGCCGCTGATCGCCGACGCGCTGGGTGAGCCCGCGCCGTTGCGTGCCTGATGCGCGTCAGGACAGCTCGTAGTCGAACGTGTAGGTGTGCTCCCCCTCGGGGGACTTGACGATCGTGAGCTCGCCGCGCAGGCCACTGAGGTCGCCGGTGGCGGAGTCGGGCACGACGTCCACGCGGAAGTCGCCGCCGCTCGCGCTCCCCGACGCGGAGTGGCGGAACACGAAGGTGCCCTTCCTCCCGTCGACCTCGCCGCGCACCCGCTCGATCCCGACGTAGGCGGCGGAGCCCTCCTGCGCGAGGGCCTGCAGCAGCTCGGCGTCGCTCGTGGCCGAGATGCCACCCTCGAACGTCTTCGAGTTGCTCACCCGCACCAGCTTCGCGCCCTCGGCCTCGTCGATGACCTCCTCGTCCCAGCGCGTCAGATCGAACCGTCCGGTCGTGCTCGTCATGGATGGATCATCGCGGATGCGACGCCGGACGGATTGGACGAACGCGACAGCAGGCGGGCAGCGTCAGCGAGCAGCGTGCGTGACGGACTGCAGCAGCCGGACCCACGGCGACCGTCGCGCCGGGCGGGCCGGCCGGGTGCCGACCGCGCGCTCGGCGTTGTCCAGCAGCTCCTCGAGAACGCTGTCGTGCATCCAGCGGACCGCGAGCGGCCAGGTCAGCCGAGTCGCGCCGAAGAGCCGGAACACCATGTCGTGGCGCAGTACCGTGCTGTCCGGGCCTGCGGACTCGGCGGTGAACGTGTGGGTGCCGCGCACGCCCGTCCGCGGGTCGAACGTGAACTCCAGGCGCCTGCCCGGCTCGTGCGCGGTGACGCGGTAGCGGACGGGGCCGTGACCGGCCGTGGTCCCGACGGCGAGCGGGCCGTCCAGCACCATCGGCGTCCAGGCAGGCGACGGCCACAGCACGTCATCCGGGCCGCCGAGCCGGTCGAGCAGCGGACCCACCTCGGAGAGCGGACCGGGCACCAGTCGTTCGTGGACGTTGCGGACCATCCCCCACCTCCGCTCCGCCGTGTGGTGAACGAACCACCGGGCAGGGGGACCGCGGCGTCCGAGCGACCCCTCACGCCCGGACGGCCGGGTGCCCTCGCGCCGGAGGTACCGACCATCTCGACGCTCCGTACGCTGCCGTATGGAACGTCCATACGCTAGCGTACGGACGTGGTGGAACGGAAGCGGCTGACGGCCTCCGACTGGACGGCAGCCGCCCTCGATGCACTCGGCAGGGGCGGGCTCGCCGCCGTGGCCGTTGAGCCCATCGCCGCTCGGCTGGGCACCACGAAGGGCAGCTTCTACTGGCACTTCAGCAACCGGGATGCGCTGCTGGAGGCAGCACTGCTGCGATGGGAGCGGGTCCACACCGAGGAGATCATCGCGCTGGTCGACACCGAGCCCGACCCCCACAGCAGGCTCCGCCACCTCATGACCCTGACGTTGGCGCCGACCACCACAGCCGACCGGCCGGGTCACCGCGTGCTGCTCGCCCTCCAGGCCAGCGCGAGCCACCCACTGGTGGCACCCGTCTTCGCCAGGGTCACCCAGCGGCGGCTCGACTACATCACCGGGTTGTTCACGGCCTCCGGCTTCCCGCCGGAGGAGGCCCGCAATCGAAGCCTGCTGGCCTACACGGCCTACCTCGGGCACACGAACCTCGCCGACGCCAGCCCCGAGCTCGTGCCCGTGGGTGCCGAGCAGCGCGACTACGTGGACGCCGTGGTCGCCACACTCACGCGGCGGTGAGGAGCGGCGTTCCGGGCCCGCTCACCTCCGGGTGACGGACTCCAGGTACCGCGCCGTCCAGCCGTCGGCCGCGCGGCGGCTCCACAGCGTCGCCACCGCCTCGTCCTCGTCGGCGTAGCGCGCGGTGCGTTCCAGCGCGTCGCGGCGCAGCTGGGCCTTCGTCAGTGCGAACGTGTCGGACGGGACCTCGGTGGCCAGCGCCCGGGCCGTGGTCACCGCCTGCCCGAGCAGCTCGTCGGCCGGGAGCACCCGGTCGACGAGCCCCAGCGCCTGCGCGTCCGCCGGGGTGTAGGTGAGGGCACCGACCATGAGCCGGCGCGCGGCCACGTCCCCCACGGCGTGGCGCAGGACCTCGATCGCGATCCGCGGAAACGGCGGCCCGACGCGGGCCTCCGGCACCCCGATCCGGCCGGACCCCTCGGCCATCAGCGTGACGTCGGCGCACGCGGCCAGCACGCAGCCCCCGGCGATCGCATGCCCGTTGACGGCCGCGACCACCGGCTTCGACAGCTGGAAGAGCGCGCCGAACGCCGCCGACAGCGCAGGCAGGAAGCGCTCGACGTAGGGCGCGCCCTCGTCGAGGATGCGCTTCAGATCGACACCTGCCGAGAAGGCTCGGCCCGTTCCGGTGACCACCACGGCACGGGCGGGGTCCGTCTCGAGGGCACGGAACTGCTCCGCGAGCGCCTCGCACAGCTCCTGGTCCATCGCGTTGACCGGCCCGTGCGCGAACTGCAGCGCAGCGACATGGTCCGCCCCGCTGCCGTGGTCCACCCGGTTGATCACAAGCCGGAACCTACCTGGGGCCCTCACGCATGGCACGCTGCGCAGGGAGAACAGACCCGAACACGAGTTGGGGAGGACGAACAATGCCGCAACAGGTCCGCGGGGTCGTCGCGCTGAAGAAGGGCGAGCCCGTCTCGCTGGAAACGATCATCGTTCCGGATCCGGGTCCGGGTGAGGCGGTCGTCCAGGTGCAGGCCTGCGGGGTCTGCCACACCGACCTCCACTACCGCGAAGGCGGTATCAACGACGAGTTCCCGTTCCTGCTCGGCCACGAGGCGGCCGGGGTCGTCGAGTCGGTGGGCGAGGGCGTCACCGACGTCGCGCCCGGCGACTTCGTCATCCTCAACTGGCGCGCGGTCGACGGCACCTGTCGCGCCTGCCGCCGCGGCGAGCCCTGGTACTGCTTCTCCACCCACAACGCCGCACAGAAGATGACGCTCGAGTCGGGCCAGGAGCTCACGCCCGCACTCGGCATCGGCGCGTTCATCGAGAAGACGCTCGTCCATGCGGGGCAGTGCACGAAGGTGAACCCCGCGGTGAAGCCGGAGGTGGCCGGGCTGCTGGGCTGCGGCGTGATGGCCGGCATCGGGGCGGCGATCAACACCGGCAAGGTCGGGCGTGGCGACTCCATCGCCGTCATCGGCTGCGGCGGGGTGGGCAACGCCGCGATCGCCGGAGCGAAGCTCGCCGGCGCCACCACGATCATCGCGATCGACGTGGACGAGCGGAAGCTGCAGTGGGCGAAGGAGTTCGGTGCCACGCACACGATCAACTCCCGCGAGCAGGACGCGGTCGAGGGCGTCCAGGCACTGACCGACGGCAACGGCGCCAACGTCGTCGTCGACGCGGTGGGCCGGCCCGAGACGTTCAAGCAGGCGTTCTACGCCCGCGACCTGGCCGGCACCGTGGTGCTCGTCGGTGTGCCCACCCCGGACATGACGGTCGACCTGCCGCTGATCGACGTCTTCGGCCGCGGCGGCGCCACCAAGTCCTCCTGGTACGGCGACTGCCTGCCCACGCGCGACTTCCCGATGCTCGTCGACCTGCACCTGCAGGGCAGGTTGCCCCTCGACAGGTTCGTCAGCGAGACGATCGCGCTCGACGGCGTCGAGGCCGCGTTCGAGAAGATGCACAAGGGCGAGGTGCTGCGTTCGGTGGTGCTGTTGTGACCCCGCCAGGCCCCATCGACCACGTCGTCACGTCCGGGACGTTCTCCCTCGACGGCGGCACGTGGGACGTCGACAACAACGTCTGGGTCGTCGGCGACGAGAACGAGGTGCTCGTCATCGACGCGGCGCACGACGAGCTGAAGATCGAGGAGGCGGTCGGCGGACGGCGGGTCGTCGCCGTCGTGTGCACCCATGCGCACGACGACCACGTGAACCGGGCGCCCGCGCTGGCCGACCGGGTCTCCGCCCCGATCCTGCTTAACCCGGCCGAGGCGCCGCTGTGGGAGATGACCCACCCGAACCGGCCGCCGGACCGGGAGCTCGCCGACGGCGACGTGCTGAGCGCGGGCGGGGTGGAGCTGCGGGTGCTGCAGACACCGGGCCACTCCCCCGGCTCGTCCTGCCTGTACGCGCCCGAGCTCGGCACCGTCTTCACCGGCGACACCCTGTTCAACGGCGGGCCGGGTGCCACCGGACGGTCGTACTCCAGCTTCGACACGATCATCGAGTCGATCCGCGAGAAGCTGCTGACGCTGCCCGGTGACACGGTCGTGCGCACCGGCCACGGCGACCCCACCACGATCGGCGAGGAGCTGCCCCACCTGGAGGAGTGGATCGCGCGGGGCCACTGAGCCCCGGAGCACCGGCATCCGCGAACCCATGATCGTTGCGAGATCCGGCTGTGCGCCTGGCGAGGGCGGACAGGCGGATCTCGCGGCGCTGTGGTCGATTCTGTCGGGGGTCGCGGATAGAGTCGAACGTATGTTCGAGATCGACACTCACCGGCTGGTGCCGCGGTCCGCGCCACTGGCGTGGACCGAGGTCGCTCCCGACGGCATGGCGGTGCTGATCCTCGATCAGGCCGGACCCCCCGTGGACGGGTTCGAGGCGCTGGAGCGGATCGGGGCCTGGGAGAAGGTCATCGCCTGGGCGCAGGCCCGCCAGTACGCGGAGATCACCCAGTTCGTCGCGGCAGCCGAGACCGGTCCCGCTGCGGGTCTGACTGCGGCGCAGGCGGTGGAGTCCGCGCAGGCCGAGGTCGGGATGATGCTGCGGCTCTCGCCGGGCGGTACTGCGTGGCGGGTCGGGGAGGCCCGGCAGCTGGTGGCGGAGTTCCCGGGCGTCTTCGCCTCCCTGGAGGCCGGGGCGATCACGCTGGCGAAGGCGCGGATCATCGCCGAGGGCTGTGCTGATCTGGATGCGGCGACTGCGGCTGTGGTGGAGCGGAAGGTCTTGCCGCGGGCGCCGCAGCAGACCGCCGGGCAACTGCGGGCCGCGGTGCGCCGCGCGGTGCTGCGCGCCGACAGTGAAGCCGCCGCCCGGCGTCGCGAGCGCAAGCGGCGCGAGCGTGCTGTGGTGTTGTATCCCGAGCGCGATGGGATGGCCACGCTGTCTGCGACGTTGCCGGCGGCGGAGGCGGTCGGGGTGTTCGCGGTGCTGGATCAGCACGCCCGCGGCTGCGGCAGTGCGGATGAACGCCCGATGGCGGCCCGGCGGGCCGATGCGCTGGTGGATCTGGTGTTGCGCGAGACCGGGTTCTGCAGCACCGCGGGACAACAGGCCGCCGCTGCGGAGGTGGCAACCACGTGCTCGACCGACAGCCCCACCAGGTCCGACAGCCCGGCGCCACCCCTATCTGGGTCCGAGCGGCTGCCTGGGCTGGCGCCCGAGGGTGGGGTCCCCACCGTCACCAACAAGGTCTCGATACAGATCCGGGTCACCGTCCCCCTCGACACCCTCCGCGGCGTGAGCGAGGAACCCGGTGAGCTCGCCGGGTACGGCCCCATCCCCGCCGACCACGCCCGCCAGTTGGCCGCCGACCCTGACAGCATCTGGCACCGCCTGGTCACCGACCCGGTCAGCGGAGCACTGCTCGACTACGGCACCACCCGCTACCGCCCACCACCCCACCTGACCGAACACGTCATCACGCGGCACCAGTACTGCCAAGGCCCGGGCTGCCGCGTGCCCGCGAACCGCTGCGACCTCGACCACAACATCCCCTTCGACCCCGTCGCCGGGGAAGGTCCGACATCGGCGGCGAACCTCGGCCCGAAATGCCGACCGCATCACCGGTTGAAGGGCATGCCGGGCTGGAGCGTGAGCCAGTACCCCGACGGCACGATCATCTGGACCACACCGAGTGGCCACACCTACCGGGTCGACCCACCCCCACTCACCGAACCCCGCACGCCGACCCCGGTGACCGGCGACGAACCCCCACCCTTCTAGGCGGGCGAGCACCATGACACCGACCACCGGCCGGAACGGCGCGCCGGAGACCCGGTCGCGGCCGTCACCCGCCGGGCCGCCAGACCCGTTCCTCCGTGACGACGGCCGTCACCAGGTCGGCGGGCGTCACGTCGAACGCCGGGTTCCAGGCCGCGCTGCCTTCCGGAGCCACCTTCGCCCCGCCCACGACGAGCACCTCCTCGGCCGCGCGCTCCTCGATCTCGATGGCGGCGCCGTCGGCGGTGTCCGGGTCGAGCGTCGACTCCGGTGCCGCCACGACGAACGGGATGCCGGCCCGGGCGGCGGCCAGCGCCAGGGGGTACGTACCGATCTTGTTGGCGACGTCGCCGTTGGCGGCCACCCGGTCCGCGCCGACGACGACGGCGTCCACGAGCCCTCGGGCGATGATCGAGGCGCCGGCACCGTCGACGACCAGGCGGAACGGCACGCCCATCTCGGCCAGCTCCACCGCGGTGATGCGGGAGCCCTGCAGCAGCGGGCGCGTCTCGTCGGCGACGACATGGGCGACCCGGCCCGCCTCGTGCAGCGACCGCACCACGCCCAGCGCGGTGCCCCACTCGACGCAGGCCAGCGCCCCGGCGTTGCAGTGCGTGTGCAGCCGGAGCGGGGCGGGCCCGCACAGTTCGGCGAGCAGTGCGGCACCCCTCGCCCCGATCGCCCGGCAGGCGGCCACGTCCTCCTCGAGCACGTCGAGCGCCGCGGCGAGCACCGCCTCCGGGCCGTCGCCCGCTGCCGCCATGGCGCGGCGCACGCCGACCGCGAGGTTCGCCGCGGTGGGCCGGGCCGCGGCGAGCCGGGCCGCGACGGCGGCCAGCTCGGCGCCGGCGACGGACCGGGCTGCGAGCGCCACCCCGAGAGCACCGGCCGCACCGAGCGCCGGGGCACCCCGCACGACGAGCCGCCGGATCGCGTCGACGAGCCCGTCCGCGGTGTCGATCTCGACCACGCGCAGCTCCGGCAGCGCCGTCTGGTCCACCAGCACAATCCGGCCGTCCACCCAGTCGATCGTCCGTGGCAACACCTGACGAGCGTAAGACTCCCGGGCCCGTGATGGGCGGCCAGCAGCAGCCGCTCCGCCGCAGGAGCCGGGAACCCAGGGTGATCGGGTTATGGTCGGGGGTGCCCTGGTCCGATGCCGACTTCCCTGCCGATCCGTACCCCGGCGCCGTCCCGCCGTCTTCGTTCGTGCATATCGACGAGGTGTCGCACCCCCTGCGCCCCGATCCGCGGGCGGGCTGGGTCCTCAGCGGGGACACACCGCTGGACGCCTGGCTCGCCGACCAGGGCACCGCGCCCGCCGCGGAACGCATCCCCGTGCTCACCTACGGCTCCAACCGTTGCCCCAGCAAGATCACCTGGCTGCGCCGTGAGCTGGGACTGGGCCCCGAGCCCGTCGTGGTGCTGCGGGCCCGCACCCGGGACGTCGCCGCCGTCTGGGCCTCCGGGCTACGGCACCGGGACGGCCAGCGCCCTGCCGTGCTGGCCGCCTCCCCCGGCACGGTCGAGGACCACGCCGTGTGGCTGGCCACGCCCGAGCAGATCGCGGTACTGGACCGCTGCGAAGGACGCGACGACCGCTTCCGCCTGGCCCGGCTGCGCACCGGCCAGGTCCGGCTCGAGGATCAGACCCTGGTCGACTCCCCGTGGTGCTACCTCGGCCTGGCCGCCACCCGGCGCCCGCTGCTCGTCGACGGCGCACCGGTGCGCTGCGCGGACCTGCCTCAGCATGCGGCTGTCGAGCTGACCGGAGACCCGGCCCCCGGCGACGGTCTCGACGCCGACACGGTCCACGGTGACCCGCATCCGGACGAGTGGCCCGGCGCGCTGTTCACCTACGGGCTGCTGCAGCCGGGAGACATCTCGTGGCACCGCGTCGCCCCGTACCTGGGCGGCAGCCCGCAGCGCGGCACCGTGGACGGCACCGTGCTCGACACCGGCCGCGGGTTCCCGGCGTTGCTCCCGGGCACCGGAGGCCGCGCTCCCGGCTGGCTGATTCCGCTGCGCGACCCGGCGGCCGTCCTCCCCGCGCTCGACGAGTACGAGGGCCCTGAGTACCGCCGCGTCCGGATGGCTGCGACACCCGGGCAGCAGTCCTGCTGGGTGTACGCGTGGTCGGCCCCGTCGGACGGCATGGCCCGGCTCGACGCCGGCTGGCCCCCGCCGAGCTGATCTCTCCCGTTTCGCCCGTCCTGCGACGACCATCCGTCCGAACTAGCGTCGAGCGGCATGTGCCGACTGGCGAGTGATCGAGCATGACCGTCGAGGGGCAGTCGACGACTGTGACCCAGCCGGACGAGCGGACGGTGCGCCGGGCCGTGGCGGGCGCCGCCATGGGCAACGCCGTCGAATGGTTCGACTACGCCATCTACAGCTATCTCGTCACGAGCATCGGGCTCAACTTCTTCCCGGACGCGGACCCCACCGCACAGACCCTGCTGGTCTTCGCCGGCATCGCGATCCCGTTCGTGCTGCGGCCCTTCGGCGGGGTGCTGCTCGGGCCGCTCGGTGACAAGTTCGGCCGCCGCCGGGTGCTGGCCCTCACGATCATCATGATGTCGGGCGCCACGTTCTGCATCGGCCTCATCCCGAGCTACGCCACGATCGGCATCGCCGCGCCCATCCTGCTGCTGGTCGCCCGGCTCGTGCAGGGCTTCTCCACCGGCGGCGAGTACGGCGGGGCGGCCACGTTCATCGCTGAGTACGCACCCGACCGCAGACGTGGGTTCTACGGCAGCTTCCTCGAGTTCGGCACGCTCACCGGTTACGTGCTGGGCGCGGGCCTCGCCACGGCCGTCCAGCTCGGGCTGTCCCCCGAGGCGCTGAGCTCATGGGGCTGGCGCATCCCGTTCCTGATCGCCGGGCCGCTCGGCGCCATCGGGTTCTACCTGCGCTACCGGCTCGAGGACACCCCGGCGTTCCGCAGCGCCGCCGAGGCGGGCGAGACCAGCCAGGCCCCGTTCCGCGAGGTCGTCCGCGCCGTCTGGCCCCAGATCCTCAACCTGATCGGCTTCGTGATCCTGCTGAACGTCGCCGTCTACACGCTGCTGACGTACATGCCCACGTACCTGACGCAGGTGTTGCAGATCAGCGACACCGAGTCGCTGCTGGTCATCATCGCTGTGATGCTGGGGATGATGGTCGTGATCGCGCCGGTCGGCGCGCTGTCGGACCGGATCGGGCGCAAGCCGGTACTGCTCGCCTCGGCCGTCGGGTTCCTGCTGCTCAGCTACCCCGCGATCGCGCTGATCGGGATGCGTGACCCGCTGCCGGTGACGCTCGGCATGGTGATCCTGGCCCTGCTGCTGGTGCTGATGCTGGGCACGATCGGCTCGGCGCTGCCGGCGATGTTCCCCACCCGCAACCGCTACGGGGGCTTCTCCATCGGTTACTCGACGTCCACGGCGGCGTTCGGTGGCACCGCTCCGCTCGTCATCACCGCACTGATCGCGGGGACCGGCAACACGGCGATCCCCGCCTTCTACCTGATGGGCGCGGCGGCGATCGCGATCGTCCCGATCCTGTTGATGCCCGAGACGGCGCGGATCTCGATCGCCCACCCGACGAGGATTCCGGGCACGGAGCACGTTTCCCCCTGACGCCGGGCGCAATGGCGTTGGTCACAGCGATCTGCTCGGAGCAGCCCGTTACCGTGACTCCTCATAGTCGAACAATCGCGCCCGATCGGCGTTGATTCGGCGTCGAGGTCCTTTTCGGGGGTTCCGTTGTCCGTTGCCCATGAGCCTGCATCCGTTTTCCTGACCACCGACATGGCGGAGCGCCATCGGTTGTACGCCGAGATGAACCGCTCCGGTCCGGTGCACCGCGTGATGCTTCCCCACGGGGAGGGGGCCTGGCTCGTCACGGGCTACGAGCAGGCGCGGGCCGCGCTGGTGGAGCCGCGGCTGGCCAAGAAGGAGCCGCCGTTCGCCGAGGACCTGGACCCCGCCCTGCGCTCGGCGATCAACCGCAGCATGCTGAACGTCGACATGCCGGAGCACGGGCGGCTGCGACGGCTGGTGGCGGCCGCGTTCACCCGGCGCCGGGTGGACCGGCTGGCGCCGCGGATCCAGCAGCTGACCGACGAACTGCTGGAACCGCTGGCCGGCCGGGTCGCGGCCACCGGGGTCGACCTCATCGCCGAGTTCGCGTATCCGCTGCCGATCGCCGTCATCTGCGAGCTGCTCGGCGTGCCGGAGAACAAGCGCGAGAACTTCCGCAAGTGGTCGTGGGCCGACGTGAACGCCTCCGTCATCGGGCTGGATGCGTATGCCGAGGCCGCCACCGCGTTCGTCGACTACCTGCACGATCTGATCGCGGCGAAGCGTGAGCAGCCCGCGGACGACCTGACCTCGGCGCTCGTCGCCGCGCGCGACGGCAGCGACCAGCTCAGCGAGGACGAGCTGACGTCGATGATGTACCTGCTGCTGGTCGCGGGGCACGAGACCACGGTCAATCTCATCGCCAACGCGGTGGACGTGCTGCTGGCACAGGACGGGGCCTGGGCGCACCTGGCGTCCGAACCGGAACGGGTACCGGCCGCCGTCGAGGAGCTCCTGCGCTTCAACGGTCCGGTGCAGACCAGCACGCTGAGGGTCGCGGTGGAGACCTTCGAGTTCGCCGGCACCACGATCGAGGCGGGCGACACCGTGCTGGTGGGCCTGCTGGCCGCCAACCGCGATCCGGGGCGCCCCGGATCGCAGGTCCTCGACCTGTCGCGCTCGCCCAACCAGCACATCGCGTTCGGCCACGGCATCCACCTCTGCCTGGGGGCTCCCCTGGCCCGGCTGGAGGGGCAGATCGCACTGACCAGCCTGCTCGCCCGCTTTCCGGATCTGCGGCCGGCCGAGGACGAGATCCTCGCCGACCCGGGCCTGCTCATCAATGCGCTGCGGGCGCTGCCCGTCACCACCCGCCCTACCGATAATCCGGTTCCCTGAATCCGCCGGCGGGATGTTCGGCCATTTCCAGACCTTCTGGGTAATTCGCGCAGCTCGCCGATCCATGGCGATCTCCGTACCCTCGGTATTGCACTGTCGGCGGACGGCCGGCGACGGATTGCGAGGTTCGTTGTGACCACAGACCAGGTGCCCGCAGATCAGGTACCCAACCCATTCCTGACGACGCACATGTCCGATCGGCACCGCGCCTACGCCGAGCTGACCCGCTCGGGTCCGGTGCACGAGGTGACGCTGCCGCACGGGTCGCCGGCGTGGTTGGTCACCGGCTACCACGAGGCGCGCGCGGCGCTGGTCGACCCACGGTTCGCCGCCGTCGAGACGCCACTGGCCCACCTGCTGGATCCAGCGCTGCGGGCAGCCACCGAGAGCTCCATGCTGAGCATGGACGGACCGGGGCACGCCCGGCTGCGCAAGCTGGTCATGGCCGCCTTCACCCGACGGCAGGTGGAGCGGCTCGCACCGCGGATCCAGCAGATCACCGACGAGCTGCTCGCTCCACTCGCCGAGCGGGGCTCCCCCTTCGACCTGCTCGAGGAGTTCGCCTACCCGCTTCCGGTAGCCGTGATCTGCGAGCTCCTCGGAGTTCCGGAGGATCGGCGCGGGGACTTCGGGAAGTGGTCGCAGATCACCGTCAACAGCCTGGTGATGGGGGTGGAGGCCCTCTCCGCTGCGCTCACGGAGTTCGTGAGCTATCTCCGCGAGCTCATCGCCCTCAAGCGCGCGGAACCGGGCGATGACCTCGCCACGGCGCTGATCGCGGCGCGCGACGGCGGCGACCGGCTCAGCGAGGACGAGCTGACCTCGATGATGCAGCTGCTGCTCGTCGCCGGGCACGAGACCACCGTGAACCTCGTCGCGAGCGCGGTGCACGCGCTGCTGAGCACCCCCGGCGCCTGGGACCTGCTGCGCGCCGAGCCCGAGCGGGTGCCGGCAGTCGTCGAGGAGGCGCTGCGCTTCAACGGCCCGGTGCAGACCGCCACGGAGCGCGTCGTCACGGAGGACGTCGAGATCGCCGGCACGACGATCCCGGCAGGCGCCCATGTGCGGGTGGCCCTGCTCGCGGGCAACCGGGACCCGAAGGCGTGGCCCGCCGCCGAGGAGTTCGACGTGACGCGTCCGCCCGGTCCGCACCTGGCGTTCGGCCACGGCATCCACCTCTGCGTGGGCGCGCCCCTCGCCAGGCTGGAGGGCCGCATCGCGCTGACGAGCCTGCTCAGCACGTTCCCGGGCCTGCGCCTCGCCGTGCCGCCGCAGGACGTGCCCGCCGCCCCCGGGGTGCTCATGAACGCGTTCGCGACCATGCCGGTGGTCCCCGGGCCGGCGCCGCGCTGAGCGGCAGCCCGGTGACCGGCGGGGCTCACGCCCCGGCTGCCACCGCCGGGGACGCCGACAGGGGACGGCCGATCCGGTACAGCCGCGCGGCGTTGTCCCCCAGCACCGCGCGCTTCGCCGACGTGTCGAACCGGGGGTAGCGGTGACGCAGCTCGTCGGGGAACCGGTAGGCCGCGAGCTCGCGCACCAGCCGCCCCGGACGCACCAGCGGGTACCCGCTGCCGAACAGCAGCCGGTCGGCCCCGAAGGCCCGCAGCAGCGCCCCGAAGGCGTGGGCGAAGTCCTCCGAACCGATCCACGGCAGGATCTCGGTGAGCAGGACGTACACGTTCGGCAGCTCGGCCAGCCGGCACAGCCGCTGCTCCGGCAGGCATCCCGCTCCGAGCACGAACCGGACGTCCGGTAGCGCACGGGCGAGCGCCCGGAACTGCACGGCGTCGAAGCCCGCCGGGGCCACCCGCTCCGCCTCCCTGGTGCGTGCGGGCAGCGCCGAGCCCGCCCGCACGGGTTCCGCCCAGCCCGGAACCCGGGGCGGACGGTCCCGCGCCGCCCCGGGTGGCCGCAGCGCAGTGCCGCCGTCGGCGCGCCGCCATGGTGCGGGCAGGGTCGACGGCCCCACCCCGATGTGCACGACGTCCGCCCCGGCCGCACCGCACCGGGCGAGGGTGCGGCGCAGCCACGGCTCGCCCAGCCGCAGCCGGCCCGCCGGCCGGCGCCGCTCGCACAGCGTCAGGCCGCGCAGGTCGAACCGCCTGACCCGCGGACCCAGCCCGCGCGCCCCCGGCTGCCCCCCGCCGGGGTCGAGCTCGCCGCTCAGCACGAACCGCCCCGGCATCCAGCCGGCCATCTCGGCGTGCCACTCCAGTGGGCTGAAGCCGAGCACGAACAGGTCGCCGAGCACCACCGGCTGCAGCACCGCGCGGTCGACGTGGCCGCCCTCGAAGACGTCGCGCCTCAGGCTGTGCTCGGAGACGCGCTCCACCTCGTGCGGCGGCACGCCGGCACCGTCGAGCTCCTGGTGCCTGCGCAACAGGTCCGTGGCGTAGGCCTCGCCGTCCGGGATCGCCTGGTTGTGCGGGCTCGCGTCCCACACGTGTACCTGGGCGTCGACGACGAGGATCCGTTGCCCCCCGACGGTGTACATGACAGCGCTGCTAGCCGACCGACGGCCCGAGGCCGAGGGACTGCGGTGTGCTGGAGTCCGGCGAGGGCTGCGGGATGCCCTCGTCGAGCGGCCCGAACTCGGTCATCAGCGACTTGTTCCAGGGCGTGACCTCCTCGGCCACCAGCGAGTTGGTGGTGAGGATCAGCCCGGCGACCGATGCGCCGTTCTGCAGCGCGGAGCGCACCACCCGAAGCGGGTCGATGATGCCCATCTCCACCATGTTCCCGTAGCGGCCCTCCAGCGCGTCGAACCCCTCGTCGACGGCCATGGCGGCCACCTGCTTGACCACCTCGTCCCCGTCGTAGCCCGCGTTGGAGGCGATCAGATGAACCGGCTCGGACAGTGCGCTCCGCACGATCTCGACACCGATCCGGTAGTCCCCGGCGACGTCGAGCCGGTCGAGCACGGGTTCGGCGTGCAGCAGCGCCGAGCCACCGCCCGCCACGATGCCCTCTGCGATCGCGGCCCGGGTGGCCTGCAGCGAGTCGTCGACGCGGTGGCGGACCTCCTTGGCCTCGGCGTTCGTCGGCGCCCCCACGGTGATGATCGCCGCCTTGCCCGACAGCCGGGCGATCCGCGAGGAGAAGAAGTCCTCGTCGGTGCCGATCGTGGCCCTGGCCAGTTCGGCCCGCAGCTGGGCCAGCCGCATCTCGAGGGCCTCGCGGTCCCCACCGCCCCCGATGATGGTGGTGCTGTCGCTCGTCACCCGGACCTGCCGGGCCCGACCGAGGTGCTCGGTGGTGATCTGCTCGAGCGCGAACGACGAGCTGCGGCTGTGCACCTTGCCCCCGCACAGGGCAGCCATGTCCTCGAGCAGGTGGATGCGCTTCTCCCCGAACCCGGGCGCCTTGATCGCGACGGCCTGGAAGGTCCGGTTGACGTGGTTGTGCACGAGCATCTGCAGGGCAGTGCCCTCGACGGTCTCCGCGACGATCACCAGCGGGCGGCGCTCCGCCCGCATGATCTTGTCGAGAACCGGCATGATCGACTGAACGTCCTTGATCTTCTCGGCCGAGAAGAGGATGTACGGGTCGTCGACGACCGCCTGGAGCGTGCCGGGGTCGGTCACCATGTACGGCGTCACGTAGCCGTTGTCGAACTCGTAGTCCTCCACGAACGACACCCCGAGGCCCAGCACCGGCGTGTCCTCGACGGTGACGACGCCGTCGTCCCCCACGGTGTGCAACGCCCGTGCCACGGCACGGCCGATCGCGTTGTCGTCGTTGGCGGAGATCGCGGCGACGCGCGCGTAGTCCTCCTCCGACGACACGGGATGTGCCACCGCGGAGAGCCGCTCGACGAGCGCTCCGACCGCCATGTCGATGCCCCGCTTGACCAGCACCGGGTTGCCGCCCGCCGCGATCGCCTTCATCCCCTGCCGGACGATGGCCTGCGCGAGGACGGTGGCGGTGGTCGTGCCGTCTCCGACGGTGTCGTTGGTCTTGACCGCGGCTTCCTTCACCAGCTGCGCGCCCATGTTCTCGAACGGGTCACGCAGATGGATCTCGCGCGCGATGGTCACACCGTCGTTCGTGACCTCGGGGGACCCCGTGATCTTCTCCAGGATGACGTTGCGGCCCTTCGGGCCGAGGGTGCTCTTGACGGCCTCGGCGAGCTGGTCGACGCCGGCCTGTAGCAGGCGGCGGCCCTCCTCGCCGAATCTCAGTTCCTTGGCCATTGCGGGGACCTCCAGAGACGTTGGTCTGCGGCGCGGGTGCGGATCAACGAAGCCGGGCCGCCGCCCGCGAGGGACGGCGGCCCGGACCGAACTACGAGATGGGCTTGAGGTCGAAGTCGATGTACTCGGCTGCGTCCTCGGGGTTGGCGAACATGATCGTGCGGTCGTCGAGGTGGACCATCCGGCCGTAGTGGGTGGACATGGCCTCCTCGAACTCGGCCGCGTTGAACCAGCCCTCCTCCTCGCCCGCCTCCTCGTCGATGTCGGAGTACAGGACCTCGAACTTGCCCTCGCCGTCGACACGGATCATCGAGGGCAGGTGGGTGACCTTGACGTTGTCCAGGCGGGTCAGCACGGTCGAGATGAGCAGTCCGACCTGGCTGTTCATCAACGTGAACCCGCACATGTTCGACGCGGTGTTGTTGACCGCGAAACGGTTCTCGGCCCCTGTGGTCGTCACAGTTTCAGCTCCTCGGGAGTGTCGAGTCCGAGATCGCTGCAGATCCCGGCGAACCGGTTCTTGACCCGGTCGAGGCTGTCCTCGAAACGCGGCGGCTTGTGGTCGACGGCCGACCACAGCGGCTGCATCGTGCGGGCCGCCTCCAATGCCTGCGGCACCCATTTGGCGAGCCAGCCCGACATCAGCTGCCTGTTGTGGTCGGCGAACTCGCGATCCTGCACGAGCGGCCCGAAGCAGGCGATCGTCCAGCGCAGGTCGCGCTGCGCGAAGTCGTACTCGCCTGCCCCCATCACCGTGGGGGTCACGAAGTCGCCGTTGGGTGCCGCGGACTGCATCACCAGGTTGCTGCGAAACAGCTCACCGATCAGCGGCTCGAACACGATGTTCGCGGCGAAGACCGCCTCACCCCAGTCGTTCTCGATCGCGGTGAGGGCCTCGGTGGCCTTGCGCGCGCCCTGCCATTCCGCGTCGCTGTTCCACGCGTCCAGGTGGGCGGTGCCGTCGAACCCCTCGATCTCCTCGGTGAGCGTGAGGTTGTAGAGCGCGAGGTCCTGGGCGAAGCGGATCTTGCGGGTGCTGTTCGCCGCCAGCGCCGTGTTGTGCATGTTCGTCGGAGCGGACCGCTCATTCGAGGCGAACACGTACAGGCCCAGGATGTGCTCGATGTGCATCCACGCCCCGACGTGGCGCTCCACGAAGCGCACCCAGTTCGGCGACCACATCGTGAACGCCTTCGCGTTGCGGGCGTTCTCGACGTTCTGGGTCAACTGCCGGACGACGTTGGCGTTGTACCGGTAGAGGCTCTGCTCCCATTCCTCGTTCGGGTCGCGGAACTCGTGCCAGCCGTGCGCAGGCCAGTTCTCCACCGGCAGGCCGCCCGTGCCGATCCCGCGCTGCGGCTCGGGCTCGTCGACCCCCCATGCCTTGAGCTTCGTCCAGTGCAACGGGTAGCCGGTCTCACCGTTGGCGAAGCCGTAGATCCAACCCTGCGTCAGGTAGTGCCGCGGGTCGGGCTGCACCTCGACGGTGACGTCCTCGTAGTGGGTCTGCTTGCGCTTCGCCGGAGCGAAGTAGTTGTACCGACGTGCGCTCGCGCCGGAGTCGGGGAACTCCCGCGCCCCGGCCTCCGCGTCGGTGAAGACGGGTTTCGGGACGCTGCGTTCGGGGCGCTCGCTCGGGGTCTCCGTGGTGGTCACTGGCCGTCCTCGCCTTCTGGTTCACCCGTGGTGGTGAACTTGTCGTAGAAGATCTGGTTCTCGGTCACACCCAGAGCGGTCAGCGTCGCGATGGCCGCGTCCACCATCGGCGGCGGACCGCAGACATAGGCATCCACTCCCTTCAGCGTGGACTCCCGGCTACGGACGACCTCGGTGATCAGGCCCTTCTCCCCGTCCCATCCGTCGTCCTCGGCGGGTTCGGACAACGCGGGGACGTAGGAGAAGTCGGTCAACCTCCCGCCGAGTGCCGCCAGTTCCTCGGCGAAGCACAGGTCCTGGCGGCGGCGGGCGCCGTAGTAGAAGGTGACCTTCCGCTCGACCCCGCGCTCGGCCATCGACCGGAGCAGCCCGAGCATCGGCGCCATCCCCGCGCCGCCCCCCACGAACACCAGGTCGTTCGTGCGGGTCTCGCGGAGGGTGAAGGTGCCGAACGGGGCCTCCACCTGGATGTGGTCCCCGACCTGGACCTTGTCGGCGAGGTACTCCGAGAACAGTCCGCCGGGGTAGATCTTGATCACGAACTCGAACAGCCCGTCACGGTTGGGCGTGTTCGCCATCGAGAACGACCGGGTCTCACCCGTGCCCGGCACCACGAAGTCCATGTACTGCCCCGGAAAGAACTTGATCTCCTCGGGCTCCACGAGCTTCACGATGAGATGGCGCATGTCGTGCGTCACCGGCTCGTTCGCGATCACCTCGACGGTGCCGGTGCGCAGCGGGAGCCCGCTCCGGATGATCTCCTCGTCGTAGTTGAGGAGCTCGATCGTCAGGTCCTCGTAGGCATGCGCCCGGCAGAGCAGGGTCTGCCCCTCCTCCTTCTCGTAGTCCGGGAGCGCGAAGGTCGAGTAGCTGTCGAGCTCGATGTCCTCCCCCTCGAGGACGAACGACTTACAGGCCGCGCACTGCCCTTCCTTGCAGCCGTGCATGAGCTGCACACCCTGCTCGGCCGCGGCACGCAGGATGGTCTGGTCCTCGTCGACCTCGATCTCGATGCCGACCGGTTCGAACCGGACGACGTGCTTGTCACCCAACTGATCTCAAGCCCTTCGGCTCGTGCGTCTGAGGTTCCCGGCCCCCGGTCAGGCAGGGGGAGGGCCGACGGGCGGCCCTCCCCCTTCGCCTGGCCCGCGCTCAGGCGTCGGTAGGGGCCGGGCGACCGGCCGGTCCCTGGCGGACGTAGTCGGCGTGGAACGCCTGCCGCTGGTCGTCACTCATCTCGTTGAGCAGGACGTTCGGGCTCTGCAGCGGAGGCATCCGCCGCATGTGGTCGAGCGTCCACATCTTCTTGGGATCGAGGTCGAGATGCGGCTGCGCCGTCATGGTCTTGCCGTCGTCACGGACGAAGCCCATGTCCTTGACCACGTCGGCCCAGTTCCACCCGTGGTAGAGCGTCTCCCACTCGCGGTGGCCGACCAGCTGACCCATGTTGGGCGTCTCCCGGCCCTGGTAGGTCGGCCGGAAGGCCTCGACGTCGGTCCACCGGCAGACCTCGTGGCAGTACGTGCGCCACTGGCCGTCGACCTCCGCCATGACCATGTCCTCACGCACCAGGCACGGGACCATGCAGGTCCAGCACCGGTGCGGGTAGACGTAGTCGACGTCCTCGGCCACGATCGCGTTGTGCCCGTTGGGCGTGGCCAGGCGGGAGTAGTTCTCCCACCACTTGCCGTACCGGTCGTACCAGCCCGGGTACTTGTACTCGAACCACTCGAAGTCCTCGTCGGTCATCGCGTCGATGCGCCAGTAGTTGGCGAGCCAACCCGTGGCGAAGAACTGCGCGACCTCGTGGACGTAGCCCTTCTCCCAGATCTGCTTCCACGACTCCTCGATGAGGTCGTGCGGGATCGTCAGGCCGTACTTCTCCAGCGGCACCAGGTAGGACCGGTAGTAGTCGTCGTAGATCCAGCGACGCCACATCTCCGCGTAGGACTCGCGGTCCTTGCGGCGGTCCTTCGTGCCGTACTCGATGAACGTGCCGATGGCGGCGTCCACCACGCGGTGGTTGTTCCACCACGCGTACCGCAGGTCGCGCTCGAGCAGCTGGCGGTTGTCCTCGTCCGACAGCGCCATCAGCAGGGTGGCGTAGCCGTTGGAGATGTGCCGCGACTCGTCGGACTGCACCGAGTGGAACACGGTGGGCAGGAGGTAGTCGCCGTTGGCCGCCGCCTCGGCCGGCATGGCCACGAACAGCGTGTTCGTGAACGCCGTCTCCGCGACGATCGTCAGATAGATGCTGGCCGCAGTGATCGCGTCACCGGTGATGAACCCCTCGGCGAACTGGCGGCCGATGGTGCCGCAGTAGTCGCTCTGGAAGTTCCGCAGGCTGTTGTTGAAGCCCGCCGGGTCGATGTAGTTGTTCATGTACAGGCGCTTGAGGTTCTGCTGGATCGTCGAGTGCCGGACCTCGTCGATCATCTGGATCGCCTGGCCGTTGTGCAGCTCCGGGTTCGGAACCACGTGGAACAGCATCGGCATCGACCGCGCCGCGGAGATCTCGGGCAGCGGGATGATCGACAGGAAGAGCTTCTGCCATTCCAGCCAGCGCTCCTGCACCTGCCGGAACATGTTGCCGCGGATCGCCCCGTCCTGGGCGCCGTACACCCGGTTGTCCTTCTCCTCCTCCATGGGGAAGTAGGACCGGAGAACCTGCTTGAGCGGGTCCTTCTTGGCGGACTTCCGGAAGGTGTAGTCGGTTCCGTACTTCATGTACGGCTCGTGGTACTGCGGCTCCCAGGCGAGTTCCTGGATCTTCTGATGAGCCTTCGCCAGACTCTGCCGACTCACATCGACTCCTCACGGTGGTGGTGGGCCGCGGACCGGCGTGCGCGCCGTCCGCCCACCCGGCGTTGTCGCCGGACCGGCAGGAGCACACGCCGCTCCCCGTGGTCTGCCCCCGTCCGCGGTGCCGGTCCTGCGCGGGTGGCGCCGGCAGCGGAGGTGGACCCGAGACGCCGTCCCCGGCGTGAGCAGCGCGGGCAGCTTGCACCGGACCCTTGTCTCGTGCCCGGAATCACACCTCTCCGGGCGTCACCCAGTGGTCTCAATATGAGACGGTGTCCGATTGCTCGCCCCCATGCTGCTTCATGGAGCGGTACCTTCACGTTGACGCAAGGTTTCCGCACCGTCGCGAAGCACCGCTGCGCCGAGGGAGAGCACGCGCTTGGTCCGTTCGAACCACGCACTCCCGCCTCGACGGACCGACAGGTCCGCCGAGGTGCTGGTACGCGCCCGCACGTCCTTCCTGGTGGACGACCAGGTCGAGGAGGGTTCGGTCCGCGACACGATCCTGGCGTCCTGGACGCGCTCCCGGGAGTGGGACGTGGCCACCGACAGCGTCGAGCTGTCGTGCGAGTTCGCACCGGAGCGCGACTCACCACTCGTCCGGGCGGCGGGGCCCATCATGGCCGACGTCACCGACCAGCTGGCCGGTGAACCCGTCAGCCTGATCCTGACCGACGCCGACGGCGTGGTGCTGGAGCGCCGCACCGGTGACTCCACGCTGAACCAGCACCTGGACAAGGTCTGGCTCGCCCCCGGCTTCTCCTACGCCGAGCGCTTCATCGGCACCAACGGGATCGGCACCGCGCTGGAGGGCCGTGGTCCCGCGCAGGTGTTCGGCCACGAGCACTACGTCGACCGCCTCGCCGACCTCGCCTGCGCGGGCGCCCCCATCTGGCACCCCGTCAACGGCAAGCTGCTCGGCGTCGTCGACCTCACTTGTTGGCGGCCCGACGCCGGCCGGTTCATGTCCACCGCCGTGGCCCGCATCGCGCGCCAGATCGAGGGGGCGTTGCTCGACCAGTCCGGCCCGCGCGAGCTCGCCCTGCTCCACGACTACCTCACCGCGTGCCGGCGCAACCGCGGCGCGGTGCTCGCCATCAGCCCCGACCTCGTGATGATGAACGACAGCGCCCGGGAGCTGATCGACCCCGCCGACCAGGTCACGCTGATCGGCGGGGCCACCGAGGCACTGCGCTCGGGACGCCGGCTGCTTCTCGTCGACCTGCCCAGCGGCGCGATCGCCCGGGTCAGCTGCCGTCCGAGCTGGACCGACCGCGACGCGGTCGGCGGCGTCCTGCTCGTCCAGCTCGCCGCACCCGAGATCTCCCGCACCCGCCAGGCGGCCCTGCCTGCGATGACCTCCCTGACCGCCGTCGGGTCCGGGGTGCTCTGGGTGAAGTGCTGCCAGGCCGTCGACCGCCACTTCCACAACCGGGAGTGGCTGGTGCTCGAGGGCGAGGCGGGCACCGGCAAGACCACCATCGCCCGCGCCACCCACCAGCGGCGCACCCCCGCCGCGCACCTGCGCCTTCTCGACGCCGACGACTACGGCCCGCGCTGGATCGCCGAGATCATCGACGAGCTGGAGAACGGCAGCGGCACGCTCGTGCTCACCCACGTCGACCGGCTGGCCCCCGACGGGATACGGGCGCTGGCCGACGCACTCGAGCCGCACCGCGAGTCCACCGACCCCGAGCGGCCGTGGGTCGTCGTCACCGTCGGACCCGGCGGCCTCGACGCGAGCGTCCTGCTGGAGTGCTTCCCGCGCACCGTCCAGGTGCCGCCGCTGCGCCACCACGTGGAGGACGTCGCCGAGCTGGTCCCCCATCTGCTCACCCGGCTCACCCGGGGCAACGACCTCACCTGCTCCTCCGACGCCCTGCGGGTGCTCATGCGCAACCGCTGGCCCGGCAACATCGAGCAGCTCTACCAGGTGCTGCGCAAGGCCGTCGCCCGGCGCAGGTCCGGGGTGCTGACCGCGGCCGACCTGCCCCCGGAGTGTCGGGCGATCACCCGCAGGGTGCTCACACCGCTCGAAGCCATCGAGTGCGACGCCATCGTCGACGCCCTGCTCGACAACGACGGCAACAAGGCGGAGGCGGCCCGCCACCTGGGGATGTCGCGGGCCACGATCTACCGCAAGATCCGCGGCTACGGCATCTCCGTGCCCGGTCTCGAAGCCGGAAGCCGGGGTTGACCTCCCGATCTCAGTGCGCTGCCGGCCCGGCGCCACCGGTGCTGGGCCCGTCCCCGGTGGCGCCGCCGTAAGTCGCGATCTTGTACTCGGTGGCGGTCAGGGACAGCGTGAGCTCGCGGATCTGGCGCCGGACGGTGTCGCGGTGCTCGAGCAACATCTCCAGCCGCTCGGGCACCGTGTCCGTGCCGGCGTCGACGAGAGCCACGTAGTGCTGCAGGTCCCGGATTGCCATCCCGGACAGGCGCATGCGGGTCAGGAACACCAGGCGCCGCACCGCCGCGGGCTCGTAGACGCGGTGGCCGCCCGAGTTCCGGCCGACCTCGATCAGGCCGATCCGCTCGTAGTAGCGCAGCGTGTGCTGAGAGAGGTCGAGCAGGTCGGCGACCTCGGCGATCGTCATCGGTTCCTCGACTCCGGTGACGTCGACGAGTTGGTGGATCACCTCGACGGACATCGGTCCGTCGACCTCGCTGAGCGTGTGGAGCACCCTGCTCATCAGGTCCTCGGTTGCCATCGTGACCGAGCCTAGGCACTAGATCGGCCGGGCCGAGGGCAGGGCGTCCGCGAAGTCGGCGTCCACCGCAGCGTGCTGCCACCGCTCGAGCTCGCCGAGGCCACGGCGGTAGGACGCGGAGATCCGCTCCACCGCCTCACGGCCCAGGGCCAGCCGCAGCGGCAGGTCCGAACCGTGGACGAGGTCGACGATGATGTCGCCCGCGCGGGCCGGGTCGCCCTGCTGCACTCCGTCCGCCGATGCCATGTCCCTGCGGACCGCGTCGAGGACGTCGGCGTAGGTGTCGCTCGCGTCGGCGAAGCCCAGGACGCCCGGGGCGTTGAACGACGTGCGGAATCGGCTCGGCTCGACGATCAGCACGCGGATGCCGAACGGCGCGACCTCGCCTGCCAGCGCCTCCGACCAGCCTTCGAGGGCGAACTTGCCGGCCGAGTACGCGCCCACGCCGGGGAACGACATCCGTCCGCCCTGACTGCTGATCTGGACGACGGTGCCGCTGCCTTGCTCCCGCATCGCCGGCAGCGCGGCGCGCACGAGGGCGGCCGGGCCGAACAGGTGCAGGTCCATCAGCTCACGCAGGGTCGCATCGTCCACCTCCTCGGCGGCGCCGACGAAGCCGCGTCCCGCGTTGTTGACCAGGACGTCGACGCGAGCGAACCTGTCGAGCGCGGTCCGGATGACCTCCGGTGCACGGGCTGTGTCGCGGACGTCGGCGGCGATCGCGACGAACCGGTCGGGGTGCGCCTCCGCGAGGTCGGCCACCGCGTCCGGCCGACGGACAGCGGCGACGACGCGATCCCCCGCAGCCAGCGCGGACTCGGCCAGCGCGCGACCGAGGCCCCGCGTCGCGCCGGTGATGATCCAGGTCGACGGTGTCGTACCGAGGTTTGCCATGCCCGCGAAGCTAGGAGTTCGAGCGCGCTCGAACGCAAGCCGCGACGTCCGCCTGCTGCCGGTCGAAGACGGCAAAAGCGGCTTGACCGACCAGTAAGGTCATCCGCGTGCTCGACATCGGGGGGATCTCCAAGAGGTTCGGCTCGCGCCAGGCGCTCGCCGACGTGGCCTTCGCGGTCCGCCCCGGTGAGGTCTTCGGCTTCGTCGGCAGCAACGGCGCCGGAAAGACCACCACGATGCGGATCGTCCTCGGGGTCCTGGAGGCCGACTCGGGCGAGGTCCGCTGGAAGGGCTCCCCGATCGACGCCGAGCTGCGCAGGCGCATCGGATACATGCCGGAGGAGCGCGGGCTCTACCCCAAGATGAAGGTCGGGGAGCAGCTGCAGTACCTCGCCAGGCTCCACGGGCTGAGCAACACCGACGCCGCCGCGTCGGTGCAGCGCTGGACCGAGCGGCTCGGTATCTCCGAGCGGGTCGGCGACGAGGTGCAGAAGCTGTCGCTGGGCAACCAGCAGCGCGTGCAGCTGTGCGCGGCACTGGTGCACGACCCCGAGGTACTCGTGCTCGACGAGCCGTTCTCCGGTCTCGACCCCACCGCCGTCGGCGTGATGAGCAGCGTGCTGCGCGACAAGGCCGACTCGGGGGTGCCGGTGATCTTCTCGAGCCACCAGCTCGACCTGGTCGAACGGCTCTGCGACCGGATCGGCATCATCGCGGCAGGGCGGATGGTCGCCGTCGGCAGCGTCGAGGAGCTCAGGGCACGCGACGGAGCCACCGTCCTCGACGTCCACGGGCCCCCGACGGGCTGGACCGACGGCATCCCGGGCGTGGAGCTCGTCGCCGCCGACGACCCCACCCACGCCCGGGTGCGCCTGGCACCGGACGTCGACGACCAGGACCTCCTGCGCGCGGCGCTGGCGGCCGGTCCCGTGCACGAGTTCCGGCGCTGGCGCCCACCGCTCACCGAGCTCTACCGCGACGTCGTCGAGGCCGGCCCCGCCACGGCCGACCAGCCCGCGGAGCCGGCGGCATGACGGGCCCGCTCTCGACCAGGCAGGTGGTCCTGCTCGTGGCGCGGCGCGAGTTCGTCTCCCAGGTCCGGTCCCGCAGCTTCGTGATCGGCCTGGTCGTCACCCTCGTCCTGTTCGGTGGCCTCTTCCTGCTCGGCGCGTACATCGGCTCGCAGTCCGACAGCAAGACCCTCGGCGTCACGTCGCAGACCGCGTCGCTGCAGCCGATGCTGGAGCAGTCGGCAACGGCCCAGGGCATCGACCTGACGATCCGGACGGTCGACGACGAGGCCGGCAGGCAGCAGGTCGACTCCGGTGACCTCGACGCGCTCTTCACCGGCGAAGCCGGCGGGTACGAGCTGCTCGGGCTCGACGCGGTGGACAGCAGGCTGCAGTCGCTCGTCGGCTCGGCCGTCGAACAGCAGACCCTCACCACCGCTCTCACCGGCGCGGGGATCGACCCCGCGCAGCTCAGGGAGCAGTCGCAGGTGAGCGTCGACACGCTGGAGCCCGAGGACCCGGAGTCCGGGCAGAAGCTCGCGCTCGCGTTCGTCGGTGTCATCCTGCTGTTCTTCTCCCTCAGCGGGTACGGCCAGCTCGTGGCCACCGGGGTGGTCGAGGAGAAGCAGAGCCGCGTGGTCGAACTGCTGCTGGCCACCATCCAGCCGTGGCAGCTCCTGGCCGGGAAGATCCTCGGGCTCGGCGCGGTCGGACTGCTGCAGCTGGTGATCCTCAGCGCGATCAGCGCGGTGGGCGCCACCGCGGCCGGCCTGCTGACAGTCCCGACCGCCGCCGCGGGCATGTTCGTCATGGTCGTGGTCTGGTACCTGCTGGGCTTCTTCCTCTTCGCGTCCCTCTACGCGGCCGTCGGATCCACCGTGTCGCGCCAGGAGGAGCTCAGCTCGGTCGTCGCCCCGATGATCTTCGTGCTGCTGATCCCGTTCATCCTCACCCTCAACCTGCTCCCCAACGACCCCCGCAACGGCCTGGCCGCCGTGCTGTCGTTCATCCCGTTCTTCTCGCAGACGGTGATGCCCGCCCGCTACGCCCTCGGGGTGGCCTCCCTGCAGGAGGTGCTCGTGGCGGCCCTGCTCGCCGTGATCGCCATCGTCGTGGTCGTAAGGCTGGCCGGGCGGGTCTACCGGAACTCCGTCCTGCGCACCGGAGCCCGGGTGAGCCTCCGCGAGGCCCTCTCCCCCCGCCCCTGACCCACCCCCCTGGCTCGCCACGAAGATCGGCCCGAGATCCGCGTATTCGCCCTCCCGAGGGCGAATCGGTGAGTCTCGTGGCGATCACTGGCCTGGCTTGCGGCGAGTCGCCCGTTCCCCGCCGGCGAGCTGCTCCGGTCCGGTGTCGGGTGGATCAGGAGTCGGTGCGCTTCTTCGGGGTCCACTCGGTGAACCCCGCGGCCCGGGCGTCCTCAGCGGTGCGGAACCAGATCTCGGCCTTGGTCCGCCGGAAGTACGGGCTGGCGGGTGGGTGGAAGAGCAGGGAGCCGGTGCTGGCCTTGATCGTGTAGTCGGGATCGGGCGCATCGCCGTCCGCGAGTGCGGCAGCCGCGCCAGGGGGAAGGTCTCCCCCTCGCGGCGACGCGGGCTTGCGGCGGCGGGGCGACGGGGACGGCCGGTCGGGACGCGGGGTCACCCGCCGGGGCGGGGCGGGGGTGAACAGCGAGTGCGGCTCCTCCTCGTGCACCGGCTGGAGGGGCGCCGTCGTCGGCAGGAGCTCGGTGACGGCATCGTCCGCCAGTTCCGTCCAGCTGGGCGGCGCCGGCTCAGCAGGGGCGGGGGTGGTGGGCTCGAAGATCGAGGGGGTGGGCTCGGCCTCCAAACGGTCTGCGGGAGCTACGGGAGCCGAGGCGCTCGGGGCGGAGATCGCGGCAGCGGAAGTCGCAGCAGCAGGCGCCGAGGTGGCGGGAGCCGGGTCGGCGGGAGCCGGAGCATCTGGAGCCGAACCGGCGGAAGGCTCGGCAGCGGGGACCGGAGCTGGTGCGGCCGCATCCGAGCCGGCGGAACCCGACGGAGCGGGACCCGGGGTAGCCGGAGCTGGATCGGCGGAACGCGCGCCGGCGGGACCCGAGGTGGCAGGAGCCGGAGGAACGGGGGCAGCGGGAACCGGGGCAGCCGGAGCGGGAACGGACGGAGCCGGGGCGGCCACGGACGGGAACTCGGGAGCCATGGTCGGGGCCGGCGGCGTCGGAGGAGCCGAGATGACGGACGTGGAGCCGGCCTCGTCCGTCGTGGAGGCGCCCTCGGTCGCGGCGGCCGAGTCCGGATCCGAGTCCGACTCCGGGTCCGGACCTGCGACCCCGTCGGAACCCGAGCTCGCACCCACCTCTGCCTCTGACGCATCCGAATCAGACGCATCCGAGTCAGAGGGAGCGGGGGGCCGGATCTCACGTGGGGCGGGGGCCGGTACCGGCTGCACCCCCAGCCACGGCTCGGCCGGGGCGAGGGCGCCCCGCCGGGAGCGCGCGAACCAGATGATCACGCCCAGCAGCAGCACGACCAGCCCGAGCCACCCGCGTCGCCGCCGAGGGCGCGTCTCGTCTTCCTCGGCCATGGCTCACCCTCTCCGTCGGTGTGCCCCGAAGGTTAAGGCGACCCCCCGTATGGAGCAATTACGTGGGTCGGCGTTGCTCACCCGCTGATGCCGAATGCGTCCCTCCCGCGCAGGTCGCGCCCCGATCGGGGGCGTGGGGCGGCTCAGCGCCGCTGCGCCTTCACCCGCTCGTAGCGGGCGAGCGCCTCCTGCCGCTCGACGCGGTGGTCGACGATGGGCTCCGGATATCCGGCAGGCGCACCGCCAGGGAGTGCCCACGGCTGGTGCACCGCCTTGCCCGCCACGCCCCTCAGCTCGGGGACGAACCGCCGCACGTAGTCGCCGTCGGGGTCGAACCTCTCCCCCTGCACCACCGGGTTGAAGATGCGGAAGTACGGCGCCGGGTCGGTGCCGCTTCCCGCGGTCCACTGCCACCCGTGCTGGTTCGACGCGAGGTCCCCGTCCACGAGCAGCTGCATGAAGTGACGCGCGCCGCGCCACCAGGGCAGGTGCAGGTCCTTGACGAGGAAGCTCGCCACGATCATCCGCAGCCGGTTGTGCATCCACGCCTGCTCGCGGAGCTGGCGCATCCCGGCGTCGACGATCGGGAACCCGGTCCGGCCCTCGCGCCATGCGTCGAACCGCTCCTCCGCCTCGCGGCCGGACGCGAGCGGCAGGGCGTCGAAGGCCCGGTCGTAGTTGGCGCGGGCGGAGTCGGGCCGTTGGAACAGGATGTCGGCGTAGAACTCGCGCCACGCGAGCTCGGTGCGGTAGGTCTCGACCGACGTCGAGCGCCGGGACGCGAGGTCCGCGAGCAGTGTGCGGGGGTGGACCGCCCCGTACTTGAGGTACACCGACATCCGGGACGTGCCCTCCTTGTCGGGCCGGTTGCGGTCGTCCCCGTACGTGGTCACCGCGTCGGCCAGGAACGCCGTCCACTGCCGGTGTGCCGCGTCCTCGCCCGCGTCGGGGAGCCCGGCGTCCACGGGGTCGTCGTCCGGGATCCCGACCGCGCGCGGGCCACCGTCCACGGCGGCCGGGTCGAGCCATGCGACGGTCGACGCGTCGGTCTCGGCGGGACGACGCCAGCCGTGCTCGGTCCAGGCCCGGCGGAACGGGGTGAAGACCCGGAACGGGCTCCCGTCGTCCTTGCGCACCCGTCCCGGCGCGACCGCGTACGGCGAGCCGGTGCGGACGAGCTCACGGCCGGCGTCCGCGAGCGACTTCTCGACGGCCTCGTCACGGCGGGTGCCGTAGGGGCCGAAGTCGGCGGCGATGTGCACGGAAGCCGCGTCGGCGGCGTCCGCGACCGCGGGGACGACCTCGGCGGGGTCGCCGTGGACCACGAGCAGACGGCCGCCCAGCGCCTCGTCGAGCGCGCGCAGCGACCGGTAGAGGAACGTGCGCCGGGCCGCTCCGGACGGCCGGAGCAACGCGGGGTCGAGCACGAACAGCGCGAGCGACCGGGACGCGGCACCGGCGGCGGCGAGGAAGACGGGCTGGTCCCGTACCCGCAGGTCACGCCGGAACCAGACGACGGCGGTGTCAGCCATGGGCCGACGCTAACGGCGGTGGCCACATCCCGCGCGTCGATCGGGGAGGGAACGCAGGCGGGGTGACATCCCCGGCGGCGAACGCCGGTGATGTCACCCCGCTGCGGGACGGACGGACCTCAGCGCTGGTTCATCGACACGTACGGACGCTCCGTCGAGCCGACGTACAGCTGGCGCGGACGGCCGATCTTCGTGGTCGGGTCGTTGATCATCTCCCGCCAGTGCGCGATCCAGCCGGGCAGCCGGCCGAGCGCGAACAGCACGGTGAACATCTTCACGGGGAAGCCCATGGCCCGGTAGATGACGCCGGTGTAGAAGTCGACGTTCGGGTAGAGCTTGCGCTCGATGAAGTAGTCGTCGGCGAGCGCGCGCTCCTCGAGGGCCTTGGCGATGTCGAGGAGCTGGTCGGTGACCCCGAGCTTCTTGAGGATGTCGTCGGCGCTCTGCTTGACGATCTTCGCCCGCGGGTCGTAGTTCTTGTAGACGCGGTGCCCGAAGCCCATCAGGCGGGCGCCCTTCTCCCGCTTCTTGACGCGCTCGACGAAGGCGTCGACGTTGCCCTCCTCGACGTCGCGAATGCGCTGCAACATTTCCAGCACCGCCTGGTTCGCACCACCGTGGAGCGGCCCGAACAATGCGTTGATGCCGGCCGAGATGCTCGCGAACAGGTTGGCCTGCGACGACCCCACCATCCGGACCGTGGACGTCGAGCAGTTCTGCTCGTGGTCGGCGTGCAGGATGAGCAACACGTCGAGGGCGCGCGCGAAGTCGGGGTCGATCTCGTAGGGCTCGGCCGGGAAGCCGAACGTCATCCGCAGGAAGTTCTCGACGAGCCCCAGGGAGTTGTCCGGGTAGAGGAACGGCTGCCCGATGGACTTCTTGTAGGCGTAGGCCGCGATGGTGGGCACCTTGGCCAGGAGCCGGACCGTCGACAGCTCGACGGCGTCCTCGTCGAAGGGGTCGAGGCTGTCCTGGTAGAAGGTGGACAGTGCACTGACGGCGCTCGAGAGCACCGGCATCGGGTGCGCATCGCGGGGGAAGCCGTCGAAGAACCGTTTGAGGTCCTCGTGCAGCAGGGTGTGGCGACTGATCTTGTTGGTGAAGGCGTCGAGCTCGGTCTGCGACGGCAGCTCCCCGTAGATCAGCAGGTAGCTGGTCTCCAGGAACGTCGAGCTCTCGGCGAGCTGGTCGATGGGGTAGCCGCGGTAGCGCAGGATCCCGGCGTCACCGTCGATGTAGGTGATCGCCGAACTGCACGCGGCGGTGTTGCCGAAGCCGGAATCGAGCGTGACCAGCCCCGTCGAAGGCAGCAGCTTGGAGATGTCGAAGGCAGAAGCGCCTTCGCTGGCGTCCTGAATCGCCATCTCGTACTCGCCACCGGGGTGGTGCAGGACAGCGCTCGTGGTCTCGTCGGCCATGTGGAGGTTCCCTCGCACTCTTCGTTTTCGTGGTTGGCCGCAACGCTAGTGCTCGGCCCGCCGACCGCGCCCGCCAGAGCATGTGACGTGGGGCGCTCAGCTCTTGGTGAGCTGTTCAGGGTCGACATCCACCTTGCCGACGATGAAATAGTTGATGACCCACAGCCCTGCGCCGACCAGCAACAGGATCCCAGCGAGCGCGAACTGCTGCAACGGCCGGCCGGACAGCGGGGTGGCGAGGAAGCCGCAGAGCACGATGCCGACGTAAGGCGTCCACGACGGCGCCCGGAAGTGCGCGTGCTCGACGGGGTCACGGCGGCGGAGCACGAGCACCGCGATGTTGACGACGGTGAAGACGGCCAGCAGCAGCAGGGCCGTGGTGCCGCCCAGCGCCGTGATGTCGACGGCCGCCACCAGGATGATCGCGATCACACTGGTGAAGACGATCGCGACCCACGGAGTCCGGCGGCCCTCGTGGACCCGGCCGAGCACCGGCGGGAGGATCCGCTCGTTCGACATGCCGTAGAGCAGCCGGCTCGCCATCAGCATGTTGATCAGCGCGGAGTTCACCACGGCGAACAGGCCGATCACCGCGAACAGGCCGAGCGGGAACCCGGGCGCCCCAACCTCGAGCACGCGGAACAGGGCGCTGCTCTTCGCCGCGGCGAGGTCGTCGGCCGGCACGAGCATCGAGGACAGCACCGCGATGATCACGTAGATGGCGGCGGCGACGCCCATCCCGAGCAGCATCGCCCGCGGGAAGATCTTCGCCGGGTTGCGGCACTCCTCGGCCATGTTGACGGAGTCCTCGAACCCGACCATCGCGAAGAACGCCAGCGACGTGGCCGCGGTGATCGCGACGAACGCCGTGGTCTCCCCGGTGTTGATCTCCAGCAGCCGGGACGGCTCCCCCGCGCCACCCGCCACCGCGTAGAGACCCACGCCGATGATGAGCAGCAGGCCCGACAGCTCGATGATGGTGAGCACCACGTTGGCCTTGACCGACTCCCCCACGCCGCGGAAGTTGATCAGGGCGAGGCCGGCGATGAAGGCCGCGGCGACCGCCCAGGTGG
Organism: Pseudonocardia xinjiangensis; assembly: GCF_050948425.1. NCBI lineage: Bacteria > Bacillati > Actinomycetota > Actinomycetes > Pseudonocardiales > Pseudonocardiaceae > Pseudonocardia > Pseudonocardia xinjiangensis. Next base: position 601,036 of record NZ_CP192009.1, on the reverse strand, counting down.
GCAGCTCGATGAACTGCCGCAGGTAGGTGTCACCGAACGCCTTCGCGGCAGTGGCGGCCGAGGTCACCCCGGAGGCCATCACCGTGAACGTGACCATGAAGGTGAGGAAGTTGATGCCGAACGCCTTGTGCGTGTAGAGCGCGGCACCTGCTGCCCTCGGGTACTTGCCGACCAGTTCGAGGTAGCTGAAGGCCGTGATGAAGGCGACGATGAACGCGAGCAGGAACGGCACCCACAGCGCGCCCCCGATCACGCCGGCCACCGAGCCGGTGAGGGCGTAGATGCCGGTGCCCAGGATGTCGCCGATCACGAAGAACAGCAGCAGCTTCGGTCCGATCGCCCGCTTCAGCGGCGGCTGTCCGGTGACCGTGCTCACATCAGTCATGGCCTGATGGTGACGGGTGACGCCGCCTACGTCACCTGCTGATCGTCCGGATTGTCACGATCGAGATCTGGCCGTCACACGGCTACGGCGGTCCCGCGTCGGCTGCCGGCGCCTGGTAGCGCCAGAACACGGAGAACACGGCCACGACGACGATCGCGCCCACGATCACGGCGAAGCCACCCACCGCCGCTGCAGCCGACGGACCGATCGCGTCCGCGGCCGGGCCGTGCCAGAGGTCCGCGAGCCGGGGCCCACCCACCACGACCACCGTGAACACCCCCTGCATGCGACCGCGCATCTCGTCGGTGGCGACGGTCTGCAGCATCGAGTTCCGGAACGCGGAGCTCACCATGTCCCCCGCACCCGCGAGGGCCAGGAACAGCACCGCGAGCCACAGCGAGCCGGACAGCCCGAACAGGGCGATGCCGACACCCCACGTGCAGACGGCGAAGGTGACCGCCACTCCCTGCCGCCGCACCCGGGTGAGCCACCCGGAGAACAGCCCGGCGACCACCATCCCGATGGGGATCGCGGCGAACAGCAACCCGAGCGCCGGGCCCCCGGCGATCGGATCCCCGAACACCGTGTGCGCCATCTCCGGGAACACCACCCGCGGCATGCCGAAGCCCATGGCCACGACGTCGATGAGGAACGAGACCAGCAGCACCTTGTGCAGGGCGACGTAGCGGAACCCCTCGATGACCTGGCGCGCTCCGGCGCGGCGGTTGACGGCCGACTCCGGCGGCAGCGCCGGGAGCCGCCACGTCGCCCACAGGGTGGCGAGCAGGGCGATGGCGTCGACGAGGTAGAGCGTCGGCAACCCCACCACCGGGATCAGGACCCCGGCCAGCAGCGGCCCGGCGATGGCCCCGACCTGCTGCACCGTCATGTTGAGCGCGTTGGCGGCGGGTAGCTGCCCCGGCGGCAGGAGGCGGGGGATCACCGCGTTGCGGGTGGGCTGGTTGATCGCGAGGAGCGCGGTCTGCACGGCGAAGAGCACCAGCACGCTCCACACGCCACCGACGCCGCTCGCGGCGGTGACCCACAGCGCCAGCGACGACAGCGCGATCCCCCCTCCGGAGAGGAGGAGCAACAGGCGCCGGTCCATCACGTCGGCGATGGCGCCGCCCCACAGCCCGAACACGACCAGCGGCACGAGCCCGAACAGCCCGGTCAGGCCGACGTATGCGGACGAGCCGGTGAGCTGGTAGATCTGCGTCGGGACGGCCACCACCGACAGCTGGGAGCCGACCACGGTGACCACGCCGGCCAGCCAGAGCCGCCGGTATGCCGGGGTGCGCAGCGGGCGGGTGTCGGCCAGGGCACCGCGGACGACCCCGCCGATCCTGCGGGTCACGGACGCCGAACCGCGCTCGGTCGGGCGGGTCGGAGCGTCCGGCCCCGAGGGGATCCGCGTGGTGGGCGGTTCCGGCCCCAGCCGGCTCGGGCGGGTGGGTTCCTCCGGACCGGACATCACGGAGATACCCCTACCACCTCGAGATGGGAGATTCATGGGCTCCGCGTGGGGTCCCCGAGGCGGCTGTGCGCCCGATCACCGGCTGTGGACCGCCGCCACCTCGGCATGACAGAACCTCAGGTGATCCGCAGGCACCACCCGGCTCCGGGCGGTGAGTGCCGAGAATCACGGTCGGCCGCGGCGCGACCCGCGTCAGGGGGCGAGGCGGCTGACCGTCCAGCTGCGGTCGTGTCCGTCGACCTCGAACCGCAGCCGGTCGTGCATGCGGTTGGCGCGGCCCTGCCAGAACTCCACCTGCTCCGGGGTGAGGCGCCAGCCACCCCAGTGCGGTGGCGCGGGCACCACGTCCTCGTCGGCGAACCGCCGCGTCACGGCCTCGAGCGCGTCGTCGAGGGACCGCCGGTCGCGCACGACCGCCGACTGCGCCGACGCCCACGCACCGAGCTGGGAACCGCGGGGCCGGGTGGCCCAGTAGCTGCGCGTCTCCTCCGCCGACACGAGCTCGACCGGGCCACGGAGGTGCACCTGCCGGTGCATCCCGTACCAGGGGAAGGTGACCGACGCGTAGCGGCTCGCCCGCAGGTCGTGGCTCTTGGCCGAGGTGTAGTTGGTGTAGAACACCACGCCGCGGGCGTCCACGCCCTTGCACAGCACCGTTCGCGACGACGGCCGGGCGTCCTGCCCCGCCGTGGCCAGCACCATCGCGTTGGCCTCGGGCACGCCGGCGGCCTCCGCCTCGACGAGCCAGCGGGCCAGCTGCTCGTGCCATGTCGGAGCCAGCGCGTCGATGTCGAACCCCTCGCAGTCGTAGTCCACCCGCATCGTCGCCAGCCGCTCCGCCATGACACGCCTCCCCGGGTTGCCGCTCCTCACGCTATGGCGGGGCGGTTTGGTCCGAAAGATCCGGTGACCGATGCCACCCTGCTCCCCCGTTGCCACCACGGGTCCACGAAGGCATGGTGACGCCAGCCACGTCGACCGTCACCGACGGCCGTGGTCGGCGGCCCGGCCCGGGCGCACTCCTCCGGGCGGTCCACCGAAGCCCGGCCAACGACGCCACCGGTGCCTGCGGCCGGTGACCTGTGTCGGGACCACGACGAGGAGACCCGCGGTGACCACCACACCAACCCCCTTGGGCACCACCCCTCCGGGCACCACCGCCGCGGAACCGGCGGGGAGCACGGAGCACGTGGTACCCCCGCCACCGCCGGGTTTCAAGTCGGGACTCGAGGGCCACGTGGCGTTCCGCACGGAGATCGCCGAGCCCGACAAGGACGGCGGAGCCCTGCGCTACCGCGGCGTCGACATCGAGGACCTCGTCGGCAAGGTGACCTTCGGCAACGTGTGGGCCCTGCTCGTCGACGGCCGGTTCGGCCCGGGACTGCCGCCCGCCGAGTCGTTCCCGATCCCGGTGCACACCGGTGACGTCCGCGTCGACGTGCAGGCCGCGCTCGCGATGCTGGCCCCGTACTGGGGCTACCGGCCGCTGCTCGACATCGCCGAGGACGAGGCCCGCGAGCAGCTCGCGCGGGCGTCGGTGATGGCGCTGTCCTACGTGGCGCAGTCCGCCCGTGGAATCGGCATCCCCGCGGTGCCGCAGTCGCGCATCGACCAGTGCACCACGATCACCGAGCGCTTCATGACGCGCTGGCGCGGCGAGCCGGACCCTGCGCACATCAAGGCGGTGGACGCGTACTGGGTGTCGGCGGCCGAGCACGGCATGAACGCCTCCACCTTCACCGCGCGGGTCATCGCGTCCACCGGTGCCGACGTCGCGGCGTCCCTGTCCGGCGCGATCGGCGCGATGTCCGGGCCCCTGCACGGCGGCGCGCCTGCGCGGGTGCTGCCGATGCTCGAGGCGGTGGAGCGCTCCGGCGACCCCGAGGCGCTGGTCACGGGAATCCTCGACCGCAAGGAGAAGCTCATGGGCTTCGGGCACCGGGTCTACCGGGCCGAGGACCCGCGGGCCCGCGTGCTGCGCCGCACCTGCCAGGAGCTGAAGGCTCCGCGGTACGAGGTGGCCGCGGCGCTGGAGCAGGCGGCACTGGCCGAGCTCCGCTCCCGCCGTCCCGACCACCCCATCGAGACGAACGTCGAGTTCTGGGCCGCCGTGATCCTGGACTTCGCCGAGGTTCCGCCGCACATGATGCCGGCGATGTTCACCAGCGCCCGCACGGCGGGCTGGTCGGCGCACATCCTGGAGCAGAAACGGGAGAACAAGCTCGTGCGCCCGTCCGCGCAGTACATCGGGCCCGGCCCGCGCCTGCCCTCCGCGGTCGAGGGCTGGGACGAGATCAACCACGGCTGAGTGCGTCGGGCCGGCCCCGGGTCACACCGGGGCCGGCACCCGCATGCGCCGGACCAGCAGCGAGAGCACGCCGGCCACCACGGCCAGCACCCCACCGGCGTACCAGGCCGTGTCGTAGGTGCCCAGCTCGTCCCGGACGATGCCGGCCCCGAACGCCATCAGGGCCGCGCCCACCTGGTGGGAGGCGAACACCCAGCCGAAGACGACGGGCGCGGCGGCCCCGAAGAGCTCCCGGCACAGCGCCATCGTCGGCGGGATCGTCGCCACCCAGTCCAGCCCGTAGAACACGATGAACGCCAGCATGTTGGCCTCGATGTGCGGCCCGAACAGCCACGGCAGAGCGAGCAGTGAGAGCCCGCGCAGCACGTAGTAGGCGAGCAGCAGCAGCCGAGGGTCGACGCGGTCGGTGAGCCAGCCCGAGGCGATCGTGCCGGCCACGTCGAAGATCCCGACCAGCGCGAGCAGTCCCGCCGCCGTCGTCGGGGGCATGCCGTGGTCGTGGGCGGCGGGGATGAAGTGCGGCTGGATCAGCCCCATCGTGGTGGCGCCGCAGATCATCATCCCCGCGGCGAGGTACCAGAACGGGCCCGTCCTGGCCGCGGTGCCCAGCGCCCGCAGCGCGATGCGTGCCGCGCCCGTCCGCACCGGCTCCACGTCGTCGGCCTCGGTGCCGCCGTAGGGCGTCACGCCGATGTCGCGGGGACGGTCGCGCAGCAGCCAGAGCACGAACGGCGCGACGGCGAGCGCCGCGACCGCCACGGCGAGGGCGGCAGGCCGCCAGCCGTGCGCCGCGGCGAGCTGCGACACGAGCGGGAGGAACACCAGGCCACCCGCGGCGCCGCCCGCCGTCAGCACACCGGAGACGAGCCCTCGGCGGGCGACGAACCAGCGTCCGGTGACGGTCGCGACGAGCGCGAGCGCCATCGAGCCCGTGCCCAGCCCGACGAGCACGCCCCAGCACAGGACGAGCTGCCAGCTCGCCGTCATGAACACGGTGAGACCGCTGCCCGCGGCCACCACCACCAGCGCCGCCGTGACGACGTAGCGGATGCCGAACCGCTCCATCAACGCGGCGGCGAACGGAGCCGTCAGGCCGTACAGAGCCATGTTGACGGCGGTGGCGAGCGAGATCGTCGAGATCGACCAGCCGAACTCGTCGTGCAACGGGTCCATCAGCACGCCCGGAACGGCGCGGAAGCCTGCCGCGCCGACGAGCGCCAGGAACGTGACGGCCGCCGCCCACCAGGCGGGATGGATGCGACGGGCGGGCCGGGTGCGCATCGGCGTGCTGACTCGGGTCACGAGAAGCCAGCATCGTAGATCGGTATGCAGGACAACAGTGGCCCGAAGGCCATCATGTGAAAAGATTCGGCCATGTCCGTCCACGAGGTCGCGGTGCTCGCGCTGCCGACCGTCGTCGCGTTCGAGCTCGGCCTGCCGCACCGGTTCCTCGGGGGAGCCGTCGACGACGAGGAGCGGCCGCTCTACCGGGTCCGCGTGGCGACACTGGACGGCGGACCGGTCCGCACCTCCGCCGGCTACCAGGTGCTGCCCGACCACGACGCGTCGATCCTGCGCACGGCGGGCACGGTCATCGTCCCGGGGATCTACGGCGGCTCCGCGAAGGAGCGCGGCGAGCTCGAGCCCGAGCTGGCCGCCGCCCTGCAGGGGCTCGACGCGCGCATGGTGTCCATCTGCACCGGTGCGTTCGTGCTGGCAGCAGGCGGACTGCTGGACCACCGGCCCGCCACCACCCACTGGATGCACGCCGCGGCGTTCCGGGCCCTGTTCCCGGCGGTGCTGCTCGACCCCGACGTCCTCTACGTCGACGACGGCGACGTGCTGACCTCGGCAGGAAACGCGGCCGGGATCGACCTGTGCCTGCACCTCGTCCGGCGCGACCACGGCGCCGCGGTGGCCAACCGCGTGGCCCGGCGCAGCGTGGTGGCACCGTGGCGCGACGGCGGGCAGTCCCAGTTCATGGAGCCGATCCCCGACCCCGCCGGCCCGGGCACCGCGCCCACCAGGGCCTGGGCGCTGGAGCGCATCGACCGGCCGTTGACCCTCGCCGACCTGGCCGCGCACGCGTCCATGAGCGTGCGGACGTTCACCCGCCGGTTCCGCGACGAGACCGGGCTCAGCCCGGCGCGCTGGCTGACGACGCAACGGGTGGCGCTGGCGCGGCGGCTGCTGGAGAGCACCGATCTCCCGGTGGAGCGCATCGCGGCGGACGCGGGGTTCGGCACCACCACGTCGCTGCGCCAGCACCTGCACTCGGCGATCGGCGTGGCACCGCTGGCCTACCGCCGCACCTACCGCGGGACGGACGAGCTGTCCAGAACGCGGGCGAACGCGTAGATCGGCCCGGCCGCTAGCGGACCCCGCGGCTGGGTGACGGTGACGCCCCACACCGGTTTCTCCGCGCCGATGGCTGCGACACTGGAGTCCGTGACCGCTTCGACCTCCAGTGACCTGCAGATTCCCGCCGACCTCAAGCCTGCCGACGGGCACTTCGGCTGCGGACCCTCCAAGGTCCGCCCGGAGCAGCTCGCCGCGCTCGCCGACGCAGGCGCCGCCGTGATGGGCACGTCGCACCGCCAGAAGCCGGTGAAGTCACTGGTCGGCCGGCTGCGTTCCGGACTAGCCGAACTCTTCTCGCTGCCCGAGGGGTACGAGGTCGTTCTCGGCAACGGCGGGTCCACGGCGTTCTGGGACGCCGCGGCGTTCGGCCTGGTGCGCGACCGCGCCCTGCACCTGTCCTACGGCGAGTTCTCGTCCAAGTTCGCCGACTCCACCCGCGGGGCGCCCTTCCTCGCCGACCCGGTGGTGATCAAGGCCGACGCGGGCAGCGCCCCGGCCCCCGCCTCGGACCCCACCTGCGATGTACTCGCCTGGGCCCACAACGAGACCTCCACGGGTGTCGCGGTGCCGGTGGTGCGCCCGGAGGCCGCGACCGACGGCCAGCTCGTCGTGATCGACGCCACGTCCGCCGCCGGCGGCCTGCCCGTCGACATCCGCCAGGCCGATGCGTACTACTTCGCGCCCCAGAAGGGCTTCGCCTCCGACGGCGGCCTGTGGATCGCGCTGATGAGCCCGGCCGCCCTCGCCCGCGTGGCCGAGCTGGCCGCGTCCGACCGCTGGATCCCGCCGTTCCTGTCGCTCGCCACGGCCGTCGACAACTCGGTCAAGGACCAGACCTACAACACGCCCGCCGTCGCCACGCTGTTCCTCATGGCCGAGCAGATCGACTGGATGCTCGGACTCGGCGGCCTGGACGCCTGCGTCGCCCGCACCGCCGACTCGTCGGCCCGGCTCTACGAGTGGGCCGAGAAGTCGCAGTTCGCCACTCCGTTCGTCACGGATCCCGCCCACCGGTCGCAGGTGGTCGGCACGATCGACTTCGCCGACTCCGTGGACGCCGCGGCGGTGGCGAAGACGCTGCGTGCGAACGGGATCCTCGACACGGAGCCGTACCGCAAGCTGGGCCGCAACCAGCTGCGCATCGGCATGTTCCCGGCCGTCGACCCCGACGACGTGCAGGCCCTCACGGCCTGCATCGACTGGGTCGTGGACCAGACATCCTGACGGGCGTCCACCGCTCGCGTCGTGGTATGAGCAGTATTGGTAACGCTGCGTAGTTGCAACTGTTACCTTCCCACACTGCTCCAAACGGCCGAAACGTGCGATGCTGCGCGGCGCGGGGTGCGCTGACCGGGGGCGGCAACGACGTGGGACGACGTCCACCGGGCCCGGCGCGCCTCCGCGGCAGGTTGCGATTTGGCAACTACCGTCACCCAGACGGGGAGTACGAGAGCGGGGAGGCCGCCGATGCGGGCGCTGCGGGTCGTCGGGATCACCGAGGGTGGCGGTGAGATCTCCGTCGTTCTCGAGGATCCCGAGCGTCACGAGCGCTTCTCTGTGGTGGCCGACGAGCAGCTGCGTGCTGCTGCGCGGGGAGACCTGTCCCGGCTCGGACAGATTGCGATCGAGTTGGAGAGTCAGTTGCGCCCACGTGAGATCCAGGCCCGCATCCGCGCCGGAGCGTCCGTGGAGCAGGTCGCCGCGGCGGCAGGCGTGCCACTGCAGAAGATCGAACGCTTCGCCTATCCGGTGCTGCTCGAACGCACCCGCACGGCAGAGGTGGCCCAGCGTGCCCATCCGGTGCGCGCCGACGGACCCGACACCCGGATGCTCGGAGACGTGGTCGCCCACACCTTCGGTCTCCGCGGCCAGGAGTACGGCGAGGCCGAGTGGGACTCCTGGAAGGGCGAGGACGGCCGCTGGGTCGTCGCGCTGTCGTGGCGTGCGGGCAGGTCCGACAACCGGGCGCACTGGACGTTCCAGCCGGGCGCCAACGGCGGCACCGTCACCGCGATCGACGAGCACGCCAGCGACCTCGTCGAAGGACTGCCGGCGAGGCCACTTCGCACCGTCGGGCCGGTCATCGAGATCGGACGCACCGAGGAGCCCGCTGCGGCGCCGACGCCCGACCGCCCGGAGGAGCTGCGGGCCGCGGCCTCCGACAACGTGCGTGGCGGGCGGATCGACGCCGGACGCGAGCACTCGCCCTCCCCCGAGCCGCCGCGGGTGGCGGAGCGCTCCGCGCGCACCGCACCGGAGCCTCGGCGTTCCGGGCCGCCCGCGCAGCGCCAGGCCCCGCCCGAGCCCCGGACCAGCCCGCCCGCGGCTCCCGAGCGCGAGCAGCAGCCTGCCGCCCCGGCCGCGAAGGAGACCCCCGCAGCCCCGGCGGCGAGCGAGCAGGCTTCGGAACGACCCGCCGCCGAGGCGACGGCCGACGAGCAGCAGCCCGCTCCCGAGCAGCAGCCCGCGGCCAACCGGCGCACCAAGAAGGGCAAGCCGGTGATGCCGTCGTGGGACGAGGTTCTGCTGGGCGTGCGCGGCCAGCGCTGACCCCTGGGGCCTCCTCCTGGGCCTCCTGGGCCGGCTAGCCCAGCAGGCCCAGGAGCAGCACCACCCACGCCGCGGCGAGTCCCGCCGCGGCTCCCAGCGCCGGCCAGCGCCAGAGCGGCGTGTTCCGCAGCAGGTAGAGCGACGGCGCGAGGCCGAGCCCGACGAGCAGGTTCGCCGGCACCCAGAGCAGGCCGAACGCCTCGGCGAACGCCCGGCTGAGCGCGATGTCGGCGAACGCGGCGAGCACCGCGGAGAACGCGGCGATGGTGAACCCGGTGGCCCATGGCGTGGGCCCGGCCGCTTCGGCGGGCAGCTGGGGGATCGGGCCGGTGGAACCCACCGGCACCGACTCGACCTCGCCCGTGATCGGGTCGGTGAACTCCACGGGCCTGCCGAGGTGGTCGGCCACGCGCGACGCCAGCTGACGGCCGCGGCGCTGCAGCACCTCGAGCTCCTGCGGACCGCCGGACCGCGTCACCGACACCGCGAACGCCGCCCACTCGCGCAGCGCGTCGAGCAGATCGGGGGGCAGCTCCGGGTCACCGGGCTGCCGCTCCCCCAGTACGACCCGACCTCCTGTGACGAGCTCCACCCGATCAGCCTACGGCGGTACCCACCGCGTGGAAGGCCACCGCCGCCGCGGTCGCCACATTGAGCGAGTCGACCCCGGCGGCCATCGGGATCCGGACGCGCACGTCGGCCGCGGCGAGCGCCTCGGCCGACAGGCCCGGTCCCTCCGCGCCGAGGAGCACGGCGACCCGCTCCCCCCGCAGTCCCGACAGCGTCAGCGGCACGGCGTCGGCCGCCGGCGTCAACGCCGCGACCTGCATCCCGGCCGCCCGGAGCAGGTCGAGCGACTCCGGCCACGGCCCGGGCAGCTCGGCGAACGGCACCCGCAGGACGTGCCCCATCGACACGCGCACGCTGCGGCGGTAGAGCGGGTCGGAGCAGCGGGGTCCCAGCAGCACCGCGTCGACACCCAGCGCAGCGGCGTTGCGGAACAGCGCGCCGAGGTTCTCGTGGTCGTTCACCCCCTCGAGCACCGCCACGAGCCGGGCGTCGCGCAGCAGCGCCACCGGATCCGGCGACCCGGCCCGATCCGCCACGGCCAGCACCCCCCGGTTGAGGTGGAACCCCACGACCTCGGACATCGTCGAGGCGTCCGTGGCGTACGCAGGCACGTCGAGCCCGGCCAGGTCGTCGGCGAGCTCGTCGATCCGCCGCGGCACCCCCAGCAGCGAGCGCACCGGGTACGGCGAGTCGATCATCCGCCGCACCACGACGACCCCTTCGGCGATCACGAGCCCGCGGCCACCGGGACGGTCCGGGCGGCGGTCGGCGGCCGTGAGGTCGCGGTAGTCGTCCGCCCGCGGGTCGGCCGGGTCGTCAAGGGTGATGATCGTGGCCACGCTCCGAATCGTCCCAGCCGCGAGGTGTCCCACCCGTCATCCGGTCGGCCGTAGCGAAGGCTTCACCCACCGTGTCACGGTTGACAACCGCCCGGAGGCGCCCGCCGCCCGAGGACTGCTCGGGTCCGAGCATTGAGAGCGCTCCGGCTCGGCCCGGGGGCAGGAGGCACTGCACGCATGGGTCAGGACGTCGACCGACGAACGTTCAGTCGACGGGATCGACAGCAGTACCGGGCGAAGGTGCAGCGCTGTCTCGACGTTCTCGCACTCATGCTGCGGGAGCACCCGTTTGCCCGCGACGAGCCCATGACAGGGATCGAGGTGGAGCTCAACCTCGTCGGCCGTGATCTCGAACCCTCGTTGACAGGCGCCGACGTCCTGCACGCCATCGGCTCGTCGGAGTTCCAGTCCGAGCTCGGCCGCTGGAACCTCGAGCTGAACCTGCCGCCCCGCCTGCTGCCCGGCGACCGGTGGCGGCACCTGGAGCACCAGCTCCTCGACGAGCTCTCCGTCGCCAGGGCGAAGGCCGTGGACTGCGGCGCGAACCTGGCCGTCATCGGCATCCTCCCCACCCTGGAGCGCCGCCATCTCGTCGCCGCCGCCCTGTCGCCCGACGAGCGCTACACGATGCTCAACGAGCAGATGCTGAACGCCCGCGGTGAGCCGATCCGGCTCGACATCGCCGGTGACGACCCGTCGGGGCGCCACGGGGTGGAGCCGGAACATCTCACGGCCGACTTCGACTCCATCGCACCCGAGGCGGCCTGCACGTCCATGCAGCTGCACCTGCAGGTGCACCCCGACTCGTTCGCCGGCTACTGGAACGCCGCACAGTGCGTCGCCGGCGTCCAGCTCGCCGTCGCGGCGAACTCCCCGTTCCTGCTCGGCTCGCGGCTGTGGGCGGAGACGAGGATCCCGCTCTTCGAGCAGTCGTGCGACGTACGCACGCCCGAGCTGCGCAACCAGGGCGTCCGGCCCCGGGTGTGGTTCGGCGAGCGCTGGATCACCTCGATCCTCGACCTCTTCTCGGAGAACGGCCGGTACTTCCCCGCGCTGATGCCCGTCACCGAGGACACCGACCCGATGACCGAGCTGCAGGACGGCCACGTGCCGGGGCTCGACGAGCTGCGCCTGCACAACGGCACCATCTGGCGCTGGAACCGCCCCGTGTACGACATCGCGGACGGGGTGCCGCACGTGCGCGTCGAGAACCGCGTGCTTCCGGCCGGGCCGACACCGCTGGACATGGTGGCCAACGCGCTGTTCTTCTACGGGCTGCTGCGCTCGCTCGTGGAGGCCGATCGGCCGCTGTGGAGCTCGATGTCGTTCGAGGCCGCCGAGGAGAACTTCACCACCGCGGCCCGGCACGGCATGGAGGGCCCGCTCTACTGGCCGGGCAGCGGCTGGATCCGGCCCGACGAGCTCGTGCTGCGCAAGCTGCTGCCGCAGGCGGCCGAGGGGCTCCAGCGCTGGGGTGTCGCCTCCGAGGTGATCGACCGCTACCTGTCGGTGGTCGAACGGCGATGCGTGAACCGGCGGACCGGGGCGTCGTGGCAGCTCGACACCGTGGCGGTGCTGGAGGCCCGCGGCGCCGACCGCCCGACGGCGCTGCGCGGCATGCTGGAGCGCTACCTGGAGGCCTCGGCGGCCAACGAGCCCGTGCACAGCTGGCCGCTGCCCGGCTGACCCGGCCGCGCCGCGGCGGCCCGTCCCGGACCGCACACATCCCGTGGCCACCGTGCACACGTCCTGACGTGTGCACGGTGGCCATCAGGTGTGCATGGTCAGGCGAGGCCGCGTGGCCCAGGCCCTCGTTCACCATCGCAAAGCGCTCTCCCGTTCCGCCTCGCGGCGGCCGGGGCGCTCCTAGTGTCGATCCCGTTCCGAAGGCGGCTCCCGCGAGGTAGCCGCAGGTCGACCGGCCGAGCCGGTCGGCACCACCAGTAGTCCGTGCGCCCGGGCGATCCGCTGCGGGTGCGATCTCGCGCGCCCGCAGAACCGGGGGAACCATGCCCGAGCGACCCACCCCGACCCTCCGCACGCGCCGGGCCGCGCTCGCCGGCCGAGCCCGGTGACGACCGTGGCCCGCTTCCGGCTCTTCGGCCGCGCACCGGCACGCGAGGGCCCTCCGCCCGGGGCACCGGCCGCCCACGGCGGCTCGCCCTACGGTCCGCAGGCGCCGTACGGCCCCCCGCCGCCGGCCTGGGGAGCACCCGCTCCCGCCGGACCACCGCCGGTCGGTGCGGGCGCTCCCTGGCCCGCTCCCGGCGTCGCCGGGCCGGCCACCCGCGCGGCCCGCCCCGTGCTCCCGCCGGCTTCCGGCTACGACGACCCGCCCACCGACCCCCACGGCTTCCCGCCGATCGCCGCTGTTCCCGTGCCTGCCCTGCCGGTGCCCCTCCCGCCGCAGGCCACCGGGCCGGCGCTGCCCCACCAGCCCGCTCAGCACCCCTGGGGACAGGCTCCCTCCCCTGCGGTGCCCGACGCGCCCCATCCGGCCGAGGCGGCCGCGCTGGCCGGCGCGTTCGCCGTCGACTACCTGTCCTGGGACGAGGACGATCCGCAGCGGCGGGGCCGGGTGCTGCAGGACTACCTGGCGGCCCCCGCCACCGACCCGGCACACCTGGGCTGGGCAGGCCGCGGGCGCCAGCGCGCGGAGTTCGCCCTGCCCGGGCGCGTGAGCCCCGACGGCGACGGACGGGTGCTCGTCGACGTCCGGGTCCGGGTCACGCCCTACCGCTCGGTGGGCGACCGCGGCCCGGACAACGTCCCGGAGTCGGGCGACGTGGCCGGCACGCCTGCGGTCGCCCCGGCTCCCACCGGGCGCGGCTGGCGCAGCCTCGCGTCGTCCTGGATCCGGCTCAGCGTCCCCGTGGCGCTGGAGGGCGCCCGGCTGGTGATCGACGCCGGGGAGGAGATCCTCGGCGAGGAGCCGGCACCACCACCCTCGACCACTCCCGCCACCGACGACCACACCCTCGCCGAGGACGACCCCCTCGCCGAGCCCCGTGCGGCGGGTGCGTGGTGACCGCCGTGCGTCCGCCCGTGATCGTCGGGCTCGCCGAGGGGTCGGGCACGAGCACCCTGGCCGCCGCCCTGCACGCCCGCGACGCGGGCCGGTTCGAGGAGTGGGCCGCCTGCGCGGCCGACATCGTCGTGTGCCGCGCGGAGCAGCCGTCGCTCCGGCGCGCCGCCACCCTGGCCTGCGCCCGACCCGGCGCGCGTCCGCTCCTCGCGGTCACCCTCGGCCCCGGCGACCAGGAGCAGCACGCCGCGGAGACCGCGCTCCCGGCGCTGCAGCAGCGCTTCTCGGCCGTCGTGGTGCTCCCGCACGTCCCCCGGTGGCACGACCGGGCCCCGCAGCACGACGACGCGGCCGCCGTGCTCGCCCAGGCCTCGGAGCAGCTCACGCGCCCGCTGCGGGCCTACGCCGCCGCGCTGCGCACGCTCGCGGCGGGCGTGGTCGGATCCGGCCTGCTCGGCCGGACGGTGCCACCCCTGCTCGCCCTACCGGTTGCCGCACCCCGGCGGAGCCGGCCGGAGCCGCTCCGCCGGCCGGAGCCGCCCCGACCGGTCCTGCTCACCCCACCCCGCTCGGTCGCGCCGGTCCCCCTGTCCCGGGTCGCTCCTGGTCCGGAGCCCGACGACGAGGAGATCGAGGCCGAACCCGTCCGCGCAGGCGTCGCGGCGGGACGAGCGGAGTGAGCGGTGGCCCGAACGGCACGCGCGCGCGGGCTGCTGCGCGCGGCACTGTCCACGCTGGCCGGCCTGCTCCTGCTGGGCGCGGCACCCGCACCGGCACCCACACCCGCACCGGAGGCGGCGGTGTCGGGTGTGGCCGTCGAGCGGGTGCCGGTGCCGGCCCGCGAGTCGCTCCCGCTGATCACCGAGCTCACCGCGTCGCAGTGTCCCGAGCTCCCGCCGCTGTGGGTGGTGGCCCAGGTGCAGGCGGAGTCCGGGTGGGACCCGGAGCTGGAGTCGAAGCGCCCGGGCGGACCGGCCGGGCTGTACCAGCTCAACCGGCGCAACTGGGAGGCCGCAGGCGGCCGGACGTGGGGCTCCGACCCACCGGCGTCCGACGCATCCGTCCTCTCGGCGGAGGACCACCTGCGGGTCGCGATTCCGTGGGTGTGCGCCAACCTCAGAGCCGTCACGTCGCACCTGCAGGCGACCGGCAAGCCGACCGCACCGCTCGACGCGATGCTGGTCTGCCACATCGCGGGATGCGGACGGGTCACGGGCAGCGCCACCGGTGTGCCTGCCGCGGGCGAGGCCGGCTGTGGCGAACGTTGCGCGCAGGTGGTCCGGCGCTACCTCGCGGCGGTGCACAGCAACCTGGATCGGTTCGCGGCGCCGCCACCGGAACCCGCGGCCGCACCCGCACCGGCCCCGGCGGCGGCGCCGGCGGCGTGGACCGGCGGAGCCACGGCATGCCGGCCACCCGACCCCACCGGCGACGGGTGCCTCACCGGTGCCGCCCGGCACGGGCTCGAGGCCGCCGCGACGGCCTTCGGCAGCTGGTCGGGGGGTCCGGTGATCCATTCGGCCGGCTGCTGGGACAAGCACGCCTGGAACCCACGCAGCGACCACTCCCGTGGCCGGGCCTGCGACCTGTTCCCCACCACACCCGGCACGTTCCCGAAGGGCGCGGAGCTGGACGCGGGCTGGCGCGTGGCCGACTGGTTCCGGGCCAACGCCGAACCGCTGCGGGTGAAGTACCTGATCTGGCAGGGCCGCTACTGGGACCCGAGCGTCAAGGACGACGGCGGATGGGGCAGGCGCTACACGGGCGGCGGGGTCTACGACGTCCGCGACGCCACCGGCGGCCACTTCGACCACGTGCACGTGAGCTTCCGGGAGTGACGCTGTGACGCGCCGGGATCGTCGGGTGCCGCTGCTGGCCGCTGTCGTCGCCGCCGCGGTGGCCGCAGTGGCAGCAGTGCTGGTGGGCGGCGCGGCCGCCGGTGTCGCGCCGCCGTCGGGCGACCCGCCGCTCGGCGCGGCACTCAGCGAGGAGGACCGGGCCGCGGTGGACGCACCGCCGGTGAACCGGGGCGACGCGCCCGCCGCGGTGGACCCGACCGTCGACCTCACCGATCCCGAAGCCGTGGCCCGCGCCTACCTCGCCACCGCCCACTCGACCACCAGCGGCGACACCGGACGCACGCACCTGCGGGCAGCGGGCTACGCGGTGCCGGGCACCGCGCCGGGCACCGTCGGCGTGGTCGTCGTCGACCCACCACCGCCCGGCTCGCTGCGTACCGCCGCGGTGACGGCGCTGGAGCTCGTCGCCGCCGACCACGACGGCGTGCGGCGCGGATACCGGGCCGAGGTCGGCACCGCCACGGGTCCGCCCGGCGGCTCGGTCGTGGTCGACCTCGTCATGCGCTACGTGGTGCTGGCCCACCAGCCGGACGGCCGGTGGCTCGTGGCCGCCGACTCCCCCGCCACCCCCGATCTCCCCGCCGGGGAGGACTGATGCGACAGGAGTGCCCGTCATGAGCTTCGAGGAGCTCGAGGAGCTGATCCGGAAGTACCTGTCGACCGGTATCGCCGTGGTGGTCATCCTCGTCGCACCCGGCACCGAGGCGGCCCCGGGCGGGGCACTGCCCTCGGAACCGTCGATCCGGGTCATCGAGCCCGACGGAGCGGCTGCGACCGGGCCCGGCAGTGGTGCCGACAGCGGTGCCGACGATCCCGCCCCGGCTCCCGATGCGGGCGGCCGCGGGCCGGCCGAACCCGAGCAGGACAGCACGGAGGACTCCGGCGACGATCCGGAGCGCACCGGTGCGGCCGGCCGCGACCCCGAGCGCAGCGGCCAGGAATCCGGTGACGGCGGCTCCGGGGACTCCGACTCCGAGAACGACGGCTCCGGGGACTCCGGCGCCGGTGACGACAGCTCGAGCGACGACACCCCGAGCAAAGATCCGGACAGCAACAGCGACAGCCACAGCGACAGCGACAGCAACGAGAACGACACCGGCCAACAGCGCGACTCCGAGCGCGACTCCGACTCCGACTCCGACTCCGACTCGGGCTCCGACTCGGGCTCCCGGTCCGACGGCGACCCGGGCTCCGACAGCGACTCGGACAGCGGCACGACCAGTGCGGACCGGCCCGGCGGGGACAGCTCCGGCAGTGGTTCGCCCGGTGAGGACGCCTCCGGCTCGGGCAACCGCTCCGGCGGCTCCGATGGCGGGGCCGCCACGGGCTCCGGCACCGACGCGGGTGCGGGCACCACGGCGGCGCAACGCCACGGCTGGGGCACTCCCAACCGGGAGGACGACTTCTCCTCGGGCACCGAGCAGTGGGACATCTACGACGGTCCCGGCCACGGCGGGAACGGCACCCGCTCGCCGTCGGCCGTCTCGGTGCAGGACGGCATCCTCACGATCACCGGTGACTCGTCCGGCACCACCGCGGGCATGGCGTGGAACCCGGGCCAGAAGTACGGGCGGTGGGAGGGCCGTGTGCGGGCCCCAGCCGCCGACCCGTCCTACAACGCGTTGCTGCTGCTGTGGCCCGACGCCGAGAACTTCCCGGTGGGCGGCGAGATCGACTTCATGGAGATGATGGACCCTTCCCGCCAGCAGACCGACATCTTCATCCACTACGGCGAGGACAACTCGCAGGTGAACGGGAAGGTCGAGATCGACGGCACCCAGTGGCACAACTGGGCCGTGGAGTGGACGCCGAAGGGCATCACCGCCTACGTCGACGGCGAGGAGTGGTACCGCACCACCGACACCAGCATCCTGCCGCCCGGACCGATGCACCTGTGCATCCAGCTCGACTGGTTCCCGGAAGGTGACACGCCGAAGGAGTCGACCATGCAGGTCGACTGGGTCCGGCAGTACTCCCTCGACGGCGAGGGCGGCAGCGCTTCGGAGAGCAGTGGCTCCGGCAGTGACTCCGGCGGCGACGCCGACAGGGGTGACGGCACGAGCGACCGCCAGAGCGACTCCGGGAGCGACAGCGACAGCGGCGACAGCGAGAACGCCGAGGAGAGCGACAGCGGCGAGGACTCCCCCAGCAGCGACGGCGGGCAGGAGGACGGCACGGGCTCGATCCGCGAGCTGCTACGCCGGATGTTCTCCTGGCGGTGACCCGGGGACGGGCCGCCATGAACAGGACAAATGGGACGGAAATTCGCTAATCGGACCCTCTCAGCGTCCGCACAGTGCCTGCACCCTACGGTTCTCCCCGTGCCCGACACGCAACAGCTGTCCATGCCCGACCCACCATCCGCACCCCCGCCACGTGATTGGCACCGGACAGTCATCGTCGTGGCGGCGATCGCCGCCGTGGCTGCGTTGGTGGGCGTGCTGATAGTTGTCGTCGGAGGCCAGGGCGGGAGTGACGGCGACGCACCGGCCGCCTCGAGCGACGCGGGCCGCGACACCCGCGACCCGTTGCGCCCGCAGGGGCAGTCGAGGCTCGACCCGGGCACGCGGTCCGACACGGAGGCGGCGGTCCGCAACAACTGGCCGCTCCTGACGAACGACGAGTTCGACGGCACGAAGATCGATCCCGCGCTCTGGAGCCTCTACACCGGGGAGACCACCGGCGGGGTCGGGCGGCACGACCCCGACAACGTGACGGTCAACGACGGCACGATGAAGATCACCAGCCACGGCTACTCCTCCGCCGGCATGGCCTGGACGCAGGGACAGCTGCACGGACGCTGGGAGGTGCGGGCCCGGGCCCAGCAGGGCGTCGGGTACGGCGCCGTCATCCTGCTCTGGCCGGACGCCGAGGACTGGCCGGAGGGGGGCGAGATCAACTTCATGGAGATCCCCAACGGGGCGCGCAACGAGAGCCACTTCGTTCTGCACTACAGCGAGGACAACAGCCAGATCGGCACCACCACGGTCGGTGACTTCACCCAGTGGCACAACTACGCGGTGGAGTGGGGCCCCGACCACGTGGCGGGCTTCATCGACGGCCAGGAGATCTTCCGCAGCAGCGACCCGAAGACGATCCCGCCGCGCCCGATGCACCTCGCGATCCAGCAGGACATCGGCCCGTACGGCAAGGACTGGATCCCGCCGCTCGACGACACGACGCCCGAGCGTGTGCAGCTCGAGGTCGACTGGGTCCGCATCTACGGTTACTGACGAGGGCGGGCACCGCGCCGGAAGCTGCAACGGGGGTCCTGACCGGATGGCCAGGACCCCCGTTGCAGTCCCGAACTGACGCGTCACTCCCACCACGAAGCGACAAGCAGAGGTTAGCCTAACCTCTCCTCGGGTCGCAAGCGCCTCACCCGCGGAACAGCGCCTCCAGGGGGCCCACCGCGAAGTAGCCGACGAACGCCACCGCCACCACCCACATCAGCGGGTGCACGGAGCGGCCCCGCCCGGTGGCCGCGGCCAGCACGACGTAGGAGATGAAGCCCGCCCCGATCCCGTTGGCGATCGAGTAGGTGAAGGGCATGACGACGATCGTCAGGAACGCCGGCAGCGCCACCCGGAACTCGGCGAAGTCAATCTGGGTGATCTGGCGCATCAGTAGTGCACCCACCACCACCAGCGCCGGGGCCGCGGCCTCGATGGGCACCACCGAGTAGAGCGGTGTGAAGAACATCGCGAGCAGGAAGAGCACGCCCGTGAGCACGTTGGCCAGGCCCGTCCGCGCGCCCTCCGCGATCCCGGACGCCGACTCGACGAACACGGTGTTGGATGACGCCGACGCCGCCCCGCCCGCGACGGCTCCCATGCCCTCGACGATCAGGGCGCGGCCGACGCCCGGCAGCTGGCCGTCCTTGCCCACGACCCCGGCCTGCTGGCCGAGCCCGGTCATCGTGCCCATCGCGTCGAAGAAGTTGGCGAGCACGAGGGTGAACACCAGCAGCACGACCGTCAGCAGGTCCAGGTGGACGAACGCCCCGAAGGACACGGCGCCGACGAGTGAGAGGTCGGGCAGGCTGAACACGCTGTGAGGAAGCTCGGGCACCGACAGCGCCCAGCCCTTGGGGTTGGTGCCCGCCGACGCCCCGACGTGCACGATCGCCTCCACGATGATCGCGATCACAGTGGTGATGACCACGCCGATCAGGATCCCGGCCCGCACCCCGCGCGCCACCAGCAGGCCGGTGACCAGCAGCCCGATGACGAACACGAACGTCGGCCACGACGCGATCGAGTTGTCGATGCCCAGCCCCACCGGCACCGTGGTGCCCGCCGCATCGGCGATGCGCCGCACGAAGCCGGCGTCCACCAGCCCGATGAACGCGATGAACAACCCGATCCCGACGGCGATCGCGGCCTTCAGCTCCGGCGGGACGGCGTTGAACACCGCCGTCCGGAAGCCCGAGGCGGCGAGCAGCACGATGATCAGCCCGTCGACCACGACCAGACCCATCACCTCCGGCCAGCTCATCAACGGGGCGATCGTGACGGCCAGCAGCGTGTTGATCCCGAGACCGGCCGCGATCGCGAACGGATAGTTCGCGACGAGCCCGAACAACAGGGTCATGACCCCCGCCACCAGCGCGGTGACGGCCGCGACCTGGGGAATGGCCAGGACGTGGCCCAACGCGTCTGGCTTGGCACCCGGTGCGTCCGGGGCGACGCTGCCGAGGATCAACGGGTTCAGCACGATGATGTAGGACATCGTCACGAAGGTGATGAGCCCGCCACGCAGCTCACGACCGACGGTGGAGCCGCGCTCGGACACGCGGAACAGGCGCTCGATCACCGGCACAACCTAGAGCGGGACATCGACGTACGCTGCACGTCGTGCTCACACCCCCGCCCCTACCGGCCCGGCTCAGCCAGCCCGCCGCGGTGGCGATCGTCGGCACGCTGCTGTGGGCCGTCGCGGCGGTGGTGCTGCTGGTCGCGGCGCTGGTGGGCTGGCACCCGCTGGACATCTGGTTCACCACCTGCCTCGCGGGCGTGGGCGTGGGTGCGCTGGGCTACGGGATCTTCACCTGGCAACGCGCCGCGGCACGGCGGGGATCTCGCACAGCGCAGGACGGGCTGGACTGACCGCGACGGGCGCCGCCGGGCGCCCGTGTGCCGAGAAAACGGGGCGTCCACCGCACTAGGCTCGACCCATGACCGATCGACCCACCGCCGTCGTCACCGGGGCCAGCTCCGGCATCGGAGCCGCCACGGCCCGGGCCCTCGCGAAGGCAGGCTTCCACGTGGTGCTGGGCGCCCGGCGCACCGACCGGTGCGCCGAGATCGCCGCCGAGATCGACGGCACCGCGGTGCGCCTGGACGTCACCGACTCCGAATCCGTCTCCGCGTTCGCCGCGGCCGTGCCGGACTGCCGGCTGCTGGTCAACAACGCCGGCGGCGCCAAGGGCATGGAGCCCGTGGCGGAGGCCGACGAGGAGAACTGGCGCTGGATGTTCGAGACCAACGTGATCGGCACCCTGCGGGTCACGCAGGCGCTGCTGCCCGCGCTGATCGCCTCCGGCGACGGGCACATCATCACCGTCACCTCGATCGCGGCGCTGGAGCCCTACGACAACGGGGCCGGCTACACGGGGGCCAAGCACGCCCAGGCGATGCTGCACCGGACGCTGCGCGGCGAGCTGCTCGGACAGCCGGTGCGGCTCACCGAGGTCCTGCCCGGCCTGGTGGAGACCGAGTTCTCCCTCGTGCGCTTCGACGGCGACGCGGAGCGGGCGGCCGGGGTGTACCGCGGCATCGAGGCACTCACGCCCGACGACGTGGCCGACGTGGTCGCGTTCGCCGCCACCCGGCCGAGCAACGTGAACATCGACCAGATCGTCCTCAAGCCTCGCAACCAGGCGAGCGCCACGCGGATGAACCGGGAGGGCTGACGGTGCTCGTCGAACCGGACGGCGTGCTGGAGAAGGTGGCCTCGGGAACCGTCTGGGCCGAGGGGCCGGTGTGGCTCGCGGAGAGCCGGACGCTGCGCTTCAGCGACATCCCGAACAACCGGATCCTCGAGTTCTCGGAGGACTCCGGTGAGCTGCGCGTCCACCGCGAGGACGTGGAGTTCACCAACGGCCGCACGCTCGACCTCGACGGCTCGGTGCTCCAGTGCTCCCACGGCAGGCGTGCGGTGGAACGGGAACGGGACGGGCTCGTCGAGGTCGTCGTCGACCGCTGGGCAGGAGTGCCGTTCAACTCACCGAACGACGTGATCGTCAAGAGCGACGGCACCATCTGGTTCACCGACCCCTCCTACGGGATCCGGAAGCCGGACGAGGGCCACCCCGGTGAGCTGGAGTACGGCGACCACTTCGTGTTCCGGTTCGACCCGCGCGACGGGTCCGTCACCCCGGTCGTCATCGACGTCGAGATGCCCAACGGGCTCGCGTTCTCCCCCGACGAGTCGCTGCTCTACGTGGCCGACTCCGGCGTGGCGCCCCCGAACGGCGTCCGGGATCCGAACCGGCCCGGAGGACACTCGATCCACTGCTACGACGTGTTCGACGGGCGGTTGTGCAAGAACGGCCGCGAGTTCGTCGAGGTGAACCCCGGTCTGCCCGACGGCATCCGCGTCGACGAGATCGGGAACGTGTGGTCGTCCAGCGGCGACTCGGTGCAGGTGTTCGCCCCCAGCGGCGAGCGCGTGGAGCAGGTGCGCGTGCCGGAGACGGTGGCCAACCTGTGCTTCGGGGGCGCCGACGGGCGCACCCTCTACATCACGGCGACCACCAGCCTGTACCGCATCCGCACCACGGTGCGGGACACCGTGGCGGTGCGCCGCTCATCTGCGGGCGGCCGGTAGCCCGGTCACGGGGTGGCGGTCTCCTCGGACGGGCGGTGCTCGTCGGCGGCGTCGCCCGGCGCGTTGCCCTCCACCGCTCCCGCGACGCGCTCCTCGGAGTCGCGCAGGATCTCGGCGGCCTCCGCACCGCGGTCCTCGCCGCCCTGCTCGGCCGCCCGCTCCTCGGGAAGGGGCTCGGCTCGGGTGGCCGTCTGGTCGCTCAGCTCGTCGGGACGCATGCGGGCGCGTACCCGGGCGGGCCGAGCGGCAACCCTAGGAGGGTGCTGAACGACTCCGCTCGTATAGGGCCGAGCTGTTCAGCGCGCTCCTAGCCTAGAGGGCGGAGAGTGCCTGCCACTTGTCCCAGCTCAGCGTCCAGTCCCAGATGTCGCCGTCCTTGGCGGAGAGCTGGACCGGTGTGCCCGTGACCTCGACCGGGTCGCCGTAGAGCGCCGTGTCGTAGTAGGCCTTGGCGTTGTCGATCGACAGGTTGACGCAGCCGTGGGTGACGTTCTCCGAGCCCTGCGCCGCCGCCGACGCCGGGTTGGCGTGGACGAACTCGCCGTTGTTGCTGATCCGGACGGCCCACTTCTCGACGGTGTCGTAGCCGTACTGCTGGCTGACCATCCGCTTGTCGGTGAACTTCTCGCTGACCACGTGGATGCCGGACCGGGTGTTGCGGTTGGGGTCGGTCCCGAGGCCGTAGCTCGCCGGGTAGTCGGCGACCTGCTGCCCGTCCCGAATCACGATCATGCGGTGGCTGTTGACGTCGGCCTTCACGATCTGCGAGCGCCCGATCTGGAAGGTGGAGGTGACGTCGGCGGCACCGTAGGCGCCCTGGCCGTAGGCCACGCCGAACAGCTTCGCCTTGACGGTGACGGTGGTACCGCTCGGCCAGTACTCCTTCGGGCGCCAGTCGACGCGGGAGCCGCCGCCCTCGTCGGGCAGCCAGCCCCACGAGCCCTGCACGGGCACCGACGTGGTGACCGACAGGGCGTGTTCGGCAGCGGCGCGGTCGGCGACGTGGCCGTTGAACTGGACGCGCACCGGCGCCGCGACCCCGACCGTCTTGCCGTCACCGATGTTCAGCGTGCCGCGCACGGTCTTCGCGGGCGTCAGGGTGGAGAACGAGCCCTCCAGCGGCACCGACTTGCCGTCGACCCCCTTGGCCGAGCCGGCCCACGTGTAGGACGTGCCGTAGGCGAGCCGGTCGCTGGTGGTCCAGCTCGTGCGGTCGGCGTTGAACGCGCCCTTGACCGCCTTGCCCTTCGGACCGGTCAGCGTGACGCGGTCGAAGACGCCCTTCTGGACGGTCACGGTGGCCGTGCCCGTGGGGTTGGTGGTGTCCGAGCCGGGAGCCGGCTCGTAGTCGATCGCAGCCACCGGAGCGACGATCTGCTGCGGCGCTTCGACCGACGGCGGCGGAGTTGCGGCCGGCGCCGCCTGGTTCTGGCGGCCGGCGGCGGTGGCGGCGGTGACCACGCCCAGCGAGCCGACCAGCACGACAGCCAGAACCAGCAAGAGCCTCTTCATGCTTTGATTCCCCTCACAGCACTTCCCGCAGTGAGAGACGTCCGAACACCGGCCCGGTTGCCCCCCGACGCTGCTCCGGACGGAGCGTACGCGCGCCTCAGAACCGGCAGTGGATCAGCACCGGCTCCGCCACCAGGTCGATGCCGAACCGCTCGCGCACCCCGTCGCGCACCTCACGGGCCAGCACGAGGAGGTCGGCCGTGGTGCCGTCGCCCCGGTTGGTGAGGGCCAGTACGTGCTTGCCCGACAGGGCCACGCGGCCGCCGGGGCCGGGATGCCCGCGGCGGAACCCGGCCTGCTCGATCAGCCACGCGGCCGGGAGCTTGACCAGCCCTGGTCCGGCGGTCCAGCGCGGCCCGTCGCCCGGCGCGTCGGCCTCCGGGAGCACGGGGTTGGTGAAGAACGAGCCGGCGCTCCAGGTGTCGTGGTCGGCGGGATCGAGCACCATGCCCTTGCCCGCACGCAGCCCGAGCACCGCCTCCCGGGCGGCCGCGGCGGGCACCCGGGAGCCGGGCTCCACCCCGAGCGCTCCGGCGAGCTCCGGGTAGCGGATCGGTGCGCTCGCACCGTCGGCGGACAGCACGAACCGGACCCGCAGCACGATGGCGTCGTCGCGGCCCTTGAGCGAGCTCGTGCGGTACCCCAGCCCCAGCTCCGCAGCGGGCACGTGCTCGCGCACGACGCCGACGCGGCGGTCGTAGAGGTCGACGTCGACCAGCAGTTCGGCGATCTCCACGCCGTACGCGCCGACGTTCTGCACCGGTGTCGCACCGGTGCGGCCGGGGATGCCGGACAGGCACTCGAGCCCGCCGAGCCCGTCGGCCACCGAGGCGGCCACGACCTCGTCCCAGTCCTCGCCCGCCTCGACGGTGAGCAGCACGGACCCGTCGTCCCGGCGCTCCACGGCGCGTCCGGTGCTGGTGACCCGCACCACGGTGCCCGGCCACCCCTCGTCCGCGATCACGACGTTCGAGCCGCCGCCGAGCAGGAGCACCGGCTCGCCGGCGACGTCGGCGCTGCGCAGGGCGTCGACAACGGCTGCGGCGGAGGCCGCGGCCACGACCGAGCGGGCCGGTCCGCCGAGCCGCAGAGTGGTGAACGGGGCGAGCCGGGTGGCCACATCAGGTACCGACACGGGAGTAAACGGTAGCCTGCCTCCATGTCCCGGCAGTTCGACTACCGGTCCACGTGGCCGTATCCCGCCGACGAGGTCTACGCCGCGATGGTGGACCCCGACTATCTGCGTGCGCGGCTGGCGCGGATCGGCGGCCCGGGCGCTGCGCTCCTGGAGCACCACGTCGACCCGGACGGCGTGCACTACCGGCTGCGGCACGGGCTCGACCCGAAGGACATGCCGGCCGTGATCCGCACCGTGCTGCCCGGCGACATCACCATCGAGCGCGACGAGAGCTGGAAGCAGCAGGGCCCCGGCAGCTACGCCGCCACGGTGGCGGTGACGATCCACGGCACGCCGGCGTCGGCCGCGGGCGGGATGCGCCTGCACGACACCGGCAGCAGCAGCGAGCTGCTCATGCGCATCGACGTCACCGTCAAGGTGCCGCTGATCGGCAGCACGGTCGAGGGCATCGTGGTCAACCGGGTCGGGGAGCTGTTCGACATGGAGGCGGAGTTCACGCGGGAGTGGCTCGCGCAGCGACACTGACCGCCCGGCGCCGAAGCGCGGTGTCCACGAACCAGAACACCAGACCGATCGCGGGGAGCACCGCGCCGAGCACCGACACGCCCGCCCACCCGTGGCTCGCATAGAACGTGGCCGACAGGCCGCTCCCCAGCGCGCCACCGAGGAAGTAGATCGTCATGTACGCGGAGTTGATCCGGCTGCGGGAGTCGGGACGCAGGGCGTAGACGATCGTCTGGTTGCTCACGTGCACGCCCTGCACGCCGAGGTCGAACAGGAGCAGCCCGATCGCGAGCGCCACCAGCGAGCCCACCCCCGGGCCGGCGCCCTGGGCGATGGCCGCCCAGGACAGCACCGAGACGGCGAGGAACCCGCCGACTGCGTAGTGCGCCCAGCCCCGGTCGGCGAGCCGGCCCGCGAACCGGGCAGCCGCCGCTCCGGCCACCCCGAACAGGGCGAACAGCCCGATGACTCCCTGGTCGAAGTGGTGCGGCGGGGCCGCGAGCATGAAGCCGATGCTGGTCCACAGAGCACCGAAAGCGGCATAGCTGGACGCGCTGTAGACCACCCGCCAGCGCAGCACCGGCTCCTCGCGCACCAGCGCGACCACGGAGCGCAGCAGCGCGCCGTAGCGCATCCTCGTGGTGGGAGGCAGCACCGGGAGTGCCCGCCACAGCAGCACCACCGCCACCGCGGTGAGGACGGCCCCGAGGACGAAGACGGCACGCCACCCGAGCACCTGTGACACCAGTCCGGCCACGACACGGGAGATCAGCACACCGATCAGGAGCCCGCTCATCACGGTGCTGACCATCTTGCCCTGCTGGCCCTCGGGCGCGAGGTGCGCGGCGAAGGGCACGAGGATCTGCGCGGCCACCGTGGTGATCCCGACCAGCGTGGCCGCCGCCCCGAGCACGGCCAGCGTCGGGGCCACTGCGACCACCACCATGCCGGCCACGGTCACCGACAGCATCGTGACGACGAGCCTGCGGCGCTCCAGCAGGTCGCCCAGCGGGACGAGGGTGGCGAGCCCGAGCGCGTAGCCGAGCTGGATGAGCGTGAGGATCAGGCCGATCTGCGACGTGGACGCGTGGAACGCCTCGGCGAGGGCGTCCTCGAGCGGTTGGGCGTAGTAGTTGTTCGCGATGATCACGCCGGTGGCGAAGGTCATCGCGGCCACTGCGCGCCAACGAGTGCGGACCGTGGGGTCGGTCTCGGTCGCCCGTGTTGTCACGGTTCCAGCATGCGCCCGCAGCCCCGGGCCGGAGACATGTGGTCCACCACAGTGCACCATGCGGCTGTGGATGCGATCGCCGAGCAGCGTTACGTGATCAGCCTGAGCTGTCCCGACACCACCGGGATCGTGGCCAGGATCGCCGGTTTCCTCGCCGACGCGGGCGGCTGGATCGTGGAGGCCGGCTACCACTCCGACCCGGACAGCGGCTGGTTCTTCACCCGGCAGGTCGTGCGGGCCGGCTCACTGCCCTTCGGCGCCGACGAGCTGCGCGCCCGCTTCGCCGAGGTGGCCGCCGAGCTGGGCGGGGAGACCACCTGGACGGTCACCGACACCGGGGTCCCCAAGCGGGCCGTTCTCCTGGTGACCCGGGAGGCGCACTGCCTGCACGACCTGCTCGGCCGCGTCGCCGCCCGGGAGCTTCCCGTGCAGCTCGACGCCGTGATCGGCAACCACGGGGAGCTCGGCGACATCGTGCGGGCGCACGGGGTGCCGTTCCACCACGTCGAGTTCCCGCCACCGGGCAACGGCCGCTACGCCCGCGACAAGGAGAAGGCCTTCGACGAGCTCCGCGAGCTGGTCGAGCAGCACGACCCCGACGCGATCGTGCTCGCCCGCTTCATGCAGATCCTTCCGCCCGAGCTGTGCCGGGCGTGGCTCGGGCGGGCGCTGAACATCCACCACAGCTTCCTGCCGTCGTTCGTCGGCGCCCGTCCGTACCACCAGGCCTACGCCCGCGGGGTGAAGCTGATCGGCGCCACCTGCCACTACGTCACGCCCGACCTGGACGCCGGCCCCATCATCGAGCAGGACGTGATCCGCGTGGACCACAGCGACACCGCTGCCGACATGGTCCGCCGTGGCCGCGACATCGAACGCCTCGTCCTGGCCCGCGGCCTGCGCTGGCACCTGGAGGACCGGGTGCTGGTGCACGCGAACAAGACGGTGGTCTTCCGCTGACGCGGCCCCCATTGCACTTCGGGCGAGACACACGGAACGGGTGGTCGCTGTGCGCGACCACCCGTTCCGGGCACTACGAATCAGGCGGCGACGGCCACCGGGGCGGGCTCCAGGGCCAGCTCCAGGACGTCGGCCACGTCGGACACCGGGTGCACCCGCAGCTCACCGCGCACCGACTCCGGCAGGTCGTCGAGGTCGGGCTCGTTGCGCTTCGGGATGATCACGTCGGTCAGCCCGGCCCGGTGGGCGGCCAGCAGCTTCTGCTTGACCCCACCGATCGGCAGGACCTTGCCCTGCAGCGTGACCTCGCCGGTCATCCCGACCGACGACTTCACCGGCCGCCCGCTCGCGAGCGACGCCAGGGCCGTGGTCATCGTGATCCCGGCGCTCGGGCCGTCCTTCGGCACCGCGCCCGCCGGCACGTGGATGTGCAGCTTGCGCGAGGCCAGGTCACCGGCCAGCCCGCGGGACCGCAGGTAGCTCAGCGCGATCGACACCGACTCCTTCATGACGTCACCGAGCTGGCCGGTCACGGTCAGCCCCGGCTCGCCCTCCATCGAGGTGGCCTCGATGAACAGCACGTCCCCACCGGCGCCGGTGACGGCGAGACCGGTCGCGACGCCCGGCACGGAGGTCCGCTCCGCCGACTCCGGGGTGAACTTCGGCCTGCCGAGGTAGCCCACCAGCGCGTCCGCGTCGATGTGCACGGGACGCTCGACGTCCGACGAGTCGACCTGCACGGCGACCTTCCGCAGGACCTTGGCGAGGCCCCGCTCCAGCTGCCGCACACCCGCCTCACGTGTGTACTCGGCGGCGATCATGCCGAGCGCGACCTCGGAGAACTCCACGTCGGACGGCTCCAGGCCGGCCTTCTCGATCTGCCGCGGCAGCAGGTGGTCGCGCGCGATGGCGACCTTCTCCGCCTCGGTGTAGCCGTCGAGCGTCACGACCTCCATCCGGTCCAGCAGCGGGCCGGGGATGGTGTCGTAGGCGTTGGCGGTGGCGAGGAACAGCACGTCGGACAGGTCGAGGTCGACCTCGAGGTAGTGGTCGCGGAACGTGTGGTTCTGCGCCGGGTCGAGCACCTCGAGCAGTGCCGCGGTCGGGTCACCGCGGAAGTCGCTGCCGACCTTGTCGATCTCGTCGAGCAGCACGACGGGGTTCATCGCGCCGGCCTCCCGGATGGCCCGGACGATCCGGCCGGGCAGCGCGCCGACGTAGGTGCGCCGGTGGCCCCGGATCTCGGCCTCGTCGCGGACGCCACCGAGGGCGACACGCACGAACTTGCGGCCCAGCGCCCGTGCGACCGACTCACCCAGCGACGTCTTGCCGACGCCGGGCGGACCGACCAGCGACAGCACCGCACCGGACCCACGGCCGCCGACCTTGTCGAGACCGCGGCGGTTGCGACGAGCCCGGATGGCCAGGAACTCGATCAGCCGCTCCTTGACGTCGTCGAGTCCTGCGTGGTCGGCGTCGAGGATCGCCCGGGCGGCCACGAGGTCGTCGGTGTCCTCGGTGGTCGTGGTCCACGGGATGTCGAGAACGGTGTCCAGCCAGGTGCGGATCCAGCCCGACTCCGGGCTCTGGTCCGACGCCCGCTCCAGCTTGCCGACCTCGGTCAGCGCCGCCTTGCGCACGTGCTCGGGCAGGTCGGCGTTCTCCACACGGGTGCGGTAGTCGTCGGCCCCCTCGGGCTCGTCCTCCCCCAGCTCCTTGCGGATCGCGGCCAGCTGCTGGCGCAGCAGGAACTCGCGCTGGGTCTTCTCCATGCCCTCGCGGACGTCGTTGGAGATCTTCTCGGAGATCTCCTGCTCGGCGACGTGCTCGCGGGTCCATTCGATCAGCAGCTCGAGCCGCTTGACCGTGTCGGTCTCGGCGAGCAGCTGGGCCTTGTGGTCCAGGTCGAGGTAGGACGCCCAGCCGGCGGTGTCGGCGAGCTGTCCGGGGTCGGTGATCTGCTGCACCGAGTCGATGACCTGCCACGCGCCGCGCTGCTGCAGGATCCCGACGACCAGTGCCTTGTACTCCTTGGCGAGCTCGGTCGCCTTGCCCGTGACGGGCTGCTCGGGGATCGGGGTCGCCTCCACCCACAGGGCGGCGCCGGGACCGGTGACGCCGGACCCGATCTGGGCACGACCCTCGCCGCGCACCACGGCCGCCCGCTCCCCGCTGGGGAGCCTGCCGACCTGCTCGAGTACGGCGATCGTGCCCACGGCGGCGTACTTGCCGTCGAGGCGTGGGACGACCAGAACCTTGCGATCACCAGGCGCAGCGCCGGCGGAGCCGGCATCGATACCGCTGTTCGCTGCATCGACCGCTGCCTGGATCTCCGGCTCCTCGAGCCGGACGGGAACCACCATGCCGGGCAGCACCACCGAGTCGGCGAGCGGAAGCACCGGCAGCTTCAGCGTCTCTGTCATGCCCCGGTCAACGCTTACACCGTTGTTGGAATTCCAGTGTTCAAGTAAGTCCGCCATGAGCGAACGCAGGAAGGTTGAGCAAGAGCGACTCAACGCCCGAGGCCGTCGACCACCTCTGCGCCAGGGAGCCGGGCCGCGAGCGCGCCGGGCAGCGCGAGCTTCGAGTGCCGCACCCCGCTGCCGATCACCACGGCCGACGCCGCCGCCACCGCGGCGTCGACGAGCACCGGCCAGTCGTCCGGCAGGCCGATCGGCGTGATGCCGCCGTACTCCATGCCGGTGATGGCGACGGCGTCGTCCATCGGAGCGAACGAGGCCTTGCGCGCGTTCAGGCGCTTGCGGACGAGGCCGTTGACGTCGGCCCGGGTGGTGGCCAGCACCAGGCACGCCGCGTAGCTGACGGTCTCGCCGCGGCGGCCGGCCACCACGACGCAGTTGGCGGAGCCGTCGAGCGGGGAGCCGTAGGCCTCGCAGAACTCGGCCGTGTCGGCCAGGCCGGGATCGATCTCCGCGACGCCGACCAGCGCGGCATCGGCCGGGTCCAGCAGCTTGAGCGCGTGGGCGACGGGTTCACCCAGCAGGTCGGGACGGTCGAGCGCGGGGACTGCGTGCAGCGAGCCCAGTACGGACCAGGCACTCACCAGCGCTGACCGCCACCCTGCACGCCGACCACGGCGGGTTTGACGTCGACGATGTACACGAGCACGGCTACGAGCGCGGCCAGCCAGAACAGCGTGCCGCTGCTCCGCGGGCCGCCCTGGAAGACGACGAGAACCAGCACGCTGGCACCCGTGATGCCCAGCCACGCCGGCTTGGTGAGCTTGTCGGCGGCCGTGAAGGCGTCGGCGCGCTGCATCAGGGCGTGGATGAAGGCGTAGGCACCCACCGGGATGGCCAGCAGCCACAGCGCCCACAGAACCCAGTCATCGAGGTCATACAGCAGGCTCACACCGGCAGCCTACCCCGGACCCCGACGACGAAGCGCCCCCGAGGAGTAACCGGACCCCGGGGGCGCTCGTCGGATGCGGCAGGACCGCTCCCATTCGGTCAGCTCTTGGGACCGGTGCCGTTCGTCGAGCCGGTACGGCGCGGGGCGGGCTTGCGCGCCGCGGGCTTCGGCGCCTCCACCGGAGCCGTGCGGTTGGCCGCCTTCCGGGTGGCACTGCGGGTGTCGTGGGCCACCTCGGTGCCGGCTTCGGTGATCACCCCGGCTGCCCCGGTGCCGGCCTGGGCCACGGCCTTCGACGCGTCGCCGGTGACGTCGGTGACGGTCTCGGCGGCCCGGCCGCTGATGCGCTGGCTGGCGCGCGCCACCCGCTCACCGGTGGACCGGGTCTGCGTGGTGACCGTGGCCAGAGCCTTCGTCGCGGCGTCCCGGGCGTCGTCCACCAGGTCGTCGACGCGCGCGTCGAGCTTCTCGGTGTAGGACCCGAACGTAGCGAGGGCCTGCTCCACCTGCGGCTGCTTGCGGATGCGGCCCCAGGTCTTCTCCCCGCGCTCGGCGAAGCCCGCGTAGGCCTGCTCGGCCTGCACGCGCAGCTCGGCGACCGTCTTGCGCAGCTCCTCGGAGTTGAGGCGCTGCGGCAGCTCGGCGACGCGGTTCTGGACGTCCTCGGCCTGCGCGGTGGCGCGGGTGCGCGCCACGACGGCGCGGGCGCGGGCCGTCTCGGCGGCCTTGGACACCGCGGTGACGGCGAGCTCGCCTGCGCCCAGGACGGCCAGCAGCGGGGTACGTGCGGCCTCGGCCCGCTCGGCGGCGGACTTGGCGGCCTGCTCACGTGCCTTGCGCACGTCCGCGGCGGTCGGTAGCGACACGGGCATGATGATCACTCCTCGTGGTCAGGATGGTTCGGTTGTGGGGCGGGGGACGACGGGCTCGTCGTTCTGCCGCCGGAAGGACTGGTAGACGTCCAGGAGCACCTGCTTCTGGCGCTCGGTCAGTGTCGGATCGGCGAGCACGGCGTCGGCGACGTCGCTCGCCGGCTTCTCGTCGAGAATCCCGGCCTTCACGTACAGGGCCTCTGCGGAGATCCGCAGGCCCTTCGCGATCTGCTGCAGGATCTCGGCCGACGGCTTGCGCAGCCCCCGCTCGATCTGGCTGAGGTAGGGATTGCTGACGCCGGCGGTGCGGGCGAGCTGACGCAGCGACACCTGCGCGCCCTCCCGCTGGCTACGGATGTAGCTGCCGATGTCGTCGACGGCCTGGCCGACGGCGAGACCTGCCTGCTCGACGACCTGGCCGACCTGCTCGACCGCGTGGCCGACGCGCTCCCCGGGCCCTTCGGGCTTCGGGGACGGCTCCCTCGGCGCTGACATCTTGCTCACCTCTGTTCCGTCGATGCGACCTTACGCCGGAGCGCTAGCTGTTGCAAGCACCGTGCTTGCGCTGGCAGCGAGGTCGGCCACAGTCACGAGCAGGACGACTCGCCACGGGGGAGGATCCTGCTGTGGAACAGACGCCCGTGCTCGCCGGCCAGGGCCCCGTACTCGCGGCGGTGTCAGCAGGCGGCGTGCTCGGGGCCTTGGCCCGCTGGGGTGTGGGGCTGGCCTGGCCCACGCGGCTCGGAGCCGTCCCGTGGGCCACGCTGACGATCAACGTCGTGGGCTGCCTGCTGATCGGCCTGCTGATCGCAGCGGTGGCCCGGCGGCACCGGCACCACCTGCTGCGTCCGTTCCTGGGCACGGGCGTGCTCGGCGGGTTCACCACGTTCTCCGGCTACGCGGTGGACGCGGTGCGGCTGGTGCAGCACGGGAGCGCCGGTTCCGTGGCCGTCTACGTCGGCGGCACGCTGCTCGGTGCGCTCGCCGCCACCTGGATCGGTCTGGGCGGGCCGCGCCTGCCTGCGAGCCACCGGTGACCGCGCTGTTGGTGGTGCTCGGCGCCGCGGTGGGGGCGCCCCTGCGCTACCTGACCGACCGGGTGCTGCGGCTGCGCTACGGCGCCACCCTGCCGTGGGGCACGTTCATCGTGAACGTGGTGGGCTCGGCGCTGCTCGGGCTGGTGGTCGGCGCCGCCGCCTCCCCCGCCGTCACGGCACTGGTGGGCACCGGCTTCTGCGGTGCGCTCACCACCTACTCCACCTTCGGCGCCGAGACGGTGGAGTTGGCCGAACGAGGCCGCGGACGCTACGCGGCGCTCAACGCCATCGGCTCAGTACTGGCCGGCCTGGCCGCGGCCTGGCTGGGCCTGGCGGTCGGGACGGCGGTCGGGTGACGGCGCGGACGACCCCGTTCACGACCCGAAGGCCAGCTGGCCGACCGTGTAGATCACGAGCCCGGCGAGGGCGCCCACGACGGTGCCGTTGATCCGGATGAACTGCAGGTCCCGGCCCACCTGCAGCTCGATCTTGCGCGACGTCTCCTGCGCGTCCCAGCGTTCGACGGTATCGGTGATCAGCGTGGTGATCTCCGCGCGGTAGTGCCGGACGACGTAGCCCGCCGCCTGGGCGAGCCAGCCGTCGACCTTGCCCCGCAGATCGGGGTCCGTGCTCAGCCGGGTGCCGAGTGCGACGAGCCCGGAGCGCACCCGGGCGCGCAGCGCGCTCGACGGGTCGGCCGCGGCGTCGAGGATCATGGTCTTCACCGTGCCCCACGCCTGGCCGATGAACTTCTGCACGTCCGGGTGCCCGATGATCTGGTGCTTGATGCGCTCGGCGCGCTCGATGGTGTCCGGGTCGCTCTGCAGGTCGGACGCGAACTCCACGAGGAACGTGTCGACGGCCTGGCGCAACGGATGCTCGGGATCGGTCTTCACGGCCCAGGCGAAGTTCTGGACCTCGAGGAAGACGCGGTCGGCGATGAGGTCGTCCACGAACCGCGGCGACCACGCGGGGGCCCTCTCGTGCACGATCCGCAGCACCATGTCGTGGTTGGCGGTGACCCAGTCGTAGGCGCGGTCGCACACCAGGTCGACGAGGCGGCGGTGCGACCCGTCGGCCAGCACCCCCTGCAGCACCGTGCCGAGCGGGGGTCCGATCGGACGCTCCATCAGCTTCGGGACGAGGATCTGCTCGATCACCTCCTGCACGTCCTCGTCGCGCAGGACGGTGACGACCCCACGGGCGGCGGTGGCGAGCTCGGCCGTGATGCGGTCCGCGTTGGCCTCCTGGCCGATCCACGCCCCCACCCGCGAGGACACCTCGACGCGGGCGATCTTGTCGCGCACCACGTCCTCGGACAGGAAGTTCTCCCCGACGAAGTCGCCGAGGCTGTCGCCGATCATGTCCTTCTTCGTGGGGATGATCGCGGTGTGCGGGATCGGCAGGCCGAGCGGACGCCGGAAGAGCGCAGTGACGGCGAACCAGTCGGCCAGCGCGCCCACCATCCCGGCCTCTGCCGTGGCCCGGACGTACCCGATCCAGGCCGGCCCGTCGTTGACCTCCCACCAGCGCGAGAGCAGGAAGACGACCGTGGCGATCAGCAGCAGCCCGGTGGCGAAGAGCTTCATCCGTTGCAGGTCGCGCGCCCTCGTCGCCGCGTCGATCCGGCCGAAGCCGAGACCGACCTCGACGACCGGTCGCAGGCCCGCGGGGCGCTGTGCGCCCGGCGCCGACGCATCCGACGCGGGGGTCTCCGAGATCTGCACGCACCCATAGTGCCCGCACACCCGTACACGTGTTGTCCGAAACGGCAGCCGGACCCGCTGCTCCGGCGGAACCGCGGCACAGGCGTGGGTCTGGCCGGGGTCGATGGTGTTCCACCGACCCCGGCCACGTTCGTGGTGCGGCCGCTCGGCGAGGGACCTCCCACAGCGGGAGATGCACCCTCGGGCGCCGCACCACCGGCGGTCCCGGTCCCCCCGGCGCGGCGCGATGAGCCGCGTCAGCGGGGGTGAACCGGGGGCCGGTTTCGCGGTCCGGTCAGAACCGCATCCCGACCGCCACCGCACCGGCGGGCCGCTGGGCGCCCGGGTGCGGTTCACGGTCGGCCCGCCATCGAACGACGTCGACGGCGGCGTGCACGATCAGGCCTGCTGCGGGCACCCGGTAACCGGTGAGTGCCGGCGCGACGCGCCAGTGGACCCACCCGTCGGGCACCTGGGACGGCGGCGCCAGCACCGCGGCACCCGCGGTGTGGAGGACGACGCCCTCGATGTCGCGAAGCTCCGCGGGGAGCACGGCGCCCGGCGTGACCGGGAACCACCACGACCCGGTGGGGGTGGCCGCCACCGGCACCACCGACCCCGCATCGCGCAGCTGGGCGCACACCTGCCGGCCCCACGCCGCCGGTACCTCGAGGACGTCGAGCGCGGTGCCCGTGACCAACAGGAGCGACGTGGGCGACTGCTCCACCACCACCCATCCGTGGTCGACGAACTCCCGCGCCGCCGCGCGCAGCTCCGCGCCGTACACCGCGCGATAGCTGTCCCAGCCCGGCATCTACAACCTCCGATGTGTCTGTGGAGCCAGCCCGTATGGCGTGTCTCTGTGAGTCTCAACACTGAGCATGACGGCTCGGACACGCATTGGAGAGCCCATAGCGATGACCGAGCCGACCGCCGAGACGAGCGGGCACACTTTCGTGGACCTCCAGATCCACGCTCGGTGAACGACGGGTGACCGGTTGGCGTCGGAGGATTGACGGCGGCTGCGTCGTGTGCTCCGTCATGATCTACCGGTGGCCGTCGACCAGCGGCTGCGACGATGGCCGGGTGCTGATGGTCACCGGTGCCACCGGATATCTGGGGAGTGCCCTGCTCGAGCTGGCCGTGCGGGAAGGCCACGAGGTCCGTGTCCTCGTGCGGGACGCGACGAAGGCGGCGGACCTCCTGCCCGCCGAGGTCGACGTCGTGGTGGGCGACCTGGCCGATGCGGAGGCGGTGCGGCGGGCCGTCCGCGGCTGCGACGGCGTGCTGCACGTCGCCGGTTCCGTGGAGAGCTCGCTGGAGCGCGCCCGCATCGCCAACGTCGAGGGCACCCGGTCGGTGCTCGCCGCCGCGGTGGATGCGGGGGTACGGCGCTTCGTCTACACCAGCAGCAGCGCCGCGGTGATCGACGCGACCGGGCTGGTGGCGGAGACGCCGTCCGCGCCGCCTGCCCTCACCGACCCCTACTCCGCCACCAAGGCCGCGGCCGAGGAGCTGGTGCTCGCCGCGGCGGCCGACGGCCTGGGCGCGGTCGTCGTCAACCCCGTGAGCATCTACGGGCCGAGCCCGCTCGGACCGTTGTCCTACAACAGCCTGTTCCTCGCGGCCGCTCGCGGCGAGGTGCCCGCCGTGGTGGACGCCGCCGTGGGATGGGTCCTCGCCGAGGACGCGGCGGCCGGGCACCTGCTCGCGCTGGAGCACGGAGAGCCGGGCAGGCGGTACGTGCTGTGCGGCGAGATCGCGACGTTCGGGCGGGTGCTGCACACCTTCGCCGACCACGTCGGTGGCCGACGGGTGCAGGTCCTGCCGCCGGGCTCCTCGCTCGGGGAGGACGCCGACACCTTCGCCCGCCGCTCGGAGGTGTACGGGCACCTGCCGCCCGTGCGCGTGGACGACGCCGGCGCCCGGGCGCTGGGCTTCTCACCCCTCGGTGTCGACGACGGGGTGGCCGGCACGGCCGCGTGGGCAGCGGGCCGGTGACAACGCCCCTGGAAAACGCCGGTGCCGGCGCCCCATGAGGGACGCCGGCACCGAAGCTTCGATCGAGAGGGCTTCTCTCAGATGGGGCGGACCGTGTCGGCCTGCGGCCCCTTGGCGCCCTGGCTCGCCTCGAACGAGACGCGCTGGTTCTCCTCCAGCGTGCGGAAGCCGTCCGACTGAATGGCCGAGTAGTGGACGAAGACGTCCGGGCCGTTGTCGTCGGTCGCGATGAAGCCGAAGCCCTTCTCGGCGTTGAACCACTTGACGGTGCCCTGCGGCATACCTGTTCTCCATACGTGAAGCGGACCCGACCGACACTGTGCCGACCGGGGGCTGCACGGGAACACCGACGAACGTTGAAACCTCTCGATCGCCTGTGAAGCCCACCGTCACTCTCCACGGACGCTTCACAACGATCGAGGAAGACACGACTGCAACCGCGGCAGAACCTATCACGGAGGCCCCTCACCGCGAAGAACTCGATCCGGGCCATCTGTTCCACGACAGGAGAAGAAGCCGGTCGTTGCCGTACCGTGATCTGCGCTCGCGAATCCGGTCCGGCCACCGTTCCCCGCCGAAGCGGCGGAACAAGGCCCGGGCCACGGCAGCGGGCTCTCCCTGTCGTCGAAGCGAAGGATGCTCATGCCCCCTGTGCTGCAGGAACGCCCGCCGGCCGGCACGGCCCCCCTCACCGACGGCCGCAAGTCGGACACCGAACAGGCCCTCGTCATCGCGTTCATGGTCCTGCCGCTGCTGGCCCTCGCGGCCGCGGTGCCGCTGGCCTGGGGCTGGGGACTGACCTGGCTCGACGTCGGCCTCGCATCGGCCTTCTACGTCCTGAGCGGTCTCGGCATCACCGTCGGGTTCCATCGCTACTTCACACACGGCTCGTTCAAGGCCGCACGACCGTTGCGGATCGCGCTCGCGGTGGCCGGGAGTATCGCCTTCCAGGGCAGCGTGGTCGGGTGGGTGGCCGACCATAGGCGCCACCATGCGTTCTCCGACAAGGACGGCGACCCGCACTCCCCGTGGTTGTTCGGCACCGGGCCCGCGGCGGTGGCCCGCGGATTCTGGCACTCGCACATGGGCTGGCTGTTGCAACGCGACCGCACCAATGCGCGCCGCTTCGCCCCCGACCTCCTCGCCGACCCCGACATCGCGGCCGTCGACCGCCTTTTCGTCCTGCTGACGCTTACCAGTCTCGGCCTTCCCGCCCTCATCGGCGGGCTCGTGAGCTGGTCGTGGTGGGGCGCCGCGACGGCACTGTTCTGGGCCGGCCTGGTGCGTGTCGCCGTGCTGCACCACGTCACGTGGTCGATCAACTCGATCTGTCACATGGTGGGCGATCGCCCCTTCGCCGCGCGCGACCGTTCCGCGAACGTGTGGTGGCTGGCCGTGCTGTCGTTCGGCGAGTCCTGGCACAACCTGCACCACGCCGACCCGACCTGCGCCCGGCACGGGGTGAAGCGCGGCCAGGTGGACATCTCCGCGCGCATCATCCGAATCTTCGAGAAGCTCGGTTGGGCCCACTCGGTGCGCTGGCCGACGGCTCGCAGGCTGGAGCGGCTCACCCGCTGAGCCGCGGGCGACCGGCCGGCTACCGCGCCGGTTCCGGGACGAGCCCGCGCTCCAGCGCGCGGAAGACCACGTCGAGCAGTTCCAGCAGCTCGCCGTTGTCCTCGGTGAGCCAGTGCTCGTAGGCGGCCAACGCCACGCCCAGGCTGGCGT
Source organism: Pseudonocardia xinjiangensis (assembly GCF_050948425.1). Classification (NCBI taxonomy): domain Bacteria; kingdom Bacillati; phylum Actinomycetota; class Actinomycetes; order Pseudonocardiales; family Pseudonocardiaceae; genus Pseudonocardia; species Pseudonocardia xinjiangensis. Next base: position 562,770 of record NZ_CP192009.1, on the reverse strand, counting down.
GCCCGACCGTCTGGGGCACCAGCTCGTCGGGCGACATGCCGAGCCGGGCCGCCGCGTACTCCGCCACCACCCGCCTCCACTCGGCGTAGCGCAGGGTCGAGTGGGCCTGGAGCGCGGGCGTGCCCAGGATCAGCCGTAGCCGCCGCCGGTGCCACGGCTGCTCCTGCGCATCCACCTCGTTGAAGTCGAGCACCGCACGGCGGACGCCCGCCATGACCGGGACGTCCGGGGGCAGGGCGGCGAAGGTGCGGCGCATCCGGTCGAGCTGCTCGTCGAACGCGCCCCACGGGATGTCGTTCTTCGAGGCGTAGTACCGGAAGACGGTGCGACGCCCGATTCCGGCCGCGACGGCGATGTCGTCGACGGTGGTGGTCTCGAAGCCGCGCTCGGTGAACAGGTCGAGCGCGATGTGCTCGATCTCGGACCGGGACGTGACAGGGCGGCGGCCCGCCCGGCGGGGCCGGGCGGCGTCACTGATCGGGTGTACGGGCATCGTCGGGTTCCTCGGCGGCGCGGGCGGGGCGGCCCGGTAGGCCCCCGATCGTCCCACGGCCCCCGCGGGCGCGGATTCCCGCCAGGTCAGGGGTGCCGGGGCGGAGAGCGCCGCGGCCGGTGCCCTCCGACCGGCCCCGGGAAGCCGGTGAGCCCCATCCGGACGGTGTTGCGGCCCGCGTGCTTCGCGCAGTACATCGCGGCGTCGGCCACCTCGAGCAGCTGTGTGAGCTCGGTGCCGTCGACCGGCATCATCGCGCCCCCGATCGACACGCTGAGGTGGTCGATCACCTCCTGGCCGACCGGTGCGGCGATGTCGACCCGCAGACCCCTGATCCGGCGGCGGATCCGTTCGGCCACCGCCTCCGCCCCGGGGTGCCCTTCCTCGCCGTCGAGCCCGGGGAGGAGGACGACGAACTCCTCACCCCCGAAGCGGCCGACGAGGTCGCCCTCGCGGACCTCCGCGCGCACGGCTTCCGCCACGGCCGCCAGCACCTGGTCGCCCACGAGGTGGCCGTACTGGTCGTTGACCTGCTTGAAGTGGTCGAGGTCGAGGACGAGGACCGTGGCGTGGGCACCCTCGCGTTCGATGCGGCGCAGCGCCTGACCGGCCTGGGTGTGCCAGGCCGCGGCGTTGAGCAGGCCGGTCTTGCCGTCGGTGCTCGCCGCCTCCTCGAGCTGGCGTACGAGGACGGTGCGGTGCAGCACGATCAGCGGCGGGAGCACCAGCAGCGCGTAGGCGGCCCCGAAGGACGCCATCGCGCAGGCGGCGAGCGCGCCCATCGAGAGCGTGGCGAACTCCAGCACGGCGTCGTCACCGTGCGCGAGAACCTGCAGGAAGCACTTGAACCGCCGGTTGGGCCCGGACAGCACGATCACGCCGACGACCAGCACCATGTTGACGGCGGCGTACACGAGGAGTGCGGCCAGCACCGTGAGGAGGCCGCCCACGGTACGGAAGAGGGCCGTGGGCTCGCTCAGCCGCATCACGGCGGCGGCGGCCTCCACGGCGAGCACGACGGTTGCCGCGCTGAACAACGCGCGATGCGGGGGTACGCCCGACCGCCGCCACACCCGCGCATAGATGTGGCTGTAGATCAGCACGGCCACGGCCACCGCCAACGGAGCCGGGAGCAGCGCGGCGGCGGCGAACGTCCAGACCGAGCTCAGGTCGATGTGGGGGGTCTCGTCGGACTGGCGTCTGACGCGTTCGACGCCGAGTGACGCCTCCGTGCTCACGATGCCGGCCCCCACGAGCACGGCCAGGGTGAGCAGCCACGAGGACGGCAGGGGACCGACGCCGTGCCGCAGGCTCGCTGCGAGTGTGCCGACGGCGACCAGCTCGACGATCAGGATGATGGTGAGGACCGGAGCCGGCGACGACCAGACGTCCCAACGGGTTAACCCCCCTGGGCGGCGCCGTGGCAGTCGCATTCCCGAGAAACCTTTCAACCGGGCTGTCGTCACGTTCGCATGCCCCCCATCCCCCGACGGATGGTAGCCGGGCGACGACCCTACGTCATCGGCTCGGACGACCGATCACTCGCTGAGCGGCGAGCTGCGGCAACCGGGCGGGCAACGGCGCATCGCCGGAGAGAGATGTGGAGGGGGCCCGCCCGTCCGACCAGGAGGCCGGACGAACACGCCTCGGCCATGTTACTGGACCCACCCGCCCGAACGACCAGCTCACGGGCTGTGACCTGCGGGGATTGTGGCCAGGGGCGGGGTCGAACCGCCGACCTACCGCTTTTCAGGCGGTCGCTCGTACCAACTGAGCTACCTGGCCGAACCGGCGGTGTGCCGGATGGTGGAGCGACCCAGACGGGACTCGAACCCGCGACCTTCGCCGTGACAGGGCGACGCGCTAACCAACTGCGCCACTGGGCCTTGCGTTACTGCATCGTACGGTGGTGCTGGTGGAACGTACCCCCAACGGGATTCGAACCCGCGCTGCCGCCTTGAAAGGGCGGAGTCCTAGGCCGCTAGACGATGGGGGCTTGGACCGCCGGGGCGGTCCCCGCCCGCAACGGCTGTCCGTTGGGAGCCGCACAAGCATAGGACGAGCCCTTGCGGGCCCGAAACCCGGGGGGTGCTTTACCGGTAGAGCCGGCTCGACCGCAGGTCACGGGCCGAGCCGGCCGACGGTCAGCGGATGACGGGCGGTGGCTGGTCGGGGTTGGCCGAGATCAACCCGAGCATGTCGAGCAACTGACGGAGATCGTCGGAGTCCGCGGAGTTGCGTGCGACGACCAACCTCGCGCGGTGCAGTTGGTCGTCGGAGACGCGGTAGGCGTCCGCCGCCGTGCGCTGACTCGGGATGGCGCCTCCCGGCGCCATGCGTTCCTCACCGATCTCCCGCCGTGCACTTCCGATACCACTCATCGACGCCTCCCCGTGCGGTCGTCACCCAGGCCTCGACCGAGAGGGGGCGCGTGAACCGCAGACAGCGCCGTCCACGGAAATCGGCCGCCTTCACCCTTTCCGGGTACCCCACCCCGGATCGGAACGCCCCGCAGCCACCCCCGTGGCCGTGACCGGCACGTTACCTACCGTCCCCCCGCGACGCACCCCTCTTCCCGGGGGAAGATCCGGCCCCGACGTGACGGACCGAACACCCGGGAGTGCGCTGCGCCACTACGCCTGCTTACCCCCTGCGGGTACCGTCGCCGTCGATCCGTGAAGCGCTGTGGGCCGTCGTGGCACCCGATGTCGGTTCTGCCACCATTCGACCCACACCCGAGGAGGCTCTGCATGTCCGTCGAGGCACCGTTCCGCTCCGAGGTCACCGTCACCGGAATGACCTGCCACCACTGCGTGACATCCGTCACCGAGGAGATCAGCGAGATCGACGGCGTCGACGCCGTCGAGGTCAGCCTCGACAGCGGAGCCGTCACCGTGCTGGCGGACCGGGAGATCACCCGCCCCGAGATCGAGGCGGCCGTCGCCGAGGCCGGCTACGCCCTCGCCGACTGACTCCTCGTCCACCGCCGCACCCCGCTCGGCCGGCGCCGGGCGGCCGCGGTCGTAGGCTCCCGGCATGCCTCCGCCCCGCGACCGTCCGCGCTCGCGTCACCGTGCCCCTGCCCCCGGGCCGGCAGCTCCCCGGGAACCGGCCGTCGAGGACCCCGAACTCAACTCCTACCTCGCCGCCCTCGCCGGCGGCGGTGAGCACGAGACGGAGCTGACCGGACGCTTCGGGTCGGCCCAGGTGTTCCAGCTGCGACTGCCCGCCCTGCGGATCGAGCAGCTCCGGCGCATCGCGGACGACCGCGGCGTCTCGCCGGGCGCGCTGGCCGTCGACTGGGTGATCGAGCGGCTGAACCGGGAGGACACCCCCACCGGGCCGATCCCCGTCGTCGACGGCGGGTCGGAGGAGACGCAGGAGGACCGGCCCCACCGCGGGCTGCGCGGCCTGCGCAGGCTCGGCAGGCGGCAGTAGGTCGTCAGCCGCCCGACAGCAGCACGCGCACCGGTGAGGTGCCGGCGAGGCACGGGCTGCCGGTGAGCAGCTCCGGGTCCACAGCGCCCGCCATCGCGCGGTAGCCGGCGGCGGAGAGGTGCAGCCCGTCGCCCGAGTCGAACTCGGGCGCCAGGCTGGTCGGTTCCGCCGGGTCGGCCACGCTCGCGGCGAAGTCGAACACCCCGTCCGCGTACTCCCGCCCGTGCACCCGCACCCAGGCGTTCACCGCTGCGCGGTTCGCGACCGCGGCGGACGTGCCGTGGGGTCCGGCGTCCGACGGGGTGATCGTCGTGAGGAACACCCGCATGCCCGCGCTCCTGGCGCGCTCGGCGAACCGCCGCATGCCCTCGGTGATCTCGGCGGCGCTCCGGCGCGCGGCCACGTCGTTGGTGCCGATGTGCAGCACCACGTCCGTCGCGCCGGCAGCGGAGGCGACGTCCCGGTCGAAACGGGTGAGTGGGGAGTCACCCCCGCCCGCGGTGCCGTCCGAGAGCAGCCGGTTGCGCGCGATGCCGGCGTTGAGCACCGACATCACCGCGGCCCCGCCGGACCTGGAGAGCCGGTCCGACAGCGCGTCCGACCAGCGCTCGTCGGCGTCGGGACCGCTGCCGACGCCGTCGGTGATCGAGTCGCCGACCGTGACCACCGCGTTGACCGGACGCGGCACGAGCACGTCCACGCCGGTGAGGACGAGCCACGAGCCGACGGGGACGGGGAAGGCGGACGCGTCGCCGAGTGTCCAGTCCCCGCGACGGGACACGTAGGAGGTCTGCAACGCCACCGAGTGCTGCGTGAGAACGGGCGGGGCGACCGGCAGGAACATGCTGACGGCCAGCGGACGGCCGGCCTCGGCGACGAGCGGGACCGGGTCGCTCAGGACGTCGGCGCCTGCCGGGATGACCACCGACGGCTGCCCGCCGAACATCACCGACGCGACGGTGCCGGGCAGCAGGCCGGCCCCGCCGTCGGACCGGGCGGCCGACACGCCGGCGACCGAGAGCGGCACGGTGCCGTAGGCGTTGGACAGGCGCAGGCGGATCTCCGAACCGGTGACCTGCGGGTGCACGACCATGCGGAGCGTGGTGCCGCCCAGTGCCGGGTTGCCGGGTGCGGGCTGGGCCGCGGTCTGCCAGCCGGTGACCCAGTCCGGGGCGCACGCGTCGGGGGCCGCGACCGGTTGGACGTCGGCGGCGGCACCTCCCGTGCCGTAGGTCCCGACGGAGACGCCGACGGCCAGGACGATCGCCACCGCGACCGCGAGGCCTGACGGGGCGTGCCGTGCCCACTGCAGGCCGGGCCACGGCAGAGCCCGCACCCGTCGTCCGAACCGCACCGGTCCGCTCACCCGTCCCCCTCGGTCACACCCCGGCTCACCAGCCCGGATCGTCGGCCCCGACCGACGCCCCGATGCCGCAGAACCTCCCGCGGAATCTTCATCGCCCGCAGCCTGCGGAGCGCACCGGGACGCGCCACACGAACGGGTAGTAGGCAACTCGTTACACGCAGTGGAACGAGTCGGCGCCTCGTCCGGGAGTCGGCCGATCGGGTGGTGACGCTACGTCGCGTCACGCCGTAACCCGGTCGGCCGCATGGCCGGGAGCCGGGCTGCGACCCGGTCGGGACCTCACCACCCGAACAGGTGGAGATCGGCGACGACCTGGCGCGAACCTGCCCACCGCTCCCGCCACCCATTTAGGGTCTCGATCGGGTTCCCGCCCGGTCGGCGTCGACGCAGGGGCGACGGCCACGGGGCCACAGCGTGAGGAGGCCGTCGTGGGCGAGTACGAGGACATCTTCCGGGCCGCCACCGTTGATCCGGAGGCGTTCTGGCTCGGCGCGGCGGAGGCCGTCGACTGGCACGTGGCGCCGACACGGGCCCTCGACGGCACCCGGCCGCCGTTCTACCGCTGGTTCCCCGACGGGGAGCTCAACGTGTGCCACAACGCCCTCGACCGGCACGTCGACGCCGGACGCGGCGAGCAGGCGGCGCTCGTTCACGACTCCCCGGTGACCGGCACCCGGCGCACCTACACCTACGCCCAGCTGCGCGACGAGGTCGCGCTCTTCGCGGGCGTGCTCACGGGCCTGGGGGTCGGCCGGGGCGACCGGGTGGTGATCTACCTGCCGATGGTGCCCGAAGCCGCGGTGGCGATGCTCGCGTGCGCCCGGATCGGCGCCGTGCACTCGGTGGTGTTCGGCGGCTTCGCGCCGAAGGAGCTGGCGGTCCGGATCGACGACGCCACCCCCACGGTCATCGTCTCCGCGTCCTGCGGCATCGAGGGCAAGCGCGTGATCGAGTACAAGCCGCTGCTGGACAAGGCGATCGAGCTCGCGGAACACAAGCCGTCCCGGTGCGTGATCCTGCAGCGGCCGCAGGCAGAGGCGGAGCTCGGGGAGAACGACGTGGACTGGGCCGGGGCGATGGCGGCGGCCTCGCCCGCCGGCTGCGTGCCGGTGCGGGCGACCGACCCGCTCTACATCCTCTACACGTCGGGCACGACCGGGAAACCCAAGGGCGTGGTGCGCGACGGCGGCGGCTATGCGGTGGCGCTGCGCTGGTCGATGCCGAACGTCTACGACGTCGACACCGGGGAGACGATCTTCACCGCGTCCGACGTCGGGTGGGTCGTCGGGCACTCCTACATCGTCTACGCGCCGCTGCTGGCGGGGGCCACCACGGTGCTCTACGAGGGCAAACCGGTCGGCACCCCGGACGCCGGGCAGTTCTGGCGCGTCGTCGCCGAGTACGGCGTGAAGAGCCTGTTCACCGCGCCCACCGCCTTCCGGGCGATCAAGAAGGAGGACCCGAAGGGCGAGCTGCTCGGCCAGTACGACCTGTCGACGCTGCGGTACCTGTTCCTCGCGGGCGAGCGGCTCGACCCCGAGACCCACCGCTGGGCCTCCGACCTGCTCGGCATCCCGGTGATCGACCACTGGTGGCAGACCGAGACGGGGTGGCCGATCGTGGCCAACCCCGCGGGCATCGAGCTGCTGGAGATCAAGCCGGGATCACCGACGAAACCGCTGCCCGGCTGGGACGTACAGGTGCTCGACGCCTCCGGGCAACCCGCCGAGCCGGGCACCGACGGCGCGATCGTCGTCAAGCTGCCGATGCCACCCGGCTCGCTGCCGACGCTCTGGAACGACGACGAGCGGTTCGTCGCCTCCTACATGTCCGCGTTCGAGGGCTACTACCTCACCGGCGACGGCGGGCGCGTCGACGAGGACGGATACGTCTACGTCATGGGGCGCACCGACGACGTGATCAACGTGGCCGGGCACCGGCTGTCCACCGGCAGGATGGAGGAGGTCCTCGCGTCCCACCCGGATGTGGCCGAGTGTGCCGTGATCGGGGTGGCCGACCCGCTGAAGGGCCAGGTCCCGCGCGGGTTCGTGGTGCTCAAGGCCGGCGTCGACCGGGACGAGGAGCAGCTTCGCGGCGAGCTCGTGCAGCTCGTGCGCGACCAGGTCGGCGCGGTCGCGAGCCTCCGGGACGTCGCCGTCGTGCCCGCTCTGCCCAAGACCCGGTCCGGGAAGATCCTGCGCAAGACCATGCGGGGGATCGCCGACGGCGTCGACGAGCCGGTGCCCTCGACGATCGACGACGCCTCGGTGCTCGATGCGCTACGCGCGGTGCTGCGGCGCGGGTAGTCGGATACAGCCGACTTGATCACATTCGTGGTCGCACGGTAACGCTGGGTGCCGAGCCGGAGATACCCGGGCAGGTCGGCGCTCCCCCACGTCGGCCGCACCGTTGCACCGAGAGGACCCCCGACTCTCATGGACCTGCCCCGTCGTACCCGCGCGGCCGCATCCGCCGCCGCACTCAGCGCAGCCCTCGTCGCCGGCATGGCCGGCACCGCGTTCGCCTACGACAACCTCGACTGCGGCGACTTCACCTACCAGGAGGACGCCCAGGCCGCCTTCGATGCCGCAGCGGCCCGCTCCCACCCGCTCGACGACGCCCGCAGCGGAACGTCCGGCGACGGCGTGGCCTGCGAGGCGCTGCCGCACCGAGACTCCTGGGCTGCCGATCCGGCCGTCGGCGACCAGCTTGAGGACGCCGTGGTCGCCCCCACCCCGGTGACCACTCCGCAGGCCGCTCCCGGGAAGCTCGTGACGGTTGCCGACCGTGCGGGCGGCCGATGGGTCCCCGAGTCCGGCGGAGTGACGACCGGAGGGACACCGTCGCCGTGACAGCGCTGGTCAGGTGAGGGTCACCTGAGTATCGCCGCGGCGCGAAGCGGTGCACCATGTGGCCATGAAGGTCGTGGTCGACTTCGATCTGTGTGAGTCCAACGCCGTCTGCATGGGCATCGCCCCCGCGGTGTTCGAGGTGCGGGAGGACGACTTCCTCTACATCCTCGACGAGAACCCGCCCGAGGCGATGCGCCCGACGCTCGAGGAGGCGGTGGCTGCCTGCCCGCGGGCGGCCATCAAACTGGTCGACTAGGGGTCCCCGGCGCGGCACGCGCCGGGAACGACGTGCCGCTCCCGGCGCGCCGACGGGCGATTTCGAGCATCATGACCGTGTCGCCCCGCGCCGAGGAGCATCGATGACTGCTGTCTGGGACACCCCGCTGACCCCACTGGCATTCCTGCGCCGCTCCGCGGATGTCTTCCCCGACAAGACGGCCGTCGTCTACGGCGAACGCCGGTTGAGCTACGCGGAGCTCGCCGCCGAGACCACCCGCGTGGCGCACGCGCTGCGCGGATCCGGGATCGAGGCGGGCGACCGCGTCGCCTACATGCTGCCGAACATCCCCGAGATGCTCGTGGCCCATTTCGCCGTGCCGCTCGCCGGTGCGGTGCTCGTCGCGATCAACACGCGCCTGTCCAGCCAGGAGGTGCGCTACATCCTCGACCACGCGGGCGCGAAGGTCCTGGTGATCGACGCCGCCCTGCACCCGACGGTGGCTCCGGTCGCGCGCGAGCTGAAGACCGTCGAGGAGATCGTCACGGTGGTCGACCCCGCGAACCCCGGCGACGGCAGCGGCAGCGGGGTCACCTACGACGACCTGCTCGCCCGCGGCCACGACGAACCGCTCCCGTGGTCCGTCGAGGACGAGACCGCCTGCATCTCGATCAACTACACCTCGGGGACCACCGGCAAGCCCAAGGGAGTGCAGTACTCCCACCGCGGCGCCTACCTGAACTCGTTCGGCGAGGTGGTGCACTCGGGCCACACCTTCGACAGCGTCTACCTCTGGACGCTGCCGATGTTCCACTGCAACGGCTGGTGCACGCCGTGGGCCGTCACCGCGATCGGTGGCACGCACGTCTGCCTGCGCGAGGTGCGCGGCGACGCGATCTGGCAGCTCATCGAGGAACACCGGGTCACCCACCTCAACGGCGCGCCCACCGTGGTCACCACGATCATGCGGGCACCCGGGGCGCGGCAGCTGGACCACGCCCTCACGGTCACCACGGCAGGCGCCCCACCCAGTCCCACCACGATCCTGCAGATGGAACGGATGGGTTTCCGGATCGTGCACGTCTACGGCCTCACCGAGACCTACGGGCCGTACTCGGTGAACCAGTACCAGCGCTCGTGGGACGACCTGGACCCCGAGGAGCGGGCCGCCCGGCAGGCCCGGCAGGGCGTCGGCATGGTCTGCGCCGACAAGGTGCGCGTGGTCGACACCGAGATGAACGACGTCCCCGCCGACGGCACCACGATGGGCGAGGTCGTCATGCGGGGCAACAACGTGATGCTCGGCTACTACGACGACCCGGCGGCCACCGACAAGGCGTTCGAGGGCGGGTGGTTCCACTCCGGCGACCTCGGCGTGCTGCACCCCGACGGCTACATCGAGCTTCGCGACCGCGCGAAGGACGTGGTGGTCTCCGGTGGGGAGAACATCTCGACGATCGAGGTGGAGCAGGCGGTCGTCTCCCACCCGGCCGTGGTCGAGGCGGCCGTGATCGGGGTGCCCGACGAGGAGTGGGGTGAGCGGCCCAAGGCGTTCGTGGTGCTCGCCGACGGGAAGAGCGCCACCGAGGACGAGCTGATCGACCACGTGAAGGGTCGCATCGCCCGGTACAAGGCGCCCAAGGCCGTGGAGTTCGTGGAGGAGCTGCCCAAGACCTCCACCGGAAAGGTGCAGAAGTTCGAGCTGCGCGAGAAGGAGTGGTCCACGGAGTCGAGCCGCATCCGCGGGTGAGCTCCGCCCTACGCGGGGGTGGCGAGGACCCGGCCGATGTACCAGCCGTTCCAGACCATCAGGGCGACGAAGGTGGCGACGAACAGGCCTTCCGACGCCCCGACCCCGATGTCGACGGGCAGCAGGACGACGAGCGGTATGCGCAGCACCGCCTCGGCCAGCAGGCCGACCCCCCACACGGCGGAGGTGAGCCGGAACCCCCGGCGCACGTGCGGCTCGCTCCGGTACCGCTCGCTCAGTGCCTCGGCCCTGGCGGGCAGGAAGCTCTGGGCCGCCGCGAGCGTCAACGGGCGCCCGCCCAGGATCGCGGTCACGAGGAAGACCGCCCCGACGGCCGCGGTGACCAGCGAGCTCTTGAGCAGTAGCGCCTTGGGGTCCCCGCTGACGAACGCCAGCAGCAACCCGATGCCGTAGACCAGCAACATCAGGACGGCGAACTGGTTGAGCGTGCGGTGGCGGACCGCTCCCCAGACGGTCCTCGCGGCGGCGATGCCGGACGCCGCGAGGAGGGCGACCCAGTCGGTGGCGCCGGCCAGGCGCAGCGCGTAGTAGGCGGCGACGGGCAGGCCGACGTCCCAGGCCAGGCCGCGGACCATCACCAGCGTGGGGTTGGGGCGCGGATCACTCGTGGGCCGGTCAACGGGCATGGCGACTCCGGTGCCTACGTCGGTCCGGGAGGTGTTCGGCATGACGCGAGCATGCACTGGCCCGAACTGACATGTCAAGATTGACATGTCAGTTTCGGCGGCCGAAGAAATCACCCGAGACGGATCATCCAGCCGTTAGCATTGCTCAAGTGACGGAAGCGACGCGGGCGGCCGTCGGGGCCGTCACGACCACGACGGCCGCCGTGCTGCCGGTGTTCCTCACCGGGGCCCTGGCCGTGCAGATCTCCGCAGAGCTGGGTTTCGACCCCGCGGGTCTCGGGCTCGTCGTCGCGCTCTACTTCGGGATCAGCGCGCTGGCCTCACTCCCCTGCGGCTGGCTCGTCGAGCGGTTCGGCTCGGGGCCGACCAGCCGGGCGGCGGTGACCGGCGCCGCCACGGCGATGGCCGCGGTCGCCACCTTCGCCGGCTCGTACGTGGGCCTGGTGACGATCCTGCTGCTCAGCGCGTGGTGCAACGTGCTCGGCCAGCTGTCGTCCAACCTGACGCTCGCACGCTACGTCCCCGCCGCCCGGCTCGGACTCTCCTTCGGGATGAAGCAGTCGGCGATCCCGCTGGCGACGCTGCTCTCCGGCGTCGCGGTGCCGGCCGTCGCGCTGACCGTCGGCTGGCGGTGGGCCTACGTGATGGGTGCCGGGCTCGCGCTGGCCGCCCTGCTGGTCGCCCCCCGGGACGCCGAGGACCGGGTCCGCACACCGGCCACGCACGGGGAGCGGGCCACGGCTGCGCTCAGCGTCATCGGGATCGCCGCCGGTCTGGCCGCCGCCGCGGCCAACGCGCTCGGCATCTTCCTGGTCGCGTCCGCGGTGGACCGCGGGATCAGCCCGGGCCTCGCGGGACTGACCCTGACCCTGGGCAGCATCGTCGGGCTGGTACTGCGGCTGGCCAACGGATGGTTCGCCGACCGCAGGTCGGGCGGCCACATCGCGGTGGTCGCCGGGAGCCTGCTCCTCGGCGCGGGCGGCCTCGCCCTGCTCGCGGTACCCGGCGTCCCCGCGCTCGTGGCCGGCACCGTGCTCGGCTTCGGTCTCGGCTGGGCCTGGCCCGGTCTCCTGCAGTTCGCGGTGGTCCGGCTCAACCCGTCGGCCCCGGCTGCGGCGACCTCCATCATCCAGGCGGGGGTGTACGCGGGCGGGTTCATCGGCCCGCTCGGCTTCGGCGCCATCGCCACCCACGCGGGGTTCCCGGCGGCGTGGCTCACCGGCGCGGTCACGATGGTGGTCGCGGCAGCCCTGATGGCGGTGGGCAGGCGGATGCTCGTGGCCCACCGCACCGCCCGTGAGGTGTCGGCCGCCGCGTAGCTGCACGCCGCGGCGGCCCACGGGGTTCACCTCCGGGCGTGGAGCGCGTCCAGCAGCTCGCCGAGAGTGCCGTCCGCCGCCTGCACGATGATCTCCTCCGGGTCGCCGTCCAGGTCGAGCTCGTGCACGCGGCCGTCCGCTCCGTCGTCGACGCCGACGTACACGGTGCCGGGGTCCTGCCCGTCCTGCGGGTCCGGCCCCCCTGCGCCCGTCACCGCGACGGCCACGTCCGCACCGAGCAGGCGCCGCACGCCGCGGGCCATCGCCGCCGCCGCCTCGGCGCTGACGACGGGACCGTCGGGAACGTCGAGCACCTCGTGCTTGACCTCGCTCGAGTAAGCCACCAGCGATCCGCGGAACCATTCGCTGGCCGCCTCCGCGGCGGCGAGCGCCGAGGCCACCATCCCGCCCGTGAGCGACTCGGCCACGGCGATCGTCACACCGTGCCGGCGCGCCAGCTCGGACACCTCACGGGCGAGGCGGTCGCGGGTGTTCTCCTCCTGCTGCCCTGACTCCTGTTGCTTCTGCGTAACCGTCGACTGTGACTGCACGCGTAGCCGGTACCCGCCTGGCACCCCGTCAATCCGACCGGAGCCGGTCGCACAACCCGATCGCGTCGTAGGGCGCGTGCACCTTGACGTCGTTGTCGAAGTAGACGAACACGTCCCGGCCCTCCGGCCGCCGGGGCGCCGCCGGGGCGACGGTCTGCTCGCCCGTCGGCGCCTCGCCGTCCCGCCAGGCCCGGACCTTCGCCGCCCACCTGTCCAGCGCCTCCGGGGTGTACCCGCTGGTGTAGAGCTCGGCGTCGCCGTGCAACCGGACGTAGACGAAGTCGGCGGTCACGTCCTCGAGGTACGGCCAGGTCCCCGCCGTGTCCGCGACCACCAGCGCGACGCCCTGCTCGCGGAGCAGCTCGACGAACGCCGGGGTGCAGAAGCTGGGATGGCGCACCTCGATGGCGTGGCGCAGGGGGCGGTCGGCGTCGGTCTCGGTGTGCGCCCGCCCGTCGAGACGCTCGTCGTGCCGGGCGGCGATCTCAGCGGCGGCTCCGGTGCTGCGCGGCAGCAGGGTGAGGAACTCCTCGATCCGTCCCGGATCGAAGCGCAGCCGGGGCGGGAGCTGCCACAGCACGGGCCCGAGCTTCGGCCCGAGGGCCAGCACGCCCGAGGCGAGGAAGTTCGCGAGTGGCGTCCCGACGTCCCGCAGCTGCTTGAGGTGGGTGATGAACCGGCCGCCCTTGACCGCGAAGACGAAGTCGTCGGGGGTCTCCGCGACCCACGCGCGATAGCTCTCCGGGCGCTGCAGCGAGTAGAAGGACCCGTTGATCTCGATGCTGGTGACCTGCCGGGACAGGTGCTCCAGCTCCCGGCGCTGCACCAGGCCTTTCGGGTAGAAGGTGCCGCGCCACGGCGGGTAGCGCCAGCCCGACGTGCCGACCCAGGTACCGGCCACGTCGGCGAGCATCTCATCCGGCGGGCAGGATGGCCCACGTGGACGACGACACAGCAGTGGTGGTGACCGGCGCGACGGGGGCACTCGGCCAGGCCGTCGTCACCGAGTTCCTGGCCGCCGGGCGCCCGGTGATCGCTCTCGGTCGCGCGAGCGCCCGGCTGGACGAGCTCGGCGAACGGGACGGCGTGTACGCCGTGCCCGCCGACCTGGCGAGCCGCGACACCGTCCACACCGCGTTCGCCGCGGCGGACGCGTTGCCGGTCACGCCGTCCGCGCTGGTGACGCTGGCGGGCGCGTTCACCCCGGGCAAGCTGGCCGACGTGGAGGAGGAGGGCCTGGACGGGCTGTGGCGCTCCAACTTCGGCTCCGTCCTGTGGTCGGCGCAGGCGATCGCCCCGCGGCTCGCTGCGCGCGGGGGCGGCTCGATCCTCACGGTCGGCTCCAAGACCGCAGTTCAGGGCCCGGCGCCGGTGGCGCACGCCACGAGCAAGGCCGCGGTCGTCCGGCTCACCCAGCTGCTGGCCGATGAGCTGCGCCACGAGGGGATCCGCGTCAACGCGGTGCTCCCTTCGGTGATCGACACCCCGGCCAACCGGAGCTGGATGTCCGCGGACCTCGCGGCACGGTCGGTCTCCCCGGCCGCGATCGCGAAGGTGATCGTGTTCCTGTCCGGTCCGGACGCCGCCCCGATCAGCGGCGCGGCGGTCCCGGTGTACGGCGATGCCTGACCTGCGCGCCGCCGTGGGTCTGGTGCTCGACTGGCCGGTCGACCACGCCGCAGCGGCGGTGGTCACGGCCGACGGCACCGTGGGCGCCACGGCGGGTGCTCAGGACCGGGTGTTCCGGCTGGCGTCGGTGACGAAGCCGCTCGCCGCCTACGCCGTTCTCGTCGCGGTGGAGGAGGGCGCCGTCGAGTGGGACACGCCCGCGGGCCCCGAGGGGTCGACCGTGCGCCACCTCGCTGCGCACACGTCCGGACTCTCGTTCTCCGACGGGGTGGTGCAGGCTGCGCCGGGCACCCGGCGCATCTACTCGAACGTCGGGTTCGAGGTGCTGGGCGAGACGATCGCGGCGGCGACGGGCATGCCGTTCGCGCAGTACCTGCACGAGGCCGTGCTCGAACCCCTCGGGATGAGCGCCACGCGACTCGACGGCTCGCCCGCGGCCGACGCCGTGTCCTCCTGCGCCGACATGGCCCGCTTCGCCGCCGAGCTGCAGGCCCCGACGCTGGTGGACCGGGCGACCCTGGACGACGCCACCACCACGGCGTTCCCCGGTGTCGACGGCATCCTCCCCGGCTTCGGACGTCAGCGGCCCAACGACTGGGGGCTGGGGTTCGAGATCCGCGACGGCAAGTCGCCGCACTGGACCGGCTCGAACAGCTCGCCCCGGACGTTCGGGCACTTCGGGCAGTCCGGGACCTTCCTGTGGGTCGACCCGGACGCGGGTGCGGCATGCGTGGTGCTCACCGACCGCGACTTCGGTCCGTGGGCGATCGAGTCCTGGCCCCCCGTGACGGACAAGATCCTGGCCGCCCTGTAGCCGGAGAACTCCGTCCGAGCGGGCGGGAATGATCTGCCCGGGTCGTCCGTTGTACCGGCTGTCCGAACCGAGCGTCCTGTGTCCCCGGGTCCTACAAAGTAAGAGCCGCCGCGGAATACCGTTCGGCTGGAGCCGCGGTGTGCCACTCGCCGCGAGGCGACCAGTGCTCGGTTCGGACACCCATCCTCCGTCACCCGACCCACCCCGACCTGCCGCGTCCGCGATCCCGCGCGCGACGCGGCTGCCGGGCGGCGCTGCTCCCGACAGCGCCGCCACTCCACGCCTCTCGACCGGGAACAACCGACCGGTCGAGGTGGTTGACGAAATCGTCCGTGCCGGGCGATCCGTGTCCCCGGGTCCCATCTTTCTGCCACCTGCGGGTGCGCCACGCGCCGAGAGGCGACCGGCGCCCGGTGCGGACAACCCATCTTCCCGAACCCCCCCACCCGCCGCGTCCGGTTACCCCCACCCGTGACGCGGCCGCCCGGGCGGCGCCGTCCCCCCACGGCGCCGCCCCCTCCAGCCCACCTCGACCGGGAACAATCCCCAGGTCGAGGTGGTTGTCAGAGAAGTCCGAGCCGGGCGATCCGTGTCCCCGGGTCTCACCTTCCGCCACCTACGGGTGCGCCACGCGCCGAGAGGCGACCGGCGCCCGGTCCGGACTCCTCACCTCACCCACCAGCGAAGGACGGCGACAGCCATGAAGGGCGATCGGGTCGAGATCGTGATCGACGCGGGCAGCGGCACCACACGCACCTACGACATCACGGCGACCCGGGCAGGCCGCAAGGTCGGCATCACCCATTCCCGCGGCGTCGTCGAGGTCAGCGAGACCACCCGAGGGGGCAGCACGGTGCGTACCGCCCGCTTCCTCGCCGGTCGGGTACTCGCTCTGGTCGAGCATCCCGCCGCCGACGACCCCGTCGCCGACGAGATCACCCCCACCCTGCGCTCCGTCTGAGCGCCGACACAGGCAGACTGCTCTCCCGATGTCCTCTCCCGTGGCCCGAGCCGCCGATGCGCGCCCCGCGCCGGTCGACCCGCCTGCCGGCGCCGTCCCCTCCCGCGACGGCGCGCAGGTGTCCGACCAGGTCGCCCGCGAGGGCGTAGGCAGGCCGGGCCACGGGAGCTCCGACGCCCCGTCCCACGACGATCCGACCGTCCGGCGCGGGGGCCGGTCCCGGCGTCCGCGCCGGCGCCGGCCCCGGGGTCGCGAGACCGGCGACGGACCCGCCCCGGGCGGCACAGCACCGGTTCCGGACGACGGTGACCTGGCTCCCGTCTCCGATGCCGACATCGCCGCACTCGCCGAGCGCCTCCCTGCCCTCTCGCTGCTCGACGAGCACCGGCTGGGCCGCCGCCTCGAGACCGCGCGCCGCACCCGCGACACCACCGCGCGGACGAGGGCCGTGGCCGGCATCGCCGCGGCCGTCGACGCCGGTGAGCGGCGCACCGCCGCACGTCGCGCCGCCGTACCCGCGATCCGCTACCCCGAGACGCTGCCGGTCAGCGCCCGCCGGGACGACATCGCCGCCGCGATCCGCGACCACCAGGTCGTCATCGTCGCGGGCGAGACCGGCTCCGGGAAGACCACGCAGATCCCGAAGATCTGCCTCGAGCTCGGCCGCGGCATCCGCGGCCTGATCGGGCACACCCAGCCGCGCAGGCTCGCCGCACGCACCGTCGGCGCGCGCATCGCCGAGGAGCTCGGCAGCCGGCTGGGCGACCTCGTCGGCTGGAAGGTGCGCTTCACCGACCACGTGGGCGAGAACACGCTGGTCAAGCTGATGACCGACGGCATCCTGCTCGCCGAGCTCACCGGCGACCGGATGCTGCGCCAGTACGACACGCTGATCATCGACGAGGCCCACGAGCGCAGCCTCAACATCGACTTCATCCTCGGCTACCTCACCCAGCTGCTGCCGCGCCGCCCCGACCTCAAGGTCGTCATCACCTCGGCGACGATCGACCCCGAGCGGTTCGCCGACCACTTCGCGCAGGCACTCGGCACGCCGGTGCCGATCGTGGAGGTCTCCGGGCGCAGCTACCCCGTCGAGGTCCGCTACCGCCCGGTCGTCGACCCCGACGATCCCGACGCCGACCCCGACCGCGACCAGCTCGACGCCATCGGCGACGCGGTGGCGGAGCTGCAGCGCGAGGGCGACGGCGACATCCTCGTGTTCCTGCCGGGCGAGCGCGAGATCCGCGAGACCGCGGAGGCGCTGACCAGGCGCGACTACCGCAACACCGAGATCATCCCGCTCTACGCGCGCCTCTCCACGGCCGAGCAGCAGCGGGTGTTCGCCCCGCACCCGGGACGGCGCGTCGTGCTCGCCACCAACGTCGCCGAGACGTCACTGACCGTGCCGGGGATCCGCTACGTCGTCGATCCCGGCACCGCGCGCATCTCCCGGTACTCGCGCAGGCTGAAGGTGCAGCGGCTGCCGATCGAGAAGGTCTCGCAGGCGAGCGCCAACCAGCGCGCGGGACGCTGTGGCCGCGTCGCGGACGGGATCTGCATCCGCCTCTACAGCGAGGACGACTTCGACGCCCGTCCCGAGTTCACCGACCCCGAGATCCTCCGCACGAACCTCGCGTCGGTCATCCTGCAGATGATCTCCCTGGAGCTCGGTGAGCTCACCGAGTTCCCGTTCGTCGAACGTCCGGACTCCCGGTCGGTCAACGACGGTCTCGCGCTGCTGCAGGAGCTCGGCGCCCTCGAACCGGACCGCCGGCTCACCCCCGTCGGGCGAGCGCTGGCGGCGCTGCCCGTCGACCCCCGGCTGGGTCGCATGCTGGTGGAGGCCGACCGCACCGGCTGCCTGCGCGAGGTGCTGGTGATCACCGCGGCGCTGTCGGTGCAGGATCCGCGCGAGCGCCCCACCGAGCAGCGCCAGGCCGCCGACCAGAAGCACGCGCGGTTCGCAGGCGAGTGGAGCTCGGGCGGCTCGACGCTGGACGCCGGTGGCTCCGACTTCCTCGCCTTCCTCAACCTCTGGCGCTACATCGGCGAGCAGCGCGAGGCCCTCTCCGGCAACCGCTTCCGCCGCCTGCTGCGCGAGGAGTTCCTGCACTACCTGCGCATCCGCGAGTGGCAGGACCTGCACTCCCAGCTCCGCTCGGCCGCCCGCAACGCGGGCATGACCCTCAACGACATCGAGCCCGACGCCGACCGCATCCACATCGCGGTGCTGTCGGGGCTGCTCTCCCAGATCGGGCTGCGCGAGGAGCCCTCCGGCAAGGAGCGCGGCGGCCGGGAGTACCTGGGCGCCCGCGGCGCGAAGTTCATGATCTTCCCTGGCTCACCGCTGTCCCGGGCGCAGCCGCGCTGGGTGATGGCCTCCGAGCTGGTGGAGACCTCGCGGCTGTTCGCCCGCACCGTGGCCCGGATCAAGCCGGAGTGGATCGAGCCTCTGGCCGGGCACCTCGCCAAACGCTCGTACTCGGAGCCGCACTGGTCGCGCAAGCGCGCGGCCGCCGTCGCTACCGAGCGGGTCACGCTGTACGGGATCCCGGTGGTCGTCGGGCGCACGGTGGACTTCGGCCGGATCGACCCCGAGCAGTCACGCGAGCTGTTCATCCGGCACGCGCTCGTCGAGGGCGACTGGGACACGCGGCACCGGTTCTTCCACGCCAACCGCGAGCTGCTCGAGGACGTCGAGGAGCTGGAGCACCGCGCACGGCGCCGCGACCTCGTGGTCGACGAGGAGACGCTGGTCACGTTCTACACCGACCGCATCCCCGCCGACGTGGTGTCCGGCCGCCACTTCGACACCTGGTGGAAGAAGGCCTCCCGACGGCAGCCGGACCTGCTCGACTTCACCGAGGAGATGCTCCGCACGGCTCAGGCCGCCGACGTGGACCGCGCTGCCTACCCCGACCACGTCGAGGCGGGCGGTCTCACGCTGCCGCTGTCCTACGCCTTCGAGCCGGGCGCCCGCACCGACGGCGTCACCGTCGACGTGCCGGTGGCCGCGCTGCACCAGGTGGATCCCACGCCGTTCACGTGGCAGATCCCCGGCCTGCGCGAGGAGCTGGTCACGGCCCTGATCCGGACCCTGCCCAAGCAGCTGCGGCGCCTCTACGCCCCCGCGCCCGACCACGCCAGGGCCGTGCTCGCCAGGCTGCAGGCCGACGGCGCACCGGACGAACCGCTGCTGGACGGCCTGGAGCGCGAGCTCGGGCGCATGCGCGGCGTCGACATCCCCCGCGACGCGTGGGAGCTCGACCGGCTGCCCGAGCACCTCACGGTCACCTTCCGCGTGGTCGACGAGGCAGGCCGCGAGGTGGCCACCGGCACCGACCTCGACGCGCTGCGGCGCAGGCTCGCCCCGCAGGTGCGTCAGGAGCTGGCCGCCGCCGGGGCGCAGATCGAACGGTCCGGGATCACCACGTGGACGCTCGGCACCCTCCCCCGCGAGCTGCCGGTTCGCCGCGGCGCCCACGTCGTCACCGGCTACCCCGGCCTGGTCGACCGCGGCTCCACCGTGGACGTCCGCGTGTTCCCGACGGCGGCCGAGCGCGACCCGATGACGTGGCGCGGCGTGCGCCGGCTGCTCCTGCTGGACACGCCCTCGCCCGCGAAGCAGGTGCAGCGCGGTCTGGACAACGCCTCGAAGCTGGCGCTGTCGCGCAACCCCCACGGCTCCGTCGCCGCGCTGCTCGACGACTGCGTCACCGCCGCAGCCGACGCCCTGATCACCGCCGCGGGCGGCCCGGCATGGGACGACCGGTCCTACGCGCGGCTGCGGAAGCTGTTCGCCGAGCGACTGGCCTCCACGACGTTGCAGGTGCTGCAGGCCGTGCGGGGTGTCCTCACCGTCTGGCACCGGGTGCAGGCGCAGCTCGCCGACCTCCGCGCGCCCGTCCTCGCCGCCGGGGTCGCCGACATGACCGCGCAGGTCGACGCCCTGGTCGGGCCCGGTTTCGCCACGGCGGCCGGAGCGTCCCGGCTCGTCGACGTCGCCCGTTACCTCGAGGCCGTGGAACGGCGGATCGAGAAGCTGCGGGCCGATCCCACCCGCGACGCCGAGTGGACCGCACAGGTGCGGGTGGCGGCCGACGAGTACGAGGCCGAACTGGCGGCACTCCCGCCGGGCGTCGAGCCGTCGCCGCAGCTGCGCGAGATCCGCTGGCTGATCGAGGAGCTGCGCGTGGGGCTCTACGCCCACCCGATGCGCACCCGGTACCCGGTGTCGATCAAGCGCATCCAGAAGGCGATCGACGACCTGCCCCGCTGACCCCGTTCAAAACGGATAATCAGAGAAATTGCGCGATTCCGGGAAATCGGTCCTACAATACTTCCACAACGGTACCGTCGGCAGCCGATTCCAGTGCCATCAATCGGGCGCGTACGTTTGTCTTTGATTGCAGGATCGAATGGTCGTGCAGCACGGCAGATTGGGTGGTTTCGTGGGGCGGCACAGCAAGATCAAGACACGTCGGTGGGTCACGCCGGCTCGGACGGCGACGCTCGCCGGAGCACTCGGCGCCGGGGTGTTGGGGACGTTCCTCGGGCCACTGGCCGGACCGGCCGTGGCCAACGCGGCCACCCCGACCCACTCCCCGCCGGCGGTCAGCTCCACGGCTCCGGCCACTGGCGCGGCGCGACTGGTGCCCGGCACGCCGTGCACCGCGATGGCGAAGGCGTGCGTCGATCTCGCCCACAACAAGGCCTGGCTCCTGAAGGCCGGACACGTCATGCGCGGCCCGGTGCAGATCAACAAGGGGGCGCAGGGGCACAACACCCCGAGTGGCACCTTCAACGTGCAATGGAAGGACCTGCACCACCGGAGCAAGGAGTTCAACAACGCGCCGATGGAGTACTCGGTTTTCTTCACCACCGACGGGGTCGCCTTCCATGAGGGCAACGTGCACAAGAAGTCGGAAGGCTGCGTTCACCTCTCGGCCACCAATGCTGCGGCCTGGTACAACTACCTGAAGGTCGGTGACCAGGTCCAGGTCCACTGACCGGAGCTCCGCCTGCGGGACCAGACTGACCCGCATGCGGATCGTCGACCTGTCCCAGCCCGTCCACGCGGGGATGCAGGTCTATCCCGGTGATCCCGAGGTCAGCACGGCGCCCGCCGCCACCCTCGAGCGGGACGGGGTGAACGTGCTGGCCCTGCACTCCGGGTCCCACACCGGCACGCACGTCGACGCGCCGTTCCACGTGCTCGCCGACGGCGCCCGGCTGGACGAGCTCGACCTCGGCCTGTTCCACGGCCCGGCGGTCACGGCCGACGTGCTCGATCGTGCTCCCGGCAGCGGTATCGCGTGGGCGGACCTCGCCCCGGTCGCCGACCGGCTCGGGCCCGGCGTCGTGCTGGTGCTGCACACCGGCTGGTCGGCGCACTTCGGCACCCCGGCCTACCTGCACCATCCCTGGCTGACGCCGGACGCGGCCGAGCGGGTGGTCGCCACGGGCGTGCGCGCACTGGCCGTGGACACCCTCAACCCGGATCCCACGTTCTCGACCGGCAGCACCACGGGTGGCCTGCCGGTGCACCGGGTGGTGCTCGGGGCGGGCGGGGTGATCGTGGAGAACCTGACGAACGTCGCCCAGCTGGCCTCGCTCGCCGACCCGGTGCTGAGCTTCTTCCCGCTCCCCCTCGCCGGGGCCGACGGTGCACCCGTGCGGGCGGTCGGGCTGGGAACGTGAGCATCTGCGGAGAGCCCGCCACGACACTAGGGTCGCGATCATGACCGAGAACGACCGGACCAGGCCGCTGCCGCCCGACGACAGCTACCTGCGCTCCCTCACGGTCGCGATGGCACAGGCCGTGCAGGACGCCGAGCCCATCGGATCCCCCCACAAGGGCGCGGGGGACGACATCCGCTCGGCCGTCGTCGGCGCCGTCCGCAGTCGGGAGGACGATCTCGTCGCGCTGAGCCGCGACCTGCACGCGCACCCCGAGGAGGCGTTCACCGAGCACCGTTCGGTGCGTGCGGTGACGGCGCTGCTGGAGCGGCACGGGCATGCCGCCGAGATCGGCGTCGGGGGCCTGGAGACGTCCCTCGTCAGCACCGTCGGCACGGACGGCCCGCACGTCGCCGTCCTCGCCGAGTACGACGCGCTGCCCGGCGTCGGCCACGCCTGTGGCCACAACATCATCTGCGCCACGGCCGTCGGTGCGTACCTCGCCGCCGCGCAGGTGCGGGACCGCGTGGGCGGCCGCATCTCGTTGATCGGCACGCCGGCCGAGGAGGGCGGCGGCGGCAAGGAGACGCTGGCGCGGGCCGGTGTCTTCGACGACGTCGACGCCGTGATCATGCTGCACCCGTTCTCGCACGACATCGCCATGCACCCGTTCCTCGGGCGCCGCCGGCTGGAGATGGTCTTCCACGGCGTCGCCGCCCACGCCTCGGCTCAGCCGTTCATGGGCCGCAACGCGCTCGATGCGGCCGTGGCCGCCTACCAGGGCGTGGCCGGGCTGCGCCAGCACCTGCCCGGCAGCGACCGGGTGCACGGCGTCTTCACCGACGGGGGTGCCCGGCCCAACGTCGTCCCCGATCGGGCCGCGCTCCTGTTCTACCTGCGCTCCGCCGCCCCCGAGACCCTGCGGGACCTGGCCGAACGCGTCGACCACATCGCCCACGGGGCGGCGGCGATGACCGGCTGCGGCGTCGAGCTGCACTGGGACGATCTCCCCCCGTACCTGCCGATCCGCTTCAACCACGCGCTCGCCGGCCGCTGGGCGGTCAACCAGGAACCGGTCGGGCGCAAGCCGCTGCCCACGGGCGTGGTGCCCGAGTTCCTCACCGGCTCCACCGACCTGGGCAACCTCAGCTACCGGATGCCGGCCATCCACCCCATGATCGCGGTGTCCGAGCCGACGGTCGCGCTGCACACCACGGAGTTCGCCGCGGCGTCCGGCGGGCCATCGGGTGACCGGGCGGTGCGCGACGGTGCACTCGGCCTGGCCCTCACCGCGGTCGACTACCTCGCCGACCCGGAGCTTCGCGACGCCGTGCACGCGGAGTTCGCCGCGGCGGGCGGCCCGCTCGACGTCCCCGCGTACTTCGACTGACCCCTGCTCCACCGCACCGACCGACTGCGCCCCACCGACCGGCCCGTCCCCCGAGGACGACTGGAGGCAGCCGACCGTGACCGCAACCAGCACCCCCGCTCCCCCCGGCCGGCTCGACCGCCTCCTGGGCGGGATCGAACGGGTGGGCAACCGGCTACCCGAGCCGTTCATCCTGTTCGCGCTGCTCACACTCGTGGTGGCGGTGGTGTCCACGGTCATGGCGGCCTTCGGGGTGGCCGTCGCCGTACCGGGCCGGGACGGTGTCACGGCGATCCGCGGCGCCTTCAGCGGCGAGGGCGTGGAGTTCTTCTTCACCGGGCTGGCGGCGAACTTCATCGGCTTCCCGCCGCTGCAGACCGTGGTGACGATCATGCTGGGCGTCGGGCTGGCCGAGCGCACCGGCATGCTCTCCGCGCTGATCCGGCTGGCGTTCCGCAACGCCCCGCGCTCGCTGCTGCCCTACGCGCTCGGCTTCATCGGCGTCACGGGCAGCGTGATGTCCGACTCGGTGTTCATCATCATCCCGCCGCTGGCCGCGATCGTGTTCAAGGCCGCAGGGCGCCACCCCGTGGCCGGCCTCCTCGGTGGGTTCGCCGCGGCAGGCGCGGGCTACTCGACGTCGCTGCTCGTCACGAGCCTGGACGCGCTGTTCGCCGGGATCACCAACGGGGTGGCCGCCACGCTGCCCGACGCGGGCACAACCGTCACGCCGGTCTCGAACTACTTCTTCAACATCGTCTCCGCGATAGTGCTCAGCCTGCTGGCCGGACTGGTGATCGACAAGATCGTCGAGCCCGGCCTGGTCCGGACGGGCTTCCCCCGCGACGAGCGCCCCGGCGACGGGACCGGACCGGACGCGCCGCCGGTGGACGCCGAGGTGACCACCGCCGAGCGCCGGGGACTGCGGGCCGCGGGTGTCACCCTGGTCGTGCTGACCGCCGCCGTGCTGGTGCTGGCTCTTGCGCCCGGGTCACCGCTGCGCAACGAGACCGGGGGTTACCTGCCGACCTCACCGCTGCTCAGCTCGGTGGTCACGCTCGTGTTCCTCGCGTTCTTCGTGCCCGGGCTGGCCTACGGGATCGTGGCGGGCGCGATCCGCAGGGGCGCCGACGTGCCGCTGCTGATGGGCCAGGCGCTCAAGGACCTGTCCGGCTTCATCGTGCTGGCTTTCGTCCTCGGGCAGTTCATCGCCCTGTTCGCCTGGACCAACATCGGGGCGTGGCTGGCGGTGTCCGGCGCGAGCCTGCTGGAGGGGATCGGGCTCACCGGCTACCCGGCCATCCTCGGGTTCATCGTGCTGGCGTCGGTGCTCAACCTGTTCATCGTGTCCGGATCGAGCCTCTGGACGCTGATGGCGAGCGTGTTCGTGCCGCTGTTCCTCCTGCTCGGCTACGAGCCCGGCTTCACGCAGGCCGCGTTCCGGGTGGGCGACTCGGCCACGCAGGTGATGACGCCGTTGAACCCGTACATGATCGTGCTGCTGACCTTCGTGCGCCGCTACGAGCCCTCGGCCGGTCTCGGCACCGTGATCGCCAAGATGGTGCCGTTCGTGGTCCCGTTCTGGGTGTCGTGGGTGCTGATCCTCACGGCGTTCTACTTCCTCGACCTGCCACTCGGGCCCGGTATGGGCATCCGCGTGGCCGAGTGACCGGGCGCGGTCAACGCAGGGCGGAGCGCGGGGTGGGCTCCAGGGTCAGCAGCCGCCCGCCCGGCGCGCGGCCGAGGGGATGGGACGCCAGCCGCCCGCGCGCCGCGAGCGCGGCGCCGGCGTGCGGGAAGGACGCGAACCAGACCACGGCCTGCTCGTCGCGCACCGGGAGCGCCGGATAGTTGTTGGGGTACGGCGCGGTGCGCGCCACCACCGGCGCCGCCCCGAGGATGTGTGCGGCCGTGGTGACCTCGGGTTCGGCGCCCGGGCCCGTGCGCACCACGGCGAGGACGCGGGACGGGCCGGGGCGGCCCTCCCCCGCTGCAGCTCTCGGGCGGGCGGGGAACCCGGCGCCGACGGGTTCCAGCAGCAGCACGTCGTCGAACGTGATCATCGTGGCGTTCGCCGCCTCGCGGTGTGCCTTCCAGACCGGTCCGCCGTAGAAGCCGGTGAGCGCACGGTGCCGGGCGGCCATGTCGGCGAACGCGCGGACCCAGACGAACGCGTCCGGGTCGTCGACGTCGCGGAACGTGCCGACCACCTGCGCGCCCAGCGCCTCCTGCGGCTCCACGAACTCCCGCTCGAACAGCGCGACCAGCTCGTCGCGACGGCCCGGGTGGAGGGTGTAGCGGCGCAGCTCGAGAACGGTCACCCGGCGCACGATAGGCAGACCGCCCGACAGTTCCGGGCGTGCTCAGTGGCCGGGGCGCACCTGGATCTTGCGCCCCACGCCCGCCCGGAACTGCTCCAGCGCCTGCGGGTACTCGTCGAGGGTCATCCGGTGGCTGATCATCACGTCCGGGCGCAGCGCGCCCTCGGCGAACAGCTCGGCGGCCCGCTCGAAGCTGTGCAGCACCGCCATCGACCCGACGATCCGGATCTCCTGGTTGTAGATGCGGAACGGCGAGAAGCGCGCCATGGCGTCCTCGTTGGCCACGCCGAACTGCTGGAACGTGCCGCCCTTGCCGACGCGCGTGAGGCCGTCCTCGATCGCGGCGACCACTCCGGTGCAGTCGATCACGATGTCCCAGCCGCGCGGGCGGTCCAGCTCGTCGGCGCTGCCCACGACCGCGGAGCAGCCGAGCTCCTTGGCCGTCTCCAGCCGGGCCGGGTTGAGATCGACCATGCTGACGCTCGCGGCGCCTGCGCGCTTGGCGAGCTCCATCATCATCAGGCCCATCGTGCCGGCGCCGTAGATGAGGTAGTGGTCGGCGAGCTGCGGGGCAAGCACGTCGAAGCCCCGCACCGCACAGGAGAGCGGCTCGATCAGCGCGGCGTCGGCAGGGGAGACGCCCTCCGGCAGCCGCACGCAGTTGCCGACCGGTGCCACGGCGAACTCGGCGGCCCCGCCGGTGGTGGTCACCCCGATCGCGGCCCAGCGCTCGCAGAGGTTGCCACGGCCGCGGCGGCAGTAGTAGCACTCCCCGCAGTGCAGCGACGGGTCGACGGCCACCTGGTCACCGACGCGCAGCTCCGTGACGTCACTGCCCAGTGCCACGACCTCGCCAGCGAACTCGTGGCCCGGCACCACCGGCAGCGTGGGGGCGAACTCCCCGTCGGCGATGTGCAGGTCGGTGCCGCAGATCCCGCAGCCCGCGACGGCGACGACCACCTCCCGGGGCCCGGGCGTGGGGTCCGGCACCGTCTCCACGGTGACGGCATCGGCACTGATGACTGCGGCCTTCACTTGATCGCTCCCAACGAGAGACCCTGCACGAGCTTGTCCTGCGCCGCGAACCCGGCGATGAGCACCGGCAGCGACACGACCACCGACGCCGCGCACACCGTGGCCAGGAACAGGCCCTGACTGGTGACGAAGCTGGTGAGGAACACGGGTGCCGTCTGCGCCACGGTGGCGGTGAGCACGCGGGCGAACAGCAGCTCGTTCCAGCTGAAGATGAAGCAGATCAGCGACGTGGCAGCGATGCCGGGCAGGATCATCGGCCCGACGACGGTGCGCAGCGTCCGCATCAGCCCGCAGCCGTCGATCGCCGCCGCCTCGAGCACCTCGACCGGAACCTCCGCGAGGAACGAGCGCATCATCCACACGGCGATCGGCAGGTTCATCGACGTGTACAGGATGATCAGCAGCCAGATGTTGTCGAGCAGCCCGATCTGCTGAGCGATCAGGTACACCGGCAGCAGACCGGCCACCACCGGCAGCATCTTCGTGGACAGGAAGAAGAACAGCACGTCGGTCCACTTGCGCACCGGCCGGATCGACAGCGCGTACGCCGCCGGGATCGCGAGCACCAGCACGAGCGCCGTGGACAGGACGCTCGCCGTCAGCGAGTTGAGCAGCGACGGCCACGGGCTCGTGCCCGTCTGCGCGCCGAAGAAGTTGGCGTAGCCCTCCAGCGTGAGCGGCGCGAAGATCGACGGCGGGTTGGTGGCGGCGTCGGTCTCGCTGTGGAGCGAGGTGAGCAGCATCCACAGCACCGGGATGATGAAGAGGACGCCGACCACCCACGCGACCACGGTGAGCAGCGTGCCGGTCCGGTTGCGGTGGCGCGCCGGCGCCGCGGGCGGTGCGGTGCGGGGTGCCTCCAGGGTCGCGGTCATCGGGCCCCCTCCTCACGGAACAGCGACGACACGGTGCGCAGCGCGAGCGTGGCGATGAGGATCGTCCCGATCACGACGACGACGCCCGCGGCGGACGCCCGGCCGTAGTCCTGCGCGTTGTAGAAGGTCTGGTAGATCGTGTAGGGCAGGTTGGCCGTGCCCAGACCACCCGAGGTGATCGTGAAGACGGCGTCGAAGTTCTGCACGATGTAGATCGACCCGAGCAGGGCCCCGAGCTCCAGGTACTGCCGCAGGTGCGGCAGCGTCATGTGCCGGAAGATCTGCCAGCCGGAACAGCCGTCGATCTTGGCGGCCTCGATCACGTCGAGCGGCTTGCTCTGCAGGCCGGCCAGGATGATCAGCATCATGAACGGCGTCCACTGCCAGACCAGCGACGCCACGATCGCCGTCAGCGGCATGGTGGATATCCAGTCCGGCTGGGGCGCGTTCTGCCCGAAGATCCACGTGAGCACCCCGTTGAAGAGGCCGTACTCCGGGTTGTAGAGCGCGTGCTTCCAGACCAGCGCGGCCGCGACCGGCACGATGAGGAACGGCGTGATCATCATCGTGCGGACGACGCCGCGACCCCGGAACGCCCGGTCCAGCAGCAGCGCGATGAGCAGGCCGAGGACCAGACTGACCAGCACCACGGAGACGGTCAGCTTGATGGTGGTGATGATCGAGTCACGCGTGTTCACGTCGGTGAGCACGCGTCGGAAGTTGTCGATCCCCGCGAACCCCCGCTCGTCGGGGTAGTACGCGTTCCAGTTCATGAACGAGATGATCAGCGTGACCACGAACGGCAGCTGCGTCACGATGATCAGGAAGATCAGCGCGGGCAGGAGCGGCGCCCGCCGGGCCCAGTTCCCCGCGCGGCGCAGCGCCTGTGTCTCCTCCGGCGAACGGCGCCACGCCGGGCCCGTCCGCGGTTCCAGTGCTGTGGTCATGATCCGCCCTCCGCCCGGGCCCGGTAGCGCTCCGCCACGTCGTCAGCGAGCTGCTGACCCCGGTCGAGCGCCTGGTCCACCGTCACCAGCCCGGCGATCGCCGAGCTCACGTCCTGCGACACCTGCGTCCCGAGGTCGGGGAACTCCGGGATGTCCACGAACTGGATGCCGATCGCCGGCCTCGGCTGGACCCCGGGGTTGCGTGGGTCGGCGCTCTCGATCGCCGCCTTCGTCGGACCGGCGAACGCCCCGGCCTGTGCCAGGTAGTCCTGGTTCTCGTACGTCGACGCCCGCTTGCCGGCCGGCACGTTCGACCAGCCGATCTCCTGACCGACGAGCTGCTCGTACTGCTTGCTCGACGCCCAGGAGATGAACTTCCACGCGTCGTCCTTCTTCTGGCTCGCCGCCTGGATGGCCCACGACCATGCGTACAGCCAGCCGGAGCTGGCGGTCTCCACGACGGGTGCGGGCGCGTAACCGATCTTGCCGCGCACCGGCGAGTCGGCCGCCTCGAGCGAGCCCGCCGCGGACGTGGCGTCGTACCACATCGCGACGTTGCCCTGGACGAGGTTGTTGAGGCACTCGGTGAACCCGGCCTGTGGGGCGCCCGCCTCGCCGTGCGCCCGCACGAGGTCGACGTAGAACTGCACGGCACGGCGGAACTCCGGCGCGTTCACCTGGGCCTGCCAGTCGGCCGTGAACCAGGTGCCGCCGAAGGTGTTGACGACGGTGGTGAGCGGCGCGAAGACCTGCCCCCACCCCGGCTGCCCGCGCAGGCAGATGCCGGCCATCCCGGGCTCGGCACCGTCCACCTTGGCGGCGATGTCGGCCACCTGCTGCCAGGTGGGCTTGGCCGGCATCGTGATCCCGGCGGCCGCCAACACGTCCTTGCGGTACATGAGGAACGACGACTCGCCGTAGAAGGGCTCGCCGTAGATCTTGCCGTCGTCGCCGCTGAGCGACGTGGTCATCGGCGCGAGGATGTCCTTCTGGTCGAACGCCGGGTCGGCGGCGATGTACTGGTCGAGCGGCGCGATCCACCGGCTGCGGGCGTAGATCGGGATCTCGAAGTTCGAGAGCGACGCGACGTCGTACTGGCCGGCCTGGCTCGAGAACTCCTGGCTGATCTTGTCGCGCACGTCGTTCTCGGGCAGCACCGTGAAGTTGACCGAGATCCCGGTGTCCTTCGTGAAGTGCTCGGCCGTGAGCCGCTGTAGGTCGATCATCTGCGGGTTGTTGACCATCAGCACATTGATGCTGTTCGCCCCGCCGCCGCCGACGCCGCCGCCCCACCCCGCGCAGGCCGTGCTCGCCAGCATCACCGCGAGAGCGAGCAGCGCAGCGCGCATGCCCGTTCGCTTCATCGCGTCCTCCCGGGACCCACGGGCGTGCTCAGATGAGCGGCGCCCTGATCACTGGTGAGCCTGTGGTAACGGTCACGTCCAGTCAATGGTTCGTGTAAGAATGGGCGACAGATCGCTCAAATGAGCGAGGTCGAGGAGGGCCGAGCCGTGGTCGCGGTCAGAGGCGGCAGTGCACACGGGCCGGCCCACCTCGTCCTCACCGCGTCCGTCGCCCGCCGGTACTACCTCGACGGCCGCTCGAAGGTCGAGATCGCCGAGGAGTTCGCCCTCAGCCGGTTCAAGGTCGCCCGGCTGCTCGACGACGCCCGCAGCAGCGGGCTGGTGCGCATCGAGATCGGCCACCCGGGTGTGATCGACGTCGAGCTCTCGGCCCGCCTGATGGAGACCCTCGGCCTGCAGCACTGCGTCGTCACCGACACCCCCGACGACCACCCCGCATCACTGCGTGAGCACCTGGGAGCGGCCGCCGCCGAACTGCTGACCGAGCTCGTCACCCCCGACGACGTGCTCGGCCTCTCGTGGGCCCGCTCGGTCAGCGCCATGGCCACGGCGCTGCAGCGGCTCGCCACCGTGCCGGTCATCCAGCTCACCGGCGCGCTGACCCGTCCCGGCGTGGACGACAGCTCGATCGAGGTGGTCCGGGACGTCGCCCGCGTCGCGGGTGGGCCCGCCTACTTCTTCTACGCGCCGATGGCCGTGCCGGACGCCGCAACCGCCCAGGCCCTGCGTCGCCAGCCGGAGGTCGCGCGGGCGTTCTCCCGCATCGGTTCGGTCACCCGCGCCGTCGCGGGCGTGGGTGCGTGGGCGCCCGAGCAGTCCACCCTCTACGACGCCACCAGCGAGGCGGAACGGCACGAGCTCGGCCGGCTCGGGGTGGCCGCCGAGATCTCCGGCGTGCTCGTCGACGCCGACGGGACACCCGTGGCCTCCGACCTCACCGAGCGGATGATCGGCATCACGGCGGAACAGATGCGAGCCGTCCCCGAGGTGATCGCGATCGTGTACGGCACCGCGAAGGTCAAGGCGGTGCTCGCCGCCGTCCGGGGCGGGCTGGTCGACAGCCTGGTGACGCACTCGACGCTGGCGGAGGCCCTGATCCGCGAAGCCGGATCGTGACGGTGGCGGCATGACGGTGGAGGTGCCCCTGCCGGGTGGCACGGCCAACCGTGGCCGCGTCCACCGGGTCGGCGACACGGTGCGCAGGCCGTGGCGGCCGACGAGCACCGCCACCCACGCCCTGCTGCGCCATCTGGAGCACGTGGGGTTCGACGGGGCGCCTCGCGCGCTCGGCACCGACGGCGCGGGCCGCGAGGTGCTCAGCTACGTGCCCGGCCAGGCCGTCATCGCCCCGGCACCGGCGTGGGGACTCACCGATGCCGCACTGGCCAGCGTCGGGCGGCTGCTCCGGCGCTTCCACGACGCCACGGCCGGGTTCGACCCCTCGCCCTACCCGTGGTCGCACCCCGCCCCGGCCCCGTTCGACGGCGGCGGCATCGCGCACAACGACCCGAACCTGGACAACATCGTCTTCCGGGACGGCCGTGCGGTCGCCCTGATCGACTTCGACCTCGCAGGCCCCGGCAACGCGGTGTGGGACGTGGCCGCGGCGGCCCGGCTGTGGGCACCCCTGCGGGCGCCCGCCGACATCTCCGACGTCCGGCACGGCCGGGAACTGCTGCGCCTGCGGATCTTCGTCGACGCCTACGGCCTGGACGAGACCGGCCGCGCCGAGTTCGTCACCGCGCTACGTGCGAGCCACGAGTGGATGCGCGAGATCGTGCGCGACGGCGCCGAGCGCGGGGTGCCGGGCTTCGTGCAGTACTGGACGCCGGAGGCCGCGGCCCGGGCCGCTCGGACGCGCGAGTGGATCGACCGGAATGCCCACGCGATCACCGAGGCGCTGCGCTGACGACCGCGCAGCGTCAGCCCTTGACCCGGCGGCCCGCCTGCCACACCCCGCGTACCTGTTCGGGGTCGGCGAGCACGGTGATGTCGTCGAGGGGGTCGTGGTCGAGGGTGAGCACATCCGCGTCGTAGCCCGGCATGACGACCGCCGTCCGCACGGTCTCCGCGCCGGGGGCCTCCGGCGCCTCGGCAGCCGGGCCCGCGTAGGAGATCGTCGGTCCGTCGAGCAGGACGACGGCGTCGGCAACCGGATCGCCGCGACCGGGGATCATCAGGTCGGCTGCGATCCGCTGCATGGCCGGCGACCGTAACGTCTCCGTCCGGTCCCCTCCCGGAACAGTGGTCGTGATCACCGGGCACCGGAGCACCGCCATCACCGTCTTGACAGTGACGGCCTCACTCGCGAACACTTCCGTCACCTGACGAACGGTGATTCCGAGGAGGCTCGGCATGGGAACGGCAGTGGTCCCCGGTACCGACGAGTACCTGTACTTCCTCGCGCGGGCCTTCACGGGGATGCTCGACGCGCTGGGCGACCTGGACGAGGACACGATCAACGCGAGACCACCGGTGCGGGGCGCCAACAGCCCCTTCGCGATCGTGCACCACTGCGTCGAGGTGGCCGACTACTGGATCGGGCATGTGGTCGCGGGCCGCCCGACCAGCCGGAACCGGGCCGCGGAGTTCAGCGCGACGGGCGGCCTGGACGACCTGCGCCGCCAGGTCGCTGACGTTCAGCGCCGGCTGGCCGCCGACCTGGCGGGTGCCGACCTGGCGGGCAGCCCGAAGAACCCTCCGGCCGGCGACTACGAGGGCCCAGAACAGCCCTTGACCTGCGCAGGTGTGCTCCTGCACGTGCTCGAGGAGCTGGCGCAGCACCACGGACAGGTGCAGCTGACCTGCGACCTTCTCGAGCGGGAGCGGGCGTGATGAGCACCGGCGAAGCGCTCCGGCTGAGCGACCCGCTGTTCGACGCGCTCCGCCTGAGCGAGCTGCGCCGACGCCCCGGGGTGAAGTGGCAACGGGTCGCCCCGGACGTGCTGCCGGCGTGGGTGGCGGACATGGACTTCGACGTGCCGCCGATGGTGGCCGACGCGATCGAACAGATCGTCCGGTACGGCGACCTCGGCTACCCGGAATGGCCGGGAGGCAGCCCGCTCCGCGCGGCCTTCGCCGACCGGATGCTGGAGCGCTACGGCTGGACCATCTCGGCGGCCGACGTCCGCGAGCACACCGACCTCCTCCAGGCCCTCCAGCTCGTGCTGCACCTCGGCACCGCTCCCGGGGATGCCGTGGCGGTACAGACGCCGAACTACCCGCCCTTCCTCGCCACCCTCGAGGCCATGGGACGCCGCCGGGTGAGCTCGCCGTGGACCAGAACCCCCACGGGCTGGGCGCCCGACATCGCCGGCCTCGCCGACGCCGTCGCCCGGGAGAACTGCCGGGCCCTGCTGCTGGTCAACCCGCACAACCCGACCGGACGCGTCCTCACCCGCGACGAGCTCACCGAGATCGCGGGGATCGCCCGGCGGCACGACCTGCTGGTGATCAGCGACGAGATCCACGCCGAGCTGACCTACGCGCCGCACCGGCACATCCCGTTCGCCTCGCTCGACGACGACACCGCGGCCCGCACCGTGACGCTGACCTCCGCGAGCAAGGCGTTCAACCTGGCCGGGCTGCGGTGCTCGGTGGCGCACTTCGGCCCACAGCGCCTGCTCGCACTGCGGGACGCCCCACCGGTGGACCTCTACGGCACGGTCTCCACGGTCGGCGTGGCCGGCACCCTCGCCGCCTGGCAGTACGGGGCCGACTGGCAGGAGCGGCTGATGCGCGTCCTCGACCGGAACCGGCAGCAGGTCAGCGCGACTCTCGCCTCGTGGGGGGCGGAGGTGACAGCAATGCCCGAGGCGACCTACCTCTACTGGTTCGAGGCCGATGTCCTCGGGCTGGGCGAGGACCCGGTGGACGAGGTGCTCACCCGCACAGGGGTCCTGCTCGACGGCGGTGCGCCCTTCGGCGACGACGGTCGCCGGTACCTGCGGCTCAACTTCGCGACCAGCGGCCCGCTGCTGGAGGAGATCCTCGCCCGGCTGGGCTCACTGGCCCGCAGCTAGCCCGCCCCGTTCCCGGCGCTGCCTGCGCCGGTACTCGGCGGCCTTCATCCGGTTCCCGCACTCCGTCATGCCGCACCAGCGGCGGGGCTTGCCGCGGGAGTCGTCGACGAACAGCCGGGTGCACTCGGGCCGTCCGCACTCCCGCACCCTGGCCAGGTCCGCCGAGCCGACCAGCTCGATGGCGTCGCGGGCGACCGTGGACAGGACCGCGGTCAGGTCACCATGGCGTTCGAGCGCGCCGCCCGCCGTCAGCACCGACCGGACCGGCGGCGGGTCGGCGAGGGCCTGCAGCTCCGCGGCCTGCACCCGCCGCTCCGGCTCGGTCCTCGTGGCCGCGTAGACGAGCTCGCGCAACCGGCGCACCTCCGCGACGGCGGTGTCGTCGACCACCGGGGGATGCGTCAGCAGGCCCGCCTCCACCACCCACTCGGCGACGTCGCGACCAGCCGACAGCAGTTCCTCCTGCTTGTGGCGTCGCCACTTCAAGGTGCCGGCCAGGTCCAGCGACACCCGCCCGCTCACGAACACATGCACGTCACCATATTGACGGTGACGTCAGGCTCCCGCAAGGACGGCAACAGCGCAGGAGCCCGCATCCGAGCGACCCGGGTCGAGATCAGGCTCCCGCACCCACCTTGCCCACCGCGCCGCGCAGGCCCACACAGCCGATGCAGCCCACGCAGCCTTCGCAGTCGACACAGCCGATGCAGCCCACGCAGCGGCGGCAGCCGACACATCCCAGACACGCGATGCAGGCGAGCAGTCCGACGCTCAGGATCGTCATCACGCTGCCGACGATCCCGGCACTCCCGGCCGTCGCCACGCTGCCGGCCACACCTGCGCTACCCGACGTGGCGACGCTGCCGGCGACCGCCACGCTGCCCGCCGTCGCCACACTCCCCGCAACCGCCACGCTGCCGCCCGTCGCGACGCTCCCCACCACCGCGTAGCTGCTGTCGGATCCGGCTTCCTCGACATCCTTCTTCACGTCGTTCCTCTCGTTCGCCGTCGGCCCACAGGATGTCGTAAGGAGTCACGCGGCGGCCATGTCCTCCGTGGTTCAGCCCGGGATGATCCGGCGCCTGCGCAGATCGTCGAACAGCCGCAGCAGCATCGCCTCCGTGTCCACGTAGGAGTGGAACCCGAACCGCCGCGACTTGGACGTGTCGGCGAACATGTCGTAGTCCCAGGAGAGGACGAAGTCGCCGAACGCCCAGGACGAGACATCGGCGTACGACGTGGCGACCAGCCCGTGCCGGGCGACCATCGAGTCCCACACGGGCTCCTTGTCCGCCATCACGTCCGAGAGCGACATGAGCAGCGGCGGCGCGACCTCCAGCCCGAACGCCTCCGCGACCACCGGCCACATGCGACTCCAGCGGAACAGGTCGCCGTTGGCGATGTTGAAGGCCTCGTTCGCGCACCGGGGATCGGTGGCCGCCCACACCGTCGCCTCGGCCAGCAGCCCGGCGTCGGTCAGCTCGAGCAGCGCGTCGTAGGCGCCCGGCCTGCCGGGAAACCGGAGCGGGACGCCCAGCTCGGCGCTGATCGAGGCGTAGACGGCGAGCACGACACCGAGGTTCATCGGGTTGCCGAGCCCGAACCCGGCGACCACCGACGGGCGGATGGCCGACCACGTCCAGCCCGCCTCGGCCGCCCGCGCCTCGACGAGGTGCTGCTGGTCGACGTTGAACTCCGGCGGCATGTGGGGTGGGTCGCTCTCCCTCGCCGGCGTGGCGAACGGCCCGAGGTGGGCGCCGTACACCTTGTACCCCTGCATGAGGCTCACGTGCCGCAGGTCCGGAGCCGTGGACGCCACCGCGTCGAGCACGCTGCGCAGCATCGTGACGTTGGGCTCCACGAGCGCGGACCACGTCGGCCGGTCCTGGTAGGCCGCATAGAAGACGTGGGTCACCCCCGGGTGTGCGCGCAGCGCCTCCCGCACCCCTGCCGGGTCGAACAGGTCGACCGCGACGTGCCGGACAGGCCCGTCGGGCGGCCCACCGCGGCGCGACAGGCCGACGACCTCCCACTCCGGGAGGTCGGCCAGGTGCGCGGCGAGCGTGCCGCCGATGACGCCGTTCGCGCCGACGACGAGCGCGGTGTTCTGCATCGCTGTTCCTTCCGAACGCCAGTACAAAGCGTGTGCAACATTTGCACACGCTTCCTACTGGCGACAACCCCGTATGATCGTCCGCAAGGACGGAGGTGATCGACGGCCGTGACCGACCAGGCGGATGTGCGCGCCCGGGGCTGGCGCACACTGGCCGCGCTCCACGCACGCCTCGACGAGGCGCTGGAGAGAGCGCTGCAGAGCGGGTTCGGGCTCTCGGTCGTCGAGTACACGGTGCTCGACACCCTCGCCCGGCAGGACGGCTGGCACATGCGCATGCAGCAGCTCGCGGGTGCCGCGATGCTGTCCCACAGCGCCACCACCCGGCTCGTCACCCGGCTGGAGACCCGTGGCCTGCTGAGCCGCTACCTGTGCGACGACGACCGGCGCGGGATCTACAGCACGCTCACCACCGACGGCAAGGAGCTGCTGGAGCAGGCGCATCCGGTGCACGACAGCGCCCTCGCCGACGCGCTCGACGCCGCGCGGGCCGACCCGGAGCTCGCCCCCCTGGTCGACGCCCTGCACGCCCTGCCACACCCCGGACGGCGTGCCAGTATCGGGCGATGACCGAGGATCGGGATCGTCACAGCACCCGCTACGCCCACCTCGGCGAGGCACTGGGCACCGACTTCTTCTTCGTCCGCGAGCAGTTCACCGACGAGCAGTGGGACCGCTTCATCGCCGTCCGGAAGTTCGTCGACGACGAGGTGCTGCCCGACATCGCGGAGTACTGGGAGAAGGCCGAGCTCCCCTGGCACCTGTTCCGCAGGCTGCCCGAGCTCGGCGTCGTCGGCGAGGACATCCAGGGCTACGGAGCGGCCGCGATGAGCCCGCTGGCGTGCGGGCTGGTGCACATGGAGCTGCACCGCGGCGACGGCTCGCTCGGCACGTTCCTCGCCGTGCACGCCGGGCTCGCCATGCAGTCGATCGCGATGTGCGGCTCGGATGAGCAGAAGCAGCGCTGGCTGCCTGCCATGTCCACATTGGACAGGATCGGGGCCTTCGCGCTCACCGAACCGGAGCACGGATCGGACTCCGTCGCCCTCGAGACCATCGCCCGCCGTGACGGCGACCACTGGGTGCTCGACGGCGTCAAGCGCTGGATCGGCAACGGCACGATCGCCGACCTCGTGGTGGTGTGGGCCCGCGACACCGACTCCGGTGACGTCCTCGGGTTCGTCGTCGAGACTCCGGCCGAGGGCTACCACGCCGAGGTGATCACCGGGAAGGTCTCGCTGCGGTCGGTGTGGCAGTCCGACATCCGCCTGACCGGCGTCCGGGTGCCGGACGAGAACCGGCTGGTGAACGCCCGGTCGTTCAAGGACGCCGCCCGGGTGCTCGCCAGCACGCGAGGCACCTGCGCCTGGATGGCGCTCGGGCATGCCACCGCCGGCTACGAGGCGGCGCTGCGCTACGCCACGGAGCGACAGCAGTTCGGCAAGCCGCTGGCGTCGTTCCAGATCGTGCAGGAGCGGCTGGTGCGCATGCTCGCCGACCTCACCGGCATGCAGCTCTACTGCATGCAGCTGGCCAGGCTCGCCGACGCGGGACGACTGTCGCCCACGGTGGCCGGGCTGGCGAAGATGCACAACACGCGCACCGCGCGCGCGATCCTCTCCGAGGCCCGTGACCTGCTCGGCGGCAACGGGATCCTGCTCGAGCACCACGTGGTGCGGCACTGGGCCGACATCGAGTCGATCCACACGTTCGAGGGCACCGAGACGATGCAGACCCTGATCGTCGGGCGCGACATCACCGGGATCGGCGCCTTCACGTGACGGGGCCGAACACCTTCTTCCAGGCCTGGTAGCCCCCGTCGAGGTCGGTGGCGTTGCGCAGCCCGATGTCCTGCAGCGACGCCGCGGCGAGGCTGGAGCTGTAGCCCTCCGAGCAGAAGACGATCCAGGTGACGTCGTGGTCGGTGGCCTGCGGGATCCGCGCGTCCGATGCCGGGTCGAGCCGCCATTCCAGGTGGTTGCGCTCGATCACCAGAGCACCGGGCAGCTCGCCCTCCTGCTCGCGCTGCCATCCCGGGCGAGTGTCCACGAGGATCGCGCCGCGCTCCACCATCGCCGCGGCCCGGCTCGGGTCCGGACGGTCCAGCCGGGCCCGGGCGGCCGCCAGCAGGTCGTGCACCGTCCGGTTCGTGAGCTCGGTCATCCGACTCCCTCCGAGGACCCCGACTCGACGAGCACGCTACGGGTGCGGCGCAGCCGACGGTCCGGCTCCACCGCGTAGTAGGACATCGCGCTCAGCGGCGGCGAGTAGGCGTGCACGCTCACGGCGGGCGCCGGCGCGGGGTTCCCGACGTCGTGCACGTGTCCGAGCGGGAACCCGACACTCCGACCGGCCCGCAGCTGCCGGGGCCGCAGCCCGTCTCCCGCCCAGCGTTGCTCGACGAGGCTGCCGGACACCACGGTGAGCGCACCGAGCGAGCCTGCGTGGTCGTGCAGCTCGGCCGTCTGCTCGGTGGCCCAGCTGATCAGCCACACGTCGACGTAGCTGTCGCTGCGCAGGAGCCGGTACCAGCGGCGGTCGGGGTCGATCGTGACGGGGTGCAGACCGGCGTGCACCTCGGCGGCGACCTCACGGGTCAGTGCGGTGAGATCGGCGAGGACGAGCGAGGTGGGGGCGTGCAGCAGCACGGACGTACTCCAGTGATGACGGTGGACGAGCGGGGCGAGAACCTCAGCTCGTGCAACAGCACTGGTCGAAATGGTCGGCACGCCGGCAGCCCCAGATCTCTCCGAGGACAGCTGCGGGCGCCATGGCGACATCGGATCACACCGGAGGCCTCGCATGCCACTTCGTCCCACGCCGCGAGAGCGGGCGGTGCAATGGCCCGTGAAATGTCCGACATCCGCCTGTCCTCCCACCGTGGGTGGTGCGTCACACTTCCGTGGTGGCAACTCTGCTCGACGACGGGAGCTGGGAGGTCCAGGGCCGCAGGCTGACCCTCCCCGTGCGGATCACCGACGCCTCGGCGGCGCTGGCGACCTATCTCGTCCGCACCTCCGCAGCGAGCGAGCTCGTCGCAGGCACCGGGCTCTCCCTCGTGTCGGTGGCCGGCCGTACGCCGCTGGTGCTGGCGTTCATCACCTACCGGGCCGGCGATCTCGGCAGCTACCACGAGGTGGCCGTCGCTCTGCTGGGCCGCCACCGCCGCCGCATCGGCCCGTACATCCACCAGATGGCAGTGACGCAGACGTTCACGCTGGAGGCCGGCCGGGCGCTGTGGGGGCTGCCGAAGTGGCTCGCCCGGGCGGAGCTGGACATCACCGGCCCTGCCGCCACCTGCCGGCTGAGCGACAGCTCCGGCACGCCCGTCCTCACCGCCGCCCTGCGCACCCTGCACCGGCGGATCCCCCTGACCGTGCCCGGCGCCCTCACCGCCCTCGCCCCACACGCGGACACCGTGCTGGCCAGCAGGCTGCGCGGCCGGATCGGCGGACTCCGCGTCGGCCTCCGCGGCGCCACCGTGGAGCTGACCCCGGGCCACCCGATGGCCGACGAGCTACGGGCCCTCGGCCTCCCCCGCCCCCCGCTGGCCACCCTCACCGCCGAACACATCGAGTTCGACATGGCCGCGGCGGTACCCACCCCCCGCTGACCCCCTGATCGCCCCGAGACCCCCGCCCGCCCCGGCCCTCCGCGCGCTGATCGTTCCGAGATGCTCCTGTTCACCCCCGCCGGGGCGGATCCGTGGATCTCGCGGCGATCAGCGGTGCGCGGCCAGCCACTCCCGCAGGTCGGACAGCGGGCCGTCGCGCTCGGGCTCGTTGTAGATCTCGTGCCAGAGCCCCTCGTACCAGTGCACCGTCCGGTCCGGCGAGCCGCAGGTCGACTCCAGCAGCCGCATGCCCGCGGGGTCGACGAGCTCGTCCAGGTCCCCGTGCTGCATCAGCACCGGGATCCGCAGCTCACGGGCCCGCTGGGGCAGCACGTCGAACTGCGCGAACAACGCGGACGAGAGTCCGAGCGTCGGGCGGCCGTGGTGCACCAGCGGATCGGCCTGGTAGGCGGCGACGACCTCCGGGTCCTTGCTGATCTTCGTGGGGTCGATCCCGACCGGGCGCAGCGTCGGCGCCACGAGAGCGAACGTCCGGAGCACCGCCGCGGTGGCCTTCGGAAGCGAGTTGTTGCGGAGTGCCGGGGCGGAGAGCACCAGACCGCTCAGCGAGTCCTGGTGCTCCAGCGCGTAGGCCAGCGCGATCTGGCCGCCCATGCTGTGCCCGAGCATGAAGACCGGCAGGCCGGTGTGGCGGGCCACCATCTGGCGACGGAAGGCGTCCAGGTCGGTGAGCCAGTCGTCGTAACGGACGAGGTGGGTACGTCGCCCTCCGGACCGTCCGTGGCCGCGGTGGTCGAGGCCGTAGACCGCCCACCCGTCCGGCACGACGGCGTCCTCGACGTTGCCGTAGCGGCCGGAGTGCTCGCCGAGGCCGTGGACGACCAGCAGCACGCCCGTGGGGTCCCCGGCGGGCAACCGGCCCTGCCAGTAGATCTCCACGCCGCGCGCGCCGGTGAACCTGCCCTCGACCCGCTTCGCCTGTTCCCGTGCATCGAGCCTGTCGGTCATGGTTGTCCGATGCTCAGGTCGTGGTCGGCCCGGTCGTGCGAGGCCCCGACGCCGGCCGGCTCCAGATCGACGTCGTGGCGCAGGTCGGTCTCGTCCGGCACCTCGAGGAGGATCGCGATGGGCTCGCATCCCGCCGCGACGACCGAGAGCCCGTACTCGCCGCCCGCGAGGTCCTCGATGCGGTACTCGGCGTCCGGACCGGTGTCGACCGA
This sequence comes from Pseudonocardia xinjiangensis, assembly GCF_050948425.1. Classification (NCBI taxonomy): domain Bacteria; kingdom Bacillati; phylum Actinomycetota; class Actinomycetes; order Pseudonocardiales; family Pseudonocardiaceae; genus Pseudonocardia; species Pseudonocardia xinjiangensis. The sequence goes on along the minus strand of NZ_CP192009.1, from coordinate 522,214 downwards.
GTCGACGATCTCGCCGTCCTGCACCAGCGTGACACGCGCGCCCGCGACCGGGCCGTCCTCTCCGTGCACCGACCCGGACAGCGACGCCGACCGCACCAGCAGCACCTCGGTTTCGATCGGGCCGCCCGCCACCGTGATCGCGGTGGCTCCGGGCTGGTGGCCGGGGGCCGTACAGACGAGCACGAAGCTACCGGCGCCCGGGGCACGCATCTCTCCGCGCCCGTCGGCTCCTGCGACGTCCTCCGCGACGACCCGGCCCCTGTCGTCGAGCAGCGTGACCGCGACCTTGCCGGCCGGAGCACCCCCGCGGCGCACGGCACGGAACCGCACCGGCTGCGGGACTCCCTGCACCAGCGGTTCCGGCGCGGGCTCGTGCCGGCTGACCAGTTGCACCACCGGCGCACTGTCCGGACGCAGGCTGGGGTCGGCGAACCCGAACGTGCGCAGCAGTGCGAGGTCGGCGGCGGCCTGCTCGGCCGCTCGTTCGGTGGCGGACTGGCGGCCGTGGACGGCGGCCGCAGCCGCGCTCCCTGCGGTGGGGGCGTCCCCGCGCGGCGCCGGCGGGCCCGAGGTGGCGGGCACGACCGCGCGCGGCTCGGCAGCCTCAGGCCGGACGGGAGCACCCGCGGCGCCCCGCCTGCCGACGGCAGGCGCGGCGGCGGCAGGCCCCGCGCTGTCGGATGCAGCGACACGGACGGCGACGGCTCCGGACCCGGCAGGAGCCGCAGCTGTCGGCTCGGTGACGCCTGGTCCAGCACCCGGCTCGGCAGCAGCGCTCAGCTCGGCGGAAGTTGGCCCGGCAGCACCCGAACCGCCCTCGCCCGACCCGGCACCGGTCGACCCAGCAGCAGGCGAACCACCGGCTCTCGACCCGCCTGTGGCCGAATCTGAGGCGGTCGACCCAGCAGCAGTCGACCCAGCAGCAGTCGACCCAGCAGCAGTCGACCCAGCGGACTGCCGGGAGGCAGTCCGCTGGGCAGCAGTCAGCACGCCGCTCAACAGAGCGGTCCTCGACCCGGTGGCACTCGACCCGGCAGTACTCGGCCCTGCATCACTCGACGCGGCGCCGGCCCCGGCAGCACCCGACCCGGGAGACGACCTGCCGACGCTCGACCCAGCAGCAGTCGCACCGGCAGCAGCCGACCCGGCAGTACTGGATCCGGCGGCACTGGATCCGGCGGCACTGGATCCGGCAGTACTGGATCCGGCGGCACTGGATCCGGCGGCACTGGATCCGGCGGCACTGGATCCGGCGGCACTGGATCCGGTCGCAGTCGCCCCGGCCGTCCCTGGTTCTGCGCGAGCGGGATCGGTGGAAGCGGGATCGGACTCCGGCGCCGGCGATCGGCCGGCTCCTCCCCGCGGGTCCGGGATCTCCTCCCGGCCGTCGGCGGCGGTGCGGTCCCTCGGGCCGCTCCTGCCGGACGCGCCGAAGCCCGGGTCGGAGGCCGGTGCGGCGGGGGCGCTTCTCGCGTCCTCCTCGGCGTCGACGTCGGCCCAGTCCGCCCACCCGGCCCATTCGTCGGACCCGGACCCGGACCCGGAGGACCGGTCGGTCGGCGACACCAGTCGCAGCGGGACGATCTCCACGGACGCCGGTGCCTGCCACGATCCCGTGCCGTCGCCGCCCGCGACCATCCGGGCGGCGCGGCCCCACGGGGTGTCGTCGACGGTCGGTAGCAGGGGCGCGGGTTGCTCCCGCGGGGGTTCGGCCGGGCGCGGGATGTGCACCGCGGGGGCCGCCTGCTCGGGGATCCCGGCAGGGCCCGGCTGGGCGGTTGCCGGTTCGGCCTGGCGCTCCGGCTCCCACGGGCCGGGCGCGGTGGTCCGGGGCCGGTCGGGCCCGACGGTGACCGGACGCGGTGGCGGGGGCTCGGGCGGGCCGGCCCTGTCCGGTGCGGCGGCGTCCCGCCCACCGGTCTGCACCGCCACAGCAGCGGGAACAGGCGATCCGCTGCTCTCGGCCCGGAGCCGGACGAGGTCGGCGACGGTCCTCGGGCGGTTCGCGTCGGCGCCGGCCGTCCTGCTGCGCAGGAGCATGACCACACCGACGGCCACGACGGCGACACCCACTGCGATCAGACCCAGCGTGCTCATCCCGGCAGTCTCCCGCTCCCCCGTCACCACCCCATGACCCCCGGTGACAACGATCATGCGGCCGGGACCACCATGGACGCACGTGCGCTGCGGGAGTACCGGGCGAATAGCCCAGCCAGGAACCTAGCACTCGAAGAGTGCCTCGATCAGGTAGTGGTGGGTGGGTTGTTACCACTGGTAATGCCACCGCCGCGTGATCTCGGCGTGACGGCATGCGGGATCTCCCCCTGATCGGGGTAGATCACGCGCGGTGCGGGAACGGAGCGGTGTGGACACAGAGCTGAGGGAGCTGGCCGCTGCGCACGGCGTGGCGACGGAGTACCGCGACGGCAGCCGGCGGCCGGTACAGGTCGATCCGGAGGTCGTGATCCAGGTGCTCGGCCTGCTCGACGTCGACGCCGGCAGTCCCGAGGCACGGCGGGCCGCACTGGCCACGGCGCGCGCGGCTGCCGCTGCAGGGAAGCTGCCCGGCACGATCGCGGCGCGCACGGACCGGCCGCGCCCGTTGCCTGTCCCCGGTGTGCTGGTCGACGAGCGGGGCGCGCGACGGGAGGTCACCGAGATCCCCGCCGGGTTGGAGCCGGGCTGGTACCGGCTCGAGACGGGCGACCAGGAGGTGACCGTCGTCGTCGCACCGCCTGCGCTCGATCCCTCCCCACGCGCCTGGGGCTGGATGCTGCAGCTCTACGCGCTGCACTCGGCGGGCTCGTGGGGCATCGGCGACCTCGGCGACCTGCGGGAGTTCACCGCCTGGACGGGATCCGAGCACGGCGCGGGCGCGGTGCTGCTCAACCCGCTGCACGCGATCACGCCCGTACCACCGGTGCAGCCGTCGCCGTACACCCCGTCCAGCAGGCGCTTCGGCACCCCGCTGGCGCTGCGTGTCACCGACCTCGAGGCGTACCGCCGCGCCGACGGTCCGACCCGGGCCGAGGTCGACGCACTCCGCCCGGAGACGGCGGGCGGGGAGATCGAGCACGACCGGGTGTGGGCGGCCAAGCGTGCCGCGCTCGAGCTGCTGTGGCGCTCCGAGGGCCGTCCCGAACCCCGCGACGCGGACGCCGACCTGTGGGAGTTCGCCACGTTCTGCGCGCTGGCGGAACGCTTCGGCGGCCGCTGGAGCTTGTGGCCGGAGGAGCTGCGGCACCCGGACGCACCCGGCGTGGCCGCGATGCGCAAGGAGCTCGGCCCGCGGGTGGCGTTCCACGCCTGGGTGCAGCAGCAGGTACAGGCGCAGCTCGCCGGCGTGCGGGACGCCGCGCGGGCCGCCGGCGTGCGCGTGGTGCACGACCTGGCCGTCGGATGCGACCCGCAGGGCGCCGACGGCTGGGCGCTGCAGGAGGTGCTCGCCCTCGGGGTGCGGGTGGGCGCTCCGCCGGACGCGTTCAGCCAGCAGGGGCAGGACTGGGGGCTTCCCCCGTGGCGCCCGGACCGGCTCGCTGCCACCGGGTACGCCGCGTACCGCGACCTGCTGCGCGCGCTGCTCCGGCAGGCCGACGGGCTGCGGATCGACCACGTCGCCGGCCTGTGGCGGCTGTGGTGGGTGCCGCCGGGCGAGTCGGCCGACCGCGGCACCTACGTCCACTACGACGCCGAGGTCATGCTCGCCGTGCTCACCCTCGAGGCGTACCGGGCGGGGGCGCTGGTGATCGGTGAGGACCTGGGCACCGTCGAGCCGGAGGTCACCGAGGGGCTCGCGGAGAAGGGGATGCTCGGATCGTCGGTCCTGTGGTTCACCCGCGATCTCGACGCACCCGGCGAGCCGCTGCTGCCTCCGGAGCGCTGGCCGGAGGAGTCGGTGGCCACGGTGTCGACGCACGACCTGCCGACGGCCTCGGGCTTCCTGCGGGGCGAGCACGTACGGGCGCGCGCCGAGCTGGGCCTGCTCGACGACGTGGCGGCCGAGGAGGCCAGGGCGCGCATCGACCGGCTGGAGCTGGTGGAGCTGCTGCGGGGCGAGGGTCTCGTCACCGGCGAGGAGCCGGGTGAGGACCAGCTGGTGGTCGCGATCCATGCGCTGCTCGCCCGTAGCCGGTCGCGGCTGGTGCTCATCTCCCCCTACGACGTCGTGGGAGAGGTACGCCAGCCCAACCTGCCGGGGACGGTCGACGAGTACCCGAACTGGCGGCTGCCGCTGCCGGTCTCGCTCGAGGAGCTCCGCGAGGATCCCCGCGTGCGGGTCGTGGTCGACCAGCTGCGCATCCGTCGCCCGTGAGGCTGTGAGACTGTGCGGCTGTCGCGTTGTTGGGCGGCAGCGGCCATCATCGGGGCGTGGAGTCGACTCGACTGGACCGCTGGTTGTGGGCGGTGCGCCTGACCAAGACCCGCCCGGATGCCGCGTCGGCCTGCCGCGGCGGGCACGTGCGGGTGAACGACCGCCCGGCGAAGCCGGCCACCCTCGTGCAGCCCGGCGACGAGGTACGGGCGCGGGTGCACGACACGACCCGGATCGTGGAGGTCGTCCGGGTGATCCAGAAGCGGGTGGGTGCCGCTGATGCGGCCACCTGCTTCATCGACCGCACCCCGGCGCCCCCGCCCGAGGCCGCCATCCCCGTGGCCCGGCGGGACCGCGGCGCCGGGCGGCCCACCAAACGGGAGCGCCGCGTCCTCGACGAGTTCCGCGCCGGAGGGCAGTGACTGCCGTCAGGACGCCGGCGCCACCTGCACGACCGGCTCCCGGGTGCGTTCACGCAGGCCCAGCGCGGTGACCGACAGGACCACCACGGCCAGGCCCAGCCACTGCGTCGGGCTCAGCTCGGTGCCGAGCAGGCCCACCCCCACCAGCGTGGCGGTCACGGGGAACGCGAGCTCGGCGAGAGTCGCGCGGGCGGCGGCGGTGGAGCGCAGGCCGAGGTAGTACAGCGCCAGCCCGAGCAGGCCGGGGATCAGCGCGAGGAGCACGAGCGGGCCGAGCTGGGCCGGGGTGACGGCGACGGGTGCGCCCTGCGCCGCGAGCACGATCGCGCTGGCCGGCAGCCCGATCACGAACCGGAGCACGGTGACGTCGCGGCTGGCGATACGCACGCTCACCATCCGGCCGAGCACCGTGCCCACGGCCCACAGCGCGGCCGCACCCACCGCCAGCAGTGCGGCGGCCACCGCCTTCGGGCCAGCCGAGAACGGGTCGGCGAAGGCCATCAACCACGCCCCGGCGAGCGCGGGCACCGCGAACAGCCAGTACCCCCCGCGCACCCGTTCCCCGAGCAGCAGGGCCGCCGCCACCACGGCGATCACGGGCTGGAGCTTCTGCAGCACGAGCGGTGTGACCGGGTCGCCGAGCTGGAATGCCTGCGTGAACAGCGCCGTCGCCACGGCGGACGCGCCGGCGCCGATCAGGACCAGCGCGGTGCGCTCCTTGGGGGTGGCCGAGCGGAAGGCCCGCACCGCGGAGGGCAGGAAGGGCACCAGCACCAGCACGATCAGCAGGTGCTCCCAGAACACGATCGTCGCTGCCGGGAGCTGCCCGGCGAGCGGCTGGCGGAGCAGGCCGTCGGTACCCCACAGCGCCGCCGCGACCGCGATCAACCAGGTCCGGTCGGGCACGCCTCCACGTTGATCCACATGGCACCCAACGCAGGCGGCGCGCGATCCATACCCGCAGGCGGTCACGAGCCGGCCGACGGAGCACAGGTGGTCTGGCGCGGCCCGGCCCCACCCCGCCTCCCGCCCGCGAGTCGCCCGTTCCCGCCCCGCGAGTCGCCGGATTTCCGTGCGCGAGTCGCCCGCGCGGTCTCTTGGTCGCTACGAGAAGCGGGTTTCGGCCCATCTGGGGGCGAAGAGCCTCATCTCGCAACGATCATGGCGGTCCAAGGTTCAGCTGATCGTCAGGGTCGCGTCGAGCCCCGTGAGCGCCAGCAACCGCCGACACCGGGGCGTGGGCCCGACGAGCCGCAGCCGCCCCGGCAGTGCGCGGAGCCTGCGGTCGGACCGGGCGAAGACGGTGAGCCCGGCGGCCGCGACGAACGTCAGGTCGACGATGTCGAGATCGACCTGGCGGTACCCGCGGTCGCAGAGCAGATCCAGCTCCCGTTCCAGGCGAGGGGCCGTGAGCATGTCCAGCTCGCCGATGACCCGGACGGTGGCCTTGGGCGGATCACCGGCCACCTCGAGGGCGAACGAGGGTGGATCGACGGTCGGTTGCGGTGATGGGACCTGCATGAAGCGACCCCTTCCCGACGGCGGCCGGCCCGGCTGCTGCTGGGGGTCCAACGGGCCTGAACCGTACCGCAGCGCCGTCCCCCCAGAGCCGTCCGATTGGGCGCACCCGGCTGTGGGTACGCCCGTTCCGACCGCCGGAGATCCTGTACGGATCTGCGCACGTGGCACGGATGCCGACCGGGAGTGATCGATGTCTGCGCCCGCCAGAGGCCCGGACCCGTTGAGGCTGCGCCTTGACGGACCGTCACTGCCGTTCGAGCTGGCGGCGGTGCGGAGCCGCATGGCCGCGTGGGCGGAAGGTCTCGGCGCACCGGCGGAGACCGTGGACGACCTGGTGCTGGCCACACACGAAGCGCTCGCCAACGTCGCCGACCACGCCTACCCCGGCAGCGACGCAGGGGCCATGGCCTTCCTGGACGCGGAGCTGACCGACGGCGAGATCGTCGTGGTGGTGCGCGACCAGGGGCGATGGCGGCCACCGGCGGCCGATGCGGGGTGGCGGGGCCGGGGCCTGCTCATCATCCGCGGGCTCAGCGACGACACCGACATCCGGCACGACGACACGGGCACCACCGTCGAGATGCGGTGGCGGCTGCCCTCGACCCCGGAGGGACGAGCCCGGCACGGACGGCGGGGCGGCCCCTGAACAACAGCAGAACGACGAACGGGCGGGGGCCGACCCGGCCCCCGCCCGTTCTCAGGAATCGCGAAGATCAGCCGGTGACCGGCAGGGACGCGTCCATGACCTCGGGCTTCGGCGCGGTGGCGACCGCAGCGGTGTCGGTGTCAGCGGCGGCGTTGTCGTCGTCGCCGTTGCCGTTGTCATCGCCGTTGCCGTTGCCGTCGTCGCCGTTCCCGTCACCGTTACCATCGCCGTCACCGGCGCTGCAGGTGGCCGAGCCGACGGTGATCGTCTGCACCGGCTTGGACGGGTCGACCTGGACGCCGAGCTCGCTGCTCAGCCCGTCGACCACGTCACGAACGGTGTTGACGCCACCCGGGAGGTCGGCGCCGAGCAGGCCGCCCAGCTCCGGAAGGGCCTTGCGCTCGTCGCTGGTGAGCACCCGGTCCAGGTCCTCGCCGGCACCCGGCAGCACGGTGAGCTCGATGCCCGTGACCGTGAGGGAGCCGTCCTCGTGACGGACCTGGTCGTTCAGGGTCACCTTCAGCAGCGGCGAGATGTCGATCGCCTGGCTGGGGACCGGGGTCTCCGGCAGGTCGCGGCCGAGGATCGTGCCGCGGATGATCTGCAGGCCGCCGTCACCGTCGTTGCAGTAGGTGCGCACCAGGTCGGCACGGAGCAGCTGCAGGAGGTTGAGCTTCGTGACCGAGGTCTCCGCGGACCCACCCTGGGCCTCTGCGGTCAGGACCCCGACCCCGATGTCGCTCTGGTGCTCGCCCAGGACGTCACCGATGCCCGCCAGCTGGCCCTCGACGTGGTTGCCGTCGGTCGACTCCACGTAGGTGACCGGGTCGATCTTCAGAAGGCCGGAGGCCGACAGGGCGTACGCCGAGTCGGGTGCAGCCTCCTGCGCGACCGCGACGGACGAGCCGAGGAGCAGAGCCGTCACCGCTGTTGCGGCGCTGAATGCCGCTGCCCCCGCGCCGGCGAGCTTCTTCGTGTTCACTGTGGTGCAAACCCCTCAATCTTCATCGATCATCACGAGGGTGCCGAGCGGCACCTCGGACAGCTGGTCGAGCGCGTCGGCCGGCACCCGGATGCACCCATCGCTGGTTGCGGTGCCGTAAACGTCATCGGTCGGCCAGGTGTGGATGGCGACGGTCCCGGGACCACCGCCGAAGGTGTCGTGCGTCGGGCTGTGTGTCCCGAGCGGGAGGATCACCGGCGAGTAGGTCTGCTTCTTGTCGGAGAACGCTCCGAGCAGGAAGGTCCGACCTGTCGGCGTGGGAGCGGACTCCTTGCCGATGCCGACGGTCCATTGACCGACGACCGTGTCGCCGCGGTGCAGCTCGAGCTTCTTCGACCCGAGGTGCACGGTGACGAGGTAGGGCGTGTTCGCGCGCTTGACGTCCTCCGAGCGCAGCCAGCCCGTGGAACCGTTCGGCTTCGACGGCAGGAGTACCTGCACCCAGTCCGAGTCCTCCCCGATCACGGGCAGCCAGGTGTCGCCGATCTGCGTCGGTTCCATCCTGGCGATCGCGCGCCCGTTCGGGGCGTCGTGGACCGGCGTCTCCCGAATGGGGTGGACGACGAGTCCGTCTGTCTTCGATGTCGCCGCCGAGTCCTGAGGAGCACCGTCCACTGTGGTGTACGTACTGCTCAGGGGAAGCTCGCCGGCGGCCGGGGCGACCTCGCCTGCTGCGATGCCCGCTGGCGACGCCGCAGGCGGCCCGCTGAACGCGGCGAAGCCGATGACCACGGCCAACACCGCGACAACACCCACGACCGCTCCGATCAGGAGCGGCTTGCGGGATGGACGTGACGGATCTTCGGATGACGCCACCTGTGGTGGCGAGGTGTGCTGTGGCATAAGACCCAAACCGTGCGAATCAGACAGGGATGGCCGCGTTCGGGTGACTACATCGAGCCCCCCGGCTGCAGTGCGCGCAACGATGAAACGACGGAGACTCCATCGGGGTTACGACCAAGATTTTTTCTCACGATCTGCTGAACACGATGTCACGCAGAGTAAGTGAATCGTCAGTCCACACCGGACCGCGTGAAACAGCGAATGGGCGTGGGTGCACGACGCCGCTAGGTGCACCGCTCATCGCCTGATCGGCCGGATTCCTGCAGCTGAACGTCGGGTAATCAGATGCGAGGTGATCATCATGGTCGATGCCGACAACACCAGCCCCGACAAGCAAATATCGGACGTCCAACAAGAAGGTCCTGGCGGCCGGTCCAGCCGCGGACCGGAATACGGCACGGCAGGCGAAACCCAGGTGCCGACGCCCCCCTATGACGAGCTGCGGGGCGAGAACAGCGGCGAGGGCGCCGAAGGAACCCGCAAGGCGTTCGACGCCTCGAATGCGGGTCCCCCCGGCCCACCGGCTCCCGTGTCCGACGAGGAACGGTCCGGCATGTCCGCGACCGAGACGAACCCGGAGCCGCCTCTCGGGGTCGGCGAGAAGCACGGCAAGGGCGGCGAGGAGATCGCCCCCGACCGTGACGACGTCGGGACCAAAGGTTCGGCCGGGCGGCCTGCGGGGCGCACCGACGAGGACGGCAGCGGGGAGTCGCGGGATCCCCGCTCCCCCGACCTCCCGGCGGGCGACCAGGGCGGCTGAGCCGGGGACCACCGGCCCGGCGCCGCTACCTGCGCGCCGGGCCGGGTACGTCGGCGCCTTCCGGCGTCCCGCGGGAGCGGGGCGGCGCAGGTGGGTGGGTCAGCCGGTCTCTCCCGTGTCCGCGTGGGCGGCGCCGACCGGCTTCGACTCCGGCGAACCACGCTGGCGCAGGTAGACACCGAGCACCGCCATCGAGCCCACCGCGAGCATCTCCGACTGCCAGTTCTGTGTCGTCCGGTTCCAGAACTCGGGCTCCCCGAGATAGGCGAGCCAGGTGACGGGGTCCTGGCGGCTCGTCAGCTGCTCGGCGTTGAAGGCGGCCCATCCGGCCACCGACTGGGCACCCCAGGACAGCAGGAAGATGCCACCCATCACGAGGCCGAGCGACCGCGAGAACACCACCGTGCGCCAGTCACCGGTGCGCGCCCAGCGCGGCGAGCCCGGACCGGCGTACTGGCCGATGCGCTGGTCCCGCTCCGACTCGGGGCCGACGTCGTCGACCTCCTTGGATTCCGAGGAGCCGCGCTGCACCAGCCACACCGTGGCGAAGATGTAGAGGAAGAACTGCAGGTATTCCGACTGCCAGTTCTCGACGACGTCGACGGCGAACGACGACGACGTGAGGTAGTGGCCGAGCGACACCGGCTCGACCCCTTCGCTGATCTGCTGGTCGTTGAAGTAGGCGTGCCCCGAGACCGCCTGGCCGCCCAGCATCAGCAGGAACAGCACGCCGAAGACGATGCCGAGCCCGTTGTCGTGCAGAACCCGCCGCACGCCGCTCCGAGGCGACGACGTGTTCGCGGTCGTGCTCATCGGGCCAGGAACCCGAGCGCGGCGAAGTACACGAGCCCGAGCCCGATCACCGCCAGGTACGTCACGAACAACACGCGCACCGACTTCATGGCCCCTCCAGCCGGCAGGTGTACGGCGCATCGCCGCGGGACCGGCACCCCGCGGCGGTGACCTTCCATCCGGTGCTCGTCCTGGTCAGGAAGACCGTGTCCCCGACGAGCTGCACCTGCGCCTGGTCGCCCCACACCGCGGACGACACAACCGCGCCCTCGGGTAGCGAGAGCTGCGCCATGGCCTGGACGCACGACTCGGACCGGGCGGCCTCGACCGCCGCCACCGTGGCCGGTGCCAGCATCGCGCACCGGGCGGAGGGGTCGGCCGCCGCGAACGTGGAGGCGACCTGCTCGACCTCCGGCTGCTCGAGACCCGCGCACCCGGCCAGCAGCAGCGCCGCGGCCGCGAGCACCGCAGTGCGGACGCCGACCCGGCTCCAGAACATGGCAAGGCGGTTCCCCTGCCGCTCCCGCCACGAAACGTCGGCCCACCACAGCGGCCGGCACGGTGCGCGGGCTCACGCGCAAACCGGACGGCCGGGCACGCAGCCAACCGGGTCTCCGGAGACCGACCGCCTAGGGCGCGGCCCCGTTCGCGACGACCGCCCACACCGACTTCCCGCCGTCGAGATCGGTGACGACGCCCCACGCCGCCGACACCGCCGCAACCACCTGCAACCCCCGACCGCGCGGGGCGCGCACATCCACGGGGCGCAGCTCCGGCAACGGGCTCGCGGAGAAGTCCCGGACGTCGATCCGCAGCCCGGCGGCGGCGCGGCTCACGGTGAGGACGCAGGACGTGTGCGCGTGGTCGACGACGTTGGCCACCAGTTCCGTGGCCACCAGTACGGCGTCGTCGCAGGTCTCCTGGTCGAGGTGCCAGTCGCGGCATGCACCCCGGACGACCTCACGCGCGGCCCGGGGAGCGACCGGCTCCGCGGGCAGAGCCCGATGCCGACTCCACCCACCCGGGCCGCCATCCGCCACGGAGAGCACATACCCGGCGGCCGCCCGGCACAACCGGCGACACTCCGGGCGCGAGCATCGGACTGCGCCGCTCCGGCGACGGTCAGCCGTCGACAGCAGGGCGTGGGTGGAGCCTGCGCAGGCTCAGCTCGTCCTCGAGGTGCAGCTCACCGGCGAGACCGAGGATGTCGGACAGCCTCTGCACAGCCCGGCCCGGGACGATCCGCAGCCGGCCACCACCGACCGCAGCCCGGTGGGTGGCGTCGACGAGCACGGTCACCCCGGCGCAGTCGATGAACGTGACACCGCGCAGATCGAGGAGGATCTCACCCGAGCAGGCTGCGAGCTCCGCCGCGAGCCGGGCGGCGGTCGCGAGCTCGACCTCGCCGTCGGCGTGCAGCAGGGTGGCATCATCGTGGCGCTCCATTGTGATCCTGAGCACCCCCGTCCCGGCGAGCACACCGTAGCCCGGAATCTCACATTTGCGCTGCGTCTCTTCCGGGGACCTTTTCTGCGTCAATTCGAGTCCCCCCACTTCGGGTAGGACGAGCAGCTGACACGCCGCTTGACCAGGCATCAGGGTAGAACCGTTCCATCCCCGAGTCGACGGGTGGACGGGTGGATCTGCCTGGGTGCGGGGGGCACGGCGACCAGCGCCCAGACCGTTTTCCCATCGGGATGATCACTCACTCCCCAATGCGTGGCCACGGCGGCGACGACGTGCAGACCCCGGCCGTGGTGGGCACCGAGCACCCGTGGGCGGGGCCGGGCATCGTCACCCGGACGGTAGTCACGTACCTCGATCCACAGCCCTCGGTCGTCCCACCCGATGCGGAGCCGGCTCTCACTGCCCGCGTGCTGCACCGCGTTGGAGACGAGCTCGGTGACGACGAGGGCGGCGTCTGCGGCCAGCGCCGGCACCTCCCAGTCCGTGCAGGTGTCCCGGAGGAACGCCCGTGCGACCCCCGGCGCGGCCACGTCCGCCGGCAGCTCACGGTCCCGGACGACGCGGTCGGGCCGCTCGAACAGTCGGTGCTCGGCGGCGGCCAGGGTGGCAACCACCGGGACCGTGCGCCCGACGTGCAGCTTCCCGAGACCTGTCGCCATCCGGTCGTCGGCGCCGAAGAGCACCAGCAATCCCGCGGGCCAGCCGCCCGCTTCCGTCAGCACGGCGGGAAAGACCTGCACCGCCGGGAGCCATTCGAGCCGCATGCGGGACAGGTCGACGAGCAGGCGCCTGTGGTCCGTGAGCAGTTTGAGCAGCAACCGCCGGACGTCCGCCAGGGTACCCAGGCGGAGGGCACCCGAGAGCGTGACGACGGCGTGGTCGTCGCGCACGTCGAGGCCGGCCAGGACACCGCTCACCACCACTGAATGCAACCTCCTGATTACGGAGGATAGGGACAGAAGGCACCGATGGCAGCGCCTGGCGGAGCCACACCGATCGGGCGGTCTGTCCGGTAGGCCCGATGGTCAGCGGGTAGCCGCGCCGTCGGCGCGCGAAGCGTCGGCCGCCGGTTCGCGACCGTTGCCGTCGGCGAGACCGTCCGGGTGCACGGCATCAGGGCCGGTGGCGCCGTCCGCGCGGTCGGCCATTCCCTCCTGCTCCATCATCAGGATCACCCCGCCGGCCCCGCCGTCCGCTCCGCGGAGCGGGCTGGCGAGCACGCGCACGAGGATCGGGCGCCCCCGCCGGTTGACCGCCGCCACGCCCAGCTCGTTCAGGCCCGCGTCCGCCACCAGCGTCTGCCGGACGAGCGGACGGAGCCGGTCGAGCGGCAGGCCGATGTCGAGGTTGAGGAAATGCTCACCCACCGCCTCGTCGGTGCGCAGTCCCCACAGCTCCTCCGCCTGGCGGTTCCACACCTGCACCCGCAGCTCAGGACCGAGGACGACGACCCCCGCACGCAGGCTCGACAGGATGGTCTCCAGGAAACCGTTGGCCTGGTCGAGCTCGGTGGTGCGTTCCTGCAGCTCGTCGTTGATCGTCTGCAGCTCGTCGTTGGTGGACTGGAGCTCCTCGTTCATCGTCTCCAGTTCCTCGTTGGTGGACTGGAGCTCCTCGTTCGTCGTCTCGAGCTCCTCCACCGTCGACTGGAGCTCCTCGTTGGTGGTCTCCAGCTCCTCGTTGGTGCTCTGGAGCTCCTCGTAGGCGGTCTCCAGCTGCCGGTTCGTCTGCTCCAGCTCGTCCTGCAGCCGGCGGGCCTGGGTGACGTCGTGGAAGACGACGCTGACCCCGAGCAGGCCCTTCTCCCCGGTGGCGAGGGGGGTGATGTGCACCTCGACGTCGAGATGCTCGCCGCCCCGGAGGTAGGAGACATCGGGCACCCGCACGGTGCGCCGCTCGAGCTGGGCCTGCTCGATGTACTGGCGGAGCTCGACGGGGCGGTAGGACAGGTCGAGGTCGCGGAAGGGCCGCCCGACGTCCCTCGCCGACACCCCGAAGAGGTGCTCGGCCTGATGGTTGGCCAGCGCGACGCGGCCGTCCGCGGTGAGGACGACCTGCGCGAGCGGGCCCGTCATGAGCGTCTCGTGACGCAGCAGCTCCACCCCGGGCAGCTCGGCGCGCGGGGCGGAGAAGGGCACCTCGGCGAACGCGGTGCCGTTGCCGACGGGCTGCCGGGGAACCTTGCGGAAGATCCTGCGCTTGAGGTCGATGGGCAGGAACAGCATCGAGTGGCTCAGCAGCATCTCGGCCTTGCCGAGGAACAGCACACCGGCGTCGGCGAGGGCGAAGTGGAAGCGCGACAGGATGCGGGCCTGGGTCTCGGCGTTGAAGTACATCAGCGAGTTGCGGCAGACCAGCAGGTCGATCCGCGAGATGGGCGCGTCCTGCACGAGGTCGTTCCGACCGAAGATCACGGCCCGCCGCAGGTCCTTGCGGAAGACGAAGCGGCCCCCGGCCTGCTCGAAGTACTTCTCGAGGTACTCCTCCTGCGCGATTCCCCGGATCTCCCGGGAGGAGTAGGTCCCGTGCCGGGCCTGCGCCAGGCTCTCCTCGTCAACGTCGGTGGCGTAGATCTTCACCCGGCGGCGGAACTCATCGGCGCCGAGCATCTCGGCGAGCACGATCGCCAGCGTGTATGCCTCCTCGCCGGACGCGCAGCCCGCGCTCCAGACCCGGATCGGTTCGCCGCTCGCCTTCGCTGCGAGCAGCGCAGGCAGGATCTCCGTCTGCAACGCGGCCCAGGCGTCGGGATCCCGGAAGAAGCCCGTCACGTTGATCAGGATCGTGTTGAACAGCGCCGTGAACTCCTCGGCGTGCACCTGGAGGTAGTCGAGGTAGTCCCCGTACTCGGCGATGCCGAGCTGCGCCATCCGCCGCTCGACCCGGCGGGTCAGGCTCGAGCGCTTGTAACCGGTGAGGTCGAAACCCCGGGCGTCGCGCAGGTAGACGAGGAGCTCCTCGAACGCCGCGTTCGGTTGCGACACGTTGCCTCCTCACGCACGGCCGGTGGCGCGCATGTTCATGCAACCGCACGGTAGACCTGCCCAGGGAGGCCCGGCGCCGCGTCGTCGTCTCCGTATCGTCCGTTTCGTCGGGACGGCGGCTCAGGACGAGCCGGCCACGTCCTGGAGGCTCGGAGAATCGAGGTGCGACCGCATCATCTTCGCCAGGTCCGCGGCCCGTTCGGCAGCCTGGCGGTACTCGGCGCGATGGTCGTGCGCAGCTGGCTGCTCGGCCAGGTGCCGCGCGAGCGCCGCATGGTCCTCCAGCGCCGCGACCCCCGCCCACAGTTTCCGCTCCGCGGCCTCCGCCTGCGCCGCCTCCAGCGTCTTCGGGGCGTACTGGTGACCCACATGGCACCGGTAGTAGCTGATGTGCGGGAGCTCGACCTCCGCGAGCGAGCCGCCACAGTCGGGACACATCAGGCGGGTCAGCCGGGTCTCCTCCGCTGCCAGGAACCGCGGGTTCCCGCTGTCCTCCATCGACATCTCCGACTCCACCTGCCTCTCGTCCTCGGACCTGCGCTCAGGCTCACTCTCCTCCAGCACGGCCCCGACCGCGGAGCCGAGCCGCGCCGTCGGCTGCACGTCCGCAGCCGGTACCGCGCCCAGCGCCGCTCGTGGCATGGACCCGAAGATCGCTTCTGCGGGGTCCTGCACGACCACGCGGCCGCCCGCCCTGGCGACGAGCGCGGCGCCCACGGCGCCGTCGTCGAGCAGGCCGGACAGCACGACCGCCACCACCCGGTCCCCCGCCCACCGCGCCGCGCTGCCGAACATCACGTCGACCGCCGGCCGGTGCCGGTTGACGCGCGGGCCCGGACTCAGCCGCGCCACCCCGCCCGCGACGAGCAGGTGGAATCCGGGAGGCGCGACGTAGATGCGTCCGGGCCGGACCTGCTCCCCGTGAACGGCGTGTGCTGCCGGCAGCGGTCCGGACCGCGCCAGGATCCGCGGGAGGCTGCTCCGGGCGTGCTGCCCGATGTGCACCGTCACCAGCACGGACGCGGGCAGGTCGGCGGGCAGGCCGGCCACCATCGCGACGAGCGCCTCGATGCCGCCTGCCGACCCACCGACCGCAACGACCGCTGGACGTGTCACGGTCTGCGGTACCCCGTATCGGCGCCGCGCACCCGTCCGATCCTCACAGTTCGGGCAGGGGTCGTTCGCCGAGCCCGGCCGCCCTCGCCGTCGTCACGCGGCATCTCGTCCCCCTCCTCGCGCGACAGCGCCGAACCGGAGCTCGACCGCGTTCCCGTCCACCCCGGTTCCGACGTGGACGACGTCGGCGAGCTGGCGGGCGATCCAGAGTCCCATGCCGGAACGGCTGTCGAGGGGTGGGCGGCGGAATCCCGCGGTGGCGACGCCGTCGCCGGGCCCGCGGTCGTCCACCCGGACCACCACCTGCCCCGCCTCGCCCCACAGCCGGACCCGGCAGGGCAGGACACCGTGTTCCAGAGCGTTGGCGATCACCTCACCGGCCCCGAGCTCGAGATCACGGGTGTCGGCGACGGGCAGGCCGAGGAGCCCCGCGGCGGCCGCCGCCCGGTTTCGCACGGCCGACAGCTCCGAGCCCGTGGTCAGCGTGACGTCGAGGGCCACCGTCGGCGGCACCGGGGACAGTGGCCCGGGATGCGCGGCGAGGTACGCCTCGGGGCTCACGTACGCGCCGTTGCCTGCCGCACGGCCGTCCGCTCCGAGCAGCAGGGGGTGGACCTGAACCACCTGCTCGAGCACCTCGGCCGGATACCGGCGCCGGTCGTACAGGCACGCCCAGGGGAACCCGTAGACGCCGTAGACCTCGCTGCTCACCGCGTCGAGGCGCAGGTACGCGGCAGTCCGCCCCGCAGGACCGCCGGTGGCGTTCTCCGCCAGCAGCCGGACAGGGGTACCGGCCTCGTGCTGCTCGGCGAGATAGCTGCGCACAGCCTCCGACGCCGGCCCGAGGCTGGTGTAGGTGAGGCCGGGCACCGCCCATCGAACGTCGTTCCGGGCCTTCCCCAGCCCCTCGCACAGCACAGCGGCCGCCTGCTCCGACACGGCGGCCACCACAGCCTCTCCGCCGTGCAGGCCCTCGCGCACGAAGGGCAGCACCATCCGCCGGAGCTCCGCGTCGGACCCGTACAGCGCGACGGCGTGAGCTGCGCTCGCGGCGAGGGGGGCGTCGGGGTGGCCGGCCTGCACAAATCGGGGCGTACCCGTTGTCGTGGACAGCGATACGTCAACCGGCCGGACGGTCCCATCCGATGAGCTCCAGGCCCGGGACCGCGGGGAGCCCGACGAGCGTGAGGACGCGAAGGAGCCCCGGTGCCGAGCCCGCGAGCACGAGGCGACCACCACCGTCGCGGAAGGCCGCGCTCTCCTCCACGATCGCGCGGCAGGCAGAGACACCGAGGAAGTCCACCCCGGCGAGATCCAGCCGCACCACATCCCGTCCGGAGGACATCGCGGCATCCAGGGCGGCGGCCAGCGTGGCTGCGAGTACATCGACGTTGGCGATGTCGACCTCGCCCCGGAGGACCAGCTCCGACCCGGCCCCACCACTGCTCAAGGTCGGATCGCGCACCCCCGCCACGTGCATCCCCACGACGTCACGCAGAAGCTGGCCCGTGGTGGAGCGGCGCGCGTAACGGCACATGGCCGACACCGGTCGCGTCCGGCACAGCCGATCGATGCGACGCTCCAGGTCCTGGTACGCCTCGGTGGTGAGGATCGTGCGGGCCGAGTCGGCCTGCGCGGACATCCGCAGCGCCGGGAACCCCTCGTCGAGCGCCCGGTCCACCACCTCGTCCTGAACGTCGGGCGAGGAGAACGCATCGAGGGGCAGCAGCTCCAACCGGCCTTCCTCCGCGGCCGCGTCGACGTCGATCCCGCAACCGCGGAGGTGACCGAACAACGGGCTCCCCGCCTCCGCGCCTTCGACGCAGAGGACCTTCTCCCCCTGGTCGAGTCCCCTGTCGACCCAGGCCGCCAACCGGGCCAGCCGGTCGCTCTCGGAGCGGTGCAGCAGGAGCAGGTGACCGTCCCACATCGTGGTCACCTGATCACGACCGGTGGCGGACACGACCCAACCGTACCCACGTCCCGGCCGCCGTACCCAGCCCGAAGCCCGCCGCCGGTCGTGATTTCGACCCGGCGCGACGGCGACGGGACAGGGACACTGTCGCGGCCATCGAACCCGGGGAGGAAGCACATGACTGCGGAGCGCGAGGAGACCGATGTCGCGGCGCGCGACGCCGCGGCGGAATGGGTACGCCCGCCGCGGCTCGCCACCGGTGAGGAACGCACGGCGTCGCGGCTGGAGCTGTTCTACGACCTGGCGTACGTGCTCGTCGTCGCCGAGCTCGCCTCCGCGTTCCTGAAGGACCTCAGCTGGTCTGGCGCCGCGGTGTTCGCCGGTCTGTTCACGGCCATGTGGTTCTCGTGGGTCAGCACCACGCTCTACGCCAACCGCTTCGACACCGACGACGTGGTCTTCCGCCTCGCCCAGCTCGTCGGCACCGCCGCGATCGCCGGCTGTGCCGCCGCCGCGACCGGTGCCGACGGGGCGACCGCGGTGCCGTTCGCGGCGTGCTTCCTGCTCGGCCGGGTCGTGCTGCTGGCGCTGTACGTGCGCGCGTGGAGGCACGTGCCCGGGAGCCGGGGGAACATCACGGTCTACCTGGGCAGCACCGGGATCGCCGCCGCACTCTGGGCGGTGTCGCTCGCGGTGCCGGCCCCGGCCCGCTACGTGCTGTGGGCAGTGGCGGTGGTCACCGACGCCGCAGGCCCCGTCGTGGCCACGTGGCGGGGCGACACCGCACCGCTGCACATGGAACACCTGCCGGAGCGGTTCGGGCTGTTCGTGATCCTCGTGCTGGGGGAGGTCGTCGCGGGCATCGTCACGGGAGTTCACGACGCCGCCTGGGCCGGCCTGGCCGTGGTCGTGGCGGCCGTCGGGTTCGTGGTGGGCGGCGCCCTCTGGTGGACCTACTTCGACGTCGCCTCGGCCAGCGGCAACGAAGAGCTTCAGGAAGACGAGGACGAGGAGGAGGACGAGGCCGACGAACGGCACGACCTCTACGTCTACGGCCACCTGCCGCTCAGCCTCGGTATCGCCGCGGCGGGCGTCGGCATCGAGGAGCTGGTCATGCACCCGTACGCCGCCCTGCCCGCACCGGCCGGGTGGACCGCGATCGGTGGCATCACCCTCACCCTCATCGGCGCAGGCATCGTGCTCGTCGGTGCCCACAAGCACCTGTCGGCGTTGTGGCCGTGGCCGGTGGCCGCCATCGCCCCGCTCCTCGTGCTCACCGTCCTGGACGTCCCCGTGCTGGTGCTCGTCGGCCTGCTCGCCCTCATCACGGTGGCCGTGGCCGTGTCGGGCGCCCGGCAACGCGCCCGCCGCGGTGTCGCCCTCGCCTGACGACGGGGAGACCCTCACCCACGGACGATCATCCGGTTACGCCCGGCCGGTGACTGATCGGCCGGCGTCGGCCGGGACACCGTAGGCGCTGCGATCGGTCAGGGGCGGCGCACCCGTCCGCCGCGAGCAGGCGTCACGAGTCGGTGGCGCCGGCCTTCAGCTGCTCGCGCAGGCCCGTCAGGATGACGTCGAGACCCTCGTCGAGCTCCTGACCGCCGTCGTACTCCGCCAGCTCGGTCGCCAGCGCGCGCAGCCGCGGGAACTCGAGGACGGGCAACCGGTAGAGGCCGAGCCGCAGCAGGTCATCGCTCTCGTCCGGGTCCTGCACCCGTTCCTGCAGCTCGTTGAGCACGTGCCCGTACAGGAAACCGATGTAGAGGCGGTAGGCGTGCAGAGCGCCGCGCCCGTCGAAACCTGCCTCCATGAACAGCGCCAGCAGGTCCTCGAGCGGGCGCAGCGTGCCCAGGGGGCGCATGGCCAGTGGGGTGGCCAGCGGGCGGGTCACCAGCAAGGGCACGACGTGGGGATGGGCGAGAACGATCGCACGGAAGGCGTGGGCCGTGCGCCGCAGGGCCTTCTCCCAGTCGCCGGCGTCCGCCGGCACCGGGACGGAGAGCTCGGACAGCACGAGCTCGACCACCCCGTCGAGCAGCTCGTCCTTGCTCGACGCGTGCCGGTAGAGACGCATCGGGTCGCGGCCGAGCGCCTTGCCGAGGCGACGCATGGACAGCGCCTCGACGCCGTCGCGGTCGATGAGCGACAGGGCGGCGGCAAGCACCTCGCTCCGGGACAGCACCGGCCGGCGCCCTCCCCCGTCCGGGACGGCACCGGCGACGCCGTCGATGTCTCCGTCGACCACCGGGTTCGACGTGTCGTCGCCGTCCACCAGGCCTACCTCCGTGCTCGTCGTCGTGCGCTGCCCCGTCCGCGATTGAAGATTGGGCCGCTACACCGTAGTGTCTACAACCTAGCGCGACAAAGTAGTGACACGTCGCACACACCGTCCGCAGTGCTCCATCGTCGGAAACGGGTATCCGGAGTGTGCGGGCGCAGGAATCCGCAGGCACGTGAGGGCCCCGCACCCCGGGGCGTCTTCGTCTCGCAGGGCCGTTCCGCCAGGACCGGGTCCATCTCATCGCAACCAGGCGCAGCACGACCGCCGCACGCCCGAGATCACCGAGGAGAACTCCGAGCATGACAACACTGACCGCCCCCGGGGGCACGACAGCCACCGAGCAGCGCGGCCACGCCAAACCGATGCTCGACGGGAGACGGCCACCCGCGGAGAGCGCGCTGGTCTACTTCTTCACCGTGATCCCGATGCTGGCCCTGGTCGCGGCCGTGCCGCTGACCTGGGGTTGGGGCCTGAGCTGGCTCGACATCGGCCTCGCCGTGGGCTTCTACTTCCTCTCCGGCTTCGGCGTGACGGTCGGCTTCCACCGCTACTTCACCCACCGCGCGTTCAAGGCGAACCGGGGCCTGCGCAACGGGCTCGCCATCGCCGGCAGCATGGCTCTGCAGGGTGACGTCGTCACCTGGGTCGCCGACCACCGCCGCCACCACGCCTACTCCGACAAGGACGGCGACCCGCACTCGCCGTGGCTGTTCGGCACCACCCCGGCCGCGCTGGCCAAGGGGTTCTTCCACGCCCACCTCGGTTGGCTGTTCGGGAAGGACCGCACCAACGCCGCCCGCTTCACCCCCGACCTGCTCGCCGACCGCGACATCGCGCGGATCAGCCTGCTGTTCCCGGTGTGGACGGTGATCAGCCTGCTCGCACCGGCCCTGATCGGCGGCCTCGTCACCATGTCGTTCTGGGGTGCCTTCACGGCGTTCTTCTGGGCCGGACTGGTGCGCGTGGCCGTACTGCACCACGTCACATGGTCGATCAACTCGATCTGCCACATGATCGGTGATCGCCCGTTCGTCGCGCAGGGCAAGGCGACCAACGTGTGGCCGCTGGCGGTCCTGTCCATGGGCGAGTCCTGGCACAACCTGCACCACGCCGACCCCACCTGCGCCCGTCACGGCGTGCAGCCAGGACAGGTCGACATGTCCGCCCGCGTGATCTGGATCCTGGAGAAGCTGGGCTGGGCGCACAGCGTTCGCTGGCCCACCACCTCCCGGCTGGCCCGGATCACCGCCGACCCGGCCACGACCTCCGGTTGACGGCTACGCGCACCATCGTCCGCGCCGACCGCTCGCAGCACCGGAAAAATATTCTTGCGATTCGCGGAACGATTCGACGGGTCCGCCAGTTAGGTAGGTAGGTCGTTGAGTTTCGGTGTTCGTGTGTTGCACGCCCGCAGGAACGAAGCGGTGGCCGGGCGCCGGCGTCAGGACGACGCAGGGCAGGCCGCTGTTGCCGGCCGGGCTTCGCACAGTGCGGAGCCCCTCTACCTGCGAGGAGCAGTCACCATGGCACAGGGAACAGTCAAGTGGTTCAACGGCGAAAAGGGCTTCGGCTTCATCTCCACCGACGGCGGCGGCGCTGACGTCTTCGTCCACTACTCCGAGATCGACGCCGGTGGATTCCGCAGCCTCGATGAGGGGCAGCGCGTGGAGTTCACGGTCGGCCAGGGCGCCAAGGGCCCCCAGGCCACCGGGGTCCGCGTCATCTGATCCACCTGTTCTGCCAGGAGCCCGCCTTCCTCTGGGAGGCGGGCTCCTGGCATTCCCGGGCAGGCGTCACACGCTCACCAGCGGAAACCCGGCGCGGGCGCTCCCATCGGGACGCGGGGCAGGTCCTTCCGGAACGTCGAACGCCGTCGCCATCCGCACCAGCCGCAGTGCGGGACGGCTGCAGTCGGTGAGGCGCAGCGAGCAGCCGCGCTCGATGGCGCACCTCGCCGCGTCGAGCAGGACCTTGAGGCCGCACACGTCGATGAAGGTCACCCGGGCGAGGTCGACCGCCACGCTCTCCGGCGGCCGGGCGACCGCGAGCAGCCGGTGCAGGCAGCCTGCCAGCATCGGCGCGGTCGCCCGTTCCAGCACGCCCTCCACGCTGAGGGCGAACCCGGCACCGGTGTGCTGGTGGACGGCCACCCGCAGGTGGGCATCGGCTCGACCGGGACGGCCGAGCAACGGATGACGTGGGTTCATGGCTCTACTCCAACGACCATGCCAAGGGCGTGGTGCGACCGGGGAGGCCTGAGAACCAGATCCGTGGCGGGAGCATGACCGACAGCACGGGTACCCAGGGCCGAGGCAAGCGCTCGGGCTCCGTTCGATGCGAGCCGAGGCCTCCCCGCGGGTCATCGACCTGTTCGGCACGGTGACATCACTAACGCTACAGCGTAGCGGGAGGCGACACCACCGGAACCGTCACTCCTTGGCCACTGCCCCCTGCATCACGTCCACGGCTGCGCTGAGACTGGCGTTCCATGTGCCGGCGGCGGTGTAGTAGCCCATGAGGGGCAGGTGGACGTAGGCCCATTCGGCGAGAGCTTCGCGCTGCCCGGCGATGAAGGCCAGGTAGTAGTGCTGCCGCTCGCTGGCCGGCTGCTGGCGCATGACCTTGTCGCCGATCTCCCTGGAGAGCGGCTGTCCGGAGTCGTCGCGGTACTGGTCCCACTTCTCGCCAGTCCGCTCGGCAACCTGCCCGTTGAGCGGTCCACCGACGAAGATCACAGGTCTCGTCACGGCGGGGATGGTCGCACGTCACGATTTTCCGCGGCGTCCGACCGGCCCAGGCCCCTCCCCCACCATCGCTACCCCGAACGGATCAGTGCGCCGAGGTGGACCGCCACCGACGGCAAGTTGCGACATGCTGGTCCGGTGAGGCCGACACTCGTACTGAGTCTGTGCGTCGCGGCGCTCGTCATCGCCATCGGGGTGATGTTGCTCGTGGTCAGCTCCCTCGTCACCGGAGCCGTGGTGGTACTCGGGGGTGGCGCGTGGCTCTGGTGGTGCCTCCGGCAGATCTGAGGCAGCCGCCCGACGGACCGATCTGATCAGCCCTCGCTCCCGATGAGAACGGCGGCGCGCTCGGCGATGGCCAGCACGGTGGCGTTGATGTTCGCGCCCGCCACCGACGGCATCACCGACGCGTCGGCGACCCGCAGGCCCGTGACGCCACGCACGCGAAGATCACTGTCGACCACGGCGCGCTCGTCGTCGCCGATCCGGCAGGTCCCCGCGGGGTGGCAGGCACTGTGCGTGTCCTCCCGGATGTACCGCTCCAACTGATCGGCCTCCTGGACGTCCACGCCGGGCCCGAACTCCTTGGCCCGCCACTCGGCCAGCGCCGGCTGCTCACCGATCTCCCGGGCTCGGCGTATCCCCTCCGTGAGCACCCGCACGTCGTCGGCGTCGGTGAGGAAGCCGGGGTCGATCAGGGGCGCCACGCCGACCTCGCCGGACGCGAGGCGGATCCGGCCGCGGCTGCGGGGGCGTGCCGCGACGACGCCGATGGTGTAGCCGTGCTCCGGGCCCCCCGCCAGCGCCCGGTACGACACCATGTCCCAGAACAGCAGTTGGATGTCCGGGTACTCGATCGCGGGGTCGCTGCGGAGCAGCGCGGTGATGCTGCCGTAGAGGCGTGCACTCGGCCGCACGGGACCGGTTGCGGAGTAGACGAGACGGGCGATCGGATGGTCCTGCAGGTTCTCCCCCACCCCGGGAAGATCCGTGACGACAGGAACGCCGTGCGCATTCAGATCTGCCGCCCGGCCGATCCCGGAAAGCATGAGCAGATGCGGCGAACCGATCGCGCCCGCCGTCAACACCACCTCGCGAGTTGCGTCGACGCGGTGCAGTTCGCCCTCCATCGAGTACTCCACCCCATGGCAATGTCCGCCGGAGAACAGGAGCCGATGGACCAGCGCATCGGTGGCAACGGTCAGGTTGGGGCGATCGGCCAGAATCGGGCGGATGTAGGCGTCAGCCGCCGACTGGCGTACGCCGTCGACGATGTTCTTCTCCAGCCACCCCGCGCCGTCCTGCTCGGCCACGTTGATGTCGTCGACGAACGGGAGCCCGGCCTGCCGCACGGCGTCGCGGGTGGCGAGAGCGAAGGGACTCACCTCGTGCAGCGCTGCCACCTGCATCGGTCCGTCGACACCCCGGTTCGCGGTGTCCGTGCTGTCCGCGTGCTCACTACGGCGGAAGTAGGGCAGCAGGTCGTCATAACCCCAGCCCCGGGCGCCCTTGCGGACCCAGTCGTCATAGCTCGATCGATGCGCCCGAATGTGCGCCATTGCGTTGATACTGCTCGAGCCACCCAGCACCCGGCCTCGGGTATACGGCACGACGGCTCCGTTGAGACCGGTCTGCGGCTCGCTGTGGAAAGCCCAGTCGACCGCCGTTCCCCACATGGACGCCGCCGCAGCAGGCACCGCCATGGCAGCAGGCCCGTCGAACGGGCCCGCCTCCAGCAACAGGACCCGATTGTCGGGATTCTCCGAAAGGCGCGAAGCGATGACGCAGCCTGCCGTGCCGGCCCCGACCACGACGAACTCGGTCTGACCTGAAGATCTTGCACCGGTCGACCCAGGCACCCGATCACCCCTTCTCTTTTCCGAAGGTTTGACCATAGCGCCACTCTGATCTTCAGACTCTCACTCCGTGAGCGGCGCCACGGCCACATGGGCTCCCGCCGACCGTCGTCCATCGCGATCAGCAGCGGCGCGAGGCCGACCGGCCGGGGTGTGGAGCGACGGGACCGGCGCGGGTCCTTCGCAGGTTGCGGGTCGTGCCCTGGGCCTCGACTTGCGGCGGCCCTCTTGACGGCGCCTCGGCAACTCGGTCACTCTACGCGAACCCGGCAACGGACGAGTGTCCGCTCAGCGGACACCGAGAACGTCAGGAGCTTCGATGGCGCAGCCGACGGTCCCCGGTCGCACGCACCCACAGAACGAGCCCAGGCCGGGCCGCCAGGCCTCGTCCGCCGCCCTCATCATCGGTTTCACGGTGCTCTGTCTGTCGTACATGCTGAACGCGATGGACCGGCAGGTCTTCTATCCACTGCTGCCGGAGATCCGTCAGGAGTTCGGGTTCTCGCTCGACCAGGCCGGGCTGCTGGCCACGGGGTTCACTCTGGGCCTCGCCCTCACCGGCCTCCCGGCGGGATACCTGCTGGACCGGCTGCCGCGCAGAATGATCGTGGTCGTGAGCGTGCTCGTCTATTCGCTCGCCACGATCGCCATCCCGTTCGCTGCGGGGTTCGCGGACATGGCTCTGTACCGGCTTCTGAGCGGAGTCGGCGAGGGCGTCCAGGCCACGGCCATCTACGCGATCATCGGCGCCTACTTCTTTCACCGCCGCGCCTCCGCGGCCGGTTTCATCGGTCTCGCCTTCGGCCTGGGTGTGTTCCTCGGACCGATCATCGGGCAGAGCCTGGCGACGGCTGCGGGCGGCTGGCGCACCCCGTTCTTCGTGTTCGGAGGTGCAGGCCTGGTCATGGCGGTTGTCCTGCTGATCGCCGTCCCCCGGGCCATGAGCGAGGCGGTGGCCGGGCGGGACGGCACCACCGACACGGCGTCCTACGAGCACGTCCCCGCCTCCCCCTACAACCGGAATGCCCTCGCCCTGGGCATCACATCGGCCGTGTCGGGGCTCGTCTTCTACGGATTTCTGGGCCTGTACCCCACCTTTCTCCGCGAGGAACTCGAGTTCAGCGCCGGACAGGCCGCCCTCGCGGCGTCGCTCGTCGGCTTCGGCGCCATGACCGCCCTTCCCGTGGGGTGGCTGGCGGACCGCGTCGACCAGCGCCTGCTCCTGGCCGTCGGTTTCGTCGGCTCGTCACTCACCGCGCTGGCGGCGTACCAGTTCGCCGAAGGCACCGCCGCCCAGTACGTGCTCGCCTTCCTGATGGGCACCTTCGCCAGTGGCGTGCTCTTCACCAACTGCAGCACGGTTCTGCAGCGAGCCGTCCGGCCCGAACACGTGGGACGCGGCGCCGGGCTCTTCATCCTCACGTACTACGTGGCGGCAGCATTCTCCGGACTGATCTTCGCCCGGCTCGTCGCCGGGATGGGGTGGCAGGGCGCGGGTCTCGTGCAGCTCACCCTGTTCCCGCTGCTCGGCCTCGCGGCCCTCCTGCTCGTCGACGTCCGGAAGATGATCGTCCCGCCCCGGGTGCGCAGCACCTGACCGCGCGGCCTCATGATCGCCGCGAGACCCGCCCATCCGCTCCCACAAGGGCGAACACCCGGATCTCGTAGCGATCATGGCGCTGGGGGCCGGTGATCAGCAGAATGCCCGCGTGCGAACCCTGTTCAGCGGCGATATCCACGTCAGCTACTCGCAGGCCTCTGTCGACGGAGTGGAAGGCTGGCGCGTCTCGGATCTTGCCTCGTGTTTCGCCGGTCAGGTCAACGGGTTGTGCGGAGCGGCAAATCCAGGCGGCCTGTTCCTGATCACCGGTCTGCACACCGGGCAGGTCCCGTTCGTCGTCGAGGAGCACGACGGGCCGCCACCGGTGGGCGAGGAGTGGGAAGAGGTGGTCGAGGTCGGGTTCGTCGCCGACTCGTCAGCCACTGCGCTGGTCGGGTGGGCGGGTGCCACGTTCCAGCCCCTTGCGCTCGCCCCCGGCGTGTACCGGGTCCGCTACTGCGCTTCCGGCATCGACGCGGGCAAGGCAGCGGACACGAGCCGTGCCGACGCGCCTGCGCCCGATCGATACCTGCTGCAGTTCTGGCCATCGGCCGCCCGGCCGGACCAGGTGTTGCGGCAGACCGGCGAGGTGGCGCGGTACTGGCACGACTACGCGCAGAGTCTTGATCCCGCCCAGGTGCGGGCCGAGCGGGCCGAGGCCGACCGCCGCAGACACCCCGAGGCCGAACGCAGCCGGCAGCAGCACGAGGCTCTGCTCTGGCGCGGAGCCAGACCCCCTGGTCCACTGGGGGAGATTCCCTCCGCGCGAACGCTGGTGCTGCTCGACCGGGCCCTCGCCGAGGCCGTCGCAGCCGCCGGGGCACCGCGCCAGCGTGCGCTCGCTCGTTGGGCGGCCCGCCGTGCCTTCGCCGAGGCCGGCCTCGATGAGATCGTCTGGATCGCTCCGGCTCTGGCCGCACTCGACTCCGGGCAAGCCCTGCCCGCGCCGTTCGACGACGTCGAGGCGTCGTGGCAGGCGCTGTGGGCCGATGAGCACGTCCGGTACCGGGCAGTCAGCCCGGCGGATGGGCAGGGTCCCGACCGGCTGCAGCAGGCCGTGGCGTTCCCCGCGTTGGCCGCCGCGACGCACCCGGACCCCACGGTCGCCGTGTTCGATGTGCTGCACCACGCGACCGCCGCCTTCGGCTCCCTCCGACTCGCCGTCCTGTTCGACGACCTCCGCCGTCACCTGGACACCTCGTCGAACTGGTGATCACCCGCGTGACCTGCGCTACGGCCGCACCGGGTGGGAGTGGGCGCACGGGCACCATCCGCCGGTCGTGGTGCTGTGACCACGCCGGTACTTCCCGGCCGGGGGCAGCCGGCTGCCGTGGAGGCTCCCGTCAGCAGCCCAGTGGAGGAACTCCTCCTCCCACGGCCGGTCCAGCAGGGCCCGCCGCTGCTCGAGCTCGTCGAGCCGCCGGAGGGCAGCGCGAACCCGTCCGAACAGATCACTCACACGTCCGGCCATGTTCTCCACCTCCATGCCTCGGAACCGGTCTCTACGGTGCCAGGCGACGGAGCCCAGGACTACTGGCAGAACCGTCCATGACTGCAAAGATGCTGCCAGTCCTCGGGAGGGTCACTCGGCTTCGATCGGGGCTTCCCCGAACATCGTGAAGCTGATGACCCAGTAGGCGACGTAGAGCGCCAGCAGCACGAACCCGTGCCAGCGCCTGAGCCGGCCGCTGTAGATGAAGTACGCCGCGACGGCGGTCATGACGACGAGCACGGGCAGGTGCCAGGAGAGCACGTCGTCACCGACGACGATGCTGCCACCCGCGAGCAGGATGATGCCGAGCTTCCCGGTGACCCCGAAGACGACGCTGCCGATGACGTTGCCGACCCCGATCTCGGGCGCACCTCTGCGGGTGGGCACGACGGTCAGGAAGATGTCCTCGAGCGTGAGCACCAGAGTGGCGATGGTGGCACCGAACAGAGCGCCCTCGATCGCGTACTCCTCGAGGATGCCCTCGGTTCCGATGCTGGTGGCGTAGGCGCCGAGAATGAGGCCGGCGAGCGCGACGACGGCCAGCCCGATTCCCGCCCAGCCGGGGAGCTTGCGCGCCCTGTTGAAGGGCACCGTCACCTCGAACGGGGGTTTGCTCGTGAGCTTCTCGACGGGCTCGTCGACACCCGGCGAAGGGCGTCCCGCACCGCCGCCCACTTCGATCTTCTCGAGTATCTCCGCATTGCGGAAGACAGGCGTACTACTCCTGAGCTCCCGGGCGGCGACATAGGCGATGAAGAGCACGAACAGGAGCACGAGCACGACACCGTGAACGGCGGTGAGCGGACCGGTCAGAATGAACGGGACCATCACCAGCGGTGCCACAGCGAAAAGCACGATGTAGTCGCGCGAGATGTTCACTCTGGTCGGCGCGATGATCGCGGCAAGCGCAAGCACGATCCCGGTCATCGATATCGCCGTTCCGAAAACCGTGCCGAGAGCAACGCCACTGAGGTCTTCGAGGTTCAGAGCCACCCCGAGGGCGACGTCGTCGAACTCGATTCCCGTGAAGATGATGGCGAGCAGGAACACGGACACGTGCAGGCCGCTCGCCGCGCCGACGACGTAGACGATCAGCTTCTCGGCGCTGTAAATGAGTAGTGCTGCTCCGGCGATGAAGATGAGTATCGACGTCATATCGGACAATCCTCCTCAGGATGAGGAGAACGGTTGGTGGACCGAAAGTCAAGGCTGGAGTTCCCCGGCACAGCGTGTTATGAGTCGATCATCCCGATGTTCTGGAGCGGCACCAGGGCCGGGCGGGGCCCCGGTTCTCGTCGTGGGTGGGCGCCGCCGCGGCTGCGCCTGCCCGTTGCCTGCCAGTTCGACCAGGGCCTCGGGGCCACCCGGGCCGGCAACACGCCCGGGGTGGCCCACGCCTGCACCACGATCGCGAGCGCCGTCGACGCCTGCGGGTGGCGAGGAGGACATTCAGCAGACACTGGCCCGGTGTGGGTCGAGGT
Organism: Pseudonocardia xinjiangensis; assembly: GCF_050948425.1. Lineage (NCBI taxonomy): Bacteria > Bacillati > Actinomycetota > Actinomycetes > Pseudonocardiales > Pseudonocardiaceae > Pseudonocardia > Pseudonocardia xinjiangensis. Next base: position 492,976 of record NZ_CP192009.1, on the reverse strand, counting down.
AATCGAGTCCACCGGCCTCGAACCGTTCCTCGAGCGCTTCCAACCCGTGCTTCTTCTTGTACCGCACCTCGGCGGAGGTGATGGGGATCAGCCATGCACATCTGACCGTCGAGCCATCCGGCAGTGACAGGTTCTCGAGGCTCGGACCATGATCCACGACAACCACCGTGAGAATCTCTACCAGCTCCCATGCGGGCCGAGGGCCGAACATGGGAGTTCGAGCATCCGGTCGCCGCCGGGCTGGGACATGCCACAAGTGGCATAGGTCCACATCCGAGTGGGATCCGCGCCCGCGGGGAGCCCCATGACGTCGAGTAGTGGGAGACCAGTAGCTGTTCACGCCCCGGGCTGGACATACCCTGACTCCTTCGCCTTGCGCGTCCTGGTGCCGGCGAACTCGAGCAGGGTGCGGCCTTCCGTGACCGGCGTCGTCGATGCCAGTTCCAGGCCGTGGCCGGCGGCCAGCTCGGCGAGTTCGTCGATACTCCGTTCCCGACCACCGAAGAACACGAGCATCGAGAGATCGATGGCGGTGTCGGCGCCCCGTCCGCGGACGGGCTCGATCACCAGGATGACGCCGTCGGATCCGGCAGCCTCGGCGCAGCGGGCCAGGATCTTGCCGGCGTGCTCGTCGTCCCAGTCGTGGAGGATGTCCGACAGGATGTAGGCGTCGGCGCCCTCCGGAAGGGGCTCGAAGAAGCTGCCCGCGACGGCGCTGGCCCGACCACTCAAGCCGGCGGCGGCGAATTCCTGCGCGGCTCGTGCTGCGGTGGGAGCGAGGTCGACCAGCCGGCCGTGAACGGTCGGATGTGCCTGGAGGACGGCGCTGAGCACCGTGCCCTGGCCGCCACCGACGTCGACGACGGTGCGGAAGCGGTGCCAGTCGAAGCGGTGGGCGATCTTCGGTGCATGCTCGCGGAAGCGGCGGGTCATCTTGGCGTCGAAGGACCGCTGCAGGGCCGGGGTGGCCGCGAGGTCGGCCCAGAAGTCCTGGCCGTAGCGCCGCGGGTAGGCGGCCTGCCCGGTCTCCATCGTGTGCCGGAGTTCCACGAAGGCCAGCTCGGCACGGCCGATGGCCGATGTCATGTCGAGCTCGTCGAGCAGGTCGTTGTCGGCGTCCTCTCGGAGGTGGTCGCCGAGTGCGGTGGTCCGGTAGCGACCGCCCGTGCGATCGAGGACGCCCAGCGTCACGAGGTGGTCCAGCAGTCGGGTCATCGCTGCCGGCTCGGTCCCGGTCTGTCCGGCAAGGTCCGTGGCGGTGGCACCGGCGTCGGTCAGGCGGTCGGCCAGGCGCAGCGTGACCGCCACGCGCAGCGCCATCGGCGTCGCCAGCCCCGCCAGCGCCCGCAATGTCTGGATCTTCGTGTCGCCCATGGGCCGGGACGCTCCCCGAGATCGGGTCGTGTCGTCCACCGACTTCGCGCCGACGACCTCGTCATCAGGAGGGCCGCGCCCCAAGACTGGTGGGGACAATCCAGAATCGGGATGTGGTCGAGGAACTGAGTCTGCGTCAGCTGTCGTACTTCGTGGCTGCTGCGGAGGCCGGCAGCATGACGAAGGCCGCCCAGGCCTTGCACGTCTCCCAGTCGGCGGTGTCGCTGGGCGTGGCCGACCTGGAGCGCCAGCTGGGCGTGCAGCTGTTGCTGCGCCAGCGCGCGAAGGGCTTGACGCTCACCGCGGCTGGTCAGCGGCTGATCACCGACGCACGCGCTCTGCTCGGACGGGCGGAGGAACTCCGCGTGGGCGCCCAGGACCTGGGCCGGTCACCGCGCGGGCGGCTCGTGGTGGGCTGCTTCCAGACCATCGGCCCGTTCGTCATGCCCGGCCTGCTCGGCAGTTTCCACGCCGAGCACCCGGGCGTCGACCTGGACTTCGTCGAAGGGTCGCTGGTGGACCTGCAGTCGATGCTGCTCGCGGGCAGGTGCGAGGTCGCGCTGCTCTATGACATGGACATCATGTCCGGCATCGAGCGGGAGACGGTGTACACGACCACGCCGTACGTGCTGCTCGCCCCGGAGCACCCCCTGGCTGACGGCCTGTCGGTCCGGCTGAGCGACCTGGCCGCACACGACATGATCATGCTCGACTTCCCGCCGAGCCGGCACCACTTCAGCAGCGTGCTCGCCGCGGCGGGCGTCATACCGAGGATCCGGCACAGCACCGCCAACTTCGAGATGGTGCGGTCGCTCGTTGCGCGCGGCTACGGCTTCTCGATGTTGATCCAGCGTCCCGAGGTGGAGGTGAGTTATGAGGGTCTACCGCTGGTGACACGACCGTTGGCCGATCCGATCGACCCCACGCCGGTGGTGCTGGCCTGGCCCACCTCCGTTCAGCTGACCCGACGCGCACAGGCATTCATGGCGCATTGCCGGAAAGTGCTGCAGAGCGGACCTTCGAACCGCTCTTCATGAGCATTACTCATGCACCGGGCCAGGAGATCACGTTTTACATCGCGCGGCAGCGCGCCCATGCTCGCAGTAGGCACCCGCATGCAATCCTTCGAGGAGCACCGATGAGCCCGACAACCAGCTCGACATGTCCTGCCCACCGGTCCTTCGATCCCTTTGCCGCCGACTACCTACACGATCCGTATCCACACCTGGCGCAGGTACGGGCCGAGGCACCAGCGTTCCACGCTCCTGATCTCGACATGTGGGTGGTCACCCGCTATGTCGATATTGAGCGGATTTTCACCGATCCCGGCACATTCTCGGCGGCGATCGCGCAGGACCCGATTTTCCCCCTCGCCGACGAGGCGCGCACCACGCTGCGGGACGGCGGGTTCCGGGCCGGCGCAACGATGTCCAGCGCCGACCCGCCGAAGCACACCCGGATCCGGCGGCACAATCTGCGCGCGTTCTCTGCCCGCCGCACCGGAGCCCTCGAGCCGAAGGTGCGGGCGAAGGCCGAGGAGCTCGCGACACGGATGGTCAGCGGCCGGCGGTTCGACGTGGTCGAGGAGCTGACGTTCCCACTGCCCGCGTACATGATCTTCACGCTGATCGGTTTCCCACCCGAGGACACCGAGATGCTCAAGAGCTGGTGCGGCAACCGGATGGCGTTCTCATGGGGCCTGCCGTCCGCGACCGAGCAGAGCGAGATCGCGACGAACATGGCCCGGTACTGGCGCTACTGCGAGCAGTTCGTCGCCGACCGGCTCGCCGACCCGCAGGACGACTTCACGAGCGACCACATCCGGGTCCACCTCGATGATCCCGAGCAGCTGTCCATCGACGAGATCATCGGCGTGATCTACGGGCTGAGCTTCGCCGGGCACGAGACCACCACCAACCTGACCACGAACACGATCCGCCGCCTGCTCGAGCACCGCGACCAGTGGGAGGCGCTGTGCGCCGACCCCTCGCTGATCACCAACGCGGTGGAGGAGGTGCTGAGGTTCGACACCAGCGTGCTCGCGTGGCGGCGGATCACCACCCAGCCGGTGCGGATCGGGGACGTGGACGTGCCGGCGGGCGCGAAGCTGATGCTGCTGCTGGGCTCGGCCGACCGCGACGCCGACCGGTTCCCCGACCCCGACACCTTCGACATCCGCCGCCCGGACGCCGCTCGCCACCTCGCGTTCGGCAAGGGAATCCACTTCTGCCTCGGGGCACCGCTCGCCCGGATGGAGGTCCGCATCGTTCTCGAACTGCTCACGAGCCTCGCTCCCGATCTCGCCCTGGTCCGGGACCAGCAACTCACCTTCCCGCCCAACATCTCGTTCCGTGGTCCACAGCGGCTGCTGCTGGAGCGGACCTGAGGAGCCTGGGCCCGAGCAGCACTCAGATCGTCGACAGCACCTCGATCGACGCGATGGGAACTACGCCGTCCACCCGGCGCGCCAGATCGGCGTCCGTCGTGATGAACGCATCCGCCTGCAACTGGGTCAGTGCCAGGTACTCCGCGACGTAGGTTTCGGCCCACCCCATCTTCTCGGCGAGATCCCATGCCCGACGCCGGAGCACGGCGTCGCCCAGGAGCCGGATCGGCATCGCCTTGACGCGCGCGAGCCGGGCCAGGGCGACATCCGACGGCAGCTCTCCCCGGTGCACCGCTTCGTGGAGGGTCGAGAGTGTCTGCGACCGCAACAGTGTCGGCGCGAGAAGCTCGTGCTCGGCCGGAACGCGAATCCCCTCCCCGGCCAGATGAAGAACAGCTCCGCAGTCGACGACGAACCGTGTCATGTGTTCTCCCCCATTTGTCCTCCGATGGTGCCTTTTCACGGCCGGCCCAGTCTGTCGGACTGCTCGGAGACTGCGGACGGCTGCATGTGGACGAGGTCGGGTAATCTCCGGAAGCAGTTGATCAACGTTTGATGCCGGGCCGTCTCCCGGCCCAGCGCAACCGGCCTGCCCGCGACCGCAGGAGTGCATCCATGAGCACATCGCCCGAGGTGGACGGAGTCCGTCCGCGGATCTCGTCCACGTGGACGCAGCCGATTCCGCCGAGAGCCGATGAGAACATCAAGCTCGTCCAGCGGAAGATCGACCAGAACCTGAAGCTCGCGCAGCCAGGCGTCACCGCGGACGGTCCGGCCGATCGCATGTGGCTGCCCGGATCGCCCGCTCTCATGGCGCAACTGGCGCAGCCGCGGCAGGACCCGAACAACGGCGTGCCGGGCGAGCCGGCGGATCCGGACGACGCCGTGGCTCGGGCGCAGGAACGACGCATGGCGAGCCAGTGGGAGAACGTGACGGCGCGGCTGCTCCGCGACTTCGCCCCAACGGTCGGATCCGATGTCGTGCTGGCTCACATCGCCGAGCAGCGCACGGTCCTCGACTCGGCCACGGTGCGCGACTACCTGCCGGTGCTGGTGGAGCGGGCGGTCCGCAAGCTGCTCACGCCGGAAGAGACCGGGAACTGACGGACCGGGCCCGAGCAGGTCGGGCCCGGCCGCCGGCTCACGCGGTCCGGACGCCCGGCTGAGCGCCGTCCAGCCGAGCCGTCATCTCCTCGAGGAACTTCCCCGTCGCCGTACCGAGGATGCCCAGGCAGCGCAGGAACTGGTCGTGGACGTCCGTCGGCTTGGCCACGAGCAACTCGACGGATGCGCAGACGTTGTCCATCGCCGGGTTGAGGTACACCTTGGCGACCTTGGTCACCCGGGTCGCCGACGACGCCGCGAGCGCCGCCGCCTCGACCTCGGTCCCGCTCGTGAGCGGGAAGAAGTTGGGGAACAGCAGGTGGAAGTACGTGTCCTCCTGCGACTCCATGATGAAGTGGTGCCGGCCCTCGTAGCGGAAGTGGATGTCTCCCTCGTCATCGACTTTCGGGCGGAATCCCTGCTCGGCGAGGAACTCGACGTGCAGATCCCGGATCTCGCTCCAGGTCATTCTTCCCCCAGCTCGGTGAATGCGACTGCTTGTTGATCATAGAGGCTGCCCGGGCCACCGAGGGCGCAAGGTTCGATCTCTCCTCGCGTTCACTCTGCGTTGTTCGTCCCGCTCGTGCTCGTTCAGCTTCCGACCCCCGGCGCGAACGTGGGCGCGTCCGCGAACGGCTGACCACGGCCCTCCGACTTTTGTCGCGGAGCATCCCGCCATGGGCCGGCCGGTCTAGTCCCTGGTCGAATCGCACCCTCTGCACGAATTCTTTTGGAGCGGCCAACCCAATCCATAAGGTCTTCGTAAGGAATCCGCAGCAAAACCCGGGCTAGCGTTACCGGCGCCAGCTCGGGAGTGACTTCTCCCACCACGGGTGGACAGCCCGGCTCGCGTACCTTTCCTTTCCCGAATCATTTCAGGAGCTTTACATGAAGATTCATGGTCGCCGCTGGGTGCTCCGAAGTTCCCTCGTCGGGGTGGCAGTGGCCTCGATGCTGGCCGGCGTTGTCGGCGCGCAGGCGAACGCCGCGCCACCGCCTGCCCCGCCGTCCACCGGCGCCACGAGCGGGATCTTGCCTGCGGCCAAGACGATCCTGCCGAGCGCCGTGAAGATCGATCTGAAGAACGAGTTCGTCCGGCTGCCACTGCACCGGGGCGAGTTCAACGGCAAGACCGTCTGGTACGTCATCACAGAGGCCTCGGAACAGGGGCCGGCCGACGATCTCGGCCTGAACTTCGCGCCCAAGCTCGCCAACGCGTCGATCGGCTGCCAGACGTGCGTTCAGAACGTCACTCTGACCGGCGCCCCGGACAACGTGTTCGGTGAGGCCACCGTCCACTTCGCCGGAGTTCCCGACTTCAGCCCGACCCGGGTGCTGAAGGCCGGCCCGAACGGCTTCCCGCCGAGCGAGGCCACGCCCGGCGCGGTCGGCGATGCCAAGTACAGCCCGTTCATCCGCGTCGCCGGATCGACCACGGTCTACAACGCCCCCATCGTCGCCGTCGGCGACGGGCCGTTCGACGTCGAGCATCACACCAACACCGCGGAGCGGGTCCTGGCGGTGCACCCGGCCGACGAGAAGGACGCCCCCGGCCCCGGACCGTTCCACCCGGCTTCGGTGGACCTGCTGCTGGTGCGCGGGTTCGACTCCGGCAAGCCCATCCTCTACATCTCCACGGACTCGAACGACCCGACGACCGCGGTCATCGAGCGCGCCACCTACGCACCCGCACTGTCGGGCACCGCCTTCTCCGGCGGCGACGACTTCCTCGGCAGCGTCCGCGAGCGGATCTTCCCGTTCGTCAACGGCCAGACCGGCCTGGGCAACCCTCAGGCGCAGGGTCTGATCCACGTGATCAAGGACGGCCACGCCACCGAGGACGCCTCGCTGGGCAACACGGCTCTGCTGAAGGCCCTGAGCGAGGGCGGCGACCCCCTCAACGTCCAGGGCGACTTCCCCACCCTGACCGAGAACAACCGCCGCGCGGCCTACAGCCCGCTGTGGGAGGCACAGTTCGGCGAGTGGACCCAGAAGGCGATCGACCAGAAGCTGAACGTTCGCCAGACCGACGAGTTCCAGATCCTCAAGCTCGCAGCCGAACACCCCGACCTGCTCACTGCACCCGGCGGCAAGCCGTACGGCAGCATGAAGGCACTGATCGACTGCCCGGTGGTCGGGTACCTCACGACCGAGCCGCAGGAGGACCTGATCAAGCCGGTTCCCGGTTCGGCGGTCGACTTCCCCGGCGCCTACTCCCAGAAGTGACCGATCTCCACCGATAGCCCGTGGGTGTTGCGGCCGGTTCCACCGGCCGCAACAACCCATGCCGAAGCCTCCCATCGGGCATGCCGAGCAGCTGGCCTCGTCACAGAGCCGACAGACGGACAGGGGAGACAGCGGATCCTCGGGCATCGTCGTGAGCACGGCCTCGGCGATTCGCTCGAGCCGCAATTCGGGCAGGTGGGCCATCACCTACGCCACGCACCTGTTCGACACTGATCTCTCACGACCCTGATGCGTCACCGATGGCGTGACCTGCTCAGCGGTTCCGAAGTGTGCGGTGGATGACCCGGCCGACCACCAGGTAGACGATCGCCGCCAGGCCGTAGTTGACGATGAGGCCGATCGTGGCATCGCCGGGAGTGAAGACGTCGCCGAAGCCGAAGACGAATATCTTCGCGGTGCCGTAGACGAAAGCGACCACGCCGCTGTCCGGGTTGGCGCCGAACAGGGTGAACACGATGTGCAACACGAAGACAAGCGCGATGAGAGCCGTGACCACACGGATGGTGTTGGCGATGAGAGTGGTCCGGTCGGCGCGGCGGTCGCGTTCACGCTGGTAGTCGACAGGAGATTCCTCGGGCTCTCGATACGCCGGGCCGGAGTAGTCCCGAGGGGGTGGCGGCGGTTCGTAGGGCTCCGCCGCCGGCTGGTACTGCGCTGGTGGCCGCTCGCGCGGGTGCGGGTCGGGATCCTGCTCGTACGGCGCGGGGGCCGGGAGCGGCGGCTGCTCGTAGTACCTGGTGGGCTGGGGGCCCTGCTGAGGAACCGGAGTCGTGGGCTGTTCGGCGAGACCGGGCGGCTGGTCGTACCCGCCGGGGCCGGGGGGCCGGCGGGGACGACCGCCGGGCGCCTGCGGAGGGCGCTGGTATGCGCCGGGATCGGGCGGCGGTGGCGGGCGACGCCCGGGAGCCTGCGGTATCCCGTGGTTCGGGCCCTGGTCGTACCCGCCCGGGTGTGGTCGGTCCGGTTGGCGACCTGCCACGGGACCAGGGCGAGGCGGGGGCCCCGGCGGATCTTGATACCGGTCGTGACTCATGCCATGGCATTCTGACGACACGGTCCGGCGAGGCATACCCCCCCAGGGCAATGGACCTGCACAACTGAGCCGGCCGAGCTCTGTCCCCGGGTCATGAGACGAACTGCTGCCCGCCGTCGATGTCGTACGTCGCGCCGGTGAGCGCCGTGTTGCTCATGATGTGGACGGCGAGCGCGGCGACGTCGGCGGGACCGACGACGCGGCCGATCGGCAGCGTCGCCCGCAGCTCGTTCCGGCGCTCCTCGAGCCGACCTCCGAGCAGCGACGCCGACAGCGGGGTGTCCACGAAGCCTGCGGCGATGAGGTTGACCCGAACCGGCGCGAGCTCGAGCGCGAGGGCCGCAACGAACGGAGGCATCGCGGCGGTGGTGGCGGAGGCGATCCCGAGGCCGTGCCCGACACGCCGGGCACCGGTGCCGCCCATGAGCAGGAGCGTGCCCCCGGGCCGCATGCGCCCGACGGCGCTGCGCGCGACCTCGAGCGCCAGCACCATGTGCTCGCTGACCGCCTCGCGCACCTGGCCGGAGTCCATCTCCAGCAGGGGCCCGTAGTGCGGGCCCCCTGCCGTGACCATCACGTGGTCGATCGGTGCCGGCAGATCCTGGAAGAACCTCTCCAGGGCAGCCGGGTCGTTCGCGTCGAAGGCCGCACTGCGTTCCGTGCCGACCTCCAGCGCAGCCTTCTCCAGCCGGTCGGCATTGCGCCCGGTGAGGATGACATCGGCACCCTCCGACCGGGCACGTCGAGCTGTCTCCAGCCCGATGCCTGCGCTGCCGCCGATCACGACGACGGTCTGTCCGGCCAGCTCCGGTTCGCGCTGGGCGGGAACATGCGTGGTTGCGCCGCTCATCTGTCCCTCCTCACCCCGACAGGCCCGCTACCTGCGCGTCCATCGGTCCCGCCGGCCTCGGCACGTCCGCGATCTGCATGCGGAGCACCTTCAACGCTGCGTCGTAGATCTCCGAGAAGCTGGGGAAGGGCTGGATCGTGTCGCTCAGCACGTCGAGCGGGACATGTGCGCGGATGGCGAGCGTCGCCTGCTGCATCCACTCGCCGGCTTCGGGGCCGAGCGCGTAGGCGCCGGTCAGTCGCTCGCCGTCGCTGAGCAGCGTCAGGAAACCGTTGGACTCGGCGTAGGCGTGCGTGTACGTCGCCGTCTTCGGCACCTCCGACACCGGGGCCGTGGCGCTGTACTGCGCTTCGACCGCCCCCACCGCCGCTGCCTGCGGATCTGTGTAGGTGACTCGCGGAACAGCTTCGTAGTTCGCCGGACGCGTACCGCCGAGGATGTTCGCCGCGACCACGTCACCCTCGTACTCGCCGACGTGGGTGAGCGGCCAGATGCCGGTGACGTCACCGATCGCCCAGAGGCGCTCGCCTGCTCGCATGTACTGGTCGACCCGGATCCCGTGGGGATCGGCCTCGACCCCGACCGTGTCGAGGCCTATCCCGTCGACGCGTGGGCGCCGGCCGGTCGCCACGAGCAACCGGTCGCCCCGCAGGTCCGCAGCGCCGTCGAACTGCAGGACGTACTCGTCACCCTCCCGACGCGCGGCGGTGGCGTGCATCCCGAGCATCAGCTCGATCCCGTCCCGCCGCAGGGACGCGCCGAGCGCCTCGCCCAGCGGCGCGGGCTCACGGGGAAGCACGCGGGCAGCGCCCTCGACGAGCACCGCCTCGCCACCGAGACGGCGCACGACCTGCGCGATCTCCACGCCGGCCGACCCGCCACCCAGCACGAGCAGGCGGCGCGGGACCGCCGTCATGCTCGTGGCCTCCCGGGTGCCCCAGACGCCTTCGAGCTCACTCAGTCCCGGGATCGGAGGCACGATCGGATCCGATCCGGTCGCCACGACGATGTGCTCCGCTGTGTGGCGGACGCCGTCGACCTCGACCACGCCGGTGCCGGCCAGCCGGCCGGCGCCTCGCAGCAGGTCGATGCCGTGGTCGGTGAGCCAGCGCTCCTGACCGGCGTCGGAGTAGTCCGACACCATGAAGTCCCTCCAGGCCAGCGCGGCGGCAACGTCGATCTGGGCGCTCGCGCCGGCCTCACGCGCGCCCTGCACCGCCTCGCCGGGGCGCAACAGCGACTTCGACGGGATGCACGCCCAGTAGGAGCACTCGCCTCCGACGAGCTCTCGCTCGACCACCGCGACGCGCAGCCCGCCCGCGGCCACCGCCGCGGCGCAGTGCTCGCCGGGCGCGCCGCCGCCGAGAACGATGACGTCGTAGTCGCTCACGTCGGAAGCTCCGTCCCGGCCTGTTCCGCCACCATGTAGGCGGCGTACCAGGCGGGCCAGTCCTCATCGCGTTCCCCGGTGCGCTTCTCGTGCTCGCCGTGCGCGGCCTCCGCACGCCGCATCGCGCTCGCGAGGTCGGCTACCGAGCGGAACGAGGTCTCCGCGGCGTCGACGCGCCCGGGAAGCCGGGTGGTGACCTCCTGCAGCAGCCAGACGTTGCCGTCCGGGTCGGCGAACGTGGCGTAGGTGCCGTAGCTCGCGTTCTCGGGCGCGCGCCCGCTGACCCGAGCGCTCCCGGCACCGGGCTGGTACTGGGCACCCGGCTCCCCGGCATGGAACGCCTCACTGACCTCGGCACCCCGGGCGGCGAGCTCGTCGCGTGCGGCCTCGATGTCGGAGACGATCAGGTAGAGGCCCTGGGCCGAGCCGGGCGGCGCCGTGGTGATGTTCGCGCCGAACTGGACCGAGCAGCCCGAGCCGGGTGGCGTGAACTGGATGACCCGGAAGCCGTTGTCGAAAGGGAAGTCCGCATCGAGCCGCCACCCGAGGCCGCCGTAGAACGCCTTGGCGCGGTCGACATCCGACACGGGGATGACGACCGCCTCGAACTTCAGGTCGACGGTCGGCACGCTCGTGCTCCCGCTCGCGTCGTCGATCCGGACATCCCTCGTGCTCATCGCAACCTCCAGAGTGGTGTCAGGGACGACCGACACCCTCACACCGCTCCTGCTACCGGCCGTTGGCGGTGAGTGGCGACGTCACTGTTCGTCGTTCTCGGTGGTCCCCCCGCAGGGACGAATCAGCCGCGGATCGAGGTGCCCGTACCGGCTCACGCCCCACTGCAGACCCAGAGTGGACCGGGCCGGACCGCCATCGCAAGCACCCAGCCGGGGTCCTGTGGGCCGCTCAGTTCTGAAGCGAAGACTTGACATCTGCCTTCCCGCGGCCCCACCCTGAAGCCGTGACTTCAGAACGGCGCCCGCCGCCGAGGGCGGTACTGGGACAGGAAGCGCTGGCCGCGGTGGCGGTGCCGGTGCGCTACGCACTGCTGAACCACCTGCTGGCAGCGGGACCGCGCACGGCGAGCCAGTGCGCGGCGGTGGTCGGGCAGAGCGCGTCGAACTGCTCCTGGCACCTGCGCGCGCTGGCGAAGGTGGGGCTGGTCGAGCCGGCGCCCGGCGACGGCGACGCCCGCACCCGCCCGTGGCAGGCGGTCGCCCCCGGCTTCGCCGTCGAACCTGGTGACGGCCCGGCGGCGAGGGTCGCAGCGACCGTGCTGGAGAGCGTGGCCGCCCAGCACTCCGAAGCCCTCTACCAGCGCTACCTGGCGCGCCGGGACCTCCTGCCCGACAGGTGGCAGGACGCCGCTGCCGACAACGGGTACTCCTTGCAGGTCACGCCGGAGGAGCTCCAGCACCTGCTCGACGCCGTGGACGGTCTGCTGCGGCCCTACGTGCGCCCGATCCGCCCCGATGCACCGCAGGACAGCGGGGTGGTCCAGGTGACGCTGCGCGCGTTCCTCAACCCGGATGTGGTCGACGACGCGGAGGAGAGCGCCGAGGACGGGGCAGACCCGTCGTGAGCAACCTGCTGGGGGTGGTCCGGCGTCCCGGCGTGGCGCGGCTGGGCGGTGGTGGCCTGGTCTCCGAGATCGGCGACTGGATGATGTTCATCGCCCTGCCGCTGTTCGTGCTGCAACTGACCGGTTCGCCGCTCGTCACCGCCACCGTCTTCGCCCTGCAACTGGTGCCTTCGGTCCTCGTCGGCCCCCTGGCCGGGGTGCTGGTGGACCGCCTGGACCCCTGGTCACTGATGGCCGGGGTGGCTGCCGGACAGGCGGTGGCCCTGCTCGGGCTGCTCGCCGTGGACACCGACGCGCAGCTGTGGCTGCTGTACCTGATCGTCGGTGTCCAGGCCGTGCTGAGCACCGTGATCGAGCCCTGTCGTGCCGTCACCGCCGCAGCCCTGGTGCCGGTCGAGGACCTGGCCACGGTCAACCAGGTGATGGGGGTGTTGTCCAACTCGGCCCGCCTGATCGGCGGTCCGCTCGGCGGGCTGGCGCTCGGCCTGACCGGCATCGAGGGCGTACTGGTGGCCGTCGTCGCCCTGTACCTCCTGACCGCAGCCACCTTCGTCATCGGGACGCGGTCCCTGCGCCGGCCCGGCGGCCTGCACGTCGACGACCACGCCACAGCGTCTCCGGCCGAGGGCAGCAGCGTCTCCCGCCTCGGAAAGGACTGGCGCGAGGGGATGCGGGTGGTCGCCACGACGGCCGTGCTGCGCCGGGTCATGGCCGTCGCCGCGTGCACCGGGATCGCTCAGGGCGCCTTCATCGTGCTGTTCGTCCTTTTCGTCGTCCGGGACCTGCACGGCAGCGAGACCGACGTCGGCATCCTGCGGGGTGTGCAGGCCATCGGCGCCGTTGCCGGTGGGCTGCTCCTCGGCGTCCTGATCCGGCGATGGAGCCCGGCCCGGCTGGCCTCGGTCGCCCTCGCCGCCTTCGGCGCCCTGTCGCTGCTGGTCTGGAACGCGCCCGCGCTGACCACCGAACTCGGGGTCTACATCGCCCTGTTCATCGCGGCCGGCGTGCCGGGAATGGCGGCGATGACCGGCCTCCTGACCCTGCTGCAGACCCACACCGATCCCGGCAGCCGCGGGCGCGTCCTGAGCACCTTCTTCGCGGTCTTCAGCGGTGTCCAGGCCGCCGGCATGCTCCTCGCCGGCCTGGTCGGCACCGGGGCAGGCCTCACCGTCGCACTGCAGGCTCAGGCCTGCCTGTACCTGCTGGCCGCCGCCCTCAGCCTGCGCATCACGACGACCCCGCCGGCCACCCCGGCCGGGCAGCGCGCCGGCCGGCCCGTCCTCGCAGACCGCGTGTCCTCCTCACAGAGGCAGGGGGCCCTGCGAGGAGCAGCCCCGCTCTGCGAAGACGCGGTGGCCTCGACACGCCGAGCACGTCGGAAAAGGGGACGAACGTGATCGGCTGCGCTGCTACTGTCCGGCGCGTGAGGCATTACTTCTTCCTCTGACGGCGCGGACGCGCGCGGTCCCGGCACTCCTCAGGTGAGGCCGGGCCGCGCTTCCCTGTCCGCCGTCACTTCGTGCCTCGCGCTTCCCGCAGTCCCGCCTCGCGGACCGCTGCAGGCTGCGCGGGAAGAGGAAGCATGCTCACCAATCCCGTCCCGTCCACCCGTTCGCGCGCTCATCTCGGCGCCACCGACCTGCACGTCACGCGGGGCGGCCGACCGGTTCTGACCGGCGTCGACCTGACTGTCTCCGCCGGCGACCGGCTCGGCGTCGTCGGGGAGAACGGCCGCGGCAAGACCACGCTGCTGCAGGTGCTGGCCGGCCGGCTCGGCGCCGACGCGGGAACGATCCGCCGGACCGGCTCACTCGGTGTCGCCGACCAGGAGATGCCGATCGTTGACGACCGGTCGGTCGGCGAGCTCATCGACGTCGAGTTGGCTGAGGTTCGGGCCGCGCTCGGCGCGTTCGAGGCCGCTACCGCGGCGCTCGCCGACGGCCGCCCCGGCGCCGAGGAGGAGTACGCCGCCGCGCTCGCGACCGTCGACGCGCTCGACGCATGGGACGCGGACCGGCGCGTCGCGGTGTCGCTGGCCGCTCTCGACGCCGTCGACGACCGCTCCCGGAGGCTCGCCACGCTGTCGGTCGGGCAGCGCTACCGGATCCGGCTGGCCTGCCTGCTCGGCGCAGGGCACGACATCCTGCTGCTCGACGAGCCCACCAACCACCTCGACGCCGGCGGCCTCGACCACCTCACCGCGCGCCTGCGGTCCCACCCCGGCGCCGTGGTGCTGGTCAGCCACGACCGTGCGTTGCTGGCCGACGTCGTCACCGCCGTGCTCGACCTCGACCCCACCCGCGACGGCCGTCCGCGCACCTACGGCGGCGGCTACCGCGGGTACCAGGAGGGTGGCCGCGCCGAGCGCGAGCGCTGGGAAGCCGAGCACCGCGCCCAGCAGATCGAGCGGCAACGGCTCGTCGACGATCTGTCCGCGGCGCAGAACCGGCTGTCCACCGGCTGGCGACCGGCCAAGGGCACCGGGAAGCACACCCGGGCCACCCGCGCCCCCGCCCTGGTGCGCGCGGTGCACCGGCGCCAGGAGGATCTCGAGGCGCACGTCGTCGACGTCCCCGAGCCGCCGTTGCGGTTCCAGGCTCCGCGCCTCGGCGCGATGCCGGGCGCCACGCTGCTACGGGCCGACGACGTCGCCGTGTCCGGTCGGCTCGCCGGTCCGTGCTCGGCCCTCCTGCGCTCGGGTGACCGCCTGGTCGTGGCCGGGCCGAACGGGTCGGGCAAGTCGACCTTCCTGGCCGTCCTCGCGGGTGCGCTCGACCCGACCGGCGGCAGCGTGCACCGCAAGCGCGACGCCCGCATCGGCCTGCTCCGGCAGGAGTCCCCGCCGCCGTCGCGGCGCCGTGCGTTCGAGATCTACGACGCCGCGGTGTCCAGGCTCGTCAACGCGGGCCGGCTCCACGAGTCCGACCGGGTGCCGCTGTCTCAGCTGGGCCTGCTCGGTTCCCGCGACGCCACCCGGCCGGTTGCCGACCTCTCGATCGGCCAGCAGCGGCGCCTCGACCTGGCCGTCCTGCTCGCCGCCCGCCCCCACGTCGTGCTGCTGGACGAGCCGACCAACCACCTGTCGATCGCGCTGGTGGACGAGCTGACCGCGGCGCTGGCGGGGACCCCGGCCGCGGTCGTGGTGGCCAGCCACGACCGGCAGTTCCTGCGCGACACGGCCGGCTGGCCGCGGCTGCGGCTGACGCCGTACCGCAAGGTTGAGGACGCGGGGTGATCCCGGGACATGCCACCTGCTGTGTACGAGCGGCTCCGCTGCCGTGCCCCGGATCTCACACGGCTTCCTCGAGGCTCGGGAGACGCCGGCTCACCGACCGGCAGACCGCGGAGGTGCTGAAGGGACTGTTCGGCGAGGTCGAACCAGAGAGGAGTCCCAAAGTGCCCCTGGATCTTGACCCGGGTGGCAGCCTGCGAATCCGAGTGGTGCAGCGACGCGTGGGGAAGTGACGGCGACCGAATCATGCATGTTCCCGAGAGGTCGCCTCAGCGGGCGAACTTCCGGGCTGCCGCCAGGAACAGGTCGTTCTCCTCGGTGCCGGTGATGGTGACGCGGACACCGTTCCCGGGGAGCGGGGCGGATGATGATCTTCTCCCCCTCGCAGTGGAAGCTTGAGGCAGCCTTCGACGGTGCGTCCGCCTGTAGGCCGGGATGGCGGTGAGATCGGAGCGGATGACGGCATTCACGCACGCTCACCGCAGTTGTTTAGCGCGATCAGCTCCGCCCGATGGTTGTTCCGCAGGTCCACAAGCGGGAAGAGGACGCTGCGACACGACTGCCGCGGCGCCGATTGGGCGACATGAGACCGAGCCGCACCCGGTCGGCGAGAAGCAACCGGTCAGTTCCGCGGCCATGGTGAGCGAGACCCATCGCTCCGCGGTCTCCCTGCTGCCAGGCCCAGCAAGACTGTGATGGACATCACATCACCATGTCGAACTCGATCCTGTGAGCGGGGTATCCGCAGGTAGCGGCGTTCCACGACATTGACGCTGGTCCGGGGAGGAGTCAGCACCCGGGCACCACCTCCCGGCAGCTGAGTGAGATCGATAGCTGATGACGACCATCCCGAGCGGAGCCTCGGCCCCGAGCAGCCCCGAGACCCCGCGCAACGAAGCAAGTGCGTCGACCCGCTCGCCGGTCGCGACTCGCGACAGTGATCTGGAAACCAGCCAGGGCAAGACCACGGTTGCCGACCCTGTGGTATCGAAGATCGCCGGGTTGGCCACGAAGCAGGTCACGGGCGTCGCCGGCTTCGGTAGCGGCGCGGCGCGTGCGATGGGTGCGGTCCGCGAACGCATCCCGGGCGCGCGGGCCAGCAGCAGCCAGGGAGTGGCGGTCGAGGTCGGCGAACGCCAGGCCGCGATCGACCTCACCATCGTCGTGGAATATGGGGTGGCGATCGTCGAGTTGGCCCGCTCGATCCGGCGCAACGTGATCGGCTCCATCGAGCAGATGACCGGCCTTGAGGTCGTCGAGGTCAACATCAGCGTGGTGGACCTGCAGCTGCCCGGCGAGGACACCGCGGAGCAGGCCCGGCAACCGGCCCGCGTCGAATGATCGAGTCCGTTACCGCCGATCCCACCAAGCTGGGCACCACGGCCCCACACGATCCAGCACGTCACGGTGTCGGTGCGGCCGTCGGACATGCCGGCGGCCTTCCATGGCGGCCCCTCGACCGCCACGGAAGGTCAGCTCCGGCCGCGCCGGATTGGTGGACGGAGCCTGCCCCCGCCCAGCTCGGCTCCGTCCACCATGCACGGCCGCCCACAAGTGTCCGAAGTCGTGCGTCCGCGGTTGTATCGGTGACCGTCAGCCAGCGGCCGGGTGGTTCGCGAACATCAGCCCGTGCGGATCCGCCCCCGCCGCACCTGCTGCGGCCGAGCGTATGTCTCCTGGCCGATGCCACGGTCCGTGCCGACGACCATCCCACGAACTTGAGGTACTGCCCGCATGCCCACGGCGACATCGCCCTCTCGAGCCGCCGCGGCGGTGGCCGCCGAGCTACCTTCCCTGGTAGCCGGGTCGTCAGGGCTGTACCTCCTGCAGAAAGGCAGGGCCGAGCTCGGTCACGCTACCGGCCCCGAGCAGGGTGAGGATCGTGCGCATCTCTTCTCGCAGTAGCTGGTGGACGCGCCGGACTCCGGCCTCGCCGGCTGCCGCAAGCCCGTAGGCCGCGAGCCGGCCGATGACGACAACCTCGGCGCCCAGCGCCAGCGCCGTGACCACGTCGCTGCCCGACCGGATACCGCTGTCGAGGGCGATCTGTGCGCGGTCACCGATTGCCGAGGCGATCTCGGGCAGCTGGTCGAGCGGCGCGGGGGTCCCGTCGAGCTGGCGCCCGCCGTGGTTCGACACGAGGACCGCCGAGGCGCCGGCGTCCACCGCAGCTGACGCGGCTTCAGCGGTCAGGACGCCCTTGGCCATCCACGGCAGTTGGGTTGTAGACATCCGCTCGCCGAGCTCGGCCCACGTCCAGACCGGCTCGGTGCGGGTGAACAGCTGCCCGAACACCTCGTCCAGCGCGACCGGACCGCTGGCGGGATAGTTGCCGCTGATGACGGCCGGGTCCAGGTTGAACCTGTGGCGCCGGTTGCCCTCACGCCAGCCGGCGGTCGGGCAGTCGACCGTGACGCACACGGCGTCATAGCCGGCGTCCTCGATCCGATGCAACAGGGCGAGAAAGTTCGCGGGCGGGCCCATGGGGTGCACCTGGGCGATCCGGGCGGCCACCGGGGCCGCTTCCGCGACGGCTTCGAGGCAGTGGGTGCCTGCCTCCGGCACGATGCTGACCGCGCCCTCGGCGGCGTTGGCCCGAGCGACGGCGCGGTGTCCCTCGGGGTGGAACAGTCCATCCGCGCCGAACGGCGCGGTGAGGATCGGAAGCCCCAGCGGAATGCCGAGGAAAGACGTGGCCAGATCCGGTACGCCGAGCCCGGTCATGACGCGAGGACGGTAGGCCCAGCGGTCTGATGCCCGCCGGTTCCGCCGCAGCGTCACCTCCCGCCCCGCGCCACCGTCCAGGAAGTCGCGGACGTCAGGGGACAGCCCCGCGCGAGCCGCGTCGGTGATCTCGGAAAGCGTCGCGAAATCAGCATCCTTCGCGAAGAAACTGAGTACTTCTTGGGGTGGTGTCGTCATCAGGCCCTCTCTGCTGGTGTTCGGTGCGCGACCACAAAGCGATCTATCACCATGCCCTGGACCAGTGATCAGCTCGACGAGCTGGGGATCAGTGGCAACAGGGGTCCTGCATTTCATGCCCGAGTCCGGCTGGCACCTGTCCCCTGGCGGGACTGCCGACCGGGCTCGCCGAAAGGCCGCGCAGCAGGGCCAGAACGGTGTCGCTGACCGGAGGGGGAATGCCGTGCCGCCGGGCCAGGCGCACCACCGTGCCGGTCAGTCCTTCGTGTTCCAGGCCTCGGTTGTTCTCCCGGTCCTGCAGCATCGAAGAGGTGCCGTCCGGGTCGAGCGCTCGGAGCCAGGCCAGCGCCTCCGACGCCGAGGACGCGTCGAACCGGGCCCCGGCCGCCCGTCCCACCCAGACGGTCTCGTCCAACAGAGCCAGGACCAGTTCGGCGACCGATGGTTCGCGGAGCACCTCGAGCCGACGGCCGGTCAGAACGGTCAGCGGGTTCGCTGCGGCGTTGATCAGCAGTTTGCGCCAGGCCTGGGTTGTGAAGTCGGGTTCGGTTTCCGCGACGATCCCGCTCTCGTTGCACAGCCGGGCGGCCAGCCGGCCGTTCTCGTCGTCGGGCAGCACCAGATCCCCCCGGCCGAGGTGCCGAACCCGAACGCTGCCCACCGCCAGTCGCTCGGCGATGAAGTAGACCAGCGCGGGCACGACGGGCGCGTCGGTGAGTTCGGCGAACCGCTCACGGTGGTCTACCCCGTTCTGGGCGGCGACGATCCGGGTGCTCGGGCCGACCAGCGCGGACAGCCACTTGGCCGCCACGGGGGTGTGCGGCAGTTTGGTGGCAACGAACACCCAGTCCGCCGTGGAGTCGACCTGCGCCGGCGCCGCGTGCCAGCGCACCGGGTAAGCCCGAGGGCCGTCGCCCTCATCGATCACGACCACCGGCCGCTCCGGCGCGCTCCGGCTGCAGGCCATCACGCGGTGTCCGGCGCGGGCGAGCCAGGCGGCCAGGGCCGCGCCCACCGCGCCGGTGCCGACCACGGCGATGGTTTCGGGTGTGGCGGCGGCCCGGGCGCTGTTGTGTGGACTCGACATGCGCATTCCCTTGGGCTGCTTGTTGAGAATGGTTTTTGCTCTAGTAGACGAGGTTGGGTTCCTCGGCGGTGATCTGGTCAGACAGAGGGCGGAAGCTGAACCAGTCGGCGCAGTGAGCGGCCGGTTCGACGTAGACGGCCGCGGCTGACGACGGCGGCAGCCGATCGGGGTGCCGGCCGCTCGGGCGAGCAGTTCGGCCTGGCAGCTGTGCTCCAGGGTGATGAACCACCAGCCCGCCTGGCCGACCGAGCGGCCACGCGGCCGCTTCCTGGGTGATCGGGTCGAGCGGGAGGCGCGGCTGGTGAAGGCCTTGCCGTGCACTGAGCGGGCGTGCTCGTTCACCAGCAGCAGGTCCGACACCATGATCTGGAAGAAGATCGTCCCCAACGGGTTGCCCAGTAGCACCGTTCTCGGGGTCGCGGGCGGTGACGTGTCCGGCGACGCCCTCGCCGAACCCCGAACCGTCCGAACAGCCGGAACGTCTCGGCCAGTTCCCGCTGACTGAGCCGTCGGTCTTCCCCGATAGATAACGCGGGGCGCCTGCGCAACTCATGGTTTGTCGGCGATCATGATTGGGGGCCGGGAATGCCGGGTGTCGTACATCCTGTCCTCTTCCGACGTCTCGGTGGTTGTGATGACGAGATAACCAGCCGAGAACTGTCGCTACAATGGATTGGGTCTCCATCAATCGGTTGCTCGCATGGAGAAGTGCACTAGCAGTGGGGTGAGTGGTGGACGAGGGAGGCTGGCTGGAGCTGCTGCTGACCGAGGCGTCAGAGGCCGAGTTCGCGGCCCACGAGAGAGGGCTGGCCCAGCAACTGGGCTCGACCGAACGCGCTGCCTGCGAGGCGGTGGCAGCGCTGCGTATCCGATCCCTGCTCGAACAGCGCACCCAACGGGCCCGCGAGCTGGCCACGCTCAACGAGGTCGCCGCGCACCTCACCGCCACCGGCGACCGCGACCAGCTGGCGCTGATCGACGACATAGTCGGGCACGCCCGGAGGGTGCTCGGGGTGGACATGGCCTACCTCGGCCTGGTGGAGGCAAATCGCCGGCTGCGGATCCATGCGGTGAGCGGCGCGCTTACCCCACAGTTGGTCGGGATTTCGGTGGAGGCCGAAGCCGGGCTGGCCGGCGAGGTGCTGACCCATACTCAGCCGGCTTGGACCGACGACTACGAGACCGCGCAGTTCAACCATCACCCGGACAACGACGCCGCGGCCCGGGCCGAGCACTGCCGGTCCGTGCTCGGTGTCCCGTTGCTCGGCCGCGACCAGGTGCTCGGGGTGCTGTTCGTGCTGGAGCGGCGGCCGCACCGGTTTACCGGGGAGGACATCGCGCTGCTGGTCGCGTTGGCCGCGCACGCCGCCGTCGCACTGGACAACCAGCGACTGGTGCAGCGATACCAGGACGGGTTGGACCAGCTCAACCGGGTCAACCGCGAGCTGGAGCGGCGAACCGGGGAGCTCGAGCAGGCGCTGCGCTGGGACAACATGCTCACCCAGGTGGTACTACGAGGTGGTCAGGTCGCTGACCTGCTGGCCGAAGTCCGTACGTTGGCCGGCCGCCCGGTCTACCTGGTCACCGCTGACGGCCCACCCCCGGAAGGCGTGCCGGCGGACCGGCTGGCCGCCGTACACGCCGCTCTCGCCGCCAGCCCGACCAGCCGTTCCGTTACTGGTTCGACCGCCCCAGTCGCCTCGCAGCCGGGCCTGTGTCCGGTGGTGGCCGGTTGCGACGTCCTCGGCGCACTGGTCACGGTGCCCGCAACCAGGACCGCCGGCACTGAGCGCGCGCTCGGGCCCGGTCGCGAGGCCGATAGCCTCGACTTCGAAAGTGTCGCCGACCCTCAAGCTTCCGCCGACATCTCCAAGCCTCAGCCGTGGGGGCCCGGACCCGTTGAGTCGGGTTCGGCGGCGGAGCGAATGGGATCGAGGTTCGTGGACGACCAGTTCGTTGACCGGTTGCTCGCTCGGGCGGCTCCGGTGCTGGCACTCGCGCTGACCAGGGCCGAAGCGGTCGATGAGGCGGCCCGCCGAGCTCGCGACTCGTTCCTGGCCGACCTGTTGAACAACCCGAGCGCCGATCCGGCCGTGCTCGACCGCCAGATGCGGTTCGCCGGTCTCGACCCGTCGACGCGTTATGACGTGCTGGTGGCCACGGCCGGGACCACGGCGACGGGCGAAGGGTTGGCGGCGCTGAGGGCGGCGGCGCCGAAGCGCGCGGTCGTCGCCGATCTCGGATCGCGCACAGTTATCGTGCTCCCTCAGGACACGGTCGAGGCGGTGACGGAGTCCTGGAGCACCCGCTTCGGCTCGGTCACCGCCGGGCTGGCCAGTCCGGTCGCCGCTGGGGCGAGTGGTTCACACGCCGATGATGCGGATGGTCCGGGGTCGGCAGGCATGCGGCTGGGGCGGAGCTTCCGCGCGGCCGGTCAGATCGTGGACGCGCTGCTCGCTCTCGGGCGGGTCGGCGAGCTCTGCACCGCCGAGGACCTCGGTATCTACCGCGTCCTGCTCAGCACCGCCGGCCGCGCTGAACTGCGCGCAGCCATCGAACACAACCTTGGCCCCCTGCTGGCCGCCGAACAGCGGCGAGGCGTACCACTCAGTGCGACCCTGTTGGCCTACTTCGACCACAATCTGCGTCCCGGCGCGGCAGCCGAAGCGCTGACTGTGCACGTCAACACCCTCTACCAGCGGCTGGAATCGGTGACCGACATACTCGGAGACGACTGGCGCGAACCCGGCCGCCGCCTCGACCTTCATCTCATGCTGCGCCTCCGCGCCGCTCTACGGGAGTTACCCGACTGATTCCGCCGTTCCAACGCCACCAGCATTGAGGACGCCGCGGGACCGCGGCCGACCCGCGGTGCGGCGTTCTGATCCCGTGCCAGGACACCCGTGCGCGCTCACCCGGGCCAGCTCATCTCGGCGACGGCCTGCACGGGGCCACCAGCCAGGGCGAGCGCTCGGTCGACAAGCCGGAATGCGTCGGACTTGTCGTAGTTGAGGTAGTTCCTCGCATGCGCGCCTACCGGATCACCCGCGTAGTAACGCTCGTACGGCACGTTTCCGAACCCGTCCGGTAAACGCGATCAGTCAGGGGTGGGCGCGCCGAGGTTGGTCGGTGACCTCGGTGGTCACGCCGTCGCGGACGCGGTCGAACCGGACGTGCACCGTTCCGGCACAGGCGACCGCCCAGGGCGGCTGCATCCCGAGGTACGTGGGGAATCGGACATCGTCACGCGCGGGTGATGCTTGTGAGCTCAGCGGACCCGCGACTGGCCTGATCGCGGTGCACATCCGGAATCGGCCAGGGCTCGCCTGCTACGGCGAGTGGCTGCGCCGGCATGACCGGCGCGACGATGCCCGGACCCAGCTACGCCGCAACCTGCCGTTCCGGCGGCACCCGGTCCGGTCCGCGAGGCGCTCCCGTGCCTCCGCGGGTTTTGTGATGCAATCGCGAAGTGTCTCTGGACGAGCTTCGTGTGCTGCTGGACCGGCATGCGCGTCCTGATCTGGCTACTGTCATCGACGGCGTCCGGATCTGCAAGGTCGACCACGCCGCTGGGCCGGAGTCCTCGATGTCGGGGACGGTGCTGGCGGTCATCGCCCAGGGCGGCAAGCGTCTCGCCCTAGGCGACCGCTTCTACGACTACGGCGCCGGACAGTATCTCGTCGCCTCGGTCGACGTCCCGGTCACCGGACACGCCATGGACGTCGCTCCCGGCGTGCCCGCGCTCGGCTTCGGAATGACTCTGGAACCTGCCGTCATCGCGGAGCTGCTGCCGGTCGGGCCGGGGGACATGCCGCAGTCTCCTGGCACCGCGCGGCCAGGGATCGCGGTGAGCGACGCCCCGGATGAGTTGCTCGACGCCGTGGTGCGGCTGTTGCGCCTGCTCGACCGGCCACGGGACCGCAAAACACTGGCCCCGCTGTACAAGCGCGAGATCCTCTGGCGGTTGATGACTGGGGAGCAAGGTGACGTCGTCCGTCAGCTCGGCGTGGCCGACAGCAGCCTGACGCACGTCAGACGTGCCGTGCGGTGGATCCGGGAGAACTACACCCAGCCGTTCCGGGTCGAGGAGGTGGCACAGCTGTCGGGGATGAGTGTCTCCGCCTTCCACCGCAACTTCCAGGCGGTGACGGCGATGAGCCCGATCCAGTTCCAGAAGAACATCCGGCTACAGGCGGCGAGACTGCTGTTGACGAACCGTCCGAACGACATCACCGGCATCGGCCAGCGTGTCGGGTACCACAGTCCGTCCCAGTTCAGCCGGGAGTACCGCCGCCAGTTCGGTGTCCCGCCCAGCGTCGATGCGGCGCGTTTACGTGGTGGAGCGGGGCCCGCCGGCGCGGCGCTTCCGTGAACGCTGCCTGAGCGAAGAGGATTGTGCATAAACGCGAGAGGATCTTGCTAGCCCGGCGTCAGCAGTGCTGATTTCCTGAGAAGCATGAAGTATCGCAAGCTGGGCCGGACCGGAGTTGGGGGCGGCGACGTATTCTCCGACAACGAGCGGCAGAGCGGACTGTGACCGTGGATGACGCTGTCGCTCGCGCCCTCGACATCGGGCCGGACTCCTCCACGACCGAGCGCACTATCGACATCACCACGCTGGGCAGGCGTAGCGGTATCCCTCGCCGCATCGAGGTCTGGTTCCACCGCGTCGACGGTCATTGGTACCTGACCGGCATGCCCGTCCCCCGCAGCTGGTATGCGAACTTGCGCGCTGACCCGCGGTTCGTCGTGCATCTCAAGCACGGGGTGAGGGCCGACCTGCCCGCGACCGCGAGGCCGGTCGACGAGTCGACACGGCGGCGGGTGATCACCGCTGTGCTCGACCTGCAGAACCGGCCCGAGATCGCGGCGCGGGTCGGCCGGCGCCAGGACCTCGACGACTGGCTCGCGCACAGCCCGCTGGTCGAGATCGTGTTCGACCACGAGCAGACGCTCACCAAAACACTTTCAACGGGAGAAGAATATGAAGTACCGCACGCTCGGTCGGACCGGAATCCAGGTCAGCCCCTACTGCCTGGGCACGATGATGTTCGGGGCCATGGGAAACTCCGATCACGATGACTCGATCCGGATCATCCACAGGGCGCTGGATGCGGGGATCAACTTCGTTGACAGCGCCGACGTGTATTCCGGTGGCGAATCGGAGGTGATCGTCGGCAAGGCGCTCAAGGGTCGCCGCGACAACGTTGTGCTCGCCAGCAAGATGCACTACCCGATGGGCGACGATCCGAACCACCGGGGGAACTCGCGGCGCTGGATCATCACCGCGGCCGAGAACTCCCTGCGCCGCCTGCAAACCGATCACCTTGACCTCTACCAGGTCCACCGGCCCGACCCGACGGTCGACGTGGAGGAGACGCTGTCCGCACTGTCCGACCTGATCCACAGCGGCAAGGTGCGCACGATCGGCACATCGACCTTCCCGGCCTCGGAGATCGTCGAGGCGCAGTGGGTCGCCGAGCGCCGTGGCCTGGAACGCTTTCGCACGGAGCAACCGCCGTACTCCATCGTCAACCGCATCGTCGAACGCGAGGTGCTGCCGGTCTGCCGGCGCTACGGGATGGGCACGTTGGTATGGAGCCCCTTGGCCCAGGGCCTGCTCACCGGCCGGATCCGCAAGAGCGGGCAGAACGACACCCACCGGGCTCGCACCATGCCGGTGCACTTCAATCACGAGGGCAAGCTCAACGTGGTCGAACAGCTCGTCCCGCTCGCCGAGAAGGCCGGCCTGCCGATGACCCACCTCGCCATGGCCTTCGCCATCGCCCACCCGGACGTCACCTCGGCGATCATCGGACCACGCACCATGGAACAGCTCGACGACCTGCTGGCCGGCGCCGACATCACCCTGGACGACGAGGTCTTCGACCGCATCGACGAGATCGTTCCGCCCGGCACCGAAGCCGGCCCGAACAATGTGGCCTACACCCCGCCGGCCCTCTCGAACCTGAGCCTGCGTCGCCGACCCGTCACTGAGCGCTCCGCCGCCTGAAACGACGACCGGGTGACGGCCCGCCACTTACCGATGGCGCAGAGCCGACAGAGGGCGAAGAGTAGCTGCTGCGTCGGCGTGTTATTAGCCGCCGGCAACACACTCTGACGAAGCGCCCTCCTCCCGGTCACTCCGCCTGGCGGAGGCCCGGGGGGGGTGCCATACAGCACCACCAGCGGTTACGGCAAACCGCCGCGCGCCCCCCATCGGACAGATCGGTGCGCGGATGTCGATCCGCTGCAACCGCCGCAGAAGGCACCGCGGTCGTCGACTCATCTCCGGCTGCGCATCTCGGTGATTCCGGACGGCGGCGAGGAGGCAGGGGAGCTGGTTGCGAGCTTCCGCAGGTAGTCGTGAGCCGCGTCGGCGTCGCCGTTCATCTCCTCCATCAGTCGCGGGTAGGTCAATGCGACCAGCGCCGACGTCAGGTGTGGCTGGTGGTCAGGTGCAGTCAAGGTCCAGCGGAGGAGGGACTCGACGCCGGCGATGTCGGTGGGAACGGGGACCGCCAGGATCGCGCCGTCGCTCTCCCAGCGGCCCTCGGTTGCGTGCGAGTAGCGACCGCGAGCAGCGAGTTCGGCTGCGGTGAGAGGCACCCGGCATGCCGTCAGCAGGATGGACACCGCGACTTCTTGGTCGGAGTCGAACTGCGAGATCCCGAGGATCTCGAGTGGCTGTTCGCTGAGGTCGACTCCCAGCTCCTCCGCGGCTTCCCTGACGATCGCGAGCCGCGGGTCCGGGATTCCGTGAGGGTCGCGGTCAAGCGAGATGCCGAAACGTGGGCGCATCTCCAGATTCCCGTTGACGCCGACCGCCCACTGTCCTTCGCCGGTTCGGACATGGGCGGACCGTCGGACGACGATGATCTGCTCGTCGCTCGTCACCGGCAGGCACGGGAGCGTCAGCACGCGAGCCGCGCCGCTGAGCTCATCCCGGCGCCGGCCGATACCGCGGTCCCCGACGTTATGGGTAGCCATCACAGCGCTGTATGCGGCTTCGGCCAGCACGAGGTGCAGCCGGACCCAGCCGCTCGCGGGATCACGCTGCCGGACCGTGCCCCGCAGGGACGGCAGAGTCCCGTCGAAGAACTTGCCGCTGAGGCGCTGCTCGAGAAGCCGTCGATCGGCCTCGCCGCGCAGCGGTAGCGGCATCGGCTCGATCCCGTCCGCCCGGCAGAGCGTTTCGGCAAACGTATCCGGGAAGACGAGACGCTCTGCGAGGTGAGAGACGGCGATATCGTCGATTCCCTGTCCCGGGCCCTCACCGATCCTGACGTGTTCGAGCCGGAGCTGCGTCGACCTGGCGAATGCCGATGGCGAAGGAGCCACGCCCGTCGGCTGTTGTCGTGCCCATCGCGAACATGGCCTGCGCCATGAGGTACTCGCCTGTGCGGGCGGCCACGTCGGCCTGCTCGGCAAGGATCGGCGCCGTTCCTCCACCCAGCAGACCGCGCGCCTTCAGCCGGTGCGCGAACGCCCGATACGCGATGCTGAGCCGCTGAAGATCATCGCTCGGTTCCCCGCCGATCCCGTGCAGAGCGACCGGGACCGGCAGCCGATGATCTCTTGCGGTCTCGTCGATCCACCTCAGCTCCGTGGCGACGGTGAGAGCACGCTGCCCGAGCACGAGGCGTTCCGCTGCGGTTCGGCACGCCCGTCTTGTCGTGATCCGTCCATACCCACGGCTCGTGAGAACGGCACCGATCGTCCTCCTCCGGTCATTCCGCAGCGCGAGGGACACAACAGGGTTTCGGCCACGAAGCCACAAGGACAAACCGACGATGGCGATCAGGAACGTCGTGCTGTCACCCAGAATTCCGATCCAGCCGTCCAGACTCCCGGGCCAGAAGCTATCCGTTGTCGCGGCAGCCTGCGACAGATGCATGCGGAACGTCCTCTGCTGGTCGCCCCGTTCGGACCGCGGCGCGGCTACCCGACAGTGTCCGACAGCTGTCTCGAACGATACGGGCGCGGGGTATCAGGACCGCGCAGCCCACCCTCGAGGCTCACCGACGAGGCCTGGGGTCATGCCGTGAGGTCCAGGGCATCGAAACGTCGATCACGCCAGATCCAGCGGGACCGCTCCTCGGGATACCGGGCGACGGTGGAGTCGGTGTCGTACACCCGCGTGTCGCGCTCGTGGGGCGTGTAGCGAACCCAGCCGGGGTCTCCGGTGGCGGCGAACGACAGGTGTTCGGCCCGGATCAGCCCCGACAGACGTCGGGCCTGGGCCATCGCGTCCGGACCGGCTGCCGTGAGCCCCGTTCTGATCTCGGTGGTGCCGAACAGGAGCAGGGTGTCGAGGCTGTGCGATGCGCCCACGGAGTTGAACCCCCAGCAGAGCTCGTAGAGCCACACCCGCGCTCCACCGGCGTGGGCCGCCTCAGCGAGGTGGAGGGCCGGCATCCGCCACAGCCAGTCCGACATGGCGGTGTCGCGCAGCTCGTTCGGAGAGGCGGACGGATAGGCCGATCGGTAGCGCTGCGCGCCCGGTGTCGGTGTCAGCCCGTTGAGCAGCGCGTCCACCCCGGCGTCGTCGATGTCCCCGAGCCGGGTGCCGAGCAGGCTGAACTCGTCACGGGTATGCCCGACGAGCAGATCGACATCACGGGCCGCGCCATCGGCGAGCGCTGCCCACGGGGATGCCGGCAGGACCTCACCGTCCACCACCGGGGAGAACGGCGTGGGCGTGTACGCCACCGCGCCCCACCGATCGACCCGTTGCGGAAGACGCATGGTCACTGACCGGGCAGCGTCGACGAGATCATCGGGGGCGACATCAGCGAGGTCCTCGGCCCGCGGCGCGCGGCCGAGCTCGGCGCTGATCTCCGCCGCGACGTCCGCGGCCAGGCCTGGTGTGAAGAAGGTCCCCGGGAGGCTCTGCAGGATCGCGCGACGGAACAGTCCGGCCGCCGCCGGCATCACCAGCAGCGCGGCGATCGAGCCGGCGCCCGCGGACTGCCCAAGGACGGTGACATTGCCCGGGTCACCGCCGAAGGTGGCGATGTTGTCGTGCACCCAGCGCAGTGCGGCGACCTGGTCGAGCAGCCCGCGGTTGTCCGGCGCGCCGTCGAGCCGGGCGAAGCCCTCGGCACCGGTGCGGTAGTGAGCACTCACCACCACCGCGCCGGCGCCCGCCAGGGGTCGCACCGGCGAGGTGCGGATTGGATGTGTCGCAGTTGAGGTACGTGCCGCCGCTGATCCACACCACCACCGGAAGCCCGGTCCCGCCGGGATCCGGGGTCCAGACGGCGAGGTTCAGCCAGGCCTCCCCCGCCGTCGGCCTGCCCGGCTGCGGTGGGGGCGGACCGAACCGGGTCACGTCACGGACCCCGTCCCAGCGCACCACCGGGCGGGGAGCGGCGAACCGATCCCGCCCGACCGGGGGCGCGGCGAAGGGAACGCCGCGGTACACGGCGACTCCGTCTTCCCAGCGTCCCCGGACCACGCCGGCGGACGTGCGTACCTGAGTGGTCATGATCCGCACCCTCACACCGCAGGCCGGACCCGGTCATGCGGTTTACGGCTGGTGGACGCGCAGCACGCCGGTGAGCATGGGGAGGGTGAACTCGCCGCGGGCGGTCTCCGGCCGGCTCGCGAGGAGAGCGCGGATCCGGCCGAGCGTGGCCTCTCGCTCCCGTTCCGCCATGACCAGAACTCCCGCCCTCGTCGCGAGTGCCGCGACGAGGGAGTCGGCGGTGCGGCGCTGCCCGTGCGGGAACTCGGCCTGCTCCGGCGAGCCGAACCGGCCGGCCACGCCGTCTCCGGGAAGGTGCGCCGCTGCCGTCTCGGCGCGCCAGCCGCTGAGCGTGTCACGCGGGCCGATGGCCGCGCTCCCGCCGACCCGCTCGAGTTCGGCAACCCAGTCGACCCGGTTGTCGAGGACGTTCCACAGGCCGGCCAGGATGCCGCCGGATACGAGGACCCTGGCGATCTCGGGTCCCGCGACGGCCATGTCGAACCAGTGCAGGGCATGGCCGGCCAGCACGGCGTCGACGGATGCGTCCGGCAGGGGAATCGCCTCGGCGCTACCCGGCAGGGAACGGACACCCGGCAGCGCGCGCCGGAGCTCGGCCAGCATCGCCGGATCGGGTTCGACCGCGACGACCTCGGCGCCCAGCGCAACCAGCGTGGCAGTCAGCTTGCCCGTTCCGGCGCCGAGGTCGAGCACTCGCGGGCCGCGCGCGGGTTCGAGCGCCCAGCGCACCGCGGCCTGCGCGTAGTCCGGGCGGTGCTCGGCGTATGCGGTCGCCGCTGCGCCGAACGTCGAGGCGTGCAGTTGCCGATCCTCTTGTCCCACGCGGTTGCCCTTTCCGTGTCGCGAGCACCTCGACCGCGGCACCACCGCTGCGGGTCAGTTGCCGGCCCGGTGCGGGTGTCGCAGGGGGGAAGCAGCGCTCTCGTCTTCTCGGGACCAGCGAGGTTGCGGTACCGCAGGCAGCGACCGATCCGTCGCCGACGCTCCCGAGTCCGCCGCCTCGGCGCCCGCGATCATCTGCATCGCGACCCACTGATACACCGATATCCAGGACGAGCTCAAGGAGCTCGAATACCCCGGTCCGGACAAATCCCGCACCGCCCGGGTCAGAGCGTGGCCGATGTACCCGTAGTGTTCGACCTCGACCCGGAAGCGAATCCGGTGATCGGCCCCGAGCCGGCGTAGCCCCGCTTCCAGCGCCGTCGTGTCCGCGGTGTCGAGTTTGCCGATGACATTCAGCAGGCTGTCACTCATCTTCTGCATCTGTCCGGTCAGGTCGGGCGGGAACATCGCCCGTAGCTGCGGAGCCATCTCGAACAGGTGCGCGTAGAACACCTCGGCAAGGCGAACCGGCCGGTCGGCCACTGCGAGGCACGACACCCGCACGGCGGCGATCACCGCAGGTGAAGGCCGCCTCACCCCGGCCGCGAACGACGCCCCCGCGTCCTGCGGGTGGCTCATCGTTGCCACGCCGCGGGGTAGCTGAGGGGGTTCGAGCAGGGTTGCCTGACCATGAGCTGCCTTTCGTCGACCAGAGATGAATGCCGGCTGCTCGCGAAGCAGCCACACCGGCTCATCGACTATCGAACTCGGGCGCGTAGGCGTTGCAGGACAGTGCGTTCGCAGTCGGCAAACGGCGCTCGATGCGAGCATCCACCTGAACGTCGGCGTCCACAGCGAGTGTGATCAGCGGGACGATAAAAATCATGAAACGCACGAAATCGCTGGTGAGGACCAGTGGAACTCAGGTCAGAATGTGGCGATTGGGTTGACCGGGCTGCCGGACGTACCGGCGAAGCGGACCGGCGCGACGGCGAGGTGGAAGTCCCACTGGCCGAGTTCGGCAGCCGTCGTCGCGCACACCTCGAGGTCGCAGTTGTCGAGCAGCCACAGACCCATCGCTACGAGGCCCACGGCGTGAACCGGCATCAGCACGTCGTCGTACCCCGAGGGCTGCACGTCCTGAGGGGTGTCGGCGCCGATCAGCGCGACCTCCCGTTCGTGCAGCCACGGCAGGCAGGACGCGTGCCAGCCGGCCTGCGTGAAGCTGTGCGTCACACCGGCCTCGTGCCGGGCGCGGCCGTAGCCGGTCCGCAGGAGTACCGCGTCGCCGGGCCCCACACGCACGCCCTGGCGACGCTCGGCCTCTTCCAGATCGTCAGGGAACACACCCTGCCCCGGTTCCAGCCACGGCACGTCGCGGACGCTCGCGATGTCCAGCAGGACACCACGGGTGATGATCCCGTTCGCGGCCGCCGTGACGGCCGCCCACGCTGATCCCGTTGCGGGGTCGACCAGCGAGTGCGAGCGCCCGTTGTACATCGTGCCGTCCCAGAAGATGTGGCACGGCGAGTCGACGTGGGTGACGGTGTTGCCGTGGAACGTGATGCCGAGCTGCTCGGACGAGAAGCCCCAGCGCCGGTCGGCGTGGAACGCGGACACCGGCATGTTCTCGGCGCCCGGCATGTCGGCGGCGCACGGGCACGTCGTCGTCGACCGCTCCATCTCCCCCGGCACGGCGATCTCCCATGCGCACGAGACGCTCCTGCCGTGGCGCACGGCCCGCGACGCCGCCAACCGGACGTCGTCGGTGATGTGGTTCAGCGTGCCGAGCTCGTCGTCGTCGCCCCACCGTCCCCAGTTCGACAGCGTGTCGAAGTACCCGAGCACGTCGTCCTGTGTGGGCATCGGTCGCCTTGCCGTCATCCCAGCATCGACTCCTCCGGTCACGGGTTCGAGGCACGCTATAGCAGCCCTCCACCGGGGAGGTCACCATGCTGGTCGGGCCACCCCCGCCGAATCCGCAGGCAACCATGCTGCCCGAGGAGGTGAAACTGGAGGTCAATCCTGGTGGACCCCCAGGGGATCGAACCCTGAGCCCACGGTTTAACGGCGTCGGCGTCCCACCTCGCAGGGCCACTACCCCGCAACATCAGTTGCGCACGGCACCTCGCTAGCCACGCCCGGCCACCCTCGCTCACTCCACTTCGGACCAAGAGCGGCACCACTCCGAAGGAAGGCGTCCGCGAGCATGGACCGCTGCCCCCTGCGCGTCTCCCCAGGCCAGACGTGGAGGTGATGCCTGTTGCGCACACACGGTAGGGACCGCGCTGCGCCGACTGCCTGATCTTTCCGCAAACCACCCATTACGGGTGAGATCCACTCTACGATTCCGCCTCTCTGCCGCGTGCCACGAACACGATGTTCCACAGGGAGATGTGAAGTGGGGAAGCCGGACCAGCCCAGAGGACCCGACGGCAAGTGGATCCCGCGCGGTGGCGGAGCGCTCGTTGCGGCGCTCACCCTGGCCATCGCATTAGCAGCAGGCAGCAGCCTGGGCGCCGGGACAAGCACGACAGGGGCGGCGGCCGGCGGAGGCAGCAGCGTCGGCAGTGGGGCCCGAGCGCAAGCCAGCAACAGCACCTCGGCTCGCGGTAAGGCACGCGACCGCAGTACCGCTCGCGTTACTGAGCGCTTGGAACGGCAGGGGCTCCGGGTTCGGGAACGTGGAGTAGACGCCGACACCAACTGCGCAGCCCACTCCTACGGGCAAGCGCAGAGTTTCTTCCGCGCCCACCCGTGCGCAGCGCTGTTCCGCGCCTTGCTGGAAGTCCGCGATGGCCGCAGCAATGTCGCCCTCGTGGCGGTGGCCTGGGTAGACATGCCCTCACCGGAAGATGCCCGACAACTCCAGCAGCTCGTGGATCGAGACGGCACCGGCAACGTCACCGAACTGTCACGCGAGCGCGGCGGCCAACGCTTCAGCGGCGACTACTACCGCTCCGCCCGCGACGACACGACGTTCATCAACGTCCAGGCCGAACCCGTCGGCCGCATCCGCACCGCGCTAGAGCTGGCCAAACTGGCTGCCGACAACACGCTCTGACGACGCGCCCCTCTCCTCCCGGTCACTCGGCCTGGCAGAGGCCCAGCACGAGTTGTTGAGCACCACCAGTGGCGACGGTAAGAACCTCCGGTGAGCGCACCGTCGGGCAGAGTCGGAGCGTCGATGTCCGCGTCGAGGTCCGTGCTGCCGCCAGCCGACACCGGTTCCGCCGGCGGCGCCAAACCGGGCGTTAGGGCCAGCTCAATCGGCGTGTCCGGCGTGAAGTACGAGGTCAACCCTGAGCTCGATCGCACTCCCGCGTGGGATCACTCATGGTGCGGAATTCGGGAACCAGAGTGGGCAGTGCAGAAAGTCGCCTGCGATGGCTCTGCCTTCCCACAGGGCAAACGTTGGCCCCAGAGGATCGAACCCCGAACCCGCGAACTATAAGGTGGCAGCGTCCTGGCTCACAGGGCCAATACCTGCACAAACAGTCAAGCGGGTCGCCTCACAGACCACGTCTGGCCACCCTCGATCTCTCTGCTTCACACAACGAATGACACCATGCCCGAGAGCGGGGACACCGGCTGCCGCTGTCTCCGAGGCGTGCGTCCTCCGAGGCGACTGCACGACCAGCCTGCCGTGCGATACCAGGGAGAGCGGCCGAATGTGACAGGGCCCGGGACGGCATCCCGGCGACGAGCACAGGTTGGTGCTGATTCCCCGTGCGGGTGAACCAAGATTCTGCCGCATTGGTACGTCCCTGAAGTCGATTTATCAGCTGGGGTGTTGCGCGACGCTGATCTTCAAAAGACACCACGTCCGATGCACGGACAGCGGCGGCAGAGCTGTCTGTCTGTAGCGAGACTTGTCAGCGCGCCCGAGGACGCCAGCCGCGCCCGAACCTCTCTCGTCAGGCCTCTATCCTCACGCTGGCCAGCGGCCCGATAGGCGTTGTGGCTGGCGCGTCATCGCGACAGCGTGACCTTGCGCCGCATACCCTACGAGGCAAATCTTAGATAACACGCACGATCCTAATTGAGTTTCGAAACTGAAGTAGGCGTGACGGACGTCAATCACGACGATGGACTAGGAGACGTCGCCGCCCTGCTCGCCGACCTTGACGCTGCCGATCAACGGCCGGATGTATCAGTCCGCGTACCGGACGTACGTCGCGATCGTGTTCCGTTCGAGATCCACCAGCTCGAAGTACCGGTCGCGCATCTGGTCGACCGTTGCGCTCGTGCGCGGCGATCGTCGACCTAACTCGCCAGGCGGCGTATCACCCTGTCTGACGCCTGCGCTGTGTCGCCGCGACCAGGAGCGTATGCGCGTTCCCCCCACGCTTGATCCCATGACGCCGCCCGCGACGCCATCAGCGCAGCAGTAATGCCACGTCAGAGGTGGTGGGCCCCCAGGGGATCGAACCCTGAACCCGCGGATTAAAAGTCCGCTGCTCTGCCTGTTGAGCTAGAGGCCCCCGCGTCGCCGCGCCGTGAGCGCGGCGGCGGGCACCAGCCTACGGCTCCCGGTTCGAGGCGCGCGCGTCACTCGGTCGTAGTACCCGGACCCGGTCGTCGTTACCGCACGTCAAGCCCCATTCTCGACCCATGCGCTCCCCACGAACCGTTCTCGCCGCAGTCCTCGGCGCGCTGGTGGTGTCCGGTTGCAGCGCCGCCACTGCCACGCTGTCCCCGCCCCCCGGAGTCGCCTCGCGCAACGTCCAGGTCGCCGCCAGCTTCACCGCCGGGCCCGGCCCCGCCATCACCTACGACCAGAGGGTGGTGAAGGTGGGGGCGTTCGCCTCGGTGGACGCGCGGTCCGGGGGCGGCATCACCACCGTCGGGCTGGAGGTGCTCGGGTTCGAGCCGGGGCGGCGCTACGGCGCACACGTCCACACCAATCCCTGTGGTGCGACGGGCGCGGACGCCGGTCCGCACTTCCAGAACGTCGTCGACCCCGTCCAGCCCAGCGTCGACCCGCGCTACGCCAACCCCCAGAACGAGATCTGGCTCGACTTCCTCACCGACCAGGACGGGACGGGTCGCGTCGAGAACACCGTGGCCTGGCAGTTCCCCGCCGACCGGCGGCCCGGGTCGATCATCGTCCACGCCATGCCGACCGCCGTCGAGCCCGGTGTGGCGGGCACGGCGGGCGGCCGGGCCGCCTGCATCACCGTCAGGTTCTGACGGGGAGGAGAATGGGGCAGCGTGAGTGCCCCTACTGCCGTCTCCACGCGCCCGAAGCCGCTGCGCATCGGTCCGTACGCGTCCGAAACGCCGGTGGTGCTGGCGCCGATGGCCGGCATCACGAACGCCGGGTTCCGGCGCCTGTGCCGTGAGCAGGGGGCGGGGTTCTACGTCTGCGAGATGATCACCTCTCGCGGGCTCGTGGAACGCAACCCGCTGACCTTCCGGATGATCGCGATGGATCCCGACGAGAACCCGCGGTCCATGCAGCTCTACGGGGTGGATCCGGCGACGGTGGGCGCGGCCGTCCGCATGGTCGCCGAGCGCGACCTGGCCGATCACGTCGACCTGAACTTCGGCTGCCCCGTCCCGAAGGTCACGCGGCGCGGCGGGGGCGCGGCCCTGCCGTACAAGCGGCGGCTGTTCGAGTCGATCGTCCGGGCCGCCGTCGACAACGCCGGACGGATCCCGGTGACGATCAAGATGCGCATCGGCATCGACGACGAGCGCCGCACCTACCTCGACGCCGGCCGCCGCGCCGCCGACGCCGGTGTCGCGGCCGTCGCCCTGCACGCGCGCACCGCGGCGCAGCGCTACTCCGGCACGGCCGACTGGTCGGCGATCGCCCGGCTCCGCGACGCCCTGCCCGCCGAGCTGCCGGT
Source organism: Pseudonocardia xinjiangensis (assembly GCF_050948425.1). Lineage (NCBI taxonomy): Bacteria > Bacillati > Actinomycetota > Actinomycetes > Pseudonocardiales > Pseudonocardiaceae > Pseudonocardia > Pseudonocardia xinjiangensis. The sequence continues at coordinate 457,602 of NZ_CP192009.1, read as the reverse complement.
GCTCGGCAACGGCGACATCTTCAGCGCAGCCGACGCCGTCGCGATGGTGGCGACCACCGGGTGCGACGGGGTCGTGGTCGGACGGGGCTGCCTCGGTCGTCCGTGGCTGTTCGGCGACCTGGAGGCCGCGTTCGCCGGCCGTCCGCTGCCCACCCCGCCGACGCTGGGCCAGGTGGCGGCCACCATGCGCCGCCACGCCGTGCTGCTGCAGGAGCACATGGGCGTCGACAAGGGCATCCGCGACATGCGCAAGCACATCGCCTGGTACCTCAAGGGCTTCCCCGTCGGTTCCGAGCTGCGCCGCGCGCTCGGCCTGGTGAGCAGCATCGACGAGCTCGACGAGCTGCTCGCCCAGCTCGACGCCCACCAGGAGTTCCCGCCCGAGGCCGACGGGCCCCGCGGGCGTCAGGGATCACCGGGGCGGGTCGTGCTGCCGGAGCACTGGCTCGACGACCCCGACGACCCGTCGGTTCCCTTCGGAGCGGAGCTGGAGCACTCCGGCGGCTGATACTCCGACTGGTAGTGACATGATCACGGAGGGCGAGCGGCTCGGACGGGTGGAAGCGCCCGCGAACGGGTGCGCCGCCTCAAGAGCACCATGCGTCTCGACGACACCACCAGCAACAGGGAGGTGAGTGGTGGTCACGGTGCGTACGCCTTCGCTCGACGACACACGGGACGGCATATCGACCCCGGAGACGCCGACGAGGACGGAGCCCCCCACCACCGCCGCCAACGCCGCGGCGCGGCACACCGCCGTCGCCGAGGAGCTCGCCGAGGCCGGCCGCTGGGAACAGGCGTACCAGCACCTGCGCACCGCTGTCCGGCTCCTGCACGGCGGTCACGTCCCGGACGAGCTCGACCGGCTCCGCCGTGAGCACGCCGAGGCCCGCGAGCAGAGCCGCCGGGACTGCCTCACCGACAGCTACAACCGGCGCTACCTCGACGAACGGCTGGTCACGCTGCTCGACGACCCGTCGTTCACGCGCACGGCCGGGATCTGTATCGCGCTGGTGGACGTCGACCACTTCAAGCAGATCAACGACACCTACGGCCACCCCTTCGGTGACCGCGTGCTGCAGCGGCTCGTCACCGAGCTCGACACCGGCCTGCCCGACGGGGCGTTCTGCGCGCGCTACGGGGGCGAGGAGTTCGCGCTGGTGCTCCCCGGCCGCGACCTGCTGGACGCCGTCGGCATCTGCGAGGCGGCGCGCGACCGGATCGACCGGCATCCCTGGGACGAGCTGGACCGGGATCTCCGGGTGACGGTGAGCATCGGCGTGGCGCACACCCTGGGCCCCGTCGCCGGGCTGGAGCGCCTCGTCGCCATGGCCGACACGCTGCTGTACGGCGCCAAGCACGCCGGTCGCAATGCCGTCGCATACCGGGACAAGCACACCGGAGCGCTCCGTCTCGCCGGAGCAGCAGGTGGTCGGCGTCTGATCCCGGGATCCGGCGCGCGTGCCGACACCCGCTTGTGATCGAACCGGTTCAGCTCCGTAAGCTCGGTCACGATTGAGACCACAGGGGGGCGGGTCCGGGTGACACCCGTGCCCGCCCCCTGTTCGTGCCCGAGGAGGTGGCGTGGAGGACGGTCCGCACCGTGCTCGGCGCTCCACCCCATCCGGCGGCCGTAGGCGGGCTCCCGAGCAACCCGACGACGTCCTCTCGCGGCACGGCCTCCTCGGCTCCGAACCCGAGGAGGACGCGCCCCCAGCCCCGGCGGGCGGGCGCGCCGCGCGCCGACGGGCAGCCGAGGAACGGGAGGCGGGCCGACATTCGCCCGCGCCGCCCCCGGCGGCTCCGGGACAGCACGCACGCGGCTCCGATCCCGGCAGCGACGTCCCGCCCCCGCCCGTCTCCCGGCATTCCCCACGCCGGGACGATCCCGACGCCTACCGGTCCCCCAGCCCTCCACCGGCACGCGGTTCCGGCAGGCGGGCCCTCCCGGACCCGCCGGAACCACGGCACGGCGCAGGCGCGTCCGACTCGGGTCGCCATGCCGCCGTCCCCTCGCACGAGCCCGGCCGGACCGCGCCCCCCGCGCCTCCCTCCGACCCCGGCCGTCACGCACCCCGGAGGGTCGCCCGCGAGGCGGAGCCCTGGAGCCCGGCCCCCGGTGACCCCGCGCCCCGCCGCGGTGAGGGCGGCGGGCGGCGGAGGCGGGCGGCCGACTCGCCACCCCCCTATCGCGCACCTGCAGCGGAGCCGGCCGAACCGGTCCGCGGGCCGGGAGCCCGGCACGGCCGGGCAGCCGTCCCCGACCAGGGAGCGGACCCGGGCCACGGTGCGGTGCCGCCCGTCCGCCACGGCTACCAGCCGATGCCGGACGCCCCGGCACCGCGTGGCATCGGCGGTGATCCCCTGCCGCCGCCCTCCACTCCGCAGCGGCCCCGGACACCCCCGTACGTGCAACCGCCGGCACCCGCCCTCGACCAGGCGACGAGCCGGGTCCGCGCCACCCCTCCGCGCGTCGACCCGGACACCGGCGGCCCCTTCTCCGACCCCGGACGCCGCCACGCCCCACCACCCACACCCGCAGGCGGGCGCCCCGGCATCCCCCGCACCGCACCCGACACCGGCGGCCCCTTCTCCGACCCCGGACGCCGCCACGCCCCACCACCCACACCCGCAGGCGGGCGCCCCGGCATCCCCCGCACCGCACCCGACACCAGCGGACCGATCTCCGACCCGGGACGCCGCGTCCCACCCCCGCCACCCACCGAGGCCACCACCCGCGTCCGCGCCACCGGCCCCCGCGTCGACCCGGACGCTCCCAGCTCCGACCCCGGACGCCGGGGCGCCCCACCACCGACGCCTGCAGGCGGGCGCCCCGGTATCCCGCGCACCGCACCCGACACCGGCGGCCCCGTCTCCGACCCGGGACGCCGCCACCTCCCACCCCCGCCACCCACCGAGGCCACCACCCGGGTCCGCGCCGCCACCCCGCGGGTCGACCCCGACACCAGCGGCCCGATCTCCGCTCCCGGTGTCGACCAGGGCACCACGCGGGTCCGCCCCTCCTCGTCCGCGACCGGGTCGAGCCGGGCGCTGGACCGCAGCGAGAAGGCCGAGCGCGCTCGCCGGGCCGACCGGGACTCCGAGATGGGGAACCGCGCCTCGCACATCGACGAGACCCTCACCAGGCTCACCGCCGCCCATGCCGGCCTCTCCCTGCCTGCGCGCGACGGCGAGGAGGAGCCGGAGCCGAAGGTGGTGGCGAGACGCCGCCCCCGCATCACGGTGAGCCGGGTGCTGGCCGGGGTGGCCGCACTGCTGGTGTTCGCGACGACCTCGGTCGGCTGGGGCACGAAGGGCTGGCTCGAGTCCTCCATCCGCAACGCGGCGGCACTGGACCCCGACTCGAGCTCGGTCGTCGACGCGGAGGCCCAGCAGGGCGACCAGAACGTGCTGATCGTCGCGTCCGACGGCGACACCGCGGCCACCGCGGCAGCCGGGGCCGCCCCCGGAGCTGTCCCCGAAGCGACCGGGGGCGGCGCGGACACCGTCACCGTCGCGCACATCCCGGCGGGCGGTGGCCCGCTCGCCGTGCTGTCGATCCCGAACAACCTCGAGATCAACCGGCCCCCGTGCGAGCGCTGGGACGCCGGCTCCGCCTCCTATCTCGACGAGACCGAGCGGGCCGAGGCGAGGACGCACCTGCTCTCGGCGCTCGACGTCGGAGGGCCCCGGTGCGTCACCCGGGTCGTGCAGCAGCTGACCGGGCTGGCGATCACCAAGTACGTCGGCGTCGACCTGGACTCCCTCGGCGCGATGGCGGACGCGGTGGGTGGCGCGAACGTCTGCGTCACCAGGCCGGTGGTGGACGGCGTGCTCGGACCGGTGGTGCCCGATGCCGGGACCGCCACCCTCGAGGGCGTGCGCGCCGCCGACTTCGCGCGCGCGGCGGATGTGCAGGGTGACCCCTCCTCGGACTCCGGACGGATCGAACGCCAGCAGCAGCTGCTCGCCTCGGTGCTGACCAAGGCCGTGGCCGGGGCCGGCCTGCTCGACGTCTCCCGGCTCGCCGCGCTGCGGCCCGCGCTCGGCAAGGCCGTCGTCACCGACGGCGCGGGAATCGACGAGGTGCTGGCGCTGGCCACGTCACTGCACAAGCTGGACGCCGAGGGGGTCCAGTTCGCGGTCGCACCCACGGCGACCGACCCCAACAGCCCCGGCCGGTCCGTGCTCCGCGACACCGACGCCGCACAGCTGTTCACCGCGCTGCGGGAGGACACCCCGCTGCCCGAGCAGGCCCGCGACCCCGACGCCGCCAGCACCGGACCCTCGCCTGCCGACGTCAAGGTCTCGGTGCTCAACGCGTCGGACAAATCGGGTCTCGCGACCCAGGTCGGGGAGACGCTGGGCTCGCTCGGGTTCAGCGTCGGTGACGTCGGCAACGCCGATCAGCCGACCCCGCAGACCGTGATCCGCTTCTCCCCGGACCAGGCCGCGGCCGCCGCTCTGCTCGCGAGCACCGTTCCCTCGGCGACGTCGGTCCCGGACCCGGGCACCTCCGGCGAGCTGCAGCTCGTGCTGGGCCTCTCGTTCGACGACGTCGTCCGGGCACCGGCCGAGCCGGTCGCCCTGCAGGCCGACGGACCCGCCGTCACCGCGGCCACCGCTACATGCCCGTGATTCGGCGAACGCCGTTCACCATCGGTTCACCTGCTCATAGAGCCAAATGTCCGACTCACCTCTACCCTCGGTGTATGCGTGATGCCTACCAGGAGCAGCTCGACGAACTTGCCGAGGCACTGGCGGGCATGTGCACCCAGGTCGCCGACGCGATGCAGAAGGCCACCCGGGCGTTGCTGGAGTGCGATCTCCAGCTCGCCGAAGAGGTGATCTCCGAGGACATCAGGGTGGACGACCTGCGTGCCACGGCGGAGGAGCGGGCATTCGCCCTGCTCGCGCTGCAGGCGCCGGTAGCCACCGACCTCCGGATCGTGGTCTCGGCCATCCACGGGGCGGGCGACATCGAGCGGATGGGCGACCTCGCCCTGCACGTGGCGCAGGCCGCCCGGCGGCGCCACCCGCAGCCGGTGCTTCCCGCCGAGGTCGCGCCGTACTTCGCGGAGATGGGCCGGGTCGGGGTCGCCCTGGCGCTGAAGGCCGGCGACGTGATCCGCAGCCGCGACCTGTCCACCGCGGCGCAGCTCGAGAGCGACGACGACGCGATGGACGACCTGCACCGGCACATCTTCTCGGTGCTGATGGACCGCAACTGGAGCCACGGCGTCGGGCCGGCCGTCGACATCACGCTGCTGGCGCGCTTCTACGAGCGCTACGCCGACCACGCCGTGGCCGTCGCCCGCCGGATCGTCTACGTCGTCACCGGCCGGATGCCCGGGCCTCTGACAGTCTGACGGTCCTGCTTCACCACTCGTTCATCTCTGCCCCGCCCGGAAGGCCCTACTCTTCCGTTGTGCCTCCTCTGCCCCTGCCGCAGCTGCTCTTCGAGCTGTCGGAGCTGCTGGGCCGGATGTGCACGGCGGCGGCGGGAGCCCTGAACCAGGCCACCGCGGCAATGCTCGACCAGCGGGTGCGCCTCGCCGAGCGGGTGATCGCGGGCGACGAGGCGATCGACGTCCTGCGGGCGCGGGTCGAGGAGGTCGCCACCGACGCCCTGCTGTTCCACTCACCGGTCGCGGGTGATCTGCGGGCCGTGGTGTCGGCCATCCGCGCCTCGAGCGACATCGAGCGGATGGGCGACCTCGCGCTGCACGTCGCGCAGGTGGTGTGCATGCGGCACCCACAGCCGGCACTGCCCCCCGAGGTCCGGGACGACTTCGTCCGCATGGGAGCGCTCGCGGTGCAGCTCGCACTCAAGGCCGCCGAGGTGGTGCGCTCCCGCAACGTGCTGCTGGCCGTGGAGCTCGACGCCGACGACGACGCGATGGACGTGCTGCACCGGCACATGTTCACCGTGCTGATGGACCCGTCGTGGCCGCACGGCGTGCCGGTGGCCGTCGACGTCACGCTGCTGGCCCGGTACTACGAGCGGTTCGCCGACCACGCGGTGGTGGTGGCCAACCAGACCGTCTATGCGGTCACCGGCGAGGAACCGGACGCGATCCCGATCTGAGCGCGCCCGGTCCCGCCGCGGCGATCAGCCGAACCGGCCCGACACGTAGTCCTCGGTGGCCTTCTCCTTGGGCTGGGAGAAGATCGTCTTCGTCTCGTCCATCTCCACGAGGTGCCCCGGCTTGCCGGTGCCCTCGATGTTGAAGAACCCCGTGTAGTCGCTGACCCGGGCGGCCTGCTGCATGTTGTGGGTGACGATGACGATCGTGTAGTCCATCTTGAGCTCGTTGATCAGATCCTCGATCGCGAGCGTCGAGATCGGGTCGAGCGCCGAGCACGGCTCGTCCATCAGCAGCACGTCGGGCTGCACCGCGATGGCACGCGCGATGCACAGGCGCTGCTGCTGGCCGCCGGACAGGCCCGAACCGGGCTTGTCGAGGCGGTCCTTCACCTCGTTCCACAGGTTGGCGCCACGCAGCGACTGCTCGACGAGCGTGTCGGTGGCGTCCTTCTTCATCTTCTTGTTGTTCAGCCGCTGGCCCGCGATCACGTTGTCGTAGATCGACATCGTGGGGAACGGGTTGGGCCGCTGGAAGACCATGCCGATCTGGCGGCGCACCCCGACGGGGTCGATGCCGGGCCCGTAGAGGTCCTTCCCGTCGAGCTCCAGCCTGCCCTCGACGCGGGCGCCCGGGATCACCTCGTGCATCCGGTTGATCGACCGCAGGAAGGTCGACTTCCCGCAGCCGGACGGGCCGATCAGCGCGGTGACCGTCTGCGGGCGGATGGACATGGAGACGCCCTCGACGGCGAGGAAGGAGCCGTAGTAGATGTTCAGGTTCTTGGCGTCGATCGCTTTGCCCACTGTTGCTCCTCTTATCGGGTCTTGGGGGCGAACAGGCGGGCGATCAGCCGCGCCACGAGGTTCAGCACCAGCACGATGATGATCAGGACGAGCGCGGCGGTCCACGCCCTGTCCAGGTAGGGCTCGCGGGGGACGCCCGGCGCCGCGTACGAGGTGTAGGCGAACACCGGCAACGTGGCCATCCGCCCTTCGAACGGGTTGAAGTTCAGGCCGGTGGTGAGGCCGGCCACGATCAGCAGCGGCGCCGTCTCGCCGATGACGCGGGCGATCGCGAGCGTGACGCCCGAGGCGATGCCGGCGATCGAGGTGGGGATGACCACCTTCATGATCGTGCGCCACTTCGGGGTGCCGAGCGCGAACGCCGCCTCCCGCAGCTCGTTGGGCACGATCTTGAGCATCTCCTCGGTGGCCCGCACGACCACCGGGATCATCAGCACGCTCAACGCCACGGACCCGGCGAAGCCGAGCCGGACACCCGGTCCGAAGAACAGCGCGAACAGCGCGAACGCGAACAGGCCGGCCACGATCGACGGGATGCCGGTCATGACGTCGACGAAGAAGGTGATCGCCCTGGCGAGCCTGCCCTTGCCGTACTCCACCAGGTAGACGGCGGTGAGCAGGCCGACGGGGATCGACATGACGGCGGCCAGCGCCGTGATGATCAGCGTGCCGACGATGGCGTGGTAGCCACCGCCGCCCGCCCCGATGACCCCGCGCATGGAGGAGTTGAAGAACTCGACGTCGAACCGGGCGAGGCCGTTGCCCACCACCGTGACGACCACGGAGACCAGCGGCGCGAGCGCGATGAGGAAGGCCAGCGTGACCACGATGGTGACGAGACGGTCGGCGGCCTTGCGGCCGCCCTCGACGACCCGGGACAGCACGTAGGTGGCCACGGCGTAGACGACCGCCGACGCGACCACCAGCATGCCGATGCTGAACCCACCGGTGGCCGCGAGCAGGGCACCGATGACGACGAACGACCCACCCAGCACCGCCCACGGCGCCCACGTCGGGAGTTCGGCGCGGACGAGGGACGGGACCGGTGGGGCGGTGACCTCGGCGCCGCTCTGCTGGCGCTCGGTGTCGATGGACATCAGTTGGCCCCCGAGAACTCGCGGCGTCGGTTGATGATGTAGCGGGCGAGCGCGTTGACCAGCAGGGTGATCACGAACAGCACGAGACCGGACGCGATGAGCGTGTTGACGGCCAGGCCGGTGGAGTCGGGGAACTGCAGCGCGATGTTGCCGGCGATCGTCGACGGGTTGTCCGAGCTGATCAGGTTGAACGTGACGGCGCCGGACGCGGACAGGATGATCGCCACCGCCATCGTCTCGCCGAGTGCGCGGCCGAGCCCGAGCATCGCGCCGCTGATGATCCCCGAGCGGCCGAACGGCAGCACGGCCATCCGGATCATCTCCCAGCGGGTGGCGCCCAGCGCGAGGGCCGCCTCCTCGTGGAGCTTGGGGGTCTGCAGGAACACCTCGCGGGCCACCGCGGTGATGATCGGCAGGATCATGACCGCGAGGGTGACCCCGACCACCAGCATCGTGCGTCCGGTGACCGACACCGGGCCGGCGAAGAAGGGCAGCCACCCGAGGTAGGTGTTGAGCCACGTGGAGAGCCCGAGGGTGGCGGGCGCGAGCACCGCGACGCCCCACAGGCCGTAGACGATGCTCGGCACGGCGGCGAGCAGGTCGATCAGGTAGCCGAGGCCCTGAGCGAGCCTGCGCGGCGCGTAGTGGGTGATGAACAGGGCGACCGCCACCGCGAGCGGGGTGGCGATCAGGAGCGCGATCAGCGCGGCGAGGATCGTCCCGAACACCAGCGGGGCGATGTACGCGACGAGGGTCTTCCCGCCGGGGAGGTCGGCGGGCGACGCGACGATGGCGGGCATCGCCTGCGCGATGAGGAACGCGGCGACGCCGGCGAGCACCACGAGGATGAGGATCCCGGCGCCCTTCGCGGAGCCGGCGAAGATTCGGTCACCCAGCTGCAGCACCGGTTTCGGCGGCGCCTTCGCGATGACCTTCTCGGTGGTCGTGGTCACGGCATCCCCTCTACGGGTGGGGCAGGAAGACACCGGCGGGACCGGGCGACTGTCATCGTGACAATCGCCCGGTCCCGGCGGCTAGGTGACGAAGAGCTCAAGATCCGGCGGCGATGGCGTTGATGGCCGGGGTGATCTGACTGCGCAGCGAGTCGCTGAGCGGAGCGGCTCCTGCCTTGTCGGCGGCGACGGACTGGCCGTCGGAGCTGACCACGTAGTTGAGGTAGGCCTTGACCAGGTCCGCTGTGGGGGCGTCCGGGTACTTGGAGCAGGCCAGCAGGTAGGACACCAGCACCACCGGGTAGGTGCCCGACGCGGAGGTGTCGCGGGCGAGCTTGTAGGCGAAGACGGACGGGCCCTGGCCTTCGACCCGCGGAGAGGCCTCGAGCACGGCTGCGGCGGCCTCGGGGGTGGGTCCGACGTACTCCGAGCCCACCTTGACCTTCGCCTGGCCCAGGTCGCGGGCCTGGCTCTCGTCGGCGTACCCGATCGCGCCGTTGCCGGCCTTCACCGCGCCCACGACACCCGAGGTGCCCTGGGCGGCCTCCCCGCCCTGCACGGGCCAGCTGTCGCTGACGTCGTACGGCCACGACGTGCCGGCAGCGGTCTTCAGGTAGTCGGCGAAGTTCTGCGTGGTGCCGGACTTGTCCGACCGGTTGACCGGGGTGATCGCGAGGTCGGGCAGCGTGACACCGGGGTTGTCGGCGGCGATCGCCGGGTCGTTCCACTTGGTGATCTTCCGGTCGAAGATCTGCGCGATGGTGGCCGGGGCGAGCTGCAGGTTGCTGACGCCTGCGACGTTGTAGATGATCGCGATCGGCGAGACGTAGGCCGGCACCTCGACGACGTCGCTCTTGCAGCGGGTGTTGGCCTGGGTGACCTCCTCCGGCTTGAGGTAGGCGTCGCTACCGGCGAATGCGACGCCACCACCGAGGAACTGGGTGCGTCCCGCGCCCGATCCACTGGGGTCGTACGTGATGTTGGCGTCGGCGTTCTGGCCCGTGAAGGTGGCGATCCACGCCTCCTGGGCAGCCTGCTGCGAGCTGGCGCCGGCACCGGCGATCGTTCCGGAGACGCTCGGCGCAGCCGACCCGCCAGCATCGCCCGCCGGAGCCGACTCGTTGGCAGCTCCACAGCCGGCGATGAGCAGGGCGCCGCTGGCGGCGATGCCCACCGCGGCGATTCGGGCACGAGCTCCGTGCCGCACGGTCTTCACCTGTGTTCCTCCGTCATGAGTTCCCGTTGAACGGGGACGTACGGCTCGGGGTGGCCGTACGTCAGCGACGGTAGGTAAGCGGGGTGGACACACTCCCCCGATCAGGTAAACGCGGAATGAACAGCTTAAAGGCGATAGGCCATGAATCGCTCAAACGACCGCCGTGATCTTGCTGTGACCTGCGGAGACGTGATCGTGCCCGCGGCCACAATGGTTGCCACGCGGTGAACGCTTGTCACCGGGCGTAAGAAACGTCGGTGCCCGACAGGGTGAACCCGAGGCGTTCGTACACCCGGACGGCCGCAGTGTTGTCAGCCTCGACGTAGAGCATCACCGCGCCCAGGCCGCGGTCCCTCAGGTACTGCAGCCCGGCGAGGGTGAGCGCCGCGCCCAGCCGCTTCCCCCACGCCGCCGGGTCGACGCCCAGCACGTACACCTCACCGATCGGCTCGGGTCCGTGCTCGCCCGGTTCGTGCACCTTCGTCCAGTGGTAGCCGAGCAGCCGGTCCGACTCGTCGACCGCCAGCAGGAAGCCCGCCGGGTCGAACCAGGGCTCGGCCTCGCGCGTCGCGATCTGCTCGAGGCCCCAGCCACCCTGCTCGGGGTGCCAGTCGAACGCCGCGTTGTTGACGCGCAGGAACTCGGCCTCGTCGGCACCGACCACGAAGGAGCGCAACCGCACCCCGGCGGGCAGGTCGGGCTCGGCGACGGGGGTGAGCAGGCTCCGGTGCATCTGCCAGAGCACCCGGGCCGGGGTGAAACCGAGGCGCGCGGCGAGGGCCACCGCTCCCGGGTGCTGCCCGTGGGCCCAGACCCGGAGGTGCCCGTCCTCCGTGCGCGCCACGAGCTCCTCGACGATGCGCGTGCCGAGGCCGGCCCGGCGGTGCCCGGGATCGACCGTCAGCTCGGCGACGCCGCCGCCCTGCGGATCGGCCTGGTCCAGCTGGGCGAACCCCACGAGGACGCCGTCGGGATCCCGCGCGAGCAGGTGGACGGCCGTGTCGTCGGACAGGTGCAGGAGCACGTGCTCGCCGAGCGGAGCTGTGCCGTCGGCCGTGGTGGCCGCGGCCGCGAGGGCCGTGACCTCGTCGATCGTGGGCTGGTCCAACCCGGCACGCCATGACAGCTCGGTCACGGGTGCGACGCTACCCCCGCCCCCCTCGTGCAGGACGCGGAGCTGCTGATCACACCAGTCCGGCGACACCGTTGACGCGGCCGTTGGCCCGGTCGGTCTCCTCGCCATCGTCGCCGCCACCATCGTCGTCGACGATGCCGACCGGGGGTGCCCCCAGGTGACCTCGGCTGGGCCGGACGAACTTGTAGCCGACGTTGCGCACGGTGCCGATCATCTGCTCGTGCTCCGTGCCGAGCTTGGCGCGCAGCCGCCGCACGTGCACGTCGACGGTCCGGGTGCCGCCGAAGAAGTCGTAGCCCCACACCTCCTGGAGGAGCTGAGCGCGGGTGAAGACCCGGCCGGCGTGCTGCGCGAGGTACTTGAGCAGCTCGAACTCCTTGTAGGTGAGCTCGAGGAGCCTGCCGCGCAGGCGCGCCGCGTACGTGGCCTCGTCGATCACCAGCTCGCCGAGCACCAGCGCGCCGCCGTCGCGGCCTGCGTCGCCGCCCGGGCGGGACTTGAGCAGCCGCAGCCGCGCGTCCACCTCGGCCGGACCGGCACCGGGCAGGAGTATCTCGTCGACGACCCACTCGCCCGACACCGCCACCAGGCCGCCCTCGGTGAGCACAGCGATCACCGGTACGTCCATGCCGGTGCTGCCCAGCAGGCGGCACAGGCTGCGGGCCGCCACGAGGTCGGTGCGGGCGTCGACCAGTACGGCGTCGTGCGGGCCGGCGTCCAGCAGCGCGGCCACCTCCGGCGCCGCCGTGCGGACCCCGTGGGGGAGCAATGTCAGGGCCGGCAGCACGGATCCCGGATCGGGATCGGCGGTCAGCAGAAGGAGTTCCACGTGGTGCCTCCTTTCCACACCGGGAGCCGAGGCGCCGGTCCGACGCCCCTCGTCCGATCACGGCGGGCGACGCTGACGCACCGTTCACACCCGCGTGACCCGGTCGGAACACACCACGCGGATCGATGCAGGATAACTGCGTGAGAGCCGATCGGAAGAGCGGCGCGGCGCAGGTCACGCACCGTGCGCTAAACGTAACGACCTTGGACGGCGTCTCACTCTCCGGAATGCACCTCCCAGGGCCCGGCGGGGACACCGCACTCGCCGTGTGTCACGGGTTCACCCATCACACGCGCCGCCCCGTCACCCGTGTGGTTCTGGAGGCCCTCAGCGGCCAGGCGCCCGTGGTCGCCCTCGACATGCGGGGGCACGGTCGCTCGGGCGGGCGCACCACCGTGGGCGACCGGGAGCTGCTCGACCTCGACGCAGCCGTGCGGTGGGCCCGGGACGCCGGCTACTCCCGGGTGGCCACGGTCGGCTTCTCCCTGGGTGCGGCGGTGGCGCTGCGCCAGGCCACAGCAGGCACGGTCCGTCCCGACGCCGTGGTCGCCGTCAGCGGCCCCGCACGCTGGTACTCCCGCGAGACACCTGCGATGCGCCGGGTGCACTGGCTGCTGGAGCAGCCGCACGGCCGCGCCGTCGCCCGCCTGCTCGGCGTGCGCCTTGACTCGGCGTGGGAGGTGGTCCCGCCCTCACCGGTGGAGGTCGTCGCGGCGGTGGCGCCGGTGCCGCTGCTGCTCGTCCACTTCGCCGGTGACCACTACTTCTCGGCGGCGCACCCGGAAGCCCTGGCCGCGGCGTCGGGGGGCCACGCACAGCTGTGGACCGAGCCGGGCGAGGGCCACGGCGAGAGCGGAACCGGCCCCGAACTCGCCGAGCGCATCGCCCTGTGGGCGCTCGCCGCCGCGTCGAGTGCCATCCCGGGCGAACGCACCAACGGCGGCGGCTCTACGGTCGGACCCCGCACCCCGGCAGAGCGCCGGGCACCAGGGTCGGAGGTCGGATGAAGCGCGTGGTCATCGGGCTGCTCGTGCTTGTCGGGCTGCTCGTGGCCGTCGACTACGGGTCCGCCGCCCTCGCCGAGTCGGCCGTGTCACGGCAGATGCGGCAGCAGATCGGGCTCGTGGACGACCCGTCGGTCCGGATCAACGGCTTCCCGTTCCTCACGCAGGCACTGTCCGGCCACTACCGCAGCATCGACGTCGACGCGACCCGGATCCGCGTCGGACAGCTGCAGGAGCTCGACGTCTCGGCGCAGCTCCGCAACGTCACGGCGCCGCTGTCGATGCTGCTGGGCTCCGGCCCGAAGACACTGCAGGTGGGCAACGCCGAGGGCACGGTGAGCGTGTCGGCCACCGACGTGGAACGGCTCGTGCCGGGCATCAAGGACCTCCGGATCGACACGGTCGACGACGAGGCGTTGCAGCAGGCCGTCGAGGACGGCGGCGACCCGGCGCTCACGCGGCTCGATCCCGACAACGTCGCCCGGCTCTCGGGCACCGGATCGTTCCTGGGCCAGGAGACGCCGGTGTCGGTCATCGCCGAGCTGCAGCTCGACGGCGGCCAGGCGCAGATCGTCCCGCAGGACATCCGGCTCGGCGACGACAACCAGCCCGTCCCGCAGGCGATCCAGCGGACGCTGCAGCAGCTGTTCACGGTGCGCATCGATCCCGGTTCGCTCCCGTTGCAGGTCACCCCCACCGCGCTGCGGGCCAACAACGGGCAGCTCGAGATCAGTGGCGAGGCCCGCAACCTCACCCTCGGTGCCCCGACACCGTCCTGATCCGGACGACCTGGGAGTACGCGGCGCCCCCGTCGCGTTGCCACCGGCATGATCAGTGACCCCGGTCTCCTGGTTCTGGTGGGCACGCTGGCGCTCGCCACGGCGGTGGGGCTGGTGGTGCGGGCCCGCGCCGGCCGGATGCGCACCGGCGGCGCCGCGTCCGGCGGATGGGCGCTCGCCGGCACCGCCCCCGCCGCCTCGGACCGGGTCCTGTTGCTGCAGCTGTCCTCCCCCGTGTGCACCCCGTGCCGCCGCACCGCGGAGCTGCTGACGGAGCTCTCCGCCCGCCGCCCCGGCGTGGTGCACCGCGAGATCGACGTCGCCGAACGGCCCGACGTCGCCCGCGAGCTCTCGGTGATGCGGACACCGACGGTCGTCGCCTTCACCCGCGACGGGGCGGAGCTGCTCCGCATCTCGGGCGTGCCCCGGCTCCCCGAACTGGAGGCTGCGATCGCACCCCGCCTGACCGGCACGGGGCCGGCGTGAGCGGTTTCCCGCCACGCGGACGATATGTGCAGCTACACCCCGCTCCCGAAAGCAGCAATCCTCGGTTACCCTCGCCTCCGTGTGCTGGCCGCTGACCCGACGACGCGCAGTCGACCTGTGCCGCGTCGGTAGCTGCCTCTGTCGCACCTCCTGAGATCCGCGTCCCCTCGCACCCGTCCTCAGGAGCATCCCCATGTCCACGCCTGCCGCCCCCGCGCGCCGCGATCCGCCCGTCGACCCGCGCGGCGTCCGGTTCTCGGCGGCACTCACCACCTTCGTTCTCGCGCTGGTGCTCGTCAGCGGTAGCGGCTGGCTGCTCGGCGCACAGGCACTCGTGTTCGCGCTCGGCTCGATCGCCGGCCTCCGGTTCTCGCCCTACGCGGTGCTGTTCCGGCTACTCGTCGCGCCGCGGCTCAGACCGCCCACCGAGCGGGAAGAGGCCGCCCCGGTGCGGTTCTCGCAAACCGTCGGCCTCGTGTTCGCCGTCATAGGTACTGTCGGTTACCTCGCCGGTCTCACCGGCCTCGGCATCGTCGCCACCGCCTTCGCACTGGCCGCCGCCTTCCTCAACGCCGCCTTCGGCTTCTGCCTGGGCTGCGAGCTGTACGCAGTGATCGCCCGTTTCCGGAAGAACAACCAACAGGGAGCCACCGCATGAGCCGTCAGGACGTCCTGGTCACAGCAGACTGGGCCGAGAAGAACCTCGGGACCGACGGGATCGTCTTCCTCGAGGTCGACGAGGACACCACCGCCTACGACGGTGGCCACCTCCCCGGTGCCGTCAAGATCAACTGGACCACCGAGCTCCAGGACCCGGTGCGCCGCGACATCGTCGACAAGGAGCAGTTCGAGCAGCTCCTGTCGGCCAAGGGTGTCGGCGCCGACGACACGGTCGTCCTCTACGGGGGCAACAACAACTGGTTCGCGGCCTACGCGTACTGGGAGTTCAAGCTCTACGGCCACCAGAACGTGAAGCTGCTCGACGGCGGTCGCAAGAAGTGGGAGCTCGACGGCCGCCCCCTCACCTCCGACGTCGCCGAGCGCAGCGCCACCACCTACACGGCGCAGGAGCCGGACCTCACCATCCGGGCCTTCCGCGACGAGGTCGTCGACGCGATCGGCACCAAGAACCTGATCGACGTGCGTTCACCCGACGAGTTCTCCGGCAAGATCCTGGCGCCTGCCCACCTGCCGCAGGAGCAGTCCCAGCGGCCCGGCCACGTGCCGTCGGCGATCAACATCCCGTGGAGCAAGGCGGCCAACGAGGACGGCACCTTCAAGTCCGACGAGGAGCTCAAGGAGCTCTACGGCGAGGCGGGCTTCGACGAGGGCAAGGCGACGATCGCCTACTGCCGCATCGGTGAGCGCAGCTCGCACACCTGGGTGGTGCTGCACGAGCTGCTGGGCCACAGCGACGTCAAGAACTACGACGGCAGCTGGACCGAGTACGGCTCCCTGATCGGCGTGCCGATCGAGCTGGGGGCGGGCCGCTGATGTGCGGAGCTCCCGACCAGGCGGTCGCGCTGCCGCCCGGTACCGACCTCACCAAGGAGACCGTGCTCGCCGGGCGGGTGGTCGCCGACGGTCTGCCCGTGCCCGGAGCGTTCGTCCGCCTGCTCGACGGGACGGGTGAGTTCACCGCCGAGG
Organism: Pseudonocardia xinjiangensis; assembly: GCF_050948425.1. NCBI lineage: Bacteria > Bacillati > Actinomycetota > Actinomycetes > Pseudonocardiales > Pseudonocardiaceae > Pseudonocardia > Pseudonocardia xinjiangensis. Next base: position 441,564 of record NZ_CP192009.1, on the reverse strand, counting down.
TCGTGGCGTCGGCAGGCGGGGACTTCCGGTTCTTCGCCGCGCCCGGCACCTGGACGCTGCGCGCACTGTCCCGTGCGGGCAACGGCGAGACCGTGCTCAGCGCCGACGGCCCTGGCCTGCACCAGGCCGAGGTCGCGGTGGCGTCGTAGGACCAGCGAGTTGCCGGCAGGCCCCGTGCGCCGCGTCATGGCGCACGGGGCCTTCCCGTGCCACGCCCGGCACCGGACAGCGCACGGACTAGGCTGCCCGCCCGTGAACTGGTTCTTCTCAGGCCTGCTGATCGTGACCAGCGCGGGCATCGCGGCGTTCACCGGCTACCTGCTCCGGCGGCTCTTCACGACGGAACCGGGCACCCCTGACGTCACCCGGGAGGTCACCCCGTGACGGGCCCGGAGGCCGAGCTGCCCGGCCAGATCACCGGGCCTGCGAACGCAGCGCCCGACTCACCGCAGCGCAACCGGCCCCGTTTCGAGGACCTTCCGGTGCCGGACGACACCGCGAACCTCCGGGAGGGCCCCGACCTGCACGAGCAGTGCCTCGGCCTGCTCCCCCTGATCGGGGTGTGGCGCGGTGCGGGCGAGGTCGTCTACCCGACGATCGACGGCCCTTACGCCTACGGCCAGCAGATCGTGTTCGCCCACGACGGGCGTCCGTTCCTGTCCTACGAGTCCAGGGCGTGGCTGCTCGGTCCGGACGGCGAGGTGCTGCGGCCCGCGGCGCGGGAGACCGGCTTCTGGCGTCCTCAGCCCGACGGGGAGCTCGAGGTGCTCATCACCCACGCCACCGGGATCAGCGAGATCTTCTACGGCCGCGCCCGCAACCTGACGTCCTGGGAGATCGAGGCCGACGCGATAGTGCGCACGGCTTCCGCCAAGGAGGTGACGGCGTCGCATCGGCTGTACGGACTCGTCGAGGGCGGGGACCTGGCCTACGTCGACGAGCGGGCGATGGAGGGCCAGCCCCTGCAGCCCCACCTCTCGGCCCGGCTGAGCCGGATCGCCGGCTGAGCCCTAGTGGGCGGGGGAACCGGCGGCTGACGCGAGGATCGTGCGTACCTCCTCGACCGGGAGCTCGACGAGACGTGCGAGCTGCTCCGGGCGCAGACCGCTGGCGGCGAGCCGGTGCAGCACGTCCTGGAGCCGGCTGCGGCACGCCTCCAGCTCGGCGGTGGCACCGACCGCCCGTGCCGGATCGTCGAGCAGCACGGCGAGCAGCCGGTCGCGGACGTCGGCCTGCGCGGTGGACGGCTGTGCAGGCACCGCAGCGCTCGCCGCGGGCGGGTCGGAGCTCGGCGGGACCGCAGCCGGCGGGGTGGAGAGAGCAGCAGACCCGTTCCGCTCGGATGTGCCCGGAATCTGCTCCAGGCGACCATTTCGGACGGCCGCCGCCCGAACGGCGAACGCCTGCGCCACCGCCGCTGCCACTGTACGGCCGGACCCGGTGGAGTCGGCCGCGTTGGACCGGGAGCCCAGCCCGCTGCGCGACGCAGCGTCGAGTGAGCTGAGCAACGGCCGCACGGTGTGGTTGTTGCCGGCCGGGGTGGAGGGCGGCGCCGCGGGCGTGCCCGGTCCGGCGACCGGGTACGCCTCGCCGGGCGACCCGCCGGACGCCCCGCTGCCGGTGGTGGTGGCACTGCCGGTGGTGGCGGCGGAGTCCGGGTAGCCCTTCGGCGCCGCGTCCCCCCACCCGCGCACCGGAGCGTCCTGGTGGGCCGACGGCGCGGCGAGGCCGGTGGACCACTGGACCGCGGGCATCGCCGGGGGCGGCGGCGGGGCCAGGACGTGGTGGGGTTCCAGTCCGGTCCAGTCGCGCATGCCGCGATCCCGGAGGTGTGGGGCGGCGCCCACCGGGCGCCTGCGTCTCATTGCGAACACGATCAGGAGGACGAGAGCGAGGGCGACCACGACGCCCACACCCACCGGGACCAGCCCGTTCGTCGTCAGGGGCAGCTGCATGGATGCGGACCGTACGCGAATTCAGCTAACTGTGCGCAATCGAAATCAACCCGAACGTGACGGCGAGGCGGAGCGACCCGAGCGGTCGGAACCACCTCCGACACCTGGCCCGCGCTCACCGCGTCGACCGTCATTCACCTCGTCTGACGGCGCATTCTTCTGCTCGGAACGGCCCTGACCGGGGCCGGGCGGCGGGGCCGGCCTGCCCGCATCCGAGCCGCTCGGCGGCCTTACCGAATTCACCTTGACGGTTGAGTCCGGAGGGACCGGTTTCCGGGCGGATTTATCGCTGCCGGCACTCGGACCGGACTTGTCGGCGGGCCGCACGGTGGGCACGACCGTGGTGCGCTCGGCTGCCGGAGCGGGGCCGGAGCGGGCGGCGTGCGGCACCGCGCTGGTGCGCGGCTCGTCCTCGCGGCCCCCGGCGGGGGGACGGAACAGCTCGCTGGGCTCCGGTTCGGGTTCCGTGGTCGGACGCATCGATCCGGACTGCTCGCCCGCCGCCGCACCGACCGCCTGGTAGCCGCCGGAGGGCAGCCGGTGGGCGGCCGGCTTGCCGGATGACGAGGCAGAGCTGCGGTCGCCGGCGCGCGGGTCGCCTGCGACATGGGGAACGGCCCCGGTCGGATCGCCCGGCGGGACGATCTTCGACGGCGGGGGGAGGGTCTGGAGGATGTCGGCGCGGGCCGATCCGCCCGGCGCACCCCCGGACGAACCGGACGGAGAACGTGCGGGCGCGCCCTGGGCCGGACGAGCCGAGCCGCCCTGCGCTCCATCGGCGGCGGGGGCGCCGGGCCTCGGGCCGTGGCTGCCGGGACCGTCACCGCTGCGGGCGGCCTGCCCGCCCGAGGGTGCGGCCGCCCCGCGAGGGGCGCCGGCGGAAGGCGGTGCGGCAGGAGCGGACGCGGAGGACGCCGGGGGCTGCTGGGACGAGCCCGGTGCGGCGGTGTCCCGCGGCCGGCCGGCGGGCGGGGCACCGTCGCGGGGCGGCAGCGTGATGCGGGCGGTGGGCGCCGCGAGCATGCCCTCGAGCTGGCCGCGCATGCGCGTGAGCTCGGCGACGAGCGCGTCGCGCTGACGCACCAGGTCGGCGAGCTGGGCCCGGACCTTGTCCTCCTCGGCGCGGGCGGCGACCCTGGCCTTCTTGCGGATCTCCGCGGCCTCTTCCTCGGCGGCCTGCAGAATGCTCTGCATCCGGTCGGTGAAGTTCCCGATCATGTCGGGCGACTCGCCGTGCGGCATCGGGCCGCCGCCGGGCCGCGGACGTGGAGTGGGCCGGGGCCGCGCACCGGGCGGGGCCTGCCCCGGCGGACCGCCGGAGGGGGACGAGACGACCGGGAGCGGCTGGCTGCGCGCCAGCTCGAGATCGGCCCGCATCCTGGCGACCGCCCGCTGAAGACGAGCCACGTGCTCGTCGACCTGCCGGCGGTCGTATCCCCGGAGGACGACGTCGAACCGTGGGGCGCCGGACACGCCCGGGTCAGTCGTCATCGTCGGCCCCTCCCGAGCGTATGGTCACCCTGCATTTCGCCGAGGGTAGGTAGATCTTCGCGACCGAACCTGGTCGTTCACCCTGACGGAGCATACCGATAGGGGAGAGTTGACCCCGTCGGTGGCTCGTGGGCGGCCGCCGGACGGGCACCCGGACAGGGACCTCCCGACGGCCTACCATCGAACCGGTGGACACTCCGTCGATGCTCGATCCTGCTGGCGGATCATCGGCGCTGCGCCGGACGCTGCACCAACGGGGCCTACGGATGACCCCGCAGCGGCAGCTGGTCCTCGACGCCGTACGCACCCTCGGCCACGCCACCCCGGAGCAGATCTGCACCGAGGTGCAGCGGGCCGCACCTGCGGTCAACATCACCACGATCTACCGCACGCTGGACCTGATGGAGCGCATCGGACTCGTGCGCCACACCCATCTCGGACACGGCGCCCCCACCTACTCGGAGCAGGAACACCAGCACGTCCACCTGGTCTGCCATTCCTGTGGCACCGTCACCGAGGCCGCTAGCGACCTGATGGACGGTCTGACCCGCCGGCTGCGCAGCGACATCGGCTTCGAGCTCGACCCCTCCCACGTCGCCCTGTCCGGAATGTGCAGCACCTGCCGCGAGACCACGCCAGAGGAGCTGTCATGACCAGCACGGACCAGACGCTCCCCGGCGCCGACTCCGACCCGCAGGTGCCCGCCCACCGGGGTGACCCGCTGGCCGAGCAGCGGGCGATGGCACGCACCGCCGCCGTCGTCGACCGCGGGCACCGCAGCGTCATCGCCGTCACCGGTGAGGACCGGCTGAGCTGGCTGCACCTGCTGCTGAGCCAGCACGTCAGCGAGCTGCCGTCCGACACCGGCACCGAAGCACTCATCCTCGACATCAACGGCCGCGTGCTCCACCACATGGTGGTCGCCCACGCCCAGGACACCGTGTACCTCGACACGGAGCCCGGCGACGTCCCCGAGCTGCTCGGCTACCTGCAGAAGATGGTGTTCTGGTCGAAGGTCGAACCGCGGGACGCCACGGACGAGCTCGCGGTGCTGAGCATCGTCGGCCCGGCTACGGCGGACGTGCTCGCGAAGGCGGGCTGCGCGGTGCCCGCCGCACCGCACGGGGCGCTGGCCCTGCCCGACGGCGGGGTCGCGCGTCGGATGACGTGGCCGGGCACCGACGCCGTCGACCTGCTCGTCCCCCGGGAGGCGCAGGCCGCCTGGTGGGAGCGGCTGACGGCGGCCGGCGCACGTCCGGCGGGCACGATGGCCTTCGAGGCGATGCGCGTGGAGTCCCTGCGGCCCCGGCTGCACGTCGACACCGACGACCGCACCATCCCGCACGAGGTGGGCTGGATCGGCTCGGCCGTGCACCTGACGAAGGGCTGCTACCGCGGGCAGGAGACGGTCGCGCGGGTGGCCAACCTCGGCCGTCCCCCGCGCCGGCTGGTGCTGCTGCACCTCGACGGCGGCGACGAGCGCCTGCCGCTGCCGGGCGACCCGGTGCTGCGCGACGGCAGGCCCGTCGGCCGGGTCGGCACGGTGGCCCTGCACCACGAGCTGGGGCCGGTGGCGCTGGCGCTGCTCAAGCGGTCCGTGCCGGTGGACGCCGAGCTGGTGGCCGGCGCCGAGGACCGCGTGGCGCCCGCTGCGGTCGACCCGTCCTCGGTGCCGCCGGAGGACGACGCCCCTCCTCCCGGTCGCGCCGCCCAGATGCGGGGCGGGCTGCGCGGCTGAGCCCGCGCCGCTGCGTGCTCCGTCCCACAGTCCACATCACGGGACGGCGCTCCTGCCCTTCGGGATGACCACGTACGGTCGATCGCGTGCTGAGGGGCCCCGGGTATCGATGGGTGGTGCTCGCGGTGGGCACCGTGGCCCAGGCCGCCACAGCCGCCTACTTCCTCGGGCTCTCCGCCGTCACGCCGGCACTGCGTGACTACTTCGGGCTCGGGCTCGCCGCCGTCGGCACCCTGATCGGAGCGATCTCCGTCGGCCTCGTCCTCACGCTGATCGCCTGGGGCGGGGCGGCCGACCGGTTCGGCGAGCGCGGGGTGATGAGCGTCGGGCTGGTCGGAGCGGCCGCGGCGCTGGCCGGGACGGCGTTCGTCCACACCCCGCTCGCCGCAGGCGCCCTCCTGGTCCTCGCGGGCGCATCCGGCGCGAGCGTGAACGCGGCCAGCGGCCGGGCGGTGCTCACCTGGTTCCCGTCCGAACGCCGGGGGATGGCGATGGCCGTCCGCCAGACGTCCGTACCGGTCGGGGCGGCCCTCGCGGCCGCGGCCCTGCCGGCGATCGCCACCGCGGGCGGGATCCCGGCCGTGTTCCTGACGCTCGCCGCCACCTGCCTGCTCGCCGCGGCCGCGGTGGCGATCTGGGTTCGCGAGCCACCGGGCCGGCCCGCCCGCGGCACCCGGCCGGCCACCGGGGTCATGACCGTGCTGGCGGACCGGCGGCTGCTGCGGCTGAGCCTCGCGGGCCTGCTGCTGGTCGTCCCGCAGTTCCTCGGCTCGGTCTTCCTCGTCGAGGTGCTGCACGAGGGCGCGGGGCTCTCCCTCGGCCTGTCCAGCGGACTGCTCGCGCTCACCCAGGTGCTCGGCGCGCTGGGGCGGCTCGGGAACGGGTTCTGGTCCGACCGCGTGTCGAGCAGGCTCGGGCCCCTGCGGGTCGTCGCCGTCGCTGCGGCCGTCGGGTTCGCGCTGTCCGCGGCGCTCGAACCGGGGCCGGCACCCGTGCTCGCCGCCGTGCTGGTGCCCGCCGCCGCGGTGGCGATCAGCTGGAACGGCCTCGTCTTCACCGCGGCGGGCGAGCTCGCTCCACCCGACCGGGCCGCCACCGCGATGGCCGTGTCCAACACCGCCAACTACGTGGCCGCCGCGGTGGCTCCCCCGCTCGGCGGCCTCGTCGCCGAGGTCGCCGGCTGGCCCGCGATGCTGGGGATGGGGGCGGTGGCCGCGCTGGGGGCGTTCGCCGCGTTGATCAGGTTGGCCGAGCCGGTGGCCGGGCGCAGCGCCGGCACCTGACCTTCACGGCCTTCACCTGCGGACATCGGCGGATCCAGACGCCCCGCCTCCGACGCGCCCGAGCGGCAGAGAGCGTGTGAAGTCACACAACTGGTGCCACATCGCACACGACCCCATCCGCAAGGTACGGTGGTCACCAGGACATTGATGAGATGTGAATGGGGCCGCCGAGTTATCCGGCCGCCCCTTCCCTGTTGTAAGGGGGACCAGCCATGGGGCGCGGACGAGCCAAGGCCAAGCAGACGAAGGTGGCCCGAGAGCTCAAGTACAGCTCCCCCACCATGGATCTCGACGCGCTGCAGCGCGAGATCGGGAGTGGGACGGCACCCCGCAACGGTGTTGCCGAAGACGACTACGTCGACCCGTACGCTCCTCCGGAGGCGGACGACGAGGACGAGGCCCCGAGCCGTCGCTACAGGTGACGCCGGGGGCCCGGCAGGGCCTGCGGGTCACCTGCCTCGGGCCCTCGCGGGGTGACACAACGGCGCGACAGCTTCAGCACGGGCCGGCACCCACAAGTGCCGGCTCGTGTCACGTGGAGAGCGTCAGCTCGAAGGCGTAGCGGCTCGCACGGTAGATGTGCGAGCCGTACTCCACGCCTCGGCCGCTCGCGTCCCAGGCCGTGCGCGTCATCGTGAGCAACGGTGCACCCCTGACGTCCTCGAGCACGCTGGCCTCCGCCGCCGTGGCGACCCGCGCACCCACCACCTGCGTGGCCATTCGCGGCGCGTATCCCGCTGCCCGCAGCAGCTCGTAGAGCCCTCGCACTTCGAGGTCTTCGCGCCGCAGCGGCAGCACCTCCACCGGCACCGCGTTCTGCATGATCGCGAGCGGTTCGCCGTCCGCGAACCGCAGTCGCTCCATCCATGTGACCTGAGCGTTCTCGTCGAGGCCGAGCGCCTCCGCCACGTGGTCCGGCGCACGCCGCACCTCCAGCGTCCGGACCTGCGTGCCTGGCTTCTGCCCCGACTTCGCCAGGTCGTCGTAGAGGCTCGAGAGCTCCACCGGGCGGCGTACCTTCGGATGCACGATCTGCGTGCCGACCCCGCGCTTGCGGACGAGCACGCCCCGTTCCACGAGGTACTGCACGGCCCGGCGGATCGTCGGCCGCGACACTCCCAGCCGCTCGGCCAGCTCCACCTCGTTCTCCAGCCGCCCTCCGACCGGCAGCACGCCGCTCTCGATGAGCTGCTGCATCCGGCTCGCCACCTGGAAGTACAGGGGCACCGGGCTGGTGCGGTCCAACCCCACCTCCGGGACCAGGCCGGTCGGGCCCGAACGATCCACGGCGTACTCCTCCGTCGTTTATGTCAGGACAAAGTGTTGACAGGTTCCGGTCGTCAGAGTACATCTGTCGGAGTGTCCCGGGTCACTCCCGGAGCACGACCCGAACGGGAGGACAGCGATGACGCCGGGGGCCGACGCGGGGCACGCACCGCCGCACGCCGGGAGCGACCGCACGAGCGCCCTCGAGGTGCTCACGATGGGACGCATCGGGGTGGACATCTACCCGTTGCAGATCGGGGTGTCGCTGCGCGAGGTGCAGACGTTCGGCAAGTACCTCGGGGGCAGCGCGTCCAACGTCGCCGTCGCCGCCGCCCGCCACGGCAGGCGCAGCGCGGTGATCACCCGCACCGGAGGGGACCCGTTCGGCGAGTTCCTGCACGACGCGCTGCGCGGCTACGGCGTGGACGACCGGTACGTCACGGCGGTGCCCGGGCTGCCCACCCCCGTCACCTTCTGCGAGATATTCCCCCCCGACGACTTCCCGCTGTACTTCTACCGTCTCCCCAAGGCCCCCGACCTGGAGATCCACACCGGCGAGCTCGACATGGACGCGGTGCGCTCGGCCGACATCTTCTGGGTGACCGGCACGGGCCTGTCCCAGGAACCGAGCCGCGGCGCCACCCTCGCCGCGCTCCGCGAGCGCGCCAAGGGCGGCATCACGGTGCTCGACCTCGACTACCGGCCGATGTTCTGGTCCTCCCGTGAGGAGGCCCGCCGGTGGATGCAGGAGGCGCTGCCCCACGTGACGGTGGCGGTCGGCAACCTCGACGAGTGCGAGACCGCCGTCGGGGTCCGCGAGCCGCGCGCCGCAGCCCGGGCCCTGCACGACGCGGGCGGCGAACTGGCCGTGGTCAAGCAGGGACCCGCTGGGGTACTCGCCTCCGACGGCACCCAGGAGGTGCAGGTGCCGCCGGTGCCCGTCGAGGTGGTGAACGGGCTCGGTGCCGGCGACGCGTTCGGCGGGGCGCTGTGCCACGCGTTGCTGGCGGGGTGGGACCTCGAACGGGCGATGCGCTTCTGCAACACCGCGGGGGCCATCGTCGCGGGACGGCTCGCCTGTTCCGACGCCATGCCCACCACCGACGAGGTCGAGGCGAGGCTCGGGGAGGTCATCCGTGCGTGAGGAGCAGCTCCGCAACCTGATCGACAGCCGCGTGCGCAGGCCCCAGGCCGTGGCCGAAGCCGCGGCGCGGCGCCGCAGGCCCGGCTCCCTGCTCGCCGAGCACGGCAAGCTGATGATGATCGCCGCCGACCACCCGGCCAGGGGCGCACTGCGGGCCGGTGGCCGGCCGCTGGCCATGGCCGACCGCGCCGACCTGCTTGACCGGCTCTGTCTCGCGCTGTCCCGCCCCGGCGTGAACGGCGTGCTCGGCACCCCGGACGTGCTGGAGGACCTCCTGCTGCTCGGCGCCCTCGACGACAAGGTGGTGGTCGGCTCGATGAACCGGGGCGGCCTGGCCGGCACCAGCTTCGAGATCGACGACCGCTTCACCGCCTACGACGTGCCGAGCATCGCGGCGTCCGGCTTCGAGGGCGGCAAGATGCTGCTGCGGATCGACCCGGAGGACCCGGCGACGGCCACCACGCTGGAAGCGGGTGCGCGCGCGGTCGGCGAGCTGGCCCGCAACGGGCTGATGGCGATGGTCGAGCCGTTCATCTCCCACCGGGTGGACGGGCGCGTACGCAACGAGCTCACCGCCGAGGCCATGATCCGCGCGACGTGCGTGGCGGCGGGGCTGGGAGCCACCTCCGCCTACACGTGGCTGAAGGTGCCGATCGTCGAGGAGATGGAGCGGGCCATGGCCGCCACGACGCTGCCAGCGCTGATCCTGGGCGGCGAGGTGACCGACGACCAGGACGCCGCGTTCGCGAGCTGGAGCAAGGCGCTGGCCCTGCCCACGGTCCAGGGGCTGGTGATCGGCCGGTCCCTGCTGTACCCGCCGAACGACGACGTCGCCGCAGCCGTGGATGCGGCGGTGAGCCTGCTGTGACCGAGCTCGCGAGTGAGACGCCGACCGTGGGCCCGGTGGTCCGCAGGGGCGAGACGGCCGACGGCACGTTCTCCCTCGTCATCACCCCGGAGACCGCAGGCTGGGGATACAGCAGTCTGCGCGTGCTCGACCTGCCCGCGGGCGGGCGCGTCAGCTTCGACACCGGCGAGGACGAGATGGTGGTCCTCCCGCTGTCCGGTGCCTGCGCGGTGGAGTGCGACGGCGAGACCTTCGAGCTGGCCGGGCGCGAGAGCGTGTTCTCCCGGGTCACCGACTTCGCGTACGTCCCGCGCGATGCACGGGTCACGGTCTCGTCCGGGGCGGGCGGCCGGTTCGCCCTGCCGGCGGCCCGAGCCTCCCGCAGGCTGGCGGCCCGGTACGGCCCGGCCGACGGCGTGTCGGTCGAGCTGCGCGGAGCCGGGCAGGCCAGCAGGCAGGTCAACAACTTCTGCACCCCGGAGGCGTTCGACGCCGACAAGCTGATCGCCGTCGAGGTGCTGACCCCGGCGGCCAACTGGTCGTCCTACCCGCCGCACAAGCACGACGAGGAGCGCGAGGGTGAGGCGCGGCTGGAGGAGGTCTACTACTTCGAGGTCGCGCCGGGGCCCACCGGTGAGGGCATCGCCTACCAGCGCGTCTACTCCTCGGGGCCGGGACGCGAGATCGACGTGTGCACCGAGGTGCGCAGCGGCGACACCGTGCTCATCCCGCACGGCTGGCACGGGCCGTCGATGGCCGTGCCCGGCTACGACCTGTACTACCTCAACGTCATGGCCGGCCCGAGCCCGGACCGGGCCTGGCTGATCTGCGACGACCCGGCCCACGGCTGGGTCCGCGGCACGTGGGACGACCAGGAGATCGACCCCCGGCTGCCCCTGACGACCACGGAGGAGCGCTCATGACCGTCCGGCTGACCGTCGCCCAGGCGCTCGTCCGGTTCCTGGCCGCCCAGTACAGCGAGCGCGACGGGATCGAGCAGCGGCTGATCCCCGGCTGCTTCGGCATCTTCGGGCACGGCAACGTGGCCGGCGTCGCGCAGGCGCTGCTCGAGACCGCCGAGAGCGGCGACCTCCCCTACCACCTGGCGCGCAACGAGCAGGGCATGGTGCACGCCGCCGTCGGCTACTCGCGGATGCGCAACCGGCTCCAGGCGATGGCCTGCACGGCGTCGATCGGGCCGGGGTCCACCAACATGCTCACCGGAGCGGCGCTGGCCACCACCAACCGCATCCCGGTGCTGCTGCTGCCGTCGGACATCTTCGCCACCCGCGTGGCCAGCCCGGTGCTGCAGGAGCTGGAACAGCCCTCCGGCTACGACGTGTCGGTGAACGACGCGTTCCGGCCGCTGTCGCGCTTCTTCGACCGGGTCTGGCGCCCCGAGCAGCTCCCGTCGGCGCTGCTCGGAGCGATGCGGGTGCTCACCGACCCGGCGGAGACCGGCGCGGCGACGATCGCACTGCCGCAGGACGTGCAGGCCGAGGCGCACGACTGGCCCGACGAGCTGTTCGCGAAGCGCGTCTGGCACATCCCGCGTCCGGTGCCCGAACCTGCCGCACTGGCCCGCGCCGCGGCGATCATCTCCTCGGCCCGCCGTCCCCTGCTCGTGGCGGGCGGTGGGGTGCACTACAGCGAGGCGGGCGACGCGCTGCGCCGCTTCGCCGAGGCCACGGGCATCCCCGTCGCCGACACGCAGGCCGGCAAGGGGGCGCTGCTGTGGGAGCACCCGCAGGCCGTCGGCGGTGTGGGCTCCACCGGTTCCCCCGTGGCCAACGCGCTGGCCCGCGAGGCCGACGTCGTCATCGGGGTGGGCACCCGCTACAGCGACTTCACCACCGCGTCGCGCACGGCGTTCCAGAACCCGGACGTCCGCTTCGTCAACGTCAACATCGCGGCCTTCGACGCCGCGAAGCACGCCGGTTCGACCCTCGTGGCCGACGCGAGGGCTGCGCTGGACGCGCTCGTCGACGCGGTCGAGGGGTACCGCGTCGACGACGCCTACACCGCGGCGCACCGGGCCCACGCCACGGAGTGGAACCAGGTGGTGGACCAGGCCGTCCATCTGGGACACGCGCCGCTCCCGGCCCAGACCGAGGTGCTCGGCGCGCTCAACGAGGAGATGGACACGCGTGACGTCGTGGTGCAGGCGGCCGGTTCCATGCCGGGTGACCTGCAGATGCTCTGGCGGGCGCGCGACGCGAAGCAGTACCACGTCGAGTACGCCTACTCCTGCATGGGCTACGAGATCGCCGGCGCCCTCGGCGTGAAGATGGCCGCGCCTGATCGCGAGGTGTTCGCGCTGGTCGGCGACGGTTCCTACCTGATGATGTCCCAGGAGCTGGTCACCGCGGTGTCCGAGGGGATCAAGCTCAACGTCGTCATCGTGGAGAACCGCGGGTTCGCCTCGATCGGGGCGCTCTCGGAGTCGCTGGGTTCGCAGCGCTTCGGCACCGCCTACCGCTACCGCAACCCGGAGACCGGCCAGCTCGACGGCGACGTGCTCCCGGTCGACCTCGCCGCCAACGCCGCGAGTCTCGGCGCCGACGTCATCCGGGTCCGGACGATCGAGGAGTTCCGCGCCGCGCTGGCGCGGTCCCGCGCGTCCGACCGCACCACCGCCATCCACATCGAGACCGACCCGCTCGCGCCCGTCCCGTCGTCGGAGAGCTGGTGGGACGTGCCGGTGTCCGAGGTCGCCCAGCTGATGAGCACGAACCAGGCCCGCAAGACCTACGAGGCGCACAAGGCGGAGCAGCGGCCCCTGCTGCGGCCGTCCGGCGCGCCCGGCTCCGAGGAGGGATCGCCGTGAGGACCATCACCCACTGGATCGGTGGCAAGTCGGAGCCGGGTACCTCCACCCGCACCAGCCCGGTGTGGAACCCCGCCACCGGTGAGCAGCAGGCCGAGGTGGCGCTCGCGAACCAGGTGGACATCGGCTCGGCGGTCGCCACGGCTGCCGCCGCCTTCGAGACGTGGTCGCAGTCCTCGCTCTCGACGCGCACCAAGGTGCTCTTCGCGTTCCGCGAGCTGGTGAACCAGCGCACGCAGGACATCGCGGAGATCATCTCCGACGAGCACGGCAAGGTCGTCTCCGACGCCCGTGGCGAGGTGCAGCGCGGGCTGGAGGTCGTCGAGTTCGCCTGCGGCATCCCGACCCTGCTCAAGGGCGAGTACTCCGACCAGGTCTCGGGTGGGGTCGACGTCTTCTCGTTCCGGCAGCCGCTCGGGGTGTGCGCCGGGATCACCCCGTTCAACTTCCCGGCGATGGTGCCGATGTGGATGCATCCGGTGGCCATCGCCTGCGGCAACACCTTCGTGCTCAAGCCGAGCGAACGCGACCCGAGCGCGTCCATGCTGGTGGCGGAGCTGTGGGCCGAGGCCGGGCTGCCCGACGGCGTGTTCAACGTCGTGCACGGCGACAAGGAGGCGGTCGATGCGCTGCTGGACCACCCGGACGTCGCCGCGGTATCCTTCGTCGGCTCGACGCCCATCGCGCGCTACATCCACGAGCGCGGCTCCGCCAACGGCAAGCGGGTGCAGGCCCTCGGCGGCGCGAAGAACCACGCCGTCGTCCTCCCGGACGCTCCCCTGGACTACGCCTCCGACCACCTCGTCGCGGCCGCGTTCGGCTCGGCGGGCGAGCGCTGCATGGCGGTGTCGGCGGCCGTCGCCGTCGGTTCCGCCGCTGACGAGCTCGTCGCCGTGGTGAGCGAGAAGGCCCGCGCCGTGCAGGTCGGCCCCGGCCGTGACCCGGCCAGCGAGATGGGCCCCGTCGTCACCGCCGCCGCCCGTGACCGCATCGTCGGGCTCATCGGCAGCGGCGCCGACCAGGGCGCGACGCTCGCCGTCGACGGCCGCGGCCTGACCGTCCCGGGCTACGAGGACGGCTTCTTCGTGGGGCCCACCGTGATCGACAACGTCGGCCGGGACATGGACGTCTACCGCGAGGAGATCTTCGGACCGGTCCTCTCGGTGGTGCGCACCGACTCCGTGGACGAGGCGATCGCGCTGATCAACGCCAACCCGTACGGCAACGGCACCGCCATCTTCACCTCCAGCGGGGAGGCGGCGCGGCGGTTCCAGCGCGGGGTGAACGTGGGCATGATCGGCATCAACGTCCCGATCCCCGTGCCGATGGCGTACTACTCCTTCGGCGGCTGGAAGGACTCGCTCTTCGGGGACAAGCACGTCCACGGCCCGGAGGGCGTCTCGTTCTACACGCGGGCGAAGGTCGTCACCTCGCGCTGGCCGCAGGCCGAGCGGAGCGCAGGCGGAGCGAGCATCAACACCGCGCAGGCGAGCGGCGCGTCCTACCACTTCCCGACGGCGACCTGATCATGGCTGCGCTGGACCGGCTGACCCTCGGCACCGCCCCCGACTCGTGGGGCGTGTGGTTCCCGTCCGACCCGCACCAGGTCGGCTGGACGCAGTACCTCGACGAGATCGGCCAGGCCGGCTACACCCACACCGAGCTCGGCCCGTCCGGGTTCCTGCCGCAGGACCCCGGGCAGCTGCGCGACGAGCTCGGTTCCCGGGGGCTGACGCTGTGCGGCGGCACGATCTTCGCCGGCCTGCACCGCGGGGGCGAGGCGCTGGACGAGGCGATCGAGGCGTGCAGCAGGGAGTCGCGCCTGCTCACCGCGCTCGGCGCCCGCCACCTCGTGCTGCTGCCCGAGCAGTACACCGACATGCACACCGGCGCCGCCACCGGGTCAGGCGACATCGACCCCGAGCACTGGAAGAACCTCACCACCGGCTACGACCGGCTGGGGAAGCTGCTGCACGAGGAGTTCGGCGTCGACCTGGTGTTCCACCCGCACGCCGACACCCACGTCGACACGCAGGTGCGGGTGGAGCGGTTCCTCGCCGACACCGACCCGCGGTACGTGAACCTGTGCCTCGACACCGGGCACATCTCCTACTGCGACGGCGACAACATCGCCATCATCCGGCGGTTCCCGGAACGCATCCGCTACGTGCACCTCAAGCAGGTCGACCCCGCCGTCCGGGAGCGCGTCCGCGCCGAGAAGCTCTCGCTCGCCGAGGCCGTGCCGCTCGGTGTGATGGTCGAGCCGCCGTACGGGGACCCGTCGATGCCACCGCTGCTCGACGCGCTCGCCGCACTCGACACCGACCTGTTCACCGTGGTGGAGCAGGACCTCTATCCCGTGGAAGCGCACATCCCGCTACCGATAGCCGCCCGCACGGCGGGGTACTTCGCCGGGTGCGGGCTCGGACCGCTCCGACGGTGGCCCTACTGACCCGATCCCGGTCCGTCACCGATGACGGGCCGACACTGGAAGGAAACTCGATGAGGAGTCCCGGGAAGTCGATGCGGGCGCTGGCTGTGGTCGCAGCGCTCGGTGTCGCGCTGGCCGCGTGCAGCAGCCAGGGCGGCGCGAACGAGGCCAACCAGAACAGCGGCCCCGCCGTCGGCAGCGCCGGCGGCAGGCAGTACACGATCGCGATGGTCACGCACGAGGCCCCGGGCGACTCGTTCTGGGACAAGGTGCGCGCCGGCGCCCAGCAGGCGGCGAAGGAGCTCAACGTCGACCTGAAGTACTCCAACAACAACGACGCGGGCCAGCAGGCGACGCTGGTGCAGAACGCCATCGACAGCAAGGTCGACGGGATCGCCGTCACGCTGGCGTTCGCCGACCAGGTCGGACCGGCTGCGCAGAAGGCGGTCCAGGCCGGGATCCCGACCGTCGCCTTCAACTCGGGCATCACCGACTACACGAAGTACGGCATCCCCATGTACTTCGGCTCGGACGAGGACCTCGCCGGGCAGTCGGCGGGCCAGCGGATGGCCTCCGAGGGCGGCAGCAAGGCGATCTGCGTGGTGCAGGAGCAGGGCAGCGTCGCGCTGGAGGCCCGCTGTGCCGGGGTGAAGAAGACCTTCCCCAACACCGAGAACCTGCAGGTCAACGGCACTGACCTGCCGTCGGTGCAGCAGACGATCGGCGCGAAGCTGCAGCAGGACCCCTCGATCACCGACGTCGTCACGCTCGGCGCACCGATCGCGCTCGCCGCGCTGCAGGCCAAGCAGGGCACCAGCAGCCAGGCCAAGGTCGTGACGTTCGATCTGAACGCCGATGTCGCCAAGGACATCCAGGACGGCACGATCGACTTCTCGATCGACCAGCAGCCCTACGTCCAGGGCTACATGGCCGTGCAGGCGCTCTGGCTGAACCTCACCAACGGCAACGACATCGGCGGCGGCAAGCCCGTGCTGACCGGTCCGTCGTTCGTCGACAAGAGCAACATCGACAAGATCGCGACGTACGCAGCCAACAACACTCGCTAGTTCACGGCGGTGGGGCCGGCGCGCCGGCCCCACCGCGCCGCCCACCCCTGGAGCCAGTCATGAGCTCGACCGTGACGACATCACCGCCGCCGCAGTCCCCGTCCGCCCCGGAACCGGCGCAGGTCCGCCGGTCGATGCTGTCCCGCGTGCTCGCGCGCCCGGAGATCGGTGCGCTGGCTGCCGCGATCGCCATCTTCATCTTCTTCTTCGCGGTCGCGCCGCCCTTCCGGACCCTTCCGGCGTTCTCGACGGTGCTGTACGCCAGCTCGACCATCGGCATCGTCGCGGTCGGCGTGGCCCTGCTCATGATCGGTGGGGAGTTCGACCTCTCGGCCGGTGTCGCGGTGGCCACCGCAGCACTCGCCTCGGCGATGATCTCCTACCAGTTCAGCCTGAACGCCTGGGTCGGCGTGTTCATCAGCCTGGTGATCGCGCTGGCGATCGGCTTCGTGAACGGCTACCTCGTGGTGCGGACGGGGATTCCCAGCTTCCTCATCACCCTGAGCACGTTCTTCGTGCTGCAGGGCGTCAACCTGGGTGTCACCAAGCTCGTCACCGGCACGGTGGCCACCACCAACATCGACCGCCTCGACGGGTTCGACTCGGCGCGCGCGGTGTTCGCGGGCAACATCGACCTCGGCGTCATCACCATCGAGATCACGGTGGTGTGGTGGATCCTGTTCGTGGCCATCGCCACGTGGGTGCTGCTGCGCACCCGCACCGGCAACTGGATCTTCGCCTCGGGCGGCAACGCCGCCAGCGCCCGCGCGGTCGGTGTGCCCGTGCCCAAGGTCAAGATCGGCCTGTTCATGGGCGTCGCGTTCCTGGCCTGGTTCCTCGGCCAGCACCTGCTGTTCAACTTCAGCAGCGTGCAGGCCGGTCTGGGCGTGGGCAACGAGTTCATCTACATCATCGCCGCGGTCGTGGGTGGCGCGCTGCTCACCGGCGGCTACGGCTCCGCGGTGGGCTCCGCGCTCGGGGCGTTCATCTTCGGCATGGTCACCCAGGGCATCGTCTTCGCCGGCTGGGACCCGAACTGGTTCAAGGCCTTCCTGGGCGCGATGCTCCTGCTGGCCGTGCTCGTCAACCTTTACGTCAAGAACTACGCGAGCCAGAGGCGGTGAGACGGCCATGACCGACACGATCGCGGAACACGCCGCACAGGATCTGGAGGCCGGCTCCCCGCTGGTCCAGATGGAGAACGTGGGCAAGGCCTACGGCGCCATCCGGGCACTCGAGGGCATCAACCTGACGGTGAACGCCGGCGAGGTGACCTGCGTCCTCGGGGACAACGGTGCCGGGAAGTCCACCCTGATCAAGATCATCTCTGGCCTGCACCCGCACACCGAGGGCACGGTCAAGGTCGACGGCGCGGCGGTGCATTTCTCCTCGCCGCGCGAGTCGCTCGACCACGGCATCGCCACCGTGTACCAGGACCTCGCGGTGGTCGGGCTGATGGAGGTGTGGCGCAACTTCTTCCTCGGCTCCGAGATCCGCAAGGGCAACTACCCGCTCGCCCCGATGGACATCAAGGGCATGCGCGAGATCGCCGACGCCGAGCTCAAGAAGATGGGCATCACGGTCAAGGACATCAACCAGCCCATCGGCACGCTGTCCGGCGGCCAGCGCCAGTGCGTCGCGATCGCCAGGGCCGTGTACTTCGGCGCGCGCGTGCTGATCCTCGACGAGCCGACCGCCGCGCTGGGCGTCAAGCAGTCCGGAGTGGTGCTCAAGTACACCGCGGCCGCGCGGGACGCCGGCCTCGGCGTCGTGTTCATCACCCACAACCCGCACCACGCCTACATGGTGGGCGACCACTTCATCATCCTGAAGCTGGGTCGCTGCGTCCTCGACAAGAAGCGCGCCGAGGTCTCCCTCGACGAGCTCACCGCGGAGATGGCGGGCGGGCAGGAGCTCGCCGAGCTGTCGCACGAGCTCGAGCGCTGAAGCACCCGACTCCAGGAGAGGAAACGACGTGACTCTGAACGTCGGCGTCATCGGCGTGGGCATGATCGGGCAGGACCACATCCGGCGGCTCACCCACGTGCTGTCCGGGGCGCGGGTCGCCGCGGTCACCGACGTGGATCTCGCCAGGGCACGGACGGTCGCGGACGACCTCCCCGGCGCGGTGCTGCACGACAGCGGCCAGGAGCTCATCGCCGACCCGGGCGTCGACGCGGTGGTCGTCACGTCCTGGGGACCCACCCACGAGGAGTACGTGCTGGCCTGCATCGCGGCCGGCAAGCAGGTGTTCTGCGAGAAGCCGCTCGCCACCACCGAGGCGGCCTGCACCCGGATCGTCGACGCCGAGGTCGCGGCGGGACGACGGCTCGTCATGGTCGGTTTCATGCGGCGCTACGACCCGCAGTACCGGGCGATGAAGCAGGTGGTGACCAGCGGGGAGATCGGCCTGCCGCTGCTCATGCACGCCGCGCACCGCAACCCGTCGGTGCCGCCGCACTACACCAGCGACATGATCATCAACGACAGCACGGTGCACGACATCGACGTCGCCCGCTGGATGTTCGACGACGAGATCGCCGCCATCACCGTGCTCAAGCCGCGGGTGAGCAGCAAGGCGGCCGCAGGCTTCAACGACCCGCTGCTCGTGCTGCTGGAGATGGCGAGCGGCGTGGTCGTCGACGTCGAAGCCATGGTGAACGCGGGCTTCGGCTACGACATCCGCGGCGAGGTGGTCTGCGAGGACGGCACCGTCGAGCTGTCGGAGAGCGCGGGTGCCCTGGTCAAGACGGCCGGACGGGTGAGCGGCCGGGTGCCGGCCAACTGGCAGGAGCGCTTCGTCCGCGCGTTCGACACCGAGTTCCAGGCGTGGATCGACGCCGTGACCGCGGGCGGCACCACCGGTCCCAGCGCGTGGGACGGCTACGCCGCCACCGTGTCGTGCGAGACGGCGCTCGCCGCGCTGCACTCCGGCGAGCGCATCCCGGCGGTCCTGCGTGAGCGCCCCGACCTGTACAAGGAGGGGGCCAGGTGAAGCTGGCCGTCGACCCCTACATGCTGCGGAGGACGCCCCTGCTGGAGCTCCCGGCTCTGGTCGCGGAGCTCGGCTACCAGCACATCGAGCTGTCGCCGCGCGAGGACTTCATCCCGTTCTTCGTGCACCCGCGGGCCGACCGGGCCACCATCGCGGCGTTCCGCAAGGAGCTCGCAGGCGCCGGTGTGGAGATCGCCTCGGTGCTGCCGCTCTACAAGTGGTCGGGCCCCGACGAGGACGAGCGGCAGGCCGCGGTGCGGTACTGGCGCCGGGCCATCCAGATTGCCGTCGACCTGGGCTGCGAGGTGATGAACTCCGAGTTCAACGGGCGCCCCGAGCAGGCAGCGGCCAGCGAGGCACAGTTCTGGCGCTCGATGGAGGAGCTGCTCCCCGCGTTCGAGCAGGAGGGCGTGCGGCTCGTGCTGGAGCCGCACCCCGACGACTTCATGGAGGACGGGCGGGGCGCGGTCGACCTGATCCGCGGCATAGACAACGAGCTCGTCTCCTTCTTGTACTGCGCGCCGCACACGTTCCACCAGGGCGGCGACCTCGCCGACGTCATCCGGTACGCCGGACCGCTGCTCACCCAGCTGCACATCGCCGACTCCTTCGACCACACCGGGAGCTCGGGGCTGCGCTACATCGTCAACCCCCCGGGGTCGACGGCGCGCGTCCACCAGCACCTCGACGTGGGCCAGGGCGAGGTCGACTGGGACCTGTTCTTCGCCACGCTCGCCGAGGTCGGGTTCGACGGGATCGCCACGGTCTGCGTCTTCGCCTGGGAGGAGCGGGCGCGGGAGTCGCTGCGCTCCAACCGCGAGAAGGTGCTGGAGTACCTGGGCCGCCACGCCGTGAGCAGCGCATGAGCCGCCGGGTCGGCGTCGGGCTCGCCGGGCTCGGGCGGATGGGCCGGATCCACGCGCGGAACCTGGCGTCGCGCTGCGCCTCGGCGGAGTTGGCGTGCCTGTACGACGCGGACACCGCGGTCGCCCGGCAACTCGCCGAACAGCTCGAGGTGCCCTGGACGGCGAGCTTCGACGAGCTGCTGGCCGACGACGGCGTCGAGGCCGTCGCGATCGCCACCTCCACCGGGTCGCACGCGGAGCTGGCGGTGGCCGCCGCCGCTGCGGGCAAGCACATCTTCTGCGAGAAGCCGATCTCGCTGGACCGCGACACCACGCTCGCCACCATCGATGCGGTCGCGCAGGCCGGCGTGCTGTTCCAGGTGGGCTTCCACCGCCGGTCCGACCCGGACTGGGTGGCCGCCGCGGAGCGGATCCACGCCGGGGAGCTGGGCGCGGTGACGCTGTTCCGCACGTCGCTGCGGGACATGACCTCACCGCCGCCCGCGTACCTGACCGGCTCGGGTGGGTTCTTCGTCGACGTCACGGTGCACGACCTCGACGTCGCCCGCTGGCTGGTGGGCGAGGTCGTGGAGGTCAGTGCGCACGGCGCCGCCGCCGACCCGGCGTTCGCCGCGCTCGGCGACATCGACACCGCCGTCGTCGTGCTGCGCTTCGAGAACGGCGCCCTCGGGGTGATCGACAACAGCCGCTCGGCCCGGTACGGCTACGAGTGCTCCACCGAGGTGATGGGCAGCGCCGCGACCGTCCGGATCGATGCCCCGCAGCGGCACCACTACGAGTGGCGAACGCCGGGGCTGGCGTCGCACGACATCCCGCGCGACTTCGAGGAGCGCTATCCCGAGGCCTACGCCGCGGAGCTGGACGCGTTCGGGCGCTCCGTGCGTGACGGCAGCGCGCCGCGGGTGACCGGCCACGACGCCCTCGCCGCGTTCGACCTGGCCACCGCGGCACGCCGGTCGTGGGAGACGGGGCGCCCGGTCGGCACCAAGCCCCTGCGTACGCCCTACGGCGTGCTGTACGAAGTGGAGGAGCAGTCGACGTGAGTGACCAGAGGATCGCGGGGGCGCCCATCTCGTGGGGCGTGTGCGAGGTGCCCGGGTGGGGCTACCAGCTCCCGCGCGAGCGTGTGCTCGCGGAGATGCGGGAGGTGGGGCTCGCAGCCACCGAGCTGGGGCCCGACGGGTTCCTCCCGGCGGAACCCGGCGCGATGGCCGAGGTGCTCTCCCGGAACCACCTGCAGGCCGTCGGCGGGTTCACCCCGCTGCTGCTGCACGTGTCCGAGCACGACCCGGTGCCCGAGGTGGAGAAGCTGCTCCAGGCGTACGCGGCGACCGGTTCGGACGTGCTGGTGCTCTCGGCCGTCTCCGGGCGGGAGGGCTACGACACCCGTCCCGTCCTCGACGACCGGGGCTGGCGCACGCTGCTGACCAACCTGGACCGGCTCACGGATCTCGCGACCGAGCACGGCGTCCGCGCCGTGCTGCACCCGCACGTCGGCACGATGGTGGAGAACCCTGACGAGGTGCAGCGCGTGCTCGACGGCTCGTCGATCGCGCTGTGCCTGGACACCGGCCACCTGCTGATCGGCGGCACCGACCCCGCCGAGCTGACGCGGCAGGCGCCCCACCGGATCGCCCACACCCACCTCAAGGACGTCGACGCCCGGCTCGCGCGCCAGGTGCAGTCGGGCAGGCGCTCCTACACCGAGGCCGTCCGGGAGGGGATGTACCGCCCGCTCGGCCAGGGCGACGTCGACTTCGAGGCGATCGTCGGGCGTCTGCGCGGGCATGGCTACGACGGCTGGTACGTGCTGGAACAGGACACGATCCTCACGGAGGAGCCGCGCGGGGAGGGCCCGGTCGCCGACGTGCGCGACAGCGTGGGGCACCTGCGCGCGATTCTGTCCATCTAACGGGGCGTAATGTGTGAGGGCCCTCACGCGAGAGCGTTAGTCCAGGGGTTAACAGCACGGGGGCCTACCGGAACCCGTCCACTTCAATGGGGAAAGCTGCCGAAGTGATCAACATCTCTGTCTCGGCGCGGTCATTGGCCGCGGCCCGCTCGATCGACCCCGACGTCTCACCCGCCGCCGTGCGGGCCGCGGTCGAGGTGGCCATCGCCGAGCATCTGCGCGAACTCCGGCGCTCCCCCGTCTCCGACCGCCCCCGCCCCGACCCCCAGGACGGGTAGCCGACGGCACTGGTGGCCGGTCACTGGTTCAGGTACGCCAGGACGGCGCGCACCCGGCGATGGGTGTCGTCGGCCGGTGGCAGATCCAACTTCGTCAGGATGTTCGTGATGTGCTTCTCCACCGAGGGTGGGGCGAGCACCAGTTCCGCGCAGATGGCCGAGTTCGACAGTCCCTGGGCGACGAGCGCGAGCACCTCCCGCTCGCGCGGGGTGAGTGCCGTGACGCCCCGGTCGCGGTTGTTGCGGGCGAACAGCTGCCGGACGACCTCCGGGTCCATCACGGTGCCGCCCCCGGCAACCCGCTCGATCGCGTCGAGGAACTCGTCGAGCGCCGTGACCCGGTCCTTGAGGAGGTAACCGACCGCGCCGTTGCCGTCGGCGAGCAGCTCGGCGGCGTAGGTGCGCTCGACGTACTGGGACAGGATCAGGATCGGTGTCTTCGGGTCGCGCCCCCGCACCGCCAGCGCGGCCCGCAGACCCTCGTCCCGGAACCCCGGGGGCAGCCGGACGTCGACGATGGACAGGTCGGGGCGGTGCTCCTGCACCGCGCTCTCGAGGTCGGGGGCGTTGTCCACCGCCGCCACGACCGTGTGCCCGGTGTCGGTGAGGATCCGGATCAGGCCGTCCCGGAGCAGCAGCAGATCCTCGGCGATCACGATGCGCACGGCAGCTCCGCTCGAATGACGGTCGGACCGCCGGGTGGACTCGTGACCTCCATCCTGCCGTCCAGTGCCTCGACCCGGCGCCGCAGCCCGGTGAGCCCCGATCCGGACGGGTCCGCGCCGCCGCGCCCGTCGTCGCGGACCTCCAGTGACAGCACGTCCCCGCGGCGGGCGACGTCCACGACGCACTCGCCTGCCGTCGCGTGCTTGGCCGTGTTCGCCAGTGTCTCGGCGACCACGAAGTAGGCGGCCGCCTGCACCGCGGGCGCCAGCTCACCGAGATCGCCGGCCTGCACCACGACCGGCAACGATGCGTCCCCCGCCAGCGCACCCAGCGCGGCGACGAGGCCCCGGTCGGTGAGGATCGGCGGGTAGATCCCGCGGACCAGCCTGCGCAGCTCGGCGAGCGCGTCGTCGAGCTGGCGGCGGGCGGTCAGCAGGTCGTCGCGCGCCGGGTCACCCTGCGGACCGGTGGCCCGCATCTTGCGTTCGGCCAGCGCCAGCGTCATCCCGGCGGCCACGATGCGGGCCTGGGCACCGTCGTGCAGGTCGCGCTCGATCCGCTGCAGCTCGGCCGCCTGCGCGTCCACCACCCGCCGCCGGGTGACGGCGAGCTCGGTGGCCCGGTCGGCGAGGCGCTGCCGGGGGCCCTGCCCCAGCAGCTTCACCGCGAGCTCGGCCTGCGTCCTCGCCAGGGTGCCGACCAGCCACCACGCGGGAAGGGCGAGCAGGACACCGAGCAGCGTGAGCACGAAGCGGCCCCCGACGGTGTGGAACAGCGTGTCCACGACCGGGGGCAGGTGCGGGTTGGGCACGGCCCACAGCCAGAGGGGCGCGAGGATCGTCCCGAGATCGACGACCGCGACGACGATCCCGGGGATCCCGGTCGCGAGCCCGAGGGGGAACAGCAGCACCAGCCAGGCGAGGTCCCGCCAGGTGGCGGCCTCCCGGGTCAGCGCGCGGCCGCGGGACCAGGGGTTCGCCCTGGTGGCGGGCTCGTAGGGCGCGGGCACCGGCCTGCCCAGCAGGGCACCCGCCCGCCACCGCTCCAGGCCGGCGAGGTGGCGGGTCACCCACGTGAGGACGAGGAAGACGGGCGGACCGAGGTAGGTCACCGACAACAGGCCGCTGGCCAGCGTGGTGATCAGGGCCCACAGGAACGTGGCGGGTCCGATCAGCACGCCGGCCAGCAGGTAGGCCAGTTCCCGGCCCACGCGGACGATCACCGGCAGGAACCTAGTGGCCGGGAAGCGAGCGGCGCCGGACGACCAGCCGGGCCGGCACCGCCGCGGCCACCAGACCGAGCAACGCGACTCCGCCGATCATGGCCAGGTAGCGCAGCGGGTCGACGAACAGCCGCCACTGCCCGTCCTGGGCCAGGCTGAAGGTGCCCACCACCGCGCCGCTGATCAGGCAGCCCAGCACCAGCGCGACGGCCACGGTGACCAGCGCCTCCAGGCCGAGCAGCCGGTGCAGCTGCGGGGAGGTCGCGCCGATCAGCCGGAGCCCGGCGAACTCGCGACGGCGCGCGCTCGTGGCGATGGCGAACGTGTTGACCACCGCGATCGCGGTGAACCCCAGCGAGATGACGACCATCAGCTCCCACGCGGCCTGCTGGTTCTGCACGTCCGCGGTGCCACCCCGCGGGTCCCGGGCGTCCGTCGCGGCGAGCGCGGGCCACTGCGCGTGGACCGCCTCGGCCACCCCGGGCTCGCCGCGGAGGTAGAGGGCGCCGACCAGGCCACGGGGATCGTGCCGGGCGGCGAGCTCGGCCGGCAGCACCAGGTCGCCGAAGCCGCGCCAGTTGTCGAAGACGGCGACCACGGTCAGAGGGGTCCGCGTACCGTCGGCGAGCCAGAAGTCCGGCCGGTCACCGATGCTCCAGCCCCGCTCCTCGGCGAGCGGGCCGCTCACGGCGACCGTCCCCCCGTCCGGACCGCCGCGGCCCAGATCGTCCAGATTCCCCGCGGTGACGCCGAGGTCGAGCGCCTGCTCACCCGATACCTGCAGCCCCTGCGCGGGGTAGTCCTCCGGCTTGCCCCCGAGGTCGACGACGACGCGCGTGCCGATGGTGGCGGCCGAACCGGTCACCGCCGGCAGCGCGGACACCTGCTCGGCGACGCCGAGCGGAAGGCCCGGCGCGTTCGTGGCGGCGACCCGGACGGTGGCCGGAGCGGAACGGGTGGCCTGCTGGTCGGCGGTCACCCGCGTAAGGATCTCGCCGTCGATCAGCATCGTGGCGTTGATCGCGAACATGAGCGTCAGCGGGATCGCCACTCCCACGACCCGGCGACTCTCCGCCCGGGTCATCACCCCGGCGATCCGGCCCAGCACCCCGCTCAGTGCGGCCACCCGCGACACCACCGCGGTCACCGCACCCACCGCCAGCGGCCCGAGAGCGGCGACGGCGCAGAGCAGCAGCGCGGAGGACACGAAGCCCATCCCCATCCCGTACACACCGCCCAGCGGCACGAGGCCGAGCACCGCCACCGCACCGGCGACCAGCACCGCTGCGATGACGACCCGCAGCGCCCGGCCACCGCCCGAGGCCGTCACGGTCTCGCGCAGTGCCTGTGTCGGTGCTATCCGGACCGCCCGGTGGGCCGCCACGGCCGTGGAGAGCAGCGTCACGAGCAGCCCGACGACGACGGCGGCGATCAGCACCATCACGTTCAACGCCACGGTGAACTGGGGCGGGACGGCGCCGAGATCGCGGAACCGCGCCGCCACGAGGTGCGCCACCACGACCCCGACCGGCAGGGCAGGCACAGCGGCCACGAGGGTCACGATCGCGATCTCGAGGCTCAGCATGCGGCGCAGCTGGCTCGGGGTCGCCCCTGCGGTGCGGAGCAGGGCCAGCTCCCGCAGCCGCTGGCGGATCGCGAGCGACACCGTCCCGGTGAGGACGAACACCGCGGCGAAGCCGGTGATCCCCAGCACGAACCCGAAGATCGAGATCGCCCCGATGTAGTCCGGCAGCGCACCGGGCAGATCGGCGGTGACCTTGTCGGCACCGGTGTGCACCGCAGCGGCGCCCCCGATCCGCTCCTGCAGGCTCGCGACCACCGTCGCGGCGTCGACGCCCGGCTCCATCCGCACGCCGACCGCCGTCGGCCCGGACAGCCCGGACAGCTCGCCGACCTGGGCGTCGGCCACGAACACCGCCGCCTGCCCCGGCACGCCCTCGGCGGTGGCGGGTGCGGCGACGCCCTCCAGGCGCAGCTCCCGCACGCCGGTCCGGCTGGTCACCCGCACGGTCTCGCCGATCCGCAGCCCGTCGGCCAGCGCGGAGTCGAGCACGACCCCACCCCGCCCGGGCGGCGCGCCCCGGGTCAGCGCGTAGGGGGTCAGCGACGCCGAGGCCCACCCGTGCGCGACCACGGCCGCACGGTCCGGCGCCCGCACCGGGACACCGGCGAGGTCGAGCGCCACCGGGAACGCCGCGTCGGGTACCGCCGTGGCGACACCGGGCGTGCCCGCGACGGCGGTGACGAGCTCGCCGGGCAGCGCGGGCGCGCCGGTCAGCCGCTCGCTCTTGGTCTTGACCTTGACCTCGCCGTCGCCCTTGTCCTGCTCGGTGGTCAGCACCACGGCGCGGTCACCGGCGACGACCGCGTCGGCTGCGGCGAACCGGTCGGCGCCGGGTCCTGCGGTGAGCACCGAGAACAGCAGCAGCCCGCTGCCGGCGATCAGCGCCATGGCCAGGAAGGCCGTGAGGAAGGTTCCGGCGAAGGCCGCCAGGCGGCGCCGCACGGTGCCCGCGGCCAGCTTGATGATCACTTGGTCAGCTCCACCATGCGGGCCGACACCGTCGCGGCCGTGGGGGCGGTCAGGTCTCCGGCGAGCCGGCCGTCGGCGAGGAACACCACGCGGTCGGCCCAGGCGGCCGCGGCCGGGTCGTGCGTCACCATCACGACCGTCGCTCCGAACTCGTCGACGAACCGCCGCAGCAGCGCCAGCACCTCGCGGCCGGTGGAGAGATCCAGCGCACCCGTCGGCTCGTCACCGAAGATCACCTCGGGGCGCCCGGCGAGCGCTCTGGCCAGCGCCACGCGCTGCTGCTGGCCACCGGACAGCTCGCCCGGCCGTGCCTTCTCCCGGCCCGCGAGGCCGACCCGTGCCAGCACCTCCCGCGCCCACGCCTCGTCGGGCCGCTTGCCGGCGAGCCGCTGCGGCAGCAGCACGTTGTCCCACACCGACAGCGCGTCGACGAGGTTGAACGACTGGAAGACGAACCCGACGTGCGCGCGGCGCACGACGGTGAGCCTCGGCTCGCGCAGCGCGCTGATGTCCTGGCCCGCCAGCAGCACGCGACCCTCGCTCGGCCGGTCCAGACCCGCCGCGCAGTGCAGCAGCGTCGACTTCCCCGACCCGGACGGTCCCATCACGGCGGTGAACGAACCGCCCGTGAAGCCCACCGTCACGCGGTCGAGCGCGCGCACCGCCGTTCGGCCCGGGTACGACTTCGACACCTCGGCCAGCACCACGACATCTCGCGGCGGGGCACTTCTCGACTGCTGAACCAGAACCATGGTGATGATCCTCGATCTCCGGGGCTCCCGAACCCACCGGGTCGACCTGGATCTCCGGGGCAGGGCTGTCCCTACCCCCGGGGCGGGCCCGTCGTCCCCCGCACGACGAGCCGCGGGGTGAGCACGACCTGCCGGGCCTCGGCCCGGTCGCCGTCCAGGCGTTCGACGGCAGCCTCGACGGCGTGCCCGGCCTGCGCACGGGCCTCCTGGCTCACCGTCGTGAGGTCGACGTGGGCGAGGCGGGCGAGCGCGCTGTCGTCGTAGCCGACGACCGACACGTCCCCGGGCACCCGCACCCCCGCCCGCAGGAAGACGTCGAGGAGGCCGATCGAGCTGCGGTCGTTGGCCGCGACCACCGCGGTCGGGAGCGAGGGCTCACCGAGCAGCAGGCGCGCAGCCGCGGCCCCCGCCGCCTCGTCGTAGCCGCCCGGCACGACCCGCGCGCCGTCCAGGCCGTGCCGCCGGGCCGCCGCGAGGAAGCCGGAGCGGCGGTCGGCGGCCATCGGGGCGGCGCCGCCGTCGACGTGCACGACGTGCCGGTGGCGGAGCCCGACGAGGTGGTCGACGGCCTGACCGACCCCCTGGTCGTCGGACACGCGCACGACATCGAAGCCCGACGGCTCGACGTTGCGGCCCACCACCACGGTCGGGACCCGGCTGCCGAGCTGCGCGAGCGCGTCCGCCCCGAGCTCGGGAGAGAGCAGGAGGAGAGCCTCGCAGCGCAGGTCGAGCAGGGTCTCGACGACGCGACCCTCGTCGTGCGCCGGGGTGACCGCCCCGAGTGCCACGGAGTAACCACGCTCGTCCGCGGCCACCTGCACCTCCTCGGCGAGCTCGGCGCGGAACGCGTCGCGCAGGACCACCGGCACGCCGAGGAGGTGGGTCCGCCGGCGCGCCAGCAGGCTCGCGGTGCGGTCGGGCCGGTAGCCCAGGCGCGCGGCGGCCTCCAGCACCCGCTCCCGGGTCTGTGCGCTCGGGCCCGGCACGCCCCGGAGCACGAGCGACACGGATGCGGTGGACACCCCGACGTCGGCGGCGACATCCTCCAGCCTGGGCCGGCGGCCCGGGTTCGCGACGCTCAGGACGACCCCCACTCTTGACACGACCTCGATGCGGCTCGCATAGTACTGGAGCTTAAAGCGCTTTAAGAGTCCG
This sequence comes from Pseudonocardia xinjiangensis, assembly GCF_050948425.1. NCBI lineage: Bacteria > Bacillati > Actinomycetota > Actinomycetes > Pseudonocardiales > Pseudonocardiaceae > Pseudonocardia > Pseudonocardia xinjiangensis. Next base: position 413,115 of record NZ_CP192009.1, on the reverse strand, counting down.
GGCGCATCGAGGAGGTACGCGGTGCCCACGCTCAGCCCCCGGTGGTCTACGACCCCCGCTGGCCGGCGAGCCCGACCACCGCGACTCGGTGCTCACCGACGAGGACAGGCGGCGAACGACTGCATGATGATCTGCGTCTCGCGCTCGCACTGCCCTCGTCTCGTGCTGGATCTGTGACCCGCACCCCCCACGAACCCTCCGAGGAGGACGAGGATGTCCCGCACCACGCACGCCGCCCGGGGCCGGCCGACCGAGGCCGACTGCCGGGTAGAGGACCTGGTCGCCGTCCTGGCCGACCCCACCGACGCGAGCCGCTACCCGCACGCCGCCGCCGTCGAGCAGGGAGTGCTGGTCTACGAGACGGCGAGCGTGCTCTCCGCGGCCGGGACGGACGCCGGTCGGTGGGACGTCCGGTCGGAGCTCGTCGACGCTCTCACCGACGGCCCGGGGGTCGTGGTGTTCCGCGGTGCCTTCCCGGACCGCACGGTCGTCGATCGGGCCACCGCGGCGTTCGAGGAGCTGATCGCCGAGCAACGGGCGGCCGGCGCCGTCGCGGGCGACCACTTCGCGCCGCCGGGGGCGAACGACCGCGTCTGGAACGCGCTGGAGAAGCTCGCGGTCCGGGCGCCGGAGGTGTTCGTCGACTACTACGCCAACGACGTGCTCGCGCTGGTCTCCGAGGCGTGGCTTGGCCCCGGCTACCAGATGACCTCGCAGGTCAACGTGGTCAATCCGGGCGGCCGGGCACAGGTGGGCCACCGCGACTACCACCTCGGGTTCCTGCCGGGCACCACCATCGAGCGCTACCCGGCGCACGTGCACCGGCTCTCGCCCGTGCTCACACTGCAGGGCGCGGTCGCGCACTCCGACATGCCGGTGGAGAGCGGCCCGACCCTGTACCTGCCGCACTCGCAGAAGTACGAGCCCGGCTACCTGGCCACGAACCTGCCGGAGTTCCGGGAGTACTTCGAGACCCACCACGTCCAGCTGCCCCTGCAGACCGGCGACGCGGCGTTCTTCAACCCGGCGGTGATCCACGGCGCCGGGCACAACCGGTCCGCCGGCATCCGACGGATGGCCAACCTGCTGCAGGTCTCCTCGGCCTTCGGGCGGGCGATGGAGAGCGTCGACCGGGAGCGGATGTGCCTCGCGCTGCTTCCCGCGCTGCGCCGCCGGGGCGCGGACGCCGCCGGCAACGCGATCGCCGCGGCGGCGGAGGGCTACGCGTTCCCGACGAACCTGGACCGTGACCCGCCCGTCGAGGGCCTCGCCCCGCCCAGCCAGGCCGACCTGGTGCGGCGCGCACTCGCCGAGGGCTGGGACGACGACACCTTCCGGACCGAGCTCGCGGCCTGGGCCGAGCGCAGGAGGACAGCCTGATGGGACTGCTGGACGAGTGGGTCGTGCTGGTCAGCGGCGGCACGCAGGGGGTCGGGGCCGGCGTCGCGCGGGCCGCGGCCCGGGAGGGCGCGTCGGTGGCCGTGTCCGGCAGGCGCCGCGAGCCGGGCGAGAAGCTGGTGGCCGAGCTGCGGGAAGGCGGCGCCGCCGCGCTGTTCGTGCCGGCCGACATCGCCGACGTCGGGCAGGCGCAGGCGTCCGTGGCCGCGGTGGTGTCGGAGTTCGGCCGGGTGGACGCCCTGGTCAACGCGGCCGGGCTGACCTCGCGGGGCACCCTCGTCGACACCACACCGGAACTGTTCGACGCGCACGTCGCCGTCAACCTGCGCGGCCCGTTCTTCCTCATGCAGGCGGCCGTGCGCGACATGCTCTCCCGCGGCGCACCCGGCTCGGTCGTGAACGTGATCTCCTCGTCCGAGTTGGGCGGGCAGCCCTTCCTCGCGCCGTACGTCGCCGCCAAGGCGGGCCTCGCCGGCCTCACGCGCAACGCCGCCCACGCCCACCGGTTCGACCGGATCCGGATCAACGGGCTCGACATCGGCTGGACCGACACCGAGGGCGAGGACGCCACCCAGCGAGCCTTCCACGCCGCCGACGACACGTGGCGCGAGCAGGCCGCGCAGCGGCTCCCCATGGGCAAGCTCGGGCAGGTCGACGAGATCGCCGACTTCGTCGTCTTCCTGCTGTCCGACCGCAGCGGTGTCGTCACCGGCTCCGTCATCGACTGGGACCAGAACGTGTTCGGAGGGCTGGACTGATGGCCGGTGAACTGCGGCTGGGGCTCATCGGCCTCGGCCGGATCGGCGCATTCCACGCGCAGACGCTCAGCGACCTGCCCGCCGTCGGCTCGCTCGTCGTCACCGACGCCGTCCCCGGGGTGACCGCCGAGGTGGCCGAGCGGGTGGGCGCCGAGGCGGTCGACTCGCCCGCCAAGCTGCTCGCGGCCGGCGTCGACGGGGTGCTGATCGCGGCGGCCACCGACGCCCACCCCGAACTGCTCCTCGCCGCCGTGGACGCCGGGCTGCCCACGTTCTGCGAGAAGCCGCTCGCGCGGGCCGCGGCCGACGCGCTCGCCGTGGCCGAGCGGGTACGGGCGACCGGCGTTCCCGTGCAGGTCGGCTACCCCCGGCGGTTCGACCCCGGTTTCCTCGCCGCCCGGGCGGCCGTGGCGAGCGGCGAGCTCGGATGGCTGCACACCGTCCGCTCCACCACCCTGGACCCGGCTCCCCCGCCCCCGGCCTACATCGCGGGCTCCGGCGGGATCTTCCGCGACTGCGCCGTGCACGACTTCGACGCGGTCCGCTGGGTCACCGGTCGGGAGGTGGTGGAGGTCTACGCCACCGGCTCCAACAAGGGTGAGCGGTTCTTCACGGAGGTCGGCGACGTCGACACGGCCGCCGCCGTCCTGACCCTCGACGACGACACCGTCGCCCTGGTCTCGAACAGCCGGTACAACCCGCGGGGCTACGACGTGCGGCTGGAGCTGCACGGCTCCGTCGACAGCGTGGCCGCCGGGCTGGACGACGGGCTCCCCCTCCGCTCGACCGAGCCCGGCGTCACGTTCCCGGCCGGGCCGCCGCACGGGTTCTTCATGGACCGGCTCGCCACCGCGTTCCGCGCCGAGCTCGCCGCGTTCGCCCAGGTGGTTGCCGGTGAGCGGCCTTCTCCGTGCACCGTCGAGGACGCCATGGAGGTCGTCTGGATCGCCGAGGCAGCGGCGCTCTCCCTGCAGGAACACCGCCCGGTGCGCATCGAGGAGCTCCATCACCGAGGACAAAAGGGACGCCACTTGTTATAGTTGATTCATAACAAGTGAAGGAGCGACCCACATGAGCTCGGCAACCACTCGGCGCACCCTGCTCGCCGGCCTCCCGCACCTGATCGCCTTCGCCCCGGCGATCGTGGTGCTCGCCACGGCCGACGGCCTGCCCGATCCGATCGCCTCGCACTTCGACCTCTCGGGCAGCGCGGACAGGTATGCCGGCCGGGGCACCGTCCTCGCGGTGACCGTGGCGCTCGCCGTCGGGCTGGCGCTGCTGTTCGGCCTGTGCGCCCGGCAGAGCGGTGTGGGGTCCCCGCCGGGTATGAGGTGGGACAACGGGCGGGTGCTCGTCGCCGCGTCGTGGGCGACGGCCGGGTTCCTCGGCGCGATCCTCCTCGGCAGCGTCGCCGCCAACCTCGGGCTCACCGATCCGGCCGCAGCGGTGCTGCCCTGGTGGACGTTCCCCGCCGGACTGGCCACAGGCGCGGTGGCCGGCGTGGTCGCCTGGCTGGTGACACCGAGCATCCCGGCCGACGGGGAGGAACCCGAGGCCGTCCCGGCCGTGCCGCTCGGACCGGCCGAGCAGGTCAGCTGGTCCCGCACCGTCGGGTCGCCGTGGATCCCGGCGGTCGGTGCCGTCGTGGTGATCATCGGCTGCGCGCTCGGGGTCACCGTCCACCCGGCCGCCGGCATCATCACCGGCGTGGCAGGCGTCGCTGTCGTGCTGAACTCCCAGGCGCGGGTCACCGTCGACCGGCGCGGGCTGACCATCATGCTCGGGCTGCTGGGATGGCCACGCCTGCACGTCCCGGCCGATGAGGTCGCGTCGGTCACCGTCGCCGACATCTCCCCCACCGGATTCGGCGGGTGGGGATACCGGATCGTGCCCGGCGGACGCGGGATCATCCTCCGCGCCGGGCCGGCGCTGGTGGTCACGCGTCGCTCCGGACAGCAGCTCACCGTCACCGTGGACGATCCCCGCACCGCGGCAGGCGTGCTCGCCGGTGTCGCGTCCTCCGGGGGCAGGCCGTGCTGATCCGGGTGGACCCCACCCGGGCCACCCCGCTCGCCGACCAGATCGCCGCCTGCGTCCGGCGTGGAATCGCGGACGGCTCGGTACGCGGCGGCGAGCGGCTGCCGGGCGCCCGCGACCTGGCAGCCTCGCTGCAGGTCAGCATCCACACCGTGCTCGCGGGCTACCAGAGCCTGCGCGACGAGGGGCTCATCGAGCTCCGCCGCGGTCGCGGCGCCATCGTGCGCGACGGCGTGCCGGCCGGCCGGGCCGCCGTCGTCGAGCTGGCGAGAGACCTCGTGCGCGCGGCCCGGCGGTTCGACCTGGACGACGAGGAGGTCGTCGCTCTGGTCCGGGCAGCGGCGCGCACCTCCTGACCGCTCCACCTCAGTCGGCAGCCGCCGGAGGACCGTCCGTGGGGCCGGTGGCCCGCCTGAGGCGGGGGCGGTCGGCCAGCTGCCGGCCCGTCGAGCGCAGCCGGCCCACCGCGCGGACCGTCCGCCTGCGGGCGGCCTCGCGGCGCCGTTCCTCCCGCAGCCGGGCGTGCTCGACGACGTCGAGCTCGGCCATCATGCGGTCCACCGCCAGCACCAGGGCGGTGTTGACCTCCCCGATCGCCGGGGAGTCCTGGGTGTCGGACAGGAGCAGGTCCGCCGCCCGGCTGCGGCCGGCGTGCAGCCGCTGGAGCGCCGCGGCCAGGTCGGCCTCCTCCTGCTGCGGGCCCGGCCCGGTCGACTCGGCGGTGAGGAGCCGGCCGAACGCCCGGACCACGGTCGCCAGCTCGTGCAGCAGGTCGGCGTGGAGCGAGCGCGTCTTCTCGTCGAGGCCGTCCAGGTCGGAACCTGCCGCCCGCCGGGTGTCGCACAGGGAGCGGAACAAGCCGCGCAGCGTCACCGCGCAGTGCTCCAGCACGTCGAGGCCGTCGCGTAGGCCCGGCCCGCTCGCCCGCGTGTCCAGCGCCACCCGGACGTTGAGCTGGCGGCTCTCCTCCACGTGCTCCAGCGCCCGGTCGACGCGGGGCACGTGCCGGTTGAGCCGCCGGGCGTCGTCCAGCCAGCGGCCGGCGAGCTCGACGGACGGCGGGGAGTCCTCGATCCCGGCCGCCGCGGCGTCGAGCAGCGCGGCGATCTCCTCGGCGAGCCGCTCGACGGCCGCCGCGGCGGAACGCACCTGCACGGCCGGCGGGAAGACGAGGTTCACCAGCACGCCGACCGCCGATCCGACGAGCGTCTCCAGGATGCGATCGGCGGCCACGTTCTCCGCCCCGGCCGCGAAGCCGACCCCGAGCACGAGCATCGCGCTGATCGGCACCTCGATCAGCTGCGGGCCCAACCGCAGCAGCTGCCCCACGACGATGGACGCCGACACGATCAGGGCGAGGCTCCACCAGTTCAGCCCGACCACCGAGGAGAACAGCAGTGCGAGGCTCACCCCGGTCACGACGCTGAGCACCCGCTGCAGGCTGTGGACCAGCGTGCTGGTCAGCGTCACCTGCACGACGATCAGGGCGGTCAGGGCCGCGATCAGCGGCGGCGGATTGCGGAGCCCGAACGCCTGGGCCGCGACGTAGGCCGCCACCGCGGCGCCGGTCAGCCGCGCGGCGCGCGCCACCGCCGAGCGGCCGCGCTCCCGCACCCGGTGCGCCGTGTCGCCGGCGAACCTTCGCAGGGCACGGACCCATCGCGCGCTGCGCCCCGGCACCGTCATCGGCGTGGTCCTGGTCCTGCCCCGGGCCGGGCGTCCGGCGCGTGGACCTCACCCCGGACGCAGACCCGCGACGATCGGCGGCCGCCCCGGCCGCGTCGAGGGCACGGAAGTCGCCCTCGAGTTCCCCGAGCGTACGACGCCTCCAGCAAATGCTCACTTGTCATTACATGTGATCGTCTGTAAATCGTTGTCGGAGCCACCTGTACCGTCAGCCCGACGATGATCGCCTCTCTCCTCATCAGGGTGAGAACCACATGCGTGGCAACCTCTTCGCCGTGGCCGTTGACCTGGTAGTTCTCACGGTGCGCGACGACCGGCTCTGTGTGCTGCTCACGCAGCGTTCGGCGCCCCCGTTCCCCGGCGAACCCGCGTTGCCCGGCGGGTTCGTGCGGCAGCGCGAGGATCTGCTCGACGCCGCCACCCGGGAGCTCGTCGAGGACACCGGCCTGACCGTCGGCCGCCACCACCTCGAACAGCTCGGCAGCTACGCCGCCCCGGACCGCGACCCGCGCGGCCGGGTGCTCACCGTCGGCCACCTCGCTCTCCTGCCCGGTCTGGCCGGGGAGGAGAGCGGGTCCGGCACCGCGATCGGGACATGGCACCCGGTGGGCGAGGTGGGGCATCTGGCGTTCGACCACGCGCGGATCCTCGCCGACGGCGTCGAGCGGGCTCGCTCGAAGCTGGAGTACACGACGCTGGCCGCGTCGTTCTGCCCGCCGGAGTTCACCGTGTCGCAGCTACGACGGGTCTACGAGGCGGTGTGGGGCACGACGATCGACCCCCGCAACTTCCAGCGCAAGGTGACGTCCACTCCCGACTTCCTGCTCCCCACCGGCGAGAAGGTGCGCACCGGCCGCGGCCGCCCCGGGCAGCTGTTCCAGCGGGGAAAGGCGACGGCTCTCCACCCGCCCATGCTCCGCGACCCGGCACCGCTCACCAACGGCGGGCCGGTTCGCGTCGCCGCTCTCAGAAACGGGGATGGTCGCCCTTGAGGTGCACCCGGCCGTCGGCGAGCGGCTCGGTGCCCCCTCGGCGCACCTCACCCAGCACCCACGCCGGGACGTGCCGGGCGGTGAGCACGGCCAGTGCCCGGTCGACGTCGTCGGCAGGCACGACCGCCACCATGCCGACACCCATGTTGAACGTCTTCTCCATCTCCGCGCGGTCGACCCGGCCGCGGGAGGCGATCAGCTTGAACACCGGGGCCGGCGTCCAGGTGCCGCGCTCCACGACCGCTTCCAGGCCGGGCGGGAGCACGCGCTCGAGGTTGCGGGCCAACCCGCCACCGGTGATGTGGGCGAAGGTGCGCACCCCCGTCTCGGCCGCCAGCGCGAGGCAGTCGCGGGCGTAGATCCGGGTGGGGACGAGCAGTTCCTCCCCGAGGGTGTGCCCGAACTCCTCCACGTGCCCCGAGAGCGGCATCCGCGCGATGTCCAGCAGCACGTGCCGGGCCAGCGAGTAGCCGTTGGAGTGCAGGCCCGACGAGCCCATGGCCAGTAGCACGTCGCCGGGGCGGACCCGGTCGGGCCGCAGCATCGCGTCGGCCTCCACGATCCCGACGCCGGTGGCCGAGATGTCGTAGCTGCCGTCCTCCATCAGACCGGGGTGCTCGGCGGTCTCCCCGCCCAGCAACGCGCAGCCGGCCTGCTGACACCCCTCGGCGATGCCCTTGACGATGGTGGCGACCTGGTCGGGCACCAGGCGTCCCACGGCGATGTAGTCCTGCAGGAACAGCGGCTCCGCCCCGCACACCACCAGGTCGTCGACGACCATGGCCACGAGGTCGAGGCCGATCGTGTCGTGCTTGTCGACGGCCTGCGCCACGGCGATCTTGGTGCCCACCCCGTCGGTGGACGCCGCCAGCACCGGCTCGGTGTAGCGGCCCATCTTCAGCGCGAACAGCCCGGCGAAGCCCCCGATGCCACCCAGGACCTCGGGTCGGCTCGCCTTCTCCGCGAACGGGCGCAGCGCCTCGACCGCGCGCTCCCCGGCGTCGATGTCGACGCCGGCTGACGCGTAGCTGGCGCCGGGCCCGTCGGCTCCGGAGGTGGTCGGCGGCATCGTCGCAACGCTCCTGGCGTGAGTGGGGGGCGGCATGGGACGCCCGGGTGTACAGGTCGGATGGAGGTGGGTCAGGGACGCCGCAGCGCGTCGGCCGCACCGTAACCGACCGACAGGGGGCCGGCATCGCCTGAAGCTGCCCCGGACACGGTCTCGCCGACCCGGTCGGCGATGGCCGGGGGTACCGAGAGCTTCTCCAGCAGGTGCTTGCCCAGCCGCGCCTCGTCGGGCAGCGGGATCGGGTACTCGCCGTCGAAGCAGGCCGAGCAGAGCCGGGTGCGTGGCTGCTCGCTGGCGGCGATCAACCCTTCCAGCGAGACGTAGCCCAGCGTGTCCGACCCGATCGAGCGGCGTACGCCCTCGACGTCGAGCGAGCCCGCCACCAGTTCGGCGCGGGTGGCGAAGTCGATGCCGTAGAAGCACGGCCAGCGCACCGGCGGCGAGGCGATCCGCACGTGCACCTCGAGCGCGCCGGCCTCCCGGAGCATGCGCACCAGCGCACGCTGGGTGTTGCCGCGCACGATGGAGTCGTCGACGACGACGAGCCGCTTGCCCCGGATGACGTCGCGCAGCGGGTTGAGCTTGAGCCGGATACCGAGCTGACGGATCGTCTGGCTGGGCTGGATGAAGGTGCGGCCGACGTAGGCGTTCTTCACCAGGCCCTGCCCGTAGGGGATGCCCGAACCCTGCGCGTAGCCGATGGCTGCGGGGGTGCCCGACTCCGGAACGGGGATCACCAGGTCGGCCTCGACCGGGTGCTCGACGGCGAGCCGCCTGCCGATCTCCACGCGGGCCGCGTGCACGGACCGTCCGGAGATCGTGGTGTCCGGCCGGGCCAGGTACACGTACTCGAACACGCAGCCCTTCGGCTCCGGCGCCGAGAACCGGGAGCTGCGCATCCCGTCGGCGTCGATGGCCAGCAGCTCACCGGGCTCGACCTCGCGCACCATCGACGCGCCGACGATGTCCAGCGCCGCGGTCTCGCTGGCCACCACCCAGCCGCGCTCGAGACGGCCGAGCACCAGCGGGCGGACCCCGTGGGGGTCGCGGGCGGCGTAGAGCGTCTGCTCGTCGGCGAACACCAGTGAGAACGCGCCGCGCACCCTGGGCAGCAGGCGCATCGCCGCCTCCTCGACGCCGGTGTCGGCGGAGGTGGCGGCCAGCAGTTCGGTGATGAGGTCGGAGTCGGTGCTCGACCGGATCGACGAGCGGTCCGCCTTCGACGCGGCGGTCCGCAGCGCGGCTACCTCGTCGCGCAGCTCAGCGGTGTTGACCAGGTTGCCGTTGTGACCCAGCGCGATGCCGCTGCCGGTGGCGGTGGTGCGGAACGTCGGCTGGGCGTTCTCCCAGGTGGTGGAACCCGTGGTGGAGTACCGGCAGTGCCCCACCGCCAGGTGGCCCTTCAGCGACGACAGGACCTGCTCGTCGAAGACCTGGCTGACGAGCCCGAGATCCTTGAATACGACCATCCGGTGCCCGTCGGACACGGCGATCCCGGCGGCCTCCTGGCCACGGTGCTGCAACGCGTACAGCCCGTAGTAGGTGAGGTTGGCGACGTCCTCACCGGGGGCCCACACGCCGAACACACCGCACTCCTCACGAGGAGCGGGATCGAGGGCGCTCGTATCGGCCTGGTCGTCGGTGAGGTCGGGGTTCGGATTGCGGTCGGTCGGGTGCTCGTTCCGGGTGGAACTCGGCACAACTCGCTCCTTGCGCAGACGACGACTCAGCTGCCGATGCTACGCCGAAGGAGCTCCGGGACACACATACCGGGACCGGCATCACCGAACCATCTCCCCTGCCCCATGTCGCAGCCGAGCTCGGCGAGCCTCTCGGCCTGCACGGGGGTCTCCACCCATTCGGCCGTGACGTCCAGGCCGAGTGCGTGGGCCATCTCGACGAGGGCGCGCACGATCGAGGAGTCCGTCGGGTCGGCCGACGGGTTGCGCAGCCCGTCGATGAACGAGCCGTCGATCTTGAGGGCGTTCACCGGCAGCGTGCGCAGCCAGGCCAGGCTCGAGTAACCGGTGCCGAAGTCGTCGAGCGCCAGCCGGACTCCCGCGGCCCGCAGCGCGTTCAGGGCGTCGAGGGCGACGGTCTCGTCCCCGAGGACCGCCTGCTCGGTGATCTCCAGCTGGAGCAGCTCGGGCGGGAGCCCCGTGGAGCTGAGCGCGCCGGTGACCACGTGGACCCAGCCCGGTTCGGTCAGCTGCAGCGGCGAGACGTTGACGCTGACGAACGGCGCGGCGGGGCCGAGCTCACGCCACCAGCTCGCGGCCTGCCCACAGGCCTCCTCCAGCACCCACCGCCCGAGCGGGACGATCGCGCCGCTGTGCTCGGCCAGCTCGATGAACCGGCCGGGACCGATCACACCCTGCTCCGGGTGGTCCCAGCGCACCAGCGCCTCGGCCCCCCGCACCCGCCCGTCGGTGAGCTGGACGAGCGGCTGGAAGGCCAGCCGGAACTCACCGCGGTCGATCGCGCCGCGCAGCCCGGAGAGCAGCGCGAACCGCGCCGACTCCGTGGCGTCGCGCTCCGGGTCGAACACCACCCGGCGCCCACCCCCGAGGGCCTTCGCCCACGATCGGGCCACGTCCGCACCCCGCAACAGCTCGGCCGCGCTACCGCCCGCGGTCTCGGACTCGGCCACGCCGATGCTCGCCGAGACCACGAGGGTGTGGCCGTCGATCTGGAACGGGATCACCAGAGCGGCCTGCAACCGGTCGGCGAGCCTGCCGACGTCGCCGCTGCTCTCCGAGTCGGACACCAGCACCGCGAACTCGTCGGCCCCGATCCGGGTGACCAGGTGAGAGCCCGCCGCCAGCTGCAGCCTGCCCGCGACGGCGAGCAGCAGCCGGTCCCCCGTCTGCTGGCCGAGCCCGTCGTTGATCGGGTGGAAGCCGTCGATGTCGAGGACACAGATGCCCACCCGCTCCGGGCCGTCGGAGGCGAAGGCGCGGTGCAGCCACGCCTCGGTGACGGCCCGGTTCGGCAGGCGGGTCAGCTGGTCCTGGTAGGACTCGCCCTGGAGCCACGAACGCAGCCGGTGCCGGTCGGACACGTCCTCCACGACCGCCATCAGATGGGACGGCTCGCCGCTGTCGTCGACGATGCGCGAGGCGGTGACGTGGACCCACAGCACCTCGGAGTCGGGACGCGCGAGCCGTAGCTCCATCCGCACGACGTCCGACGCGCCGCCTGCGAGCCGCTGGAAGCGCTGGACGACGTCGAGCACGTCGTCGGGATGGACGAAGTCGGACACCGGCCGCGGCTGGTCGAGCGGACCGTCCAGCCCGAACATCCGGGCGAGGGCCGGGTTCACGTCGATCATCCGGCCGTCCAGGCACATGATCACGACGCCGAACGACGACTGCTCGTACACAGCGCTCATGTGGCGGCGCATGACGGCCGCATCCGCATCGTCGGTGGGCCGGCTCCGGCCGTCCCCGGCCCCGTTCCGGTCCTGCAGCGACCTGATGACGCCCGCGAGCAGCTCGTCGAGCACCGCGACGAGGCGCCGCTCGCCCTCCACCCCCGGCACCCCGATCACGTCGGCCGCCTCCCGCCGCAACAGGCGGAGGCTGGGCGGAACGATGTCGTCGAACCCGTACGTCGGCCGGCCCGGAGCCCCGCAGAGCCCGGTGCTGAGCAGCTCGGACCCGACCTCCCGGGCGGCGAGGGGCCAGAACGGCTCGGCACGCAGGATCGCTGCGAGCCTGCGCAGCAACGTGGCCAGGTGGGGGGCGACGCCGGGATCGTCGGGCGGCCCCAGCTGCGCCCACCGGGCGGCGAGCCGCTCGATACGGGCGCGTTCCGTGGCCGGCGGCTCGTCGCAGGAGTCGTTGTCGAACTCGGCGTCGACGGCATCAGGAAGGCTGCGCGGTGCCACCACGCGACCACCCCCTGTCGCCCGTTCTTTCCGCTTCGACCTTGATCGGACAATTCTCCGTACCGCGTTGTGTTTGCGCCACCACCATGTGTTTGCATTCACCCCTCGGGAGAGTGGCAACACGCCTGATCAGGAGAGCGGGAGCAGGCACGCGATCTCGCCGCTACGGGTTCCGGACGCGCGCAGCGCGCCCTCCTCCACCGCCTGCACCCACGTCAGCCTGCCGGTGACGAGTGCGAGCCAGGTGCGGGGATCGGTCTCGACGACGTTGGGCGGCGTGCCGCGGCCGTGCCGGGGCCCGCTGACGCACTGCACGGCCCCGTACGGCGGCACCCGCACCTCCACACTGCGTCCCGGCGCCGCGGCTGCCACGGCCGCGAGGCTCTCCTTCACCGCTCCGCGCAGCACCGGGCGCTCCGGCGACGGACCGCCGTCGAGCCAGTCCAGCACCGCCCTCAGCGCGCCGTTGTCGATCTCCTCCGGCATGCCGCGAACCTATCCCGCGCGGCCACCGAATGTCCCCGGTGTTGCAGCAAAGCCACGTTGCCGCAACGTGACGGCATGAACGTGGCTTTGCTGCAATCCGGGGGCGACCCCGCGGGTCAGCCGAAGAGGGCCGGGAGGGTGGCCTCCCAGGCGGTCCGCAGCTCGGACAGCGACAGCTCGGCCAGGCCCGCGACGGCCAGCGCCGCGCCCCCGGTGGTGCCCAGCGTCGTGACCGGCACGCCTGCGGCCTCCGCCAGCGACCTGACCTCGTCCGCCCGGTCCGCGGCGGTGGTCACGAGCACGCGCCCCGCCGACTCCGAGAACAGCGCGACGAACGGGTCGAGAGCGGCCGGGAGCTCCACCGCCGCACCCTGGCCCCCGACGAGACAGGCCTCCACGAGCGCCTGCGCGAGACCCCCGTCGGACAGGTCGTGGGCGCCGGTGAGAAGCCCGGCCTCGGCGGCGGCGGCGAGCAGCCGGGCGAGGCGCTGCTCGGCAGCGAGGTCGACCACCGGCGGCGGACCGCCCAGGTGGCCGTGCACCACGTTCGCCCACTCGCTGCCGCCGAGCTCGTCGCGGGTGTCGCCGAGCAGCAGCACCGTGTCGCCGTCGCGGGTGAACCCGGACCGGACGCGCCGGGCCACGTCGTCGATCACGCCGAGCACGCCGACCACCGGGGTGGGCAGGATCGCCCGCTCCCCGGTCTGGTTGTAGAAGCTCACGTTCCCGCCGGTCACGGGCAGACCGAGCGCAACGCACCCGTCGGCGAGGCCGCGCACGGCCTGCTGGAACTGCCACATCACGTGCGGGTCCTCCGGCGAGCCGAAGTTCAGGCAGTCCGTGACGGCCAGCGGCACCGCGCCGCTCGTCGCGACGTTGCGGTACGCCTCGGCCAGCGCGAGCTGGGCCCCCGCGTAGGGATCGAGGGCGACGAAGCGGGAGTTGCAGTCGGTGGCGACGGCCACCCCGCGCCCGGTCTCCTCGTCGATGCGCACCATCCCGGCGTCGGCGGGCTGCGCGGACGCCGTGTTGCCGCGGACGTAGCGGTCGTACTGGTCGGTGACCCATGCCCGGCTGCACAGGTTGGGGCTGGCGGCCATCCGCAGGATCTCCGCGCGCAGCTCGTCCGGGCCTGCCGGGCGGGCCAGGCGGTCGGGGGTGTCGGCCACGAGGGCGTCCTGTGCGGCCGAGCGCTGCACGGGGCGCTCGTAGACCGGCCCGTCGTGCGCGACGGTGCGCGGGGGGACGTCCACCACGGTCTCACCGCGCCAGGTGATCACCAGTCGGTCGCCGTCGGTGACCTCACCGATCACACTCGCGAGGACGTCCCACTTGCGGCAGACGGCCATGAAGGCGTCGACGTCCTCGGGACGCACGACGGCGCACATGCGCTCCTGGGACTCGCTGGAGAGGATCTCCGCCGGTGTCATCCCGGTGGCCCGCAGCGGCACCGTGTCCAGGTCGACGTGCATCCCGCCGTCACCGGCACTGGCCAGCTCGGACGTGGCACACGACAGGCCGGCGCCGCCGAGGTCCTGGATGCCGACCACCAGTCCGGCGTGGAACAGCTCCAGGCAGCACTCGATGAGGACCTTCTCCATGAAGGGGTCACCCACCTGCACCGACGGGAGCTTCTTGCGGCCGCTCGCCGACTCCTCGCCCGAGAAGGTCTCGCTGGCGAGCACCGACACACCGCCGATGCCGTCCAGCCCGGTGCGCGCGCCGAACAGGATGATCTTGTTGCCGGTGCCCGAGGCGAACGCGAGGTGCAGGTCCTCCGTGCGCATCGCGCCGATGCACAGGGCGTTGACGAGCGGGTTGCCCAGATAGCCCTCGTCGAAGACGACCTCACCACCGATGTTCGGCAGTCCGAGGGAGTTGCCGTAGCCACCCACGCCCGCGACCACGCCGGGCAGCACCCTGGCCGTGTCGGGCGCGTCGGCCGGGCCGAAGCGCAGCGGGTCGGCCACCGCCACCGGACGGGCGCCCATCGCCATGATGTCGCGCACGATCCCACCCACACCGGTGGCCGCGCCCTGGTAGGGCTCCACGTACGACGGGTGGTTGTGCGACTCGACCTTGAACGTGACGGCCCAGCCGTCCCCGATGTCGACGACGCCGGCGTTCTCCCCGATCCCGGCGAGCATCCGGCTGCGCATCTCGTCGGTGGTGGTCTCGCCGAAGTAGGCCAGATGCACCTTCGACGACTTGTAGGAGCAGTGCTCGCTCCACATCACGGCGTACATCGCCAGCTCGGCGTCGGTCGGCCTGCGACCGAGGATCTCCCGGATCCGCGCGTACTCGTCGTCCTTCAACCCGAGCTCGCGGTGGGGCTGCGGGTGGTCCGGCGTCGCGGCGGCGTTCCGGACGGTGTCGGTGTGGACGGGGGCGGACTGCGCGGTGGCGGCGGACGTCACGGCTTCTCAGCGTACGTAAACGAGACACACAGCCGCGCGCGACCGGGTGTATGGGCGCTGTCGACCCCACCACAGCGAGTCGTAACGACGACGCGGGCCGCGGCGACATCCGGCCGGAACCTGCGTGGGGGAGGCATGGTGCGGCTGGCGTACAAGGTGTGGTCGGGGATCGCGGCCGGTGTGTTCGTGATCGTCGCGCTCACCGACCTGTCGAGCTCCAGCCCACCCCCTACCCCCGCAGCGTCGATCGACCGTGCGGGGACGGATTCGGCTGCGGTCTCGCCACCGGGACCGGTCTCACCAGCAGCGCCCGCGGAGGCGGAGGCGGGGCAACCCGGCGAGACGGTGCAGGTGACGTCGGTGATCGATGGCGACACGTTCGAAGTCTCCGGCGGACGCACGGTGCAGGTGCTGGGCATCGATGCCTGCGAGCCGGGCACCTACGGCGGTGATCAGGCCACGGAGTCAGCGCGTTCCCAACTCGGGGGACAGACGGTCACGCTGGTCGCCGAACCTGGGGTGAACCGCGACCGCCGCGGTCACGAGCTGCGCTACGTGAAGCTCGCCACGGGCATCGACTTCGGCGAGATGGCCGTCGCTCTCGACCACACGACGGTGTACGACGGCCACGGGGCACCGGCCTCCTACCTCGACGACCTACGCAGTCGCGATGACGGCCCGCAGGTCTGCACGAAGCCTCGTCCGTCGAGCGGTGGCGGCAGCGGGGGCGACGTCAACTGGCCGAGTCCCGGCGACCAGGGGCTTCCGGACGGAGCGCTCACCGGCGGCTACTGCGCGAAGAAGTGGTGGTGCTGAGGAGATGAAGCGCAGTCCCGGCCTTGCCCGCGTGATCGGGATCGTCCTCGTTGTAGGTCTGGTGCTCCTCATCATCAAGTGGGCACTGATCACCGCAGCGATCCTCGCGGTGCCGTTCGGCGCCTGGTGGTTCTACGACCGGACCGCCACGCGGAAGCGGCAGCGCGCCCAGCAGCAGCGTGCATCCGCCGCCGCCCGACGCCGTGCAGAGGTCGAAAGCCTTGCCTCCGTCGACGCTGCAGGAGGGTGCGGGTGGTGTGGGTCGCGGCTCGCCCACATCGGCCGGGACGGCCGGCTCGTCCTCCCCCTCGACTGGCACCGAGCCGAGATCGAGCAGGTGCTGCAGAGCGAGAACGAGGCAGGGTCGACGGTGCGGCAGGGCTGACCGGATCAGCCGGGAGGCGACCCACGTCGCACCGGCGGCGTGCCGGCGAGCCCGCGGTGGACGAACTCCGTCAGCGTCTCGATCGCCTCCTCGTCGGAGATCTGCCTTCCCGTGCCGTCCCCGCCTGCCGCGAGCCAGGTGTAGGCGAACTGGTCGAGCAGGCTGCAGTACACCGACACCACGAGGTCGGGCTCCCCCGGCAGCGGTATCCCGGCGGCACGCACGGGATCGAGGTGCCCGATCAGATGGGCCGCGTCCCGGGTGACCATCTCCTGCAGCCGGCGGCCGAACCCGGGGTCGGCCATGGCGGCCTGCCGCAGCGCGACCATCTCGGGGACGTGCTCGCGGTAGAAGCCCCAGTACTGCTCGATGTGCCAGCGCACGGCGTCCCGGTCGCCGAAGTCGGAGCGGTGGGTGGGGTCCTCCGCGGCGCGGTCGCCCTCGGCGAACATGTCGGTGAGCAGGGCCGTGAGCAGCTCGTCCTTGCTCGTGAAGTGGTTGTAGAACGAGCCGGCGGCGCGCCCGGCTGCCGCCGTGATGTCCGTGATCTTCGTGTTGACGTAGCCGCGTTCGGCGAAGACGCGCTTGGCCGCCGCCTTCAGCGCCGCCTCGGTCTCCGCCGCCTTCGCCGCGCGGCTCGTGGGAGCCCCCATGCCCGACCTCCTTGACAGCGGACGCTAGCAGCGTTGACCATGAACCAACATTCAGTGAACGTCTATTCAGTAAAAGGGGATCGCATGGCTCACCAGGTCCTCATCGCCGGTGCCGGCCCCACCGGTCTCACCCTGGGCATCGAGCTCGCCCGTCGCGGCGTCGGGGTGCGCGTCGTCGAACGCGGCGAGCGGCCCGCTGCCGGTTCACGCGGGGACGGACTTCAGCCCCGGACCCTCGAGGTCTTCGACGACCTCGGTGTGCTCGACGCAGTGCGCGCCGCGGGGGCTCCTCCGGCACCGCTACGCGTCCACGTCGGCGGGCAGTTCGTCGGTGAGCGCCGCATGAGCGACTGGCGGGAACCCACGCCCGACGTGCCGCTGCCCAACCCGTGGATGCTCGGTCAGGACCGCACCGAGTCGATCCTGCGCACCCGGCTCGCCGAGCTGGGCGTCCCGGTCGAGCTCGGCACCGAACTGGTGGCGTTCGAGCAGGACGGCACCGGGGTGAGCGCCACCCTTCGGCGAGGCGGCCGGTCCGAGCGCGTGCGGGCGGCGTACCTGGTGGGGGCCGACGGGGGCCGCAGCACCGTGCGCAGGGCGCTCGGCATCCCGTTCGACGGCACCACCGACGAGTCGATGCGGATGCTGCTCGGCGACATGCGGATCGAGGGCCTCGACCACCGGTACGGCTACTGGTTCGGCGCCGCGGACGACCCACGCACCGGCGTCGCGCTGAGCCCGCTGCCCGGCGGAGACCTGTTCCAGACCGTCTGCCCGGCCGGCACCGACACCGAGCCGTCGCCTGCCACGGTGCAGGCGGCGTTCGACCGGTTCGGGGTCCCGCCCGGCTTCCGGCTGCGTGAGCTGGCCTGGGTCACGGTCTGGCGGCCGAACTCCCGGCTCGCGAAGCGCTACCGCGCCGGCCGCGTGTTCCTCGCGGGCGACGCCGCCCACGCCCACCCGCCGACGGGCGGCCAGGGGCTCAACACCGGCATCCAGGATGCCTACAACCTGGGCTGGAAGCTCGCCGAGGCGCTCGGCACCGATACCGACGCCGTGCGGGCGGCCGACCTGCTGGACAGCTACGAGGCCGAGCGGCTCCCCGTGGCCGCGCGGGTACTCGGGATCAGCAACGAACTGCTGCGCAAGTACACCGACGGCGCATCCGACGCCTTCACCCGCGGCACGGAGACCCACCAGCTCGACATCACCTACCGCGACAGCCCGCTGGTCCACGACGGACGCGCCGAGCCCGGAGCGCTGCGGGCGGGCGACCGCGCGCCCGATGCCCCGGTCGTCGACGCGGACGGGCGGGCGGTGCGGCTCTTCGACCTGTTCCGCGGCCCGCACGCCACGGTGCTGGCGTTCGGTGGCAGCGACGCGAAGCCGTCGCAGGGGGTCGGGGCGCACGCCGTGCTCCGCGCCGGGGAACGTGCCACCGGCACGGCGGTGGCGGACGCCCAGGGGCACGCGTTCGGCGCGTACGACGTGGCGGACGGCACCACGGTGCTCGTTCGCCCCGACGGCTACATCGGGTCGATCACGCACACACGGGGGCGGGTCAGCCTCCCGACGGGAGCTTCACCACGCTGACGAAGAAGTAGTCGATCTGCTTGATGGCCTCGATGAAGCCCTCGAAGTCGACCGGCTTGGTGACGTAGGCGTTGGCGTGCAGCTGGTAGCTGCGCAGCACGTCCTCCTCCGCCTGCGAGGTGGTGAGGACGATCACCGGGATGTGCCGCAGGTCAGGGTCCGCCTTGACCTCCTCGAGCACCTCGCGGCCGTCGCGCCGCGGGAGGTTGAGGTCGAGCAGGATCAGGTCCGGGCGCGGCGCGTCGGCGTAGGGCTCCTCGCGGCGCAGGTAGGAGAGCGCGGCAGCACCGTCCGTCACCACGTCGAGCCGGTTGTGCAGGTACTCGTCGAACGCCTCGCGGGTCATCAGCACGTCGCCCGGGTCGTCCTCGACCAGCAGCACGTTGATGATCCGGGGCTGGAGCTCTGTCACGCGTCGGTCTCCTCGGAAGCAAGGGGTTCAGGGGCGGCCGTGTCGGCCGGGACGGGCAGGCTGAAACGCACGGTCGTACCGGGCCCGGGGGTCTCGACGAGACCGATCCGGCCGCCGTGGAACTCGACGATCTTCTTCGCGAGCGCCAGCCCGATACCGGTTCCGGGGTAGACGTCGCGGCCGTGCAGCCGCTGGAAGATCACGAACACCTTGTCGGAGTACTCGGACTCGATGCCGATGCCGTTGTCGGCGACCGTGATCTCGAAGGAGTCGTCCTCCCGCCGGCACTCCACCCGGACCACCGGCGACACACCCTCCCGGTGGAACTTCAGCCCGTTGCCCAGGAGGTTCACCAGCAGCGCCTGCAGCAGAGCGCGGTCGCCCGCGACCACCGGGAGCTCACCGAGGACGATCTCGCCGCCCGTCTCCTCGCGTGCCGCCTCGAGCTGAGCCGCGGCGACCGCTGCCGTCTCGGCGAGGTCGACAGCGGTGAAGTTCTCGGTCGTCCGCCCGACGCGGGAGAACGACAGGAGGTCGTTGATCAGCCGTTGCATGCGCGAGGCGCCGTCCACGGCGAACGCGATGTACTGGTCGGCACGCTCGTCGAGCTGACCGCCGTACCGGCGCTGCAGCAGCTGGCAGAAGCTCGACACCTTGCGCAACGGCTCCTGCAGGTCGTGACTCGCCACGTACGCGAACTGCTCGAGGTCGCGGTTGGAGCGCTCCAGTTCGCGGGTCTGGTCGTCGAGGCGCCGGTTCACCTCCTTGGCCTCGTCGAGGTCGCGGAGGATGTGCTGGCGCATCGCCTCGACGTCAGCGCCCAGCCCGACGATCTCGCGCGGACCACCTGCGTCCACGGGCTTCGTGACGTCCCCGGACGCGACCTGGCGCACGTGCACCGCGAGCTCCGAGACCGGACGCAGGATTCCCCGTCGCAGCCCGACTGCTGCCGCCACCAGGAACGACGCCAGCAGCAGGGCGATCGCGACACCCACGATGAGGAGGAACCGCGCCGCCGACTCGATACCGGTCCTGGCCGCCTCCCGCTTCGCCTGCAGATCGGCGAGCAGAGTCCGGAGCGTGGCGCGGACCTGGTCGAACAGGGCCCGTCCCTGCTCCGGGTCGACCCCGACGGCAGTCCCGGCGAGCACGGGGCCCGCGTACTGGGTGCGCCAGCTTTGCGCCGCCCGCTCCACGGCGTCGAGGTTCGCGTCGAGGCCGGGAAGGCGGCCGGAGGCGGCGAGCCCACGCAGCTCGGACACCATCTCCGCCTCGCTCGACCGGCCGTCCTCATAGGGGTCCAGGAACTCCGCGCGGCGGCCCAGGTCGTAGCCGCGCACGCCGGTCTCCTGGTTCAGCAGCGCGTTCGACAGCTGCTGCGCGGCAACCAGCGCCGGACCGGCCGAGTCGATCAGGGCGACCCGCGCGTCGGAGAGCCGCCACAGCGCGACGCCGCCGAGGACCACGACGACCAGCGCGAAGAGCGCCGCCAGCGAGGCACCGAGGGCGAAGATCCGCGCCAGCGGCCAGTGCCGTCGGCTCGCCTGCGAGGACTCGCGACGCATGACCTCGCGCTGCGCGGGCGGCTTCACGTCGAGCACTGTCATGTCACCGCCCCGTCGGCGGGGACCGCACTGGCCTGGGGGGCGTCCTGCGGCCCGGTGTCCGACGACAGCAGCAGTATCGCGACGTCGTCGGAGAGCGGTCCCCCGTTGAGCTCCTGCACGCGCTCGACGAGCTTCGCCGGCAGGTGCTCCAGGTCGGTGGCGCGCTCCTGTTCCAGCATCTCGAGCAGCCCCTCCTCCCACAGCGGCTCTCCGGAGACGGGGCCCCGGCCCTCGATGAGGCCGTCGGTGTGCAGCAGCAGTGCCCATTCGGCGCCGAGATCGAAGCTCGCGGGCTCCCACGCCGCGTCGACGTCCAGGCCCAGGGGAAGGCCCACCGGCGGCACGGCAGGCCGTGGCGCCGGGATCAACGAGACCGGCGGTGGGTGCCCCGCCAGACGCACGAGCATCTCTGTCGTCAACCTTCCGTCGGCAGGGTCCACCTCGGACCGGAACGCGACGGTGCAGACCGTCGTGAACAGCGACCGGTCGTGCCGCTCGCTCACCAGCAGCTGCTGGAGCTTCGGCAGCACCTGTGGCTCGTCCACGCCGGCCAGCACGAGGGCCCGCCACGCAACCCGCAGCAGCGCACCGAGCGCCGCCTCGTCCGGGCCGTGCCCGCAGACGTCTCCCACGATCGCGTGCACCGTGCCGGTCGGTCCGAGTACGGCGTCGAAGAAGTCCCCGCCGATCAAGGAACGGGTGCGGCCCGCCCGGTAGAACGACCGCGCCCGAACGGGGCTGCCCGCCAGCAGCGGTGACGGCAGGAGCCCGCGCTCGAGGCGGGCCGACTCCGCCGCGGCGAGCTGCTCCTCCCTCAGCCGCAGCAGGCTCGCCTCGGCCCGGCGCCGCTCCACGGCGTAGCGCACGGCCCGGATCAGTACCTGCCCGTCGACCTTGCCCTTGACCAGGTAGTCCTGCGCCCCCGCCGCGACCGCCGCCGTCCCGAGGTGCTCGTCGTCCAGGCCGGTGAGGACGCAGACGGCCGGGGCACCCTCGGTACGCAGGATCGTGCGCAGCCCGTCGAGACCGTCGGAACCGGGCAGGTTGAGATCGAGCAACACGCAGTCGCACCGCCCGAGCAGCCCCCGCTCGACCACTTCGGCCACCGACTCCGCCACTGTCACCCCGAGCTCGGGGTCGACCTCGGCGAGCAGCTCGCGCACGAGGAACACGTCGCCAGGGTCGTCCTCGACCAGCAACACGTGCCGGGGCGCAGCCGGAACGGTTCGGATCATGCCGAGCGCTCCTTCTCGCAGGCCTCAGTGGCACAGTGCACTGGCGGGATCCGGAAGCCTAGATCCCGGAACCCTCGGTACGTGACACGGGTCCTGTCACACAGGAGACGCCGCACCCTGCAGCACCGAGGTGAACAGCGCCAGCCCGTCCTGCGACGGACCGGTCAGCGCATCGATCGCGTGCTCGGGGTGCGGCATCAGGCCGACGACACGCCCGTCGGCCGAGCTGATCCCGGCGATCGCCGACATCGCGCCGTTCGGGTTCGCGCCGGCGTACCGGAACACGACGCGGCCGTCGCCCTCCAGCTGGTCGATCGTGGCGGCGTCGGCGACGAACCGGCCCTCGCCGGACTTCAGCGGCACGAGGATCTCCTGGCCCGCGGTGAGGTCGCCCGTCCACGCCGTGGCGCTGGACTCGACCCGCAGCCGCTGGTCGCGGCACACGAAGTGCAGCCCCACGTTGCGCGTGAGCGCCCCGGGCAGCAGCCCCGCCTCGCAGAGGATCTGGAACCCGTTGCAGATGCCGAGCACGGGCGTGCCACGGCCGGCGGCGGCCACGACCTCGGTCATGATCGGGGCGATGCTGGCGATGGCGCCTGCCCGCAGGTAGTCGCCGTAGGAGAAGCCGCCCGGCACGATCACCGCGTCGACGCCCTGCAGGTCGTGGTCGGCGTGCCACAACGCCACCGGCTGGGCGCCCGCGTAGCGCACCGCCCGGGCCGCGTCGACGTCGTCGAGCGTGCCCGGGAAGGTGATGACGCCGATCCTCATGCCCTGGTCACCACCCAGTCCTCGATCACCGGGTTGGCGAGCAGGCTGCCCGCCAACCGGTGCAGGGTCTCGTCGTCGACCGAGTCGTCCACCTCGAGCTCGAAGTGCTTGCCCTGCCGCACATCCCCGACCCCGGCAACGCCGAGCCGGACGAGCGCACCCGCGACGGCCTGGCCCTGCGGATCGAGGATCTCGGGCTTCGGCATCACGTCCACCACGACCTTTGCCACCTCATCAGCGTACGGCGAACACGATTGCCACCCCGCGCCACCGTCCGTGAGGCTCCTCCCATGGGTCGATGGCTGGTGCTCGGCGGTACGCGTTTCCTCTCCAGGGCGGTGGCGACCGCGGCCGTGACCAGGGGACACGAGGTGGTGTGCGTAGCCCGTGGCCATTCCGGTGCCGTGCCGGCGGGCGCGAAGCTCCTCGCCGTGGACCGCGACGCCCCCGGCGCGCTCGACCCGCTGCGCGGCGAGGTGTTCGACGCGGTCGTGGACGTCGCCAGGATGTCGCTGCCGTGGGTGCGCTCCGCGCTCGACGTCCTGGGCCCGACCGCGCGGCACTGGACCTTCGTCTCGACGATCAGCGTGTACGCCGACAGCGTCACCCACGGTTCGGGTGTCGACGCCGCGCTGGTCACCCCGCGCACCGACGAGACCCCCACCGAGGACGGCGAGGCGTACGGCCCGATCAAGGTGGCGTCCGAGAACGCCGTGCGGGACGCGGCAGGCGACCGCACGTTGATCGCCAGGGCGGGCCTCATCTGCGGCCCGGACGACGGCACGGACCGGTTCGGCTACTGGCCCAACCGGCTGGCGCGGGGCGGCCGGGCGGTCGTGCCGGGCGATCTCGCACAGCCCGCCCAGATCATCGACGTCCGCGACCTCGCCGACTGGATCGTGCGGTCCGGGGAGGAACACCTGGTCGGGACCTTCGACGCCAGCGGCCCCCGCTCCACCCTCGACGCGGTGCTCGACGAGACCGCCGACGCCGTCGGGGCCGCGGACCTGGAACGCGTGCCCGTCACACCGGAGGCGCTGACGGCGGCCGGGGTGCACCCGTGGTCCGGTCCCCGGTCGCTGCCGCTGTGGCTGACCCCGGCCGAGGCGGGCATGCTGGCGCGCGACACCGCACCCGCAGCGGCGGCGGGCCTTCGCTGCCGCCCGGTGGCCGACACCGCGCGCGCGGCGCTCGAGCACGAACGCGCCCTCGGCGCCGACCGCCCCCGCAAGGCCGGGCTCACCCCGGCCGAGGAGTCGGAGGTCCTCACCTCGCTGCTCTGACCAGCGAGGAGTCGTCACCGCGCCCCCGGCGCCTTCCGGTGGAACACTCGTCGAGGTGCAGATCACCCACTTCGGCCACTCGTGTCTCCTGCTCGACACCGGCGCAGCGCGGTTGCTGATCGACCCCGGGTCGTTCTCGGCCGGCTTCGAGGAGGTGGCGGGACTCGACGCCGTGCTCGTCACGCACCAGCACTTCGACCACCTCGACACCGACCGGCTGGGGGCCCTGCTGACCGCCAACCCCGATGCCCGCCTGATCGTCGACGTCGGGACGTCGCGGCAGCTCGCCGACGTCGAGCACGAGGTGGTGGCGCCGGGGACCTCGTTCGAGGTCGGGGGGTCGCGGATCGACGTGCTCGGCGGCCGGCATGCGGTGATCCACGCCGACATCCCCGTGGTCGCGAACAACGCCTACCTGGTCGACGGCACCCACCTGCATCCCGGCGACTCGTTCACCCCGCCCGACACGGCGGTCGAGGTGCTCTTCCTGCCGACCGGGGCGCCCTGGCTCAAGCTCTCCGAAGCCGTGGACTACCTGCGGGCGGTCGCACCGCGCACGGCGGTGCCGATCCACGAGGCCGTGCTCGCCCGGCCCGCGATGCACTACGGGATGTTCGAGCAGCTCGCCCCGGAGCAGACCACCGTCCGCGTCCTCGACCGCGAGAAGCCCACCACGCTCTGACCCCACCCACGCGCTCCCGGGCGACTCGCACACCAAAACCGGGCGACTCGCGGGCACGTAATGGGCGACTCGCGCGCGCGAAACGGGCGACTCGCGGGGGCCCCCGCGAGTCGCCCCGAAACCGCCCGCGAGTCGCCCGAAAACCGTCCGCGAGTCGCCGGGAAAGTGCGGGTGAGTTGCCCCGGTTGCGCGGGGGGCGGGTCAGGCGGCTCGGGCCGGCGACGGGAGGCGGTAGGTCGCGGGGACGGCGCCGAGGCGGAGCGCGGCGTCCACCGCCGCCAGGACGGCGGCCCGCCGCGCCGGCCGCTTCAGGTCCTTGGCCCGGATGTTGATCCGCACCAGCCCGCCGCGTCGCACGGTGCGGGCGACCTCGGCCTCCAGCACCCGGCAGCGCCACGCCTCGGCGGCCTTCCGGTCATCGGCCAGCGGGTGGCGCTCGCCCGAGACGCGGAAGCCGAGCACCCTGGCCCGCATCACCGTGTCGTCGGCCGGACCGTGCAGGAGGCGCACGCCGTTCTCGTCGGCCAGCACGCCGAAACCCTGGTCGTGCAAAGCCTCGACGGTGCCCGGCGACGCGAGCCAGCGCGGCGGGACGAACATGTCGGTGCGCAGGCCCAGCGCCGTCAGAGCGCGGCGGGCAGCGGTGAGCCGCAGACCGGCCTCATGACGGGGCAGTGCGGCGAACTCCGCACGACGGCCCACCCGCGCGAGCGCCGAGGACTGCCAGGCGCCGATCGGATCCGAGTTGTGGTCGTAGCCGTGCAGCACGATGGCGTCACCCGCCGCGCGCCGCTCGTGCATCCAGCTCACGAGCGGCGACTTCAGCTGCAGCGCCCCGGACGCCGAGCGGGGCCGGAAAAGCTGCGACAGCGGCACGCCGCGCGCGTCGAGCTCAGCGGCGAACTCGACGCCTCGGGCGAGTGACTCGGTGGCGTCGTGCGTCAGCCCGGACAGCGAGACGACCAGGTGGGACGGCACGACCGGACGGGGTTCGGGCAGCTGTGTGGCCACGAGCCCATCAACGCATGCCCGCGTGAACGGCGGTTGGCCGTGCTGTGATAGCTGGATGGTGCTCCGGCGCCCATCACCAGTCCTCGCCGGTGATGCGCTCGTACACCTCCACGTAGCGAGCGCGCGTGGCGGCCACGACCTCGGTGGGCACCTCGGGTCCGGGTGGGGTCCGGTCCCACCGCAGAGAGGCCGACCACTCCCGCACGTACTGCTTGTCGAAGGAGTACTGCGCGCGCCCCGGCTCCCACGAGTCGGCCGGCCAGAACCGGGACGAGTCGGGGGTGAGCACCTCGTCGGCGAGCACGATCTCCCCCGCCGGGTCGAGCCCGAACTCGAGCTTGGTGTCGGCGACGAGGATCCCGTTGCCTGCCGCGATCTCGGCGCCGCGCGTGTACACCGCGAGCGTCAGGTCACGCAGTCGCGCCGCCGTCTCCGCTCCGACCGCGGCCACGACCTCGTCGAACGTCATGAACTCGTCGTGCTCACCGACGGGCGCCTTGGTGGTGGGCGTGAAGATCGGCTCGGGCAGCTTCGAGCCTTCGACGAGGCCGGGCGGCAGCGCCACCCCGGAGACCGTGCCGTGCTTCTCGTACTCCGCGAGCCCCAGTCCGGCGAGGTAGCCGCGGGCGATGCACTCCACGGGCAGCATCGAGAGCCTGCGGCAGCGGATCGCCCGGCCGACGAACTCCGGTGGCACGTCCGACGCCGAGATGACGTGGTTGGGCGCGATGTCGGCGAGCCGGTCGAACCACCAGAGCGAGAGCTGGGTGAGCAGCGCACCCTTGTCCGGCACCGGGGTCGGGAGCACCACGTCGTAGATCGACAGCCGATCCGACGCCACGAGCACGATGTCGTCGCCGTCGGCGTAGATGTCCCGGACCTTGCCGCTGTGCAGCAGCTTCACAGGATCGCTCCCGGCGTGTAGGCGGCCGCATCGGGGTGGGCGTCGACGATCTCCCCCACCCGCGCGACGACCGACCCGACCTGAGCCGCGGCGGCTCCGGTGAACCGCAGCGGGTCGGCGAGCAGCCCGTCGAGGGTGCCGGACAGCAGCCCGAGCCGCTCATCGGCGGCCAGCCGGGCGACGAGGTCGTTCTCGGCCTGGCCCTTCTCCCGCATGGCGAGCGCCACGCCCACGGCGTGCTGCTTGATCACCTCGTGGGCGCTCTCCCGCCCGACACCGGCGCGGACGGCCGCCATCAGCACTGCCGTGGTCGCGAGGAAGGGCAGGTAGCGGTCCAGCTCGCGGGCGATGACGGCCGGGTAGGCCCCGAACTCGTCGAGCACCGTGAGCGTGGTCTCGAACAGGCCGTCGAGGGCGAAGAACGCGTCCGGCAGGGCGACGCGGCGGACGACGGAGTCGGAGACGTCCCCCTCGTTCCACTGTGCGCCGGCCAGCTCGGCGGCCATCCCCGCGTAACCCCGCAGGAGCACCATCATCCCGTTGATCCGCTCGGCGGAGCGGCTGTTCATCTTGTGCGGCATCGCGGACGACCCGACCTGGCCGGGCTGGAAGCCCTCGGTGGCGAGCTCCGCGCCCGCCATCAGCCGGATCGTGGTGGCCAGCGACGACGGAGCGGCGGCGAGCTGGACCAGTGCGCTGAGCACGTCGAAGTCCAGCGAGCGCGGGTAGACCTGGCCCACGCTGGTGAGCACACCGGAGAACCCGAGGTGCGCCGCGACACGGTCCTCCAGCGACGCGAGCTTGGCCTCGTCACCGCCGAGCAGGTCGAGCATGTCCTGCGCCGTGCCCATCGGGCCCTTGATGCCGCGCAGCGGGTAGCGCGCACGCAGGTCCTCCAGCCGCGCGTACGCCACGAGCAGCTCGTCGGCGGCGGAGGCGAACCGCTTGCCGAGCGTGGTGGCCTGCGCCGCCACGTTGTGGCTGCGGCCCGCCATCACCAGCTCGGCGTGCTCGGCAGCCCGCCGGGCGAGCCGGGACAGCACGGCCACGGTGCGGTCGCGCACGTGTTCGAGCGAGAGCCGGATCTGCAGCTGCTCGACGTTCTCGGTGAGATCGCGGCTGGTCAGCCCCTTGTGCACGTGCTCGTGGCCGGCGAGGGCGTCGAACTCCTCGATCCGGGCCTTCACGTCGTGCCGCGTGACGCGCTCTCGGGCCGCGATCGACTCCAGGTCCACCTGCTCGACCACGCGCTCGTAGTCGGCGATCGCGGAGTCGGGGACGTCGACGCCCAGGTCGCGCTGCGCGGTGAGGACGGCGATCCAGAGCCGCCGTTCCAGCACGATCTTGTGTTCGGGCGACCACAGCCGCACGAGCTCCGGGCTCGCGTATCGAGCGGCCAGCACGTTGGGGATCACGTGCGGAAACGATAGGCGCTCCGCCCTACAGCGCGCGGATCAGTACCTCGCGGCCGGCCGCCCGCGGGTCGGGGTCGGCCTCGATCAACGCGCTGATGACCGCCCCGTCGACGAGCGAGACGAGGTCGCGCAGCGCGACGGCGTCGAGCGGATGCCCGCACCGGACGAGGATCTCGGCGAGCAATGCGTCCAGCTCCCCGCGCAGCTCCCGCATCAACGGCGCCAGGTACGGCCGCCTGCCCGCGCCCACCAGCCGCTCGTACCGCAGGAGCACGGCGTCGAGGCCACCGTCGCGCGACTCGGGGCCCAGCAGCTGGTCCAGCACCAGCTCGACGAGGGCGGGCGTGTCGACCGCCCCTTCGGCGAGCGCGTCGAGCTGCTCCCGGCCCTCGGCGAGCTCGTCGCGGCTGGTCCGTTCGGCGGCCGCGGTGACGAGGTCGTCGAGGGAGGCGAAGTAGTAGGTGGTGGAGGCCAGCGGCAGCCCGGCGCGATCAGCCACCGCCCGGTGCCGCACGGCGTCGAAGCCACCGGAACGCAGCAGCGCGGCGGCCGCCGTCACCAGCTCCTGCCGCCGCCGTTCACCCTTGGCGGTACCCACGGGTGCAGAGTCTCCCGCGACGCGGGCGGCGGTCCACCGTCGGCCGACCTCAGAGGCGGGGGGCGAGGAAGTCCGCCACGGACGTCAGCCTGTCCTCGAACGGTGCCGGGGCGCCCACCTCGGCCGGGCGCGAGCTCACGATCACCGTGCCGCCGGAGGCCGTCGGCGCGCTGACGGCCCCCGGGACGAGGGCCACGATCGTGCCCGGGGGCAGGTACTGCACGGCCAGCAGTCCGGTGGCGCCACCGTCATCGATCTCGACGTTGACGCCCCGCTCCCCTCTTGGGCGGCACTCCATCGTGGTGGCCGCCTCGGAGGCGTCACGGACGGCGGGCAGCACCTCCTCGACGAGTGTCCGGAGCGCCGGGTCCTGCCGGTCGGCGCACTCGGTGGTGCCCGGACCGAGTGGACGGCCCACCGGGCCCAGCGGTGGCGCCGCACCCTCGGCGCGGGCGTCAGCACCGGGCGCGGCGTCCTGCCGCGCCCCGGGCGCGGCGGCCGGGGCGGGCGCGAGCATCGGCGCGGCCACCGTGGTGTCGTCGCCCCGCAGGGAACCGGGCAGCGTGACCGCGGCACCGACGCCGGCCACCGCGAGCAGCACGACCGCGCTCCCCGCCACGGCCACCCGCCTGCGGACGGTGGCGCGCCGGGAGGCGCTCACGACCGAGTCGTGGTCGAAGCGCGGCGCGGGCGCGCCGGGGTCGGAGGCGGCGGCGCGGAACAGGGCGCCCAGCTCCTCGTCGTCGTTGTCGCTCATCCCGTCACCTCTCCCCTATCCCGATCCCGTGGTTCGCAGGTCGTCGAGCGAGTCGCCCAGCACCGTGCGCAGTGCCGCGAGACCGTGCGCCGTCTGGCTCTTGACGGTGCCCTCCGTGCAGCCGAGCGCCGCTGCCGTGGCGGCGACGTCGAGGCCGTCGAGGAACCGCAGCACGAGGACGGCGCGCTGGCGCGGCGGCACCGCCCGCAGGCCGTCCACCAGCACGTGCCGGGTGGCGACGGTGTCGGCGCGTGCGGGAACGCCCGTGTCGGCGGGCTCGGCGGTGGCGCGTTCCCGCCGCCAGGGCCGCCGCGACTCGTCCACGACGGCGCGCACGAGGGTCCGTCGCATCCAGGCGTCGAGCGCGCCGCGGTCCCGGATCCGGCGCCAGTGCCGGTGCAGTGCCACGAACGCCGCCTGTGCGTGGTCGTCGGCGTGGTGCCAGTCGCCGCACAGCAGGTACGCGGTACGGCGCACCGCGTCGCGGCGGGCGCGGAAGTACTCCTCGAACGTCTCTGCGACGAACTTCTGCTCGCCGGCGTCGTCCACCCGGGGGTTCCCCTCCTTCCGCACCGCGTCCTGCTCCGTCGCCGTCCGCACGCGTCGCTCTCGGGGACGGGACGCAAGGATCGGGGCTACACGTTGTACGCGAGTCGCCCATTCACTCGAACGGACGCACCGCCGTGACCTGTTCGTGACCCAGTCGCGACCGGCCCGTCGCCTGCTGGTTGAATCGGAAGCCGTGCGATCTCCATCGCGAGCCCGGCGGTCTGCGAAACCCGACGACCGCCCGATCGACCTCCGCTCGGACACCGTCACCCAGCCCACGAAGCAGATGCGGGCCGCGATGGCGGCCGCCGAGGTGGGGGACGACGTCCTCGACCGCGACCCCACGATGCGCGAGCTCGAGGTGCGGGTGGCGGGCCTGGTCGGCGCGGCCGACGCACTCTGGACCCCCAGCGGCTCCATGGGCAACCTCATCGCACTGATGCACCACCTCCAGCGCGGCGACGCGTTCCTCGCCCCGGCGGGAGCGCACGTCCTCGACGCCGAGCTCGGCACCGCCGCGTGGCTCGCCGGTGGGATGCCGCGTCCGATGGAGCACGACGCCGGGCCCGGCAAGGTCTCGCCCGCCGCCGTGCGCCGCGCCGCCGGGTCCACCGGGCCCTACTACACGCTGCGCACCACCCTGCTGTGCCTCGAGAACACGCACAACGCGGCGGGAGGCACGGTCACCGCCCCCGAGGAGCACGCCGAGGTCGTCGCGGCGGCACGGGGCGCGAAGCTGCGCGTCCACCTCGACGGTGCCCGGCTCTGGCACGCCGCGGTGGCACTCGGCGTCCCGCCGGGGGCACTGACCGTCGGCGCCGACACCGTGCAGGTGTGCCTGAGCAAGGGCCTCGGCGCACCGGTCGGGTCGGTGGTGGCCGGGTCGGCCGAGTTCGTCGAGGAGGCCAGGCGGCTGCGCAAGATGCTCGGCGGCGGCGTCCGCCAGGGCGGGGTGCTCGCCGCCGCGGGGCTGGTGGCGCTCGACCGGGTGGACCGCCTGTCCGAGGACCACGAGCGCGCCAGGAACCTCGCCTCCGGGCTGCGCGAGCGCGGGTGGCTGGTCGGGGTGCCGCAGACCAACATCGTGCTGGTGGCGGTGGCCGACCTGAACGGTACGATCCGCCGCTTCGAGGAGGCCGGCGTCCGGGCGTCGACGATGGCGGGTCAGGTCCGGCTGATGACGCACGCCGACCTGACCGACGCCGACATCACCACGGCACTGGAGCGGATCGGGCCGGTCGAAGCGTCGCGGCCACCGGGCACCCCCTCCCGTACCGGTCGCGCGCCGGTCCACCCGGGCGGGAAGTAACCGCCCATCAGCTCGGGTGGAGCCAGCCCTCGAGCCGCTTCAGCGCTTCCGCCACGTCCTCCGTGGCGCCTGCGCAGGACAGCCGGATCCAGCGCCCCCCGTCGACCGGGTCGAAGTCGATGCCCGGGGCGACCGCGACGCCGGTGGCGGCGAGCAGTTGGTAGGTCAGGTCCATCGAGTCCGCGGTCAGGTGCGACACGTCCGCATAGACGTAGAACGCGCCGTCGGCCGGGGCCAGTCGCGTGATGCCCAGCCGCGGCAGGCCGTCGAGCAGGAGGCCCCGGTTCACCGCGTACCGGGCGACATGCGCGTCGGCCTCGACGTAGCTCGTGGGATCGAAGGCGCCCAGCGCAGCACGTTGGGCCAGTGCCGGCGGGCAGATGGTCAGGTTGCCTGCCAGGCAGTCGGCGGGCCGCAGCAGGCGGGGCGGCAGGAGCAGCCATCCCAGCCGCCACCCGGTCATGGAGAAGTACTTCGAGAACGAGTTGACGACGATCGCCTCGCGCGAGGTACCCCACGCCGACGAGGTCGGCGGCCCGCCCGCGTAGGAGATGCCGTGGTAGATCTCGTCGCTCACCAGCTGGATGCCGGTGCTCTCGCAGTAGGACGCCAGCGCGGCGAGCTCGGCCGGATCCAGCACGGCCCCGGTCGGGTTGGCCGGACTGGCGACCACGAGCCCGCGGACGGGCTGGTCCAACGCCTCCAGCATGGCGACGGTCGGCTGGTAGTGGGTCTCCGGCCCGCACGGCAGCTCGACGACCTCGCAGCCGAGCGCCGTGAGGATGTTGCGGTAGCAGGGGTAGCCGGGCCGGGCCAGTGCCACCCGGTCGCCCGCGTCGAACGCCGAGAGGAACGCGAGCAGGAAGCCCCCTGACGAGCCGGTGGTGACCACCACCTGCTCCGCCGGGACGTCGAGGCCGTAGCGGCGGGCGTAGTGGCCCGCGATCGCCGAACGCAGCTCCGGGATGCCGAGCGTGACCGTGTAGCCGAGGACGTCGTCGGACAGCGCGGCCACGGCGGCCGCCCGCACGGCGGGGGGAGCCGGTGTGGACGGCTGGCCGGCCGAGAGGTTCACCAGGTCGCCGTGCATGCGCTGACGCTCGGCGGCGGCCGACCACACGTCCATGACGTGGAACGGCGGGATCGCCGCACGGGCCGCGATCGGGATCCCGGATGTCGCAGGAGGGGTCACGGTCCCGAGCCTAAGCGGGCGACGGCCGCCCTCCCGGAGGAGGACGGCCGCCGCGGTCGCTTACTCAGATCAGGCCGGAGACCAGGTCCGTCGCAGAGAAGACGTCCGTGCCGCCGGGGACGGCGTCGGTGACGGCGCTCGTGTCCGGCAGGTCGGGGAGGTCGACCTGGAGGGCGGCACTCAGGGTGTCGGTGGCGTCGTCGGCCGCGTCGTCCGCGTCCTCGTCCGCCGTCGCCTCGTCGTCGTCGTTCGACGTGCTGAGGATGGGCAGTGCAGGCAGCGCCGGCAGCTCGCCGACGACGGGGAGCTCCGGCAGCTCGGGGAGCTCGGGCAGGTCGACGGCGACCGGGAGCTCCGGCAGCTCGGGCAGGGCGGCGGTCACGTCGGTCACGGTGTCGGTCACGACGTCGGTGCTCGGCAGCGCGGCCACCACGTCGTCGGTCGGGAGCGCGGGGAGCTCCACGCTCGGCAGCTCCGGCAGGTCGGACACGACCGGCAGCGACGGCAGCGAGTCGGTGTCCGGCAGCGACGGCAGGGCGTCCGTGCCCGCGAGCGAGGGCAGCTCCGGGAGCGCAGGCAGGGCGTCGGTGCTCGGCAGCGCGTACGACACCGGCTGGTTCAGCTCGAGGACGCTGAGGTCCGGGGCGCCGGCGGACGGCAGCTCGGAGAGACCTGCACCGCCACCGCCGAGGTTGAGCAGGCCGAGGTCGATCCCCTGGAGGTCCAGCCCGTCGGTGGGCAGCCCGTCGGTGGGGAGGGCGCTCAGCTCCGCCGCGGTGAGGCCGGGCAGGGTGGAGGCGTCGAAGGCCTCGAAGGCGGCGTCCGTGCCTGCGACCTCGTCGTCGCTGACCGGGTCGACCAGGTGGGCCTCGGCGGCGCCGGCCGGTCCGGCGATGGCGAGCATGGCCATCGGCGCGCCCAGCACGCCGAGTGCGGCCCGGCCGGCGATACGCGACACACGGCTCTGAGCGGCGTGACGCGGACGTGCGTTCTTCGTCATGCGAGTCCTCGGTTCTCGGGGGAGCGAACTGATGACCCGGAGCAGACCCACGATCTCGGCCATCACGGGGAGCGACGACGATGTGGATCAGTTGCGGGCAGCGGAACCATCTAACGCCACCCGTTCGGACGCAACCTGGGGAAACTGATGACCGACTGCCAGTTTCCCTGCCCGTTCGGCCGACAAGCACGCTTTTTGGGTGAATCCGGCCGGTGAGGGCGCCTAGTGGATATCACCCGATCGAGTGACAACCTCGGGCCGACGAGGGATCGTCACCTCGCCGCGGGCGGCCCGCAGGGCGATGTCGGTGCGGTGGTGGGAGCCCGCGAGGTGCACGTTCTCCAGCCGACGGTAGGCATCGTCGCGGGCCCGCACAAGATCCGCTCCCGTGCCGACCACCGACAGCACGCGGCCCCCCGTGGACACCACGGCTCCGTCGTCCCGCCTGCGGGTGCCGCCGTGCAGCACCCCGTCGGCGTCCGCTCCGCTGATCACGTCACCGAGCCGGGGCAGGCCCGGATAGCCCTCCGCGGCCACCACCACCGTGACGGCAGCACCCTCGGACCACTGCAGCGGAGGCTGCGCCGCCAGCTCACCGGTCGCCGTGGCGTGCAACAGGCGCGCGAGCGGGGTGCGCAGCAGCGCCAGCACGACCTGCGTCTCGGGATCGCCGAAGCGGCAGTTGAACTCGATCACCGCCGGCCCCGCCGACGTCAGCGCCAGGCCCGCGTAGAGCAGACCGGTGAACGGGGTGCCGCGGCGCACCATCTCCGCCGCGACCGGTGCGACGATGCTCGCCACGAGCTCGTCGGCCAACGAGGGCGATGCCCACGGCAGCGGCGTGTAGGCGCCCATCCCGCCGGTGTTCGGGCCCGTGTCGTCGTCACCGACGCGTTTGAAGTCCTGTGCCGGCAGCAGCGGCACCACCGTCTCCCCGTCGACGAGACAGAACAGCGAGACCTCGGGGCCGTCCAGGAACGACTCCAGCAGCACCGGATGCCCGGTGTCGAGCAGCGTGCTGGCGTGCGCGCGGGCCGTGTCGAAGTCCGGGCTCACCACGACGCCCTTGCCCGCCGCCAGCCCGTCGTCCTTCACGACGTACGGCGGGGCGAACCGGGACAACGCGGCGTCGAGGTGCGCAGGGTTGTCGACGATCTCGGACGCGGCGGTGGACACGCCTGCCGCCTCCATCACGTCCTTCGCGAAGCTCTTGGAGCCCTCGATACGGGAAGCGGCGGCGCTCGGGCCGAAGCACGCGATGCCCGCGGCACGGACGGCGTCGGCGACCCCGGCGACGAGCGGCATCTCGGGACCGACGACGACGAGGTCGGCCTTCCAGTCGACGGCCAGCGCCGCGGCTGCGGCCGGATCCAGCACGTCGAGCCCGCGCTGCTCGGCCACCGCGGCCGTGCCCGCGTTGCCCGGGGCGCAGGCCAGCGCCGTCACTCCCGGGTCCTGCGCCATGGCAAGGACAATGGCGTGCTCACGAGCACCGGACCCCACGACCAGAACACGCACGACGTGGGATCGTATCGGTCCCACCGGCGGCCTTCCCGCAGATCCCGGCCCCGCACGCCGGTCACGTTCGCAGTTCATCAGCTCGCCCCACGCAAGCCACCTCCTGGTGACCGTTGCCTCCCCCAGATGGGGCAGGGTTTCCGTACATGGCGTCGCCCATCCGCGGCATTACTGCGGTCGCTCCCCTGAATGTGGTCTCCACCACTCCCCCCGCCGGGGGTACCGCCCCCACCCTCGGGCGCGAGTCGTCGACACGAACCGTGGTCGTCATCGGGCACCGCGGCGCATCGGGCTACCGCCCCGAGCACACCCTCGCCTCCTACGAGCTCGCCGCCAGGATGGGCGCGGACTTCATCGAGCCCGACCTCGTAAGCACCTCCGACGGGGTGCTGGTCGCCCGGCACGAGTCGCAGATCAGCCGCACCACGGATGTCGCCGACCATCCGGAGTTCGCCGACCGCCGGGCCACCAAGACCATCGACGGTGTGGAGCACACCGGGTGGTTCACCGAGGACTTCACCCTCGCCGAGCTCAAGACCCTGCGGGCGAAGGAGCGGATCCCGGGTGTCCGCCAGGAGAACACGATCTACGACGGGTGGTTCGAGATCCCGACGTTCGACGAGATCCTGGCGCTGCGGGAGCGTCTTTCCGCGGAGCTCGGCCGGGTGATCGGCATCTACCCGGAGACCAAGCACCCCAGCTACTTCGCCTCGATCGGGTGCCCGCTGGAGCAGCCGCTCGTCGCCGCGCTGGACAGGGCCGGTCTCAACCGGCGGGGAGCGCCGGTGTTCGTGCAGTCCTTCGAGACCACGAACCTCCGGCAGCTCAGTGGCGAGCTGAACGTGCCGCTGGTGCAGCTGCTGGACACCGAGGGCGCACCGGCCGACCTCGCGGCGGTGGGCGACCCCCGCACGTACGCCGACCTCGTGACACCCGCCGGCCTGGAGCACATCGCGTCCTATGCCGACGGCATCGGGCCCGACAAGGACATGGTGGTCGCCCGCAACGCCGACGGCACCCTCGGCGACCCCACCCCGCTCGTCGCCACCGCGCACGCCGTGGACCTGCTGGTGCACCCGTACACGTTCCGCAACGAGAACGAGTTCCTCCCGGCGAACCTGCGCAGCGCCGGGTTCCCCGCCGACTACGGCAACGTGTTCGCCGAGTACGCGGTGTTCTTCGCCGCGGGCATCGACGGACTCTTCGCGGACAACCCGGACACCGCCGTGACGGCCCGCGCCGCCCTGTAACCCCCGAACCCACCCCGCGAGTCGCCCGTTTTCCGTGGGCGAGTCGCCCGATCCCCGCGCCCGGGCCGGGGTTCAGGTGGCCAGGAAACCGGCGAGCAGGGCGTTCGTCTCCCCCGGCCGTTCCTCGTGCGGGAAGTGGCCGGTGGCGGGAAGCACGTGCAGCCGGTGGTCGGCACCGATCCACCGCTGCGACGCCGCGGCGGTGCGGACGAGCATGCACGGGTCCTGCGCACCGTGGATCTGCAGCAGCGGAACGGCGGTGGACCGCGCCACGGCGGCGGCGAAGCGCCTGCCCTCGGCGCGGAACTGTGACCGCAGGGCCCAGCGGTAGTACTCCATGGCGGAGTGCACGACCCCGGGCACCTGGATCGCGTGCCGGTAGCACGCCGCCGCCTCGGCGAAGTCGGGCGACGCCACCCACTCCGCCCCGGCCCGGGCGCGCAGGATGCGGGCCACGCGGGCGCCGTCCTCGGCCCGCAGGGAGCGTTCGGGCAGGCGCGGCAGCTGGAAGCCCAGCGCGTAGGCGGCGGTGGCCCGGCCCTGGCCGCGGGGGTCGCGCACCACCGCTGCGCGCACCGCCAGCGGGTGGGGAGCGCCCACCACGGCCAGCGAGCGCACGAGCCGCGGGTGCAGCGCGGCGACCGTCCAGGCGATGAGCCCGCCCCAGTCGTGCCCGACGAGGTGCGCGCGGGACTCGCCGAGCGCCCGGATCAGGCCGGCGATGTCACCGGCCAGTGTCCACAGGTCGTACCCGCGCGGGGGCTTGTCGGAGTCGCCGTAGCCGCGCAGGTCGACGGCGACCGCCCGGAAGCCGAGCTCGGCGAGGTGGCCGAGCTGGTGGCGCCACGACCACCAGAACTCGGGGAAGCCGTGCAGCAGTACGACCAGCGGGCCGCCGCCGTCGCACTCGGCGACGTGCAGGCGGATGCCGTTGGCCGAGACGGCGCGGTGCGTCCAGGGACCGGACAGCCGGACCGACGACGGGTCCGGCCCCGCCCTGCGCACTCCGGTCAGCGCGCGGGCGACGCGGGCCGGCCGTTCAGCTCGTGCGCCGCGCCGTCCGGTTCGCCCCGGCCGCGGTGGGACAGGACCTGCGCCGACTCCTTCAGGCTGGAGATCGTGCGCTCCGGCTTGCGGATGCGGCGGACCCGCAGGTAGCCCAGCAGCCCGAAGAGCCCGGCGACGATGAGCATGATCCCGAAGACGATGCCGAACGCGGCGGCCCGGTTGAGCCACAGCGCGAGCAGCTCGCCGAGCGCGAAGAAGGCGAAGAACAGGCTGAAGAGCAGGACCGTCAGCGCGACGATGAAGAAGACACTGCCCTGCAGGCCCTTCTTCACCTCGGACGTCACCTCGGCGCGGGCCAGCTCCACCTCGGCCCGCACGAGGGTGGAGACCTGGGCCGTGGCCTCACGGACGAGAGCACCGATCGACTGCTCTCCCGCCGGCTTGACGGGCTCCCGCGATAGCGGGATCGAGGGCAGCACGGGCGGAACCTCCGCGCCACTTGAGCTGGTCGGGCTGGCCACCGCGGTCCTCCTGCACGTGCTGCTCGGCTTGTCGGTGATCGGTTGGCCATCCTTCCACGGTCACGAGGCCGGTGCCCGCTCAGGAGCGCGGCGCGCCGCGCCCTTCACCGGTCGGGTAAGGCGTGTTCCCGGCCTCGCCGGCGTCCCGCCCACCGATGGAGGTCCCCGCGGGCGCCGTCACTCGTCGGGACGGCCGCGCAGGCGCTTGACCGCGCCGCGCCGGGTCTTGGCGTCCAGCCGCCGCCGCTTGGCCCCGGCCGTCGGCCGGGTGGGCCTACGCCGTGGCGGGTCGGGCGCCGTGGCCGAGCGCAGGATCTCCGCCAGGCGCTCCCGCGCGGTCTCCCGGTTGCGCAGCTGGCTGCGCTGTTCGGATGACACCACCGTCAGGACCCCGTCGACGAGCCGGCCCGCGAGCCTGTCGAGTGCCCGCTCCCGCAGCGACTCGGGGATCGAGGGCGACCCGGCCACGTCGAACGACAGCTCCACCCGCGAGTCGGTGGTGTTCACACCCTGTCCACCAGGGCCGGAAGCACGGGAGAACCGCCAGTGCAGCTCCCGTGCGGGCAGTACCAGCCGTCCCCGCACCGACAGATCACCATCGGCCACACGGCCAGCATGCCGCAGTGCGCGGGGTCCCGAGGACCCTCACACGGACAGAACGGACAGACCGGGCGGAAGGCGTGAGGAGGTTCACCGCCCGGTACTGCGACAAAGTGCCACGGCACTTTGTATGCTGTGGGCAGTCGACCAGACAGGAGTGTCCCCGGAAGGGAGCTGGATCGACCCGCCGCCCCACCTGGAGTCCACGATGTCATTGTCCGAGACGCAACACGAGGCCGCCGGCGCACGCCGTATCGCCCGGCCGGTCCCGCTCCGCGAGAGCGTATACAACGCGATCCTGGACATGATCGTCAGCCGGAACCTCCAGCCAGGTCAGCACCTGGTGGAGAGCGAGCTAGCGGTGATGCTCGGCGTCTCCCGCCAGCCGGTCCGGGAGGCTCTGCAGTGGCTGAAGAACGACGGGTGGGTGGACCTGCGCCCGGGGCTGGGCGCGTACGTCCACACCCCCACCGTCGAGGAGGCCGACCAGCTGCTGGCCGTCCGCAGGCTCCTGGAGACGGAGTCGGCGCGCCTGGCCGCCCAGCACGTCACGGAGGAGGGCATCACCCACCTGCGCGACCTCTGCCGCCAGGGCTTCGCGGCGCTGGAGGCCGAGGACGTCGCCACGATGGTCGCCCTCAACGCCGAGCTGCACGCCACGGTCATGCGGCTCTCCCGCAACGACGTGCTGGTCGAGCTCGCCAGCCAGGTCGACCGGCGGGTGCGCTGGTACTACACCCCCGTGGCCCGGCACCGCGGCGCGCAGAGCTGGAGCGAGCACTCGGCGCTGATCGACGCGATCGCGGCGGGCAACGCCGACCGCGCCGCCGAGGTGATGCACGCGCACACCGAGCACACGCGCGTGTCGTACCTCGAGCAGCAGGACAAGTCCGGCGCTGACGCCGGCACACCCGCGCGTCCGGTCACGGCCCGCCAGCCCTAGGAGGGTGCTGAACAACTCCGCTCGTAGCGAGCGGTGATCCAGGTGGGGGCATCGCAAGGCGGAGGAGGGGCCGATACCGCTGTTGTATCGGGCCCGACGACAACGCCGCGAGGGCGCCGCCTGGGCGCCGCCTGGGCGCCGCGCAGTAGAGCCGAGTTGTTCAGCGCGCTCCTAGCCCGACCCGCACCACACCCTCTCCCGTCGACGCCGACGGGCTCCCCGGTCGACGACGACTGCCTTCACGTCGACGTCGACGTCCCGTGTCACTTCTCGCACGCCGCGCCATTGCCGCACGCGCTGCCGAGCGACACCGGGAACACCCCCTGAACGCGCAGCGCCGCGCGCTGCTGCTTCCACCACGCCGTACAGACGGCGCAGCCGTGCGCCGGCATGCATACCGGCGCACGGATCGGGAAGACCATCTACACGAGGTGATGAGAATGCGAACGATGCGCAAGGTTGTGCGCGCCCTGTCCACCATGCCGCGAGGCTTCAACGCCGACGGCCGGGCGCTCGGGCTCGGCCTGGACGCCGCACTGCGGGCCCAGCGGGCCCACGGCGCCGACGTCCAGCCGATCCGACCCTCGACCGAGACGGTTCCTGCGGCCGAGGGCCCCTACTCCCGCGCCTCCTGACACGGCACGGGGGTCCATCCCTGGACAGCTCCACCGGCGGAGCGGCCCAGGGATGGATGGAGGGGGAGCGGCTCAGGTGGCGTACCGCGAGGGCGTTGAACCCTGCTCCGAGATCCGCGCAGAGGGCAGGAGGCTCGGCAGGCCCGGCCGCTGCAGTGCGCCGGTCGCCCACGCCGACCCGAGCGAGACGAACGCGGCCACGAGGAACGTGGTGGCGAAGCCCCACGAGGTGACGGCGAGCGCGGCCAGTCCCACACCGAGCACCCCGCCCCCGGCCTTGGCGCTGTAGACGAGGCCGTGCACCTCGAATGCGCTCTGCTCGCCGAAGTACTCCCTGGCGATGCTGGCGAACAGCGGGTAGAAGCCGCCGCCGCCCAGCCCGGCCAGCGCCGCTGCCAGCACCATCGCGACGGTGGAGCCGGTGCTCGCCGAGAGCGCGAACAGCAGCTGCGCCACGGCTTGCACCAGCAGCACGACGGTGAGCGTCGGGCAGCGGCCGAGCCGGTCGGAGATCCCGACGGACACCGCGCGGCTGGCCCCGTTCACCCCGGCGAGAACACCGGCCGCGAGAGCGACCACACCGGCTCCCGCGGCGAAGCCGGAGGCGAAGACCACCACGAACGCGGCGTTGAACAACGAGACCGCGCCCGCGCCGATGAGGATCGCGTACATCACGGTCATGACCCGGGTGCGGATCGCCTGCAGGGCCGAGTACTCGCGGATCGCCGGAGGGTTCTTCCGCCGCCCCGGGTTGCCGATGTGGCCGAGTCCCCATGCCCGCGGGTCGACCTCGGCGGGCCACCAGCGCGCCGGCGGGTCCCTGAAGTACATCCCGGCGCCTGCCACCAGGAGGAACAGCGCCACCGCTGCCACGTCGAGGACCGGCGTGAGGTTGGCGGCGTCGAGCCCGATGACCGCGGCCACGACGAAGGGCACCGAACCGTAGGCGAACGCCCCGGTCACCCTGCTGACGCGGGAGGCCATGCGCTCCGGGTACCACTTGGCCACGGTGGAGGTGCAGGCCGCGTAGACGAGGCCCGCGCCGGTGCCTCCCAGTACCGAGTAGCCCAGCAGCGCGCCGAGCAGACTGGTGCTGTGGGCGAGCGAGACGAGTCCCAGCGCACTCAACGCGGCACCGGTGATCATCACGGCACGCGGGCCCAGGCGACGGCGCTCACGGAGGTAGGCGGTCGGGAAACCGACGCCGGCCTGGAACACGGTCCAGACCGCGAGTAGCCAGAAGGCTCCGGCGAGGCCCCAGCCGTTGCGCGCCATCAGCGCCGGGACCGCGGCCCCGTAGCCGTACTGGAGCACTCCGACCGCTGCCATCGGGATCCAGGCCAGCCGCAGCATCGACGATCGGGGGCGCCCGATCAGTGCCACGGGGTCCTCTCCGACGCGGTACCTGCGGCCGTACCAGTCGCGGACCTCCTGGTAGGCGGCATCGCCTTCCGGCTCACCCATGACTGCTCCCTCCATACTGTATGCCAAATGATGCGCGGCAGTGAGCTAGAACACAAGGCCCCTGGACAAACTCGTTCCATACTGCATACAGTCGACCACTCCGTGACGAGGTCGTCAGACAGGAGATGCCGCAGGTGGACCTGTACGAGCACCAGGCGAAAGACTTGTTCGAGGCTCACGGCGTCCCGGTGTCCCGCGGCTCCGTCGCGGTCACGCCGGAGGAAGCCGAGGCGGTGGCCCGCGACATCGGCGGGGCCGTCGTCATCAAGGCGCAGGTGAAGGTCGGCGGCCGGGGCAAGGCGGGCGGCGTGAAGCTCGCGAAGACCCCGGAAGAGGCCAACGAGAAGGCCCACGAGATCCTGGGCATGGACATCAAGGGCCACACCGTGCACCGCGTGCTGGTGGCCGAGGCCTCACAGATCGCGCAGGAGTACTACGTCTCCTTCCTGCTCGACCGGGCCAACCGCACCTTCCTGGCCATGGCCAGCGCCGAGGGCGGCATGGAGATCGAGCAGCTCGCCGCCGAACGCCCCGACGCCCTCGCGAAGGTGCCCATCGACCCGCTCATCGGGTGCGACGTGGAGCGGGCCCGCGCGATCGTCGACGAGGCCGGCTTCCCGCTGGACGTGGTCGACGCCGCCGCAGAGGTGATCGCGAAGCTCTGGGAGACCTTCGTGGCGGAGGACGCCACGCTGGTGGAGGTCAACCCGCTGATCTCCGACGCCGAGGGCACCGTCATCGCGTTGGACGGCAAGGTCACGCTCGACGAGAACGCCGACTTCCGCCACCCCGGCCACGCCGACCTGGTCGACCAGCGCACCGAGAACCCGCTCGAGGCGAAGGCGAAGGCCAAGGGCCTCAACTACGTCAAGCTCGACGGCGGCCAGGTCGGGATCATCGGGAACGGCGCCGGGCTGGTGATGTCCACGCTCGACGTGGTGGCCTACGCCGGTGAGAAGCACGGCGGCGTGAAGCCGGCCAACTTCCTCGACATCGGCGGCGGCGCCTCCGCGCAGGTGATGGCCGACGGGCTGGACGTGATCCTCGGCGATCCGGACGTGCGGTCGGTGTTCGTGAACGTCTTCGGCGGCATCACCGCCTGCGACGCGGTGGCCAACGGCATCGTCGAGGCGCTGAAGATCCTCGGTGACGCCGCGACGAAGCCGCTGGTCGTGCGGCTGGACGGCAACAACGTGCTCGAGGGCCGCCGGATCCTCGACGAGGCGAACCACCCGCTGGTCACCCAGGTGGACACGATGGACAACGCGGCCGACCGGGCCGCCGAACTCGCGGCCGCGGGGGTCTGAGTCATGGCGATCTTCCTCAACGAGAACAGCAAGGTCATCGTCCAGGGCATCACCGGCGGTGAGGGCACCAAGCACACCGCGAAGATGCTCGCCGCCGGCACCGACATCGTCGGGGGTGTCAACGCCCGCAAGGCCGGCACCACCGTGTCGATCGGGGGCAAGGACCTCACCGTCTTCGGCACCGTCGAGGAGGCGATGAAGGAGACCGGCGCCGACGTCAGCGTCGTATTTGTGCCGCCGAAGTTCACCAAGGACGCCGTGATCGAGGCGATCGACGCCGAGATCGGGCTCGCCGTCGTCATCACCGAAGGTGTTCCGGTGCACGACTCGGCCTATTTCTGGGCCCATTCCTCCGCTCGGGGGAATCGCACCAGGATCATCGGTCCGAACTGCCCGGGAATCATCAGCCCCGGCAAGTCGAATGCGGGCATCATCCCGGCCGACATCGCCGGCGCCGGTCCGATCGGGCTGGTGTCGAAGTCGGGCACGCTGACCTACCAGATGATGTACGAACTGCGCGAGATCGGGTTCTCCACCGCGATCGGAATCGGTGGTGACCCGGTCATCGGCACCACCCACATCGACGCACTGGCCGCGTTCGAGGCCGACCCCGACACCACCGCGATCGTGATGATCGGCGAGATCGGCGGCGACGCCGAGGAACGCGCCGCGGAGTTCATCAAGGCCAACGTCACCAAGCCCGTCGTCGGCTACGTCGCCGGGTTCACCGCCCCCGAGGGCAAGACCATGGGCCACGCCGGAGCCATCGTCTCC
Organism: Pseudonocardia xinjiangensis; assembly: GCF_050948425.1. Lineage (NCBI taxonomy): Bacteria > Bacillati > Actinomycetota > Actinomycetes > Pseudonocardiales > Pseudonocardiaceae > Pseudonocardia > Pseudonocardia xinjiangensis. The sequence continues at coordinate 370,191 of NZ_CP192009.1, read as the reverse complement.
GGCTCCGCCGGCACCGCCCAGGCCAAGAAGGAAGCCCTCGAGGCCGCCGGGGTCAAGGTCGGCAAGACCCCCAGCGAGACCGCCGACCTGATGCGCGAGCTCATCGCGCGTTAGGCGCCACCTCCAGGAACAGCGACGACCTGCCAGCCGTCGTCGCCACGTCCGTCGACTCCGGGAGGAGCCGTATGTCCGACGCCGCCCACGTGCCTGAGCCGGCACTGCGCTACGACGTCAACCTGTCCATCCTGTTCACCGAGCTGCCCTTGCTGCAGCGACCCGCCGCCGCCGCGGCCGCCGGCTTCGACGCCGTCGAGCTGTGGTGGCCCTTCGCCGAGCCGGTCCCGTCCAACCGGGAGCTCGACGAGCTCCGCGACGCGCTGCTCGACGCGGGCACCCGGCTGGTGGGCCTCAACTTCGACGCCGGGAACATGGCGGCGGGCGACCGGGGACTGCTCTCCCGGCCCGGCGACAGCGAGCGCTTCCGGGCGAACATCGACGTGGCCGTCGGCTTCGCCGCCTCGCTCGGCTGCACCACGCTGAACGCCCTCTACGGCAACCGGGACCCCGAGTCGAGCGTGCCCGAGCAGCGGGAGCTCGCCACGGAGAACCTCGTGCTCGCCGCGCGGGCCGCGGAACGGGCCGGGGCCACCGTCGTGATCGAGGCACTCAACAGCATCGAGAGTCCCGACTACCCGATCACGTCCTCGCACGAGGCGCTCGACCTGATCGACTACCTCCGGGTCATCCACGACGTCCCCAACATCGCGTTCCTCGCCGACCTCTATCACCTCGCCCGCATGGGCGAGCCGATCGAGCAGCTCGTCGAGCGGCGGGCCGACCGGTTCGGGCACGTCCAGATCGCGGACGTACCCGGCCGCGGCCAACCGGGCACGGGCGACATCGACTGGCCCGTCCTGCTCGACCGGCTGGCCAAGAGCGCCTACAGCGGCCACGTCGGTCTCGAGTACAAGCCGGTGGGGCCGAGCGCCGACAGCTTCGAGTGGCTCCCCCGGCATCTTCGTTCCACCGCGACCGTCGAGGAGTCCGTGTGACAGCAACGACAAGCACGATCGGGATCGTCGGCCTGGGCATCATGGGCGGTCCGATGGCCGCCAACCTGCTCAAGGCCGGCCACACCGTGATCGGCTACGACGCACAGCCCGCCGCACTGGAGAAACTCGGCGCGGCCGGGGGGAAGGCCGCCGACTCGGTGGCTGCTGTCACGGCCGACGCCGACGTCGTCATCACGATGCTGCCGGACTCGCCGCACGTCGAGGAGGTGATCCTCGGGGCAGGTGGGGTCCTCGAGAACGCCAACCCCGGCTTGCTGCTGATCGACATGAGCACGATCCGGCCCGACACGTCGATCAAGGTCGCCGAGGAGGCCACCGCCCGCGGTGTCCGCGCCCTCGACGCCCCTGTCAGCGGCGGTGAGAAGGGCGCGATCGACGGCGTCCTGTCGATCATGGTCGGGGGCGAGGAGGACGTCTTCACCGCCGCGCTGCCGATCCTCGAGGTGCTCGGCAAGACGATCGTCCACGTCGGTCCCAGCGGGGCAGGTCAGACGGTCAAGGCCGCCAACCAGCTCGTGGTGGGCGGCACGTACGCCCTCGTGGCCGAGGCGATCGTCCTGCTGGAGGCCTCCGGCGTCGACGCGGGCCGCGGCCTGGACGTGCTCGCCGGTGGGCTCGCCGGGAGCCGGATCCTCGAGCTCAAGCGCGAGTCGATGGTGGCCAGGCAGTTCGCGCCCGGCTTCCGCATCGACCTGCACCACAAGGACATGGGTATCGCGCTCGCGGCGGCGCGGGAGGCCGGCGTGGCGTTGCCGGTCACCGGGCTCATCGCCCAGCTCATCGCTGCGGCCAAGGCCCAGGGCTACGGATCGCTCGACCACTCGGTGCTGCTGAAGGTGCTCGAGAACGTGTCGGGCAGGACGTCGGCGTGAGCGCCGGCCACACGAACGGCGACCGCAAGAACGGCGATTCCAGGAACGGCGACTCGGAAGGCAGGGCGATGGGAAGCACCGGCGCAAGCAGGATCCCGTGCATGGAGGCCGTTGCGGCGGTCATGGAGTCGGAGGGCGTCGACACGGTCTTCGGCATCCCCGGCGCAGCGATCCTGCCGCTGTACGCGGCACTGCGGAAGAGCGGCATCAAGCACCTCACGGTGCGGCACGAGGAAGGCGGCACGCACGCCGCCGACGGGTGGTCCCGGGCCACCGGCAAGGTCGGGGTGACGATCGGAACCTCCGGCCCGGCCGGCACGAACATGATCACGGGCCTCTACACGGCTCTGGCCGACTCCATCCCGATGATCTGCATCACCGGGCAGGCGGAGCGCGCCAAGCTGCACCAGGAGGCCTTCCAGGCCGTCGACATCGTCGAGATCGCCAAGCCGGTCACGAAGTGGGCGGTGCAGCTCAAGGAGCCGGCCCAGGCGGCATGGGTGTTCCGTGAGGCGTTCCGGATCGCCCGCTCGGGCCGTCCCGGTCCGGTGCTCATCGACCTGCCGATCGACGTGCAGCGCGGCACCTGCCTCTACGACGCCTCGGCCGACGCACCGCTCCCGGTCGACGTGCCTGCACCGCGCGCGCAGCCGGTCAACGCGGCCGTGCAGATGCTGCTGGAGGCCGAGCGGCCGATCATCCTCGCCGGCGGCGGCGTCATCGGCGCGGAGGCCTCCGACGAGCTGCGTCAGCTCGCCGAGTACCTGCAGATCCCGGTGCAGGTCACGCTCATGGGCAAGGGCGCGTTCCCGGAGGACCACCCGCTGTTCGCCGGCATGGCCGGGCTGCAGACACAGACCCGCTGGGGCAACGCCTCGTTCCTCGAGAGCGACCTCGTCCTCGCCGTCGGCGCCCGGTTCGGCGATCGTCACACCGGCGATCTGGAGACCTACCGGCAGGGCCGTAAGTTCATCCACGTCGACATCGAGCCGACGCAGATCGGCAAGGTCTTCGAACCGGACCTCGGCATCGTCGGGCACGCCAAGCCCACCCTGGCCGCCCTGTGCGACACCGCCAGGCGGTCCGCACCGCAGCACTCGGCCGGTCAGTGGGTGGAGCGGGTGGCCCACCTGCGCAGCACCCTGCTGCGACGCGACGACTTCGACGACGTGCCGATCAAGCCGCCGCGCGTGTTCCGGGAGATCAACCAGACGTTCGGCCCGGACACCACGTTCGTCACGGCGATCGGGCTCTACCAGATCTGGTCGGGCCAGTTCCAGCAGACGTTCAAGCCACGCCACTACATGGTCTGTGGCCAGGCCGGCCCGCTCGGGTGGGAGATCCCCGCCGCGATCGGCGTCAAGAGCGCGTTCCCGGAGAAGCAGGTGGTCGTCGTGGTGGGCGACTACTCCTTCCAGTTCCTCATGGAGGAGATCGCGGTCGCGGCGCAGTACAAGATCCCGTTCGTCATCGTGATGGTCAACAACGAGTACCTGGGCCTGATCCGGCAGGCCGAGCTCGGCTACGACATGAACTACGCGGTCGACCTGCACTACGGCGAGGGCGGGATCGACCACGTCAAGCTCATGGAGGCGTTCGGCTGCCCGGCCCGGCGGGTGGAGCAGCCCGGTGACATCGCCGACGCGCTGAGCTGGGCCACGCTCGAGTCGGAGGCCCAGCAGCTCCCGGTCCTCGTCGAGGTGATGGTGGAGCGGGAGGCCAACGCCGCGATGGGGCCGTCGCTGAACCACATCAACGAGTTCGAGCCCGCGCCCGACCTGGTGCCGTTGGCAGACTGACCGCCCCCAGCGGGGCAACAAACGAACGGCCCCCTCGTCCCACACCGCGGACGAGGGGGCCGTTCGCGTGCCTGGCCGTTCTCTCCCTGGCACGTCGCCTCACGACCCTCCGGCCCCCTCTGCCCCGAACACAGGAACGGCACCCCCGTCCGATCGCATCGGTCGGGAGTGCCGGTCGTGAACAGGCCCGGAAACAGGTCGGCCGCCGACGGGCTGTTCACCCGCCGACGGCCTCTGGACGCGGACCTGTCAGGACGCTGTGGCCACCTGCTGGTTGAGCAGGTCGGCGACAGCGGTGATCGCCCGGAGGGTGGGCACCTCGACGCCCGTGAGCTCGGCGAGCTCCACCACTGCGGTCAGCAGCACGTCGAGCTCCATCGGGCGGCCACGCTCCAGGTCCTGGAGCGTGGAGGTCTTGTGCTCGCCGGTGCGCTCGGCGCCGGCGAGGCGCTTCTCCACGGAGATCTCCGGGTGGCAGCCCACCCCGTGGGCGACTGCGAGGGTCTCCTCCATCATCGTGGCCACGAGCGCACGGGTGCCCTTGTGACGGCAGATGCCGGCCATGGTCGCCCTGGTGAGCGCGCTGAGCGGGTTGAAGGCGATGTTGCCCATCAGCTTGATCCAGATGTCGCAGCGCAGATCACGCTCGACGGGGCACTTCAGACCACCGGCCACCATGGCGTCGGCGAACTCGGTGCAGCGCGCCGAGATGCTGCCGTCGGGCTCACCGATGGAGAACCGGGTGCCCTCCAGGTGCCGGACCACGCCCGGCGCCTCGATCTCGGTGGCCGCATAGACCACGCAGCCGACCGCCCGGTCCAGGTCGAGCGCGGCGGTGACCGCACCGCCCGGGTCGACGCTCTCGATGCGATGACCTTCGAACGGCCCAGGCAGCTTGTGGAAGTACCACCAGGGGATGCCGTTCTGGGCGGCGATGATCGTGGTGTCGTCGTGCAGCAGAGGCTTGATCATCGAGCCGGCCGCGGCGTACGCGTTGGCCTTGAACCCGAGAAATATGTGGTCGACAGGCCCGATCTCGCCGGGGTCGTCCGTTGCGTGTGGGTGAGCAGAGAAGTCACCCCTGGGGCTGAGTACCTGGACTCCGTTTGCTCGGAGCGCGGCGAGCTGCGGGCCGCGCGCGACCAGATGCACATCTGCACCCGCCCGACTGAGGCTCGCCCCCACATACGCCCCGATGGCACCGGCCCCTAGCACAGCGACCTTCACGTCGAGCTCCCGTCCTCGGCGACTGTGCATTCAGTATGCAGTATGGAGCCGCGCCGTCAAGACGGCACAGGACGGACATACGGGGGTCACACGGGCCGAGAAAAAACCAGCCCTGGACATCTGTCGAACCGAGGAGTACCAAAGCACCCATACCGTATGCAGTATGGAAGCAGCCGCCGCTACGGTGTGGTGACGACGAGGAGATGCACCCGATGACGCAGACGATCCCCGGAAGCGCCGCGCGCTCCGGGGTGAGCGATGCGGCAAACACGCCCGAGACCATCTCCGGCGGCCACTTGGTCGCGAAGGCGCTCAAGGCAGAGGGCGTCGACACGATCTTCACCCTCTGCGGCGGCCACATTATCGACATTTACGACGGTTGTGTGGATGAGGGCATCGCTGTCATCGACGTGCGTCACGAGCAGGTGGCCGCCCACGCGGCCGACGGGTACGCGCGCATCACCGGCAGGCCGGGCTGTGCCGTGGTCACCGCCGGCCCGGGCACCAGCGATGCCATCACCGGCGTCGCCAACGCGTTCCGGGCCGAGAGCCCCATGCTGCTGATCGGCGGCCAGGGTGCCCTCGACCAGCACAAGATGGGCTCGCTGCAGGACCTCCCGCACGTCGACATGCTGACCCCGATCACCAAGTTCGCGGCCACCGTCCCGCACACGGCCCGCACCGCCGACATGGTGTCGATGGCCTTCCGGGAGTGTTTCAACGGCGCGCCGGGCCCGTCCTTCCTCGAGATCCCGCGTGACGTCCTCGACGCCCACGTGCCGTACGAGCAGGCCCGCCTACCCAAGCCGGGGTCCTACCGCGCCTCCACCCGGTCAGCGGGCGACCCCGCGGCCGTCGAGCAGCTGGCCGACCTCATCGCGCACTCCGAGCGGCCGTGTGTCCTGCTCGGCAACCAGGTCTGGACGTGCCGGGCCACCGACGCGGCGATCGAGTTCGTCCGCACGCTCAACATCCCGGCGTTCATGAACGGCGCGGGCCGCGGCACCCTGGGTCCCCAGGACCCGATGCACTTCCAGCTGGCCCGCCGCCACGCCTTCATCGACGCGGACCTCATCATCATCGTCGGCACCCCGTTCGACTTCCGGATGGGCTACGGCCGCAGGCTGTCCCCCACCGCCAAGGTCGTGCAGATCGACCTCGACTACCGCACGGTCGGGAAGAACCGCGACATCGACCTCGGCATCGTCGGCGACGTGGGCGCCGTACTGGCCGCCACCACCGCCGCGTCCTCCGGGCGGGTCGGCCACAGCGCCGCCGGCCGCAAGGCCTGGATCGACGAGCTGCGGGCCTTCGAGACCGCCGCGTACGAGAGGCGGCTGCCCCGGCAGCGCTCCGACGCCATGCCGATCGACCCGTACCGGCTCGTGCACGAGATCAACGAGTTCCTCACGGAGGACTCGATCTACATCGGGGACGGCGGCGACATCGTCACGTTCTCCGGCCAGGTCGTGCAGCCCAAGTCCCCGGGCCACTGGATGGACCCGGGCCCGCTGGGCACCCTCGGCGTCGGCATCCCGTTCGTCATGGCTGCCAAGCACGCCCGTCCCGACAAGGAGGTCGTCGCGCTCTTCGGCGACGGCGCCTTCAGCCTCACCGGCTGGGACTTCGAGACCCTCGTCCGCTTCAACCTCCCGTTCGTGGGGATCGTCGGCAACAACTCGTCGATGAACCAGATCCGCTACGGACAGATCCAGAAGTACGGCGAGGGCCGCGGCCGCGTGGGCAACACGCTCGGCCGCGTCAAGTACGACCAGTTCGCCAAGATGTTGGGTGGTTACGGCGAGGAGGTCAGTGATCCGGCCGACATCGCTCCCGCTCTCCAGCGTGCCCGCGAGTCGGGGCTGCCGTCCCTCATCAACGTCTGGGTCGACCCGGATGTCTACGCGCCGGGAACCATGAACCAGACCATGTACAAGTGATCACCGCCGATCCGTGGGGAGCAGACGGATGACCGAGTTTGCGAGCGAGCCAACGACACACTGCCTGCGCGAAGCTTCCGCCTCGCGCAGCGAGGGGGAGCGATGAGTGCACTTGACGGGATCCGCGTCCTCGACATGACCCACGTCCAGTCCGGGCCGTCTGCGACGCAGATCCTCGCCTGGCTGGGCGCCGACGTGGTCAAGCTCGAGGCGCCGACCGGTGACATCACCCGTCAGCAGCTGAGGGACGTGCCGAACGTCGACAGCCTGTACTTCACGATGCTGAACTGCAACAAGCGCAGCATCACGCTGAACATGAAGAGCGAGGAAGGCAAGAAGCTCTTCATCGAGATGGTGAAGAAGGCCGACGTCCTGGTCGAGAACTTCGGCCCCGGCGCCGTCGACCGGATGGGGTTCACCTGGGACCGTCTCCAGGAGCTCAACCCCCGGCTGGTCTACGCCTCGATCAAGGGCTTCGGAGAAGGCCCCTACACGCACTACAAGGCGTACGAGGTGGTCGCCCAGGCCATGGGCGGCTCGATGAGCACCACCGGGTTCGAGGACGGGCCGCCGCTGGCCACCGGAGCCCAGATCGGTGACTCCGGCACCGGCATGCACGCCGTCGCCGGCATCCTCGCCGCGCTGGTGCAGCGGGGCAACACGGGCCGCGGCCAGCGCGTCACCGTGGCGATGCAGCACGCCGTGCTCAACCTGTGCCGCGTGAAGCTGCGCGACCAGCAGCGTCTCGAGCACGGCCCGCTCGCCGAGTACCCGAACGAGCAGTTCACCGACGAGGTGCCGCGCTCGGGCAACGCGTCCGGCGGCGGCCAGCCCGGCTGGGCGGTGCGGTGCAGCCCCGGTGGTCCGAACGACTGGATCTACGTGATCGTGCAGCCCCCCGGCTGGGCCCCGATCGCCAACCTGATCGGCCGGCCCGAGCTCGCCGAGGACCCCGAGTGGGCCACCCCGGCGGCGCGGCTGCACAAGCTCGACAAGATGTTCCAGCTCATCGAGGAGTGGTCGTCGCGCCTCACCAAGTGGGACGCGCTCGCGCAGCTCAACGCCCTGAACGTGCCGTGCGGCCCGATCCTGTCGACGAAGGAGATCATCGAGGACGCCTCCCTCGCCGACAACAACATGGTGGTCACGGTCGACCACCCGGAGCGGGGATCGTTCAAGACGGTCGGCTGCCCGATCAAGCTGTCCGACTCGCCGGTGAAGGTGGAGACCTCGCCGCTGCTCGGAGAGCACAACGAAGACGTGTACGTGCGCGAACTGGGTCTCGACCTGGAGCGCTTCGCAGAGCTCAAGACGCAAGGAGTGATCTGACCATGGCTCAGGAGAGCGTGGCCTACGACAAAGACGCGGTACGCGAGGTCCTGGACAAGGCCCGCGCCGAGGGCCGTGACTCGCTCACCGCCCCCGAGGGCCGCCTGGTGTGCGAGGCCTACGGGATCCCGACGCCGGGCGAGGGCCTGGCGGGCTCGGCCGACGAGGCGGTGCGGCTGGCGGGCGAGCTCGGCGGCCGCGTCGTGATGAAGATCGTGTCGCCGGAGATCCTGCACAAGACCGAGGCCGGCGGCGTCAAGGTCGGCGTCTCGGGTGACGACGCGGTGCGCAGCGCCTACGACGAGATCATCGCCAACGCCAAGGCCTACAACGCCGATGCCACCATCGACGGCATCCAGGTGCAGCAGATGCTGAGCGGCGGCCACGAGGTGATCATCGGGGCCACCACCGACCCCACCTTCGGCAAGGTCATCGTCTTCGGCCTCGGCGGCGTGCTCGTCGAGGTCCTGAAGGACGTCACCTTCCGGCTCGCCCCGGTCGACACCGAGACCGCGCACTCCATGCTCGACGGGATCGCTGCCGCCGAGGTCCTGAAGGGCGCCCGCGGCGCCGAGCCGGCCGACGCCGACGCGCTGGCCGACATCATCAAGCGCCTGTCCGACCTGGTCACCGACTTCCCGCAGATCAGCGAGTTCGACCTCAACCCCGTGTTCGCCCGGCCCGACGGCGCGTCCGCCGCCGACGTCCGGATCGTGCTGGCGACCGAGGATCACGTAGAGCCGGTCAAGTACACCCAGGACGAGATCCTGGCCACGATGAACCGGATGATGCGGCCGAACGCCGTCGCGGTCATCGGCGCGTCCGCCGAGAACGGCAAGATCGGCAACTCGGTGATGAAGAACCTCATCAACGGGGGCTACGCCGGCGAGATCTACCCGATCAACCCCAAGGCCGACGAGATCCTGGGGCGCAAGGCCTACAAGAACATCCTCGACGTGCCCGGTGAGGTCGACGTCGCGGTGTTCGCGGTGCCGGCGAAGTTCGTGCCTCAGGCGCTGCGCGAGGTGGGCGAGAAGAACATCCCCGCCGCCGTGCTGATCCCCTCCGGCTTCGCGGAGACGGGCAACCACGAGCTGCAGGACGAGATCGTCAAGATCGCCCGTGAGGGCGGCGTCCGCATGCTCGGCCCGAACATCTACGGCTACTACTACACGCCGCAGAACCTGTGTGCGACGTTCTGCACCCCGTACGACGTGAAGGGCGGCACGGCCCTCACCTCGCAGTCCGGCGGCATCGGGATGGCGATCCTCGGGTTCAGCCGGACCACCAAGATGGGCGTCTCGGCGATCGTCGGCCTCGGCAACAAGTCCGACCTGGACGAGGACGACCTGCTCACCTACTTCGAGCAGGACCCCGACACCAACATCGTCGCGATGCACCTCGAGGACCTGAAGGACGGCCGGTCCTTCGTCGAGGCGGCACAGCGGATCACCAAGAAGAAGCCGGTCGTCGTGCTGAAGGCCGGACGCACCGCGCTGGGCGCCAAGGCGGCCAGCTCGCACACCGGCGCCCTCGCAGGCGACGACAAGGTCTACGACGACATCCTGCGCCAGTCGGGCGTCGTGCGGGCCTACTCGCTCAACGACATGCTCGAGTTCGCCCGGGGCATCCCCGTGCTGCCCACGCCGAAGGGCGAGAACGTCGTCATCATCACCGGGGCCGGTGGCTCGGGTGTGCTGCTCTCCGACGCGGTCGTCGAGAACGGTCTCAACCTGATGGAGATGCCGAAGGACCTCGACGAGGCCTTCAAGGCGTTCATCCCGCCGTTCGGCGCGTCCGGCAACCCCATCGACATCACCGGAGGGGAGCCGCCCTCGACGTACGAGGCCACGATCCGGCTCGGTCTCGAGGACGACCGGATCCACGCCCTGATCCTGGGTTACTGGCACACGATCGTCACCCCGCCGATGGTCTTCGCCGAGCTCACCGCCCGCGTGGTGGCCGAGGCGCGGGAGAAGGGCATCGAGAAGCCCGTCGTGGCGTCGCTCGCCGGTGACACCGAGGTCGAGGAAGCCAGTGACTACCTCTACCAGCACGGTGTCGTCGCATACCCCTACACCACCGAGAAGCCGGTTGCGGTCCTCGGAGCCAAGTACCGCTGGGCTCGGGGTGCCGGACTGATCTGAGAGATCTTCGAGCCGGCCCGCGCGGCGGGCCGGCTCGAACCGGTTCGACGGGTCCTAGCCGCCGAACCGGGTACGGGACGGTCGGCCCGACCGGCGTCCCCTGGGGGATTTCGCCCACCCTCCAGGGACAGCCGGCCGGGTCGGCCGTCGCCGCATCGTCACGACAAGGAGGTCATGGGCGAGGGGCGAACGGCCGTACGAAGCACCAAATCGGAAGGTCCACCACTGTGACTACATCGAAACAGCCTGACGCCGGAGTACCCGGGGACACGACTGCCGCAAGCCCCGAAAGGGTGTGGCACGCGGGTGGCCTCGAACCGATGCCCATCCGCAAGCTGCCCGAGGCTCCGCCCTCCGTCCACCTGCTCGGCCCGACGGTCTTCCTCGTCGCGCTCGGCGTGGGCATGGGCGAGTCCTACATGTGGCCTCGGCTTGTTCTGTTGTTCGGACCCGAGATCCGCTGGCTCTTCCTGATCGGGGTGACCCTCCAGGCAATTGTACTCCTGGAGATGTCCCGGTACGCGATGGCAACGGGTGAGAGCATTTTCACTGGCGCCGCCCGCGTGTTCAAACCGATCATGTGGTTCTTCTTTACCATCGCAATACTCATCTACATCTGGCCAGGTCACCTCTCGGCCGGCGCACTGGCGTTCGAGTCCGTGACGGGCATTTCCTGGCAGATCGCGGCGATCGTCGGGATGGTCCTGGTCGGGCTGGTCTTCACGCTCGCGAAGGTGATCTACAACCTGCTCGAGACCGTGCTCTCCATCCTGATCGGCACGCTGGTCGTCGGTACGGCGATCATCGCGTCGCTGGTGGGCACGTGGGGCGACCTGGCCAGCACGATCACCGGCATGTTCGCCTTCGGGTACCTGCCCGAGGAGGCCCTCACGGCCGCCTGGTTCCCGGTGATCGTCGGCTCGATCGCCTTCGCCGGCCCGTCCGGTATGCAGCAGATGTGGTACACGCTGCACCTGCGGGACAAGGGCGCCGGCATGGGCGCGCACATCCCGCAGCTGCGTGGTCTGCGCTCCGCGGGCGAGGAAGAGGTCATGCCGTCGCGTGGCTTCATGTTCGACACGGACGACCCGGAGGAGATGGCCAAGTGGCGCGGCTGGCGGCGCTGGGTCACCTTCGACGCCCTGCTGCTCTTCTGGGGCATCACGATGCTCGTCACGATCTCGTTCACCGTGCTCGCACAGGCGGCGGCGAGGAACAGCCCGAACGTCGTCAACCTGCTGCGTGACGGCGAGCGCGAAGCGGCTCTCAACGCGATGTCGGACTCGTTCGCATCGGTGGGCATCCCGGCACTCGGCGGGGTGTTCATGAGCTTCATCGCGCTGATCGGCCTGAACGCCACGCTCGGCCTGTTCGACTCGTTCTCCCGCGGGCAGTCGGACATGGCCTACCACTTCATCCCGGGTGCCAAGCGGTTCCGCATGGCGCATCTCTACGCCGGGTTCCTGTGGGGCGTGATCATCTTCGGGATCTGCATCCTGCTGTGGGGTCCGGCCGACGGTCCTGCCGCGATCCTGGACGTTCTCGCGTTCCTCTCCACGTTCGCCATGGGCGCGTACTGCGTCGTGCTTCTCCTGGTGAACAACCGGCTGTTGCCCAAGCCGATCCGTCCGAAGCTCTGGAGCAACCTGATCATCGGCTTCGGTGCCGTGTTCTACCTGGGCATGCTGTTCTACAGCCTGATCCGCTTCGGCGTGGTGTTGGACTGACATGAGCAGGCCAAGAGCACTTGACCTTGCCGAGGTCGGGCTTCCGGGTGCGGCGATCGGGGCCGTCTCGGGTGTCGTGGTCGGTCTGCTGGCCCTCGTCGTGGGCCAGCCGGTCGGCTGGGCTGCGGTCGGCGCGCTGACCCTCGGCGTGCCGCTCGCACTGTTCGGGGTCGGCTACGGGATGCTCGTCGCCCGCGGCTGGTTCCGGCCGGGGGTCTTCGCCCCCGTGGCGTTCTACTGGATGGTGGGTTTCCCCGCCTCGCGTCTGCTCCACGAGACGGTCACGCCAGTACTGCTCGGCGGCAACCCCACGCCACCGAGTGACGTGCTGACGTTCTTCGCCTTCCAGGCACTGGTGAGCATGGGCTTCGCGATCGGCTTCATCTGGCTCTACGAGCGGATCGCGCCGTACTGGCTCATGCGGATCCAGGACCACAACGCCGACGCCCGCCGCGTGTTCGGCATCTACGCGGAACACGCGCAGACGATGTGGGAGGCCCGGGAACGCAAGCGCGCCCGGCGTCAGGCCGGCCGTGTGCCGGCGGCGTCCGGGAGCGCCCGGGTGAAGTCCCGACGGTCCTCGTGACCGTGGTGTCGCGGCGGGGCCGGGTCGATCCGGCCTCGGCTCCGCCGCGACACCTCGACAGCCGACCGCCGATCTCCGAGGAGAGAGATGAGTGTTCCGTTCTGGGTCTGGGCCGCGACGATAGGCGCGTTCCTCGCCGTGCTGGCCTTCGACTTCTACCTGGTGGCCCGTAACCCCCGTGATCCGTCGATGCGGGAGTCGACGATCTGGGTCTCCTGCTACGTCGCTCTCGCTGTCCTTTTCGGTCTCGGCGTGCTGGCCTTCGCCGGGCCGCAGTACGGCGGCGAGTTCTTCGCCGGGTGGATCACCGAGTACTCGCTGTCGGTGGACAACCTGTTCATCTTCGTGCTGATCATGAGCCGGTTCGCCGTGCCGCGGGAGTACCGCCAGAAGGTGCTGCTCATCGGGATCGTGCTGGCGCTGATCCTGCGAGGTGTCTTCATCGCGCTGGGCGCCGAGGCGATCGCGCGGTTCGACTGGATGTTCTACCTCTTCGGCGCCTTCCTCATCTACACGGCCTGGAAGCTCATCCGGCACTCGGAAGAGGAGGAGGAGTTCAACGAGAACCGGGTTCTGCGCACGGTCCGGAAGCTCGTTCCGTCGACGAAGGAGTACCACGGGGCCGCGCTGACCGTCCGGGTGGACGGGCGCAAGCTCGTCACCCCGATGCTCATCGTGATGGTGGCGATCGGCACCACCGACCTGCTGTTCGCCGTCGACTCCATCCCGGCGATCTTCGGGCTCACGCAGGAGCCCTACCTGGTGTTCACCGCCAACGCGTTCGCGCTGATGGGGCTGCGGCAGCTGTTCTTCCTCATCGGTGGCCTGCTCGACCGCCTGGTGTACCTGAGCAAGGGCCTCGCGATCATCCTGGCGTTCATCGGCTTCAAGCTGATCTTCGAGGCGCTGCACCACCACGGCGTCGCGTGGGCTCCCGAGATCCCGATCCTGGCGTCCCTGGGTGTCATCGTCGGCACGCTGGCCATCACCACGGTGGCCAGCCTCGCGAAGTCGCGCAAGGACGATGCGGCCGCCGCTGCCGCCGCTGCCGGCACCACCCCGGCCACCACCACCGTGGAGAAGGGCGACGACCCGGTCGAGGAGGTGCCCGAGACCAGCGGCAAGTCCGCCGGCTGAGCCCGGCTCCGTACGCCCCTGCTGCCCGCCCCGTACGGGGCGGGCAGTTCGGCGTTCGGGGGCGGCCGGTCCGGGCGTCATCTCAGGCCGACTCCCTGACCGCGTCGACTCCGCGGACCGCCGGCTCGTCGTCGGTGACCTCGCTGAGGGCGAAGCTCTCGATGTCGAGCACGAAGCCGCGCACGACCGTCTCGGGCAGCAGGAACGGGTCGTGCCGCAGGCGCGCCACGCCGCGCCGCACGTTCACCGCCGGATCCGCGAACGCATGGGTTCGCCACGGCGGGCGCATCCCGACCTCGAGCGCGAGCTCCTCGGAGAACTCCTCGTCGGTGAACGAGGCCAGCCCACAACCGCTGTGCTGCACGACCAGCACGTCCCGCGTCCCCAGCTTCCGCTGGCTGATCACCACGGACCGCACCACGTCGTCGGTGACCACGCCTCCCGCGTTGCGCAGGACGTGGACCTCGCCCGGCTCGAGGCCGAACAGGGGCGACACGTCGATCCTCGCGTCCATGCACGTCAGCACCACGGTGCGCAGCGTGGGGACAGCAGCGGCGCCGGCGGCGTTGGACGCGGCGAGCCGGCCGCCACCTGCCTCGTGGCGCCGCAGCAGCTCCTCGTTGCTCATGTCGCACCCACCGGTGAGACGAGCGGGGCGCCGGTACATGCGTGCTGTGTCCTGCACCTCGAAGGGTTCACGAGCGATCTCCATCTCGCATCGAAGGAGCCGGCGTCGACCGGCCAGGTGGACCACCGACCGGACCGGGCGAGCCGCCCGGTCCGGTCGGTCAGCACGTGAGTATCAGGCCCGGCCCCCGTCCGCCACCGCGTGGCTCGCGGAACCCACGCTGGGGCTGGAGACCGAAGCGCGCTGGCCGCGGCCGGGCTGCCGCAGGAACAACGAGATGATCGCGGACACGAACGCGATGGCACCGGCGATCGTGTAGGCCCCGTTGTAACCCCACGTCGTGACCACCCAGGACGCCACCCCCAGCCCGAAGAGCCCGCTGACGAGCTTGGAGCTGTAGACGAGCCCGTAGTTGGTGGCGTTGTTGTTCTCCCCGAAGTAGTCGGGGGTGAGCGCGGCGAACATCGGGAAGAAGGCTCCACCGCCGAGGCCCGCCAGGAAGGCGAAGAAGATGAACAGCGCCTCGTTGTGGGTGTCCCCGCCCCAGAGCAGGCCGAACTGCGCCACTCCCTCGACCACCAGCACGATGATCAGCGACTCCTTGCGGCCGATCTGGTCGGAGAGCCACCCGACGAACCCGCGGCCGAAGCCGTTGACGAGCGAGAGCACACCCGCCGAGGACGCCGCGATGAACGGACCGAAGCCCACTTCCTTCGCGAAGTCGACCTGGTAGCCGATCCCGAACAGCGACACGCCGCCGATGATCGCCAGCGCGAACCACATGAGTGGCAGCTGACCGGTCTTGATCGCTTCCATCGGGCCGTACTGCTTCACCGCGGGCGGGTTCTTGGCCAGGCTGCGGGCGGACTTGGGGCTGGCCGCCCACTCGAGCGGGTCGACGTCGCTCGGCCACCAGTTCTTGGGCGGGTCCTTGAACATGAAGCCGCTCACGCCGACGATCACCAGCATGTACAGCGCGATGAGGGTGAGAACGAGGGTGAAGTTGCTCTCGTTGAACATGTAGCTGAAGACGAAGATGAACGGCACGGCGCCGTAGGCGAAGGCGCCGTTGACGAAACCGGTCTTTCCGCCGCGCTTCTCGGGGAACCACTTGCCGACCATGTTGATCGAGGTGGCGTACACGAGACCGGCGCCGGTACCGCCGATGACCGAGTAGAAGAGGAAGTTCAGTACGAGGTTGCTGGTCAGGCCGAGCACCACGAACGCGGCGAACACCATCACCGCACCGCTGAGCATGGCCGCCCTGGCCGAGACGATGCCCTTCTCCCGGAGCCGTCCGGCGGGGAAGGCCACGCCGGCCTGGAACACCGTCCAGATGCTGACGAGCCAGAAGGCCTGTCCGAGCGACCAGCCGTGGACGTCCTCCAGCGTGCTCTCCGCGGCGCCGTAGCCGTACTCGAAGACGCTGACGCCGAACATCGACGCCCAGGGCAACCACATCATCCACTTACGCGAACGGCCGAGTATCTGCTCGGCCGGTATCCCGACGCGATAGACGCGCCCGTTGGAGTCGGTTATCTCGCGATCCGTGACAGTCACGTCGTCTCCTTTGACGAGAGGGAGGGTGGAGCGACCTCTTGTCGTGCCGTTCAGCTGAATTCGGGGTCGACTGAGGGCGCGCCCGCAATGCGGACACGCTCAGCGAGCACGCATTACGGCGTATCCGCCGCACTGCTGCTCCGGGTATTGGGTATAGGTTCCGGACCGTCCGGTCTCAGCCGGCCCCGGACGGACCCGGTCCTGCCGGCCGGGCGTCCACCAGCAAGAACACTGGTGAACCGGCCGTCAGGCACGCACTCAGGGAACTGGTGAGGCATCCACTCGTGGTGTACGAGTGGATTCGGACGTCCGCAGGGCTCTCATGGGGACCAGCTGAGACATGGAACGCATCTCCTTGTGTCGCCGCCGCGGTGCTGGTTCACATACTGCATACGGTATGGCTGGTTGTCCAGAATTAGTTGCTACCGCCCGGCGCTGAGTCGCCATTCTTTACTGATCTCGGCGAAGATCTTTTAGACTTCTTTACCTTAGCTAATTGTCCGAATCAGGTGATTTTCTCCCGGTTCGTTCCATCTGTTCCGCGGGAGCGGCGGTGCGAGCCGCGGACACGCCGGTGACAGGCCTGAGCAGGGCGGGCGGACGAGCGTGGGAGCGTGCGGACCGCCGCGCAGCCTCCGAGCAGGGAGGCACGGATCGCGGGGCCCGGCGGAAACGGCGGTCCGTCCGACTTCGTGACCGCTGCGTGCCCCGGGAACGGCGCCTCGGTGCCGCCGGCGACGGCGCACGGGCTTTACCGGAGGCTATGCATCTCGAGCGGCGCCCACGGGGCCGCTGGGAGCGTCTCCCGGCGCGACGGGCGCGGGAGCGTCCCGCGCAGCGGAACGCCTGCGCAGGCGACTACGGGCGCGGGCGGGACCGTGGACGTGGCCCGACAGGTCGCGACCGGATGAGAAGGGGTGGTGCCGGCGAGGTCGGCCCGGCCTGCCGCTCCCGGCCCGGCGAACACGCCGGGCCGGGAGGAGCAGCGGTCAGTCCTCCGACTTGCCGCCGTCCTTGAGACCCTCGGAGATGAGGTCCATGACCGAGGAGTCGGCCAGCGTGGTGACGTCCCCGACCTCGCGGTTCTCCGCGACATCGCGCAGCAGCCTGCGCATGATCTTGCCCGAGCGGGTCTTCGGCAGCTCGTCAACGACCATGATCTGGCGCGGCTTCGCGATCGGGCCGATCTCCTTGGACACGTGGTCGCGCAGGGCCTTGATGGCGTCCGCGCCCTTCCCCTCGTCCTGGGCGACGTTGCCCCGCAGGATGACGAACGCGACGATTCCCTGCCCGGTGGTCGGGTCGGAGGCTCCGACCACGGCCGCCTCGGCCACCGTCGGGTGGCTGACCAGCGCCGACTCCACCTCCGTCGTGGAGATGCGGTGGCCCGACACGTTCATCACGTCGTCGACGCGCCCGAGCAGCCAGACCGCGCCGTCGTCGTCGTACTTCGCGCCGTCACCCGCGAAGTAGTAGCCCTGCTCGGCGAACCGCGACCAGTAGGTCTCGCGGTAGCGCTCCTCGTCGCCCCAGATGCCCCGCAGCATCGCCGGCCATGGCTTGTCGAGCACGAGGTAGCCACCGCCGCCGGGCCCCACCGGGGTGCCGGACTCGTCGACGACGTTCGCGGCGATCCCCGGCACCGCACGCATCGCGGAACCGGGCTTCGTCGCCGTGACGCCGGGCAGGGGCGCGATCATGATCGCGCCGGTCTCGGTCTGCCACCAGGTGTCGACGATCGGGCACTTGTCGTGGCCGATGTTCTCCCGGTACCACATCCATGCCTCGGGGTTGATCGGCTCGCCGACCGTGCCGAGAACCTTGAGCGAGGAGAGGTCGAACTTGTCCGGGATCTCCTTGCCCCACTTCATGAACGTGCGGATCAGCGTGGGTGCGGTGTAGTAGATGGAGACGCCGTACTTCTGGATGATCTCCCAGTGGCGCCCCTCGTGGGGCGTGTTGGGCGTGCCCTCGTACATCACCGACGTCGCGCGGTTGGCCAGCGGCCCGTACACGATGTAGGTGTGCCCCGTGACCCAGCCGATGTCGGCGGTGCACCAGTAGACGCTCTCCCCCGGCTTGTGGTCGAACACCACGTGGTGGGTGTAGGCGGCCTGCGTGAGGTAGCCGCCGGAGGTGTGCAGGATGCCCTTGGGCTTACCGGTGGTGCCCGAGGTGTAGAGGATGTACAGCGGGTGCTCGGAGTCGAACGGCTGCGCCTCGTGCTCGTCGGACTGCCGGTCGACGATGTCGTGCCACCAGACGTCACGGCCCTCGGTCCACGGCACCTCGGTCTCGGTGCGCTTGACCACCAGCACGTGCTCGATGGACGGCGTGTCCTTGACCGCCTCGTCGGTGTTCTCCTTCATCGGTGCCGGCTTCCCGCGCCGGTACTGCCCGTCGGAGGTGATCAGCAGCTTCGCCTCGGCGTCCTCGATCCGCGACCGCAGCGCGCCGGGCGAGAACCCGCCGAACACGACGCTGTGCGCCGCCCCCAGCCGGGCGCAGGCCAGCATCGCCACCACTGCCTCCGGGATCATCGGGAGCTGGATCGCCACCCGGTCACCGGTCTGCACGCCGAGCTCGGTGAGGGCGTTGGCCGCCTTGCAGACCTCGCTCTTCAGATCCGCGTAGGTGATGGTGCGGGTGTCACCGGGCTCGCCCTCCCAGTGGAACGCGACCTGCTCGCCGTGGCCGTCCTCGACGTGCCGGTCGACGCAGTTGTAGGCGACGTTCAGCTTGCCGCCCACGAACCACTGGGCGAACGGAGCGTCCCACTCCAGGACCTTGTCCCACTTCTGGTGCCAGTGCAGGCGATCGGCCTGCTCGGCCCAGAAGGTCTCGCGGTCGGAGTCGGCGCGGTCGTACCACTCGGCCGTGGCGTTGGCCTGGGCAGCGAACTCGTCACTCGGAGGAAAACTCCGACTCTCGGTCGCCAGGTTGCTCAGTGTGGCGTTCGTCGATTCCTCGGCCATCAATGCCCTCCAGATCCTGGGCGCATACACCGGGCGGTACTTGCCCGGCTCCCGTGCGAGGGACGACGCTAGCGGCCCCTCTCTCCCAGCGCACCGCCAGTACGGGCAGGTAGGGCCCCGATCGTAGGACCGCGGGCCGGGGGTCGCGACCGGCCGGGATTCGCGGTCGCCCGAGCCCGGGGACGAGCGCCCGTGGATGGCACCATGCCGGGGTGCCAGCGACCACCGATCCGCTCGCCCCCCTGCTGGGGCTGCCCGGCGTCTCCGACGCCGTGACCAGTGCCCGGGACGCGGTCGTGGCCGTGCACAACCACCCGGTGAACCGGCGCGGCTGGCCGGCGAGCGCGGCCGAGGCGAGCCTGCGCGCGGCGCGGGCGTCCGCCGCACTCGACGGCGCGGCCATCGGGACCGAGGACACCGTGCGCAGCCCGGTACTGGCCGGGGCCGTGCGCGTGGCCGAGGAGTCCGGCAGGCTCCTCGGGGTCTGGCGCACCTCTCCGCTGCAGGCGCTGGCCCGCCTGCACCTCGTGGCCGCTGCCGATCTCGTGCCTGCTGAGCGCCACGGCACCGAGCTCGGTCGGCCGCGGGCGGACGCCGAGGTGTCGGCCCGGCTCGACCTGCTCGCCCGGCTGCTCACCGGCGGAACGTCCGTGCCCGCCCCCGTTCTCGTCGCCGTGGTGCACGGAGAACTGCTGGCGCTCGCCCCCTTCGCCACCGCCAACGGCGTGGTGGCGCGGGCCGCGGCCCGGCTCACGGCCGTGGCCGCCGGCCTCGACCCGAAGGGGCTCGCCGTCCCGGAGGTGGGCCACCTGCGCCACGCCGCCGAGTACCGCGACGCGGCCGGCGCCTTCGCCGCCGGCTCACCCGAGGGCATCACGACCTGGCTGCTGCACTGCTGCGCGCAGTGGGAGGCCGGGGCCCGGGAGGGAATCTCGATCGCCGACGCCCGGACCTGAGCCCCTGTACGGCCGCGAGAACGTCCGGCGGGAGAAAAAGAGACGGGCGGCATCCCCGGAGGAACGCCGCCCATCTGCGCGTGAGCATCGAGATCCAGGCGTGCACTACGTGTCGTGTTGGTGGCCTCGGCGTCCAGCGTCCCGATACGCAGGCCCACGACGACATGCCTCCCGCGGCGTGCTGCGCGTGGAGCGCCCGACACTCATGCACGGAGACCCGCTCGGGGTGGACGGGTGCTTCTCTGCCGCACCGCCCCTGGC
This sequence comes from Pseudonocardia xinjiangensis, assembly GCF_050948425.1. NCBI lineage: Bacteria > Bacillati > Actinomycetota > Actinomycetes > Pseudonocardiales > Pseudonocardiaceae > Pseudonocardia > Pseudonocardia xinjiangensis. The sequence goes on along the minus strand of NZ_CP192009.1, from coordinate 349,974 downwards.
CGAACAGGAGTCCGTGACCCCTTTGTAGTACGTGACGGGAAGCACAGCAAGGGTCGGACGGCAGTGCACCGGTTCAGAACATCGCCGGCCTCGTCACCGGCGGGTCCACCGCTTGTGGCCGTACCAGGACGCACCCACGAGCGCCGCCGCGCCCAGTCCGGCCGCGGCGAAGGTCGCGCTCCTCTCCGGGGGTCGGAACCGGCGCAGCGCCACGGGGTCGGCGAACGTCAGGATCGGCCAGCCGCGCTGCATCGCCTCCCGGCGCAGGCCCTTGTCCGGGTTGACGACCGTGGGATGCCCGACGGTCTCCAGCAGCGGCAGGTCCGTGATCGAGTCGGAGTAGGCCCGGCAGTCCTCCAGCCGGTAGCCGCGCTCGTCCGCGATCTTCCGCGCCGCCTCGGCCTTCTCCTCGCCGTAGCAGTAGTAGTCGATCACACCTGTGTAGCGGCCCTCCTCGACGCTCATCCGCGTGGCCAGGCAGCGGTCGGCTCCCACGAGAGCAGCGATGGGTTCCACGACCTCCAGGCCAGAGGCGGACAGCACGATGACCTCGTCACCGTTCGCCCGGTGCTCGGCGATCAGCTCGGCGGCCTCGGCGTACACGAGCGGCTCGACGATGTCGTGCAGGGTCTCGGCGACGATCGCCCGGATCTGCGCCACCTCCCACCCCGTGCAGAGCGCGGTGATCCGCCTGCGCAGCAGGTCCATCGTGTCCGCGTCCGCGCCGGAGAGCACGAGCAGTAACTGGGCGTATCCGCTGCGCAGCGCCGCCCGCCTGCTGATCAACCCCCGGCGGCGGAACGGTCGGCTGAACGCAAGGGCGCTGGAGCCCGCGATGATCGTCTTGTCAAGATCGAAGAAGGCAGCGGCTCCAGAGGCCGCTGGAGGCGGGTTCGGGGGTAGCGTCGGCAACGGACCAGGCACGTGGAGCGAGCTTGCCAGAACCCGACAGGGAGTGGCGGACCCCACGGCGCACCGCGGACGCTGCACAGATGCTCCGTCCAGGGGCGCGCGTTGCAGCCTTTCAAGGGCTACAGTTGGTGGTGCCCGGACGTGTCCGGGCGCGGTTCAGCTCGACCCCCCGGAGCTGAACCACCGACGGCCCCCGCCAATCCCCCCTGGCGGGGGCCGTCCCATGTCCAGGGGAGCCCGGAGGGGCCCCCCGAATCAACTCTTGCCGGGCGCCCCGACAGAACCCGGCACAGCTGCGCCGATCGGGCACGGTTGTCCACATCGGCTACTGGCTGTCCACAGGTTGACGATCCGTCCTCCGACGCAGCCACCCGCACCTCACTCTGATCTCGCCGCTCCCCCCGAGCGGCACGACGAGGGAGGTCGCGGTGCATCAGGGCTCAGGCGAACGTCGCGGGTTGGTGATGGTGTCCGACCCCGAACTGCTCGACACCGTCCTGCGGTTGGCCGCGGCAGCGGGCTGTGAGCTCCACCGCACGGTCGACGCGGCGCAGGCCCGGCCGCACTGGCCGGGAGCACCCCTCGTGCTGCTCGACGCGGCGGCCGCGCAGCAGTGCGCGCAGGCCGGGCTGCCCCGCCGGGGCGAGGTGATCGTCGCCGTCCGTGGCGAACCCGCGCCTCCCGTGTGGCAGCACGCCGTCGCGGTGGGGGCCGAGCACGTCATCTCCCTGCCCGACGCCGAGTCCTGGCTGGTGGCCGCCTTCACCGAAGCCGCTGAGGGGCCGGGCCACGACGGCGCCGTGCTGGCCGTCGTCGGCGGCCGGGGTGGCGCCGGTGCTTCCGTACTCGCCGCCGCCGTCGCGGTCACCGCCGTGCGTGAGGGCTCGCGGGTGCTGCTCGTCGACTGCGACCCACTCGGCGGCGGTCTCGACCTCGTGCTCGGCGCGGAGGAGCTCGGCGGCCTGCGATGGCCCGACATCGGGGTCGAGGGCGGTCGGGTGCCTGCCACCGCGCTGCACGCCGCCCTTCCTGCACCCGCGGTCGCCCGCCGGGGCGGGGGCGAGCTGGCGGTGCTGTCCTGCGACCGGTCAGCACACGGGCCGTCCCCGGCTGCCGTCCGTTCGGTCATCGAGGCCGGCAGGCGAGCAGGCGAGACGGTCGTCTGTGATCTTCCCCGCTACCCCACCGACGCCGCGATCGCCGCGTTGGCAACCGCCGACCTCACCGTGCTCGTCGTTCCGGCCGACGTGCGGTCGTGCGCGGCGGGCGCCAGGGTGGCCGCGGTTCTGAGCGAGCACGGCGGACCGGTCCGTCTCGTCGTACGGGGTCCGGCGCCGGGAGGTGTGGATGCCGCCGAGGTCGCACGCGCGCTGGGCCTGCCGCTGCTCGCGGCGATGCGGCCCGAGGCGGGTCTCGCCCGTGCGCTGGAGCGCGGCACCGCACCGGGTCGTCCTCGGGGGCCGCTCGCCGCGGCGGCACAGGCGGTACTCACCGAGCTGCACGCCACCGCGGCGCGGACCTCCGGGGCACGGCCGTGAGCGGGCCGGGCCGGAGCGTGGCCACCACGCTCGCCGGTCGGCCGCCGGTCGAGCTGCGCGGGCGGAGCGCCTCCGAGTTGGTCGACCGCGTGCGCTCCCGGCTCGCCGCAGCCGGCGGCGAGATCACCCAGGCCGCGGTGGCCGCGGCCGTCCGAGCGGAAGCCGGGGGCGTCGCCTCCGATCTCGACGTGCTCGCGGCGCTGCGAGTTCTGCGACAGGAGTTCGTCGGCGCCGGACCGCTCGACGAGCTGCTGCGCGACCCCCGCACCACCGACGTCCTGGTGTGCGGCCCCGGCTCGGTGTGGGTCGACCGCGGGTCGGGCCTCGAGGCCACCGACGTCCGGTTCACCGACGAGGCCGCCGTACGCAGGCTGGCCCAGCGCCTGGCCATCGCCGCAGGCCGTCGCCTCGACGACGCCAGCCCGTACGTCGACGGCTGGATCGCCGACGTCGGGGTCCGGCTGCACGCCGTCCTGCCGCCGATCGCCGCCGACGGCACGTGTCTGTCCCTGCGCGTGCTGCGTCCCGCGGCGCACGACCTCGCGGCCCTCCGCGCGCTCGGCACCGTCGACGCCACCGGGGAGGCCCTGCTGCGGGCGGTGCTCGCCGCGCGGCTCGCCTTCCTCGTGTCCGGCGGCACCGGCACCGGCAAGACCACGATCCTCGCCGCGATGCTCAGCGCCGTCGACCCTCGGGAGCGGATCGTCTGTGTCGAGGACGCGGAGGAGCTGCGGCCCCGCCACCCGCACGTGGTGCGGCTCGTCGCCCGGCCGGCCAACATCGAGGGCGCCGGCGGGGTCGTGCTGCGCGACCTGGTTCGCCAGGCGCTGCGGATGCGCCCCGACCGGCTCGTGGTCGGTGAGGTGCGCGGCGCCGAGGTCTGCGATCTCCTGGCCGCCCTCAACACCGGCCACGACGGTGGCTCCGGCACCGTGCACGCCAACTCGGCACGCGAGGTGCCGGCGCGCATGGAGGCGCTGGCGGCCACCGGTGGCCTGCCGCGGGCGGCCCTGCACAGCCAGCTCGCCGCAGCCGTGCAGGTGGTGCTGCACATGCGCAGGCTGGCGTCCGGCGGCCGGGTGCTCGACGTCGTGGGGGTGCTGTCGCGCTCGGCGGAGGGAGTCACGGTCGACCCGGCGTGGAGCCGCACGCACGGATGGGCCGGTGGCCGCGACGGCCTCGAGCGGCTGCTCACCGATCGCGGGGTGCGCGGGCCGTGGTGAACGCGATGGCATGCGCCGCACTGGCTGCGGCGATCACGTGCCTGCCCGCACCCGCAGGCGTGGGTAGGTTCGCGGCGCTCTGGCCGGCCCGTTCACGTCGCCGGAGCCGGCAGATGTGGGCGACCGGTCCCATCCTGCTCGGCGGCTGCGCCGGGCTGCTGGCGGCGGGGCCGGGCGGAGCACTGGCCGGGGCACTCGTCGCGTTCACGGTGCGCAGGCGGCGGGCGCGCCACCAGGTGAGCACCATCGCAGCCACCACGTCCGCACAGCTGGCCGATGCCGTCTCCCGGATCACGGAGGAGCTCCGGGCGGGCAGCCACCCGGCTGCCGCGCTGGGCGGGGTGCGCGCCGACGGCCCGCTCGCCCGCGACATCCTGGCCCCGGCGGCGGCCGCCGCGCGCCTCGGCGACAGCGTCTCCGCCGCACTGCGCCGAGGCAGCGCCCACCGGCCCGAGATCGGTCCCGACGTGGAGCGGATCGCCGTGGCATGGTCGCTGGCGGAGCGGCACGGCATCCCGCTCGCCGAGCTGCTCGCCCGCGCCCACCACGACATCCGCTGGCGAGTGCGGTTCGGGGCCACGGTGCGAGCCCAGCTCGCCGGGCCCCGGGCCACCGCACACGTGCTCACCGCACTGCCACTGCTCGGGCTCGGTCTCGGCCAGCTCGTCGGCGCCGATCCGGTCGCGGTCCTGCGCGGTGGCGTCCTCGGTCAGGTCATGCTGGTCACCGGCGTCGCGCTGGTGGCAGCCGGAGCGGCGTGGTCGGAGCACATTCTTCGTTCGGCGGTGCCGTGATGACCGCCGTGCCCGGCACCGTCACCGCGGCGCTCGTCGTGCTGGCACTCGCCCTGCTCGTTCCCGGTGGCCGCCACGGCGCCGGCCGGCTGCTGGCGCTGCAGAGCACGGCGCCGGGACCGGTCGACGCCGTCGCGCCGCCTGCGCTCCGCAGCTCCTGGGTGGTCGTCGGCGCCGTCGCGGCCGGCGCACTCGGATGGACGGTCGCGGGTGCCGCCGCAGGCGTGGTGCTGGGAGCCGCGGCGGGTGGAGCCGGGGCGCTGGCCGTCCGCCGGGCCGCGGCCCGCTCCGCACCGGCCACCGAACAGGACGGCGACATCGCCGGCGGCTGGGAGCTCCTGGCCGTGTGCCTGGAGGCGGGGCTCCCCGTGTCGATCGCGGTGGCTGCGGCGGCGGAGCCCCTCCACGGCTCCACCGGCACCCACCTGCGAAGGGTCGCCGGCCTGCTCGAGCTCGGTGCCGATCCGGTCGAAGCGTGGATCGCGGCCGAGGACGTGCCCGTGCTCGCGACGTTCGCCCGGGCCGCGGGCCGATCCGCCGGCACCGGAGCCGCACTGGCCCAGGTGGCCAGGGCCGAGGGCGCGCGGCTCCGGGCCGACCTCCTCGACTCCGCGCAGGCCAGGTCCCAGCGCGCCGCGGTGCACATCACCGGCCCTCTCGGACTCTGCTTCCTCCCCGCGTTCCTGGTCCTCGGTATCGCCCCGGTCGTCATCGGCCTGGCGGGCGAGGCACTCGCGCAGTGGTGACCACCGCGCCTACCCGAAGGAGATCCTCATGTCCCTGTTGCACACCTCCCCCATCCCGCAGACCGCCGCGACCCGGCTGCGGCTGCTCCGCGACGACGACGCGGGCATGAGCACGGTCGAGTACGCGATCGGCACCATCGCCGCCGCCGCGTTCGCTGCCGTCCTCTACGCCGTCATCAGCGGCGAGTCCATCGTCACGGCGCTCACCGATCTCGTGCAGCGCGCGCTGTCGGTGTCGTTCTGATGCCCGCCCGCACGCCGGTGGCGCGGGTGGTGCACCGGTTTCCCCGCCGGTACGCCCTGCGGCACCGGCGTGCGGGCACCCCGCGGCGCGCGTGGAGATCCGCCCGAGCGGCGGGGCGGCGAGCGCGGTGGCACTGGCAGCCACTCACCGGCACGGGAAGGAGAGAGGCCCGCCGGGCAGCCGCTCGGGCGGACCGCGGCTCCGTCACCGTGGAGGCCGCGCTGGCCCTGTGCAGCCTCGCGGTGTTTCTGGCGGTGGCCGTCGGGTCGGTCGTCGCGGTCGCGGCGGCGATCCGCTGCATCGACGCCGCGCGCGAGCTCGCCCGGCTCGCCGCCCGGGGCGAACCCGACCGCGGCCGTGCCGTGGCCGCCGCTCTCGCGCCCGACGGCGCACGTCTCGAGTTGGTGCACCAGGACGACCTCGTGGTCGTGGAGGTCTCCGGTGAGCTGCTGCACCCACTCCCCCTACGGGTGAGCGGACGCGCCGTGGCCGCACTCGAACCCGGTGCGACAGCCCCATGATCCGCCGCCCGACGCACCGGCCGCGCGACGACGGCATCGCCACCGTCTGGGCCGCGGCGGCCGCCGCCGTGATCGTGGCGGCGCTGCTGCTCGGTCTGCATCTCGGCGCCGCTGTCGCGGCGCGCCACCGGGCGGAGGCCGCTGCCGACCTCGCCGCCCTCGCGGCAGCTGGGCACGCCGTCCACGGCGCCGCGGCCGCGTGCCGGCGGGCCGAGGTGATCGCCGAGAGGATGGGGGCCGCGGTCGCCCGCTGCCTGCTGTCGGAGTGGGACGCGCTGGTCGAGGTCCACGTCGCGGTACCGCTCGCGCTTCCCGGCGCCGCCGACGCGGTCGGGCGGGCGCGCGCTGGGCCGGCAGAACCCGACCCAGCAGGGACACCGGCGACATCCGCAGCGCCGCCCCATCCAGGGCTGGTTCAGGTCGGCGCCCCGGCGGGTGTGGGCCGGCATCGACACCGGCCCGTACCTACCATTCGACCCGGATCATGGACCGGATCCGCCATCCGATAGGTTTTGTCTGACGATCCGCGATTCGCTGCCCATCATGCGGAAATCGTCGCGGCGAGCGGTCGACTCGACTCGACGGGTGGGCGAGGGCTATCCCAACGGCCGGATTCGTCACCTTGGGCCTGCCGTCCGACGACTCGGCGCAGCACCGTAACGCTCGTCGTGGCTGCAGAACCGATGGGCGACGACCACTGGCGGCACCCGGGGCAGGAGCGCCTACTTGATGTGGTTGCAGGCGGTTTCGGCCACCCGCACCACGAGCTCGCTCCCCAGGCTGCGGTGGGGCCGGCGCGTCCCCCCCGACGCCCACCCCGATACCGGTTCCACCGCGCTCCGGCCGTCGCCGGCCGGCCCGGCCCCCGATGTGGCCGGCCGGCGGCGGCTATCTCGCCGGCGGCCCCCCGTGCAGGGCGGATGACGTCGTTCTCCCCGCCTCCGGTGCCCCCGGCAGCGCATCGAGCACCACACCCAGCACGATGACCGCGCCCGCCTTGTCGAGCGGCACGTTGCCGTTCCCGCACTTGGGGGACTGCACGCAGGACGGGCAGCCGGCACGGCATTCGCAGCCGCGGATCGCGTCCCGCGTGGCCGTCAACCATGCCGCGAGAACAGCGTGCCCGCGTTCGGCGAACCCGGCGCCGCCGGGATGGCCGTCGTGCACGAAGACCGTCGGCCGGCCCGTGTGCGGGTGCAGAGCGGTGGACATGCCACCGATGTCCCATCGGTCGCAGATCGCGAACAGCGGGAGCAGACCGATCGCGGCGTGCTCCGCGGCGTGCAGCGCCCCGGGGATCCGCACGGGCGGCACCCCGGCGGCGATCAGCGCCCCCTCGTCGAGGTCGTACCAGACGCCGCGGGTGTGCAGGGTCTGCTCCGGAAGGTCGAGCGGCACGGTCTCCAGGACGGTGCCGTCGGGAGCACGGCGCTGGTAGGCCACCACCTGCGAGGTCACCGTGACCTCCCCGAACGACACCCGCACGGCACCGAGGTCGCGGTGGGCGAGGACCCGCGCCACCTCCACGTCGGCGGTGGAACGGGCGTCCGTGCGCCAGTCCGGGTCGGCGGAACGCACCAGGGCCACGCCGGCGTCGAGGTCGAGGTCCTCCACGAGGTAGCTCTCCCCCCGGTGCAGGTACACCGCGCCGGGGTGTGCGGTGGCCGGGGCCGAGGGGCCGTCCACCGTGCCCAGCATCCGGCCGGTCTCCCCCTCCACCACCGCCACCTGGCCGAGGCCCGACCCCCGGATGTCCACCGATCCTGCCGGGCGCTCCCGCGTGGACGGCCAGAACCAGCCCGTGGGCCTGCGCCGCAGCACACCGTCGGCGACGAGCTCGTCCAGCACGGCCGCCGCAGGCGCACCGCCGAACACCTCGGCCACGTCGTGCTCGGTGAGCGGGAGCTCGGCAGCGGCACAGACGAGCTGCGGTGCGAGGACGTAGGGGTTGTGCGGGTCCAGGACGCAACCCTCCACCGGAGCTCCGAGCAGCGCCTCCGGGTGGTGCACCAGGTAGGTGTCCATCGGGTCGTCCCGGGCGACGAGCACCACGAGCGCCTCCTCCCGAGCCCGCCCGGCACGGCCGGACTGCTGCCAGAAGGACGCCCGCGTGCCCGGGAAGCCGGCCACCACCACCGCGTCGAGACCGGCGATGTCGACACCCAGCTCGAGCGCGTTGGTGGTGGCCACGCCGAGCAGCTCGCCGCTCGCCAGCGCCACCTCCAGAGCACGGCGCTCCTCGGGCAGGTAACCGCCGCGGTATGCGGCCACGCGCTCGACCAGCGCCGGGTCGACGTCGGCGAGCAGCCGCTGCGCGCCCAGCGCGGTGACCTCGGCCCCCCGGCGGGACCGCACGAAGGCGAGGGTGCGCGCACCCTCCACCACGAGGTCCGCGAGCATCCGGGCGGCCTCGGCACCGGCGGCCCGGCGCACGGGCGCCCCGTTCTCCCCCACCAGCTCGGGCAGCAGCGGCGGCTCCCACAACGCGACGGTGCGACCGGCTCCCGGCGAACCGTCGTCGGTGACCGCGACGACGTCGCGACCGGTGAGCCGGGACGCGAAGGCCGCAGGCTCCGCCACGGTGGCCGACGCCAGCACGAGCGTGGGATGCGACCCGTAGCGGGCGCAGATCCGCAGCAGCCGGCGCAGCAGCAGCGCGACGTGCGAGCCGAACACCCCGCGGTAGGTGTGGCACTCGTCGACGACGACGAACTGCAACCTGCGCAGGAATGCGGCCCATCGCGCGTGCCGCGGCAGCACGGAGCGGTGCAGCATGTCGGGGTTGCTGAACACCCAGCGCCCGTGCTGCTGTGCCCAGTCGCGGGCGTCCATGGGGGTGTCCCCGTCGAGAGCGGCCGGGCGCACGTCGGGGAGGCCGAGCGCGTCGAGAGCGCGGAGCTGGTCGGCCGCGAGGGCCTTCGTCGGGGACAGGTAGAGAGCGGTGGCCCGGGGCTGCTCGGCGAAACGCGCGAGCACGGGCAGCTGGTAGGCGAGCGACTTCCCCGACGCCGTGCCCGTGGCCACCACGACGTCCCGACCTGCGTGGGCCAGTGCGGCTGCGGCCGCCTGATGACTCCACGGGCTCCGCATCCCGGTGCGACCCAGCGCCTCCCGCACGTGCGAGGGCACCCAGTCCGGCCATTCGACGGAGCGGCCGGGGCGCGGGGGCAGCCGCACGGCGTGCCGCAGTGGCCCTGCCGCGTCATCGTCCGCGTGCTGGGGGAGGTCGTCCGCGCACCGCGCCACCGTCATCGCGGGGCCCGGGGACGTCTCGTCCTCGATCGCCGCCCCGTCGGTCACCGTCCAGTGCGGCGGAAGCTCGGCTCCCGATCCGGCAAGCACCCGGCGCAGGAGGAACTCGCCACGCCCGGGTCGGGTCCCGATCCCCGCGCCCGCCGCGCCACCGGCTCGTCCGTTCCCACCACACCCCACGGTGTCCGAGGTTGGCACACCCCGCCGACAGTCAGGCCATGGCCTGCGTGGCCGCGGTGGCGATGCGGGTGAGCTCCTGGCGCGAGACCTCCCAGCCCGGTGCCCGCGGCACCCTGGTCAGCAGCGCCACCACGAAGCGGCGGTCGGGACCGACCGCGCCCGTGCTGTGCATGTAGTACTTGCCGGAGAAGCAGCACATCCAGCCCTGCTTGGCCACCGCTCCCGGGGCGCCGGGCCCGTCGACGGCCGGCGCCAGCAGGCCGTAGGCCTGGTTGAACCCGTCGGCGGCTTGCGGCGGAGCCGCGTCCATGGCGGAGACCAGCAGGTCGCGGTCGGCGGGCGGCATCTCGTCGAGGATGTGCTGCCAGATCTTCACCGTGTCGGCGGCCGGCACCGACACCTCACCCCACTGGGAGGGGTCGCGCGGCGCGGCGGTGCCGCTGAGGCCCAACCGGCTGCTCACCCGGCCGACGGCGCCGACACCGTCGAAGCGGCTCCACAGCGTGTTCATCGCGCCGTCGTCGCTGGGGCCCAGCGACCGGCGCAGCAGCGCGATGTCGGGATCGGCGACGGCCAGGCCCTCGAGCCGCCTGCGGTCCAGGATGTCCACGGCCACGACGACCTTCGAGAGCGAGGCCGTGTAGTAGGGCTCGGCCCCTCGCGCCCCGAGTGCCAGCTCGCCCGTCTCGCGGTCCAGCACGGCCACGGCGAGCTCGGTGGTGCCTGCCGCCGCACCCTCGGCTGCCGCGACCACGGCACGGGCGACCTCTCTGCGGGGCGAGGCGGGCGGGGCCGGTGCGGACTGGGAGCCCCGGCCCGGCTCGGCGGCGGACTGGGCTACCGGCGCCACGGCGATCGGCCCGGCGAGCCGCTGCTGGGCGCCGGCGGTGGCGCGGGCATGACCGAGCCCGCTCGCCGCGACGATCGGCACCGCGAAGAGGAGCGCGAGAGCACAGCCGATGACTATCACGCGGGTCCGGCGGGGAGCGCGGGCTATCACGTCAACATCACGATCGTCACCATCACCCAGTTCGCAGTCCCAACCGCAATCGACGGGCTCGTGATCAGATCGTTAAGCTTAGCGTTTCGCTGCCCCTGCCTGGCGAGGGGGCCGCCCCACCCCCATAGACTGCCTGTGCCTGTACCGCGCCTACCTGCGGTGACGGGTAAGACGCCAGGGGTGCCGTCTGAGTTCCCTGGCTCCGGTATTCACTGAACCAGGAGGACGGATGCACGTGTCCACCCTCGCCCAGGGCCTCGAGCTCGGGGCGAATGACCGCATCCTCGTCGGTGTGGTCGCGGTGGTCGCCCTCGCTGCCCTGGCCATCGGCTTCGTCCTGCGCCGGGAGGTCCTCGCCGCAGGCGAGGGCACCCCCAAGATGCAGGAGATCGGCCGAGCGGTCCAGGAAGGCGCCACGGCGTACCTCAACCGCCAGTTCCGCACGCTCGGCGTGTTCGTCGTGATCGTGTTCGTCCTGCTCTTCGCGCTACCCGCGGACGACCTCGGCGAGCGCATCGGGCGATCGATCTTCTTCCTCGTCGGTGCGGCGTTCTCCGCCACCATCGGCAACCTGGGGATGCGGCTGGCCACCTTCGCCAACATCCGCGTCGCCGCGGCGGCGCGCGAGGAGGGTGGCCGGGAGAAGGCCACCCGCATCGCGTTCCGCACCGGTGGCGTGGTCGGCATGTTCACCGTGGGCCTCGGCCTGTTCGGTGCGGCCGTGGTCGTGATGGTCTACGCCGGCCAGGCACCGAAGGTGCTCGAAGGCTTCGGGTTCGGCGCCGCGCTGCTCGCCATGTTCATGCGTGTCGGCGGCGGCATCTTCACGAAGGCCGCCGACGTGGGCGCCGACCTCGTCGGCAAGGTCGAGCAGGGCATCCCCGAGGACGACCCCCGCAACGCCGCGACGATCGCGGACAACGTGGGCGACAACGTCGGTGACTGCGCCGGCATGGCCGCCGACCTGTTCGAGTCCTACGCCGTGATGCTCGTGGCCGCGCTGATCCTCGGCACGGCCGCATTCGGTCTGCAGGGCCTGCTGTTCCCGCTGATCGTGCCGGCCATCGGCGTGCTCACCGCGGTGATCGGGGTCTACATCACCCGCACCCGCGAGGGCGAGAGCAGCCTGACGACGATCAACCGCAGCTTCTACATCTCCGCGGCCATCTCGGCCGTGCTGTGCGTGATCGCCGCCTACGTCTACCTGCCCGGCAGCTTCAGCGAACTCACGAGCCCGACCGACACCACCGTCGTCGCCGCCATGGCCGGCAGCGACCCGCGGCTGCTCGCCTCGATCGCCGTCCTCATCGGCATCGTGCTGGCGGGTGTGATCCTCAAGCTGACCGGCTACTTCACCGGCACCGAGGACAAGCCCGTCAAGACCGTCGGGGAGTCGTCGCTCACCGGTCCGGCCACGGTGATCCTGGCCGGTATCTCGATCGGTTTCGAGTCGGCCGTCTACACCGCGCTGGTCATCAGCGCGGCGGTGTTCGGTGCGTTCGCGCTGGCCACAGGGTCGATCACGGTGGCCCTGTTCGCGGTGGCGCTGGCCGGCACCGGCCTGCTCACCACGGTCGGCGTGATCGTCGCGATGGACACCTTCGGTCCGGTCTCCGACAACGCGCAGGGCATCGCGGAGATGTCCGGCGACGTCGAGGGCGCCGGGGTCGGCATCCTCACCGAGCTGGACGCGGTGGGCAACACCACCAAGGCCATCACCAAGGGCATCGCGATCGCCACGGCCGTGCTCGCGGCCACGGCGCTGTTCGGCTCCTACCGCGACGCCATCGGCCAGTCACTGCTCGATGCGGGCGTCGCCCTGCAGGACGCCGGCACGGCCTTCTCGTTCGAGGTCTTCGCCCCGAACACCCTCGTCGGCGTGATCATCGGCGCCTCGGTGGTGTTCATGTTCTCCGGGCTCGCGATCAACGCTGTCACCCGGGCGGCCGGCGCGATCGTGTTCGAGGTGCGCCGCCAGTTCCGGGAGAACCCCGGGATCATGGAGGGCACCGTCCGCCCGGAGTACGGCCGCGTGGTGGACATCTGCACCCGCGACTCGCTGCGCGAGCTGGCCACCCCCGGCCTGCTGGCGATCTTCGCCCCGATCGCCGTCGGCTTCGGCCTCGGCGTCGGCCCGCTGGCCGGCTACCTGGCCGGTGCCATCGCCGCGGGCACGTTGATGGCCGTCTTCCTGGCCAACTCCGGCGGCGCGTGGGACAACGCGAAGAAGCTGGTGGAGGACGGCAACCACGGCGGCAAGGGCTCGTCCGCCCACGAGGCCACCATCATCGGTGACACGGTGGGTGACCCCTTCAAGGACACCGCAGGCCCGTCGATCAACCCGCTGATCAAGGTGATGAACCTGGTCTCGGTGCTGATCGCACCGGCAGTGGTGACGTTCTCGGTTGGCGACTCCGCATCGGCCCCGCTCCGGATCGCGATCGCGCTGGTCGCGGTGGCGATCATCGTGGCGGCCGTGGTCGTGTCGAAGCGGCGCTCCACGTCGATCGCGGACACCCCGGCGGCGAGCTCGGTCGGCTGACCGCTCGACCCCTCCCGAAGGCCGCTCACCCGCTCGGGTGGGCGGCCTCCGGCGTTTCTGAGCACTACCAGTACTTTGCCCGCGGATCGACGCGCGCCGCGCGTCCTGACAGCGCAACGTCGCGGAGGACCGCATGGGTACTCGCAGGCTCACCGGCACGCTCGCCTCGGCGTTCGTGCTCCTCGTCGCCACCGGGTGCGGCAGTGGAGGTGACGCCGAGTCCGACGCGGTGGTGTGGACCGACCAGGTGTGCGGGGCGCTCTCCGGTTTCGCCAAGGCCGCCACGACGCAGCCGCAGGTGAACGGGGTCGACCCGGTCGCCACGGTGCGCGGGCTCGGCGACTACTTCGGCGCCACGGCCACCGCCGTGGAGGGGTCGATCACGGCCCTCGACGCGGTCGGGCCGTCACCGGTGGCCGGCGGCGACGAGTACGTCGCACGGCTCAAGGGCGCGCTGGCGCAGATCCGCACGAGCTTCGACGCGGCCAAGGGGCAGCTCGCGGGGGTCGACACGTCGAGCCCGCAGGCGATGGCAGGCGCCCTGCCGGCCGCGATGGCCCCGCTGCAGGAGCTGCGGAACCTGGCCGACCCGACGGCGGGCCTGCAGGCCACCGACGAGCTCAGGACCGCCGCCGACAAGGCGTCGAACTGCCAGCAGGTGCGCTCGACCACCTCACCTGCGCGCTGACCGGGTCTGGAGTCATGGGCCGCCCGCGCCGCCGTGCACACTGGTCGGCCACGTCCCCTCGAGTCGGGAGCAAGATGCCGGCGACCTCGCGCCCCGCACTGATCGTCCTGGTCCTCGCCACCCTGCTGGTCCCCGTGGCGGGCTGCACCACGACCGTCCAGGGCATGGCGAGCCCGGCCGGCTCGCTGCCCGCCACCACGGCCGATCCCGTGAAGTGGGTCGACGGGGTGTGCGGCGCACTGCTGCCCTTCGTCCGGACGGCGGGCACTCCCCCGCAGCTCAGCACCGCAGCCGACCCCGCAGGGCTCGCCAGGGGCATCAGCGACTACCTCGGCCGCAGCGCCGGGGCGGCCGACTCGGCGATCGGCGGGATGACGCGGGTCGGGCCCTCGCCGGTTGCGGGCGGCGACGACGTGGTCACCCGGCTCGCCCAGACGCTCACCACGTTCAAGACCTCCTTCCAGGACGTCAAGACCCAGGTCGACGCGGTCGACACCAGTGACCGCAAGGCGGTGGTCAGCGAGCTGCCGAAGGCGGTCGCGCCGCTGCAGGATCTCGCGAACCTGCCGGATCCGACGGTCGACCTGAAGGCCAGTCCCGAGCTGGACCAGGCGAGCCAGCACGCGCCGAACTGCCAGCTGGTCCGGCGCCAGACGAGCGGCCGGTAGCACCGACGACCCCGTTCCCGGGCCTCGGTGATCACTGCCCGAGGCCTCCCGGGCACACTGGCGCCGTCCCTCCCCCGATCCGGAGCCGGCGCATGCCTCGAACGACCCGCCCCGCCCTCACGGTTGTCGTCCCCACCGTTGCCGCCGCACTCGCCGTCGCCGTCCTCGCCGGTTGCACCACGACGCTTCCCGGCAGCGCAGCCGCCGATCCCGCCCCGACCCCGACCGAGGGCCCGGGGAGCGACCCGGTGGCCTGGGCCGATCGCCTCTGCGGTGCGGTCATGAGCTTCGCCGTGCCGGCCACGACGCCTCCTGCCCTGGCGCCGTCGGCCGACCTCCCGACCGTGCAACGCACCGTCAGCGACTACCTCGGCACCGTCCTCCACGGCGTGCAGCAGGGCCGCGACCAGCTCACCGCGATCGGCCGCTCGCCCGTGCAGGGTGGCAACGAGGCCGTGGGGCGGGCCCAGAGCGCGCTGGAGTTCCTCGAGCAGGACTTCACGGGAGCCAAGAACACGGTGGACGCCGCCGACCCCGGCAACCCCGAGTCGGTGATGGCCGCGCTGACCCAGGCCCAGTCGACCTTCGACGCGATCACCCCGCCGAACCCGCTGGCCGATCTGAGCGCCACGCCCCGCCTGCAGCGCGCCGCCGAGCGGGCGACCCAGTGCCAGCAGCTGTCCGCCCTGTCGGCCACGGCGCCGCGTTAAGGCGATCATCGGCGCGCCCTGGTGGTCACGCTCGAACGCGTGTTCTACTGTGCGCTCGTGTCGCAGCTGTCGCT
The DNA here is from genome assembly GCF_050948425.1 of Pseudonocardia xinjiangensis. Classification (NCBI taxonomy): domain Bacteria; kingdom Bacillati; phylum Actinomycetota; class Actinomycetes; order Pseudonocardiales; family Pseudonocardiaceae; genus Pseudonocardia; species Pseudonocardia xinjiangensis. The sequence goes on along the minus strand of NZ_CP192009.1, from coordinate 334,882 downwards.
GTTCTCCGCCGACGCCCGCCCACCGAGCGTGAGCGACCTCGCCGGACTGCTGTGCGGGCCGGGACAGATCGTCCGCTTCGGCGCAGGCGACCAGGCGCGGCTGTCGATCGTGCTGCCCGACCCCGCCAGGGCACCCGCACTGGCGTCGGCGTGCGCGGCCACGGGCATCACCATGGGTACCGTGCAGACCGAGAGCGGCGCCACCGCGTTGCGCTCGGCGTTCCGGTGCGACCTGGTCGGGTTGGCCAGGGCGTGGACGAACGGTGCGGTCAAGACGGTGCCACCGGGATGGCAATTGGACGGTCCGGCGTTACGACTGTGGGCGTTGGCCGCAGGCCGGCCGGACGACCGGGGCGGGTACCTGCTTGCGCTGGACCCGCACGCCCCGGACACGCACCTCGCTCTGGTCGCCGCGGCGACCCGGGCAGGCATCCCACCCGCAAGAGTGGGACGTGGAACGGCATTACGGATCAGTGGGACACGGCGGGTCCAACGGCTCGTCGAGCTCGTCGGCCCGGTACCGCCCAGGGCGGACGGGGCCGACTGGCCCAGGTACTGGGGCCGCACGGCGTCTTGACGAGCTGGTTAGGCTCTCGCGGCGCAGGCTCGCACAGTGTCGAGCGCACTACGCCGCGTGGTGTGCGGTGTGACGAGCGCGACACGGTAGGTGGGTGGGTGAACATGAGGTTCCGGTACGTGCCGGAACCCGAGACCCGCATACTCGGTGTCCGGGCACCCCGCGCATCCGGCGCGGTGGCCCTGCAGAACGGCCGGTGCGCGGCGCCGACGCGGCCGTAGACGATGGAGTAGGACCAGGTGGCAACCGGAACGACAAGTGCGAAGCCCGCAGCCCAGAAGGGAACGGGCAGCCGGAAGGCGGCCGCGAAGGCCGACCCGGGCCGACCCAACGGCACAGCCGTGGTCGCCAACGGGCGACCGCCGCGCCGGCTGGTCATCGTCGAGTCCGGGACGAAGGCGAAGAAGATCCAGCAGTACCTCGGCAACGACTACATCGTCGAGGCGTCCGTCGGGCACATCCGTGACCTGCCGCGCGGCGCCGCCGACGTGCCCGCCAAGTACAAGGGCGAGTCGTGGGCCCGCCTCGGGGTCGACGTCGACAACCAGTTCGCGCCCCTCTACATCATCACGCCGGAGAAGAAGAGCAAGGTCGCCGAGCTCAAGGACGCCCTGAAGTCCGTCGACGAGCTGCTGCTCGCCACGGACCACGACCGCGAGGGCGAGGCGATCGCCTGGCACCTGCTCGAGACGCTCAAGCCAAAGGTCCCGGTCCGGCGGATGGTCTTCCACGAGATCACCGAGTCGGCCATCAGGGCGGCCGTCGAGAACCTGCGCGACCTCGACCACGACCTGGTCGACGCGCAGGAGACCAGGCGCATCCTCGACCGGCTCTACGGCTACGAGGTCTCCCCCGTGCTGTGGAAGAAGGTCATGCCGAAGCTGTCGGCCGGCCGGGTGCAGTCGGTGGCCACACGGATCATCGTCCAGCGCGAGCGCGAGCGCATGGCGTTCGTCTCGGCGTCGTACTGGGACATCGCCGCGCAGCTCGACGCCGGGGCCGAGGCGAGCCCGAGGCAGTTCCCCGCGCGTCTGGTGGCCATCGACGGCACGCGAGTGGCCACGGGCCGCGACTTCGGCCCGGACGGCAGGCTCAAGAGCGCTGCCGGGAGCAAGGAGACGGCCCGGCCCCTCGACGAGGCAGGCGCGCGGCGGCTGGCCGAGGCGCTGCAGGGCCGCGACCTGGCCGTCGAGTCGGTCGAGTCGAAGCCCTACACCCGCAAGCCGTACCCGCCGTTCATGACGTCCACGCTGCAGCAGGAGGCCGGCCGGAAGCTGCGCTTCTCCGCCGACCGCACGATGCGCAGCGCACAGCGGCTCTACGAGAACGGCTACATCACCTACCTGCGCACCGACTCCACCACCCTGTCGGAGTCGGCGATCCAGGCCGCCCGCTCGCAGGCCCGTGAGCTCTACGGCGACGCCTACGTGCCGGCCCAGCCGCGGCAGTACACGCGCAAGGTGAAGAACGCGCAGGAGGCCCACGAGGCGATCCGGCCGGCAGGCGACACCTTCCGCACCCCCGGCGAGATCGCCCGCGAGGTCGACGGCGACGACTTCCGGCTCTACGAGCTGATCTGGCAGCGCACCGTCGCGTCGCAGATGGCCGACGCGCGGGGCACCACCGTCAGCGTGCGCATCGGCGGCACCGCGGCCACCGGAGAGGCGGTCACGTTCGCCGCGTCGGGACGCACGATCACCTTCCCCGGGTTCCTCAAGGCCTACGTCGAGACCGTCGACGACCAGGCCGGCGGCGAGGCCGACGACGCCGAGTCGCGGCTCCCCGAGCTCACGCAGGGCCAGGCCCTGACCGCCGCCCGGCTCACCCCGGAGGGCCACTCCACCAACCCGCCGTCGCGGTTCACCGAGCCCAGCCTCATCAAGACGCTGGAGGACCTCGGGATCGGCCGCCCGTCCACCTACGCGTCGATCATCAAGACGATCCAGGACCGCGGGTACGTCTGGAAGAAGGGTCAGGCGCTCGTCCCGTCGTGGATCGCGTTCGCCGTGGTCGGGCTGCTCGAGCACCACTTCGGCCGGCTGGTCGACTACGACTTCACCGCCGCGATGGAGGACGAGCTCGACTCGATCGCCGCAGGCACGCAGGGCCGCACCGACTGGCTCTCCGGCTTCTACTTCGGGGCCGACCAGGGCAGTGCGGGGTCGGTGGCGCGGTCGGGCGGGCTCAAGAAGCTCGTGGGCGTCAACCTCGAGGAGATCGACGCCCGGGAGATCAACTCCGTCCCGGTGTTCGACGACGTCGTGGTGCGCGTCGGCCGCTACGGCCCATACCTGGAGCGCGTCCGCGACGGGCAGTCACAGCGCGCGAACCTGCCCGACGACCTGCCGCCCGACGAGCTCACCCCGGAGGTCGCCGAGCAGCTGTTCTCGGTGCCGCAGGAGGGCCGCTCGCTGGGCGTCGACCCGACGACGGGCCACGAGATCGTCGCGAAGGAGGGCCGCTACGGGCCCTACGTCACGGAGATCCTCCCGGAGCCCGCCGAGCCGGAGACGCCCACGAACGGGACGAAGAAGAAGGCGGCGGCCAAGCCCAAGCCGCGCACCGGGTCGCTCTTCAAGGGCATGTCCACCGAGAGCGTCACGCTCGAGGAGGCGCTGCGCCTGCTCTCGCTGCCGCGGCTGGTCGGCACCGACCCGGAGAGCGGCGAGGAGATCACCGCGCAGAACGGGCGCTACGGCCCGTACCTGAAGAAGGGCACCGACTCGCGGTCGCTCTCCGACGAGGAGCAGCTGTTCACCGTCACCCTCGACGAGGCGCTGGAGATCTACAAGCAGCCCAAGCAGCGGGGGCGGCGTACGGCGGCGGCCACGCCGGCGCTGCGCGAGCTGGGTGCCGACGCGGCCACCGGCAAGCCGATGGTGATCAAGGACGGGCGGTTCGGCCCGTACGTCACCGACGGCGAGACCAACGCGTCGCTGCGCAAGGGCGACACCGTCGAGCAGATCAGCGACGAGCGCGCGTCGGAGCTCCTGGCCGAACGCCGGGCCCGCGGTCCGGCACCGAAGAAGACTCCGGCGAAGCGGACGACCACGCGGAAGAAGGCGCCCGCCAAGTGACGGGCGCGGCCGCGGGCACCCCAGCGGGGCCCGCGGCCGTGCACGGGCCCTCTCAGCCGACGAGCAGGGCCTTCACGGCGGCGGCCACCCGGCCGCCGTCGGCCCGACCCGCAGCCGCCGCGGTGGCCTTCTTCATGACCTGTCCCATCTGACGCGGACCGGGCTGCTCGCCCAGCTCGGCGGTGGTCTCGTCCACCGCGGTGCGCGCGATCACGGCGAGCTCGTCGTCGGAGAGCTGCGTCGGGAGGTACCGGGCCAGCACCTCACCCTCGGCGCGCTCCTGGGCGGCCAGCTCCTCGCGGCCGGCGGCGGCGAAGGCCTCGGCCGACTCGGCACGCTTCTTGGCCTCCCTGGTGATCACCTTGATGACCTCGGCGTCGTCGAGCTCGCGGGCCTGCGTGCCGGCGACCTCGGCGTTGCCGATGGCCGTCAGCGTCATCCGCAGGGTGGCTTTCACCAGCTCGTCGCGAGCCTTCATGGCGGCGGTCAGATCGGTCCGCAGCTGCTCCTTCAAGGTGCTCACCGCGGTGACGCTAATGCATGTCCGCGTCGCGGCGCCGCGACGCCGCACGGCGCGGGGGCCGGCACGTGGGGATACCGGATGCGCGGGCTCTCGCCGTACCCTGACCGGGTGAACAGCTGGGGCCGGCTCGCGCTCGGCGCGACCACAACGGGAGCGGCCGCGGTCGCCTACGCGGCGGGTATCGAGCGCCGGAGGTGGACGCTGCGCGAGGCGACGCTGCCGGTGCTGGCCGAGGGCTCACGCCCCCTGCGCGTCCTGCACGTGTCCGACCTGCACCTCACGCCGCGCCAGCAGAGCAAGCAGCGCTGGGTCGCCGCGCTGGCGGCCCTCGAGCCCGATCTCGTCGTGAACACCGGTGACAACCTGGCCCATCCCCGGGCCGTCCCCTCGGTGGTCGCCGCCCTCGGTCCGCTGCTGCAGTACCCCGGGCTGTTCGTCTTCGGCAGCAACGACTACTTCGGACCCACGCCGAAGAACCCCGCGCGCTACCTGGTGAAGAGCAAGCGCCGCTCGCACGGCGACCCGCTGCCGTGGCGCGACCTCCGCGCCGCGATGCTGGAGCACGGCTGGTCCGATGCCACCCACACGCAGGTGACGCTCACGGTCTCCGGCGTCACCGTCGCCGTGGCCGGCGTCGACGACCCCCACCTCGGCCTGGACCGCTACGAGCGCATCGCCGGGCGCCCGGCGCGCCACGTCGGCCTGCGGCTGGGGCTGACCCACTCGCCTGAGCCCCGGGTCCTCGACCGGTTCGCCGCGGACGGGTACGACCTGGTGCTGGCCGGTCACACCCACGGCGGCCAGCTGCGGGTGCCGGGCGTGGGCGCGCTCGTCACCAACTGCGGCCTGGACCGCTCCCGGGCCCGCGGCGCCTCGCGCTGGGGCGCCCACACCTGGCTGCACGTCTCCGCGGGCCTGGGCACCTCGCCGTTCGCCCCCGTGCGGTTCGCCTGCCCGCCGGAGGCCAGCCTCCTCACGCTCGTGCCCCGCGCGTCGGTGGTTCCGTCCGCACCGGCCACCCGCGCGTCGGCCGCCGTGGACGTCAGCTAGAGTTGGTCACGGCTCACGGGCCATCGGGGTGTGGCGCAGCTTGGTAGCGCGCTTCGTTCGGGACGAAGAGGTCGCAGGTTCAAATCCTGTCACCCCGACAACAGAACGGCCCTGGTCAGAGACTCTTTGGAGAGCTTCCGGCCAGGGCCGTTCTGCATGTTCGGGCCCGCACTCCGAGCATTCCCTTGCGGTGAATTCAGACTCGACCCGTCCCCTCACGGGCAAAGTTCGGTTCCGCCGCTTCCAGTCGTGGTACCGCAATGCCCAGCCGTCGTGCTTCCGCGAGGGTGTCTCGGCAGACCTCACGCGGCTCCTCGGCGTCGGGGTCGGAGTGCGCCTCGAAATTCACGCGCAGCGGCGTGACATGAGCGGTCAGCCAGGCGAGCACGGGGGCCATCAGCCAGGTGGGCGCCCGGAACAGCAGCAGACCGCCCCGGTGACGTCGCAGGTCGATGCCGCGCGCCGTGAGGAGCGGCAGCAGCTCGCGGCCGGTCAGCAGCGCCTCGCGGAAGTCGCGCGTCGACCCGGCCAGCTTGGACAGGGAACCCAGCCGCAGGCCCTGCGAGAACAGGCCGGCATCCGACACGAAATGGACCCACAGCCAGCCGCGCAGGTCAGGCTGCTCCTTGATCCGGAGCCCGGCGTCGCGAAACGCCTGACGCACGGCCCGCTCACGGTCGGTCGGGGGCCGGCCGAGGGTGCCGAAGATGACCGACGGCAGCAGCCCCCCACGGAGCACGCCGTCCGCGCCGAAACCGCCGCCGGCCTGGGGAAAGCCGCAGGCGATCTGGTCGAGCGGGAGTGCGCCGATCGCGGCCTGCGGCTCGGTCCAGATGTTGCCGAAGACCAGCACCGTGGCCTGGCCGACACGCGGGGACAGGAAGGCCGCCGCTTCCGGGAGGCGGTGGTGCGGCACGCTGAGCACGATCAGGTCGAAGTCGTGGTCCGGCTCCAGCGCCTCGCGGTAGCGCACCGGCCACTTCTCGACGACGCGCTGCCCCCACACCCGGCGCCGCGTATCGAGCAGGTCGAGGTCCACTGCGTCTCCGTACGTCGCCGCGCGGCCCGGCCGGACGTACAACTCGACGTCATGTCCCGCCTGGTGCAGGACCCAGCCGTAGATGGTGGCGATCACGCCCCGGCCGAACATCAGGATCTTCACGCTGCACCTCAAGGGGTACGATCGAATTGGAGGTAATCTCCACTTTCTAAAATATGGAGATCGTCTCCATATGTCAATGCGAGGGAGCGCATGACCGCCGACAAGCCGCTGCGGGCCGACGCCCGGCGCAAGCGTGAGGCCCTGCTCGCCACGGCCCGGGAGGTCTTCGACGCCGGAGGCTTCTTCGACCTGCGCTTCGACGACTTCGCTCGCCTGGCCGGGGTGGGCACCGGCACGCTGTACCGCCACTTCCCCACCCGGGAGGCACTGGCCGAGGCGGTCTACCACGGGGAAGTCGCCGCGCTGTGCGACCGCGCCCGCCAGCTACAGGCCACGTTGCCCGCGGCGGAGGCGTTGGCGACCTTCCTCCGCGGCACGGTCGACCACATGGACGCCCACGAGGGCCTGGCCCGGACGCTGTCCACCCTCATGGCCGATCGCTCGGGTGCCCTCGCCGAGGGCAGCCGGGCACTGGAGCAGGCTGTCGCCGATCTGGTGGCCGCCGCCGTACAGGAGGGCGCCGTTCGCGACGACGTGGACGCCGGTGCCGTGATGATGGCGCTGCACGGGATCGGCGCGGCCCATGACCGTCCCAACTGGCGGGCCGAGGCCGACGACGTCATCACCCTCGTGCTGGACGGACTGCGCCGACCGCACTCGGACGGATAGCTCGCGCGATGCGCCAGCCGACCACCGCCGCTAGCGTCTCCTGATTCTGTTTTGCCTACGCAGGTTCGACCGGTCAAGACCCGCAGAATGCCAGTGCGACAGCACGGCATTGCACTATCGGAACGACCGCGTCCGCGTTCGGGACGGAGAGGTCGCAGTTCAAATCCTCTCACCCCGACAACAGACCGGTCCTGGTCAGAGGCTCTGCCGAGAGCTTCCGGCCATGGCCGTTATGCATGTTCGGGTCCGCACTCCCGAGCATTCCCGGGAACCACAGCCCGCCCCGTCCGGTGCCGCGCAACCTGATGGACCGACGACCCTCGGTCGCCTCGGCTGATCCTCAGGTCAGCTCGTCGGACCGGCCGGCTTCGATGCGGGACCACTGGGCGATGGGGCGTCCGTTCGTACGCCAGACCTCGGGATTCCCGGCGTCACCCCAGGGCTGGGGCCAGCCGTCGGGGGAGTCCTCCCACGCCTCCTGGCGTCCGTAGACGGTCATGTCCAGCAGCCCGTGGGTGGGGGCCATGACCTCGACGCCGCGACCGCCGGTGTAGTACGTCTCGAACACCCGCTCGCCGTCGCGGGCGTAGCAGACGAGGTGGTGGCGCTGCCAGTCGCGACCCTCCAGGAGTTGCGCCGCCGTCTTCTCGACCGAGTACCACGGCATGTCCAAGCCCAAGAAGTCCCGGTAGCGGACGCTTTCCTCGTACGGACCCTTGCTGAGCGTGGCGTACGTGGCGTCGCGGGAGTGGATGTAGGACAGCTCGCGGACCTGGCTGTTGAAGAACGTGCAGCCCTCGCATTGCTCCGCGGCGGGCCGACCGGGCCACCAGGCGTGGAAGTACGCGATGAGCTGCTTCCGGCCTTCGAAGACGTCGAGGATCGTGATCGGTCCGTCAGGACCGATCACCTCGATGGTGGCGTCGACCTCCACCATCGGCAGCCGCCGCCGCGCCGCCGCGATCGCGTCCCCTTCGCGGGTGTGCGCCTTCTCCCGTGCGAACAGTGCTTCCCGCGCCTCCTGCCAGGTCTTTCTGTCGACCAACGGCGGGAGGGCCGAGCTGGGTGCTTGCTCGTTCATGATCGCCTCCGTGGGATCTCCGGATGGCGGTGTGCCGCGCCCCCGTCGACCTCCCCCTGGGGCTGCGCACGCATCCGGGTTCAGGACGAAGAGGTCGCAGGTTCACATATTGCCATCCCGACACAGGTCAGGGGCCCTGTCCGAGCTCATCGGACGGGGCCTTTGCGCAGGCGGAGCCCTCGTCACAGGGAGCGGGATCCGGGGGATCCGACACGTACGGTCGCTGGCGTGAGGGTTGACGACGCCACCACCATCCGCACGATCGAGCAGCTCGACGCCGTGTACGGCGAGCCGATCGCCGCCGCGGTCACCATGGAGCTGGACCACGTCTCGGAGCACTACCGGGCCTACGTGGAGGCCTCTCCATTCGTCGTGCTGGCGACGTCGGGGCCCGAGGGGCTCGACTGCTCGCCCCGGGGCGACCCCCCTGGCTTCGTCCGGGTGGCGGACCCGAAGACCCTGCTCATCCCGGATCGCCGGGGCAACAACCGGGTCGACTCGCTGCGCAACATCGTGCGCGACCCGCGCGTCGCACTGGTGTTCCTCATCCCGGGCATCGGCACGTTGCTGCGGGTCAACGGCCGTGCCGTGCTCAGCACCGACCCCGCACTGCGGGAGAGCTTCGCCATGGGCGAGCGGCGGGACAAGCTCCCGGCCAGCGTGATCGTCGTGACGGTCGACGCCGCCTACATCCAGTGCCCCAAGGCCCTGATGCGCTCCAAGCTCTGGAACAGCGCCACCCAGATCCCCGGCTCCGCCGTACCCTCGATGGGCGAGATGCTCGAAGCGATCACCCACGGCGCCGTCGACTGCCAGGCCTTCGACGCGGCCGCGCCGAAGCGCCTCGAGGAGACGATGTACTGACCCCGTCGAGCCCGGCCGCCGAGCCGGGGGCTACGGGTGCTCCGACTCGCGCCGGGTGAGCACCAGAGGGGCGTCCTCCGTGATGGCCACCGTGTGCTCGGAGTGGGCCGTACGCGAGCCGTCGGCCGACCGGATCGTCCAGCCGTCGGCGTCGTAGACGATCCGGTCGGTGGTACGGGCGAACCAGGGTTCGAGCGCGAGGGTCAGGCCCGACTGGAGCGGGAAGCCGCGCCCCGCCCGGCCCTTGTTCGGAACGTGCAGGTCCTCGTGCATGGTGCGGCCGATGCCGTGACCACCGAACTCGCTGTTGACCGGATAGCCGTGGTCGCGCGCCACCGTCCAGATCGCCGCCGAGATGTCACCCAGGCGGTTGCCCGGACGCGCCACCTCGATCGCCGCCTCCAACGCCTCCTCGGTGGCGCGGATGATCCGCAGGTCCTCCTCGGCGGCGGTCCCGACGACGACCGTGCGCGCCGAGTCGGCCACCCAGCCGTCGATGCCGACCGCAAGGTCCGCGCTGAGCACGTCGCCGTCGCGCAGCGTGTAGTCGTGCGGCAGGCCGTGCAGGACGGCGTCGTTCACCGAGAGGCAGATGACGTTGCGGAACGGGCCCTTCCCGAAGGACGGCTCGTAGTCCCAGTAGCACGACTCGGCCCCGCGCCGTTCGATCATGCCGCGCGCGTGCTGCTCCAGGTCCAGCAGGTTGACGCCCACGTCGGCGAGCCGGCCGACCTCGGTGAGCACCTCGGCGACGAACCGCCCGGCCACGTGCATGCGTTCGATCTCCGCAGGCGTCTTCAGTTCGATCACGAGTACCTCACGTCACCAGTACCGGTATAGTTATACCGAACATAGCAGGTGTCGGTATAGAAATACCAGCCCGCCCGTGGCGCTGCGGGCAGGGCATCGCCGACAGGCATCGCGGACAGGGCATCGCCGGACGGTGCGGGTGCCCGGTCTGTCACTCCGAGAGAAACTCCCGTCGGCGCGTTAGGTTCCGGTAAGGAATTCGAGAAATTATCCGGCCGCGGGACAAGTTGAGGATTTCGAGATGATCGGCAGACCCGCGAAAGGAACCGAGATGACCACCACGCTCTCCGCCCCGACCACCGACCAGCGCATTACCGTTATCGGATCCACGATCCTCCGCTACGGACTCGCTCTGGTGATCGCCTGGATCGGTGCTCTGAAGTTCGCCTCCTACGAAGCCACGGCGATCATGCCGCTGATCGCGAACAGCCCGTATCAGAGCTGGCTCTACGACATCTTCGGTGTTCAGACGCTGGCCGCGGTGATCGGAACCGTCGAGATCGTCGCTGCGGTGCTGATCGCGCTGCGCCCGTGGCTGCCGCGGGCCTCCGCGGTCGGCAGCGCAGTGGCGGTGGTGTTGTTCCTCAGCACCTTGAGCTACCTGTTCACCACTCCCGGAATCGGCGAAGCCGCCGGCGGTGGATTTCCCGCACTCTCCATGACCGGCCAGTTCCTCATCAAGGACCTGGTTCTGCTCGGCGCCTCCGTGTGGACTCTGGGCGAGTCCCTGGCGGCCCGCCGCCGCACCGTCCGATAATCGATTGAATCGGATTCGACGAGTCCGGCACACCGCGTTATCCAGCACCGCCCAGAATCGCCACCCCCCGCCCGGCGCCCCTCGGAGGCGCCGGGCGTCGCGTGCTCACCCCCGGGGCCCCACGCGTCGTCGCAGAGCCGCCGTGCTCCTCGCAGGGCCCACCGCATCTGCGACGAACGCACCCGGTCTGCGAGGACACCGAACCACCCGCGAGTCGCCCGGTTCACGGGCGCGAGTCTGCGCGCCCGAGTCACCCGACCGGCGCACGCACCGCCGTGTCGGACCACCACCGACCCCGCCCGTCGACCGCATTGCTCTACATGCTGTAGTAGCAGCCCGTTGACGAGCCGGGAGGCCATCGTGACCAGCGACGACGCAGGGGCGCGGTCCGGCGCGGAAGCAGCGCTGCGGCGATTCGCGGTCGCCAACGTGGTTGCGCACGTGGTGATCACCGTGACCGGGGCATTCGTCCGGGTGACGGGTTCCGGTCTCGGCTGCCCGACGTGGCCGCAGTGCGACCCGGGGAGCCTGGTGCCGACGCCCCGGGAGGACATCGCGGCGGTCATCCAGTGGATCGAGTTCGGCAACCGGCTGCTCGGGACGGTCGTGCTCCTGATCTCGGTCGGCTGCCTCGTTGCGGCGTGGCGGCTCCGGCCGCGGCGCCGCCGGGTGGTGACCCTCGCCGCAATCATGCCGGCCGGTGCGGTGCTGCAGGCGTCATCGGTGGTTTCACCGTCCTCAACCAGCTGGCCTGGTGGAACGTGATGCTGCACTTCCTGCCGTCGATGCTGCTGATCTGGTTCGCCGTCCAGCTCGTCGTCGCGGTCTTCCTTCCCGACGACCCCCAGCGGGTCGCGCTGTCACCACCCGGCCGCGCGGTCGCCACGGCAGGAGTCGTGACGCTGGGGCTGCTCCTGACGGCCGGCACGCTGGTGACCGCAGCCGGCCCGCACGCCGGCGACCCGGCCACCCCCCGGCTGGACCTCCCGGTCCAGGCGCTGGCCGGCCTGCACAGCGTTCTCCTGGTGCTCTACCTCGTCCTCCTGGCGGCGCTCGGCGTGGTACTTCGGCTCAGCTCCGCCCCGCTCCGTGCGCGCAGGCGGTTCGTCCTGCTGGTTGCCGTCGTCGCGGCCCAGGGGGCGCTCGGGAGCGTGCAGTACGCCGTCGGTGTGCCGGAGGTTCTCGTCCTGCTGCACGTGCTCGGCGCCGCGGCCGTGGTCGCGGCGGCATCGCTGCTGTGGGCGTCGATCGCCGTACCGGTCGGCCAGGACGCCGACGGCGGTCAGACCGACAGCGGGACCTCGGCCACGCGGTCCGTCCGCGGGGCGCCGGCCAGGAACGGGCCGATGAGCTCCCGCCGGCGCACGAACTTCTCCGACTCGCGGAAAGCGGTGTGAGCCTCCAGGCTCTCCCACTCCACCATCAGCACGAACCGCCCGGGCGTCTCGACGCAGCGGCCGAGACGAGCACTGTGGAAGCCGCGAACATCGGCGACCAGAGCGTTGCCCTCGCGAACCGCGGACGCGAAGTCGTCCCCCGTTCCGGGGAGCACGGCGAAGTCGGCGATCTCGAGCACCACGATCACCACCATGGCACCGGGCCGTGCCTGCGCCCAGCGTGACGACCGCGACCTCCCTCCGTCACCGGTTGCACTCATGCATAGTTCCGCATATGTTGTGGTCATGGGGGCGGGTCACGGTCACGGGACCGAAGCAGCGGCGGGCGGAAGCGCGTCCGGGCGGTACGTGAAGCGACTGGCCATCTCGCTCGGTGTGCTCGCGGCGTTCCTGGTGCTCGAGGTCCTCGTCGGGCTCGCGACGGGCTCGCTGGCACTGCTGTCGGACGCCGGCCACATGTTCACCGACGTGCTCGGCGTCGCGATGGCCCTCGCCGCCATCGCCGCGGGCCGCCAGGGCAGCCGCACCGACCGCAGGACCTTCGGGCTCTACCGCACCGAGGTCCTCGCCGCGCTCGCCAACGCCGTGCTGCTCTTCGGGGTGGCCGGTTGGGTGCTCATCGAGGCCGTGCAGCGCTTCGCCCACCCGCCGGAGGTGCCCGGCCTGCCGCTGATGCTCACCGCCGCGGCCGGGCTCGGCGCCAACCTCGTCGTGTTCGCGATGCTGCGCAAGGGCGCCCAGGAGAGCCTCAACATCCGCGGCGCCTATCTCGAGGTGCTCGCCGACACGCTCGGTTCGGTCGGGGTTCTGCTCGCCGGTGCGGTGACGCTCCTGTTCGGGTGGCGCTACGCCGACCCCATCGTCGCCATCGGGATCGGGCTGTTCGTGCTGCCGCGCACCTGGTCGCTGGCCCGTCAGGCCGTCCGGATCCTCGTGCAGGCCGCGCCCGCCCACGTCGACGTGGCGGCCATCCGGTCCGAGCTCGCGTCGCTCGATGGCGTGCAGGACGTGCACGACGTCCACGTCTGGACGCTCACCTCCGGGATGGAGGTCGGCTCCGCCCACCTCACCGTGGACGCCGCCTGCGATCCCGCGGTCGTGCTCACCCAGGCCCAGGAGCTTCTCGCCGAGGGCCACCACCTCGCGCACTTCACCCTGCAGGTGGAGCCGCCGGGAGCCCGCACGGGCTGCACCGAGCTCGCCTGGTGACCGTCAGCGCGGCACGTACATGATCACGGCGACCCCGACGAGGCACAGCGCAGCACCGATGTAGTCGAGGCGGTCGGGGCGGAAGCCGTCAACGAGCATCCCCCACGCCAGCGAGCCGGCCACGAAGATCCCGCCGTAGGCGGCGAGGATCCGTCCGAAGTGCGGATCCGGCTGCAGCGTGGCGACGAACCCGTAGGCCCCCAGCGCCAGCACACCGGCCCCGATCCACAGCAGCCCGCGGTGTTCCCGCACGCCCTGCCACACCAGCCACGCGCCGCCGATCTCGGCCACGGCGGCCAGCACGAACAGCAGGATCGATCGCACCACCGTCATGGGGTCAGGAGAGCACGAGCAGGAACAACCCGGCCATCGTGTAGGCCACCATCAGCAGCACCAGCGGCACCTGGTCGGCGAGCCGCCGGTGTTCGGGCAGCAGCGCCACACTGCGGTCGTGCGCCGCGACGACGGCCACGACGTGCCCGACGAGCACGGCGGCGATCTGCACACCTGCCACGACCCCCGGCGCGGGCACGGCGGTGACGGCACCGAGCTGCGCGCCGCCCAGCTGCGCGAGCCCACGCGGCCCCTCCACCAGCAGCAACGTCAGGTAATGGGCGATCGTGTAGCCCGCCGCGATCGGCACGAGGGTGGTCACCAGCGGGCCGGCCAGCGGGCCGGTCGCGGCGCGGTAGAGCCCGGCGACCAGCAGGACCAACCCGATGAGCACGAGCGTGTCGAGCACCGCCGGCAGGCCCAGCGCCTGCCACCCCACCCAGCCACTCAGGCCGTCGAACACGGTGGAGCCCCACCACACCGCGACGAAGCCGACGAGCCCCGGCGCCACGGGGACGGCCGCCAGGCCACGGAACGGGTTGCGCAGCCCGATCCGGCCGTCGGCCAGCCTGCCGATCGGCGCCAGCGCGCCGGTCAGGGCCGAGTAGGTTTCGAACGCGTCGGCCCGGTCGAACCAGCGCTCACCGAACCGCAGGGCGGCCACCGTGTGCAGGACGGCGTACCCGAGCAGGAACGCCGACACGACGTCCGGCCGGTCCCGGCCGGGCGCGACCAGCTCCAGCCACACGAACACGAGCAGCCCGAGCGCAGCGGGCCAGTAGCCCAGCCGGCCGGACAACGGTGCCGTCCCGTTCGCGGAGCGGCGCAGGGCCGCCGCGGCGAGGCGGTGCAGCAGCCGCAGCGGGTTGAGCACCCGCCACACCGGCCCGAACACCAGCGACGCCGGAACGAGCCCCACCCAGAGCAGCACGTAGAGGGCCCGGGGCGCCGGGTTGGCGTCCGGATCCTGTGGGCCGGCGAACCCGTAGCCGACGATCGCGGTCGCAACCGCCAGCGTCGCCGCCTGGAGCACGCGCCGCAGCCCGGGCGAGTCCAGGGCGGCGGGCAGCGGCCGTCCGGTCACCGGGCCGGTGAACCGCGGGTGCTTCCACAGCAACGCCACTGCCAGGAACGACACCAGCACGACGACGCCACCGGTCTGCAGGACGAGCTCGCCGTCGAGCGGCAGTCCCTCCACTCCCCCGATGCCGTGCGCGAGCACCACCATCTACGCCGCCGGGACCGGCCCGCGCCGCAGCAGCGCCATCCCCGCGACGACGACGCCGAGCCCGCCGCCGAGGGTCAGCGCCACGAGCGCGCGGTCGAGATCCGCGCCCCAGTCGAACGGAACCACGGCGTCGACGAGAGTGAAGGCGTCAACCGGCGTGATGACGATCGCGAACAGGCCGCCCGCGGCGACGCACAACAGCGGGCCGGCGCTGTGGCCGCGCACCGTCAGCCACGCCCCCACGACGCCGAGCGGCCAGCCGAGCAGCGCGTAGCCGGCCGCGCTGAGCAGCATCAACGGGTACGGCTGGTCCTCGGGAACCCCGGCGGAACCGAACACGTGCAGCAGGTGGGCACCGATCACCACGACCGTCGCCGCGGCGAGCACCACCCGTCCCCATCGCCGGCCCGCCCCGAGCACCCCCGCCACGGCGGGGACGGCCAGCGCGGCAACGGCGAGCCCGATCCACAGCGCGGTCGCGGGAGGCGGAGGCCAGAACTGCTCGCCGCGTACCGCCACGGTGATGCCGCCCACCCGCAGCGGAACGGTCCAGGCCGAGCGGTCGCCATCCGGCCGCCGCTGGGCCGCCGCGGCGGTCACGCGGGGATCGCTCCAGTAGGCCGCGCCGCCCGGGGCGACGACCGGCAGCGCGGCGGGCGGGGAACCGGGCAGGGGTTCGACGACGACCACCTCGCCCGTGCCGTTCTCCACCAGCAGCCGGGCGCCGAACTCGACGGCGCGCACCTGGAGCCCCGGCACCGGCGGTTCGATCGCGACCACCCGGGCCTCGCTGGTGGCCGACGACAGGCCCCCCGCGTGGGCATCGGCAGGCGTCGCGCCCCCGGGCAGCAGCAGGGCCGTCATCGTGACGAGAAGGAGCAACCGAACGATCCAGACCCCCGCCACAGGATCACCCTACGAGCCCGCGCCTCCCGGCCCGCGGGTCCCCAGCACCCCCACGCACCGGGTTCAGGAGGCCCGCCGGTCCGGGCGACTCGCGCACGCGATCCGGGCGACTCGCGCGGCGGATGCGGGCGACTCGCGGGGAGGAATCGGGCGACTCGCGGGGCGGGGGCGGGGTGTCAGGAGACCTGGAGCTGGGTCAGGGGGAGGCTGCGTTGCTCCAGCTCCACGTCGAAAACCCCCGGCAGGTCGGCCACGAAGCGGAGGGTGGTGGTGGCGCCCGCGGTGACGTAGGCCGTCCGGTCGTAGCCGTGCAGGTGCACCTCGTCGGCCACGTCGCTGGCCACCACGACCTCGACGGTGGACCCCAGGGGCACCGCGAACCGCCGCACGCCGCCGGTGACCGCTCCGCCCGCGACGGCCACCTCCACCCGCTGCACACCGTCGGCCGTGACGGCGGGGGCGGCCGGCCCACTCCCCGCGCTCCCGCATCCGCCGACGGCGAGTGCCGCCACCACGAGCGTCGCGGCCAGGCGCAGGCCGGAGCGCCGGTAGCCGGTGCCGGTGGTCGGGGTCGCCCGGATGCGCACGCGGAAATTCAACCCGTGCTCCCCCGCGCCGTCGCCGGCACCCCGGTGTCCGGCCGCGGTGCGGCAGGATCGGGGTCGTGACCGAGCACCCTTCCGCCCCCGTCCCCGACCGGCTCTTCGACGACGAGCGTGAGCAGCGGTGGCGGGCCCGGTTCACCGCGCCCCGGATGTCGCGGCCGGCCTGGGCGCGGGACGCGCCCGACCGGTCGGTGTACACGTCGAACTCGAGCGGGACCACGGAGGTCTACGTCTGGGACCGCGCCACGGACACGCACCGGCAGGTGACCGACCGGCGCAGCGGCACCCACTCGGCGACCCTCCCGCCGGACGGGGCGGCGGTGTGGTGGTTCGCCGACACCGACGGCGACGAGTTCGGGCACTGGGTCACCGAGCCGTTCGCCGGGCTCCCCGACGGCGATGTCGCCGAACCGGCACTGCCCGGTGTCGAGGACGGCTACCCGGCCGGCCTGGAGATCGGCCGGGCCGTGGTGGCCGTCGGCACCTCCACCGACGACGGGACGAAGATCTGGCTGCGCCGCGGCGACGGGCCCTCCGAGGTGGTCTACACCCACGCCGAGGACGCCGGCGTGGGTGCCCTGTCCGAGGACGAGACGCTGCTCGCGATCAGCCACTCCGAGCACGGCGACTCCCGCCATCCCGCCGTGCGGGTGGTCCGGGTGTCCGACGGCACGGCGGTGGCCGAGAAGTCCGACGGCGAGGGCAAGGGCCTCACCCCGCTGGTGTTCGCGCCGGTGCCCGGCGACGGGCGGCTGCTCCTGCTGCACGAGCGGCACGGCCGGGAGGAGCTGCTGGTCTGGGACGTCCTCGCCGGCACGGAGAAGGAGCTGTCGCTCGGCCTGCCCGGCGAGCTGGACGCCGACTTCCACCCCGACGGTCGCCACCTGCTGGTCTGGCACACCCACGCCGCCCGCACCCGGCTGCACCGCTACGACCTGGACACGGGCGAGCTGACGGAGCTGCCCGTGGCGCCGGGATGTGTGGGCTCGGCCGAGGTCCGCCCGGACGGCACGGTGGAGTACACCTGCTCGTCGGCGGCCGAACCGTCCACCGTGCGTGCCCTGCACCCCGACGGCACCGACCGGGTGCTCCTCGCTCCCCCGGGGGAGCCGGCACCGGGGTCGGTGCCCGTGGAGGACCTCTGGGTGGACGGCCCCGGCGGCCGGGTACACGCGCTGCTCGCGCGCCCGGCAGGCGTGGACGGTCCGGCGCCCACGGTGGTGAGCCTGCACGGCGGCCCCCACGCGGCCGACGAGGACCGGTTCAGCGCGGCGCGTGCGGCGTGGGTGGACGCCGGGTTCCTCGTCGTGGAGGTGAACTACCGCGGCTCCACGGGGTACGGCTCGGCCTGGCGGGACGCGATCGAGGGCCGGCCGGGGCTGACGGAGCTGGAGGACGTGGCCGCCGTGCTCGACCACTGCGTCGCCACCGGGCTCGCCGACGAGAAGCGCTGCGTGGTGGAGGGCTGGTCGTGGGGCGGCTACCTGGCGCTGCTGGCGGCCGGCACGCAGCCGAAGCGCTGGGCGGCGGCGATCGCCGGGGTGCCCGTCGCCGACTACCTCACCGCCTACGCCGACGAGATGGAACAGCTCCGTGCGTTCGACCGGGCCCTGTTCGGCGGGTCGCCGCAGGAGCGGCCGGAGACCTACCGGGCCTCGTCACCGCTGACCTACGTGGACGAGGTGCGGGCGCCCGTGCTCGTGCTGGCGGGGGAGAACGACCCGCGGTGCCCGATCCGCCAGGTGGACAACTACCTGGACGCGCTCGCCGCGCGGAGTCCCGGTGGAGCGGCCGTCGGCGACGGCGAGGTCACCTACGAGGTGAGCCGTTTCGACGCGGGCCACGGCTCGCTCGTCGTGGACGAGACGCTGCGCCACATCGCCACGGAGATCGGCTTCGCGCTCCGCGCGGTGGGGTGACGCGCGTGCGCGGATACGGGTGCCGCAGCAGGCGTATCCGCGCACAGGGGTCAGACGGTCGCGTTCAGCTGCACGTCGACGTTGCCGCGGGTGGCCTTCGAGTACGGGCACAGCTGGTGCGCGGCCTGCACGACCTCGTCGGCCGTGGCCTGGTCGAGTCCGGGCAGGTGGGCGGTGAGGATGACGTTGATCGCCATGCTCGTGTCGTCCTTGCCGATGCCGACGGCGGCGTCGACGGTGGCGTCCTCGCTGACCTGGACGCCCTTGTTCTTGGCGGCGAGGCGCATGGCGCCGTGGAAGCAGGCGGCGTAGCCGGCGGCGAAGAGCTGCTCGGGGTTGGTGGCGCCGCCCGGGCCGCCCAGCTCCTTGGGAGCCTTGAGCTCCTGGTCGATGATGCCGTCCGAGGAGCGGACGTGGCCGGTGCGGCCGGTGCCGGTGGAGGTGGCCTCGGCGGTGTAGAGGGGTTCTGGCATGTCGCGCCTTTCGTGGGAGATGTGTCGTGCCCAACGTATCTCCCGGGATCCGGCTCTGTCATGGTCCGGTAGCAGACCCGAAACAACTCAGGGGAACCCTGGGTAGTCGATCCCCGAGGAGGTGGAGCACGTGGCGCTCTGGCGCGTGCATGTCCAGCTGGAGGACCGGCCCGGCCGCCTCGGCGAGCTGGCCACGGCGGTAGGTGCCGCCGGCTGCAACATCATCTCGCTGCACGTCGTCGGCGAGCCCGCCGACGACGGCTCGATCACCGACGAGCTGCTCGTCAAGGTGCCGGAGTCGGCCGATCCGGCCACCCTGGTCGAGGCGGTGGAGAGCGCCGGCATCCCGTGCACCCTGCTGGTGCGCGCCGACGCCACCGAGCTCAGCGACCCGGCCACCACGGCGCTGGCGCTGGCCCGGATGGTCGCGGCCGACCCCGGCAGCGCGCCGCGTGCCGTGGCCACCATGCTGCGCGCGCGGCTGGTCGACCCCGCGGCCGAGGACCACGGTGGGCACACCCACGTCATCAGGGTGGGCGCGCAGCAGCTGCGCCTCGGGCGAGCCTGGCCGTTCACCGCCACCGAGCTCTCCCGGGCGGCGGCGCTGCTGGAGCTCGCCACGCAGCTGGCCATGCGTGCTCCGGCCCGATCGGGGTCACCGGATCGGATCCTGCTGCTGCGCGACGGCTCCCAGGTGCGCATGCGGCCGGTGGATCCCGCCGATGCACCGTTGGTCGCAGCGCTGCACGCGCGCTGCGCCCCGGAGTCGCGGCGGTCCCGGTTCCTCAGCCCCACCCGGCAGCTCGCCCCCGGTGAGCTGGAGGTCCTCCTCGGCGAGGCGTCCGGGTCGGGTCGGGCCGTGCTCGCGGTCACCGCCGACGGCGGGAGCGCCGTGGGGATCGCGAACCTCGACGGCGACGGGCTCGGCTCGGTGCGCGCCGCCGTGCTGGTGGAGGACGCCTGGCAGGGCCGGGGGCTGGGCACCGCCCTGCTGCGCCGGATCGCCGAGATGGCCGTGGAGCAGGGGGAAGCCGAGCTCACCGGCGTCGCCCGTCCGGACGACCTGGGAGTCACCCGGCTGCTGCGCCGCGCAGGCCTGCGCCCGTCGGCGGAGATCGTGGACGGCGAGGTACGGCTGCGCGCCCCCCTGCCCGCACCGGTCGCCTGAACGCGAGGGGCCCCGGAACCGAACCGGTCCCGGGGCCCCTCGACGGACTCTCTCAGAGGTCGATGCGCTCCCCGGAGTCACCGGCGAACATGTGCAGGGCGCCCTCGCGGGGGGCGAGGTGCAGCACCGCGCCCTTGTCGGGGGGCGTACGCCCGTCGACGCGCGCGATGATCGGGCGGCGCTCGCCGCTGATCTCGGTGCTGCCGTAGATGTAGGCGTCGGCGCCGAGCTCCTCGACGACCTCCACCTCGGTGAGCAGACCGGCACCGCTCTCGACGATGTCCATGTCCTCCGGACGGACGCCGACCGTGACCGACCGCGTGGCCCCGACGGCGTCGGCCGCCTGGCGAGGCACCCGGACGTCGGCGCCGCCGAAGTGCAGCACGTCGCCGTCGACCTCGACCGGGAGCAGGTTCATCGCGGGCGAGCCGATGAACCCCGCCACGAACACGTTGGCGGGCCGGTCGTACATCGCCCGCGGCGTGTCGACCTGCTGGAGGATGCCGTCCTTCAGCACCGCCACCCGGTCACCCATCGTCATGGCCTCGACCTGGTCGTGGGTGACGTAGACGGTGGTGATTCCCAGCCGCCGCTGCAGGGAGGCGATCTGCGTGCGGGTGGAGACGCGCAGCTTCGCGTCGAGGTTGGAGAGCGGCTCGTCCATGCAGAACACCTGCGGCTGCCGCACGATCGCCCGGCCCATGGCGACGCGCTGGCGCTGGCCACCGGACAGTGCCTTGGGGCGACGGTCGAGGTAGTCCTCGAGGTCGAGGATCTTCGCCGCCTCGCGCACCCGCTCCTGGATCGTGGCCTTGGGCTGGCCGGCGATCTTCAGTGCGAAGCCCATGTTCTCGGCGACGGTCATGTGCGGGTAGAGCGCGTAGTTCTGGAAGACCATCGCGATGTCGCGGTCCTTCGGGGGAACGCGCGTGACGTCGCGGCCGCCGATGTGGATGGATCCCTTGTCGATGTCCTCCAGCCCCGCGAGCATCCGCAGGGAAGTGGACTTGCCACAACCCGAGGGACCGACCAGGACGAGGAACTCCCCGTCGGCGATCTCCAGGTCGAGCGAGTCGACCGCGGGACGGGTGGAGCCGGGGTAGATCCGACTCGCGCTGTCATAGGTCACAGCAGCCATGCTGTGCTCCTTCCACCGGCAGGAACGTGCCGGACGATCCGAGTGTGAGGGAGTAGCAGGCGAAGACTGTCATGTCGATCGTGTTTGGGACAGAACTACTACTCTCCGTGTCCGACCAATTCACACGGTGAGGTTACGGGATCGTTACTGCGAGCCGTTGCTCGTAGCGCTGCGCAACCGCTTCCATGGCGAATTGCACGGCGCGGGTCCCGCGTCCGTTTCATCCCCGATGAGGTGGAGGTGTGGCGATGCCTGCTGTGCCATCGAGAAGGCCGACGCGTGCGGCCGGACTCGCGAGCGGCGTCCTCGCCCTCACTCTCGCGGTCGCCGGATGCGGCGGGAGCAACGTCGCGGGCGGCGGTCCCACCGGACCCGCCCCGGAGTGCGGCGCCTACGCCCAGTACGGAGACCTGAACGGCACGACGGTCACCGTGTACACCTCGATCATCACCCCCGAGGACCAGCCGCACATCGACTCGTACAAGTCGTTCGAGCAGTGCACCGGGGCCAAGATCGTGTACGAGGGCTCGAAGGAGTTCGAGGCCCAGCTCCCCGTCCGGGTGCAGGCCGGCAGCCCTCCCGACATCGCGTTCGTGCCCCAGCCCGGCCTGCTGTCCACCCTCGTTCGGCAGACGGGCGCGGTGAAGCCGGCTCCGGCCGGAGTGGCCGCCAACGTCGACCAGTACTACCCGGAGACCTTCAAGTCGGCGGGAAGCGTCGACGGCACCCTCTACGCCGCACCGCTGGGCGCCAACGTGAAGTCGTTCGTCTGGTACTCGCCGAAGGCGTTCCAGGCCAAGGGCTACACCGTGCCCACCACCTGGGCCGAGATGACCGCCCTGTCCGACCGGATCGTGGCCGAGGGCGGCAAGCCGTGGTGCGCCGGCATCGCCTCCGGCGAGGCCACGGGCTGGCCGCTCACCGACTGGCTCGAGGACGTGATGCTGCGGGAGAACGGCCCGCAGGTCTACGACCAGTGGGTCACCCACGCCATCCCGTTCAACGGGCCGCAGGTGAGCGCAGCTCTCGACCGCGTCGGCTCGGTGCTCAAGAACCCGGCGTACGTCAACGGCGGCCTCGGCGACCCGTCCTCGATCGCCACCACCACGTTCCAGGACGCCGGCCTGCCGATCCTCGACGAGACCTGCTACCTGCACCGCCAGGCCAACTTCTACGCGGCGAACTGGCCGGAGGGCACCGACATCACCGAGAACGGCGACGTCTACGCGTTCGAGCTGCCGCCGATCAACCCGGCCACGCCCCAGACCATCCTCGTCGGCGCCGAGTTCGTGGCGGCGTTCTCCGACCGGCCCGAGGTCCAGGCCTTCCAGTCCTACCTGTCCTCGCCGGAGTGGGCCAACGAGAAGGCCAAGGCGGGCACGGCGCTCGGGCAGAGCGGCTGGGTCAGCGCCAACACCGGACTGGACCCGGCCAACCTGGCCAGCCCGATCGACCGGCTCACGGCCGAGATCCTGCAGGACGAGGGCAACACGTTCCGGTTCGACGGGTCGGACCTCATGCCCGGCGCGGTCGGCTCCGCGACGTTCTGGCGGGGCATGACGGACTGGATCACGGGCACGAGCACGGCTGATGCGCTGACGTTCATCGAGCAGTCCTGGCCGGCAGGCCAGTAGGGCTCCACTCCGTTGTGCCGGGGGGCGGTGCGGACCGCCCGGCCCCGGGCCTTCCCCTCGGCACGCTCGGAGGTGAGCCGGCATGACCCTGCTCGACAAGCTCGTCCAGCTACTGGTCGCGGTGGCCGTCTTCGCCGCCGTGCTCGGCGTGGTGCTGCTGGTGGCCGGGCGCGGGAAGGGGCGCCGCGCCGAGCAGGTCGCCGGCATCGCGTTCGCGGCCCCGGCGATCCTGCTGCTGATCGTCGGGCTGCTGTACCCGGCAGCCCGCACCGCGGTGCAGTCGCTCCTCGACGCCCGCAGCGCCGGCTTCGTCGGGCTGGACAACTACATCCGGATCTTCACCCAGCCCGACCTGCTCATCGTCCTGCGCAACACGGTGCTCTGGGTCGTGGTCACCCCGATCCTCGCGACGGCGACCGGGCTCGTCTACGCGGTGCTGGTGGACCGCACCCGCTTCGAGTCGTTCGCCAAGGCGCTGATCTTCCTGCCCATGGCGATCTCGTTCGTCGGGGCGTCGATCATCTGGAAGTTCGTCTACGAGTACCGGCCGAACCAGCAGAACATCCAGCAGACCGGGCTGGTCAACCAGTTCCTCGTCTGGCTCGGGTTCGAGCCGGTCAACCTGATCCTGCAACAGCCATGGAACAACCTGCTGCTGATCGTGGTGATGATCTGGATCCAGGCCGGGTTCGCGATGACCGTCCTGTCGGCCGCGATCAAGGCCATCCCGAGCGACGTCGTCGAGGCCGCGCGGCTCGACGGGGTCGGCGGGGTGCGCCTGTTCTGGTACATCACCCTGCCGAGCATCCGGCCCGCCGTGGTCGTGGTGGTCACCGCGATCAGCATCGCCGTGCTCAAGGTCTTCGACATCGTCCGCACCATGACCGGCGGCCAGTTCGGCACCAGCGTGGTGGCCAACGAGTTCTACGTGCAGAGCTTCCGGCTCTCCGACCTGGGCATGGGCTCCGCCCTCGCCATGCTGCTGTTCCTCCTGGTGGTGCCCATCGTCGTCTACAACGTCCGGCAGATGCGGAAGGCGAACGCACGATGACCCTGCTGGACACCCGGGACGACGCGACGCCCGACATCGTCACGGCGGCGACGACGCGGCCGGCGACGGCACGCAACCGCCTGTCCTCGCGGTGGGCGTCCCTCGCGGCCGTGGTGATCGCCGTCCTGTGGACGATCCCGACGTTCGGGCTCTTCCTCTCCTCGTTCCGTCCCGAGCGCGACGTGCAGCGCACCGGCTGGTGGACCTTCTTCGCCCATCCGGCGATCACCTTCGACAACTACGCCGAGGTGCTCTTCGGCGGGAGCCAGCCGCTCATCGGCTACGTCGCGAACTCGGTGCTGATCACACTGCCCTCGGTGGCCATCCCGATCGTGCTGGCCACGCTGGCGGCGTACGGGTTCGCCTGGACGACGTTCCCCCTGCGCGACACGCTCTTCGTGGCGATCTTCGCGCTCCAGATCGTGCCGCTGCAGGTGGCGCTGCTGCCGCTGCTGGAGATCTTCGTGGGCAGCGGCCTCAACAACACGTTCTGGACGGTGTGGATCGCACACTCGACGTTCGCGCTGCCGCTGGCGATCTTCCTGCTGCACAACGCCATGCGTGAGGTCCCGGCCGAGCTCGTGGAGGCCGCGCGCGTGGACGGCGCGGGCCACGTGCGCATCTTCACCACGATCATGCTGCCGCTGCTGAAGCCCGCGATCGCGGCGTTCGCCGTGTTCCAGTTCCTGTGGGTGTGGAACGACCTGCTGGTGGCGCTCGTGTTCGCCGGCGGCACGTCGGACGTGGCGCCGCTGACGGTTCGGGTGGCCGAGCTCGCCGGCACCCGGGGTGCCGACTGGCACCTGCTCGCCGCCGGCGCGTTCGTCTCGATCGTCGTCCCGCTGCTGGTCTTCCTCGGGCTGCAGCGCTACTTCGTGCGCGGCCTGCTCGCCGGGAGCGTCAAGGGCTGAGAGCCTGCGCGGTCAGCGCCCGCCGGCAGGTCCCTGCACGGTGGCCGGGTCCGGCCGCTGCACCGTGACGGGCACTCCGAAGTCGAAGTACTCCGAGATGACGTTCATCGTGCTGACGGTCCCGCCCTGGTTCATCGTCATCTGCATCTGGAGCTTCCGGACGCGACCGTCCTGGTCGACCCACAGGTCACCCGGAATCGGTCCACCGCTCTGCAGCGCGGCCGCCGAGTCGCCCGGCATGCCGGAGGCCGACGCCAGCGCCGCCGGGTCGATGGTGAAGGCCACGTGACGCACCTCCGCGCCCCGCAGCTGCTCGGTACCGACCATGCGGACGTCGTCGGACACCTTCTGCAGGGTGGCGAGCTGCTGGGCCGGGTCGTACTGCTGGCCGCTGACCGCGGAGCCCTCGGTCTGCGTCCGCGTCCAACCGCCCTGCCCGGGAAGCTGCGTGTAGAAGGTGGCACCGTCGATGATCACGTCGACGGTGCCGGGTGCGGTGCCGGGACCAGCTGTGGTCATCTCGAGGTCGCCGATCTTGCGGTCGAAGTCGTAGGTGCCCGTCCCGCTGACGGTGGTCTGCTGGCCGCCGGTCTCGACGTGCATCTGGAGCTCGTACCGCGCCGTCCCGGCCGCGACGGTGGCCTCGGACGCCGCCGCCAGGAGCGCGGCGGCCGCGGGGTCCTCGGCCACGGCCGCGGGGTTCTGGGCCGCCGGGGCGCCTGCGGGGGTCTCGCCGCTCCCGCTGCACCCGGCGAGGAGTGCGATCGCGACGACGCCCGCGCCGACCAGTGCGCCACTGCGTTTCGATCCGGACAAGGGTCCTCCTCGACGTGAGGGGGCGGATGAGAAGCCGCTCGAAACGGGCCCCCCTGAGCCGATCCGACCGGTACTCGGGGAAACCACCCGTGCACGTCCCCGTTGGGCCTGACGGCCCGTATCGCGATGGGCAGTTTGCCCGAGTCGGAGACGATCACCACCCCCGGGGTGGGGTCGGGGACGGGCCGGAGCACGACGAGGCCCCGCTCGCCTGAGTGGGAGCGGGGCCTCGTCGATGACGTCAGGCGTGCGGCGTCAGGTCACTTCTCGTAGGCGGGACCGCCCGTGCGGACGGCCTGCTCGATCTTGTCGCCCGTCTCCTTGTCGACGTTCTTCCAGTACTGGAAGGCGCGCTCGAGGACCGGCTCCGACACGTCGTTGCGCAGGTGGCCCGCCACGTTGCCGACGAAGCGCTCACGCTGCTCGTCGCTGAAGACCTTGCGGACCATCGTGCCGGGCTGGCCGAAGTCGTCGTCCTCGGCGTGGAGCTTGTACGCCGAACGGATGACCTCGTCCTCGACGCCGTACGTGGATGCCGTCTCGCCCGCGATCGCCGGGTTGGCGTGGGGACCGCCGTAGGAGTTGGGCACGTACACCGGGTCGGCGGTGTTCTCGTACCGCATCGCGCCGTCCTTGGAGTAGCTGTTGACGGGCGACTTCGCGGCGTTCACCGGAAGCTGGGTGTAGTTGGCGCCGATCCGGTAGCGGTGCGCGTCCGGGTAGGCGAACAGGCGCCCCTGCAGCATCTTGTCCGGCGACGGCCCGATGCCGGCCACGAGGTTCGACGGCTCGAACGCGGCCTGCTCGATCTGGGCGAAGTAGTTCTCCGCATTGCGGTCCAGGACCCACCGCCCGACCTCGATGAGCGGGTAGTCGCCGTGCGGCCACACCTTGGTGAGGTCGAACGGGTTGAAGCGGTAGTCCGCGGCGTCCTCGTAGGGCATGACCTGGACCTTCAGCGTCCAGCTCGGGTGGTCGCCCGCCTTGATCGCGGCGTACAGGTCGCGGATGTGGTGATCGGCGTCCTCACCGGCGATACGGTCGGCGTCGGCCTGGGTGAGGTAGTCGATGCCCTGGTCGGTCTTGAAGTGGTACTTGACCCAGAACTTCTCGCCGCCCGCGTTCTCCCACAGGTAGGTGTGGGAGCTGTAGCCGTTCATGTGGCGCCAGGACTTCGGGATGCCGCGGTCGCCCATCAGCCAGGTGACCTGGTGCGCCGACTCCGGCCGCAGGGTCCAGAAGTCCCACTGCATGTTGTTGTCGCGCAGGTGGTTGTCGGCGCGGCGCTTCTGCGAGTGGATGAAGTCCGGGAACTTGATGGGGTCGCGGATGAAGAACACCGGCGTGTTGTTGCCGACGATGTCGTAGTTGCCCTGTGACGTGTAGAACTTCACGGCGAAGCCGCGGGGGTCGCGCCAGGTGTCGGGCGACCCGAGCTCACCCGCCACCGTCGAGAAGCGCACGAGGCTCTCGGTGCGCACTCCGGGCTGGAACAGCGCCGCCTTGGTGTAGTTGGCGATCTCCGGGTTGGTGACCTCGAGGAAACCGAACGCGCCGCCGCCCTTGGCGTGCACGACACGCTCGGGCACACGCTCGCGGTTGAACTGCGCGTTCTTCTCGATGAGGTAGTGGTCCTGGAGCAGGATCGGGCCATTGGTGCCGATGGTCAGCGAGTCGTTGTCGCTGGCTACCGGGATGCCGACGTTGTTCGTCGTCGGCCGCGGTTCGGTCGCGGTCACGAAGTCTCCTTCTGCTGCTGGTTCGGGTGGGAGGACCGGTCACGCCGGCAGCGCGGGCAGGTGCCCCGGAACACGACCTCGGCCTCAGCCACGAGGTGGCTCCCGGTGACGCCGGGAGCGAGGTACGGGCGCGTACCGACGACGCGGTCGACGTCGGTGATGTCGCCGCACGAGCGGCACACCAGGTGGTGGTGGTCGTCCCCGGTGCGCACGACGGGCAGGCCCGCACCCCGCAGGGGGTGGGCGACGTCCACCGGAGATGCCATCACGGCCAGTCGACCAGCTTTTCTGGAATGGGTCAAGTTAATCCTGGGCCAACTCGGTCGAGTTCCGTCGGACCGGTGGTCCACCATGACCATGTGCCGAGGAGGACCAGGTGACAGCCACCGATGAGAGCAACGCCGGCCTGGCCGCCTTTCGCACGGTCCTACGCCTCCCCGGAGTGGCCCCGCTCACGGCGGTCGCCTTCCTCGCACGCATACCCGCTTCGGCCGCCGCGATCACCCTCACCCTGCACGTGGTGCTCGACCTCGGGCACGGCTACGCCGCCGCCGGCCTCGTCGGCGCGTCCACCACCGTCGGGATGGCCATCGGGGCGCCGCTGCTCGGCAGGCTGGTCGATCGGCGCGGGCTGCGCACGATGCTGGCGCTCACCCTGTGCGCCGAGGCGGTGTTCTGGACCGTCGCGCCGTCGCTGTCCTACCCCGCGCTGCTGGTCGGGGCGCTGCTCGGCGGCCTGCTCGGGATGCCCGTGTACTCGGTGGTGCGCCAGTCGCTCGCCGCGATGGTGCCCGCCCGGCACCGCCGTCCGGCCTTCGCGCTCGACTCGATGTCGGTCGAGCTCTCCTACATCATCGGTCCCGCTGTCGGCACCCTGCTCGCCCTGCAGCTCTCCACCGGCATCGCGATGTGGGTCGTCGGGGCGGGCTGGCTCGTCTCCGGCGTCGCGCTCTGGCTGCTCGACCCACCCACCCGCGCCCCGCAGAGCCCGTCCGACGCGCCGCCGGGCCGGGTCCGCGAGTGGCTCGACATGCGCCTGTTCGCCGCGTTGCTGGCCACCACCGCGGCTGTCGTGCTCATCTTCGGCACCGAGCTGTCGATGATCGCCGCACTGCAGACCAGCGGCCAGGCAGCGGCCATCGCGGTCGTCAACGCCGTGTGGTGCCTGGCCTCGCTCTCCGGAGGCTTCCTCTACGGGGTGGCCCGCCGCTCCCCGTCACTTTTCGTGCTGGTCGCGGCGATGGGCGTCGCCACCCTGCCGGTCGCACTGGGCGGTCCATGGTGGAGCTACGCGCTGCTGCTGGTGCCCGCGGGCCTGCTCTGCGCACCATCACTCGCCGCCAGCTCGGAGGCCGTCAGCAGGCTCGCCCCCGAGCACGCCCGTGGGGTGGTCACGGGCCTGCACGGCTCGGCCATCACGGTCGGTGCCGCGATCAGCACCCCGACAGCGGGCGCGCTGATCGACATCGGGTCGCCGGCGCTCGCGATCACCGTGGCCGGCACGGCCGGAATCGGCGTCGCCGCAGTCGCGGCCCTCCTCGCCCACCGGGGCGAGAGGGTCCATCGGAACCCGCCCGATACCGCGCCGGTGCCCCCGCTGACAGTGGGACCCTCAGTGGACTCTCAACCGATCTAGGGCAGACTCGCGGCCGATGACCGCACCGCCGGGCCGCCTCGACGCGGCGGCCCCCACTCCGCCGCCGCCACCACCGCCGCCGCGCCACAAGCACGTCCTGCGCTACGCGGCCGCCGTCGTGTTCACGCTGGCCGTGGCCGTGTTCGCCCTGCCCGACCTGCTGTTCCAGCTGGACCGGCGCAGCCCGTTCGTCCAGCTCGTGCCGTTCCGGCCGTGGATCCTCGTCGGTGTCACCGCGCTGCTCGTGCTGCTGCTCGTGGTGATGGTGTTCGAACGGCGTGTACTGCCGTTCGTCGCCGGAGTGCTGGCGGTGCTGCTCGTGGGCGGCGCGATGATCCTGCCGCGGGTGGTGGCCGACCCGGTGCCCACCGGCGGCACGTCACTCACCGTCCTCGCGTTCAACACCTACGAGGGCAGGGGCGACGCCCATCAGCTCGCCGCGCTGATCGAGCAGCAGCGGCCGGACGTGGTGGCGCTCAGCGAGGCGGGCGAACCGTTCTCGAACCAGCTCAGGCCGCTGGTGGAGCCGCTGGGGTACCACCTGCACACCTCGCCCGGCTCGCGACGGCGCGACGTCAACGCCGTCACGGCGGTGGTGGCCGACCACCTCGGCGATGTCCAGGTCCGGATCGGCACCGAGACGACGACGTTCCCCTACGTCGAGCTCAGCGGCGCGGGTCTGGGCAACACACGGGTCACCGCGTTCCACTCGGTGGCGCCCGTGCCCGGGTCCGTGCCGGACTGGCGCACCGACCTCGGGCTGCTCCGGCAGTGGTGCACCGGTCCGACCCCCGCCATCGTCGCCGGCGACTTCAACGCGACGCTGGACCACTCGGTGCTGCGCGACGCCATCTCCGGGTGCGGCGACGCCGGCGCGCAGCGTGGTCAGGGCCTCATTCCGACGTGGGGCCCCACGCCGCGCCTGCGCGCCCTGATCGGGCCGCAGATCGACCACGTGATCGCCAACCACGGCATCACCGCCGAGTCGTTCGGCGTGCACGACATCGACGGCAGCGACCACCGCGCGGTCATCACCCGCCTGCGGCTGCCCGGCTAGGGGGCGTCCCGTCCCCTGAGCCGGGCAGCCGGTCCCGGCGTCAGAGCCGGGCTGCCACCGTCTCCGCGATCTCGTAGGTGTTGAGCGCCGCGCCCTTGCGCAGGTTGTCGCCGCACAGGAACAGCTCGAGGGTGTTGGGGAAGTCCAGTGCCTGCCGGATCCGCCCGACCCACGTCGGGTCGCCGCCCACCGCGTCGGCCGGCGTGGGCCACTCCCCGGCCGCCGGGTCGTCGCGCAGGACGATCGTGGGTTGCTCGCTCAGCACCTTCTGCGCCGCCTCGACGGACACGTCACCGGCGAAGGTGGCGTGCACCGCGAGGGAGTGGGTGGTGACGACGGGGACGCGCACACAGGTGGCCGACACCTTGAGGTCCGGGATGCCGAGGATCTTGCGGGCCTCGTTGCGGACCTTCAGCTCCTCCGACGACCACCCGTCGTCCTTGAGGGAGCCGGCCCACGGCACCACGTTGAGGGCCAGCGGCGCCGGGAACGGCGACGCGGCGGGGTCGAGGCCGGCATCGGCCAGCGCCTGGGCGACGTCGCCGCCACGCATCCCGACCTCCCGGCCGCTGACGGCGGCGAGCTCGGCGTAGAGCCGGTCGATGCCGCCCTGCCCGGCGCCGGAAGCGGCCTGGTAGGAGGCTACGACGAGCGCCTCGAGACCGAACTCGCGGTGCAACGCGCCCATCGCGGCCATCATCGACAGCGTGGTGCAGTTGGGGTTGGCGATGATGCCCTTGGGCCGCTCGGTGACCTTGTCGGCGTTGACCTCGGGCACCACGAGCGGCACCTCGGGGTCCATCCGGAACGCGCCGGAGTTGTCGACGACCACGGCGCCGCGGGAGGCCGCGATCGGCCCCCACTCCGCGCTCACCTCGTCGGGCACGTCGAACAGCGCGATGTCGACGCCGTCGAAGACCTCGGGGGCGAGGGCCTGCACGGTGACGTCCTGCCCGCGCACGCGCAGCACCCGGCCCGCTGATCGGGCCGAGGCCACCAGCCGGATGTCCGACCACGGCACCGACGGGCGGCCGTCGATGATGTCGATCATCGTGGTGCCGACGGCCCCGGTGGCACCGACGATCGCGACGACCGGCCCTGTGGTGTTCGCCGACCCGTTCAGGTCCGACGTCTCGCTGGTGTAGTCGCTCATCGTCCGCTCCCCGCGTGCACTACTGCCTGCTCCGCTCCGCCGAGCTCGAACGCGGCGTGCAGGGCACGCACGGCGTCGTCGAGTTGCTCCACCCGGCAGATCACGGAGATCCGAATCTCCGACGTGTTCATGGTCTCGATGTTGATGCCGGCGTTCGACAAGGCCTCGCAGAACGTGGCCGTGACCCCCGGATGGTTGCGCATTCCCGCTCCGACGAGTGAGACCTTGCCGACCTCGGCGTCGTGGAGCAGCTCGATGAAGCCGATCTCCGGCTGCGCGGCGGTGAGCACGGCGACGGCACGCGGGCCGTCGGTACGCGCCAGCGTGAACGTGATGTCGGTGCGCCGCGCCCCGGAGTGGCTGATGTTCTGCAGCACCATGTCGATGTTGATCTCGGCGTCGGCCACGGTGCGGAAGATGCGGGCGGCCATCCCCGGAGTGTCCGGCACGCCGGTGATGGTGATCTTGGCCTCGGACCGGTCGTGCGCGACCCCGGTGATGATCGCGTTCTCCACGGGAATCTCCTTGATCGAGCCGCTGACGAGCGAGCCCTGCTTGTCGTTGTAGGAGCTGCGCACCCGCAGCGGGACGTCGTACCGGCGCGCGTACTCCACGGAGCGCAGGTGGAGGATCTTCGCTCCGCAGGCGGCCATCTCCAGCATCTCCTCGTAGGTGATGCTCTCGAGGTGCCGCGCGTTCGGCACGATCCGCGGGTCGGCGCTGAAAATGCCGTCGACGTCGGTGTAGATCTCGCAGACGTCGGCCTCCAGCGCAGCGGCCAGCGCCACCGCGGTGGTGTCGGAGCCGCCGCGGCCGAGCGTGGTGACGTCCTTCGAGTCCTGGCTGACGCCCTGGAAGCCGGCGACCAGTACGATCGCGCCCTCGTCGAGCGCGTCGCGCAGCCGCTTCGGGTTGACCTGGACGATCCGCGCGTCGCCGTGGCGGGACGTGGTGATCATTCCGGCCTGGGAGCCGGTGAACGAGCGGGCCTGCGCACCGAGGGAGTGGATCGCCATCGCGACGAGCGCGTTGGAGATGCGCTCACCTGCGGTGAGCAGCATGTCCATCTCGCGCGGCGGGGGCGCCGGGGACACCTGCTCCGCGAGGTCGAGCAGCTCGTCGGTGGTGTCGCCCATGGCCGACACCACCACCACGACGTCGTGGCCCTCTTTGTGGGTCCGGACGATCCGCTCGGCGACCTTCTTGATGCGGTCCGCGTCCTGGACTGATGATCCGCCGTACTTCTGCACGACGAGGGCCACCGCCGACCTCCTGTCCTGATGCCGCGTGGGCGCGGCACCGTGGGGCTACCGTCCCCGTCGGGGACGCGGTGAGCGCTCCGGCCGAGGTACTGGTCGGAATCTCACCTTACCGGGCACGGACGCGGCAACCGTTGCCAATGGTCCATGCCACAGGGGGAAAGCTGAGCGCTCGACGCAGGGCGTCCCGGCCGCCGGACCGACGGATCCGGCGCGGGACGCGGGGTGAGTCAGGGGATGCGGCGCACGATCCGCACCACCACGCTGGTGATCACGAACCAGATCAGCGCGGCCGTGCCGTAGTTCAGCACGATGCCCAGCTTCGGGTCGGCCGGCAGGAACAGGTTCGACAGGCCCAGGTTGAACTGGTCGGCCAGCTCGTGGATCGACATGGCGAGGGTGTTGGCCGGGTTCGCGTCCAGGAGCGTGAGCACGATGTGTAGCACGAGGACGAGCACGATGAGCATGCCGACGATCCGCAGAACGCTGCCGAGGGCGTCGATGCCTCGGCGTGCCGTGGTTCCCACTGTCACACTGTCCTCCCCATGGCACTCGCTCCTCCGGTACCTCCGTTGTACCCGCAGGACGGAGTGACCGGCACGAAGACGGCCATACTGACACGCTCCGCATCTTCGGCCTACCGGCCGGTATCACTCGATCGGGTGGCACGGCGCCCGAGGGGCCGGGTTGCGGAGCTCCCCCCGGTGGGGGTTAACCTCGAGAACGTGGCACTCCTGCTCCTTCGTCGCCGCGGCGGGGTCTGACCGACCGGCCCCTCGTCGCGGGGTCTCGGCGTGCGCGCCGGTCACGTCAGGAACGTCTGATCGGCCGACCACAGGAGTACATCCCGGATGACCACCTCGCCCGACGCCTTCACCTCGGCGACATCCAGCCGTCTGCACACCCCTTCCCGCCCCGCGCCGGACCGCCAGCCCGTCTGGAACCCGCAGCGCGGTTCGGACATGCCCATCCACCGCTACCGCCCGTTCCACGAACAGGTGGAGCCGGTCTCGCTGTCCGACCGCACCTGGCCCGACAAGCGCATCTCCTCCGCCCCGCTGTGGTGTGCGGTCGACCTGCGCGACGGCAACCAGGCCCTGATCGACCCCATGAGCCCGGCGCGCAAGCACCGCATGTTCGAGCTGCTCGTACGCATGGGCTACAAGGAGATCGAGGTCGGGTTCCCGGCCGCCAGCCAGACCGACTTCGACTTCGTCCGCGAGATCATCGAGCGCGACCTGATCCCCGACGACGTCACGATCCAGGTGCTCACCCAGGCCCGCCCCGAGCTGATCGAGCGCACCTACGAGGCCTGTGAGGGCGCACCCCGCGCGATCGTCCACCTGTACAACTCGACCTCGATCCTCCAGCGCCGGGTCGTGTTCCGGTCCGACCGCGCGGGCATCGCCAAGATCGCCACCGACGGCGCGGAGGAGGTGCTGCGGTTCGCCGAGAAGTACCCGGCCACCGACTGGCGCTTCGAGTACTCCCCCGAGTCCTACACCGGCACCGAGCTCGAGTACGCCGTGGACGTCTGCAACGCGGTCTCCGCGATCTGGCAGCCGACCCCCGAGTCGCCGATGGTCGTCAACCTGCCGGCGACCGTCGAGATGGCCACGCCGAACGTCTACGCCGACTCCATCGAGTGGATGCACCGCCACCTGGCCCGCCGCGACGCCGTGGTCCTGAGCCTGCACCCGCACAACGACCGCGGCACCGCCGTGGCCGCCGCCGAGCTCGGCTACCAGGCAGGCGCCGACCGCATCGAGGGCTGCCTGTTCGGCAACGGCGAGCGCACCGGCAACGTCGACCTGGTGACGCTGGGCATGAACCTCTTCACCCAGGGCATCGACCCGCAGATCGACTTCTCCGACATCGACGAGATCCGGCGCACCGTCGAGTACTGCAACCAGCTCCCCGTTGCCGAGCGCCACCCCTGGGGCGGCGACCTCGTCTACACGGCGTTCTCCGGCAGCCACCAGGACGCGATCAACAAGGGCTTCGCCGCGATGCAGGCCGACGCCGCGCAGGCGGGCGTCGAGGTCGACCAGTTCCGCTGGGAGGTGCCCTACCTGCCGGTCGACCCGAAGGACATCGGCCGCACCTACGAGGCCGTGATCCGGGTGAACTCGCAGTCCGGCAAGGGCGGCGTCGCCTACATCATGAAGGCCGAACACCAGATGGACCTGCCGCGGCGGCTCCAGATGGAGTTCTCGCGCGTGATCCAGGAGGTCACCGACTCCGAGGGTGGCGAGGTCTCCCCCAAGGAGATGCGCGACGCCTTCGACGCCGAGTACCTCGGCCGCGTCACGCCGCTGAAGCTGATCCGCCACCGCCTCACCAGCGACGGCGAAGGCACCGACGAGATCGTCGCGACGGTGCGCGTGGAGAGCGACCTGCACGAGATCACCGGCAGCGGCAACGGGCCGATCGCGGCGTTCGTCGACGCGCTCGCCGGCATCGGGTTCGACGTGCGGGTGCTCGACTACCACGAGCACGCCATGTCCGCGGGTGACGACGCCCGTGCCGCCGCCTACGTCGAGTGCGCCGTGGAGGACACGGTGTTCTGGGGCGTCGGGGTGGACAGCTCGATCGTGAACGCCTCGCTCAAGGCCGTGGTCTCGGCGGTCAACCGCGCGATGCGCTGACCCCCAGCCTCCAGCCCAGCCCCATTGCAGCAAAGCCACTTTCATGCCATCTGGTTGCGTGAAAGTGGCTTTGCTGCAACTCGGGGCGGGGTGTCAGGCCTGGCTGCGGCCCTCCGCGAAGAAGGCCGCCACGGCCGCCGCATCGGGGAGGTCGGACGCCGGGCGCACCGCGCCGAACGGCGCGTTCCAGAACTCTCCCTCTCGTGGGGTCCACGGCCCCACGTACGCGTACGGGAAGGCGTGCCCCGCGTCGCCGGGTGAGATCCCGTAGTTGACCTCGTCCAGGTCGATGCCCAGGTCGAAGTGCTCCGGCCAGAGCACGGGGGTCGCCTCCGGCAGGAACGCGCGCAGCCCCGCGTCACCCCGGCCGAACCAGCCCAGGATCAGCTCGGCCGCTGCGGGGTCGACGGCCAGCGGCTCGTCCAGGGCGACGCCGGACGTGTCGCTGTAGAGCCCCTCGGGTGGCCCGGTGTCCACACCGGCGGCCGCCCCGAGCTCGCCCAGTGTGCCGCGCAGTGGCCAGCGCCCGGCCGGGCCGACGAGCTCGGTGCCCTGCACCCGCAAGGGAGACGCCACTCCGGCGAACCCGCCGTCCGACACCGTCAGCCTGATCGTGCCGTGTGCGCGGTACTGCGGACCGGCGATCACGCTCTCCGCCACCCCGTGCAGTGCCCGCCGCGTCGCCACGAGTACCTGCTCGTCCATCCGTCCTCCTGTTGCCGCCCACTCCCCCGCACGCCCATCGTCGCCCACGCCGTCCCGGAGCCGAACAGCTGTCCAGGTGGTGGCCGCTGAGCGGTGCGGCTCCGAGGTGCGGATTCGTGATCGGGTAGCGTCCGTCTGTGCGACTGCCGGTGGATCCGACCGCCGCGTATCTGGTCGTCCTGTTGTGGACGAGCCTGCCGTTCACCCCGGCCGAGCCGGTGCTGGTGCTCGGCGGCTCGTGGTCGGCCACCGGTGCGCTGTGGCTCCCGCTGGTGATTGCGGCCTCTGCGGTCGGTTCCCTGATCAGCGACCTCGTCAAGTACGCCGTCGGCTGGTACGCGGGCCCCGCGCTGCTCGCGCGGCTGCGGCGACGCCCCGCCGGTGCCCGGGCGGCCGACTGGGTGGAGGCCCGGATGCGCACCGCGGGGGCCGGGGTGATCGTGCCCTCGTACTTCGTGCCCGTCGGGGTGGTGGTCTCCACCGTCCTGTGCGGGGCGCTGCGACTGCCGGTCGGCGCGGTCGTGCGGGCGTCGATCGTCGGTGCGGTGCTCTGGTCGGCGATGTACGTCCTGATCGGCTACGCCGGCGGGAGGGTCACGGGTGACCCGCTGCTCGGCCTCGCGATCGGCATGCCCGCCGCGCTCGTGCTCGGCGCCCTGCTGGCCCGCCGCGCCCGGGCGCGATCCGCCGAGGACCGGCAGCGGGCGGCCGCAGCGACACCGCCGGTCAGCGACCCAGGATCTCCGTGACCGAACCGGGGAGGTCCGGGACCGCGCCGGGCGCGAGGACGTCGTCGACCGCCTCGACGTCCACGCGGTGCGGCTGAAGCAGGCCGCTGCGGATGTCCTCGGCGAAGTGGCAGGCCACCCGGTGCCCCGCGGGGGCGCCGGCGATCACGCGCAGCGCCGGACGCTCGTCGTCGCACCGGGTGGGCTGGCGCCACGGGCAGCGGGTGTGGAACCGGCAGCCCGCGGGGGGCGCGGCGGGTGAGGGCAGGTCCCCGGTGAGCAGGATCCGCTCGCGGTGGTCCTCCAGCTCGGGGTCGGGCACCGGCACCGCGGACAGCAGCGCGCGGGTGTAGGGGTGCTGGGGGTCGTCGTAGAGCTCCTGCGACGGCGCCTCCTCGACAAGCCCGCCGAGGTACATCACGCCAACCCGGTCGCTCACGTGGCGGACGACGGCCAGGTCGTGGGCGATCACGAGGTAGGTGAGGCCGAGCTCGGACTGCAGCCGGCCCAGCAGGTTCAGCACTTGGGCCTGCACCGAGACGTCGAGCGCCGACACCGGCTCGTCGGCGACGATCAGATCGGGTTCGACGCTGAGCGCGCGGGCGATCCCGATGCGCTGGCGCTGGCCACCGGAGAACTCGTGCGGGTAGCGACGCAGCGCGCCGGCCGGCAGCCCGACCGAGTCGACGAGCTCGCGCAACCGCGCCCCGTCGGCCGCGGGGCCGCGCGACAGCCCGTGTGCCTTCATGCCCTCGGTCAGCAGCGACTCGACGGACTGCCGGGGGTCCAGGCTGGACATCGGGTCCTGGAACACCATCTGGAAGCGGCGGCGCATCGTCCGCAGCTGTTCGCCCTTGAGCTGGGCCACGTCGACACCGTCGAACGTGACCTGTCCCGCGGTCAGGTCCACGAGCCGCAGGATCGCCCGGCCGAGGGTGCTCTTGCCGCAGCCCGACTCGCCCACCAGGCCGTAGGTCTCGCCGCGTCCGATGTGGAGCGACACGCCGTCGACGGCGTACACGTGCCCCACCGTGCGGTCGAGCACCAGACCCCGCTTGATCGGGAAGTGCACCGCGAGATCGCGGACGTCGAGCAGCGGTTCGCTCGTCTCCATGGTGCTCACTCCGCGTTCGCCGGGACCGGGTTGTGGCAGCGCAGCAACCGGCCGCCGCTCGTCTCGGCGACCGGGGTGACCTCGGTGCAGGTCTCGATCGCCCGGGGGCAGCGCGGCGCGAAGGCGCAGGCATGCGCCCACGGCAGGTTGTCCACCACAGAGCCTCGGATGGCTTCGAGCTCCTCCCCCGGCGGCGCGTCCAGCCGCGGGATCGAACGCAGCAGGCCGTGTGTGTAGGGGTGCCGAGGCGTGGCGAACAGACGGTGCCGCTGCGCGCGCTCCACGATCCGGCCGCCGTAGAGCACGTTGACGGCCTCGCAGAGCCCCGCGACGACACCGAGGTCGTGCGTGATCATGATCAGGGCCGCGCCCGTCTCCCGGACGAGCTCGGAGAGCAGCCCGAGGATCTGCGCCTGGATCGTGACGTCGAGGGCGGTGGTCGGCTCGTCGGCGATGAGCAGCCGCGGCTGGCAGGCGAGCGCGATGGCGATGAGTGCGCGCTGCCGCATGCCGCCGGAGAGCTGGTGGGGGTAGGAGTCGAGGCGTCGCCGGGGATCCGGGATGCCCACCCGCTCCAGCAGCTCGGCGGCGGCCTGGCGGGCCTTGTCGCCTGCCATCCCCCGGTGCCTGCGCAGCACCTCGGTGACCTGCAGGCCGATCGGGATCACCGGGTTCAACGACGAGAGCGGGTCCTGGAACACCATCGACAGGTCGCGCCCGCGGCGGGCCCGCATCTCCGACTCCGACAGCGTCAGCAGGTCGGTGCCGTCCATCCGCACCGAGCCGCTCACCCGTACTCCGCGGGCCGGCAGGAGGCGCATGATCGCCAGCGACGTCACCGACTTCCCGCACCCGGACTCCCCGACGAGACCGACCACCTGGCCGGGCGCGACGTCGAAGCTCACCCCGTCGACGGCGACCGTGTCGGGCTCGCGACGGCGGGTGAAGGCCACCTGCAGGTCGCGCACCTCCAGCAGCGCGGTCATCGGCGCCCCTTCGGGTCGATGGCCTCACGCAGCGACTCCCCGAGCAGCGTGAAGCCCAGCGCCACCACGATGATCGCGGCCGCCGGGTAGAACGCGAGCGCAGGCCGCACGTCCAGGTAGGTCTGCGCCTGGGCCAGCATCAGCCCCCACTCGGCACGGGCGGGGTCGGCGTCGCCGAGGCCGAGGAACGACAGGGCGGCCGCGTCCAGGATCGACGTGGCGAGCGTCAGCGTCGCCTGCACGATCACCGGGCCGATGGCGTTGGGCAGCATGTGCCGCAGCACCACCGCGCTCCGTTTCACCCCGAGGGACGTGGCCGCGACGACGTGGTCGCTCTCCCGCTGGGCGAGCATCGACCCGCGGAGCAGCCGAGCGAAGATCGGGACGCCGACGATCGCCACGGCGATGATGACGGTGGTCTGCGACGGGCTCGCGGCCAGCGCGGCCACCGAGATGGCGAGCAGCAGGCTCGGGATGGCCAGCAGGACGTCGGTGATCCGCATGAGCAGGGTGTCGACCCACCCGCCGAACGCACCCGCGACGGTGCCGATCACGATGCCGACCACGAGTCCGATCAGCGTGGCGAGCACCCCGACCAGCAACGTCTGCTGCGCGGCCAGGATCACCCGGGAGAAGAAGTCGCGCCCGAGCTGGTCGCTGCCCAGGGGGAAGCCGTCCTGCGGGCCTGGAATGGCACCCGGGCGCAGGTTCTCCTGCAGCTGCGGGAACGTCTCGGCGGCGCCGTGCGGGGCGATGAGCGGCGCGAGAGCGGCGACCACCACGAACAGGCCGACGATCACGGCACCGGCGATCGCCGCAGGCTCGCGGCGCAGCCGCCGGAAGGCCTCGGAGGTGAGGCTGCGACCGGCGGACAGCTCGTCGAGCCGCGCCTTGCGGCGCTGCGCCCAGGTGACGGTCATGACAGGACTCCGCTCACGACAGCCGCACCCGGGGATCGATGATCGCGTAGGACAGGTCGACGAGCAGGTTCACCAGCACGTACACCAGCGCGCCCAGCAGCAGCAACGCCTGCAGCCGCGGGTAGTCGCGCTGCTCGATGGCTCCGGCCAGCAGCGTGCCGATGCCGCCCCAGACGAACACCTTCTCGGTGAGCACCGCCCCGGCCAGCAACAGCCCGACCTGCAGCCCGATCGTCGTGGACACCGGCAGCAGCGCGTTGCGCAGGACGTGCCGGCCCCGCACCGTGCTCGGCGAGAGCCCCTTCGAGTTGGCGGTGCGCACGAAGTCGGATCCCAGCACGTCGAGCACCGAGGCCCGCGTGATCCGGACGATCACGGCGAGCGGGATCGTGGCCAGCGCCACGGCAGGCAGCACGAGGTGGCTGAGCGCGTCGAGGCTCGCGTCCCACTCCTGGGTGAGGAACCCGTCGAGCACCGCGAACCCGGTGACGTTCGTGGCATCGACGTCCACGGCCTGCCGGCCGGACGGCGGGAACCAGCCCAGCTGGACCGCGAACACGCTCTTGAGCAGGTAACCGAGGAAGAACACCGGGACCGCGACGCCGATCAGCGTGCCGATCACGGTGGTGACGTCGAGCGGGCGGCCCCGGTACTGCGCCGCGACGTAGCCCAACGGGATCCCCAGCACGACCGCGATCACCAGCGCCGCCAGCGACAGCTCGATGGTGGCGGGCAAGGCGCGCCCGATCTCGGCGAGCACGGGCTCGCCCGTGATCGTCGAGGTGCCGAAGTCGCCGGACGCCACCCGGACGAGGAACCGCCAGTACTGCACCAGGACGGGCTGGTCCAGGCCGAGGATCCGGTTGAGCTCGGCGATCCGCTGCGGGGTGGCCCGGTCACCGAGGAACGCGGATGCCGGACCGCCGGGCAGGCTGCGCAGCCAGGCGAAGACGAGCAACGACAGCAGCAGCAGCGTCGGGATCACCTGCACGAGGCGCCGCAGCACGAACCGCAGCATGTCCCCTCCTGCTGTGTCGATGCGGGCTACCGCCGGCAACCAGGTGCCGACGATCACTGACGGCGAGCGAGGGTGGCACCGCCGGCTCCGGCGGTGCCACCCGGGGTCCTGTCGATCAGCCCTTGCTGACCGTGTAGAACCGCTCGTCCGTCAGCGGGGACGGGATCAGGCCGGTGACGTTCTCCCGCACCACGATCGCGGGCGGCGAGCTGCTGAGCGGGACCGCCGGCAGGTACTTCGCCATCAGGTCGCGGTTGACCTGCTCGTACGCGGCGGCGTGGCCCGCCGGGTCGACCGTGGCGTCCGCGGCGCCGACCTGCTGGAACAGGGCCTGGTCGGTGATGCCGAACTCCGGCTTGTTGCGGCCGAAGAACGTGCCGAGGAAGTTGCCCGCGTCGTTGTAGTCGCCGGTCCAGCCGAGCAGGTGCAGGTCGTGCACGCCGTTGGCGGTGATCGAGTCGAGGTAGCCGCCGTTCCACGGCTGCGGCACCGCGTTGACCGTGATCCCCACCTGGCGCAGGTTCTCCTGCAGTGCCGTGAAGATGTTGGTGGGGTTGGGCATGTAGGGCCGGGTGACCTCGGTCGGGTAGTAGAAGTTGACCGTGAGGTTGGACTGGCCGGCCTCCGCGAGCAGCGCCTTCGCACGCTCGGGGTCGTACGGGATCGGCTGGAGATCGCTCGCGTAGCCGTCCACCGTCTCCGGCAGGAACTGGGTGGCCACCACGGCGCCCTCGGGGAGCTGGTTGCGCACCAGGGACTCACGGTCGATCGCGTACGCCAGTGCCTGGCGGACCCTGATGTCCTGCAGCGCCGGGTTGTTCTTCTGGTTGATCCCCATGTACAGGATGTTGAAGACCGGCCGGACGAGCACGTTGTAGCCGCTGCTCTTGAGCGACTCCCAGTCGGCCGGCGAGGGGTAGTCGTAGCCGTCGATGGTGCCGGCCTGCAGCTCCTGCTTGCGCGCGTTCTCGTCGGGGATCACGCGGAAGATCAGCCGGTCGACCTTGGCCGGCTCACCCCAGTAGTCGGGGTTGCGCACGAGAGTGATCACGTTGGCCGTGCGGTCGTAGCTCTCGAACTTGAACGGACCGGTGCCGGTGGGGTGCTCGGTGGCGTACGGGCCGTAGGTGAAGGCCTCGCCACTCTGCTCGATCTGGTCGGCGTTGTACTGCTGCAGCGCCGCGGGGCTCGAGATCGACAGCGAGGTGAGCCCGAAGGCCGCCGGGAACGCCCCCTTGGCCTTGTTCAGCTTGATCACGGCCGTGGCGGGGTCGGGTGCGGCGCACGAGTTGAAGACCGGCGTGCCGGTGGCGCTCGCCTGGTTGTTGGTGAATCCCTCGAACGTGTCGCTGTAGTAGATCGCCTGCGCCTGGGCCGCCGCGTTGGGCAGGTTCACCCAGCGGTTGAAGTTGAAGCAGACCGCCTCGGCGTTGAAGTCGGTGCCGTCGTGGAACTTGACGCCCTCACGGAGCTTGAACGTCCACTCGGTGAAGTCGGCGCTCGGGGTCCACTCCAGCGCCAGGGCCGGCGCGAGCTCCGCGGTGCCCTGCTTGTACGTGATCAGGGTGTCGTACATCTGCCGGGCCGGCCGGAACGTCTCGCCGTCCTGGGCGAAGATCGGGTCGAAGTTGTCCGGCGCGCCGGGAACCCCGAACACCAGCGTGCCTCCGGTGGCACCGGACCCGCCCTGAGCAGCGCCGTCACCCCGCTCGGACTGGGCGCACGCGGCCAGTGTGACGGCAAGCGCTCCGGCTGCGAACAGGGCGGAGAGACGTCTAGCTGACCTCATGCGGGCAACACCTCTTCGGGTCGGAGACCCACGTCGGGTAAAAGGCAGGGATGCAGACGGTAATGGGCGGCCATACCGATCGGTAGATCTTCGTGTCACGGTTGGGCTACAGCTGGCTGCCTCGCCCTTACCCCGTGTGGTCGCCGCACCCTCCGCGAACGCGAGGAGGGGCCGTCCCTGTCCGGAACGACCCCTCCCCGCGACTGCCCGTCACGCCAGGTCGAACTCCCCGGCCTTCACGCCGGCGACGAACGCCGTCCACTCCTCGCGGGTGAAGACGAGCGACGTGCCGCGCTCCGGGTCCTTGCTGTCACGCACCACAACCGGCCCCTCCGGCGAGCGTCCGACCTCGACGCAAGCGCCGCCACTGCAGTAGCTGCTGATCTGGTACTGAATCACAGGGGCCTTCCTGAGGTAGTGCGCTTCCCAAATAAACGACGACTGACCCCCGCACGATTCTCCTGCGCGGATGACGAGGTGAGTGTCAGCGTGAACATACCGTCCACTTGGGACCCTCCAGAAGGGGAGTCGCCCTCACCGGTAACCGCTGATGATCTTCCGTGACTCCCCTGGCGAGAGGGAATTCCGGAGGACATCGGCGAAGACGCCCCGGTAGTGGTCCACATCGGACCTCACGTCCAGGAAGGTCTCCCCCGCCTGGCCCTCGATGTAGACCACATCGGACCCCAGCTCTTCGGGGATCTCGAGCAGCGAGAAGCGGCCGAAGTGGGCCCGGAGCAGCCCCGAGCCGAACGGCAGCACGCGGACGGTCACCGTCGGGAGGTCGGCCATCTCGAGGATGTGCTCGACCTGTGCCGCCCAGACCCCGGCTCCCCCGACCGGCCGCTGTAGCACCGCCTCGTCCAACACGGCAACGAGCTGGAGCGGGGCGCGGTCGGTCCGGCGCAACGCCTCCTGCCGCTTGAGGCGCAGTTCCACCAGCCGGTCGATCTCCTCCGCGGAATGGTGGGGAAGCAGGATCGACAGGACCGTGCGGGTGTAGTCCTGAGCCTGCAGGAGTCCGTGCACGAGCGTCACCTCGAACGAGCGCACTATCGTCGCGTCGCTCTCCAGCGCGGCGTACCGGCTGGGGGAGTCCATCACGAACCGCTCCGGCGCCACGCCGTCGGTGAGCGGCTCCCACCAGCCGTGCTGCCGCCCGTCCCGGACGAGCCGCAGGAGCATGTCGCGCTCGGTGTCGGAGGTGACGCCGTAGATCCGCATCAGCTCGCGGACGTCGGGCACCTTGGGGATGCCCTTCCCCGTCTCCAACCGCGAGATCTTGGACGTGGAGCAGGTCATCTGCTCGGCCACCTCGTCGAGCGTCAGCCCGGTCTTGAGCCGGAGACGCCGGAGCTCGGCTCCCAGCCGGCGACGGGACCCGACGGGGCTCTGCGGTGCAGCCATGCCTCTCCTGATCGCCGGTCCACCATTGCTGCGGCCGGGTGATCAGAGCGCCGCCCGCAGCTTTGCAATTGCATGACGCACTGTCTTCAGGCAATCTAAGCATCCGTAGGTCGGTTGTGGTACTCACCACGCCGACCGCGGCTCCCAGGAGAGGAGGCCGCAGTGATCACCTACCTTCCGCTGTTTCCCCCGTCCTGGGTTCGACTGTCCCGCGTTCCATGCGGCGGCCGCTCCGGGACCCGGAGCGTCTGCATCCCGTCCCGGTTCGAACCCGGGATCCCCCACTGTCCGACAACCAGTCGGAGTGAGTTGCAACGGGAAGGGGCAAGACGGTGATGTCCAACGGAAGAACGAGGAGCAACAGCACCCACGGGGTGGCCGTCCACCGAGGCCGGTGGTCGCCATGATCGCCGTGATCGTCGCCGGGGTCGGCGTGATGGTCGCGATCGCGATCGCCGTGGGGATCATCGACAACGTGCACGCCCGCTCCTGGCGCGAGGTCGCGGCAGAGCGGCGGCGGGAATGGGAGGCCCGTCAGCCCGAGTACCACGGCGTCGACGACCACGACGCCGAGTCATGGGACGAGGACTGACGCGGCGCGGTCGCCGGGGGGTGATCGCGGCGGCGGCGGTGCCGGGCTCAGCAGTCCCGGCGCCGCCGCGGTGCTCGGCCCGGGCGGGCCGGCCACCGCGCCGGCCCGTCAGAGGGCGCGCCGGCCGGACAGCGCGCGACCGAGGGTGAGCTCGTCGGCGAACTCCAGGTCGCCGCCCATCGGCAGACCGGACGCCAGC
Organism: Pseudonocardia xinjiangensis; assembly: GCF_050948425.1. Lineage (NCBI taxonomy): Bacteria > Bacillati > Actinomycetota > Actinomycetes > Pseudonocardiales > Pseudonocardiaceae > Pseudonocardia > Pseudonocardia xinjiangensis. The sequence continues at coordinate 290,574 of NZ_CP192009.1, read as the reverse complement.
CGGGTGACCGACAGGCCGGGGAAGTCGCGCAGCAGCCGCACCAGGTAGGTGGCGGTGGCCTCGCCCTCGGTGTTGGGGTCGGTCGCGATGATCACTTCGGCGATGTCGGTCTCGTCCTGGGCCGGACCGGTGCCACCGAGGCGGGCGAGCAGCTCACGGATCCGCAGGCCGTCCGGCCCGACGCCCGCGAGCGGGTCGAGAGCACCACCGAGCACGTGGTAGCGCCCCTTGAACTCGCGGGTGCGCTCCACGGCGAGCACGTCCTTCGGCTCCTCGACGACGCAGACGATCGTGGGGTCGCGGCGCGCGTCGGAGCAGTACCGGCAGCGCTCCCGCTCGGAGACGTTGCTGCAGACCTCGCAGAACCGCACGCCCTCCTTGACCTTCTGCAGCACCTCCTGCAGCCGCGACACGTCCACGGGGTCGGCCGCCAGCAGGTGGAAGGCGATCCGTTGAGCGCTCTTCGGCCCCACTCCGGGCAGCCGGCCCAGCTCGTCGATCAGGTCCTGGACCGGTCCCTCGAACACGGGGCTAGCCGAGTCCCGGAAGGCCGAGGCCGCCTGCGGCGTCGCCCAGACCGCCTGCCAGCGGCCCCATCTTCTCGGCCTGCATCTCCTGTGCGGCCCGCGCGGCGTCGTGCAGCGCGCCGACGAGGAGGTCCTGCAGGGTCTCCACGTCGTCGGGGTCGACGATCTTCGGATCGATCCGTACGGAGCGCACCTCGCCCGCGGCGGTGGTGGTGACCTGAACCAGTCCGTTGCCGGCCTGGCCGATGACCTCGGCCTCCGCCAGCTCGGCCTGGGCGGCCATCAGCTGCTCCTGCATCTTCTGCGCCTGCTGCAGGATCATCTGCATGTCGGGCTGACCCGGTTGCACCAGCGGTCTCCTCGCAGTCGTGCCCGGCGCGTCGGACGCGGCCGGCTCAGGGCAAAAGGCTAACGCTTCCGCAGCACATCGACGCCCTCAGGCGGGGAGATGGCGTGGCGCCGCGGCCACCGTGCCACGCTGAGGGTCGTGCGCACCTCCCGCCTGTGGCTCTGCGGCGTCGCGCTGGCGGCGGTGCTGGGTGGCTGCGCGACGCCCCCGCCGCAGGTGCCCCTTCCCGCCGCCGGCTCGGCGCCGTCCCCCGCACGGGCCCCGTCGCCCGTCTCCGTCGCGCCGCCCGTGGTGGTGCTCGACCCGGGTCACAACGGCCGCAACTCCCGGAACCTCGCAGCCATCAACCGCCAGGTACCCGACGGGCGTGGGGGCACGAAGGCCTGCAACACCACCGGCACCCAGACCGATGCGGGATATCCCGAGCACGCCTTCAACTTCGACGTCGCATCGCGGGTGGCGCAACAGCTCACCGCGGCGGGCGTCCGGGTCGTCATGACACGCACGGACGACGACGGCGTCGGCCCCTGCGTCGACGAACGCGGCCGGGCGGGCGACAGCGCGGGGGCCGCCGCCATCGTCTCCATCCACGCCGACGGTGCCCCCGCTCGGGGAGCCGGCTTCCACGTGGCGTACTCCGACCCGCCGCTGAACCCGGCGCAGGAAGCGCCGGCGCACGAGTTGTCGGTGGCGCTGCGCGACGCCATGCGCAGTGCCGGTTTCGTGGACTCGAACTACATCGGCCGCGACGGCCTCTCCCCGCGGTCCGACCTCGCCGGGCTCAACCTCGCCGCCCGCCCCACGGCACTCGTGGAGTGCGCCAACATGCGCAACCCCGCCGAGGCCGCGCTGGTGAGCAGCCCCGAAGGCCGGGCCCGGTACGCGAGTGCGCTGGCGCAGGGCCTGCTGGCCTACCTGCACCGCCCCGGCTGACCGCTCCGCCGGTCAGGCAGCGGCACGGGCGCGGCGGGCGTCGATGTGCTGGTTGACCCGCGCTGCCAGTTCGACGAGCAGCGCGCCCACCGCCGCCACCACGAGCGCCAGCAGCATCGTCGGGCGGTGGCCGGGGTCGAGCTGCCAGAAGTCCTGCCCGAACAGGATCGGGAGGAACAGCGCGTAGCAGAAGGCCACGATCGACGCGGCGATCATCACCGTCTTCCACCACACGAACGGACGGGCGACGACGACGAGCACCCACGTGGCGACGAGGTACAGCGTCACCACCGCGGCGGTGCTCTGCTGGACCGGGGTGGCCGTCGCGTCGGCCCGGGCGAGCAGGTAGGTGACGAAGGTGGCCAGCCCGGTGATCACCCCCGCCGGTAGCGCGAGCCGCAGCACGCGGCGCACGAACCCCGTGCGAGCACGCTCGGTGTTCGGCGCGAGCGCGAGGAAGAACGCGGGGATGCCGATCGTGAGCGCGCCGATCAGCGTCAGGTGCCGGGGCAGGAACGGGAACGGCACCTCGACCACGCCGATGAGGATCGCCAGCAGCACGGAGTAGACGGTCTTGGTGAGGAACAGGTTGGCGACGCGCTCGATGTTGCCGATCACCCGCCGCCCCTCGGCGACGACGTGCGGCAGCGTCGCGAACGAGTTGTCCAGCAGCACGATCTGCGCGACGGCACGGGTGGCCGGGCTTCCCGAGCCCATGGCCACGCCGATGTCGGCGTCCTTGAGCGCGAGCACGTCGTTGACCCCGTCGCCCGTCATCGCGACGGTGTGCCCGCGCGACTGCAGAGCGCCCACCATGTCGCGCTTCTGCGCCGGGGTGACGCGGCCGAACACCGTGCTGCGCTCGAGCGCGTCGGCCAGCTCGGTCCGGTCCGCCGGCAACTGCCTGGCGTCGACGGGGGCGCCGGCGTGCGGCAGGTCGAGCGACGCCGCCACCGCGCCGACCGACACGGCGTTGTCCCCCGAGATGACCTTGACCTCGACGTCCTGCGCCGCGAAGTAGGCGAGCGTGCCGGCCGCCTCGGGCCGAACCCGCTGTTCGAGGACGACCAGCGCGGCGGGCTCGACCGCGCCGGGCGCCGTCGCGGCGTCGACCGGGCGGTCGGAGCGGCCAAGCAGGAGCACCCGCAGGCCCTCGGCGCCCACCCGCTCGGCCTCCGCCCGCTCGGGGCTGTCTGCGGGCAACAGGACGTCAGGGGCGCCGAGCACCCAGTCGCCGTCGGCACCGAAGCTCGCCCCGCTCCACTTGCGGGCCGACGAGAACGGCGCCGTCGCCGACACCGTCCAGCCGGGCGACGGGCACCCCTCGCCCACCGCTGCCAGGCTCGCGTTGGGCCGGGGATCGGCGGCGGCGAGCGCACCCAACGAGCGGTGCAGCACGCCGTCCTCCGACATCCCCCGCAACGGCTGAACCCTGGCCAGCCGCATGCCGTTCTCGGTGAGCGTGCCGGTCTTGTCGGCGCACACGACGTCGACCCGCGCGAGGCCCTCGATGGCCGGCAGCTCCTGGACGAGGCACTGCCGACGGCCGAGCCGGACCACCCCGACGGCGAACGCGATGCTGGTGAGCAGCACCAGCCCCTCGGGCACCATCGGCACCAGCGCGGCGACCATCCCGCGCAGCGCGTCGTCGATGTCGGCGCCCACCGTGTGGAGCTGGCTCCAGATGATCAGCGCAGCCGCCGGCACCATGAGGTAGGTGACGATCTGCAGGATCCGGTTGATGCCCGACCGCAGCTCGGAGTCGACGAGGCTGAACCTGCTCGCCTCCTCGGCCAGTTTCGCCGCGTAGGCCTCGCGCCCCACCTTTGTGGCCTGGTGGGCGCCGGTACCGACGGTCACGAAGCTCCCCGAGAGCACCTGGTCGCCGGGTTGTTTGTGCACCGGGTCGGACTCGCCGGTGAGCAGCGACTCGTCCACCTCGAGACCGTCCGAGGCGAGCACCACGCCGTCCACCACGACCTTGTCGCCGGGCCCGAGCTCGATGACGTCGTCGAGCACAACGGCACTCGGTGACAGCTCGATCGATGCCCCGTCGCGTCGCACCCGGGTGCGGGCCTCCCCGATGATCGCCAGCCGCTCGAGCGTCCGCTTCGCGCGCACCTCCTGCACGATGCCGATCAGCGTGTTGATGATGATCACGAAGCCGAAGAGGCCGTCCTGGATCGGCCCGATCACCAGGATGATGGCGAACAGCACACCCACGATGGCGTTGAACCGGGTGAGCACGTTGGCCCGGATGATCTCGCCGACGCTGCGGCTGGCCCGGGCAGGGACGTCGTTGGTGTGGCCGCCCGCGACCCTGGCGGCGACCTGATCGGCGGTCAGCCCGACGAGGACGTCGGTCTGCACTTGTCCATCGGCCACGTGGCGGCAGCCTACGCAGAGCCCGGTTGCCGCCCGCCCGGACGCCCGCTCGCCGACGCGATGCCACCCGGTGGCGCACTCGGGCTGGCGCCGCCGCGGTGGGTCAGCGCCGATCGATCGCCCGGGCTCCCAGCTGCGCGCTCAGAAGCTCGATCGCCGCCTCCTCGGGGTCGCGCCGCTGCTCCACGGGCAGATCCACCGGGGCGGTGGCCGCCTCGGCGATCATCGACTCCTCGTCGTCGGGCGGTGGCTCCTCCTCGGGCGGCTCGGGCGGGAGCGGTTCGCCGTCGTCGGGGGCGGCCGAGCGACGCACGGGCGGCGGGCGGGACGGCCGGCGTTGCGGCGCGGCGACGGGGGACGGGGGCGGACCGGCCGCGGGGGGCGCGGACGGCACGGCGTCGCCGTGCTCGCAGCGCACCCGCCAGCGGACCCCCAGCACCGCGTGCAGCGACTCGGCGATGACCTCGGTGTTGCTCTGCTCCGAGAGCAACCGGGCCAGCGGGGCGGTGCCGATGCTCAGCACCAGCGTGTCGCCCTCCACGGCCCGCACGGTGGCGCTCACCAGCAGCGCGGCCGTGCGCTTCTTGCGGTCCTTGGCCGCGGCCAGCACCTCCGGCCACGCCCGCCGCACCGCCGCCGCGTCGAGTGGAGCCACGCCGGCGGGCTCGGCCTGGCGAGCGGGGCCACCGCGGTCGTACCGGGCGGCTGTGTCGGCCGGCGCCGGCGGAACCGGGCGGTCGGAGGCAGCGGTCGTTGCCCGCTCGGGGACGGGGCGCGCCGAGCCGGGACGGGCGACAGGCTCCCGTTCGGAGGGACGGGCAGGTGAGGCGGGCTCCACGGCAGGACGATCACCGGGCGGGCGTTCCGTCGAGGGTTCACCGCCCCGGCGAGCGGCGCCTGCTGCCTCATCGACGGCGGGACGATCGGCGCCCGAGGGAGGAGCACCGGTGGGTTCCGCTGCCACCGGTTCCCCACCCCGGCGACCGGAATCGGCGGGCCCGGCGGCAGAGTCGACGCCAGCCCGCGGATCGACGGCGGGACGATCCGTGGCGGCCCGCTGCCGGACCGCCTGCTCGGACTCGGCGGGCGCCGCCCCGACCCGGCCGTCCCGAGCCTCCACCGGCGCACCGGCGCCCGCCGGCTGCTCCGCCCGCTCGCTGCGGCGCTGGAACCGCGGCCGCACATCGGCCGGCTCCTCACGATCGGCCACCGTCTCCCCGGGGGGCAGCGGGGCGGACGCGATGGCATTGCGCCGCTCGAGGCGCTCGAGGCGTTCCAGCAGCCCCGGCTCGGCCACGGTGGCGGCGGGCAGCAGCATCCGCGCACACAGCAGCTCCAGCAGCAGCCGCGGCGCCGTGGCCCCCCGCATCTCGGTGAGCCCGGTGTGCACGATCTCGCCGTAGCGGGTGAGCGTGGCCTGACCGAGCTTGCCGGCCTGCTCGATCATCCGCGACAGCTCGTCCTCGGCCCCCTCGACGAGCCCGCGCTCGGCCGCCTCGGGCACCGCCTGCAGCAGCGTGAGGTCGCGCAGGCGTTGCAGCAGGTCGGCCGCGAAGCGGCGGGGGTCGTGCCCGGCCTCCACCAGCCGGTCGACGGCCTCGAACACCGCGGCGCGGTCGCTCGCGGCGAGCGCGTCGACCACGTCGTCGATCAGAGAGACGTCGGTGACCCCGAGCAGCGCCACCGCCCGCTCGTAGGTGACGCCCTCCGGTCCGGCCCCGGCGAGCAGCTGGTCGAGGACCGACAGCGAGTCGCGCGCCGAGCCGCCCCCCGCGCGGATGACGAGGGGGAAGACCGGGGGCGCGACGACCGCGCCTTCCTCGGCGCAGATGCGCTCCAGCAGCTTGCGCAGCGTGCCGGGCGGGATGAGGCGGAACGGGTAGTGGTGGGTGCGCGAGCGGATGGTGGGCAGCACCTTGTCCGGCTCGGTGGTGGCGAACACGAACACCAGGTGTTCCGGCGGCTCCTCCACGATCTTGAGCAGGGCGTTGAAACCCTGCGTCGTGATCATGTGGGCCTCGTCGACGATGAACACGCGGTAGCGCGACTCCGCGGGCGCGAAGAAGGCGCGGTCGCGCAGCTCCCGGGTGTCGTCCACCCCACCGTGGGACGCGGCGTCGAGCTCGGTGACGTCGATGTTGCCCGGCCCGCCCGGCGCCAGCGAGATGCAGGACGGGCAGACCCCGCACGGGTCGGGTGTGGGACCGAGCTCACAGTTGAGCGACCGCGCCAGGATGCGCGCCGACGACGTCTTCCCACAGCCGCGGGGGCCCGAGAACAGGTAGGCGTGGTTGATACGGCCCGCCGCGAGCGCCGTGCTCAACGGCTCCGTGACGTGTTCCTGCCCGACCACCTCGGCGAACTTCGCCGGGCGGTACTTGCGGTACAGAGCCAGCGCCACGGGCGCGAGGCTACCGACCGGCACCGACAGCAGGCCGCGGGGGAACGTAAGTGGCCGCACGGGCCGGAGACGTAAGGGGACCCCGCGCACCCGACAGAGCCCGTTGACCCTTGCTGCCTTCCGGCCCTGGGGGAGTTCACAGGATGGACGCCGCGCGGGGTCCGTGGAGGAGTGTAGGCGGTCGTCGGCGGCGCGAGCGACCCGGCTATGCTCCGACACGGAGGATTCGCCTAGTGGCCTATGGCGCACGCTTGGAAAGCGTGTTGGGTTCACGCCCTCGCGGGTTCGAATCCCGCATCCTCCGCCAGCGTCACCAGCGCATACGGCCGGACCGCCCTGACGGGTGGTCCGGCCGTTGCACATCGCCATCGGCGGGAGCACGCACTCCAGCGCTCCACCTGGAAGTCGCACCCTTGCCCGCCTCTTCTGCGAGGCTCGTGACGTGCTCCCGCACCTCCGTGACAGCACGATCGTTCTACGAGCCTGGTTGCCCTCGGACGCAGAGTGGTACGCGTGCTGTACGAGGGACGCAGAGATCACGCGGTTCACGACCGACCCCTCGAACCTGACCGCGGACGACGTCGTCGCCGCGATCAACGCGCTCTCGTCGAACCCACGGCATGAAGGGTTCTTGGTCGCTGATGCGCGCACCGGGTCCCGCCTCGGCAACGTCGCCCTCGAACACGCAGATGGGACAGGCGACGTCTCGTACTGGGTGGCAGCGGAGGCGCGGGGCCGAGGCGTCGCTCGTCGAGCCCTCGCGCTCCTCACCCGCTGGGCCTTCGCCCACCTGGATCTCCAGGTGATCCGTTTGTGGACCCACGCCGACAACGCCCCATCCCGAGCCGCCGCTGAGAGAGCAGGCTTCACTCGCAATCGGTCCGGCGACCGACTGCGCGAGGTCAAGGGCGAAGTCTGGCCGACGGTCGCCTACGAGTTGCGTCGACGCACACCTACAGCGGCCCCGCCGCCGGAAGGGTGAATGAGCCGCTCATACTCCGCTTTCCTTGGCTTCCTCGGCCGCTGCCAACGCCGTTCGGTCTGGGAGCGGCGTGCGTAGAGTGCCGTCGTGCAGGAGCTCTCCGACCTCGAGACAGTCCGCGAGTCCTACGACCGGGTGGCCGACGCCTACGTCGAGATGGGGGCCGGCCGGCTCGACGCGCAGCCGTGGCTACGGGCTGCGCTCGCCGCGTTCGCGGAGTCCGTCCGCGGACTCGGCCCGGTCCTGGACGTCGGCTGCGGCCCCGGCATCGTCACCGCGCACCTCTCCGGGCTGGGTCTGGACGCCTCGGGCGTCGACCTGTCGCCGCGGATGATCGAGCACGCCCGACGGGAGTACCCCGACCTTCGGTTCTCCGTCGCCTCGGCGACCGACCTCGACCTCGCGCCGGCCTCGCTGGGCGGCGTGCTCGGCTGGTGGTCGCTGTTCAACCTCCCGCGCGAGGCGCTGCCCGGTGTGCTGCGGAGCTTCGCGGACGCGCTCGTCCCCGGAGGTCAGGCGCTGGTCGGCACGCACGTCGGCGACGGCGACATCGCCCGCACGGAGGGGTACGGCGGCCTGCCGGTGTCCTGGACGACCCACCTGTACCGCCCCGAGGAACTGGTCGGAATGCTGGTCGACGCCGGTCTCGACGTGGTCGCCGAGCTGAGGCTGCCGGTGCAGCCGCCCTCGCGGCTCCCGCAGGTACTGCTTGCTGCGCGGCGCCCGGCCTGACCCGCCACGCGCGTCCCGGCCGCGGCCGGTTCCGAACACACGCCGTGGTCCGGACCGGCGTACCGCTCGCTTCAGAAGATGACTTCCGGGGCTGACTGGACAAAGACCGATCATTGACGTCCGGTCCGGTAGAACATTTTGCGGCGCCATCGCGCCCGGCCGCATATGGTGCACGTACCCCGCGAATCCCGCGTCCGGCGACACAAGCGGAAGAATGGGGTCACCACCCCCACTCGACCTGCCATGACCGCCCTAGACGGCGTGGGCCATCCAGCGCGATGCTGGATTCTTCACCGCGGCCTGAGTGGCACGCCCGATTCAGCATTTCTTGCGCCCTCCCTGGCGCGTCATGGACACATAACGCGGCATTCCACGGCCGCAAACAGCAATATGGGACCACAACGCTGTCGCGTGACAAGGGGAGCTCGACTGATGACTCGCAGCATGAGACACTTGTCCCCGCCGCCGGTTCGCAATCCCCGAAACGGCGATCCGTATTGTTGCCCGCTGTGCGCGGAGCGCCTGGATCATCACACCCAGCTGGGCCGCCGGGCGGCGTTCACCTGCGGATCGTGCAGTGCGTTCTGGCTCGAATCAGACGTCATCCGAAGTCGCGCGGGCGAGTGGGATGATTCCGACGAGGTGTGCGGGGTCAGTGGTTCGCTGAATCTTCACGGCGAGCCCATCAGGGGTGACCTGCGTCCTGGGCGGGAACACGGCGACAACCAGCAGACCCGAGTTCACATCTCCTACGAGGGTCACCAGTGGTGCTGAGTCGGCTCACCACCGGTCTCGATGTGCAACCCGGCAGCAGCGACTTTCCGCGGACCAGCGCACCCGGAGCGATACCGTGCGCGGTGCTCGATGAGGGACTGCTTCACATGGCGGACGGCGTGTCACTGTTCGTTCGCAGCCATGGCGATCCGGACGCCCCCGTCCTGCTGGTGATCCACGGCGGGCCCGGGTGGGACCACTCCTACCTCCTGCCGGCGCTCGACGATCTGATCGACGTACGCCGTGTCGTCCTGTTCGACCTGCGCGGGTGCGGTCGCAGCAGCCGGGACCTCCCCGCCGACGAGTACCAGCCCGACCTGTGTGTCGAGGATGCTGCTCGGCTCGTGTACGAACTCGGCGCCGACCGGGTGGACGTGCTCGGCTTCTCCTACGGCGGACAGCTCGCGATGATGCTTGCCGAACGCCATCCGCATCTTGTGGACCGGCTGGTACTCGCATCGACCACGGCGTATCCGGATATCGAGGACGAGCTCGCTCAGAACGCCGAGTATCTGCGACGGGTCGCGGCCGTCGACGCCGAGATTGCGGCGATCTTCGCGGATCGGTCCACCGGCCAGGCCGAGAAGACCCGCCTCATGGCGATGGCCGCCGCGCCGATGAACCTGTGGGACCTCGGGTTGCTGGACCCGTGGCGGGCCGTGCTGCGGCGGGTCCGGTTTTCCGGCGAATGGAATCCGGGATGGCTTGCGGGCAGGCTGCGGTCACCCCGGCCCGCCGATCCGGAAGCGGTGCTACGCGAACTCCGTCGTCCCACGTTGATCCTGCACGGTGCGCACGATCTGGGTTTCCCCGCGCAGGTAGCTCATCGGCTGCATGCGGCCGTGCCGCACAGTGAACTGTCTCTGGTGCCGGAGGCCGGCCATGCTGCGCACTTCGAACGGCAGGCCGACTGGGTCGGCCGGGTACGGTCCTTTCTGGCCGGCTGACACCCGGCGAAGCAGCACCGGTCAATCCGCGCCGGACGGAGCCAATGACCGGATGAACCTCGCCGGGTTGCCCGCCACCACCGCATACGGCGGAACGTCCTTCAGCACCACCGATCCACCACCCACGACCGCATGCGCACCGATCGTCACCGGCCCGGCGACCAGCACGTTGGTCGCCAGCCAGACACCTTCGGCGATCTCGATGTCGTACCCGCTGCGGGGGATGGCCTGCTGCCGCTCGATGCCGAACTTGTCGACCTCGTGCACGCCGGCGAGCACGCAGACGTTGTGACCGAAGAACACGTACTCCCCGACGGTGATGTGGCCACCGCCGGTGTTGAAGATCGCGTTGTTGACGACCGCGGTGGGGTGGATCCGCAGCCGGGCGGGGTCGCTGTGGACGCGGTAGCGGTAGAGCCCATCGAGGCGTTCCTCCTCGATGCGCTCCGCCACCAACCGGTCCACCGTCGGCTTCAGCACCCGCTCCAGCAGTCTCATCGGAGGCGGGGTACCCGCGTTTCCGCTGATCACGCGCGTGTCGCGGCCGAATGTGAGGGTCGGCGGCCCGACCGCACCCGAGGGAGCGCCACGGTCACTGAGCGGTCCAGCCTCCGTCAATGACGATCACGACGTCGGTGATGAACCGGGGCGCCGCCGTATCAGCAGACGATAAGCGGAGAGTGAGCACCGTAGACGCCGCCCGAAACCGGATTCACGGTCTTCACAATTCGTGCAGTCGGTCCATAAAGGTCGCGACAGAGGCCTCGCCGCGCCGGCCGACCGTATAGTTATGGGCGCACCCCTTCCGACTCATGTGTATGCCCGGGAATGACCTCGACGGCGAGCGACGGAAATTCACCCGCCCACTGTCAATCAATCCCGCGGTCCATGCAGAGCACTCTTCCGAAGGAGCCTGATGCATCCGATTTCGCCACGTCGCGGACACGCCGTCGTCATCGGCGCATCGATGGGAGGACTGCTCGCGGCCCGGGCGCTCAGCGAAAGTTTCGAGCGCGTGACGGTGCTCGACCGGGACGAGCTTCCGACCGAGCCGAGCCCGCGGCGCGGCGTGCCGCAGGGTCGCCATCCGCACGCTCTGCTCGCCCGGGGCCGGGAGGTGCTCGACGAGTTCTTCCCCGGTCTGAGCGACGAACTGCTCGCGGCCGGCGTGCCCCTCATCGATGTGCGGTCCGATTTCCACTGGTACGCCGACGGTCGCCTGCTGTGCCCCGGGCCGTCGGGACTGTTCGCCCTGGGAGTGAGCCGTCCCCTGCTGGAGTTCGCCGTCGGCTCCCGGGTCGCGGCCCTGCCCCGGGTGTCGATCGTCGATCGCTGCGAGGTGACCGGCCTGACGAGTTCCCCTGATCGGCGCCGGATCACCGGAGTGCGCATGCGGAACCGCTCGGCGGACGCGGCGGAATCCGTGCTGGCCGCCGATCTTGTGGTGGACGCCGCAGGCCGTGGCACGCGCGGCCCGGTGTGGCTCGACGAGCTCGGGTACGCGAGAGCACCGGAGGAACGGGTGCGCATCGACGTCACCTACCTCTCCCGGCTCTACCGCCGTGAACCCCACCATCTCGGCGGCCGTCTCGGCTCGACGTTCGCCCCCTACCCGGGCCAGCTGCGCAGTGGGCTCGTGCTGGGACAGGAGGGCGAGCGCTTCATGGTCAACATCAGCGCGTGGGGTGGCGATGAGGTCCTGCCCACCGAGGACGCGGGCATGGCCGAGTTCGCCGAGCACCTGGCCGCCCCCGACATCGCCGAGATCATCCGTTCTGCCGACCCGCTGAGCGAGCCGGTGCTGTCGCGTTATCCGGCGAGTGTCCGCCGTCGTTACGAGCAGCTCGATCGTTTCCCGGAGGCCTATCTCGTCGCCGCCGACGCCCTCTGCAGCTTCAACCCGATCTACGGGCAGGGCATGACGGTCGCCGCGCTGGAAGCGCAGCTGCTGGGCCGCCTGCTCCATGAGGGCGGCGATGAACTGTGGCTCCGCTTCTTCACCGCGTCGGCAACGCTGCTCGACAACCCGTGGGGCATCGTCGTCGGCGGCGACCTGCGGTTCCCGCACGTCGAGGGCGAGCGGACCGCGGAGATGCTCGAGATGGGCGAGTACCTGGAGCGGTACCGGGAGGCGGCAGAGGACGACGCCGTCCTCGCCACGGCACTGCTGCGCGTGATCAACATGCTCGACGGCCCGGAGCGGCTGGTGGCCCCCGAGCTCCAGGAACGGGTGCTCCGCGGCGCCGGGCCGGCTCGGGCCGCCGTGGGGTGACGCGCAGCACCGCCCAGCCCGCGGCGTTCCGGCATCCGGTCGTAGGCGATGGTCCGCCCGGACCAAAGATCGACGACGTTGCCTCGATCACGCTTGATCACGTGACCGACCGGGAACTCAGCCACAACGGGTCGTCAAGAGCGACCCCTGGGGCGTAACTGGAGGGAACCGTGACCGTCACGGGCATCATCACTGCCATCGTCGTGGGGCTCATCATCGGCGCATTGGGCCGCCTGGTCGTGCCGGGCAAGCAGCCGATCCCGATCTGGCTGACGATCGTCATCGGTATCGTCGCCGCCTTCATCGGCTCGTTCATCGCCGGCGCCCTGGGCCTGGCCACGGGAGGCGGGTTCCACATCGGTGAGCTGATCCTCCAGGTCGTCGTCGCGGCCCTCGGGGTCTTCCTGGTCACCGGCATGTACAGCCGCAGGTCCGTGCGTCGCTGAGCTCAGAACACCGGCCGAACGCCGGGTCCGCCTTCCGAGGCGGGCCCGGCGTTCGTCGTTGAGTGGCTAACCCCGGATGGGGTGGCCACCACTATGAGGACGTGTGGAGGGCGAGCACAGCCGACGATGACGCAGCGCTGGTACACGCGGCGCGCCACGGCGACCGGTCCGCGTTCGCCGTACTGGTCGACCGGCATCTCGACCTCGTCCGCTCGCTGTGCGTCCGCTGGCTCGCCGACCCCACGGGGGCCGAGGACGTGGTCCAGGACGCCGTCCTCGCCGCCATGACGAGCCTGGACAAGCTGGAGCGCCCCGCCAGCTTCGGGCCCTGGCTGGCCGGGATCGCCCTGAACACCGCACGCAACCTGGCCCGGCAGCAGTCGCGGAGCCCGATCTCGCTCGAGGTGGTGCTCGGCGGCCGGTGGATCGCCGAACCACGGGACGCCGGCCCGGGACCGGACACCGTTGTCGAGAACCGCCTGCTGGCCCGGCGGCTCACCGAGGTCGTCGCGTCGCTGCCGGTCGGACAGGCCGCGGCGATCACGGCGTTCTACCTGCAAGGACTGAGCATCGCCGAGACCGCGGAGCATCTCGGCGTCTCGGTGACGGCCGTGAAGAACCGGCTGTACAAGGCGAGGGAGAGCCTGCGACGCAGCATGCCCGACCTCGCCGTCCGCCCCACGATGGAGGAGCCCGCCATGGAAACCGAGTCCGCCGACCCGATTCCGATGCAGGTCACGGCCGTGCGCCGCGTGGACAGGGAGGGCGATGTCGTGCACATCGTCGTCCTGTCCGACGCCGAGGTCGGGCACACGCTGCCGATCTGGGTCGGGGCGGCCGAGGCCACGTCGCTCGCACTCGCACTCGACGGAGCCGAGTTGCCGCGACCGAGTACGTACCAGCTGACGGTCGCCCTGCTGGCCGCCGCCGGCGGCCGTATCGAAGCCGTCGAGATCGTCGGCCTCACCGCCGGGGTGTTCTACGCGCGCCTCGCGCTGGCGGACGGTTCGACGGTCGATGCGCGCCCGAGCGACGCGCTGAACATCGCGGTGCTCGTGGACGCGCCCGTCCGCGTCGATCCCGAGGTCGTCACGGCTGCGAACCGCAGTTCCCGGCGCCCGGCGCCCGGGCCCAGTGACCATCCGGCGATAGCGGCCGAGGCCTTGGCGGCGCTGGCGTCCCTCGTGCGCACGGAGCACCGCGGATCCGGCACGTAGCCCGGGCCGGGCAGGACGGTGTCGGTGTCGTCGACCACGATGCGAAGGACACACCGAGACGGGAGCACGATGCCGACACCGCCCACCTACGCCGACGTGCAGGCCGCCGCCGAGCGGATCCGGGGCCAGGCCCACCGCACCCCCGTGCTGACATCGAGACGGGTGGACGGCGAGGTCGGCGCGTCGGTGTTCTTCAAGTGCGAGAACTTCCAGCGGATGGGCGCGTTCAAGTTCCGCGGCGCGTTCAACGCCCTGTCGCGCTTCGACGAGGCGCAGCGGCGGGCGGGCGTGATCACCTACTCCTCGGGGAACCACGCGCAGGCCGTCGCGCTCTCCGCGCGCATCCTCGGGATGCCCGCCACGATCGTGATGCCGCACGATGCCCCGGCGAGCAAGGTGGCCGCCACGCGCGGGTACGGCGCGTCGATCGTCGTCTACGACAGATACACCGAGGACCGCGAGGAGCTCGGCCGCGCCCTCGCGGCCGAGCACGGCATGACGCTCGTGCCGCCCTACGACCACCCCGACGTGATCGCGGGGCAAGGCACCGCCACGAAGGAGCTGATCGAGGAGGTGGGCGAGCTCGACGCCCTGTTCGTCTGCCTCGGCGGCGGTGGGCTGCTCTCGGGTGCGGCACTGGCCACCCGCGCGCTCTCGCCGTCCTGCCGGATCTACGGCGTGGAACCGGAGGCGGGCGACGACGGGCTGCAGTCGCTGCGCACCGGGTCGCTCGTGCACATCGCCACACCCGACACCATCGCCGACGGCGCACAGACCCAGCACCTCGGCGAGCTGCCCTTCGCGATCATCCGCCGGGATGTGGACGACATCTTCACCGCCTCCGACGACGAGCTGGTGGCGGCGATGAGGGTGTTCGCCGCCACGCTCAAGATCGTGGTGGAGCCCACCGGCTGTCTGGCCTTCGCCGCCGTGCGCAGGCTCGCCGGCGAGCTGTCCGGGCAGCGGGTCGGCGTGATCGTGAGCGGCGGGAACATCGACCTCCCCCGCTACGCCTCCCTCCTGGCGTGATCCGCCGGCCGACTCAGTGGAGCGTGACGGGGAGCGCGTCGACCCCGAAGACGAACGACAGCTTGCGGTAGGAGAGGTCGCCGGGGTCCTTGGCGAGCGTGATGTCGGGGAACCGGCGGAGGAGGGCCGGGTAGGCCGCGCGCAGCTCCATGCGGGCGAGCTCGGCACCGATGCAGCGGTGGAGGCCGTAGCCGAAGGCGAGGTGCGGCCGAGCGTCGCGCGTGGGGTCGAACCGGTCGAGCCCGTGCCCGTCGCGGTTGGCCCCGCTCAGCGAGCAGAGCACGATGTCGCCCTTGGCGATGGTGCGACCACCGATCTGGATCTCCTCCTTCGCGAATCTCGGGAACGCGACCTGCACCACGGTGAGGTAGCGCAGCAGCTCGTCGACGAACGGCTCGATCGCGCTGTCGTCGTCGCGGACGGCGATGCGGCTCTCCTGCTGCTGCAGCAGCACGATGGTGCCCAGCGCGAGCATGCTCGCGGTGGTCTCGAGCCCGCCGGTGAGCAGGCCGTCGGCGAGCCCGGCCAGCTCGTGGTCGCTGATGTCGTCGCCGTGCTCCCGCACGAGCATGCCGAGCAGCCCGTCGCCGGGAGCGACCCGCTGCTTCTCCACGATGCCGAGCAGGTACTCCATCGACTCGGAGATGGCGCCGATCGTGCCGGTGACCCCGCCGAGCAGGTCGAAACGCGTGGTGCTGAGCCGCTGGAAGTCGGCACGGTCGGAGTAGGGGACGCCGAGGAGCTCGCAGATGGTGAGCGACGGGATGGGGAGCGCGAAGGACTGCAGGATGTCGACGACCCCGTCCGACTCCGCGATCCCGGCCATCTCGTCGAGCTGACCGGCCACGATCGCCTCGATACGCGGGCCGAGTCTGCGTAGCCGGTGGCCGGTGAACTCGGGAGTGAGCATCCGCCGGAGGCGGGTGTGCGCCGGTGGGTCGGTGAAGCCGAGACCGCCCGGATTCTGGTCGGCCGTGATGCCCACCGTGCCGACGAGGTTGGTGAAGTCGTTGCTGAAGGCGCTCCCCGCCCCGAGCACCGCTTTGCTCTCCTCGTAGCCCGTGACCAGCCAGGCGCGCAACCCGAACGGCAGCTTGAGCTGGCTGACCGGCTCGTCCTCGCGCAGGGCTCCCAGTGCCTCCACCGGGTCGAGCCCGATGCGTTGGAGCGGCACCAGCGCCGAGCCCGGGAGCATCGACAGCAGTGCGTCGGGCGACCCGCCGCCCGCCCGTCTGCGTCCCAAGCGCCGGCGAGCCAGAAGGCCTATGATCCGTCCGCGAACGCCACCCATGATCCCGACTCTAGGCAAGTACCCGGACATCCGGTCTCCCGCATGCGTCCGAAACGCCACAGATGCACAGCCTCAGGCTCGGAGGAAGGCGAGAATCGCGTCGGCGAGCTCGTCCGGCGCCTCCTCGGCCATGTGGTGTCCGGAGTCGATCCGACCACCGCCGCGTAGGTCGGTGGACCACTCGCGCCACACCGCCAGCGGGTCGCCGTGGAGGTCCTCCAGGTCGTCGCGGCTCGACCACAGGACGAGAAGCGGGCAGGTCACACGGCGTCCGGCCGCCCGGTCGGCCTCCTCGTGGGCACGGTCGATCCCCAGCCCGGCGCGGTAGTCCTCCAGCATCGCCCGCACGGTGGCCGGGTCGTGGATCGCGCGGTGGAACTCCGCGTACGCCTCCTCCCCCATGCTCGCCGGGTCGCCGCCGTACCAGGCGTCGGGGTCGGCGAGGATCGCGCGCTCGGGCTTGTCGGGCTGCGCGAAGAAGAACCAGTGCCACCATGCCGATGCGAAACGCGCGTCGCACCGGGCGAGGTGCTCGGTGATCGGGATGCAGTCCAGCACCGTGAGCCGGTCGACCACCGCCGGGTGGTCCAGGGTCAGGCGCAGGGCCACGTAGCTGCCCCGGTCGTGGCCCGCCACCGCGAACGTCTCGTGGCCGAGCTGAGCCATGAGGCGGGCCATGTCGTGCGCCATCGCCCGCTTCGAGTACGGCGCGTGGTCATGCGTGGTCTCCGGCGTGGACGACCGGCCGTAGCCGCGCAGGTCCGGCACCACGACCGTGTGGCCACCCTCACGCAGCCGCGCTGCCACCCGGTGCCACGTCGCCCCCGTGCGGGGGTGCCCGTGCAGGAGCAGGACCGGCGATCCCGCACCCCCGTACCGGACGTGCAGTGCGGCCTCGCCGACGTCGACGGTCCGGGTCGTGAACCCCTCGAAGAAACCCACTTGCTCCACCTCTCGGTCGGAAGCAGCATCGCCACGATGATCGCCCGTCCGACGGATATGACCTCGTGAGCACACCCCACGACCAGAACGACGCCGTCATGCGGCTCATGGCCGCGCGGACGGGGCACTTCCTCCTGGAGTCCGGCCACCACGGCGAGCTCTGGCTCGAGCTCGACGGCCTGTTCTGGTCGGACACGGTCAACGCGCCCGCCGAGCGCCTCGCGGACCGGATCCGGCCGCACGCGGTGGATGTCGTGTGCGGGCCGCTCGTGGGCGGAGCCCTGCTCGCCCAGCTCGTGGCCGCCCGGCTCGGCGTCGCCTTCTGCTACACCGAACGCACCTCGACGGGCACCGGGCTCTACTCGGCGACCTACCGGCTGCCCGCCGCCCTGCGCTCACGGCTCCCGGGGAGACGCGTCGCCGTCGTCGACGACGTCGTGAACGCGGGCTCGGCCGTGCGCGCCACCCTCGCCGATCTCACGGCCGCCGGTGCGGAGGTGGTCGCGCTCGGCGCGCTACTGGCGCTGGGAACGACCCCGGCCACCATCGCCGCAGGCGCAGGCCTGCCCCTCGATGTCCTCGTGGCCCGGCCCAACGAGATCTGGGAGCCGGACCGGTGCCCGCGATGCGCCGACGGCGAACCGCTGCACCGGCCGTGACACCTGGCCGGCGCCGTGCGGGCCGGGTCAGGTGTTGGCGTTCCGGGCGGCCACCGGCCAGCGGTCGACCGGGACGCCCTGAGCGAGTACGACCAGCTCGTCCGCCAGGCTGACGGCGGAACACACGTGGTTGGGAGCCACCCGCACGACATCGCCCCGCTGCAGCACGCCACCGTCCTCGGGGAGGACGACGGTGGCGTGATGTTCGGACAGCGCGACGATCCGGGCGCCGGGGTGGTCTGGGAGCCGGCCGCCGCCGGTGGCCCAGGCCGGCTGGTCGGCGCCCAGCACCTTGCTGCCCGCGTCGAGCACGACCCGGCGCCCGGCACCGCTCACCACGGTGCTGACCGCCGTGAGCGCGATGTCGGACCAGCTACAGCTGCCCAGCTCGGCCTGCTGCGCGTCGTTGAAGACGTACACGCCGGGCCGGATCTCGGTCAGCGCGACACCGTCCGCGATGGCCGCCGACGGTGTCGAACCGCCGCTGACGACCTCCACGTCGAGACCGGCCTTCCGCAGCGTCGCGGCCGCCCCGGCCAGCGCTGTGGCCTCGTCGGCGGCCGCCTGCTCCCGGCGACCGGGGCCGTAGCTGTGGCCGGGGAAGGTGAACACCCCCGACACCCGCAGCCCCGCGCGGGCCGCGGCGGTGGCGACCTCAGCGGCCCGGTCGGGCTGCACCCCGCTCCGGTGGTGACCGCTGTCGATCTCGACGACGGCCTCCACGTCCGTGCCCGCCACGGCTCGGGCGAGGACCTGCGCGGCCTCGGCGGAGTCGACGCCCACCCGGAGCGACGCCCGTTCGGCCACGGCCCTCAACCGGGCAGCACGCGGGCCCGCAGCCCAGATCGGATAGGCGATGAACAGGTCGGCGAAGCCGGACGCGGCGAAGATCTCGGCCTCGCCCACCGTGGCGACGGTCAGGCCCGCGGCGCCGTGCCCGACCTGGCGGCGGGCGATCTCCGGGCACTTGTGCGTCTTCGCGTGCGGGCGCAGCGCGAGCCCCCGCGTCTGCGCCACGCCGGCCATCCTCGTGAGGTTGCGGTCCAGGGCGTCGACGTCGACGGCAAGGAAGGGGGTGTCGAGGCCGTCGCCGATCAGGCCGGTCGCAGTCATGCCGTCGATTGTGACCTTCCGACGGCATGACCCGTCGCGCCGCCCGGACAGAGCCCGATGACCTCGGTCATCCCGTACGGCCAAAGGGAATATCCGGCCGAAAAGGCAGCGCTTCGTCTCATTTCTCTCGGACAGCGATTTCCGGCACCGTAGGATCGGCTCACCCCGTACCTGCTCAGAGGAAGCCCCGAGATGAGCACAGCAGCACGCGAATCTTTACCCGCGTCCTTTTCGGACATCGACCGCAGCTCCGAGGAGCTGAAGGGACATGTCATCGAGTACCTCAGCGGCACGGCGAGCAACCCCGAGATCCGGCGGATGCGCGCCACCGCTTCCCACCTGTTCGCGGCGACGGAGGGGGAACGGCTGCTCGATGCGGGGTGCGGGCTGGGCGAGGTCGCGCGGGACCTCGGTTCGGTGGTGGGCCCACGAGGGTCGGTGGTCGCCCTCGACAACTCGGCCGACGTCATCTCCGCGGCTCACGCCCGGCACGACGGTGGCCCGGTCACCTACGTCGTGGGCGACGTCACCGCCCTCGACTTCCCGGACGACCACTTCGACGGCGTTCGCTCAGAACGGGTGCTCCAGCACCTCGCTGATCCCGGCGCGGCGATCGCGGAACTGGTACGGGTGACCCGCCCGGGCGGCCGGGTCTGCGTGATCGACACGGACTGGCCGTCCCTGACGCATGACGGTTTCGCACATCTCGACGACCCGTCCGTCCGGTCGTCGAACATTCTCCTGTCCACCGCCGGGCGGACTGCGCGCTCGCTCATGGTGAAGGCCGGCCTGCGCAATGTGACGGCCTCACCCGTCACCGTCTGCTTCACCTCGCCCACCGACGCGGCCACCGTCCTCGCGTTCTTCGACCCGAAGCGGGCACGAGTGGTTGACTTGATCCCGGAACAGCTGCTGGAGTCGTTCTTCGACTCGGTGGATCGAGCCGCCGAACGCGGCGACTTCCTGGTCGCATTCACGATGTGGGTATCGCTGGGCCGAAAAGGAGAAGACGGAGAATGACCGGAGTTCGGAGGCCGTCCACAACCGGGCTCGAGATCGAGACGCTCCCCGCCGCCGCGGCCGACGACACCGGCACCGTGTCGACGCTGACCGACCTGGTCAACGTGGTCTACGCGGTCGCGGAGGACGGGCTGTGGATCGACGGCACCACCCGCACCACCGTCGAGGAGCTCGCCGGTCTCATCCGTGCCGGAGAGATCGTCGTGGCCCGCTCGGGCGGACAGACCCTGGGGTGCGTCCGGGTCCAGCGCCTCGACAGCGACGTGTACGAGTTCGGCATGCTCGCGGCCGACCCCGCGCACCGCGGCGTCGGCGTGGGCCGGGAGCTCGTGCGGTTCGCCGAGCAGGCCGGGCGGGACGCCGGCTGTTCCGTCATGCAGCTCGAACTGCTGGTGCCCCAGGACTGGACGCATCCGTCGAAGCAGTTCCTGGCGGGGTGGTACGGCCGCATCGGCTACAAGGTGGTGGGCACCGGGGAGATCGAGGAGTCCTATCCCCACCTGGCACCCCTGCTCGCCACCCCCTGCGATTACAAGATCTTCCACAAGGACCTCACGGCGTAGGCCGGCTCGCACCTCCCGGCATACGAGGTTGGTCCGGTCCCGGTGCGGGGGCCAGAGTGGAGGGATGATCACCGACCGACGTGTGTTCTTCGTCGGGGACTCGTTCGTCGCCGGTGTCGGTGACCCGGACCATCGGGGCTGGGTCGGCCGATTGGCGGCGCGCTCGCACCAGGCGGGCGTCCCGCTCACCACCTACAACCTGGGGGTCCGGCGGGACACGAGCGAGGACGTCTGCCGGCGCTGGCCCGCAGAGGTGGCCGCGCGTCGGGCGCCGGGCTGTGACGAGCGGCTGGTCGTCTCGTTCGGCGTGAACGACACGACCGTCGAGGGCGGGACACAGCGGGTGCGCACGGCGCGCAGCGTCGCGAACCTGCGCGCAGTCATCGACGGCGCCGCTGCGGCCCGGCTCCCGCTGCTGGTCGTCGGCCCGCCGCCGGTGGACGATCCGGAGCAGAACCAGCGGATCGAGACACTCAGCGAGCTGTTCCGCGCCGTCTGCGGGGAGGCCTCGGTGCCGTATGTGGAGACGTTCGAGTTGCTGGCGGCGGAACCGCGGTGGATGGGCGAGGTCCGACGGGGCGACGGGGCGCACCCCGGGGCGGGGGGTTACACGCTGCTCGCGGATCTGGTGCTCCCCCAGTGGCAGACGTGGATCGCGGCACTCATGGGGCAATCGCACTAGGGTCGCTCCATGGTCACCGAGGCCCTGATCGCGTGGCTCCGCGACTCCGATCCGGCATTGTGCTGGCAGGTCGAGCGCGATCTCGGGGACCAACCGCCCGACGTCTGGGAAGCGACGCGGGCGAAGATCGCGATCACCGGCTTCGGCGCGCGCCTCCTCGCGCTGCAGGACCCGGACGGGCAATGGGCGGGCGGCGCGTACTTCCCCGCGGACTTCGACTTCGAGAATCCTGACGCGGCAGACGACGGCGGGCAGCCCTGGACGGCGACGACGTGGACGCTCGCCTCGTTGCGGGAATGGGGTCTCGACTCCGCGGTGCTGCGCGAGCGCCGCACGGCCGAGCTTCTCGCCGAGAACAGTCGGTGGGAGTACGACAACCTGCCGTACTGGGGTGGCGAGGTCGACTGCTGCATCAACGGCGTGACACTCGCGAACGGTGTGTGGCTCGGCGCCGACATCAGCGGCATCGTCGACTGGTTCCTCGAGCATCGACTGCCTGACGGCGGCTGGAACTGCGAGTGGGTCGAGGGCTCCACGCGATCGTCGTTCCATTCGACGCTCAACTCCCTCAAGGGACTGCTCGCCTACGACGTCGCCACCGGAGGCACGGACGCCACGCGCGCTGCCCGGCGTGCCGGCGAGGAGTACCTCCTGCAGCGCGGGCTCTTCCGGCGTCTCTCCACGGGCGAACCGGTGGCCCCGTGGGTAGGGCGCTTCGCCTACCCGTACCGCTGGTTCTACAACGTGCTCAACGCAGGTGAGTACTTCCGCGAGGCGGCACTGCTCGACGGCGCGGCGCCGGACCCACGCATGGCTGACGCGATCGAGCTCATCCGTGCCGCCAGGCAGCCGGACGGCACGTGGCTCCAGGCCCGCAGGCACCCCGGGCGGGTGTGGTTCGAGGTCGACGTGCCGGCGGGCGAGCCGTCGAAGTGGCTGACCCTGTCCGGGACGCGGGTGCTGGCCTGGTGGGACTTTCACGCCCCCTAGCCGCCCGCGACGCGTTCCGGGCGGGGTGTACTGCGTCAGTCACCCGGGGAGTCGCCCAACTCGTCGGCGGTCACGATGGAAGTCACGCGGCCCAGACTTGCGCGGACGCCCGCGTCGAGCTGATCGACGATGATCGACGTCCCCAGGAAGACTGCACCACACCTCTCTCCCAACGGAAATGACGGAGGACGGCAGAGCGAGCGGCCGCAGTCACCGTGCGACGGTAGCGGCACGTCAAAGGCTGCCCCGGCGAATATAAAGCGCGTTGCCATATCGCCTCCAACCTGCGGTGGGGAGAGTCGTCAGTCCATGTCGAGAAGATCGGCTAGCGTGGGAATCGATGACCAAGGCCGTGACCCTGATCCGCTCGAAGTCCCTTTCCAACGTCGCCGAGTACGCCTACGCCGCGACCGCACCGGCTGACGCTCGGCTGATCTTTCTCGCCGGGGCGTGCCCGCTGAACGCGGACGGCACCACCGCCGCTGTCGGCGACTACGCCGGGCAGGCCGCCAAAGCCGTCGAGAACATGCGCACAGCACTCGCCGAGGCCGGTGCGACGATCGGGGACGTGATCAGCACCCGGGTTCTCGTCGCTTCCTCCCGCCAGGCCGACCTCGTCGCCACGTGGGAGGTCGTACGGGACGCCTTCGGCGACCACGATGTCCCGAGCACGCTCATGGGCGTCACGGTGCTGGGCTACGACGACCAGCTGGTCGAGGTCGAGGCGATCGCGGCAGTCCGCGATCAGGGAAGGTCCGCGAAGCCGGAAACCGAGGTGACGTCGTGACCGCGGAGTTCGATCGGGGCTTCTGGGAGGAACGCTGGTCGCAAGCCCTGCGCCGGCACGGGGACGCCATCGCGAAGCGTCCGCCGAACACCATCTGACCGAGGCGGCCGGGTACCTGCGTCCCGGTATCGCCCTCGACGCGGGCTGTGGTCACGGGTCCGACACGCTCTGGCTCGCTGCGCGCGGATGGCACGTCACCGCGGTCGACTTCTCCGCGACCGCCCTGGCTCATGCCCGGTCGACGGCCGAAGCCATCGGCGCGGACGTCGCCGAACGCATCGACTGGGTCGAGGGCGATCTCGCGACCTGGACCCCGCAGCCTGGACACTACGACCTCGTCACCTGCCTGTACGTCCACGTGGCGGGGTCGGTGGAGGAGATGGTGGACCGGATGGCGACGGGGGTCGCGCCGGGCAGCACCCTGCTCTTCGTCGGTCACCGCCCGATCGACCCGGCCACCGGAGCCGCCACCCCCGCGGCCGGTCAGGTGCAGGTCTCCGTCGACGAGGCGGTCGCTGCGCTCGATCCCGCCAGCTGGGAGTTCGTCGTCGCCGAGGACCGCCCGCGCGCTGTGGCGGGCACCGGTGTCGACGCCGTCATCTGCGCGCGACGCCTCTCCTGAGGACGCTGCCGCCCGTTACTCGCTTGTCCTCCCGCTGTCGGTGCCCGGAGTCTCGCGGGATGCCGGATGCGATCTTCGAAGACCAGCGCCTCGTCTCCATCTACGACGCCCTCGACTCCGATCGCCGGGACCTCGACGTGTACGCCGCGATGATCGACGAGATCAGGCCGAAGGCTGTGATCGACCTGGGCTGCGGAACCGGGCTGCTGGCGCGCCGGCTGGCCCGGTCGGGGATTGCCGTGACGGGCGTCGACCCTGCTGCCGGGTCGCTGGAGTACGCCCGGGCCCAGCCCGGTGCACATCGGGTGCGCTGGATCCTCGGTGACGCATCGGTGCTCCCGACCGCAGCCGCCGATCTCGTGCTGATGACCGGAAACGCTGCTCAGGCCATCATCGAGCCGGCCGACTGGGAAGAGATGCTGCGTCGCACGTTCGCGGCGCTGCGTCCTGGCGGCCGCTTCGTGTTCGAGACTCGCGATCCGGGCCGCCGGGCCTGGGAGAAATGGACCAGAGCGGAGTCGTGGCGCCGGGTTCAGATCGATGGGGTCGGGTCGGTGGAGACCTGGGTGGAGCTGACCGGCGTGGACCTGCCGTTGGTCAGCTTCCGCCACACGTGGGTGTTCGAGTCCGACGGTGCCGTCCTCACCTCGGACAGCACATTGCGCTTCCGGGACCGCGCAGAGATCGAGCATGACCTCCAGCGCCACGGATACGCGGTCGACGAGGTGCGTGACGCGCCCGACCGGCCGGGGTTGGAGTTCGTGTTCATCGTGTACCCCACCCTGGATCTCTGAGCAGTGCCGGGTATGGGCGGAGCCAGCAGGGGTCTTCGTATCCGTGCGGGCGTGCCTGACGTCTCCGAGGACATGGTTCGTATGAGCGACGGCGCTGCCTTGTGGGTAGCTACGGCGGCTGGTCCTGCCGAGGAGGATCTACCTGGGCTGGTCTTCCTGCACGGCGGCGCCGGCATGTGGGACTACCTCGAACCCGTGTCCGAGATGGTCGACGGAACCTTCCGGACACACCGCTACGACCAGCGAGGCTGTGGCCGATCCTCGGCCAGCGACGGCTACGACCTAGCCCGCTACGTGGCAGACCTCGACGAGCTACGCCAGCACTTCGGCTACGAGCGCTGGTACGTGTTCGGCCACTCCTTCGGTGCAACGCTCGGCATCGAGTACGCCGCCACCCACGGCCAGAGGGTCGCAGCCCTGATCTATTGCAGTGGCGTCGGCATCGGATGGTCGACGCACAGGGCGACGTACAAGGCCCGGCAGCGGGCGCGGCTCAGCGATGCCGACTACGAGAGACGGGAAGAGCTGGAGGCCAGGGACCGGACCTGGGCGGAGGAAGTCGAATGGCGCACCTTGTCGTGGCTCCCCGACTTCGTCGACCCGGAGACGGCCAGGGACTGGGCCAGCGTCGACGCCCGTACCCCCCTGCCGCTCAACATGGCGTGCAACCGCGCATTCAGCGCCGAGACCAGCGCGTGGAGCAACGACGAGGAGCGCGCTCGGTGGGGCGCGGTGGAGTGCCCGGTGTGGATCGTTCACGGCGAGGCCGACCCGAGGCCCGCTGACGGCCCTCGGGCCCTGGCCGGGGTCCTGCCGCAGGCGCGGTTTTACGAGGTGGCCGATGCCGGCCATCAGCCCTGGCGAGAGCGCCCGGACGTCATCGCGCAGGTTCTTGCTGGTGTCGCGGCGGACGCATCGCGGCAGCCCTAGATGTAATGCCCAGCTGGGTTGTTGACGCGGCTGATGGGTGCGTGGCCGCCGAGGGCGGTGTGGCCGCGGTGGTGGTTGTAGGTGTGTAACCAGCCCGGTAGGGCTGCGGCGCGGTCGGTGTTGCTGGTGAACGGGCGCTGGTAGGCCCATTCCTCGAGCAGGGTGCGGTTGAACCGTTCGGCTTTGCCGTTGGTTTGAGGTCGGTAGCGGCGGGTGAACCGGGCGGTGGCGCCGAGGTCGGCCAGGGCGTCGCGCCAGGCGTGGGAGCGTCGGTAGGCCAGTGCGTTGTCGGTCATGACGCGTTCGATCCGGTGGATGCCGTGGGCGGCGAGCGCGGTGGCGGCGCGGCGGAGGAACCCGGCGCAGGTGTCGGCTTTCTCGTCGGGGTGGATCTCGGCGTAGGCCAGGCGGGTGTGGTCATCGATCGCGGCGTGGACGTAGTCAAACCCGACCCGGGACCGGTAGCGGGCGCGGCGGCGTTCGAGGCTGTCGCGGCCGTGGACCCGCCAGCCGCCGCCCTCGCGCAGCCGGCCGAGCTTCTTCACATCCACGTGCACGAGCTCGCCGGGGCGGGCGCGTTCGTAGCGGCGGATCAGCGTGCCGGTGGGGCGGTCGAGCCAGGCCAGCCGGGACAGTCCGTGGCGGGTGAGGACTGCGTGCACGGTGGAGGCGGGCAGCTCGACCAGTGGGGCGATGCGGGCCGGCCCGAGCTTGCGCTCGACCCGCAGCGCCACGATCTGCTGGACGAGTTGGTCGGGGGTGCGGTGGGGGATGCGGTGGGCGCGGCTGGAGCGGTCGAGGAGTCCGCGGGGTCCTTCCGCGCGCCAGCGGGCCCACCACTTGTAGCCGGTCGCGCGGGATATCCCGAGTTCCGCGGCGACGTGAGCGACGGGGCGACCGGCCGACACGCGCTCGATCAGCAGCATGCGGCCGTGAACGGTCAGGCGGGCATTACGGTGGGCCATGAGACCTCCGTGCAGGTGGTGAGCGTCGACAACTCACACCTCGCCCGGAGGTCTCCCCATGTTCAAGCCGACACGCCGTCAACAACGCTCATGGGCACTACACCTAGAGCTCGGCGTGGCCGGACGCCGCAGGGCCGGGTAGCTGCACCGCCGGTCGAACGCGGACCGGAGGCAGGAGCGGGCGAGCCGGAGGGCAAAAGAAGCAAAGACACCGGTCCGGTCCGGGTGGACCTTCCTGGCGTTTCGCCTGGTGAGGATGGCGGTAGCGGTGGTGTCCAGTCTCAACACACCCCGGACGGGTGTCTCACGACATGCCGGACTGGTGCCTCAGGAGATCACGGACGGTCCGCGGATGATCACGCATGACCCGCCAGCGTGTCCGGCCCGCGCCGCCGGAGGCGGCGCCTTGGTCCCATAGGGGCCATTTCGGCGGCGGCAGGAATCCGTAGTGCGCGGGCCAGTTTCCGCTGCACCTCCCGCAGGAGCTTGATCGTCTCCTCATCGGGAAGGCCAGTGGTGATCGTCCAGTCCCACCCAGCGCCCACCACGGTGCTCGAGAAGACGATCTCCGTGGCCAGCAACGCCTTCCACCACTGCGGCCTCGTCAACGGCTCCCCGTGGTCCAGCGCCTCCCGCAGTCTGCGTCCCTCGCCCCGCCACAGGTCCTCCTTGCTGACGAAACCCATAGCCCGGGCGAGATCATCCGTGGGACTCGCGGATCCGCCCCACTCACCCAGCCCTCGGCGCAACAGATACCGTTCGTCTGAGGTGAGATCGACCGCTACAACCTCCGAGGCGCTCATAGACGCAATTCTCACCTCGCACCCCACAGAGACTCAGCCCGCGGCTCGGTGCGGAAGCCGGGCCGGGCGTGGACGGTCGAGGAGTGCCTCACGCACCGGGTCGAGAACATCGCCGCTCCATTCGTGCGGGAGAACATGTTCGCCGGATACCGCGTCGCGGTGAACGTGCACCTGTTCCCCGGGATCGGAGTGGAAGCGGCTTCTCCTGCGGGCGAACGGTCATGTCAGTGATGGGCTGGTCCAGCACCGCGATGGCGGCGCGATACCAACACGTTGTCGCTGCAGTACGACGCGACGTTGCCAATCAGGTGGGCGGCTTGCTGTGGAGTCCATCGACGGGGGCACCACCGCGCAACGATCCGGATCCGTCACGAGAAGTGGCCGAGCGCGGGCTGCCACGATGAGCCGCGTGACTACGGATTCACAAGATCATGCGCGTATCGCTGAGCCGGCCGGTGGAGGCGCTTACGACCCCATCGCCGAGGGGTACGCGGCCGAGAACGAGGTCAGCCTCCTGAACGCCCACTACGAGCGGCCCGCGGTCCTGGAGCTCGCCGGCGACGTGACCGGGCGGCGGATCCTCGACGCCGGGTGCGGCGCGGGGCCCCTGTTCGCCACACTGCGCGACCGCGGCGCCGTCGTCACCGGCATCGACGCGAGCGCGGGCATGCTGGAGGTGGCTCGTCGCCGACTCGGCCCCGACGCCGACCTGCGGGTCGCCGACCTGGCCGAGCCGCTGCCCTTCGCCGACGCCGCGTTCGACGACGTCGTTGCGTCCCTGGTGCTGCACTACCTGCGCGACTGGGGACCGACCCTGGCCGAGCTTCACCGCGTGCTGGTCCCCGGCGGGCGGCTCATCGCCTCGGTCGAACACCCGTTCGCCCTCGCTCTTCTCAGGCGCCTGGCGGGGGAGAAGGCGAAGTACTTCGGGGTCACCGAGCGCACCGAGGAGTGGACGATGGGCGGCGGCAGCACCCGGCTGACCTTCTGGGACCGGCCGCTGCACGCGATGACCGACGCCTTCACCGCGGCCGGCTTCCGGATCGAGGTCATCAGCGAGCCGCCGGCCGTGCCCGGGGCCCCGGAGAGGTTTCCGGAGGACTTCGCCACGCTGTCCGACACCCGCTTCCTGGCCTTCCTGTTCTTCGTCCTCAAGGCCGACTGATTGCGATTGTCTTGGTCAGTTCGTGGGCGTCGACGCACTGCTGAGCGCTTCGCCCGCGCCTCCACCAGGTGCTCTCGCGCCCAGCAGCGGGGTCGCGACTTGCAACCAGAACTGCAACCAGACGACGAACGCCGGGCGCTCCCTCAACGGAAGGCCCGGCGTTCGCCCTGTTCAGTGGCGGTAGCGGTGGGATTTGAACCCACGGAGGCTTGCACCTCACACGCTTTCGAGGCGTGCTCCTTCGGCCGCTCGGACACGCTACCGCCGATGAGCTTACAAGGTCCCGTCCGCGCGCTGCGCACGGTCCTCGCAGACCCCGGGGACCCTGTGAAGGACCAGGGCGAGCGCGCGGAGCGGCGGCGGCCGTTCCCAAGTCGTTCCCAAGTCGGCGAGGTTCTGCCACGCTCCGAACGGGACTTCCCGCGAAGGAGCGGTGACGTGGGCGAGCAGAGCGGTCCGACCCTCATCCAGTCGGTGCAGCGTGCGCTGCGCTTGCTGGAGGTCGTCGCCGAGCGGGAAGGGCGGGCGCACGCCAAGGAACTCGCTCGCGCCACGGGTCTGCCCCTCCCCACGGCCTACCACCTGCTGCGCACCCTGACCCACGAGGGCTATCTGCAGCGCCTCGACGACGGGTCCTACGTGCTCGGCCACCGGATCGACGTCGTCCGCAGCCACGGGACGGCCGCCCGCGGGGTGGCGCGCGCCCGTCCTGCGCTGGAGTGGCTGCGCGACGAGCTCTGCAGCGCGGTGTACCTCGCCCGGCACGTCGACGGGGAGATCGTGATCGTCGAGATCATCGACAGCCCGCGGGCCCCCCGGATCGACCTCTGGGTCGGGATCCACCACGCCGCCCACGCCACGGCGCTGGGGAAGGCGATCCTCGCCCAGCTTCCCGCCCCGGACCGGGAGGACTACCTCGCCCGGCACCCGCTGCACGACCTCACTCCCCACACGGTCGTCGACCGCCGCAGGCTCGGCGACCGCCTGCCCGCCCCGGGCGCCCTCGCCGTCGACGACGAGGAGTACGCCGTGGGCGTCTGCTGCCTCGCCGTGCCGGTGACCACGAAGGACGGTGCCGGCTCGCTCGGGTTCGTCGCCTCGCCCGCAGCTCTGCGGCGCCGGGCCGCGCTCCGCCAGACGCTGAGCGCGGGCGCGTCCCGGGTCGCCCGGGCGCTCACGCTGGAGTGAGGCTGCCCTGACCGGGCGGCCCACCATCTGAAATCACCGCTCTTCCGTCATTGAGACCGGCGTCACACGATCATCGTATGGATTCGCACGCCGCGCCCCCGGCCGTTCCCGAGTGGGCGATCGCCGCCCTGTCGGACGTCTACGACCCGTGCTGCCGGGAGAAGGGCATCTCGGTGGTCGAGATGGGGCTGCTCCGGTCGGTGGCGCTCCGGGACGGCCACGCCCGGGTCGAGCTGCTCCTGACCTCGGGGTGGTGCCCGTTCGCCTCGCGCGTGCTCACCGAGGTGGAGGAGGCGATCGCGGCGCAGCCCGGGGTGGACAGCGCCGAGGTCGAGATCGTCTGGGACGAGGCGTGGACCACGGACCGGCTGGCCGAGTCGGCCGTGCGCAAGCTCCGCTTCCTGCCCGCCCCCACTGCCGTGCCCGACCGCGATGCCTACGTCGCGGCGCACCGTTCCCAGGTCGAGGAGGCCAGCTGATGATCGGCGACGCGTTCGTGTTCGACGGGGTGGCGCACCCGTTCAACTTCGACCCCAAGAACGCCTACGGCAAGCCCGCCGAGATGTTCTCCAACCACCTCTACGCCTTCCACGCCACCCTCACCCCGGACGACGCGACGAAGCTGTCACCGGAGGAGTTCCTCAAGGACTGGAGCCCCGCGGACGTCCGGGAGATGGTCTACGAGCAGTCCGACACCGACATGCTCGTGGCGATGCCGCTGCCGCTCACCGACCTCTACCGCGACGGTCTCTCCCCCTGGGAGGAGTGCACCGAGCTCGCCGCGCGCGACCCCGACCGCACCGTCTTCTGGGGGTCGGTGAACCCCCTCGAAGGCCGGAAAGCCGTCGATCTCATGGAGCGTCAGGTCGGCGAGTTCGGGGCGAAGGCGTTCAAGTTCTACAACGTGCGCTACGACTTCGGGCAGCCGATCCCCTGGCGGATGGACGACCCGAAGGTCGCGTTCCCGATCTTCGAGAAGGCCCAGGAGCTGGGCGTCAACCTCATCGGCGTGCACAAGGGCGTGCCGCTGGGCCCGCAGCCGATCGAACACACCCAGACCTGGGACATGGACGGTGCCGCCGCCAACTTCCCGGACATCAACTTCGTGATCTACCACGTCGGACTGCCGTTCATCGACGAGACGTGCTGGCAGCTGATCCGCTACCCGAACCTCTACGCGTCGATCGCCGCGACGATCAACTTCGTGCGGCGGTCACCACGGATGTTCGCCGAGATCATGGGGAAGCTGCTGTTCTGGTGCGGCGAGGACAAGATCGTGTACGGGTCCGAGGCCCCGCTGTTCCATCCGCAGTGGGCGCTGAAGGCGTTCATGGACTTCCAGATCCCGCAGGACCTCTGCGACGGCTACGGCTACCCGCAGCTCACCGACCAGGCCAAACACAAGATCCTCGGGGAGAACCTGCTGCGGTTGCACGGCCTCGACGTCGCGGAGACGGTGGAGCGGCTGGGCCGGCCCCAGACGCACTGACCTCCCCCGGCGGGCCTTGGCCCGGGCGCGGAGCGGGGTGCGTGCCCGGGCCCGGGTCGGCGCCACGCGCGTCGCCGGGGTGGGGATCATCGACGCCCCGCCGGCCCACAGGCGAGAATCTGCCGGTGCCCTCCCCGCTTCCCCTCCGGCGCCTGCTCGTGGCGGCCGCCGCCGTCCTCGCCGTCGCAGGCTGCGCACCCGCCGACACGAACAGCGGACCGGCCACAGCCGCCACCTGCACGCCAGGGGCGCTCCCGACCCGCACCGACGGGATCCTCACCGTGGGCACGGACCAGCCGGTCTACCCACCGTGGTACATCGACGACGACCCGGCGTCGGGCAAGGGCTTCGAGAGCGCTGTCGCCTACGCGATCGCCGGCGAGCTGGGGTACCCCCGCGACAAGGTGACCTGGGCACGGGTGCCGTTCAACGCGGCCGTGCAGCCGGGGCCCAAGGCGTTCGACCTGAACCTCACCGAGTTCTCGATCACCGACGAGCGTCGGCAGGCGGTCGACTTCTCGGCGCCCTACTACGACGTCAAGCAGGCGGTGGTCGCCCTCGGGTCCAGCCCGTTCGCCGGCGCCACCACCGTCGCCGGGCTCAAGGACGCTCGGCTGGGCGCGCAGGTCGGCACCACCAGCTACGAGGCGATCGTCGACCAGATCAAGCCCTCCGCGCAGCCCGCCGTCTTCAACACCAACGACGACGCGAAGCTGGCACTCACCAACGGGCAGGTGGACGCGATCGTCGTCGACCTGCCCACGGCGTTCTTCATCACCTCGGCGGAGCTACAGGGAAGCAAGATCGTCGGGCAGCTGCCGGCCGGATCGGGCACCCCGGAACAGTTCGGCGCGGTGCTGGACAAGGGCAGCGCGCTCACCGGCTGCGTCTCGGCCGCCGTGGAGCGGTTGCGATCCGCCGGGACCCTCACCGCGCTGGAGCAGCAATGGCTCGCCTCGGCGGGGTCGGCGCCGGCGCTGAAGTGAGGGGCACGCCCGTCGCGCCGGAGCTGAGCCCGCTGGCCCGGGACCGGCTGGCCTACCGGCGCTCCCGGGCGCGACGCTCCACGCTGGTCGCGTTCGCGTCCACCGTGGTGTTCGCCGGGGCGGTCGTCGTCGGGGTGGTCAGCTCGCCGGGCTGGCCACGGGTCCGCGACACCTTCTTCGACGTCGACGTGGCCTGGTCGTCGCTGCCCCCGGTGCTCGCGGGGCTCTGGCTCAACGTCCGGGTGCTCGTGGTCGCCGAGATCGGGATCCTCGTGCTGGGGCTGCTGATCGCCGTGCTGCGGACGTTGCGCGGGCCGGTGTTCCTCCCGGTGCGTGCGCTGGCCACCGGCTACGTCGACCTGTTCCGCGGGCTGCCGCTGCTCATCGCGCTGTACCTGATCGGCTTCGGGGTGCCGGCGCTGCGGCTTTCGGGCGTGCCGACCGACACCGCCGTGCTGGGCACGATCACGTTGATCCTCGTCTACTCCGCGTACGTGGCCGAGGTGTTCCGCGCCGGCATCGAGTCGATGCACCCGTCACAACGGGCCGCGGCCCGCTCGCTGGGGCTGAGCCACCGCCAGTCGATGCGGCTGGTCGTGCTGCCGCAGGCGGTACGCCGGGTGCTGCCGCCGCTGCTCAACGACTTCGTCGCGCTGCAGAAGGACGTCGGGCTGATCTCCGTGCTCGGCGCCGTGGACGCGATCCGGGCCGCCCAGATCGAGGCGGCCCGCACCTTCAACTTCACGCCGTACCTGGTGGCAGCGCTGCTGTTCGTGCTGCTCGCCATCCCGACCGGCCGGGTCGCCGAGGCGGTGGCAGCCAGGGCGGCGCGCCGGCAGGGTGCCTCGTGAGCCCCGTGCTCGAGGTGCGCGGGCTGGTCCGGCGCTACGGCACGGCGACTGTGCTCGACGGCGTCGACCTGACCGTCGAGGAGCACCGGGTGGTCACGCTGATCGGGTCGTCGGGCTCCGGCAAGTCGACGCTGCTGCGGTGTGTGGACCTGCTGGAGGAGATCGACGACGGGCAGATCCTCCTCGACGGCGTGGACGTCTCCGACCCCCGGGCCGACGTCGCCGCCGCGCAGCGCCGGATGGCGATCGTGTTCCAGGCGTTCAACCTGTTCCCGCACATGACCGCGGTGCAGAACGTGTCCCTCGCGCCGCGGGTGGTGCACCACGTGCCGGCCGCGGAGGCCGACGAGCGGGCGCACGAACTGCTGCGCCGGGTCGGGCTCGAACGGTTCGCCGGCGCCTACCCCGACCGCCTCTCCGGCGGCCAGCAGCAACGGGTGGCGATCGCCCGCGCCCTGGCGGTTCAGCCGCGGCTGCTGCTCCTCGACGAGATCACCTCCGCACTGGACCCCGAGCTGGTCGGCGAGGTGCTCGCGATCGTGCGGGAGCTCGCGGACGGCGGGATCACCATCCTCATGGCGACCCACGAGATGGGGTTCGCCAAGCAGGTGTCGGACCAGGTGTGCTTCCTCGACGCCGGCCGCGTGCTGGAGTCCGGGCCGCCCGGGCAGGTGCTGGGCGACCCGGTCCACGAACGGACCCGGCAGTTCCTGGCGCGCGTGATCGCGGCGGGCCGGCTGGCCTGATGCTACGGCGGGACCGTTGATCGTTTACATCGAGACGTCCGCGGCGGCGAAGCTGCTGGTCGAGGAAGAGGCGTCGGCGCGCCTCGCCGAGCACCTCGACGCGCTCCCCGAGGCCCCGGTGTCGTGTCTCGCACTGGAGACGGAGCTGCGCCGCCTCGCCGTGCGAGTCGGGCTCCCGCAGACCGCCGTCACCGCCCTCCTCGAGCGGTTCGACCTCCTCGAGACCGATCGATCGCTGTACCGGGAAGCCGGTCTGCTGCCCGGGCGAAACCTGCGCAGCCTCGACGCGTTGCACGTCGCCGCGGCGCTGCGGCTGAACGCCGACGTCATGCTGTCCTACGACCGCAGGCAGATCGCGGCAGCGGAAGCGGTCGGGCTGCGGACCACGGCCGTGTAGCGGCCAGGCCCCGGGGACGACCAGGCGCAATGACCGTCAGGAGAGGCCGGCCGCGGCGAGCCCGATGTCGACCAGCCCGATGTGGGGCCGGTCGGCGAGGTCCGCGAGTGGCACCCACTCCGCGCGGTCGGTGCTGCCGCCGACCTCGTCGCGCAGGGAGCCGCCCACCACCTCCGCGGTGTAGACGATGTGCAGGGCGTGCATGTCGATCGGGCTGCCGTCGCTGGCCCGGTCCCAGCGCGACGAGTCGACCCCGATCACCCTGCCGAGCTCCACGTGCAGTCCGGTCTCCTCCTCGACCTCGCGCACGACCGCGTCCTCGGGTCGCTCGCCGTGGTCCAGGCCGCCCCCCGGCAGCGTCCAGCGCCCACCGCGGCTGAACCGGACCAGGAGCAGCGCACCGTCCCGGACGCACACCGCATAAGCCCCGACGCGGGTCTTCTGCACCACCGCCTGCTCCATTCGCGCAGGCTAGCGCGGCAGCCGGAAACGTCCACCGCTTCTCCCCGCGACACCGCGGGTGCTCAGCGGAAGCCCCCGAAGAACGACTCGAGGAGCGCGACACACTCCCGCTCCAGCACCCCGCCGACCACCTCCGGCCGGTGGTTGAGCCTGCGGTCCCGCAGGACGTCCCACAGCGAGCCCGCCGCGCCCGTCTTCGGCTCCCACGCGCCGAACACCACCCGCGCCACCCGGGCCAGCCCGATCGCGCCCGCGCACATCGTGCAGGGCTCCACCGTGACGGCAAGGGTGCAGCCCTCAAGGCGCCACTCCCCCCGCACCGCCGCAGCCGCCCGCAGCGCCAGCAGCTCCGCGTGCGCCGTGGGGTCGCCCATGGCCTCGCGGCCGTTGCACGCCGCCGCGAGCTCACGGCCGTCGGCGTCGACGACCACGGCACCGATCGGCACGTCACCGGTGCGCGGGGCGGCGGTGGCGATCTCGATGGCGCGCTTCACCAGCGCCTCATCCGAAGCGGAGGGGGTGGGCCCGGAGCGCGCCGCGCCCGCGCCCCGCGCCGGCGTCACCGCGCGTCGACGACCTCGGCGAGCGCATCGGCGAAGCCGCAGCGACGGCCGATCGCGGCGAGCTGCTCGTCGGGATAGAGCTCCACCTCGCCGGCGAGCACCTCGAGCTCGTCGGCGGGCAGGCCGAGATCGGCGAGGATCGCGAGGTCGCCCTCCGGCCACGGCGGAGAGTCGAGGGCCTCGTCCTCCGGCGGCAGCTCCAGGCGTAGCAGGTCGAGGACGTCGGCGGCCACGTCGTAGTCCAGGGCCGCCACGGCGTCGGACACCATCAGCGAGATCCCACCGGGGGTGGGCCGCAGCAGGACGAAGAACTCGTCGTCGACGTCGAGCAGACCGAGCACCGCGCCGGTGGAGCGCAGCTCCCGTAGCTCGGTGATCGCGGTGTCCAGGTCGACGAGGGCCTCGGGTGTCATCCGGGAGCAGCGCCACTGCCCGTCCTCCCGGATCGCCGCTACGGCGTACCCGGGCAGGGCCTGTTCACGCACCTCCGCGCGCGACTCAATGCTCTGCACCGCCATGCCACTACCGTAAGCCTCCGAGCGACTGTGCTCCAAACCACATGGGGAAGAGGTTTCGCACGTCACCTCCCCGAGCTGCCAGGATTCGGTCCATGCCACCGGATGCCGCATTCATCACTACCCTCCGCTCACAGGCCCGCGGCGTCCAGCCACGCACGGTGGCGCTGCGTCGCGCGCTGCACCGCCATCCCGAGCTCGGCCTCGATCTGCCGCGCACCCGCGACGCGGTGGTCGCCGCCCTCGCCGACCTTCCGCTGCAGGTGCACCTCGGCCGCTCGGTCAGCTCGGTGGTGGCCGTGCTGGAGGGCGAGCGTCCCGGGCCGACGGTGCTCCTGCGCGGCGACATGGACGCGCTGCCGCTGGAGGAGGACACGGGGCTCCCGTTCGCCTCACGGATCGAGGGCGCGATGCACGCCTGCGGCCACGACACCCACGTGGCCATGCTTGCCTCGGCGGCCCGGGTGCTGGCCGCGCGGCGCCACGACCTGGCGGGGCGGGTGCTCTTCATGTTCCAGCCCGGCGAGGAGGGCTTCCACGGCGCCCGGCACATGATCGACGAAGGCCTGCTCGACCGCACCGGGCCCGCCGGACGGCCCGACGCCGCCTACGCCCTGCACATCAGCGCCACGCTGCCGGCCGGCGAGGTGCACGTCCGTCCGGGCCCGGTGATGGCGGCGGCGGACACGGTGCGTGTCACGGTCAGCGGCCGGGGGGGCCACGCCTCGGCGCCGCACGACGCCCTCGACCCGCTGCCCGCGGCCGCCGCGATGGTGGGTGCGCTGCAGACGGCGGTGACCCGCCGGGTGAGCGCCCACCAGCCGGTCGTGGTGACGATCAGCCGGATCGTCGCAGGCACCACCAACAACATCATCCCGGAGACCGCCTTCATGGAGGGCACCGTGCGCACGCTCTCCGAGGCGACCCGCGCCACCGTCCATGAGGAGATCCGGCGCGTGTGCCGCCACACCGCGATGGCCCACGGCTGCACCGCGGAGGTGCACATCGAGCAGGGCTACCCGGTCACCGTCAACGACTCGGACGCCGCCGTGCGCCTCGGCCACCTCGCCGACGCCGTGGTTGGTCCGGACCGGGTGGTCACGATGGAGAGCCCGATCATGGGTGCCGAGGACTTCTCGTACGTGCTCTCCGAGGTGCCCGGCGCGCTGGCGTTCCTCGGTGGCTGCCCGCCGGACGTCCACCCCGGAGCCGCGCCCCCCAACCACTCCAACCGCGTGGTCTTCGACGAGGACGCGATGGCCGACGGCGTCGCCGTCTACGCGGGGCTGGCGCTGGACGCGCTCTCCTGACGCAGCTCCTGCCTGGTGGCCCCTTGCGTCACTCTCCGCACGTTCGCGAGACCGCTGCGGACGCCGTGCGCCAGGATGGCCGGGTGGTCACCTCCCTACGTGAGCTAGGCATGGCGCTGCGCTCCGGCGAGCTCTCCCCCGTCGAGCACGTCACCGAGATCCTCGACCGGCTCGCCGCCGACACGCACAACGCCGTGATCAGCCTCGACGCGGAGGCGGCGCTGGCACAGGCCGCCGCGCTCACCGCCGAGCTCGCCCGCGGCGAGTGGCGGGGGCCGTTGCACGGTGTGGCGGTGGGGGTGAAGGACCTGTTCGACGTGGCCGGGCTGCCCACCAGGGCCGGTTCCAACGTGCTCGCCGACGCACCGCCTGCGAAGGCCGACGCCGCGGTCGTCGCACGGCTGCGGGAAGCCGGTGCCGTCGTGGTGGCGAAGCTGCACACCCACGAGTTCGCCTACGGCCCCACCGGGGACATCGCCGCCACCGGTCCCGCGCTCAACCCGCACGACCCCACGCGCATCACCGGCGGCTCGTCCTCGGGCTCCGCGGCGGCCATCGCGGCGGGACACCTCCCGCTCGCGCTGGGCACCGACACCGGGGCGAGCGTGCGGACACCGGCCGCGCTGTGCGGGGTGGTGGGACTGAAGCCGGCGTTCGGCGCGCTGTCCATCGACGGGGTGTTCCCGCTGTCGGAGACGTGTGACCACGTCGGCGTGCTCGCAGCCGACGTGCACGCCGCGTCGGTGGCCTGGGATGTGCTCAGCAGGCCGGACGGCACCGGCGGTGGGATCCAGTCTCCCGGCGTCGCCGGCGTGCGGGTGGGAGTGCTCGTCGACGACTACTGGCGGGCCCTCGACCCGGCACTGGACGCCGCGGTGGCCACCGCGGCCGAGACGCTGCGGGCCCGCGGCGCGTCCGTCGTCGAGGTGAGCACGCCGATGATCGACGAGCTCGCCGCCACCTACCCGGTGATCGTCGGGGCCGAGGCCTACGCCACCCACGCGGCGTGGCTCGCCGAGCGACCGCAGGACTACCAGGACGCCACGCGGGAGCGGCTCCTGCCGTGGGCCGCGCAGCCCGCCAAGGAGTACGTCGACGCGCTGCGTGCCAGGCGGCGCCTCGCGGCCGTGATGCGGGCCGCCGTCGGTGATCTCGACGTTCTCCTGCTGCCCACCACCCGGCTGCGCGCCACCCCCGTCGGTGCGGAGGAGGTGGAGGTCGCCGGCACGACCGTGGCGGTGCGGCCGCAGCTTCTCGCGCTCACGCTGCCGTTCAACCTGACGGGCTGGCCTGCCGTGTCGGTGCCCGGGGAGGTCGCCGACGGCGGCCTGCCGGCGGGGGTGCAGGTCGTCGGTGTCCGGTTCGAGGAGCGCGGCGTGCTGCGCGTGGCGTCGGCACTCACCAGAGAGTGACGGACGGCCCCGCCTGATCACCCGATCATCCCGGCACCGTTCCCGGCCACCGCACTAGTCTCGGAGCGGTGACGGAGCGGGCGGTGTGCGTGATCGGCACCGGGTTGATCGGTGGCTCGTTGATGCGGACCGCCGGGAAGGCCGGGCGCACGGTCTGGGGGACGAGCGACTCGCCCGACACGGCGGAGGAGGCCCGAGCCGACGGTTTCGACGTCACCACCGACACCGACGCCGCGCTGCGCAGGGCCGCCGAGGACGACGCGCTCGTGGTGCTGGCCGTGCCGTTGCCGGCACTCCCCGGGGTGCTGCGCCGCGTCGACGCGGTCGCGCCCACCTGCCGGCTGACCGACACGGTGAGCGTCAAGGTCGCCGTGGCCGACCACGTGGCGCGCTACGCGCCACGCGCCCGCTTCGTCGGCGGGCACCCGATGGCCGGCACCGCGGAGTCCGGCTGGGCGGCGGGGCAGGCCGGGCTGTTCACCGGCGCGGCCTGGGTGGTGGCCGCCGACGACGGGCTCGACCTCGACGTGTGGGCCGACGTCGCCGAGCTGGCCTGGGCATGCGGCGCCCGGGTGGTGCCGGCGGCAGCCGACGAGCACGACCTGGCCGTCGCCAGGGTGTCGCACCTGCCGCACCTGCTGGCCGCCGTGCTGGCCGCCGTGGGCGCCGCAGGCGAGGACGACCTGCCGCTGGCGCTCGCCGCGTCCTCGTTCGCCGACGGCACGCGGGTGGCAGGCACCCGTCCGGAACTGGTGCTCGCGATGTGCGAGGGCAACCGGGACGCGCTGCTCGGCGCCGTGGACGACGCGCTGGGCCGGCTCGGCGCGATGCGGGGCGCGCTCGCGTCCACCGGAGGCCTGGCGGCCACCGTGAACGCCGGGTACGCCGGACGGCAGCGCTGGGCGGCCGCCCGTGACCCGGAGGCCGTCCGGGTAGGGCGCTCCCGGCTCGCTCTCCCGGCGCTGCGGGAGATCGGCCGCCGCGGTGACGCGGTGGTGGGCTGGACCGGGTGAGCCGCGGGGTGCGACTCAGCCCGCCGCGGGCGTGACGCCGGGCAGGAGCCGCGTGGCGATGCCGGGGTAGGTGACCACGATGCCGTCGGCGTCCACCACCAGTTCCGCGACGAAGTCCTCGCTGCGGAACTCCACCACGGCGTGGCCGGTGGCGTCGTCCAGCGCCGACACCGTGCGGTAGGTCTGCTCGACCACCCGCACCCCGAGATCCGGCAGCGACACGAACACCATCGGCATCGTCTGCTCGGCGGCCTCGCGGTGCAGGTTGAGACGGCGGATCGGGAGCGTGTTGAACATCGCGCTGTACTCGAGGTCGACGTCGACCGCGCCGGCGAAGTCGGTGCGGGTGTTTCCGCCGCCCGAACCGGTGTCGAGGAGCCAGACCCCGTCGTCGGTGCGGTTGATCGTCAGGTGGCGTTCCCGTTCCGCGGTGGCCGCGGTGACCGAGAGCCGCACGATCTCGCCGCCCTCGCCGACGATCAGCCGGTAGGACGCGGTGAAGTCGTTGCCGGGCTCGGCCCGGACCATCCGGCCCAGCGCACGGTAGCCGTGGGACTGGAGCAGCAGGCGCGCACCTTCGAGCCCGTGGCCTCCGTCGGCCTGCCAGGTGAGCATCGTCGTCATCGGCACCACCGTAGACGAGCGAGGACGGCGATCGGCGAGCGTGACACTGCGCACCTCGCCGGAGTGGTGGGAGGCAGGTGAACTGGCGCAGGCACGGGGGCGCCCCCTTCTCGAGCATCCGACGGGGCACATCCTGCACCGCACCGCGGAGATCGGCCAGTCCCGAGAGCGATCACGCCTCCTGCCGCACGTGATCGGGATCGAGATCGTCCCGCACCCCGCGGAACACCGGTTGCCGCAGGCGCCCGCCCTCGGTCCAGCCGGTGTGGGCCACCTCCACCACCGTCTGCGGCTCACACCAGTGCGCGCCCGCGCCGTCGGGCCGGGGCAGCCGCTCGGCGAACGGCGGCTGCTCGGCCTCGACGAGGCGGTCCCGCAGCACACGCTGGGTCGTCTCCCCGGCCAGTCCCGACCCGACCCGGCCCGCGAACCGAAGCCCGGCAGCGTCGGGGACACCGAGCAGGAGCGACCCGATCCGGCCGGGACCTGCGCGCTCCGGGCGCCATCCCCCGACGACACACACCTGCGTCTGCCGGTGGGTCACCTTCGTCCAGCCCGGGCCCCGGCGCCCCGGCCGGTAGACGCCGTCGCGCCGCTTCGCCACCACGCCCTCCATCCCCCGCTCACGCGTGGCCTCGAACAGAGCGTGGCCGTCGGCATACGTCGGCGACAGCGAGAGCGCCGGCACGGAGGCGAGGTCGAGACGTTCGAGGGTGGCCCGGCGTTCCTCGAACGGGCGGTCCAGCAGCGGGACGCCGTAGAGGCGCAGCACGTCGAACACCATGTAGGTCACCGGCCGCGCCGCCACCGTCCGCGGCAGGGCGGGGCCGTGGAGACGCTCGAGCAGCGCCGGGAAGCTCGGGACGCCGCCCTCGAGCAGCACGACCTCCCCGTCGAGCAGGACGTCGGGCGCGAGCCGGGTGAGTTCGGCGAGCTCCGGGAAGCTCGCCGTGACGTCACGCTCGGTGCGGCTCGCGAGCCGGACCCGCCCGTCGGCCACGTCGGCGAGCAGCCGCATGCCGTCCCACTTCACCTCGAACACCCATTCCGGGCCGTCCGGAAGGGCTCCAGGGGTGGCGAGCATGGGCTGCACGCCGTCATGCTGGCACTCGGGAGAGATTCACACATATTGCCGACTCGGTTGCCGGCGAAGGGAACAGGGGCCTGCATGCGCGCGATGTGGAGCGGCGCCGTCTCGTTCGGTCTGGTCAGCGTGCCGGTCAAGGCGTACTCGGCCACGACCAACCACGACGTCCGGTTCCACCAGGTGCACGCGGCCGACGGTGGACGGATCAAGTACAAGCGCACGTGCTCGATCGACGGCGAGGAGGTCGAGTACGCCGACATCGTCAAGGGCTACGAGACCGACGACGGCGAGCTGATCACCCTCAGCGAGGAGGATCTCGACTCGCTGCCCACGGCCACCGGGCACGAGATCGACGTCATCGAGTTCGTCCCCGCCGACCAGATCGACCCGCTGCTGTTCGAGAAGAGCTACTACCTCGAGCCCGACGCCAAGGCGGCGAAGCCCTACGCGCTGCTGCGCGAGGCGCTGGTGCAGACCGACCGGATGGCGGTGGTCAAGGTCGCGCTGCGGCAGCGCGAGAGCATGGCGCTGCTGCGGGTGCGCGACAAGGCGATCGTGCTCCAGACGATGCTGTGGCCCGACGAGGTGCGCGAGCCCGAGTTCGACATCCTGGACGCCGAGGTCGAGCTGCGGCCCCAGGAGCTGACCATGGCGGCATCGCTGGTGGAGAGCCTGGGCGCCGAGTTCGATCCCGCGCAGTTCCACGACGAGTACCGCGACGCCGTGGTAGAGCTCATCGACCGCAAGCGCACCACCGGCGAGACCCGGCCGGCACCGGTGGCGGCGAAGCGCGACGAGGGCCCGGACAGCATGACCGACCTGTTGAGCGCCCTGCAGGCCAGCGTCGAGGCCGCCCGGGCCGGATCCGGGGGCCGCTCCGCCACCGCCGCGTCCACGAGCGGGTCGGAGAACGACGCGGGCACCAAGAAGAAGGCGCCGGCCCGCAAGCCCGCAGCCAAGCCGGCAGCCAAGAAGAAGACCGAGGAGGACGAGGCCCCCGCACCCCGCAAGCGGGCTCGCAAGCCGGCCTGAGCCGGGGACACGGCGCCCCGGCCCGGCCGCATCGCGCAGGTCAGACGGCGGCCACCGCAGCCCAGAAGTCGTCGAAGCCGTCCAGCGGGCCGGCCATCAGCCGCTGCGTCAGCAGGACACCGACGGTGTCGCGACCCGGGTCGACACGAACGGTGGTGCCCGTCCCGCCGTCCCAGCCCCAGCGACCCGGCGCCATCCACGGCTCAACGGCCTCGACGTCCACGCTCGTGCCGAGGCCCCATGACACTCCGGGACCGAGGATGGGCAGCCCCTGCCGGCGCTGCGCCGCGGTGAGCGCGTCCGCCGTCATCAGTGCCAGTGAGTCGGCCGAGAGCACCGGTG
This sequence comes from Pseudonocardia xinjiangensis, assembly GCF_050948425.1. Taxonomy (NCBI): domain Bacteria; kingdom Bacillati; phylum Actinomycetota; class Actinomycetes; order Pseudonocardiales; family Pseudonocardiaceae; genus Pseudonocardia; species Pseudonocardia xinjiangensis. Next base: position 248,237 of record NZ_CP192009.1, on the reverse strand, counting down.
CGCCACCGTCGGCCATCGCACAGTAGAAGCGCAGTACGTCGGACGCCGTGGACAGCAGGCCCCCGGCCAGCTTCTCGAAGCCGGGCGGGGAGGCGAAGGCGCCGCCCGGCGGGTCGAGCACGTCGAGCCCGTTCGGCCCCGGCAGGTAGCACGTGGCGAGGCGGTGGACCTCCGGCGTCCAGAAACTCGTGGACGTCATCCCGAGTGGTCCGGTGATGCGCTCGGCGAGCAGGTCGGAGAGCGGCTTTCCGGCGGCCCGGGCCAGCAGGACGCCGAGTAGGTCGATGCCGCTGTCGTACAGCCAGCCCTCCCCCGGCTGGAACGCGAGGGGCAGCTCGGCGAGCCTCGCCACGAACTCGTCGCCCGTCATCGGGGGCGGGAGCGGGCCGGGGTAGACGCCCCGCTCCCTCATGGCCGCCTGCAGCGGGGTCGTCTCGAGCACCGCACCCCAGCCGCACGTCATGGTCAGCAGGTGCCGGACCGTGATCGGTCGCCGCACCTCGGTGGTGTGGTCGAGCGGGGCGTCGGGCGCTACGAGAACGCGCGGGTTCGCCGCCTCCGGCAGCCACCGCGCGATCGGGTCGTCGAGCGCGAGCACGCCCTCCTGCACAAGACCGAGCGCGAGAGCGCCGCCTATCGGCTTGGTGGCCGAGGCGATGCGGAAGAGCGTGTGCTCGCTCATGGGCTCGCTGTGCGCGCCGACGGCCATGGTGCCGCCCGCCCGGACCTCCACCTGCCCGCGGACGCGCACCGCGCCCACGTAGCCGGGGATCCGGCCGGACGCGACCTGCGCGTCCGGGACCTGCCAGATCCGTTCGAGACTCGCGGCGGCCACCGGTCCGTCACCCGCGTGCTGCGTCATGCATCCTCCTCGAGGTCGTCGAGACCTGGGACCGGCAGGCGGGGCGGAACTCATCGCAACCTCAGGGGCCGAGTGCGTTGGCCGGGGGCCGCTCGTCGTCGGCGATCGCCTGGAAGAGCGCGCCTGCACGCTGGCGGTCCCAGTTCACGACGCCGTCGCGCACCGGAACGGTGGTGGAGACGCCGTCCTTCAGCCCTCGCATCGCCAGGCCGAGGCTCGCGAGGTTCCACACGTGGTCGCCGTCGTCCACGGTGATCGCGCTGGACAGTCCCGTGGCCAGCGGCACCACCCGGAACGGGTTGAGCAGCGTGGTGGGGCTGGTCACCTTGTCGAGCAGCGCGGAGATGAAGGCGCGCTGCCGTTCGACCCGCCCGAAGTCGGACGTGGCGGTGGCGCGGGTGCGGACATAGCCCAGGGCGGTGGCCTGGTCGAGCGTCTGGCAGCCCGCCTTGATGTCCAGAGCGGCCTTGGGGTCCTTGATCGCCTCGGGGACGCAGAGGTCGACGCCACCGACGGCGTCCACCATCGAGACGAGACCGAGGAACCCGATCTCGGCGTAGTGGTCGATGTGCAGGCCGGTGGCCTGCTCGACCGTGCGCACCAGCAGTTCGGGGCCGCCGCCGTCGGCACCGCCGCCGCGCCCGTAGGCGGAGTTGATCTTGTGTCGGCCCTTGCCCGGGATGTCGACCATGGAGTCGCGCGGGATGCTGACCAGCGTGGTGGGGCCACTGCCGGTGTGCATGAGCATGATCGTGTCGGTGAGCTCGGACTCCGGGTCGCCGGTGGCGAACTCGGCGCGCTGCTCCGGCGTGAGGTTGGACCGGCTGTCCGACCCGACGATCAACCAGTTGGTGCCCTTCGAGGTGGCCGTGCTGTCGGCCGGCAGGGCCGCAACGCGGTTGAGGCTCGTGTCGACGTAGACGCCGAGACCGACCACGAGCAGCAGCAGAACGAGCAGGGCGATGCCGATCCGCCGTCCCCACCGCGGCCGGCGAACCGGACGGGCGCCCACCGGACGCCGCGGCGGCGGAGCGACCGGGGCGGCGGGACCCCGGTACTGGGGAGACCGGTACTGGGGCCGGACCGGATCGGACGGGAGCAGCGCCGTGTCGCGCAGCGGACGCGGCGGACCGGGCGGTGGGCCTGGTGGCGGCCCGGCCTGCTGGGGCCGGGGTCGCTGCGGCTGCCCCCAGCCGGGGCCACCACCGCGCCGCGGCGGCCGCCCCGAAGGGTGTGCCGGCGGCGGCTGGCCGCCCCGTCCTCGGTACTCACCGTTCATGCTGACCCCATCCCCCCGCGGCCCCGCACCGATGAACGGTAACGGCGGTCACGCGGCGCAGTTGTCCTACATCAGAGGACGCACCGGGTCAGTCCCAGGTTGCGTGACCGCCACGACTTCTCGTTCAGCGGGCGTCAGGAGGAGAGCAGCGGCTCCCCCTCGAATACGCCGAGCTCCTCGCTGTAGAACTCGATGCCCACCCCGTTGGGGTCGCGGATGTAGAGGCTGTTGTCGACGCCCCGGTCCGGGCCCAGGTAGGAGATGCCGGCCTCGTCGAGGCGCTTGCGGGTGGCGGCGAACTCCTCCGGCGAGGTGGAGAGCGCGAGGTGCTGGACGGCTCCGATCGTCTCGGAGTAGTCGGGGTGGTCGTGCCCGGGAAAGTCGAAGAAGCCGAGCAGGTTGCGGTTGCCGATGTCGAAGAAGAAGTGGCTCGACCCCTGGTAGTCGCGGTTCTCCACCAGCTCGACCAGCGGGAACCCCAGCAGGTCCTGATAGAACTTGATCGTCTCCTCGACGTCGCGCGCGACCAGCGCGAGGTGGTGCACGCCCCGCACCGTCGTGGTGGGGCGCTCACCGACCGGGCGCAGGTACCTCTCCTTGAGCGCCGCTCGACGAGCGCGCACGGCTTCGAGCTCGGCACCCTCTGGCTGTGGCATGGGTCCTCCTCCTCGTGGACGTACAGTGCTGCGATCAACGTTACTTGCATGCTCAACATTCCGGCCTCGGCCCGCCCAGCCTGGCAGGCCCGCCCCCACCGCGTCAGCTTCCTCCGTAGCCACACCGGACGGCGTGGTTCGCGGCGTTCCGGGTAGTCCCGGGGAACCGGAGGGGGCACGATGACCGACCGCTTCGACGGCTGGATCGCCGGCCTGGGGACGGCAGCCGGGCTGCGCGTCGTCGTCGGGCACTGGCCGCGCTCGCCGCTCGGCGCGTTCACCGACGTCATGGTGGAGCAGCCGGACGGGCACCGCGTCCTGCTCGCACCGTCGCGGGAGGTGGCCGAGTTCGTGGCCGCCACCTACCTGTTCGACGACGTGCGAGTGGGCGGGGTCCACGCCGAGATCGACGGGGTGCGCTGGCGGGTGGACGCCGCGCCGCTGGCGCTGTCGTTCACCGTCGGAGGGCGGCCACCACTAGGGCTCCTGCTCCGCGCGGTACCGCGGACAGTGGCGACGAGCCCGCTGTGGATCAGCGCCGTGGACGTGGTCGCCCGCCGGGTGCTGCCGGGGGTGCGCACCAGGGGCAGCGCGGGAGGCGGGCGCAGGGAGTACTACGCCGCCCTCGACCTGCACGGCCTGACCGCGGCAGCCACGACCTGGAACGGCGCCGACCAGGGCGCGCTCGCCCCGGTGGCGCCGCCCGTGCGGTTCGGGTTCGGGTCGACGCCGCGCACCCCGTCGCTGACGCGCGTGGTGACCCTCGTCGAGGGGGCGTAGGCCCGATGCAGACGTTCCTGCCCTACCCCGACTTCGCCGCGAGCGCCGCCGTGCTCGACGACCTGCGGCTCGGCAAGCAGCGCGTGGAGGCGCTGCAGGTGCTGCGGGCGGTGACCAGGGCGACCTACGGCTGGAAGCGCCACCCCGCCGTGCGGATGTGGGCGGGACACCCCGAGGGCATCGCGGCCTACGGGCTGGTGGTCTGCGCGGAGTGGGTGGCGCGGGGCCGGGCCGACACGTGCGCCGCGACCATCGGGACGGACCTCGCCGAGCACGGACTGCCACCCCCGAGGACCCAGGCCGAGCTCGCCGCGCGGTCGCTCCTGCCGGAATGGGTCGGAGACGAGCGCGTGCACCGCAGCCACCGGTCCGCGCTGGTACGCAAGAACCCCGAGTTCTACGGGCCGCTGTTCCCGGACGCGGAACCGGACTCCGCCTACTTCTGGCCGGTCTGAGGGGCTACATCCGGCGCGGCGCACCCGGCGACAGCGGCCGAGATCGACACCAGAGGGCTTTCCCACGGACGAAACCCCGCTGGTGTCGATCTCGAGGCGGGTCGGGCGCCGCCTATTCCTGGCCGGTCTGAGGGCTACGGCCGGTGCGCCACGTCTGCCAGCTCCCCGGTGGCGGCTCGGCGTGGAGTCGCTCATCGGTGAGCGCGCAGATGATGATGAGCTGGCAGTTCGCCTGCGAACTGACGTCGTCGGAGCCGAAGGGGTCCTCGTCGAGCTGGATTTCCAGAGGTTCGTCGAAGGTCGGGTCATCGACCAACACGGTGATGGGCCACTCGCCATGAGCCTGCACGGACACCGACCTGACGTGCAGGTTCCACCACTCCATGCGCTGAGGTAGTTCTGCCCGGATAGCTGTGACGACCTCGTCCACGTCCAAGTGGTCAACTTCCCATTGGTTCAGGGCTACAGCCAGCGCGGCGCGACCGGGACCGGGACCGGCCTGCCGGTGGGGCCGACCGCATCGACGCCCTCGCCCCCGGTGCGGCCCACCAGCCAGCCCAGCACGGCGGCCGCCTCGCCCCGCACTTCGACGGAGCCGGACCCGGACTCCGGACCGAGCCACCACGTGTGCTCCCGGTCGACCGGCGCCAGGAGCGCGACGGGGCACCCCTCGCGCTCCGACAAGGTGGCCGTGGCGTCGTCCAGCAGGGCGTCGACCACCTCCGGCGGGAGATCGTCGACGCTCGCCCCGACGTCGAGGTCGACCGCGTGCACCCACACCTCGCGCACCCGCATCCAGGGGATCTCGGCCGCGGGCACCGGCACGCCGAGAGCGGTGCGCACCTCGGCGAGCCACGCCTCGTCGTCGAGGGCGGCGAGGGCGGCGTCGAGCTCGTCGGCGGTGGTGATGAGCTCCCGGCGCAGCGTCTCGGCGGACGCCTGCGCCGAGGACTCGATCCGCGCCGCCCGCTCCTCGCGGGAGGCGTACATCGGGGTCTCGACGCCGGTGCGCGCCCAGGTGGCGAGCCGGGTGAGGCCCTCGGCGCTGCGCGCCACGTGGGCGACGACGTGGGCCCGACTCCACCCGGGCAACGCGCTTGGCGCGCGGAGGGCGTCGTCGGGCAACGCGTCGACAGCGCGGTAGAGGAACTCGGTGCCGGCGCCCATCCAGGGCAGGGTGGCACTGACGTCCTGGCGATCCACGGGCTCGCCTCCAGCCGTGCTGCGACTGCCGTCGCAGCGCCTCGTCCTTCTCGTCGGACCGACCACGTGCCGGGTGACGGTAGCGTCCGAACCGGGGTCACCGGTGGATCTCACGCTCCGGTGGTGCGCGCGGTGGTCGGCAGCGCGTCCAGCACCGCATGGCCGATGACCCTCGCCGGATGCCTGCTCCGCACCAGCGTGAGCGCCGCGCGCAGCGCGCTGGCCGCGTCGAGGGTGGCGTCCCGGGCGGCGGCGCTGACCGCGGTGAAGCTGGCGTACCCGTGCACCAGGCCGGGAAAGCGGCGCGCCACCACCGGCACCCCCGCGTGGTGCAGCCGATCGGCCAGCTCCTCGCCCTCGTCACGCAGCGGGTCGAAGCCCGCGGTGGAGAGATAGACCGGTGGCATCCCGGCCAGGTCGTCGGCGCGCAGGATCGCGCCCCGCGTGTCGTCGGACGGCACCCCGTCAGGCAGGTAGAGGCGTTCCAGCTCGGCGATGTACTCCGCGGTGAGGCCGAAGCCGGCGCCGAACATCTCCCGCGAGCGCGTGGAGCGCGCCGCGTCGGTGACGGGGTACAGCGCGAGGACGAACGCCGGGAGCGGGCCACCGGCCAACGCCTGCTGCTGGGCCACGACGAGGGCGAGGTTGGCACCCGCGCTGTCGCCGCCCACCGCGATCAGCTCGGGGTCGGCGCCGAGGTCGGACGCTGCGTCCCGGGCACCGTGGTACGCGGCGATGGCGTCCTCGAGCGCCGCGGGGTACGGGTCCTCCGGAGCGAGGCGGTAGTCGACGGAGAGCACCCGCACCCCGGACTGGGCCGCGAGCAGCCGGCACAGCGGGTCCGTCGAGGCGATGCTGCCCATCACGAACCCGCCGCCGTGGAAGTACACGATCAGCCCCGCCGTCTCGGGCACGGCAGGCGGGACGTAGAGCCGGGCGGCGCGCGGGCCCGCTCCGCCGGGCACCTGCAGGTCCTCGGTGAGGACGTCGTCCAGTGCGGCGTCGGCGACGACCTCGGCCGCCTCGTCGGCCTGGCGGCGTTGCTCGGCCAGCGCGGCCTGGTCGACCGTGCCGCCGGCGGAGCTCGACAGCAGCCGGTCGACGCGCCCCAGCAGTTGCAGGTCCAGGTCCAGGACCTGCCCGTCCAGCCGGACCGGATGGCCCGCGAGCACCCGTTTCACGGGCTGCGGCAGCCCGAACACGATACGTAGACCCCACCGCAGTGCCCGGAGCCTCGCCCTCGAGCCGATCACTTCTGCACCGTACGCCGCATGTGGCCGCCCTTTCACCGTGTCGACGGCCACGGCACCGGCGCCGCTACTTGATGGCTCCGACGCTCAGCCCCTCCTGGATCCGGCGCTGGAACACGACGTACACCGCGAGCACCGGCAGCAGCGCGATCACCAGACCGGCGAACAGGGCGCTCCAGTCGCTGCGGTAGCCCTGGTTCGCCGCCAGCACCGCGAGCCCCTGCGAGAGCACGTAGTGGTCGCTGTCCGGCATCAGCACGAGCGGCAGCAGGTACTGGTTCCACAGCCCGAGGAAGTTGAAGATCCCCACGCTGATCAGGCCCGGGCGGGCGAGCGGCAGCATGATCCGGAAGAACACGCCGGAGTGCGAGCAGCCGTCCAGCATCGCGGCCTCGGCGAGCGCGCTCGGCAACGTCCGGAAGAACCCGGTCATGAAGAAGACCGTGAACGGCAGTGCGTACGCCGTGTAGACCAGGATCAGCCCCTGGTAGGTGCCGAGCATCCCGAGGTTCTGCACCACGAAGAACAGCGGCACGAGGGCCAGGAAGATCGGGAACGTCATCCCGGCGACGAACGCGTAGTAGATGACGCCCCGCCCGGGGAACTCGTAGCGGGCCAGCACGTAGGCCACCATCGACCCGAGCAGCATCACCAGCACCACCGAGACGCTGACGACGATGAGGCTGTTGACGAAGTACGTGCCGATGCTGGCCGTGGTCCAGGCCCGCACGAAGTTGCCGAACTGCCACTGCGCGGGCAGGCTCCACGGGCTGGAGAAGATCTCGCTGTCGGTCTTGAAGGCCGTGAGCACGGCCCAGATCAGCGGGACCGCCACGAGGATCGCCCACACCGCGAGGAAGCCGTGGGTGAACACGTTGAGCGTCCGCTCACCCGGCGATGCCTTGTGGTGGGCGTCGTCGTGGCGGCGCGGCCGGCGCTGCGACCGGTCGGGGGGCGTCGTGGCCGGCGCCGACGTGCCGAGTGTCATCGCCGTACTCCTCAGTACTCGGTCTGCTGGCGGCGGGTGAGCCGCAGGACGGCGACGGCCAGCAGCAGCGTCACCAGGCACAGCGCCACCCCGATGGCCGAGGCGTAGCCGAACCGGCCGTTGATGAAGGCGCTCTCGTACAGGTACTGCGACACCACCGCCGTCGACCCGTCGGGGCCGCCACCCGGCACCGGCAACATCACCTGCAGCAGCGCGAACCCGTCGAGCACCATGATCCCCAGGTAGATGTAGGAGACCTGGACGCTGTCCCAGATCATCGGCAGCGTGATGCTCCAGAACGTGCGCAGCCGCCCGGCTCCGTCGAGCACCGCCGCCTCGAAGACGTCAGGGGGCACCGACTTCATCGCCGAGCTGAACAGCACGTAGTAGAAGCCGACCGCACCCCAGATGAGCACGGCCATCACCGACGGCAGGGCGAGCGCCGGGTCGCCGAGCCACGGCCGCGTGAGCCAGCCCAGGCCGAGCACGCGCAGCAGCCCGTTGAGCAGCCCCGCGTCGGGGTTGAAGAAGAACCCGAAGAGCACCCCGGCGATCACCACCGGGACGACCTGCGGGAAGAAGAACACCACCTGGTAGAAGCGTGATCCCCGCACCCCGCCGCGACCGACCGCGCCCTGGCGTCCCGCCACGGTCGTGACGGCCGCCAGGAACAGGGCGAACACGATCGTCACCAGCGGCACCACCAGGAGCAGCAGCCCGTTGTGCCCCATGGCCCGCCAGAACCGGCCGTCGGTGGCCAGCTCGATGTAGTTGCCGAAGCCGATGAAGTTCTGCTGCCCGGAGAAGCCCCGCCAGTCGGTCATCGAGATGTAGAACGCCTGGGCGTACGGCGACACGACGAACACGATGTAGAGCGCCAGCGGGACCGCCAGGAAGCCGGCGATGAACCGGTATTTTCCGTAACGCATGGTCAGCGGTGGTACTTGGTGATGCTCGAGTCGGCGGCGATCCGGTCGGTCTCCGCCTGCAGCTTCGCGAGGTAGCCCTTGGCGTCGGTGCGGCCGGCGAGCAGGTTCGTCGTCTCGGTGATCAGCAGGGTGCTGTAGGTGGAGTACCAGGTCCGGAACTGCCAGCTGAACACGTTGGGGCCCGCGGCGGCGAGAGCGGCCGTGAGCGACTCCAGCGCCGGCGTCTTCTTGGCCTGCGCCGTGGCGTCCTTCACCGCGGGCACCGACGCGGTGAGCTCGGCGAACTTCATGCCGCCCTCCTTGGAGAGCATCGTCCGCAGGTACTCCATGCCACCGTTGACGTTCTTCGCCTTGGACGGCACCACGAACGCCTCGGCCGGCTGCGTACGCAGGGCCGTGACCGGCATCGCCGAGCTGCTGTCCAGCACCGGAACCGGCGCCGCGGTCATCGCGAAGTCCGGCGGCGCGATGCCCTTCATCTCGTTCTCGATCCACGAGCCGGAGACGTAGAACGCGGCCTTGCCCTGCACCCACGCCGTCTGCGCCTCGGTGTGCTTGAGGCCCTCCGAACCCGGCATGAAGTAGCCCTTGCGGGCCATCTCCTCGAGCCGCTGCGTCGCCGCCAGCACCGTGTCCTGCGTCCAGGCGCCCGACTGCAGGTTGTCGATGTTCTTCACGACGTCGAGGCCACCCTGCTTGATGGCCGCGCCCAGGTTGAGGTCGATCACGTAGTCGCCCGCGTTGACCCCGCCGTAGGCGAACGGGGCGATGCCTGCGGCCTTGATCTTCTCGCAGAGCGCCATCATCTCGTCCCACGTGGTGGGGACCTGCCAGCCGTTCTTCTCGAACAGCGGCTTCGAGTACCAGAGCGCGTAGGTCTCGTAGACGTAGTTGAGGATGACGAACTTGTCGCCGAACGTGCCCTGCTCGATCACACCGGGGAGCAGCGTGTCGCGCACCTTGACGTTCGGGTCGTCCACCGAGGGGGCATCGAGCAGGGGCCCGAGGTCGGTGAGCTGGTTGTCGTTCACGAGCACCGCGTACTCGATCTTCTGGGCGCCCGTGTCGTCCAGGACGTCGGGCGGGTTGCCCGCGACGAACCGCGGCTGCATCTCCTGCGCGATCTGCGTGCTCGCCGAGTGCTTGACCTGCGCCTGCGGGTACCGCTGCTTGTACATCGCCTCGTGCGCGATGGCGTAGTCGTCGCCGTAGCCGCCCTTGAAGATCACGACGTCCAGGGGGGCGTCGGCGGCGACACCCAGCGGGTTGGTGGCGCTGACCTGGCCCTGCGCGGCGGTGGTGGTGCCCCCGCCTCCGGTGGCGCAGGCGGAGAGCAGCCCCGCACCCGGTACCGCGAGCAGGCCCGCGGCCGCCAGCCGCTGCAGGAACTGCCGGCGGTCGATGCCGGTTGGGGGACGAGACGGGGTCATGGCTGTCTCCTTGAGCTGACGATGAGCTGCTGATCACGAGGGGTGGGGAGCGGACAGAACGGGCCGTGCCGATGGGGAGCGGACGGACTGTGGGGTGGGGCGGTCAGGCGGATCGCCGGATGCGACCGGCGTACCGGGCCTCCAGCGCGGAGTTGTGGGCGTCGCCCTCGGGGATGTTGGCCGAGAGGTAGACGGGTGGGACCTCGCCTGCGGCGAGCATGGTGGCGACGACCTCGGCCACCACCATCTGGGCGAGCAGGGCCGCCGTGATCGACGAGATCCCGCCGACGGCGATCTCACCCGTGGTCAGCACGGCGTCCCCGTAGGGCGCGCCGTTGTCGAGCACGACGTCGGCGAGCTCGAACAGCCGCAGCCCCGAGGGATGTCGCGAGATCACCCGCGAGCTGTGCGCCATCGACGTGATCGCGACGAGGCCGTGCCCGCGCTCCTTGACCAGCCGCGCGAGCTCCACGACGGACCCGTTCCCGCCGGAGTTCGACGCCATCACGAAGACGTCGGAGGGGTGCGCGCCCGCCAGTTCGTAGACGCGGTGGGCGACGGCCGGATCCCGTTCGAGGTGGGCGTCGAACAGCACGTCCGGCGGCTCACCACCGAGGATCACCAGGTCGCGCAGGGCGATCATGTTGGTGGGTACGAGGCCGCCGGCGCGTCCGGCGATCTCCATCGCCAGCGCCTGGGAGTGGCCGGTGCCGAACGCCTGCACCACCCCGCCTGCGCATAGCGCGTCGACCAGCAGCGCTGCCGCCGCCGCGACCGCGCCGGCCTGCTCGGTGGACACCCGCTGCACCGCGGCAGCGGCGGCCTCGGCGAAGGCCGCGCCGGAAACCGGAGCCGGCCCGGGGGCGACGCTCGTCGTGTTCGTCTCGGAGGTCATCAGGCTCCTCGGTGCGGATCGGCGGAGCGTGCTGAGCCGCCCCTCGCGCGCGGGTCGTACGGGGTGCGGTGCGCGGCCACGGCGGCGGCGGTGCGGGCGAACGCCTCGGTGGAGCGCTCGTGCGTGCGTTGTGCGACCGCCAGGTAGATCAGGTCCAGCACCAGGAACTGGGAGTGCCGCGCCGACATCGCCCCGGCCCGGAACGCCGTCTCCCGCACCGAGGTGCCGAGCAGGTGGTCGGCGACATCGGCGATCGGTGACGTGGAGAAGTTGGTGATCGCGACGGTGGTGGCGCCGCGCCGACCGGCCTCGGCGAGCATCTCCACGGTCTCGGTGGTGCGGCCGCTGTGCGACAGCGCGACGGCCACGTCGCCGGGGCCCAGCAGCGCGGCGCTGGTGAGCCCGTTGTGCACGTCGGCCCACGTCCAGGTGGCGATGCCGATCCGGTAGAGCCGCAGCTGCTGGTCCTCGAGCACGGCGGCGCTGCCGCCCGTGGCGTAGAAGTCGACCCGCCGCGCGGCCACCACCGCGTCGGCGACCGCATCGACCACCGCGAGGTCGAGTGCCGCCGCGGTCTCGTGCATCGCCTGCACGTCGACGGCCACCAGTGTGCGCAGCACGCGGTCGATCGGGTCGGTGGGCAGTACGTCCGCACCGATGCCGAGCTCCCAGCCGGCCTGGTCGGCGCGCCCGATCTCGGTGGCGATGCCGACCCGCAGCTCCGTGTAGCCCGCCACGCCCAGGGTGCGGCAGAAGCGGGTGACGGTGGCCGGTGAGGTGCCGCTCCGCTCCCCGAGCTCCACGATCGTCGCCCGCGAGGCCCAGGCCGGATCCTCGAGGATCACGTTCCCGACCTGCCGCAGCGCGCCGGCGAGCCCCGGGAGGAGGCTCCGCAGATGCACGAGCAGCTGACCGGTGCCCGCCTCGGCGGGTGAGTCGGATCCAGCCAGCACCACCAGTACAACCTTTCGAGCAGGAGCAAGGTGGTGAAAATTTCCACCGAATGGGGTGAACTGTCAAGACTTCGGTAAGACGTTTCTGTTAATGGAGGGCAACGGGACGGACACGGAGCCCTCCCGGCTCGTGAGCAGCGGCCCTGTCAATGGCAGGCGCCGACGAGCGAGATCGACGCCAGAGGGCTTCCCCACCTGCGAAACCCCGCTGGTGTCGATCTCGCCGCGGTCTCGGCCGTCGCCGATCATCCGTAGACGTCCGATGTCCGTCCCGGAACACCGCTCCGCCCTTGTGCGCCAGGGTGCGTGGCCGTATAAAGATCGGCGATACATCGGATGTCTAGCGGGGGTAGCAGTGCGGCTTCTTTGTTCGGCGGGGCAGGCATGACCGCGCGGATCACCACCGTGCACACCCTCGACGTGCGCTTTCCCACCTCTCGCGAGCTCGACGGCTCCGACGCGATGAACCCCGACCCCGACTACTCCGCCGCCTACGTGGTCGTCAGCACCGACGACCCCGACGGTCACGAGGGCCACGGCTTCGCGTTCACGATCGGCCGGGGCAACGAGGTGCAGACCGCCGCGATCGAGACGATCGGCTCGATGCTCGTCGGACGACCGCTCGACACCACCCTCGACGCGCTCGGGCCGTTGTGGATCGAACTGGTGCACGACTCCCAGCTGCGCTGGCTCGGCCCGGAGAAGGGCGTCATCCACATGGCGATCTCCGCGGTCGTCAACGCGCTGTGGGACCTGCGGGCCAAGCGGGCCGGGCTGCCGCTGTGGCAGCTGCTGGCCGGTCTCACGCCCGAGGAGATCGTCGACCTCGTCGACTTCCGCTACCTGACCGACGCGCTCACCCGCGACGAGGCGCTGGCCATCCTCCGTGCGGCGGAGCCGGGCCGCGCGGAGCGGGAGGCCACGCTGCGGGCGCAGGGCTACCCGGGCTACACCACCACCCCCGGCTGGCTCGGCTACGACGACGAGAAGCTGCGCAGGCTGTGCCGGGAGGCGGTCGCCGACGGCTTCACCCAGATCAAGCTGAAGGTGGGCGCCGACCTCGACGACGACCTGCGGCGGATGCGGATCGCCCGCGAGACGGTTGGCCCCGACATCCGGATCGCGGTGGACGCCAACCAGCGCTGGGACGTCGACGCGGCGATCGACTGGGTCCGGGCGCTGACCGCGTTCGACCCGTGGTGGGTGGAGGAGCCGACCAGCCCCGACGACGTCCTCGGGCTCGCCGCCATCGCCCGCGGTATCGCGCCGGTCAAGGTGGCCACCGGGGAGCACGTGGCCAACCGCGTGGTGTTCAAGCAGCTCCTGCAGACCGGGGCGCTGTCCTACCTGCAGATCGACGCGGCCCGGGTCGGCGGCGTCAACGAGAACGTGGCGATCCTGCTGCTGGCCGCGAAGTTCGGGGTGCCCGTCTGCCCGCACGCCGGCGGGGTCGGCCTGTGCGAGCTGGTGCAGCATCTGTCCATGTTCGACTTCATCGCAGTGTCCGGATCGATGGACGACCGGGTGATCGAGTACGTCGATCACCTGCACGAGCACTTCGTCGCCCCGGTGGTGGTGCGGGACGGCCGGTACCTCGTCCCCACCGCGCCGGGCGCCGGCGCCGAGATGCGGCCGCAGACGCTGGCCGCGTACCGGTTCCCCGATGGCGCCGTCTGGGCCGGCGAGCCGCAGCGGAGCGCGCTGTGAGCGCCCCCGGGGGTGAGTTCGCGGGGCTGGCCGCGGTGGTCACCGGCGGCGGCTCCGGCATCGGGCTGGCCACGGCGCGGCTCCTGGCTGAGCGCGGGGCCAAGGTGGCCTGCCTGGACCTCGACCCGTCCGGCGTCGAGGAGCCGCTGCTCGGCCTGACCGCGGACGTCACCGACCAGGACTCGGTGGATGCCGCCGTCGCCGCAGCCGTCGAGCGCCTCGGCGGCCTGGACGTGCTCGTGAACAACGCCGGCATCGGCGCGCAGGGCACCGTCGAGACCAACTCCCTCGACGAGTGGCACCGCGTCCTCGACGTCAACGTGCTCGGCATCGTCCGGCTCAGCCGGGCCGCGCTGCCGCACCTGCGCCGGTCCTCGAACGCGGCGATCGTCAACACCTGCTCCATCGCGGCCACCGCCGGGCTGCCGCAGCGGGCGCTCTACAGCGCGAGCAAGGGCGCGGTGCAGTCGCTCACGCTCGCGATGGCGGCCGACCACGTCGCCGACGGCATCCGCGTCAACTGCGTGAACCCGGGCACCGCCGACACGCCGTGGGTCGGCAGGCTGCTCGACGCGGCCGACGACCCCGCCGCGGAACGCGCCGCGCTGGAGGCCCGCCAGCCGATGGGCCGGCTGGTGTCGGCGCAGGAGGTGGCCGCGGCCATCGCCTACCTGGCCAGCCCGGTGGCGGCCGCCACCACCGGCACCGCGCTCTTCGTGGACGGCGGCATGCAAGGCCTGCGGCTGCGGCCGCGCAAGGACTGACCCGAGCCCGTCAAGCCGAGGAGATCAACGATGATTTCGGTCCCTGCGCGACGCGCCGTGGGCGCGCTGGCCGCGACCACCTTCCTGCTCGCGGTGGGCGCGTGCAGCCGCGACACACCCGGTGCCGCACCCCCCGCGAGCGGGGGTGCGTCGGCGTCGATCGGCGTCGACCTGCCGCGCGCGGACTCCGACTTCTGGACGGCCTACGCCCGCTACGTCCCGGAGAAGGCCGGGGAGCTCGGTGTCACCGTCACCGGGCCGACCAACTCGCAGAACGACGTGCAGAAGGTGATCGGCAACATCGACAGCCTGGTCACCCAGGGTGCGGGCGCGCTCGTCATCGCCCCGCAGGACACCGGCGCGATCGGGTCCAAGCTCGACGAGCTGGCCGGCCGGGGCATCCCGGTGGTCAGCATCGACACCCGCCCCGACAGCGGCAAGATCTACATGGTCGTGCGCGCGGACAACCGGGCGTACGGGCAGAAGGCCTGCGAGTTCCTCGGCGAGAAGCTCGGTGGCGCCGGCAAGGTCGTCGAGTTCCAGGGCGCGCTGTCGTCGATCAACGGGCGCGACCGCTCCGAGGCGTTCAAGGAATGCATGACGTCGAAGTTCCCCGGCATCACCGTGTTCGAGGAGCCCACCGACTGGGAGGGCACCAAGGCCCAGGCGGCGCTGGAGACCCGGCTGTCCACCGACCCCGACATCAAGGGCATCTACATGCAGGCGGGCGGGGTCTTCCTGGACCCGACGCTGCAGGTGCTCAAGCAGCGCAACCTGCTCGTGCCGCCGGGCGACCCGAAGCACATCACGATCATCTCCAACGACGGGATCCCGCAGGAGTTCGACGCGATCCGGGCCGGTGAGATCGACGCGACCGTGTCCCAGCCCGCCGACCTCTACGCGCAGTACGGCCTGTACTGGGCGAAGCAGGCGCTGGCCGGCGTGACCCCGACACCGGGCCCGACCGACCACGGCAGCACCGTGATCGAGCTGCCCAACGGCTTCGAGGACCAGCTGCCTGCACCGCTGGTCACGAAGGACAACGTGGACGACAAGAGTCTCTGGGGCAACGCGGCGGCCTGAGGGTGGACTCGATGGATCCGCGAGCGGACGGTCCGGTGCCCGTCGCCGAGGCGGTGGGCGTCACGAAACGGTTCGGCGCCACCGTCGCGCTGGCCGACGGGCGCCTGACCGTCGCGCCCGGCGAGACACACGCGCTGGTCGGGCGCAACGGCGCCGGCAAGTCCACGCTCGTCGGGGTACTCACCGGTCTGCTGCGCGCCGACGCAGGCGAGGTGCGGTTCGGCGGCAGCCCGGCCCCGGCGGCGGGCGACCGGGCGGCCTGGCGGCGGCACGTCGCCTGCGTCTACCAGAAGCCGTCGGTCGTGCCCGGTCTCTCGGTGGCGGAGAACCTGTTCCTGCACCGCCAGCCCCGGGGGCGGTTCGGGCTGCTCTCCCCCCGGCTGCTGCGCAGGCAGGCGGCGGAGCTGCTCGAGGAGTGGGCGGTGCACGTCGACCCCGACGTGGCGGCCCGCGAGCTGTCGGTCGAGCAGCGCCAGCTCGTCGAGATCGCGGGCGCGCTCTCGCTCGGCGCCCGGTTCGTCATCCTCGACGAGCCGACCGCACAGCTCGAGGGACGCGCGATCGCCCGGCTCTTCGACCGCCTGCGCGACCTGCGAGCCCAGGGCGTCACGTTCCTGTACATCTCCCACCACCTCCCGGAGATCTACGAGATCTGCCAGCGGGTCACCGTGTTCCGCGACGCCCGCTACGTGCTCGACGCGGACGTCGCCGAGCTGGGCCGCGACGAGCTCGTGGCAGCGATGATCGGCGAGGCCCGCGGGCTGGTCGACGTCGGCGCGGACCGCCCGCCGGTGCCCGCCGATGCGCAGGCCGCCCTGGAGCTCGCCGGGGTGACCGTGCCGGGGATCGTCACCGGCGTCGACCTGACGGTGCGGCGCGGCGAGATCGTCGGCGTCGCGGGATCGGCGGCGAGCGGGAAGCGTCAGCTCGCCGAAGCCGTGGTGGGACTGCGGCCCCGGGAGGGCACGGTGCGCGTGGCCGGGCTCCCGATCCGCTCCGGGGACGTGCCGGCCGCCCTGCGCGGCGGCGTCGGGTACCTGCCGGGCGACCGCAACATCGACGGCTTCGTCCCCGCGCTCTCGGTGGCGGAGAACGCCACGATGACGATCACCGACCGGCTCGGGCCCGCCGGCTTCGTTCTGCCGAAGAAGCGCGACGAGCGGGCCAACCGGATGATCACCGACCTGGACGTGCACACGGCCGGCCCGGGGCAGCCCGTCAGCGAGCTGTCGGGTGGCAACGCGCAGAAGGTCGTCATGGCCAGGGCGCTGGCGAACGACCCCACGGTGCTGGTGCTGGTGCAGCCGACGGCGGGGGTGGACGTGCGCTCGAAGGAGTCGCTGCTCGGGGCGGTCGACGCGGAGACCCGGCGCAACCGCGCCGCGCTGCTGGTGAGCGACGAGCTGGAGGACCTCCGGTTGTGTGACCGGGTGGTCGTGATGGTCGGGGGCCGGCTGGTCGCCGAGCACCCGCGGGGCTGGCGGGAGGCGGACCTGGTGGCGGAGATCGAGGGCATCGGGGCGGCTCCGGATCCGCGCGACGAGCCGGATCCGGTCGACGGAACGGCCTCTGCCGAGAGGGAACAGCGATGACGGACACGAGCACCGCGGCACCGCAGGCACCGGTGACGCCACCGAAGCCGGGGCGCCCGGCCAACCGGCTGCGGCTGGCCCGGCTGCGCGACTTCGCGCTGATCCCGCCGATCATCGCCCTGCTGGTGGTCGGCTACCTGCTCAAGCCGGACGTCTTCCTCAGCCAGTCCTACCTGGTCGACACGGTGCTCAAGTACCAGTCCGAGCTGGCGCTGGTGGTGCTGGCCGAGGCGCTGGTGCTGATCGTCGGCAAGTTCGACCTGTCGCTGGAGTCCGTGGTCGGGATCGCGCCCGCCGTGGCGGTGTTCCTCGTGGTCGGCCAGACCTCGGTGCTCGGCGCGCCGTGGCCCGCGTGGACGGTGCTCCCGGTGGCGGTGCTGTTCGGGGCCCTGATCGGCGCCTTCAACGGGCTGCTCATCGTCCGGTTCCGGCTCTCGGCGTTCATCGTCACGCTGGCGATGCTCATCGCCCTACGCGGCTTGCAGCTCGCGATCGTCGGCGGCGCGACGATCTCCAACCTCGCCAACCGCATCCCGGTGATCGACGACCTCGGCAGCCTGCGGATCGCCACGATCCCGCTCGCCATCTGGATCGTCGTGATCGCGTTCGCGGTGGGCATGGTCGTGCTCGGCTACACGAGGGTCGGCCGCTCGCTCTACGCCGTGGGTGGCAACCCCGACGCCGCCCGCGCCGCCGGTATCCGCGTGGAGCGGGTGATCTGGCTGACGCTGGTGGTGGCCGGGGCGCTGGCCGCGCTCGCGGGGCTGATGCTCTCCGCCCGGCTCGGCTCGGTGGCCGCCGCGCAGGGCAACGGCATGATCTTCACCGTGTTCGCCGCCGCGGTGATCGGCGGCATCAGCCTCGACGGCGGCAAGGGCTCGCTCTTCGGCGCGCTGTGCGGCGTGGTACTGCTTGGCCTGATCCAGAACGTGCTCACCCTCGCCCAGGTGAAGGCCGACCAGATCCAGGCCGTGAACGGGCTCGTGATCCTCGTTGCGCTGGTGCTGGCCCGACTGACCAGCGGAAAGGCTCAGGACTGATGGAACGGATCGCCCTGCACACCAAGCTGCGACCGGGACGGGAGGAGGACTACGACCGGGTCCACGCCGAGATCCCGCCCGAGCTGGACTCCGCCCTGCGCGGCGCCGGGGTGCACGCGTGGCGGATCTGGCGCGACGGCCTCGACCTGTTCCACGTCGTCGAGGTGGAGGACTACCGGGCCATGCGCGACGCGCTGCGCGACGACCCGGTGAACGTCACATGGCAGGCGCGGATGGCGGAGCTGCTCGACGTCGCCGACGACTACTCCGGCACCGACCGCGGGCTGCGTCAGGTCTGGGAGCTGCCATGACCGCCGTGCTGGGGCGCTCCTCCGTGCCGGTCAGCCCCCTCGGGCTCGGCACCGCACCGCTGGGCAACCTCTACCGCGTGGTGCCCGAGCCCGACGTCACCGCCACGATCGACCAGGCGTGGGAGAGCGGCATCCGGTTCTTCGACACGGCGCCGCACTACGGGCTGGGCCTGGCGGAGCGGCGGCTCGGAGCCGCGCTGGCCGGTCGTCCGCGCGCGGAGTACACGATCTCCACGAAGGTCGGACGGCTGCTGGTGCCCGACCCCGACGGCGCCTCCCGCCGTGACGACGAGGGCTTCGACGTGCCCGCCGACCTGCGACGGGTCTGGGACTTCAGCGCCGACGGCGTGCGACGCAGCCTGGAGGGGAGCCTGGAGCGGCTCGGGCTCGACCGCATCGACCTCGTCCTGATCCACGACCCGGACGACCACTGGGCGGAGGCGGCCGGGCAGGCCTACCCGGCGCTGCACGAGCTACGCGCCCAGGGCGTGATCGGGGCGATCGGGGCCGGGATGAACCAGACCGCCATGCTCACCCGGTTCGTCGTCGAGACCGAGGTGGACGCCGTGCTCGTCGCGGGCCGCTACACCCTGCTCGACCCGTCCGCGGCCGACGACCTGCTCCCGGCCTGCGCGGAGCGCGGCGTGTCGGTGCTGGCGGCAGGGGTGTTCAACAGCGGACTGCTCGCCACGGACAACCCTCCTGCGGACGCCACGTACGACTACCAGCCGGCGCCTGCCACCGTTCGCGAGCGTGCGGCCGCGATCGGCGCCGTCTGCCGCCGCCACGGGGTCCCGCTGCCCGCCGCCGCGATCGCGTTCGCGGGAGCGCGCCCCGAGGTCGCCTCGGTGCTGCTGGGCGCCCGCGCCGCGGCCGAGGTGGCGGCGAACGCAGCCGCAGCGGAGACCCGGATCCCGGACGCCCTCTGGCAAGACCTGACGAACGAAGGCCTCCTCCCCCCACCCCCCGGGGGTCAGGAAAGCCACTTTCCTGCCCTGTGAGGGCAGCAAAGTGGCTTTCCTGAACCTGGAGCACGGGGGCACCGGCGGGGTTGATGCTCATCATCATCTGTGGGATCCCGCTGATGGGGGGCACGGCTGGCTCCTCGCTCGGGAGCACGCCGCCATCCGGCGCCGCTACGACGTCGCGGACCTGCGTGCCGTGCTCCCGCCCGGGGTGGGGGCGACCGTCCTGGTGCAGGCGCTGGCGTCCACGGCGGAGAGCGAGCGGCTGCTCGCCGTGGCCGCCGGGTCGGATCTCGTCGCCGGTGTCGTCGGCTGGGCGGATCTGACCGGGCCCGGCGTCGGGGACGAGCTGGAGCGGCTGCGCTCCCGTCCCGGCGGGGACCGGCTGGTCGGGGTGCGGCACCTCGCTCAGGACGAGCCCGACCCCGGCTGGCTGGCCCGTCCCGACGTGGCTCGCGGGATCGCCACGGCCGGGCGGCACGGCCTGGTCGTCGACCTCCTCGTGCGGGCCCCGCAGCGCGCCGCGGCGCTCATCGCGGCCCGCGCTGCGCCCGACGTCGCGTTCGTGCTCGACCACGCGGGCAAGCCCGGGATCTCGGACGCGGAGTGGGAGCCGTGGGCGTCGTTCGTCGCCGAGCTCGCGGCGTTGCCGAACGTCTCGTGCAAGCTCTCCGGGCTCCTCACCGAGGCGGCACCCGGCGGCCGGGACGTCGCCACCCTGCGGCCGTACGCCGACCTGGTGCTCCGATGTTTCGGGGCGGACCGGGTGATGTTCGGCTCCGACTGGCCGGTGTGCGAGCTCGCCGGCGGCTACCCCGCCGTCCGGACGACGACCGAGGGCATGCTCGCCGACCTACTCCCGGCCGAGCGCGCGGCCGTCCTGGGCGCAACGGCACGGCGGGTCTACGGCCTGTAGCCCGCTCCGCGCGCCGGGTGTGGTCCTCGCAGAGCCCACGGGGTCTGCGAGGACCGTGCCGAGCGCGCGGTTCCGGTCAGTCGCCTGCGGTGCCCAGCGCGCTGCGCAGCCACTCCTCGACGCCCGCGACATGGACGGTGGCCCAGGACCGCGCGACGTCCGGCTGGCGGGCCGCGATCGCGTCGCAGATGGCCGTGTGCTGCTCGATCGTGCGCGCGACAGCACCCTCCTGGGTGAGCCCCCGCCAGATCCGGGCGCGGGTGGTCGGGCCCGACAGGCCCTCGATCAGCGAGCACAGCACGGTGTTCCCGCTGCCCACCGCGACACGGCGGTGGAACTCCAGGTCGTTGGCCACGAGTGCCTCGACGTCGGGTTCCGGGTCGAGCTCGGCGAGCACGCCGCGCAGGCCGTCGATCTCCTCGTCGGTCATGGTGAGGGCGGCCATCGCGGTGGCCGCCGGTTCCAGGATCCGCCGCACCTCGAAGAACTCCAGCACGGTGTCGTCGCGGTGGAAGTCGACGACGAACGTCATCGCGTCGAGCAGCAGGTGCGGGTCGAGGCTGGTGACGTAGGTGCCGTCGCCCTGCCGGACGTCCAGCACCCGGATCAGTGAGAGCGCCTTGACGGCCTCACGCAGGGAGTTGCGCGACAGCCCCAGCCGCTCGGCGAGATCGGCCTCGCGAGGCAGCCGCGCCCCCGGGCCCAGCTCGCCGGAGACGATCATCGCCTTGATCTTCTCGATCGCTTCGTCCGTGACCGGCACTCGACCTCCCAGGACATCGGATGTCTGGAGCCTACTTCGCCGCAGCCGCATACCTCGTCCCCGCGCCGTTCCCGACATCGCGGCGCGGCCCGTTCCGCTCGGCGCCCCTCCTCCCTATGGTCGATCCTCTGGACGTCACAGGAGGTGGCCGATGGCTGAGATCGGATCCGACAGCGGAGCGGTGGCGCTGGTCTCGGCGCTGCGTGAGCTCGGGGTCGACCTCGCCTTCGGGCTGCCCGGCGTGCACAACCTGCCGGTGTGGGAAGCCGCGGCCGCGGCCGGTATCCGGCTGATCGGGGTACGCCACGAGCAGGCCGCCGCGTATGCGGCGGACGGCTACGCGCGGGCCACCGGCAGGCTCGGGGTCGCGGTGGTGACCACCGGCCCCGGCGCGGCCAACACCCTCGGTGCCACCGGGGAGGCCATGGCGTCCGGCGCGCCGGTGCTCGTGCTCGCCACCGACATCCCGTCGACACTGCGGCGTCCCGGCGTGTACCGGGGGGTGCTGCACGAGACCCGGGACCAGGCCGCCATGTTCGCGCCGGTGACGAAGACGGCCACCACGAGCACCGCGGCGAGCGACCTGTACGGCGACGTGCTGCGGGCCGGACGCACGGCTCTGCGGGCGCCGACGGGACCGGTCTACCTCGGGGTGCCGACCGACCTGCTCACGGCCGCCGGACAGCCCGGGGCGGGCGCGCCGGAGGGTCAGCAGGAACCGGCGGAACCCGACCTCGCGGCCGCGCTGGCGCTCGTGGAGCGGGCCCGCCGTCCGCTGCTCTGGGTGGGCGGCGGAGCCCTGCGGGCGGACGCAGGCGCGGAGGTGGCGCTGCTCGCCGAACGCCTCGCGGCACCGGTCCTCACCACGTACAACGGTCGCGGCGTGCTCCCGCCCGACCACCCGTTCCTGGTGCCCGGTCCGGCGCACGTGCCCGCCATCGGGTCGCTGTGGGACGAGGCCGACCTGGTGGTCGCCATCGGCAGCGACTTCGACGGCATGACCACGCAGAACTGGCGGATGCCCGCGCCGCCCGCGTTGCTCGCGATCAACGTCGACGCCGGGGACGCGGCGAAGAACTACCGGCCCGACCACGTGCTCGTCGCAGATGCGAAGGACGTGACGGGACGGCTGGCCGCGGCGGTCGCGCCCCGCGACGGCGGCGAGGTCACCACCCGCATCGACGGCCTGCGTGCGGAGGTCGCGGCGCTGGTGCGGGAGGAGGAACCCCAGGCCGCCCAGCTGCTGGACGTGCTCGACCGGCTCGTCCCCGCCGACGCCACCGTGCTCGCCGACATGTGCATCGCCGGCTACTGGGTCGCCGGGTTCCACCGGGTGCCGGGGCCGCGCCGGCTGGCCTACCCGATGGGCTGGGGCACGCTCGGCTACGCCTTCCCCGCTGCGCTGGGCGCGGCGGCCGCCGGCCCCGGCCGGGCCGTGGCCGTGGTGGGCGACGGCGGTTTCCTCTTCGCCTGTGGAGAGCTGGCCACCGCGGTCCAGGAGCAGCTGCCGCTCACCGTCGTGCTCGTCGAGGACGGCGGCTACGGGATGCTGCGCTTCGACCAGGTGCAAGCCGGGGTGCCCACCCGCGGCGTCGACCTGGCCACCCCGGACTTCGCCGCGCTCGCCGCCGCTTTCGGGGTGCCTGCCGAGCGCGTCGACGGGTTCGGCGACGCTTTCGAGGCGGCGCTCGCGAAGAGCCTCGACACCGCAGGCCCCCACCTGGTCGCGGTGCACGCCGCGCTCACCCCGCCGCTGTCGACCTCACCCCGCTGGTACCGCCCGCGCTGATCGGGCGGGGTGGTTGACTCCCTGACCATGGACACGGGACTGCAGGGACGCACCGCCATCGTGCCGGGCTCGAGCTCCGGGCTCGGTCTCGCCGTGGCGCGCTCACTCGCCGCGGAAGGCGCCCACGTCGTGCTCGCCGGGCGGCGCGGGGACCTGGTGCGGGCCGAGGCGGCGAAGCTGCCGTCGGCCGTCGGGGTCGAGGTCGATCTCACCGACCCGGACGCCGCCGCGCTGCTGGTGGCCGAGGCCGAGCAGCGCTTCGGCCCGGTGGACGTGCTGGTGCTCAACGGAGGGGGTCCGCCGCCCGGCACCGCCGACGCCTTCACCCCCGAGCAGTTCGCGACCGCCGTCGACCTCCTGGTACAGCCGCACCTGCGGCTCGTGGCCGCAGTGCTGCCGGGCATGCGGGAGCGGAGCTTCGGCCGGATCGTCGCGGTGGGGTCCACCGGGGTGCAGCAGCCGATCAACGGGCTCGTGGCCTCCAACGCCGCACGTGGCGCGCTGGCCGGCTACCTCAAGACCCTCGCGGGCGAGGTCGCCGCGGACGGTGTGACTGTCAACATGGTGCTGCCCGGCCGCATCGACACCGACCGGGTCGCCGTGCTGGACCGTGCTGTCGCCGAACGCTCGGGCAGCAGCCCCGAGGAACAGCGGGCGCTGGCGGAGGCGTCGATCCCCGTGGGCCGCTACGGCACCCCGGAAGAGTTCGCCGCGGTCGTCACCTTCCTGGCCGGCACCGCGGCTTCCTACGTCACGGGCGAGCAGGTCCGCTGCGACGGCGGCATGATCCGCGCGCACTGACCGCAGCAGGCCGCACGGTCGGTCAGCCCCGGCCGATGAACGGCATCGCCGTCGCGGCGATGGTCATGAACTGCACGTTCGCATCGAGCGGCAGCCCGGCCATGAGCAGCACCGCGTCGGCGACGTGGGCGGGGTCGAACGTCGGCTCCGGCCGCACGCTGCCGTCGGCCTGGCGCGCGCCGGTGGCGATCCCGGCCGTCATGTCGGTGGCCGCGTTGCCGATGTCGATCTGCCCGCAGGCGATGCGGTAGGGCCGCCCGTCGAGCGAGATGGACTTCGTGAGACCGGTGATGGCGTGCTTCGTCGCGGTGTACGCGGCGCTCCCCGGACGGGGGGCGTGGGCGGAGATCGAGCCGTTGTTGATGATCCGCCCGCCCTGCGGCTGCTGGGAGCGCATCGCGGTGAATGCCTCCCGCGCACAGAGGAACGAACCGGTCAGATTGGTGGCAACCGTAGCCGTCCAATCCTCCACCGAGATCTCGTCGGGGCTGCCGGCCGGGCCGAACGTGCCGGCATTGTTGATCAGCAGATCCACCCGGCCCCAGGTATCGAGAACCGTGCCGAACAACCGGGCGACCGACCCCGCGTCCGCAACATCCGTGGGCGACACCACCGCGGCCGGGTCGGCGTTTGCCGTATCTTCGAGTGCCTCGCGTCGGCGGCCCGCCAATGCCACGCGATATCCGGCGCCGAGCAGAGCCCGCGCCACCACGCGGCCGAGGCCAGAACCCGCGCCCGTCACCACCGCGACTGGTCCGTTCGCCACCGCTTCCCCCCTGATCATCGGTTCCGCGGAACGCTAGCCCTGCTTCCGGCGGGTCCTGGACCCGACCGGCGTCACCGTGGCACGCCGGCTTCCGCAGTAGTGACCTCTCTGGCCAGGGCGGACAGTAGCCGGGGCGCCTCGACCGGCAGGCGGCCGCCGGGCCCGGCAGCCTGCCCTCGGCGCAGGCGCGCGGTGGGCATGAGATCCCCGCGTCCGGGGTGGTGCAGCCCTCAACATGTCGTAAGTCACAGCCGGGAACACTTTTCCGACAGTGCTCGCAGACCTCCCGAACGTGTCCGGTTAATACCCTTCACGCTGGCTTCATCTGCATTCAAGGGTTTACTCGAGCTTTACGAAAATGTGGATCAAACCCTTGCGCGAACGCGGTGAGTACGGTCACTACTTGAAGCTCGAACAAACCGGAGGCCTGCCGCGTAGGCCCAGACATGATGACTGAACGCCGGAACTCGACCGGCATGGACGTTTTCGCGCGGCGGGAGTCGCGTGTCCGGAGCTACAGCCGCAAGTACGAGATCGTGTTCGAGGGGGCCCGCGGCACCCTCGTCTGGGACGCCGAGGGTCGGGAGTACCTGGACTTCCTCGCCGGCGCCGGCTCCCTGAACTACGGCCACAACGACCCCGACATGGCCGAGGCGCTCATCGCCCACATCCGGGGCGGGGGCATCGCGCAGGGCCTGGACCTGTTCACCCGGCCGAAGATGGAGTTCCTGGAGGCCTTCGAAGGCCTGGTCCTGGAGCCCCGCGGCATGGACTACCGGATCCAGTTCACCGGCCCCACCGGGACGAACGCGGTGGAAGCCGCACTCAAGCTGGCCAGGAAGGTCACCGGCCGCCGCAACGTCATCTCGTTCACCAACGGCTTCCACGGCGTCAGCCAGGGCGCGCTGGCCGCCACCGGGAACCGGGACAACCGCATGGGGACCACGCTCTCCCTGCCCGACGTCACCCGCATGCCCTACGACGGCTACCACGGGGCCTCGATCGACACCGCCGAGATGCTCGACCGGATGCTGTCCGACCCGTCCAGCGGCGTCGACGCCCCAGCGGCGATCCTGCTCGAGACGGTTCAGGGCGAGGGCGGCCTCAACGTCGCCTCCCGGCCGTGGCTGCGCCGCATCGCCGCCACCGCCCACGCACACGGCGCGCTGCTGATCGTCGACGACATCCAGGCGGGCGTCGGTCGGACCGGCTCGTTCTTCAGCTTCGAGGGCACGGGCGTGACCCCGGACCTCGTGACGCTGTCCAAGTCCATCTCCGGCTTCGGCCTGCCGATGTCGCTGCTCCTGATCAAACCCGAGTGGGACATCTGGAAGCCCGGCGAGCACAACGGGACCTTCCGCGGCAACGCGCACGCGTTCGTCACCGCGAAGGTGGCCCTGGAGAAGTTCTGGGCCGACCGGAGCTTCCAGGAGGACATCGAGCGCAGCAGCGCGCTGGTCGGACAGCGGCTGGAGCGGATCGCGAAGCTCGTCCCCGGCGCCCGGGTCAAGGGCCGCGGGATGATGCAGGGCATCGACGTCCGCGACGGTGACGTCGCCGCCGAGATCTGCCGGCAGAGCGCCCGCCAGGGCCTGATCGTGGAGTCCGCCGGGCCCCGCGACGAGGTCGTCAAGATCCTGGCCCCGCTCACCACGTCCGAGCAGCTCCTGAACCGCGGCCTCGACATCCTCGAGGAGTCGGCCGCCTCAGGTCTGCACGCCATCGCGGTATGAGCACCGGATTCGACCAGGGGACCCGGCCGGCTGGGGCGTTCGGCCGGCTCGCGGACCTGGTACTCAGCAGCGACGACACCGACCAGTCGGTGCGGTGGAAGCCCGGTGAACGGCTGCACCACCTGTTCGAGGAGCGGTGCGACCAGCTACTGGCGGACGGGGACCCCGGGCATCTCGCCGTGGGCAGGCGGGACCTCGAGGTCACCTACGCGGAGCTGGACGCACGGGCCAACCGGATGGCCCGGTTCCTGCTCGGCCGGGGGGTCGGGCCAGGCGCACGGGTAGGGCTCGTGTTCGACGAGCCGCTGCAGTCCTACGTGGCCATGCTCGCGGTACTCAAGATCAACGCCGCGTACGTCCCGCTCGACGCGGCGTTCCCGCCCGACCGCATCGCCTACATCGTGGGCGATGCCCGCGTCAGCGTCGTGCTGACCCTCTCCCACCTGCGCGCGCAGGTGGGGGAGGCGGTGGCCGCCGTGGTGTGTGTGGACGAGGTGCAGGACGAGGTCGAGGCCCAGGACGGGTCCCGGCTCAGCGCAGCCGAGCAGGGCACGCCGGCGGAGGACCTCTGCTACATCATCTACACCTCCGGCACGACGGGTCGCCCCAAGGGCGTCGCGATCGAGCACGCGAGCATCTGCAACTTCGTGCGGGTCGCGTCCGAGACCTACGGCGTCCTCCCCGACGACCGCATGTACCAGGGCATGACGATCGCGTTCGACTTCTCCGTGGAGGAGATCTGGATCGCGCTCGTCGTGGGGGCGACGCTCGTACCCAAGCGGGGTGGCAGCCTGCTGGGCGAGGACCTGTCGGACTTACTCCGCGAGGAGGGCGTCACCGCCATGTGCTGCGTGCCCACCCTGCTCGCGACGATGGACGACGACCTCCCCGACCTGCGGTTCCTGCTGGTCTCCGGGGAGGCGTGCCCCCAGGACCTCGTGGCCCGCTGGCACCGCCCCGGCAGGCGGTTCCTCAACGTGTACGGCCCCACCGAGGCCACTGTCACCGCCACCTGGACGACGCTGGACCCCGACCAGCCGGTGACGATCGGCGTTCCCCTCCCCACGTACTCGATCGTGATCCTCGACGAGAACGACCAGCACCCCCTGCTCCCCGGCGAGCTCGGCGAGATCGGCATCGCCGGCATCGGCCTCTCGGCCGGTTACGTGAACCGCGACGACCTCACCGCGAAGGCCTTCATCCCCGACGTCCTGGGCATCCCCAACAACACCTCAGGACTCATCTACCGCAGCGGCGACCTCGGCCGGATCACCGAGAACGGCATGGTCGAGACCCTCGGCCGGATCGACACGCAGGTCAAGGTCCGCGGTTACCGCATCGAGCTGACCGAGATCGAGTCGCTGCTCCTGCAGCTGCCCGGTGTCGCCCAGGCCGTGGTGGACACCTACGAGCCCGCCCCGGGTGTGGTGGAGCTCGTGGCCTACTACACGCGACGCCGCCAGGGGCCGCCCGTGGACGTCGACCTCCTGCACGACGAGCTCCGCCGCCGGCTCCCCAAGTACATGGTGCCCGCGTACTTCGAGCAGCTCGAGCGCATCCCGATGCTCCCGAGCGACAAGGCCGACCGCAAGAACCTCCCCGCGCCGCAGGGTCCCCGCTACCAGGCGGCGCAGGGTGAGGTGGTCGAGGCCGAAGGCGAGGTCGAGGAGCTGGTGGCCGCCGCCGTCGCCGGGATGCTCTCGCTCGACCGCGTGTCCGTCGAGAGCGACTTCTTCGACGACCTCGGCATGAACTCGCTGATCATCGCCCAGCTGAGCGCGAAGCTGAGGGTGCACGAGGAACTGCCGTCGGTGGGCATGAAGGACATGTACCTGAACCCCACGGTGCGGAAGCTCGCCGCGACGCTGCAGGACCGCGGCCCGCGCCGCACCGAGGTGGAGCCGCGCACCGTCCGCCGGGCGAGCACGGCGCAGTACCTGTTCACCGGGTTCGCGCAGGCCGCGGTCTACGTGGGCTTCGCCTACGTCGTCGCGCTCGTCGGCGTCACCGGGTACCAGTGGGTGTCCGAGGCGACCGGCCTGGCCGACGTCTACCTCCGTTCGGTGGCCGTGGGCGGGGGCGCCTTCCTCGTTCTCAGCCTGCTCCCGGTCGTGGCGAAGTGGGTGTTGATCGGTCGCTGGAAGCCGCGCGTGATCCCGATCTGGGGGTTCGCCTACCTGCGGTTCTGGACGGTGCGCCAGCTGCTGCGCGTCAGCCCGGCGCTGGCGTTCGTCGGCTCTCCCCTTTACCTGGTCTACCTCCGGATGCTCGGGGTGAAGGTCGGCAGGGGTGCAGTCGTCCTCTCCACCTCGCTGCCGGTCTGTGGTGACCTGATCTCCATCGGGGCCGGCGCCGTCGTGCGCAAGGACTCGTTCTTCAGTGGGTACCGCGCCGAGTCCGGGTGGATCCGGACGGGCCGCGTCGACATCGGGGCGGGCGCCCTCATCGGTGAGGCCACCGTGCTCGACATCGGCACCTCCGTCGGGGAGGGGGCGCAGCTCGGCCACACGTCGTCGCTGCACACGGGTCAGCACGTGCCTGCGGGCACGAGCTACCACGGGTCGCCCGCGCAGGAGACGACCGCCGACTACCGGCGCGTGGAGCCGCTGGGCAGCACCCGGGCCCGGCGCTTCGCCTACGGCACGTCCCAGCTGCTCGGGATGCTGCTGGTCTGGGGCCCGCTCGCCACCGGCGTGCTGCTGGTCGCGCTGCCCAGCATCTTCCCCACGGTGAACTCCGCATCGGCGATCCAGGGCATCGTGGACGGCACCGACCGCAGCGTGTTCGTGGAGCCCCGGTTCTACCTCGACTACTTCCTCGTGTCGGGCGCACTGCTGTTCGGCGTGATGCTTCTCGGGCTGCTGGTGGCCACCACTCTGCCGCGCCTGCTGAACCGGCTCGTGCCGGCGGACACCACCCTCAAGCTCTACGGGCTGCGCTACACGGCCCACCGGGCGCTGCGCCGGATGACCAACATCGGGTTCTTCACCAACCTGCTGGGCGACAGCTCGTTCATCATCCGCTACCTGCAGATGATCGGGTACGACCTGTCGACCGTGCAGCAGACCGGGTCGAACTTCGGGCTGATGGTGAAGCACGAGTCGCCGTTCCTGTCGCACGTGGGCACCGGGACGCTCGTGTCGGACGGCCTGTCGATGGCGAACGCCGACTACTCCAGCTCGTCGTTCAAGGTCTCGCGGGTGTCGCTGGGCGACAACAGCTTCGTGGGCAACGCGGTGACCTACCCGGCCGGTGGCCGGACCGGGGACAACGTGCTGCTCGCCACGAAGGCGATGATCCCGATGGACGGCCCGGTGCGGGAAGGGGTGGGCCTTCTCGGGTCTCCCTCCTTCGAGATCCCCCGCTCCGTCCAGCGTGACATCGAGCTCGAACGGTTCCGCACCGACGGGGAGTTCCCGGCGAGGCTGGCCAGGAAGAACCGCTCCAACGCCGTCACGATCGTGCTGTTCCTGCTGATGCGGTGGGTGCAGTGGTTCGGCGTCGTCGTCATCGGGCTGCTCTCGAGCTACTTCTACAGCGACATCGGGGTCAGCTCGTACGCGCTGGGGATCATCGCCGCGCTCCTGTTCACCACGCTGTACTCGATCCTGGAAGAGCGCATCAGCTTCGGGTTCCGCAGGCTCCGGCCGCAGTTCTGCTCCATCTATGAGCCGTACTTCTGGCGGCACGAGCGCCTCTGGAAGCTGAGCGGGACCGGCTACCTCCAGATCTACAACGGCACACCGTTCAAGTCGATCGTGTGGCGGCTGCTCGGCGTGCGCGTCGGGAAGAAGCTCTTCGACGACGGCGCGGCCATGCCGGAGAAGACGATGGTGACGATCGGGGACTACTGCACCCTCGGGGCCCAGTCCACGATCCAGTGCCACTCGCTGGAGGACGGCGGCTTCAAGTCGGACTACGTCGTGATCGGCAGCGGCAGCACGATCGGCGCCAACAGCTACGTGCACTACGGCGTGGTCATGGGCGAGCGGGTCGTGGTCGAGGCCGACGCCTTCCTGATGAAGGGCGAGCAGCCCGGCGCGGACACCCGCTGGCAGGGCAACCCCGCCCGCGAGATCTCCGAGGCCGGCGATCCGGCGGTGCCACCGACGCGCCGGCAGATCCGCGAGCTGGCCCGGCGCAACGCCCGCGAGGCGCGGCAGGCCGCTCGGCAGGCCGCCTGGCAGACCCGTCACGGACGGCACGCCAAGCGGCGGGGCGCCCACCCGGCCAACTCGTGCTCGACGCCCCGCAGCAGTTCCGGTTCCGGGGGGTCCCACCAGGAGACCTACGACCCCACCCGCGGGCACAGGTGGCGGCGCAGGTCGTCGTGACGAACGGTGGTGCCACATCCCGGCCGGGGTGTGGCACCACCGTCATCTCGGCGGCACGGCAGCGGGACGGCCCCGGGGCAATTTCCGACCCTAGTCAGACGTGTGATGCACGACACTCCGGGTACGCACGAGTTGCATCCTGCAAGCGCGAGAAGGGAGCACGTCGTGTCGACAACCGAGACCGGGCAGGTCACCGGGACCAAGGACAAGGACTACAACCTGATCTGGTTCACCGAGGCCTGCCTGAACAACGCCCTCCGTCTGGAGACCTACGCCCAGGACGCCGAACGCGACGGCGACGACGACCTGGCCGAGTTCTTCCGGCGAGCGCAGGCGGAGAGCCGCAAGGGCGCCGACCAGGGCAAGCAGATGCTGGCGCAGCGGCTGTCGCGTTGACCGTCCCGGTCCGGCGGCGGGACGCCGCCGCCGGACCCCTCACTGCGACGGCTGCGGCACCTCGCACTCGATCCGCGGGTTGACCCCGAGGTAGTTGAGCGGCCCGACGACGATGGTCACCAGCACGGTTCCGAATGCGGCACAGTTCACCTCCGACTGCGTGAAGTAGCCGCGCTGGTAGCTCGCGTCACACCGATCACCAGCCAGATGACGACGATCACGCCACCGATCCGCATGCTGCTCCCCGCTCTCCAAGGTCAAGTGCTCTTCGGTACCCGGCGGACGCCCCGCTCCAAACCGGACGGAGCCCCGCGCGCAGCACGCATGTCTCCCAGATCCGGCGGTGCGGGCAGACTGGAACCAGGATCTCCGGTGTCCCCTCACGAGGAAGGTCGTCTCCGCCCGCATGGACTTCCACTCCGCGTACCGCCACGGCTTTCTCCGCGTCGCCGCCTGCACGCTCACGACCTCGATCGCCGATCCGGCCGCCAACGCCGAGTCGGTGCTGCACGTCGCCAACGAGTGCCACGACGACGGTGTCGGGTTGGCCGTCTTCCCCGAGCTGACGCTGTCGGGCTACTCGATCGAGGACATCCTCCTGCAGGAGTCGCTGCTCGACGCGGTCGAGCAGGCGCTGCTCGACATCGTCGCCGGTTCGGCCGACCTGCTGCCGGTGCTCGTCGTGGGCGCCCCCCTGCGCTATCGGCACCGCGTCTACAACACCGCCGTGGTCATCCACCGCGGGCGCGTGCTCGGGGTGGCACCGAAGTCGTACCTGCCGACCTACCGGGAGTTCTACGAGCGCCGCCAGCTGGCTCCGGGCGACGACATCAGCTCGACGATCCGCATCGGGGGCCCGGACGCCGGTGTCGACGTGCCCTTCGGTCCCGACCTGCTGTTCGCCGCCTCGGACGTGCCCGGGTTCGTCCTGCACGTCGAGATCTGCGAGGACATGTGGGTGCCGGTGCCGCCGAGCGCCGAGGCCGCGCTGGCCGGTGCCACGGTGCTGACGAACCTGTCGGGCAGCCCCATCACGGTGGGCCGCGCCGAGGACCGGCACCTGATGTGCCGTTCCGCCTCGTCGCGATGCCTCGCCGCCTACGTCTACGCGGCCGCGGGCGAGGGTGAGTCGACCACCGACCTCGCCTGGGACGGCCAGACCATGGTCTACGAGAACGGGGTGCTGCTGGCCGAGTCGGAGCGCTTCCCTGAGGGTCCACGGCGTTCGGTCGCCGACGTGGACCTCGACCTGCTGCGCGCCGAGCGCCTGCGCATGGGCACGTTCGACGACAACCGCAGGCACCACGGCGCCCGGGCCGACTCGTTCCGCCGGATCGACTTCCGTCTCGACCCGCCCGGCGACGACATCGGGCTGCGCCGCGAGCTCGAGCGGTTCCCCTTCGTCCCGGCGGACGAGTCGCGCCTCGAACAGGACTGCTACGAGGCGTACAACATCCAGGTGTCCGGGCTCGAACAGCGCCTGCGCGCCATCGGGCAGCCCAAGGTCGTCATCGGCGTCTCCGGCGGACTGGACTCCACCCACGCGCTGATCGTCGCGGCGAGGGCCATGGACCGGCTGGGCCGTCCCCGCGGTGACATCCTCGGGTTCACGCTCCCGGGCTTCGCCACGGGCGATCGCACGAAGGGCAACGCGATCCGGCTGGCCCGCGCGCTCGGGATCACCTTCGAGGAGCTCGACATCACCGAGACGGCGCGGCTGATGCTGACCAACCTCGGCCACCCCTTCTCGCGTGGCGAACCGGACTACGACGTCACGTTCGAGAACGTGCAGGCCGGGCTGCGCACCGACTACCTGTTCCGGGCCGCCAACCAGCGCGGCGGCATCGTGCTCGGCACCGGCGACCTGTCCGAGCTGGCACTCGGCTGGTCGACATACGGCGTCGGTGACCAGATGTCGCACTACAACGTCAACGGCGGCGTGCCGAAGACCCTGATCCAGCACCTGATCCGGTGGGTCGTCTCGTCCAAGCAGTTCGAGGCCGAGGTCGGCGAGGTGCTCGAATCCGTACTCGACACCGAGATCACCCCGGAGCTGGTGCCGACCGGTGAGGACGAGGAGGTGCAGAGCAGCGAGGCGAAGGTCGGGCCCTACTCCCTGCAGGACTTCTCGCTCTTCCACGTCCTGCGCTACGGGTTCCGCCCGTCGAAGATCGCGTTCCTGGCCTGGCACGCCTGGCGGGACCCGGAGGCCGGGAACTGGCCGCCCGGGTTCCCCGCGGACAAGCGGCCCGTCTACACGCTCGCCGAGATCCGGCACTGGCTCGAGGTCTTCGCCCAGCGGTTCTACAGCTTCAGCCAGTTCAAGCGGTCCGCGCTGCCCAACGGCCCGAAGGTCTCCGCAGGTGGATCGCTGTCGCCCCGCGGGGACTGGCGGGCACCGTCGGACATGTCGGCCCGGATCTGGCTGGAGGAGATCCGGCGCGAGGTCCCGGAGGAATGACGCTGCCGTGGGGCGGCGTCGAGGCCGAAGGGTGGTACGGGGAGGATCGGGGACCGTGTCCCGTTCCGCGCTCGCCCTGATCGGTTCCGTCCTCGCCGCCGGCATCGCGGTCGCCGGCTGTTCCGCGGCGCCGCCCCCCGCACCGGCAGCCCCGCCGGCAGCCGCCCCCACCGCGGCCGCCCCGGAGCACCAGGGTGGCCACGGCGCCCACGAAGGCCACGGCTCATCTTCTGCTGTGCCGGCGCTGTACGCCGTGCAGAGCGGCCCCCTCGGCGTCGTTGCCACGGACGGCGGTGGGCACCTCATGTACCGGTCCGACAAGGACAGCGCCGCACCGTCCGCGTCGACGTGCACCGGTCCCTGCACCGAGACCTGGATCCCGGTGCTGGTCGCGCCCGGCCAGGAGCCCGAGCTGCTGGGCGTCGACGCGGCACTGGTCGGCAGGCTCGCCCGTCCCGAGGGCACCTCGCAGCTCACCCTCGCCGGGTGGCCCCTTTACCGCCACCGCGACGACGTGGGCGGCCTGCAGAGCACCGGGCACCACGGGGAGGACGGCACCTGGTTCGCCGTCACCCCGACCGGCGACAAGGCGACCGCGAGCTGAGCCCGGGGGTCAGGGCCGGCTCGCCGGTCGTCCCGGCGATGCTGCCGACGAGCGACGCCAGTTCCCTGGGCATCGAGAGGAACGGACCCCTGCCGTCCACCGTGGGCGTCACGTGTTCCGCCCTCGGTACTACGCAATGATCGGCGCTCAGCGACGGTGGAGCTGCGCCACAGCGTCCCGCAGGTGGCCGTAGGCCGTCAGCTCCGTCCGGACCGGCGAGAGCACGAGCTCGTCGGCCACGGCCGCCACCGCCTCACGCAGCCGCATCTCGGCCGTCGCGCGCCGCCGGCGCGCACCGACGACGGCCAGAACCCGCGCCAGCAGCGCGAGGAGCAACCCGGCCAGCAACCCCCCGAGCAGCAACGCGGTCGGCGCCGGAACCTCCCGGAACATGGGGGTGCCGGGCTCGGGGAGCCGGAGCACCGTCAGCACGTACAGGGCGGCGAGCCACAGGCCCCCGGCGAGGGCGAGCGTGGCGAGCAGTGCCTGCAGCAGCCCGACGGCCCGCCACCACACCGGGGTGCGCGTCAGCCCGAGGTCGGTGGTGGCCACCGCTCGGTCGAGAGCGTCCGGCAGGTCCTCGAACCGGCCCCGGGCCGCGGTCCGCACGGCGTCCGGCCACGGAGCCGGCAGATCCTCGGCCGCGGAGTCGGCCAGCGCCCGCAGCGCGACGTCCACCCGGGATCTCTCGACGGCGGTGCTCGCGGGGAGCGAGGTCCGGGCGACCGGGGGCGGCCCACTCCCCTGCCCTTCTCCCCCGCCGTCCCCGGCACCCGTCCGGGCCAGTGCCCGGTCGAGGTGCAGGCGCCGCAGCGGGTCCGGGCGCAGCCGTCGCAACCAGCGCGTGAACGGCGACCCGGTAGCCGCCACCGCCCGGTGCACCGCTGCCTGCTGGACGGCCACACCGACGGCGGTCACCCCCGCCGCGGAGCTCAACGCCGCGGTCAGCGCGCGGGAGGTCGCCGGGTCCAGGTCGTTGCGTGCCGGCCCGGCGACGACGACGTCGAGGGCAGCGGCCACGTCGTCCAGGTCGGCGGACACCCGGCGCAGCGCCGCCCGGTGCGCCGCAACGGCACCGATCAGCACCGACCGCAGCTCGTCCTGCCCGTCCTGCGCGACGGCCGACGTGGCCAGCACCGGGACGCCGGTGAGCCCGTCGTCGGCGAGCAGCCGTCGGACATCGGCCACAGCGGCATCGGTGCTGCCGGCCGGGAGGCGGTCGACCTGGTTGAGGACCACCACCATCACCTCGCCGTGCCGGGCGAGCGGGCGCAGGTACCGGTCGTGGACCGCGGCGTCGGCGTACTTCTGCGGATCGAGCACCCACACCAGCACGTCGACGAGCGCGACCAGCCTGTCCACCTCGAGCCGGTGCGCCACCTCCGTCGAGTCGTGGTCGGGCAGGTCGAGCAGCACGAGCCCGCGGAGGTTCTCCGCCACGTCCCCCTCCGGGGTCCGGACGTGGTGCCGCCGCGGGATCTCCAGCCAGTCCAGGAGCGGGCCCGCGCCCTCGGCGCCCCACACGGCGGCGTGTGCGACACCGGTGGTGGGCCGGCGCACCCCGACCGCCGACAGGTCGGCCCCGCTGAGCGCGTTGAACAACGACGACTTGCCACTGCCCGTCGCACCGGCGAGCGCCACCACCGTGTGCGTCCCGGACAGCCGCAGCCGCTCCCCGGCCCGGCGGGCGAGAGCCCGCGCCGGCACGAGCAACGCCTCGTCGAGCCGGCCCGCCCCGACCCGCACCACCTGGTCCAGCGCCCGCAGCCGCGCCGCGACGTGCTCCTCGGCAGTAGCCCGCTCGCGCTCGGCGCGGCGGCCGGCCTGGAGCCGCGGGCCGGTCACGTCGTTCACCGGGCCCGCTCCACCGCTGCCGCCGCCCGCGCCAGCGCGGCACCGTCCTCCGGGAGGGTCGCGTGCTGCTCGAGGAGGCGGGCGTAGCGCTGCTCCTCCCGGCCGAGCAGGGCTTCGACCCGGTCCAGCAGGTCCGCCCGCGCGTCGTCCGCGAGCTCGCGGACGGCCTGGTCGCCGAACAGCGCCTCCAGCACCTTCTGCGACAGCATCGTGGTGCCTCCCGCCACGACGATCTCGATCGGTGGGGCGATCACCGACGTCGTGGCGAACACGGCGATCATCACCAGCAGGCCGGTGGCGTTCACGCCGTACGCAGCCGCCCGGGCCACCGTCCGCCGGTCCCCGCCCTCCCGGCGGACGAGGTCGAGCACCGCGGCCTGCCAGTCGCGCACCGCGCGCTCGGCGTCGTCCCGGAACTCCGGGGACACCCGGTCCAGCCGCAGCCCGGCGTCGCGGAGCAGGGCAGCCCCCGCCGCGGTCGACCGCCACGTCGTCGCGGTGCGCTCAGCGGCCTGCTCGGCAGCGCTGCCCACCAGCAGCGCGACCCCCGACTCCAGCGCGACGGCGAGATCGTCCCCGGGCCGCGGCCGGCCCCGCACGGCGGCGGCCACCCGGTCCCGCCACCGGCCGACCCGGGCCTGCAGCGTGCGCAGCAGCTCCCCGGTGCCGACGAACTCCTGCCAGCGGGCCAGCACCTCGCCGCGCAACAACGCACCGTCGCGGATCCCGGCGTCCACCTCGGCCAGCGCAGCGGCGTAGGCGGCCCGGGCGTCCGCACGCAGCTGACGCGCCGCGTCCACCTGGGCACCGGCCTGTGCGGCCAGCGCGGCGGTGCGGGGGCGAAGGCTGTCGAGCGCACCGTCCAGGGTGCGGCGCACGACCGTCGCCCGCTGCCCGGCGTCGCGGGCGAGGTCGTGGAACCAGGCACGCAGGGGGGCGAGCACCGGCTCGGGCAGCAGCCCGGCGTCGAGCACCGTCTCGGGCACGACGAACAGCGGCGCGTCGCCCAGGCCGTGCTCGACGAGCATCTCCCGCAGGTGGGGACCGATCTCGTCCTGAGCTCCCGGCGGCACCCGGTCGAGCAGCACGGCGAGCGCGGTGCCCCGGGACGCGGCGGTCTGCAGCACGTCCCACGGCACGGCGTCCGCGTACCGGGCCGCGGTGGTGACGAACAACCACAGGTCGGCCGCGGCGAGGAGCTGCGTGGCGAGCCGCCGGTTGGCCGTGACGACCGAGTCGATGTCCGGTGCGTCCAGGAAGGCCAGTCCCTGGTCGAGCGCCGGTGAAGCGACGAGCTGCAGCGTCTCGTGGCCGGCGCCCGCACCGGTGGTGCGCGTGAGGTCGGGCAGCACACGGGTGTCGGAGAACCAGCGCATGTCTTCGGGATGGCACACGAGCACCGGGGAGCGCGTGGTCGGGCGCAGCACCCCCGCAGGCGTGACGGGTGCCCGCACCAGGCTGTTGACGACCGTCGACTTGCCCGCACCGGTCGAGCCGCCCACCACGGTGAGCAGGGGGGCGTCCAACCGCCGGAGCCGAGGCAGCACGTAGTCGTCGAGCTGGTGGACCAGCTCGGTCCGCACGGCACGCGCCTGCTCCGCACCGGGGATCTCCAGCGCGAAGCGGGCGTCGGCGGCCGCTTCGCGCAGCCGGACGAGCGCGTCGAGGAGCGGCGCGGTGGGTGCAGGAGCACCGATGTCCATCCCCACTCCTCGACGCCGACGGTGCGCGTTCCGCGACGAATGCCCGTTCGGTGCCCTCCCGAACCCCCGGTGCCGCTGCACGAGATCTCCGAACGGTGCTGCCCACGCACCGCCCTCATCGACCGGCCGAGTGACCCCCCGTATCGGGGGTACCCGACCGAGATGGATCTGGAGTTCATCCGTGAGTGAGCCGGGCCGCCGGGCCGTACGCCACCGTCTACCTGGACGTCTCCCACGAGACCGAGGACGCCGAGCACGCCCTGCGCCTGCGCTGGCAGGAGCTGCGGTCCGCGCTGGAGGCCCAGGACGCCGACCTGTCGACGCTGGCCGCGTTGGAGGACGCCGTCCTGGGCGGCCCGCGGGTCGTGGGCCGGGCCGGGCGGGTCCTCGTGGCCGGAAGCGGGGAGGTGCTGCTCGACCGCGTCCTCGCCGAGCCCCCTGACCCACCCTCGGCCTCCTGGGCGTCGGTGCCCGACCTCCTGCCGATGCTGCTGGATCTGCCCGAACCGATGACGGCCGTGGTGGTGCGGGTCGACAAGAACGGTGGCGAGATCCTGCTGGCCGACCCGAGCGACCCGGGCACCGGCCCCGAAGCCGTCGAGGACGTCACGAGCGCCCGGCACCCGCTGCACAAGGTGCGTGGCGGCGGGTGGAAGCACCTGAAGATGCAGCACACCGTCGAGAACACCTGGCGCAGCAATGTCAGCGAGCTCGCCGAGCGGGTCGACCGGCACGTGTCCGAGGCCGGAGCGCGCCTCGTCGTGCTGGCCGGCGAGACGCAGTCGCGCAAGCTGCTGCTCGACAACCTCGGTGAGCGCGCGGCGAGGTACGCGGTGGAGATCGAGCACAGCGGAGCTCCCTCCGGCGCCGGCGACGAGGAGCTCGCTGCCGCGGTCGACCGGGCGGCCCGGGACGCGTCCAGCCGCGAGCGGTATGCCGAGCTCTAACACGTCGCACAGGTCGCGGGCCGCCCGGACGGCGCGTTCGCGCAGGGCATCGGTCCCGTAGTGGCGGCGCTGCGCGCCGAGCAGGTGGACACGCTGCTGCTCGACGGCGGTATCGAGCGTGATGGGACCGCGTGGATCGCGGAGAACCCGACCCATGTCGCCCTCGACCGCGAGGAGCTCGAAGCCATGGGTGCGCGGTCGCTTCACCGGGTGCCGGTGGACGCGGCGCTGCTCCGCGCGGCAGCGGGGTCCGGCGCCTCGTTCCAGCCACTCGGTGGGGGCCGCACCGGGCTCGTCGGTCGTCCCGTCGAGGACGGGGTGGCGGCGGTGTTGCGCTGGTCGCCCGCGCCCAGCCGCTGAGGCAGGACTCCACGGGCCCGGGGCCGCGCCGACATCGCAGCGTGACCAGGCGGGTGGTTGGCCACTCCGATGGCGGGTACGTGAAGGGGCATCCGGTCGTAATCGACGCGGGACGACGTCACCCGTTGCCACCGGGTCAGGAGGTCACGGCGTGTCGGAGGAGTCGCCCGGGCCGGCGAGGCCCGGCACGGACATCGGCGGCTCACGGACGAACGGAAGGCGGGTTCCGGCATGCGGACGGGTGCACCGGCTGGGCACCAGGGCTACTTCCACGAGGCCGCCTTCTACAACACCGACGAGGAGTTCCTCGCCATCGCCATCCCCTTTCTCGAACAGGGCGTCGCGGCCGGAGAGCCGGCCGTGGTCGGCGTGGGGGGTGGGACAGCGGAGCTGCTCCGCGCCGCGCTCACCGGCATTCCCGGGGTCGTCTTCCTCGACGACCGGGAGGGTCGGCGCACCCGCCCGGCGAACACCATCGCGACCAACCGGCAGTTCCTCGCCGACCGCCTGACGGACGGTGCGCAGCAGATCCGCGTGCTCGGTGAGGTCCCGCATCCCGGGCTGGGCGCGCCGTGGGACTGGTGGGCCCGCTACGAGGCCACGATCAACCACGCCTTCGCCCCCTTCCCCGCGTGGGGCCTGTGCCCCTACGACACGCGCCTCATCTCCGACGACGTGGCGGCCGACGTCGTCCGCACCCACCCGCACCTCGCGACCGTCGACGGCCGGCACGTCCCCAACCCGCGCTACCAGGAACCGGCAGATTTCCTCGCCCAGCGCCCGGCCGGTGACGTCGACCCACTGGAGGCGACGACGCCTCCGGTGGTCGATCTGCTCGATCCCACACCTGCGGCTGCCCGCAACGCCGCCCGCGCGGTCGGTGACGCGACCGTGCTCGACGAGATCGAGGTCGACGACACCGTGCTCGCTGTCAGTGAGGCGGTCACCAACGCACTGGCGCACGGGCGCCCGCCCGTCCGGTTGCGGCTCTGGTCGGCGCCGGAGCGCGTCGTGGCCTCGATCAGCGACGCAGGTCCCGGGCCGAGCGATCCGTTCGCCGGACTGCTGCCCACGAGGGGGACGACGTCGGCAGGCCTCGGCCTGTGGATGATCCACCGGGTCTGCACCCACGTCACGATGGGTACGACGGACCGCGGGTTCACGATCCGGCTGGTCATGAGGTCGGGCACGACAGAGGAGGACGGGCATGTCCGGCAACCGGCGTGACGCGCTGGCGACGGTCGGGCACCACGCGCTCCTGGCCGCCTCTGACCGCCACCGGCGTTCCGAGATCGACACGTGGCTGCTCGCGGCCCACAGCCGTGGCGAGAAGGTGCTCACCCTCGCCGCGCCCGACGGGTTCGACGCCGGCGTGCACCGGTCCGGCGCCGGCCCGGTCGTCCTCGATCCCGCCGACCTGCGCCCGGCCGCCGAGCCGGCACGTCTGGTGCTGCACGCCCTGGACGAGGGCTATCGCGGACTGGGCGTGGTCATGTGGGCCGACGGCGTTGTCGCCGCGTCCTCGAACGAGATGTACTCCGACGTCGAGGCGGTGCTCGGGGACCTCAGCCGCAACCACCAGGTGTCAGTGCTGTGCCTGTACGACCGGGCAGCCGGGATGGACCACCTCGACCTGGCCGTGACGGGCCACCCCGACGGCCTGCACGAACAGCAGCTCGACGTCCGTCGCCGCGAGGCCACGCTGCATCTCGGCGGCGAGATCGACATGACCAACCTGGACGTCCTCGCCGTGGCACTGCGCAGCCTGACCAGGACGGCGGGCCGGACGGTCCGGATCGACCTGGGCGGTCTCCGGTTCCTCGGGGTCAGCGGGGTCCGCCTGCTCCACCTCGAGACAGCTGCGTTCCGTGCCGCCGGTGGGCAGGTCGAGCTCCACGGCGCGGCCCCGCACCTGACCCGGGTACTGCGGCTGCTGCAGCTGGATCAGCTGCCGGGACTCACGCTCGGGCCGGGACGGTCCTGACCAGGGCCCACCGCACTAGACGTCCAGGACCGGCGGGTGCGGCGGCGGGTAGCCGTAGGTCGGCTGGAACTCGGCCGGGATCGAACCCACGTCGCGGCTCAGTGTGTCCTTGTCCTGCTCACACACCCATCCACCGAGCTCGGGAACGTAGTCCCACCGCTTGCCGCGGACATCCCAGATCGGCGGGTGCTCCTGCGCCTCGCCTGCGGGGGTCCCCGAGGGGATGCGCCTGTCGGGAATCGCTGCAGGGTCGACGTTGGGGCTGGTCATCCGTTGCTCCTGTCACCGTGCGCTCGCGCCGAAACCGGCGGACGGGCAACGCCACGACGTGGGGGCGTCGCAGCGGCACTCACGGTTCGACGCTAACACCCGTGCGTGACGGCGAGAGCGTGACACGACCGGCAGGACGACCTCTAGTCACCACCGCACCCGGCGGTACGCGCCCGGTAGGCGGCGACGTTGGTGCGGTTGCCGCAGTACTCGTAGGAGTGCCAGCGCCGGGTGCGGCTGCGGGTGGTGTCGTAGAACACCGCGCGGCACTCGTCGTTGGCGCATTGCTTCAGGCGCGACCAGCCGCCCGCGGCGACCAGCGCGGCGACGGCCCGGGTGATCCGGCCGGCCACCGGGTCACCGGTGATCTGACGCAGCAGGACCTGCCCCGGTTCGGAGAAGTCCTGCTGGAACGTGATGGAGGAGACCCGACCGGAGAAGGCCGCCCAGTTCCCGGCGGTGTCGGAGGGATCGGCCGCTGCGAGAACGTCGAGGAGGTCGGACCGTATCGCGCGGACGAGGTCGAGACGGTGCGGTGAGGGGCCGCCATCCTCCTGTCCGAAGGGGCGGAGGACCTCGGCGGCCGACTCGGGGGTGGCGAGCCCGTCCGCCACGCCGGCGAAGGCACGCGAGTTCAACAGGTCCACGAGCGCTGCCGCGGAAGCGCTGACCGCCTCGTCGCGGGCGGTGCGCGTCGCACTGGAGCTCATGACCCGACGTTACCCGAACATGGTCTAAACAACATAGACCTTTACATAGATCGAGTTAGTCGCTACGTTCGTAAGCGTCGTTGAAGGAATAACGATTACCCTGGTGCACGTAGCGAGGAGCACTCCCATGAGCCAGATCGTCCTGACCGCCGTCGGCGACCTCACCGGCAACGCGCGCCTCGAGAAGGACCCCGACCTGACGGTCGGCGCCGAGGACGCGCTCGTCCGGATGGAGGTGTCGCCGATCAACCCCGTCGACTACCTGTTCTCGAACGGCTACTACGCGCTGCAGCCGGCGATCCCCGCGGTCCTCGGCTCCGAGGGCGTCGGCCGGGTGATCGAGGTCGGGTCCGCCGTCGACCGGTCGCTCGCCGGAAAACGCGTGGTCGTTCTGAGCCCGTACGAACAGGGCGTGTGGGGGGACACCGTCGTCGTTCCCACCCGCAACATCGTCGTCGTGCCCGAGGACGTCGACGCGCAGCAGCTGTCCATGGCGGTGGTCAACCCGGTCACCGCCCACCTGATGCTCACCAAGTACGTCGGCCTCGAGCCGGGCGACTGGGTGGGCCAGACCCTCGGGAACTCGGCCGTCGCCCGCAGCGTGATCGCCCTCGCCAAGATCGCCGGCCTCAGGACGCTCAGCCTGGTGCGGAGCGAGAAGGCCGCAGAGGAGGCCAGGGCCGCGGGTGGCGACATCGTCCTCGTGGACGGCGACGACCTGGGCGACCGGATCGTGGCGGCACTGGGTGGCGACAAGCTCCGGCTGGTCCTCGACGGCGCGGGCGGGAGTGTGCCGGGGACGCTGGCGACCGCGCTCGAGTTCGGCGGCACCGTCGTCAGCTACTCCTCTCCCACGGGTGAGCCGCCGGCGGTACCGCTCGGCAACCTCGTGTTCAGCGAGCTCGCGGTCCGCGGGTTCTGGCTGACCAACTGGGTTCGCAGCGCACCCCGGGCCGAGATCGAGAAGGTCGTGGGCTACCTCGTCGACCTCGTTGCCCGCGGCGTGCTCGCCGTGCCCGTCGACTCCACCTACCCGCTCGACCGGTACGAGGAGGCGTTCGCCCGCAACGCCTCGCCGGACCGCGCCGGAAAGGTGCTCTTCACGTTCCCCCACGCCTGATCTGCACCGGCTCGCTCCGTGGCGGCCCCTCCGGCGGCGTCCCCGTCGGCGGAGGGATCGCGCGGGGGCTCAGCTCTTCGCGATGTCGCCCTTGACGTTGTCGAAGAGCCGGTTGTCGGCAGGGGTCACGACCGTGGGCGTGCCCTTCAGCATGACGCCCGTGCGGTTGCCGAAGATGGTGTTGCCGGCGAGGTCGAAGGTGCCGTTGCCGTCGACGTAGACGCCGTAGCGGGTGTTCTCGCCGATGACGTTGCCCCGCACGGTGG
This sequence comes from Pseudonocardia xinjiangensis, assembly GCF_050948425.1. Lineage (NCBI taxonomy): Bacteria > Bacillati > Actinomycetota > Actinomycetes > Pseudonocardiales > Pseudonocardiaceae > Pseudonocardia > Pseudonocardia xinjiangensis. Next base: position 205,318 of record NZ_CP192009.1, on the reverse strand, counting down.
TCTCCACGGCATCGCTGACCAGGCGGATGCCGTCCTGCTGGTTGCCGCGGATCTGGTTGTTCTCCACCACGTTGTCCTTGGCGGTCTGGCCGACGGCGATGCCGGACTCGGTGTTGTCGTAGACGCGGTTGCCGCGCACGGTGTTGCCTGCCGACTCGTTGATGTTGATGCCTTGGGCGGCGTTGCCGAAGGAGTCGTTGCCTTCGACGATGTTCCGGTCGGAGTGCAGGTAGAGCACGATTCCGTGGTGGTCGTTGGCGTAGACCACGTTGTCGCGGATCACGCTGTCGGTGCAGTCCTCGGCCAGGACGATCCCGTGCTTGCCGTTGTTGTGCACGATGTTGCGTTCGATCAGCATGCGGCGCGAGCTGGTGTGCGGGTCGATGCCGTACAGCTCGTTGTGGTGGAACTCGTTGTCCTGCACCGTGAGTCCGTCGACCCGGAACGAGTAGAGCCCGTAGAACAGGTGCGACACGACGCTCGTGGTGATGCCGCCGGTGGCCGCGGTGCGCCACGACATCCCGTAGGACTCGACCTCGCCGTAGCCGAGGTAGCGCACCTCGGAATGCTGGATCTGCATCCGTGCGCCGTCGCGGGCGAGCAGGAAGGCGCGGCCGTCGAGGCTGTCCGCGTCGGCGTGGCCTGCGGCGGTGTCCCATGAGGTGACGCAGGTTCCGGTGATGTCGAGGGCACCCCCGAGAACCTTGACGGTGACGAAGCCCGCCGGGCTGCTGCCGAGCTTCAGCCAGCGCACGTCAGGGGCGGTGATCTGCAACGAGGCGCCGGTGAGCACCTGGAGGTCGGCCCCGAGCAGCCACTCCCCGGGGGCCACCTCGCGCAGCGCCGCCGGGTTGCCGACCGCGCTGCTGAGTGCGGAGAGGCTGACGCCCTCGCCCGAGGCGAGCACGATCGTGTTGGAGGCGGGGTCGAAGCTCACGCCCGCGCGGGACGGCGTGCCCGGTTCGGCCGCAGGCACCGGCGGAGCTTCCCGGGTGCAGGGCCGGGCCGGGTCGACCACCGGTTCCACCGGGATCGGCCGGCGCGCCAGTGGTTCCGGACTTGCCGGGGCGTAGGCGTTTCCCAGCAGAACGAAGGCACCGCTCAGCAGACCGAGCACGGCGATCAGCAGCACGGCCCGGACGGCGGTGACCGGGATCCGGGGAAACCCGGCCGTTCGACGTCTCCAGCCGGCTGTGCGACTCGTCATGACGGGGCTCCGTTCACTCCGCAGTCGGGCGCCGCGGCGCCTGGCGGTGCAGGTGGTGGGGTCGAGGTCGAGGAGACGGCGAAGTCCGCGAAGTCGGCGTGCTGGTCGGTGGGGCTGGCCCAGCTGGAGTCGTCGCCGCCGAAGAAGGTGGAGAAGAACAGGCCGTCGATACGCAGGTCGGGGGTGGTGCGGAACTCGAGGCCGGGGTGGTCGAGGACGAGGCGGTCGTCCTGCCAGACGGTGATGCGGCCGTTGGCGAGGCCGGGGGTGTTGAGGGTGATGCGTTGGTGGAGCTGGGTCCAGCGGCCGGGGGTGAAGGTCCAGCAGCCGCGGCCGAGTGAGGTGCCGTGTTGCTGGGAGGTGGGGAGGTAGGCGTAGACCTCGCCGGCGCCGTCAGTGCGCCACATGTAGCGGGTGGAGAAGCCGTTGGTGCCGTCGGGGATGTGTTGGCCGCTGGTGACGGTGCCTCCGTAGAGGCCGGGGAGCTTCCCGCCCTTGACGAAGTCGAAGTCGGGGGAGAAGCGGAGTTGGTAGCGCAGGTCGAGGGTGTCGGTCGCGGTGCTGGTGTCGGGCAGACGGAGGTAGGCCTGGGTGCCGCCGTCGGGGCCGCCGGCGGCGCGGCTGGCGGAGCCTGCGGGGTAGGAGACGCGGAGCAGGATCCCGCCGGGGGCGTCGGTGGTGGTCAGGAGCTGGGCCTCGTCGAGACCGAAGCTGCCGTGGTCGTCGTAGACGAGCCCGTTGCCCAGGAACTGCTGCAGGTCGGTGGAGGTGACCACGGAGTCCACCTCCGTCGGGGTCGGCTCGACCGGGCCTCTCCCGCCGCACGCCGCGACGGCTGCCACGACGACCAGCACGCCGGCAGCCGCGACGCAACGCCGCAGGGTGTGGGACCGCGTCACCGTCACCCTCCGCTCGAGGGGAGGACGGGCGGGGGGCGGCGGTGCGCTGTGCCGGTGCGGCGCTGGCGGCGGGTGTGGACCTGTTCCAGGACGATGGCCAGCAGGATCAGGGGGATGCCGATGGCGCCGAGGAGGTTGAGCGGGGGCAGGCTGAGCTCGTTGGGTCCGGCCTGGCCGACCTGGCCGCGGACGGCTTCGAGGGCGTGTACGCGGGAGGCGGTGAGCAGGAAGGGGCTGCCCTCGGCGGCGTTGATGCCCAGGGCGGTGGTGGCCACGTCGACGTTGTCGGCGTGTACGAGTTGGGCCGAGCGGGAGCGGATGCCTTCCTGGGCGTGGTCGATGACGGTGCCGGAGATGGTGGTGGCGGCGCCGACGTCGATGCCGGTGGTGCCGCCGGTGATGTGGCCGCCGATGATGCGGGTGTCGGGGCTGAAGGTCCGCACGGTGTCGAAGGCGACGCCCTCGGCGACGAGGTCCTGCACGAGCACGCCGGTGGTGTCGGGGGTGGCGACGATGCCGTCGTGGCCGCCGCGCAGTCTCAGCCCGGTCACCGTGACGGTCCTGGCGCCGCGTTCGATGCGCACCCCGGTGGCGGAGTCGCTGACCTGCACGCCGGTGACGGTGACGTCCCGGCCGCCGACGGCGACCCCGGCCACCCGGGCGCCCTGGAACGTCGACTCGCGCAGCGCCAGGCCCTGGGTGCTCTTCTCCACCACCAGGCCCCGCCGACCACCGGTCGTCCGAATGTGGTCCAGCACCACGTTCGTGCTGTTGATGTGGGTGAACACACCGACCGGCTGGTCGGTCGCACTGAAGTTGGTCACCACCGTGTCGGCCGAGCGGCTCACCCGCAGACCACCCGACTTGTCGGCGGCGGTGGAAACATCGGTGACCTGAGCGCCCGTCTGACCGATGAGGACGAGTCCGAACCTCCCGTTGCCCGTGGTGGACACCTGGGTGATGAGGCGGCCGGCGCTCCCCGCGGTCAGCCGGCTCGCGGGTCCACCGGCGGGCCGGGCCGCGGTCTCGGCCGCGACTACCATCCCGTTGCCGCCGTTTCGCTCGGCCCGGATGCCGGTCATCATCGTGGCGCGATCGCCGCGCAGGACGATCCCGTCGCCGACGGAGTCGCTGACGGTGACCTGGTCGAGGCGCACGGCGTCGGAGCGGGACAGTTGGAGCCCGGTGCTGTTGCGCGCCAAGGTGGTGCGGACCAGTGCGCCGCTGCTGTCCGCGCCGAACACCACGGCGGCCCGCCCGCCGTCGCCGATGTCGGAGTCCGGGGCGGGGGTGCCCAGGTCGGTGATGGTGGTGTCCGTGGCATCCAGGTGTCCGCGGGCGGACACCACGATCGAGGAGCGCCCGGCAGCCGGGGCTGCACGTTGGCCGGTGGCCGGGTCGGCTGAGGTGATGGTCAGCCCGCGAAGGCTCAGCCGCCCGCCGCCGGTGTAGAGGGACGCGGTATCGGCGGTGCTGGAGCCGCCGGCGAGGGCGAGCGTGCGGATCCCCGAGACGTCCCCGGCGATGTCCATCGCGGTGCCCGGGGTGAGGACCACCGTGGCGGCCAGCAGCGCGGTGTCGGCGCTCTCACGCAACCAGGTCGGGGGCAGGGACCGGTCGAGCACGGGCAGGGTGACCGGGCCGGGACGCAGCGGAACCTGCTGGGCGAGGTGCCCGTCGGCCACCACGTCGACCCGGGTGGCGCGCACGATCGCCATCCGCGTCGGCCGGCCCCGCCCCTCCCACGCCGCCCGGATCCGGCCGGCCGCGGCTGCCCGGTCCCCCGGGTCCCCGCCCGGCGGCGGTTGGGCCGGGAGCATCGAGGCGGCAGGCGCAGGCGAACCGGCCGTGGCGACCGACGGCGCGGTCACCAGGCCGACGAGGGTGATGAGGGCACAGGCGAGCAACAGCCAGAGGCTGTGCCGGTGAGACCGGGACCGGTCCCGGGTACGACTCATGCGGAGATTTCCTCCGGTGTGGACTGGTCGCCGTCAATGCTGGTCCGCACGACCACACCGTTCTCCACAGCCACCTCACGCGTGAGCCAACGCTGCTTCCGGATCGTGCACAACGCCTGAATCTTGATCAACGCCATCAACCACGACACCACCACATAACCCGGAATATAGAAAAACGACGACGGCCGCCGCCGCAGATGCGGCAACAACTTCGCCGACCGGCTGAGCTGCCACCACAACGCCAACACCACCACGAACACCCAATGCCCCGCCACGATCGACGACACCATGAACGCCAACCCCAGCAACAACGTGAAACACGCCACCGCCTTGTCGATCATCGTGTACGCCAGGAACGGATGCCGCCACACCCACCGCCGCGACAACGCCCGCAGATCCGACCGCCACGTGTTCCGCGCCCACCGCAACCGCTGCCGGCAGAACACCCGCCACCCGTCCGGGAACGTCGACCACACCTCCGCACTCCGCTGCATGTACGTCCCATGCCCACGCTCCAAGATCAACGTGGTCAACCGCTTGTCATCCCCCGACAGACACGGCACCCCCCAGAACGTCTCATGCATGAACTCGTCCTCGACCTCCACCAACAACGCCCGCCGATACACCGCCGTCCGCCCCGACAGACACGACACCGCCTGCCCCAACAAACTCTGACTCGCGTTCTCATCGAAATACCGATGATCCAGGAACATGTCCGTGATCCGCGCCAGAAACCCCGACGACCCGTACACACTCTGCCGCGTCCCGACCCCCCCGATCCGCGGATCAGCAAACGGCTGACACACCTGCGCCGCCACATCCGGCGCCCAGATCGTGTCCGAATCCACCAACGCCACCAACTCGCTGCTCGCCGCCCGCCACCCCCGCCGCAACGCATCCCGCTTCCCCGGCACCTCGGTCACCACCACCGTCACCGGATACCGGCCCGCGATCTCCCGACACACCACATCCGAGGCATCGATCACCAAAATGACCTCGACAACACCCTCATTCGCCAACCACGACTCCACCGCCGCGGTGAACACCACCGGATCCTCCTGATACACCGGCACCACCACACTCACCGGCAACCGGAAATCATTCACCACCGGCCGATACAACACCGCCGGCACCCGCCGCACCAACCAGCACGACCACCGCACCAAACCCAGCACCCCCAACGGAGTGCCCAACACGTAGTAATAAAGCGGCAGACTCATGCCCGCCCGGCACCCCCCACCGCCTCCCGGCCCACCACACCCTCCACCTCACGACGCATCACCGCCGCCAACCGCTCATTCGTCGCCACCACCGCCCGCAACAACGGCATATCCACCCCCACCCCCGCCGCGAACCCCACAAACCCACACGTGTCCTTCGGCAGACACGCCCCCCCATACGGCGCCCCACCCCGAATCCCGTACTCCGGGTTGAACGACCCCTCCGCCGACCGCGCCACCGTCGCCGCCACCGGATCCAACGACACCCCCACCTCCCGCGCCACCAACCACATCTCGTTCCAAAAACTGATCTTCGTCGCATTGAAGATGTTGTGCGCACACTTCACGAACTCCGCCTCAGCCGGCGAGTCGAACGTCCGCAACTCCCCACCGAACGACGCCAACAACCCCACCAACCCCGCCACCGTCTCCGGATCACGCGACCCCACCACCGTCATCCACGGCGACCGGAAATCCTCCTCAGCCGACGCCGCCCGCAAAAACTCCGGATTCGCCGCCAACCCGAACCCCACCCCCGCCACCCGACCCGAACACCGCTCCAACACCGACCGCACCAACCCCTCGGTGGTGCCCGGCGGAACCGTCGACCGCACCACAACCGTGTGGCGACCAGGAGAGTCCGCCAACGCCTGCCCCACCGACGTCGTCCCCGCCGTGAACGCCCGCAGGTCGTACTCCCACCCCACATTCGGCGTGGGCAACGTCAAGAACACGAACGAGTCCAGCTCGTCACGGAGATCCAACTCCGCACGCGCATCCAACCCGTAGACCGACCTCAGCTCATCCAACCGAGAAGTGTCCGTGTCGATGAAGGTCACGTCGTGACCGGCGGCCAGGAAACCCCGCCCGGTGGCCACTCCGACCACACCCGAACCGATGATGAAGATCCTCGATGCCTGCATCTGACAGCGCCCTTCCATTCTGGAGAACAATTCGAACCCGCGGGGCAAGCTGGCTCTCGGAGACGACGAAGCGAGCGTTACCAGCCGGGATTCGGTCACCAAGCGCTACAACTGCCGCACCCGGAACGTACAGCAGAATCAGGGTTTCCCCAGGTCAGGCGGCATACCACCACCCGAAAGTCGTGGTTGATCTATCGCCTGATACCCAACTGCACGCCACTAAACCTGTGAACCCAACCACATCGGGGGATATCTGTCCCATCGGCTGACCGTGACGGCGTCCACACCAATAGGGCAGCATTCCGTTACCGACCGTCAACAAGCCGAGGACCTACGTCCCACGGCAGATACAAAGATCGCGCTCGACAAGCGGCGCCATCACAGAAAGTCGTTGATTCCGGTGGCCGCGGGCGACCGCCCGGTTCACCACATCAACGACCGGAAAACTTTCCGGCACCGCGCCGTCCGGGGACGTCGGCCGGCCCCGGACGGTCCGGCCACCCGGGAACCGGGGCGGAACTTCACCCGGAGTGGGCCGCCTGCAGCGAGTGGACGACCACCTCGCCGACGGGATGTCGGCCTCGAGCTCGCCGTTGTAGAAGACCTGCACGCGGCTCCCCGCCGCCACGATCCGGAGTTCGTACGGGTGCCCAGGCGGCAGACCGGGTCGATCACCCTCTCGCCGTCACCGTCCTCGTACTGGGCGACCAACCGCTCGCCCTCCAACCGCACCTCGAGGACGTCGTCCTCGGCGTCGTGGATCTGCGCCGTGACCACGTCGGGTTTGACCGCGGGCAACCGCGTCACGGCCTGCCGGACCGACAGCGTGTGGGTGCCGGCGCGGTTGGACCAGTCGGCCTTCCGGTCCCCGTCCATCTCCCGCACTTCGGAGCGCGGACAGCTGCTGCCCGACGTGGTGACCCCACCGGCGTTCGCGATGAAGACAACGCCGTCCCCCGCCTGGTCGAGGTGGAAGTACGGTCCGGCAGGGTCAGGTACCAATCCGACAGGTCCAGCAACTGGCCCGGGCGCCGGTTACGGACCGGAGGCGGGGCAGAAGGCTCCGAGGTCGGGGCGGCACCGGAGCGGCGGTCGGGGAGGGAACTGCCGTCGGCGCGGGAGGGGTGAGCGGCGGGGGCGGCGGGCTCGGGCGGGCACAGCCGGCGACGACGGCCACCGGCCCGAGAAGCGCTGCCCGGACCGCGAGTATCGGCCGGGTTCTGCGCCGGAATCCGACCCTCTCCGGCGATCCACTCCGGCCACCAGTGCGAACCATCCGATCCCCGGGTTTCCACAATGCCCTTTCTCGCCGTTTTGCGATAATCTGCGCCGGAATGACCGGATACTCCCCCGGGGTGATCGACTTCACCTTCCCCCGGTCAGGGGGTCGGATAACCTTCCGTGCACCAGCAACTTCGGCGGGTGCTTATCGAGTCGATGGTGACTTCGCAGCCACCGTCATGCCGGAGCACCGGTCGACCTGTCCTGATGGGTGCCCGATGCCACTTCCCCGCCCGCCGTTCGATCCGGAGCTGGAGATGGCGCGCCGCACTCTGCTCGCCGGGATCCCGTCCTCGATCACCCCGGATATGGTGCAGGCCTCCCGCAGCCGGGTCGCGGGATCGGCCGTCCCGGTCGAGCGGCTCATCGCCGGGCGGCCGATCGGTGTCAGACATGCCGAAGCTCGCGGGCTGGCCACCGAACCGGATGTCACTCTTTCCGTTCTGCGCCGCCACGACGCACCACAGGGCGCGCCCGTCGTGTATTTCATGCACGGCGGTGGCTTCCTGTTCGGCGACCGGTTCAGTCAGATCGAGCTGGTCCTCGACTGGATCGAACGGCTCGGCGTCGTCGTCGTGACCGTCGAATATCGGCTGGCCCCGGAGAATCCGCATCCCGCGCCGATCGAGGACTGTTATGCCGGGCTGCTCTGGACCGAGCAGAACGCGCGCGAGATCGGCGGGAACCCGGATTTCCTCGTCGTGGCGGGAGTCAGCGGTGGGGGTGGTCTGGCGGCGGGACTGGCGCTGCTGGCCCGTGACCGCGGTGGCCCCCAGCTGGCCGGACAGCTGCTCATGTGCCCGATGCTGGACGACCGCAACAACAGCGTGTCGGCCCAGCAGTTCACCGGCGTCGGGATGTGGGACCAGGTCAGCAACGCCACGGCATGGGCGGCCCTGCTGGGGAGCGAGCAGGGCACCGACAGTGTCAGCCCCTACGCCGCGCCCGCCCGCGCCACCGACCTGTCCGGTCTGCCGGGCGCGTTCGTCGACTGCGGATCCACCGAGACCTTCCGCGACGAGGACGTGGACTACGCCACCCGCCTGTGGGGAGCCGGGGTGCAGGCCGAACTGCACGTGTGGCCCGGAGCCTTCCACGGCTTCGACACGTTCCTGCCCGGCGCCGCCCTGTCCGTCGACGCGCGCCGGGCCCGGGAGAGCTGGCTGAGACGCCTCATCACGGGCTGAGCCGGCGCGGAGCACCACGAGCCTCTCCCCGCGAGCCACCTCACACTCGATGCCGACGACCTCCGCGAGCCGGGCGCGGTGAGCCGGCGGAGCAGCCGCCTGTCCGGACCGGGCCGCTCGGATCCCTGGCGGTCCGCGTTCCACGTGCAAGACTGAGCGGGTGTCCTGGCCTGCGGAGCTCCGCACCAGGTTGACCGGAACCGATCCGGGCCTGGTCCGACTCAGGCTCGCGGCGATCGGCACGGCCTCGATGGTCCTGGCGACCGCCGTGATGGCCGTGGTGAGCGCCGTCGCCAAACAGCCCGTCACCGTGCTGCTGTTCGCCGCCGTGCTCGCGATGATCAGCAGCATCTCGGTCAACGAGCCCGATCTCCGTCGCAGCAGGGTCACCACGGCACTGATGCTCGTTCCGGCGGCGGCGGCGATCACGGCGGGGGCGTTGCTGTCGCGCCACCACATCCCGGCCGACGTGGTGTTCGTCGTGGTGATGATGCTCGCGGTCTACGTCCGCCGCTTCGGCGCCCGCGGGTTCGCCCTCGGCATGGCGGGTTTCAACGCGTACTTCTTCACCCAGTACCTGCAGGCCACGCCCGCCCAGCTGCCCTGGCTGCTGCTCGCGGCGTGCGTCGGCGTCGGGTCGACACTGCTGCTACGCGGCGTGCTGTTCGTCGAGCGGCCCGGGCGCACACTCGTCCATCAGCTCCGTGCCTTCGACGCCCGCGTCCACGACCTCGTCGGCGCGGTCACCGAGCTGGTCACGGGCGGTACCCCCGAGCTCGACGCGCGGCTGCGGAACGTGCAGCGCAGGCAGACGCGGCTCAACGACACCGCGCTCGCGGTGTCGGTCACGGCGGACCGTCCCGGGTCGGAGCTGCCCGGCGGCGGCACCGGGGCCGACGTGCCCGGCCACGTACTCGACGTGGAGCTGGCCGCGGAGCGGCTCGCGGTCGCGAGCGTCCGCATGGTCATGGAGGACAAGTCACTGGCGGACGACGCGAGCCGGATGCTCCTGGACGGCCTGCACGGGCTGCTCGCGGCCACCGCCAGCGGCACGCCGACGGCGATGGTCACCGCGCTGCTCGACTGCGCCGAACGCAGCGTCGCGCCCATCGTCGGCGAGACGCAGGGCCACGGCGACCGGGTCCAGCGCGTGGCGTTCGCCGTGACGCGGCTGGCCTGGGCGCTCCGGGCGCCGCTGGCCCCGGAGCAGCCCGTCGCACCTGCCGCGGCCACCGGTCCCGACCCCGACACCGGGGACGTGACCGACGACCGCGCCCCAGCTCCCGCTGCGTCCTCCGGCCTCCTCCTGACCACCCGCCAGGCCATCCAGGTCGGCGTCGCCACCAGCCTGGCAATCGTCGTGGGCGAGCTCGTCTCGCCCTCCCGCTGGTACTGGGCGGTCATCACGGCGTTCCTCGTGTTCGCCGGCACCAGCAGCCGCGGCGACGTGCTGACCCGCGGCTGGGGACGCATCCTCGGGACGATCGGCGGGGTGCTCGCCGGGGTCGGTCTCGCGGCCCTCGTCTCGGGTAGCCAGCTGACCGCTCTGATCCTCCTGTTCGTCTGCATCTTCCTGGGGATCTACCTGGTGCAGATCTCGCCGGCGCTGCTGGCGTTCTGGATCAGCGTGGTGCTCGCACTCCTGTACGGGCTGATCGGGCAGTTCAGCGTGGCCCTGCTGGTGCTGCGGATCGAGGAGACCGCGGTCGGCGCCGCGTTGGGCATCATCGCCGCGTACGTGGTGCTGCCGAAGCGCAGCCGGGAGGCGTTCGGAGAGGCCCTCGACGACCTGGTGAACGCGGTCGACGACGTGCTCTCCACGTCGGTGGACCGCATCGTCGGCCGGCACCCGACCACCCCGTCCGTGGAGCTGGCCCGCAACCTGCACGACGCGCTGGCCACCCTGCGCGCCCGCGCCGCGCCGCTCGACAGCCCCCTGCCGTGGCGCCGCCAACGGTCGAGCTACCACCGGACACTGCAGATGCTGACCGGCGTCGAGCACTACGCCCGTTCCCTGGTCCGGCTCTCCGACGAGATACGCGCTCCGGACTGGATGACGGTGTGCCCGGCGGCGGAACGGGTCCGGGGCAATATCGACGGCCTGCGCAACGCGCTGCTGCGCCGCGACGGCGGGGAGATCCGGTCCGCGGAGGACGTGATCGACGCCGCGGAGTCCGACGCGGCCCACCATCCCGAGCCGCCCCGCTCCGGCCTGCTCACCGTCAGCCGGGTGCTGCGTCGGACCGACCAGGCCGTGGTCGCGCTCGCGGACGACCTCAGAGCGGGGAACCGGGCCCCGGCGCCGGACCCCACGAGCGCACCGGAGCCGACCGGCTCGACGCGGTAGACCCCTCCCCCGGGATTGCAGCAAAGCCACTTTCATGCAATCTCGTTGCCGCAACGTGGCTTTGCTGCAAGTCCTGGCCGCTCTTGACCTTGCCCCCGGGTCAGCCCGGACGCTCGTGTCACCGGGCACCGAGCCCGGAACGAGGAGGACGGAGTGGAGCTCCTGACGATCGGGACGTTCGCCCGGGTGGCGCGGCTGTCGCCGAAGGCGCTCCGGCTCTACGACGAGCTGGGGTTGCTGCGTCCGGCCCGGGTCGATGCCTCGTCCGGGTACCGGTACTACTCGCCCGACCAGCTCGACCGGGCACGGCTCGTGGCCTGGCTACGCCGCCTCGGCATGCCGTTGGCCGGCATCGCGAAGGTCGTCGCGCTGCCCCCGGACGCGGCTGCTGCCGAGGTGAGGGCGTACTGGCGCCAGGTCGAGATCGAGACGTCCACCCGCCGGGCGCTTGCCTCCGACCTCGTCGACCACCTGTCCGGGAAGGACACCACCATGACCGCCGAGAACACGCTGACCTTGCGCTACTCCATGGCCTGTGACCGCGGCCTGGTGCGGCAGGCGAACCAGGACGCGGTTCACGCCGACGCCGGGCTGCTGGCCGTCGCCGACGGCTTCGGGCCGGCGGACGCCCCGTCGGCGAGCGCCGCCGCGGTGGGCGCACTCGCTCAGGTCGACGTCTCAGCAGGTGCGGTGCTCAATGCGCTCGACGATGCGATCTCGGACGCTGCCGCCGCGGTTCGTGCGGTCGGACCGGAGGCCGGGACGACGCTCACGGCACTGGTCCGCTCGGGATCGCGGCTCGCGCTGGTACACGTCGGCGACTCGCGCGCCTATCTGGTCCGGGACGGGGTAACGCACCGGATCACGTCCGACCACACCCTCGTCCAGACGATGGTGGAGGACGGGCGGTTGACGCCGGCCGAGGCGGCCTCGCACCCGCAGCGGGCACTTCTCGTCCGCGCACTGCACGCCGACGGCCGCCCGGACGTCGAGCTGCGCGAAGCGCGGTCCGGTGATCGGTACCTGCTCTGCACCGACGGGGTGCATGCCGTGCTCAGCGAGGATGTGCTCCACGAGGCGATGCGGGAGGCCGAACCCGACGCCGTGGTCGCGCGCATCGTCGAGCACGCCCACGCCCTCGGCGCGCCGGACAACCTGGCGTGTGTGGTGGCGGACGTCGTCGGCACGACCTGAGGCTCGGCCGCTATCCCGGTTCGCCCCTGCGGGTGGCGATGAGCAGCTCGACGCCGTCGAGGATGCGGTTCAGTCCGAAGTCGAGTGCCTGGTTCTGGGAGTCGTGGGTGGCCGCGGACTCCAGAGCCGCCGCGAGGGCCGGGAACCGGTCCTCGCGGTGCCGCACGATGGCCGCGAGCGCCGAGTCCATCTCCTGTTCGGGCCGCTCGCTGCCCATGGCCGCCCCGTGTTGCGCGATGGTGCGCACGTGGCCGATCAGGGTGACGGCCACGTCGAGCATCTCGCCGCCGTCGAGCCCGGTGCCGTCGAGGGCGGCGACGGCCTGTTCCAGCCAGGCGATCTCGTTCGGTCCCATGGCCCGGGCCCCGACGGTGACCTCCAGCGCCCACGGATGCCTCCAGAACCGGTGGAACATCTGGATGGCCCACTCGTGCAGCGTCGGGCGCCAACCGGCGGACCCGAGCGGCGCCGGTGCGCCGAGGGCCATGTCGGTCATGAGGGCGACGAGCTCGACCTTCCCGGGCACGTACCGGTACAGCGACATCTTCGTGAAACCGAGCGTCTCGGCCACCCGCTGCATGGTGACCGCCGGTATCCCGTCGGCGTCGGCGATCTCGATGCCGGTGCCCGCGATCACCTCCAGCGTCAGCGCCGGGCGTGGACCACGTCGCGGTTGCGGTCGCCGCTCCCAGAGCAGGGCATGGGCCGTAGCGTGCTCGGCCGACCCGTCTCCGACCCCTGCCATCTCGTGCTCCTTGCCGACGCCCGATAACCGTGTCTAAGGTACACGGTATCCGTGGGACACAGTTTTTATGAGGAGTGCGACATGACGGACCTTCCGCTGCACGGCCTACGTGTACTCGTCTCGGGCGCGGGGGTCGCCGGTCCGGCTGTGGCCTTCTGGCTCTCCCGGTACGGCGCCACGACCACGGTCGTCGAGGTGGCCCCCACCCTGCGTACCAGCGGTTTCGCCGTCGACTTCCGCGGGCCCACCCACCTCGGTGTGCTGTCGAGCATGGGGGTGCTCGACGAGCTGCGATCGCTCCGGACCCACGGCGGGGCGATGCGCGCCGTCGACGAGAACGGCCGCCAGATCTTCGAGCTACCGGCCGAGTTCGCCGGGGGTGAGCTCGAGGTGCGCCGCAGCGACCTGTCCCGCGTGCTCCACGACCGCAGCGCGGAGCACGCGGAGTACCTGTTCGACGACGCAGTCACCGCGCTGACCCAGAGCTCCGACGGCGTGCACGTCGACCTCCGCCGCGGGGCGTCGCGCACCGTCGACCTCGTCATCGGCGCCGACGGGTTGCACTCCGGTGTCCGCCGCCTCGCCTTCGGCGCCGAGTCACGCTACGTCCGCCACCTCGGCTACTACCTTGCCGGCTGGGAGCTGCCCAACGACCTGGGTCTCGGCACCACGCCGCAGCAGTACAACGTGCCGCGGCGCATGGTCAGCGTCGCCGCCGACGAGCGCGACCCCACCCGCGCCGGCGCCTTCGCCGTCTTCGCCTCGCCGCGCCTCGACCACGACTGGCACGACGACGAGCAGCACAAGAAGATCCTCGCCGGCGCGCTGGGCGGGATGCGCTGGCACGTGCCCCGGCTGCTCGACGCCCTGCCCGCGGCATCGGAGCTGTACTTCGACTCGATCAGCCGGGTCAGCGTGCCGCGCTGGTCCACCGGGAGGGTCGCGCTGATCGGCGACGCCGGCTACGGCGTCACTCTCGGCGGCATGGGCGTCGGCACCGCCGTCGTCGCCGCCTACGTGCTGGCCGGTGAGCTCGCCGCCGTGGGCGGTGACCATCGCGCGGCCTTCCCCGCCTACGAGAACCGCCTCCGCAGGTACGCCGCCCGCTGGCAGCGCGGCGCCAGTCCCGGCCAGTTCCTGGCCCCGTCCACAGCCACGCGGCTGTGGCTGCGCAACACCCTGTTCAAGAGGGCTCTGGTGCGGCGGTTGCTCGTCGCCGGCACCGGGTCGGTGGCGGCGAACCTGGATCTTCCCGACTACGCAGCCCCGACGAGCGCCTCCGGCGCCCGCTGAGCGCGTTCCGGGCTGCGGTGCTGCTAGCGCTCCGGCTCGCAACCGTCGGAGCGCAGTGCGTCGCGGAGGGCGGCGCGGGAGGTGATCCCCAGCTTGGGGAAGACCCGGTAGAGGTTGGCCCCTACCGTCCGGTGCGACAGGTGGAGCACGTGGCCGATCTCCTTGTTCGTCAGACCGGTGGCGGCGAGCAGCGCGATCTCACGCTCCTGCGCGGTGAGCGACTCCGGCCCGCGCGCGGTCGACGAGGACGTAGCGGCTCCGGCCGCGCGGAGCTCGGCGCCTGCCCGGGTCGCCCACGGTCGTGCTCCGAGGCGGTCGAAGGTATCGAGCGCCGCGGTGAGCTGCAGGCGCGCTTCGGCGGCGGCGCGGTCGCGGCGCAGCCGTTCGCCGTACGCGAGACGCACCCGGGCCAGGTCGAACGGCCAGCGCTCGACCCCGCGGACGGCGAGGGCCTCCTCGAACAGTCCGGTGGCCCGATCCGCGGGGGCGGTCATGGCCGCCGCTCCGCGCACCACGAGGGCGAGCCGCGGGGAGAGCGCGGCGATGCCGGCCTCCTCCATCGCGGTGACGTGCGCGACAGCGGCAGCGGGGCGACGGGTGCGGATCGCGGATTCGACGAGGTCGATCGCGGACCAGAACGCCAGCGGGGCGCGGGGGGCGAGAGTGCCCGGTGCGCTGATCGCGGCGACGTTCCGGAAGGCCTCCTCCGCGTCGCCCTGACCGAGGGCCGCCAGGGCACGGGCGCAGCGTGAGTAGGACAGGACGAGGGCCGCTCCGCGCGGCTCGGCCCATCGCATCATGCGGTCCGCCAGGTCCGTGGCTCGCTTGACGTCACCCCGGCAGCCGGCGAGGAACGCCTGACCGAACCAGAAGGGCCACTCGATGAGCCGGTAGCCGTGGAGCGCGCAGAGGCGGAGACCTTCGTCGGCGAGTTCCTGCGCCTCGGTCCACCGGCCGGTCAACAGGTCGTCCAGGCACAGGTTGACCGCGGCCGCGATGCCCGAGGCGACGGCCCGTCCCTCGCGTCCGTCGCGGACCAGCCGCCAGTGGGGTTCCCGGCATTCGGTCATCCGGTCGAGGAAGAAGGCCGCCCGGCCCGTCCAGATGATCTGGACGGGGTCGCCGACATCCGAGAGCCCGCGGATGATCGTCTCCACCTCGTCGACCGACGCCACCGTGGCCCGGGCCGGGTCGGTGAAGGTGGTGGCACACAGCGCCAGAACCGTCGGGGCCTCCGGCTGCAACCGTTCGACGGCCGCGGTGAGCGGCGCCCACAGCTCGGGACGCCCGTCACCGACGAAGCACACCAGGAGCAACGTGTAGAGCGCCTCGATGAGCGCGCGGTCATCGGCGCGGTAGTCGCCGCCCTCGGTCTCGATCGCCCCGACCAGGACGCGGTGGGCGGTCTCGACGTCGCCCTCGCCGTTCAGCAGCAGGTGAGCCGTGGTGACGGCGGCTTGGAGCGAGCCGCCGGAGTCCGGGTCCGCCCGGCGTGCGTCCTCGAGCAACTGCGGGACGGTGCGCAGCTGCCCGGTCACGTTCGCTCCGACGTAGGCAGCCTCGGTCAGCCGCCGGCTCCGATCGGCACCGGCCGGGCTCAGGTCCGCCGCCTTGAGCATCGCGGCCACCGCGCCGACCCCGTCACCGCGGCCGAGCACCCGCCGCGCCGCGTGCTCGAGCAGGCGGGCGACCTGCTCGTCCGGACCCAGCGTCGCGTCCGCGAGGTGCCACGCCCGCAGCTCCGGATCATCCGTGAGTACGTCCGCCAGTGCCCGATGGGCCCATCGGCGGTCCTCCTCGGTGGCGAACCCCACCACCGTCGACCGGACCAGCGGATGACGGAAAACCAGCCGGCCCGTCCCCTGGTCGACGCCGACCAGCCGGTCCCGCTCCGCCGGCTGCAGGTCACACAGTGCACGTCCGCGGGCGGCGGCCTGCAGCACACCCAGGTCACCGGTGCCCTCCAGCGCCGCGAGCAGGAGCACCCGACGGGTGGCGGCGGGAAGCTCGGTCACGCGGGAGGCGAAGAGCATGCGCAGCCGCCTGCTCAGCGGCAGGACCGTGGGCAACGCCTCCCGCGCGATGCGCTGCGCCGCGGTGATCACCGCGGGCAGCTCCAGCAGTGCCAGCGGATTTCCCTCCGCTTCGGCCAGCACTCGCCGGCGCACCGCGGCGGCGAGGGTCGGGAACCGGGCCCCCAGCAGACCCGCCGCCGCGTCCTCGTCCAGCGGCTGCACCTCGTCCTCGGGCAGCCCGCTGCTGTCCAGGAAGCTCGCCGCCGCTGTGCGCGACGCCGCGAGCAGCCCGACCCGGCTCCCGGCCAGCCGGCGCGCGACGAACCCCAGCGCAGCGGTACTGGACCGGTCGAGCCAGTGCAGATCGTCCACGATCACCAGCAGCGGACGCGCCGCCGCCACCCCCCGCAGCAGCGCCAGCACCGCGCTGAACGTGGTCAGCCGGTCGGCCGGCGCGTCGTCGCCGGTGCCCAGGGCCGCCGAGAGCGCGCGGAGATGCGCCGGATCGAGCCGGTCGAACTCCTCCGTCAACGGAACGAGCAGCTGCCTGAGCCCGGAGAAGGCCACGGCGGTCTCGAACTCGGCGCCGGCCGCCCGCAGCAGCCGCGTCCCGCTGGCCGATGCCGTCTCCGCCGCGGCGTCGAGCAGCACGGTCTTGCCCACGCCGGGTTCGCCCGACAGCAACAGCGCCTCGCCGCCGGCGGCGGCCCGGTCCAGGAAGGACCGGATCCGGTCGAGCTCTCGCGTGCGCCCGACCAGACCGCCCGCCACACCCGACCGGCGAGCGTCGACGTCCACCACCGACTCGCCCCTCGTCGTCAGCCCCCCGGCGGTCGGGCAGCTTACGGTCCGGACCAGGGGCCGTCGACCGACGCGAGACCATGGACGGCTTCCCGGCCCTGGTTCTCCGGCGTCCGGCGGCACCGGTTGCACCGGATGCCCGATGGCGCGCCACCCGGTTACCGCAGCACGAGGACGGCCAGCCGGCATCCGGCGAGCGCCACGGAGATCCTGCGCTCCACGGTGAACCCGGACGGTGCGGGACGGCTCTCCGGGACGAGGAGGACGGCGGTCCCGCCCGGCTCGAGAACCCGGCGGACCTCCTGCCCGAGAAGCCCCGGGCTGCGGGCCAGCAGCCCGGCCCGCTCGACCAGCCGGCCCCACGGGGGGTTCAGCAGTACCCGCCGGACCCCGGCGGTCGCGACGGGAAGGGCGCCGGCGTCGGCCCGAGCCCAGCGCACCGACGCTCCGCGGCCGTTGTGGATGGACGCGGCCAGCGCGGCAGGATCGACGTCCATGCCCGTCGCGAAGGCCCCGGTGTGGGCCGCCTCGATCGCGAGGGTGCCCGCGCCGCAGCACGGGTCGAGCACCCGCTCGCCCGCCCGGACACCCGCGAGGGCCACCATCGCCGCCGCCAGCGGTGGATGCAGCGATCCGGGCACGCCGACGGTCTTCCACGGCCTGCGGTGCAAGGGTCGCGCCCCGACCCGGACGGCGACGGTCGCCCGGTCCTCGACGATCGTCACCCGCCAGCTCAGGCCGCCCTCCGGGGGCCGGGCTCCGGCACGCCGTGGGTGGTAGGCCAGGCCGAGCCTGCCGGCCAGGGCCGCACCGACCGCGTCCTCCACGTCGAAGCGGGTGAACCCCCGACGCCCGAGGAACGACGCCGAGACGTCGACGGAGCGGCCCGGTGGCCCTCCGCACCGGGCCCGCACCGCCAGGACGGAGCCCAGGTCCACGGCCGCCAACCCGCGTGCCAGCCGCGCGAGATCGGTCCGGGCTCGCCCGATCCCCTCGATCTCGGCGGCGACGACGAACACGTCGTCGGCGGTGGCCAGGGCCGTCACCCCGGTCGCAGCCGTCTCCGACACGACGAACCGGACCTCACGGTGGCCTGCGGCCACCACCTCGCCCAGTGCCCGCCTGCCGATCTCGGCGGCCAGCAGGTCCTCGATCCCCCGAACACAACGCGCCACGAGGCACGCTCCTGCGCGCACTGCTCTTCTCCCACGCCGCGACCCGGGACGGCCGCAGACCGTCCCGCATCACCCACGGCGGGGTACGCCCCGTCGACCGCAGGCGGGGTCAGTGACGTCGGAAGAAGAAGCTCACGGGCGCGAGGCTAGATCAGCGGGGATCGGCGGGGCGATCGGTTATCGGCGCGGCCGGATCGCTCTCGCGGGGACTGCCGCAGCGCCAGCAGCGGTGCGGCGACTCCGGCGACGGGACGGCGTGGCACTCCGGGCAGAGCTGGTCGAGCCAGCAGACCGGGTCGCCACCCTCGGTGGAGTCAGCCGGCACGGGAGCCCCCTCTGTCTCGCGCCCTCTACCGGGAGGTCTACTCGGAGCCGGGCGAGTTGTCGCCCTGGCGGTACCGCTCGGCGTAGCGCCGGTCCGCCTCGGCGTGTTCCTCCGCGTGTGCGGCGTACCGCACCGACTGCAGGGTGCCCCGCGGGTACCCGGCCTTGCGTGCGCGGTGCTCGGTGGCCTCCTCGAGGTACGCGACGGCGTAGATCATCCCGACCACGGCACCGCCGAGCACCGCGACCAGCCGGACCCACAGCTCGCCGGGCATCAGCAGGACGATGGCGGCCGCGAACGGCACCACCTGCACCAGCGAGCGGAGCATCTGCCGCGCCTGCCACGTTCCCGTGGTGAGGTCGTGCAGCACCCACTCGCGGTACGCCGCGGGAAGGCCGAAGCCGAAGGCGTACATCAGCCATTGCGCCGGGTTCGGTCGCCGCCGTGTGGCCTGGCTCATGCGTACCCCAATGCTTTGTGCCCCAACAGCCATGGCACCAAGAGTACGCTCGGGCCGTGTCCGGAAGACAGGTGCGTGACGCACCCGACGCTGCCGTTCTGGTCGATCCCCTGCAACTCGATCGCCAGGTCTGCTTCGCCTTGTCCGTCGCGGCGCGCACCGTCGTCGCGCTCTACCGGCCGCTCCTCGAACCGATGGGGCTCACCCATCCGCAGTACCTCGTGATGCTCGCGCTGTGGGAGCGCTCGCCACGGTCGGTCAAGGACCTGAGCGGAGCGCTCGCCCTCGATCCCGGAACGCTGTCCCCCCTGCTCAAGCGGCTCGAGGCGGCCGGACTGGTGACGCGAGGGCGGGACCGGTCCGACGAACGGGTCCTGGCGGTCACACTGACCGAGGCCGGTCGCAGGCTGCGGGCCGAGGCCGAGAAGGTGCCCCCCGCGATCGTCGCCCGCCTGGGCATGGAGATCTCGGAGCTGGAGGACCTGCACGGAGCGCTCACCCGCGTGATCGCCGCGGCCCGGGAGGCCCCCGACGTCCCGCGGGACGGCGGCGACGCTGCCACCGACCACGGCAGGCACCCGCGGCGGTAGCGAACGACGGCACGACGGTCACCGGCTCGCGCTGGTCCCCTCCTCCAGCGCGTGCCGCAGTGCCCGCAAGGCGTAGTACGTGCGCGACTTCACCGTGCCCCGCGGCACCCCGAGCCGCTCCGCGGCCTCGGCAACCGATCTGCCCTCGTAGTAGACCGCGACCAGCACGTCCCGATGCTCGGGTGTGAGCCTGCCGAGGGCGGCGGCGAGGACGAAGCGCTGCGTCGCCCTCTCGACGTCATCGACCCTGGGCCCGTCGGGCAGCAGAGCGTCGTCCCATCCGGCCACCGGCCGCGCCGCGTCCGAGCGCCGCAGGTCGGTGACGAGGTTGCGGGCCACGGTGAACAGCCAGCCCCGCAGCGCGTCGGAACCCGGGTCCAGGTGTTCGGCCCGCCTCCAGGCACGCACCAGCGTCTCCTGCACCACGTCCTCGGCCCGCACCCGGTCCCCGGTCAGCCGCACGACGAAAGCGAACAACGGACCGGCCGCATCGTCGTACAACGAACGGACGAACGCATCCGCCTGCACGGTCACGGGCCGACCTTTCCGTGAGCGCGCCCCACCGTCAGACGATCGGGCTGGCCGGGTCGAGACCGAGCAGGACCCGACCGGCGAGCTCGAAGTGCATCGGGGCGACGTTGCCGTGCTGCATCGCCGCCATCCCGTCCCGGAAGACGTGTTCGAGCCGGTTGCCGGTGTAGAGGGACGTCGAGCTGCCCAGCTCGTACATGGCGACCAGCACCTCGCGGCTGACCTGCCCCGCGTGGGCCATGGCCGCGTGCAGCGCCCCGCGGAGCTCGAGGCCGGGCTCCGAACCGGCCGCGGCCGCGGCGTCCAGGTCACCGGCGGCGGAGAGCAGCAGCAGCTTCGCCGCCCGCAGGGACGCCTCGGCTGCCGCGATCGCGGACTGCACCCGCAGCTGCGCGGACAGGAGGTTGCCGTCCATCCCACGCTTCTCCCCGACGAGGTGGGCCACCTCGTCGACGGCGCCGCGGGCCACCCCGAGAACCACCGCGGCGCAGCCGGGGATGACCAGGCTGGCCGCGGGGATGCGGTACAGCGGACCGTCGAGCCGGGCCCGGCCGCCCAGCGCCAGCACGGAGTCGTCCGGGACGAACACGTCATCGAGCACCACACTGGCGCTGCCCGAACCACGCACACCGGTGGTGTGCCAGCTGTCCAGCACCTGCACCTGGTCGCGGGGCAGGAAGAACACCCGCAGGTCGAGCAC
Source organism: Pseudonocardia xinjiangensis (assembly GCF_050948425.1). Taxonomy (NCBI): domain Bacteria; kingdom Bacillati; phylum Actinomycetota; class Actinomycetes; order Pseudonocardiales; family Pseudonocardiaceae; genus Pseudonocardia; species Pseudonocardia xinjiangensis. The sequence continues at coordinate 184,467 of NZ_CP192009.1, read as the reverse complement.
CCCCGCATCGGTGAGCCGCGGCTGGTCCCCGTCCTGCACGAACGCGATCAGGGATATCCACTCGGCGGAGTCGACACCGGTGAGGAGGTCCCAGCGGCCGGTGAGCCGGAACCCGCCCTCGACGGGCTGCGCCGGCAACGGCCTGCCGGAGTTGGCGATCACGGGGTCGGGGTCCTCGCCCCAGATGCGGGCGACCCCGGCCTCGGGCAGGTACGCCGCACAGAGGCCGAAGTTCGCGTTCCACACCAGCAGCCCCGTGGACGCGTCGATCCGGCCGAACTCCTCGTAGATGCCGAGCGCGCAGGCCAGCGGGAGCTCGAAGCCGCCCAGCTCGCGCGGGGTGAGCAGGCGGAAGGCACCGGCCGAGCGCAGCGCCTCGACCAGCGTCGGGGTCGCCTTGCGGATCTCGTCGGACCGGTCGCGTTCAGCCTCGATCACCGGCTTGAGCAGTGCCGGGAGCCGGCCGGGATCGACGTCGAGCGCAGCGTGCAGGGAGGTAGCGGAAGTCGTCACACCCTGCAGGCGTGAGAACGCCTCGCACATCGTGCGAGTCAGTCCGTCCAGGTGACCGGAGGCTCCGGCTCGTAGCTGCAGAACGCACCGGTACGCACGCAGCGCCGCAGGTGCCGGGCGAGCTCGGGGTGGACATGCTCGATCTTCCGGACCGCGTAGGCGATCCGCGCCCGGACCGCGGTGCGGGCGCGCTCGCCACCGCTGCCCGGGCCGGCCTGTCTCGCGCGTCCGGCCAGCCCGTAGGCGGCCGCCAGCTGCCGGGCGAGCTGGTCCCGCTCGTCCCCGGCCCGGGCCGACCGGGCCGCGTCGCCTGCGGCGTCGGCGGCGGCCAGCTCCTGCTCCAGCTCGCCCAGCCGGCGGCGGTAGGCGCTGGTGGCCTCCCCGTCCAGGACCGGTCCGAGGTCACCCTGCAGCACGCCGCCGTCGCCCATCAGGTCGACGGCCGACAGCTCGCACCCCGGCGCCAGCAGCAGCCGGTGCAGGTCGCGCATGCCCTTGGTGTCGCGCACCCGCGCCTCCCGGCCGCCGTAGCGCAGCGACCAGATCTCCCCGTTCCGGCGCAGCTGTGCCACCGCGCGGGCCGGCGCCGGCCCGTCCTGGGTGGGCGCGGTGGCGTCGAGCAGACGCCGCAGCTCGGTCACCCGCTCCGGGACGTCGAGCTCCTCATAGGTGGCCAGTGCCAGCCGGGCCGCCGCGGTGTCGCCGAGCAGCACGGCCGCGTCGCGCCGTGCTCTGGCCGCGAGCAGGGGAGCTCCGAGGCGGGTGTTGACGTCGACGGCGGCGGCGAGGTGGGCGGCGGCCTCCTCCGGGCGGCCGAGCACGGCGGCGAGCAGCCCCAGGTGCCGGTGCACCGATCCGCGCAGCGCCGCCCCGATGCCCTCCACGACCATCCGGTCGGCGAACGGGGTGAGCTCGCGGTGGAGCCACTCGGCGACGGGATGCCCGCCGACGACGGCGACGGCATCCGCGGCCTGGGCGAGCATCGGAAGCCACTCGGAGTCGTGATGCGCCCCGGGAAGTGCGTCGACCACGGCGTCCAGCCGCGCACCGGCCTCCGTGCGACGACCGGCGGCGGCGAGCATGAAGGACGCTGCCACCGACACCCACAGCCCCGGCGACTCCTGCGGCAGGTGCACCAACATCGACTGGATCGTCGCGGCGTCGGCACGTTCTTCGGCAGCCATGATGATGTTGGTCAGACGCAGGACTCCCGCGTTGCCCCCGCCGCCCTCCACCCCGATCTTCTCGACCTGTGTCAGCAGCTGCTCGCAGCGGTCCCACGCACCGACCTGCACGGCCTGCATCGCCCGCCAGAGCGGCACGTACCAGTCGTAGGCGGGCTGGGAGATCCGCGCAGCGGCCCGGGCGTACGCGCCGATCTCGGCGTCGACGGCAGCGATGTCGCCGAGCTCGAGCAGCGCGACCAGGCGCAGCCTGCGCCCCAGCAGCTCCACCTCCGGGTCGCCGAGCGCCTCCCCGATCCGCACCACCTCCGCGGCATCGGCGCTGCGGCGTTCGCTCCACTCCGGTCCCGCAATCGCGTCGCAGTGCGCCGCGAGCGCCTCGGCGAGCGCACGGATGTCGTCGGCGGACCGGGCCAGGACCACGGCCTCGCCCGCCAGCGCGCGGCGCCGGGGTTCGGCGTCGGTCATCGACAGCGCGACGGACAGCCGGGCCCGCAGCCGGGCCCGCAGCGCGACGGTGGCGCGCCGGTCCGGCGCGTGCGGACAGGCGTCCAGCCGTTGGAGCACGTCGCTCAGCAAGCGGACCTGCTCCGCGTCGACCAGCGGCACCTCGAAACCCGCTGGGCCACCTGCGAACCCGAGTGCGGCGCGCCCGGCCAGCGTGAGCTCGCCCGCTGCCCGGGCGAGCGCGGCGGCCTCCCGGTACATCGCCCGGGCGGCGGGCGTCTCACCGAGCGCGTGCCGGGCATCGGCCGAGGCGAGCAGCAACCGGGCCCGCAGGGCGTCGTCGGCGGGTGCGGCGGCGAGCATCGCCAGCCCGCGCTCGGCCGCGACGGCCGCTGTGGCGTAGCCGCGCAGCCCCATTGCCGCCTCGGCCGCGACGAGGGCGTGGCCCGCCGCCCTCGCGGCGGCCTCCCCGCGGGTCCCGGCGCTGTAGGCGTGGTGGGCGATCCGGGCCGACACGCCGGGCTGTCCGGCGGCCTTCTCCAACGCCGTCGCGGCACTGCGGTGCCACCGCGATGCCGCGACCGGACCGAGCTCCTCATAGACGGTCTCCCGGAACAGGTCGTGGGCGAAGCGGGCGCGGGCGGGGGTCAGCCGGCCGAGGACGCCGTCCCTCCGGGCGGCTTCGAGCGCCCCGAGCACCTCCTCCGGATCGCGGTCCAGCATCGCCGAGACGAGCTCGACGTCGAACTCGATGTCGAGCACGGACGCCGCGTCGATAACGCTCCGCGCGTCAGGAGGCAGTGCGGCGAGCTTCCCGTCGAGCGCGTCCCTGATGGTGGCCGGGAGGCCGACGCCTCCGGTGTGGTCCGCGCGCGCCAGCTCGCGGACGAACAACGGGTTGCCGCCCGTCCGGCGGTGCAGTGCCGCCGCATCGTCGGCGCTCAGCGCGCGCCCCGCGTCGGCCGTGGAGAGCACACCCACGTCGGCCTCGCTCAGGCCCGCCAGCTCCAGGACCATCGCCGGACCGCGCAGGGCCGCCCGCACCGACGCGAGGCTCTCCGTCCGCCACGTGCAGAGCACGACCACCGGCATGCCGCGCAGCAGGGGCGCGAGCAGCGCCACCAGCTCCGCGGAGGCGGGGTCGGCCCACTGCAGGTCGTCCAGCACGACGAGCACGGGAGCCGACCCGGCAGCGGCCCGGAGCACGCCGGTCAGCTCGTCGACGAGCTGGACCCCGGCGCCGGGGTCGCGCTCCGGTCCTGCCGGCCACTCCTGCCCGAGCCCGCGCAGCGCGGCCGTCCACGGCCACAGCGCTCGTCCGGCCATGCCGGGCGCGCACCCCGCCCAGGCGAGCCTCCAGCCGGCGGCGATCGCCCGGTCGGCCACCTCCTCGGCCAGGCTGGTCTTGCCGATGCCCGCTTCCCCGCTCAGCACCACGAGCCTGCCGCGGCCGCTCCGGGCGCCGGCGAGTACCTGGGTGAGCGCGTCGAGGTCGCCGCCTCGTCCGACGAACCCGCGCTCGGGCCCGGGAGAAGCGGATGGTGCGCTCACCCCTGCATCCTCCTTTGCGTTCACGAGCCGGTGACGGGACGGCCCCGGCGACGGGTGACGGAACGGCGCCGGAACGGCATCGCACGGTCGGACGACCAGGGCGCCGGTGGGGCCATGGTCAGCGCCGCGAAACGCAGCAGCACGGTGTCGTAGTTGACCCGCCAGCCGGCGAAGTCGCGCCAGGCCTGCTCGCGGTCGGAGACGAGCTTCGCGCCCGCGCGCTCGAGGCGTCCGCACACCGCGTCGTACTCCGTCCGGGTCACCGAGATCGGGGTCCCCGGCGCGGGGTCGGGGACCCCGGGCATCCCGAAGTAGGCGCCGATCCGGTGCAGTGCCAGGTAGCCGGACCGGATGCAGAGCTCCGCCGACGGCTGCCTCGGCGTGTCCAGGGTGGACGTCACGAGCGCCGCGGTGTCGAGCACGGCCCCGGCCGCGGTCACCCACGACCGGTCGTGTTCGGGAGAGCGGAACTGCACCAGCACCGGCGTCGACGTGTGGGTCTCCGCGATGTCCGCGAACCAGCGCGACCAGTCCTGCCAGAACGTGTCGAGCTCCCCGATCCCGTCGATGCGCTCCAGCCGTTCCAGCAGCTCGGCCGCCGACGGTGGGCTCCCGGCCTGCGTGTCCAGCGAGGTGACCATGAGCTCACGGCGGGAGTACGAGGCGTAGATGGACGGCAGGTAGGAGACCAGCAGGGCGAGCAGGCCCAGCCCGAGGATCCCCTCGGACAACGCGAGCACCGCGGTGAACGTGTCCGCCGGCGGCCGGAAGCCGAGCGTGAGCAGGGAGGAGGTGCTCTCCAGGAACGCGTCCCGCACCGGGCGCATGCCCACGGCCCAGAAGATCGCCGTGTAGCCGACGACGACGAGCACGAGCCACACCAGGGGAAGCATCAGGAGACCGAACGGCGCGAACAGCGCCATGACGCGGTCCTGGGTGCGGTAGTCCCGGCTGCGCCACAGGGCGGCGGTGAAGAGCAGACGCATCGCGCCGAACACGCAGCGCGTGATCAGCACGGGCACGGCGCGCGGCACGACCACGGTCTTCGCGGCGGAGGCGAGGGTCAGCAGCGCGCACGCCCCACCGGCCAGTCCCACCAGCACCGAGACGGCGACCTGCATGGCGCTGACCCCCTTCAGGTCTGCCTTGGCGCCCGACGGCGGATGCCGACCCATGGCTGGACCAGGCTCGGGTCGCGACACGCACCGCCGTCGCACGATCGAGACGGTCCGGGCTCTTCGGCCCGGCCGGTCGGGTGGCGCGAGCGGACGGCCGGGCCGGCGCGTCGTCGAGCGGCCTGGGCCTTGACGTTACGCGGGCGAGGGCAGAACAGCTGGTCTCGGCGATCCCCCGACAGCGGAGAGGCACGGGACCCGCGGACGCCACCCGTGTGGCTCTTATCGTCGGACCATATGGCTGGCATCTGTTGAACCGACTCGGCCCCTGCGGCGTACTGGGTGATGATGGCCGGATCGTCCGGCGGACGAAGGGCGTACTGATGTCGCAGATCGACACCTCCGGGAGAGCCGGGGCCGGTAGCCGTGCGAGGACCGCATTGCAGGTCACCGCGGCCCTGAGCACACTCGAAGTTCTCTTCCAGGGCGCCACGGCGGGGCAGATCCTCAGCGGCAGCGGGACTGCCACGAGCGTGCACGGCGGCGGCGCGATCGTGTTCCACGTGCTGTCGGCTCTGATGCTGATCTCGGCGGCCCTGGTGTGGCGGGCAACGCGCGGGTCGATCTGGCCGACCGTGATCAGTGTGCTGGTGTTCCTGCTCGGCCTGGCGCAGGCCTACCTCGGTGACGTCGGGGTGCTGTCGGTCCACGTGCCGCTCGCCATCGCGCTGACCATTGGCACGGTCTGGGTGCTGGCCTGGTCCTTCCGGCGCGAGCGCCCGAGCCGCCACGGCTCCTGAGGAGTCGAGCCGTTCCTGATCGGCGTCCGGCCCGAGGTCACGATCCGCTCGGCCGGGCCGCCGATCAGGGATCGGGAGCGAGAGTGCCGTCCGGTGCGATGTGGCTGAAGATCTGCTCGATCAGCGTGAGCACGTGCGGATCGTCGACCGTGTAGTACATGTGCCGGCCGTCGCGCCGGGCGGAGATCACTCCGGCCAGCCGCAGCTTGCCCAGGTGCTGGCTCGCGGTGGCGACGCTGAGCCCGACCCGGGCGGCCAAGGTGCCCACGTCGAAGGTCTCGTGCGCCATCAGCCACACGAGGTGCAACCGGGGAGGGCTGCTCAGGAGGGCGAACGTGGCGGCCGCCGACCGCAGTTGGGGCTGGGTCGGCTCGGTGACCTCGCGGCGCGCCGGACCCGGAGCAGTGGCCGGTCCGGGCAGGGTCGCCATGACGCTTCATCCTCCCTCCTGAGCGCGGCCACCGCCAGGAGACGGACGCGGACCTCGACACTTGCGCAATCGACGAAGTGTCTGGCAGGGTGGGTACTCCTGAAGGGGAGTAGTCCGCCAACCTGATCGTCGACACACTGAGGGCCCCATGGTCCTCCGGCGACAGGACCCGTTCTCCGCGGGTGGACGAGACCTTCGGCCAGTCGAGTCGCCTGGTCGGAGTGTCCCCTGCAGACCTCCGGAACGGCGGCGCGCCGTCCTGGAAGGTCACCGTGCTCGCCAAGCTCATCCGCCCCATCGCACTGTGTGTACTGCTCACGCTCCCCGCCCTGGTGGTGCGCATCAGTGGGCTTCCGCTGCCGGCCCTGCTCGGGTTGGTGACGTTCGGGGCCGCCGTGGTGGCCTCGTCATTCCTGCTCGCGTGGGCGGCCGAAGCCGCCCGTATGGACATCTCCGGCCCCCTGGCGATCGCGATCCTGGCCGTCATCGCGGTCCTGCCCGAGTACGCCGTGGATCTCTACTTCGCCTACACGGCCGGAAGCGATCCGAGCTATGTGGCGTACGCGGCGGCGAACATGACCGGGTCGAACCGGCTGCTGCTGGGGCTGGGCTGGTCGGTCGTGGTGATCATCGCGCTGGCGGTCGCCTCACGCCGCTCGGGTCGTCCCGTCCGGGAGCTCGTGCTCGAGTCCGGACGGCGCGTCGAGCTGGGCTTCCTCGCCATCGCCTCGGTCGTCGCCTTCATCGTCCCGCTCACGGGACAGATCCACCTCGTGCTGGGCTTCGGGCTGCTCGGCCTGTTCATGTTCTACCTGTGGAAGGTCTCCCGCGCCGAGGCCGAGGAGCCTGAGCTCGTCGGCCCCGCGGCGCGGATCGGTGGCCTGCCCGGCCGCGTCCGGCGGTCGCTGGTGGTCGGCCTGTTCGTCTTCGCCGCCGCGGTCATCCTCGCCTCGGCCGAACCATTCGCCCACTCGCTCATCGAGACGGGCACCCAGCTCGGCATCGACCAGTTCCTGCTGGTGCAGTGGCTGGCCCCACTCGCGTCCGAGGCGCCGGAGTTCATCGTGGCGATCCTGTTCGCCGTGCACGGCAAGGGCGCCGACGCGATCAGCACGCTGATCTCGAGCAAGGTCAACCAGTGGACGCTGCTCGTCGGCAGCCTGCCCATCGCCTACCTGCTCGGCGGGGGGTCGGCGGCGCTCGTGCTCGACGGCCGCCAGATCGAGGAGTTCCTGCTCACCGCGGCCCAGACGCTGCTCGGGATCGCCGCGCTGCTGGCACTGCGGTTCCCGCGGTGGCTGGCCTTCACGCTGCTCGGACTCTTCGCGCTGCAGTTCGTCTTCCCCGGCCAGCAGGCCCGATACGTGCTGTGCGGCCTCTACGGAGTCCTCGCGATCACCGCGCTCGTCCGCAACCGCCGCCACATCCTCCCCACCCTCGCCGCCCCGTTCCGCGCGGGCCCGGGGATGGACGCCGAGGTCGAACTGGTGGCCCGCTAGCTCCGGCCCGGTTCCGTTCTCACGGAGCGTAACCAGATCGGCGAGCCCTCCTCCACAGCAGGACGAAACACCATTGGCGGGTGATCTGCGTTGCCTGCGCCGCCCCGAGGTGCATTACTGGTGACGTCCGGGCACGGGCCCAATCACCTTTGGCGGGGGCCCATTCAACTTTCGAATAGACCCTCACCGAAAGAGGAGTGCAGTGAAAACTCGCTACAGGCTGGGCCACCGCTCGCTCGCGCTGGCGGTAATTCCACTTGCCGGGTTATTGGTGTTCTCCCCAACAGCCTGGGCTCAGGCGGTGAACTCGACGACCACGCTGACGGCGTCACCGGCGGCTGGGGTCGTCGGTGAGCCGGTCGTCTTCACCGCAGTGATCAACTGCCCGGGATTCCCTGACCCCGGCGGCCTGGGCGTGACCTTCTTCGACGGTGGAGACATCCTGGACACCGTGCCGGTCACCAACTCGCAGGCCTCGCTCACCACGACGTTCAGCACCGTCGGCACCCACAACATCACGGCCGCCTTCAACGGTGACCTCAACTGCGGTGCGTCGAACGACGCCATTCCGTATGTGGTCACGCTCGGCCCGACGCCGCCGGGACCCACGCCGACGCCGACTCCCCCGGTTCCGGGTCAGTGCCGCGAGAGCAACGTCGTCATCGGCGGCGACAACACGTATGGTGGCTCCGGCACGTGCCGCGTGGACAACGTGGTGGTCGGCGGCGACAACAACGGATTCCCGTTCCCGGGCGACGACAACGGATTCCACGGATTCCCGTTCCCGTAAGCCTCTCCATCGAACGGCCGCGCGGCTGAAGCGACTACTCGCTTCAGCCGCGCGCGCTCAGCCGGCGGCAGCGAGCAGATGGTCACCCAGCGTGGTGCGTCGATAGAGCACCGCGCGCCCGTCTCGGCGGGAGACCAGGATCCCGGCCGACCGCAGTGCCGTGAGGTGCCCGCTCAGGGTCGGTGCGGTGAGATCGAGCTGGGCGGCGAGCTGCGTCGTGGACATCGGCAGGTCGAGCAGTGCGAGGATCGTCGCCCGGGTACGGCCGAGTACCCCGGCCAGCGGGGTGGCACCCGCGGCAGGCGCGGACTCCCACAGGCGGCCGAGCCCGCGCGGGGAGTAGGTCAGGCTCGGCTGCGGATCGGCCGTACCGACCAGGACATCCGGCCATGCGAACGCACACGGCACCAGGAGCAGCCCTCGCCCGCGCAGCCCCACCCGCCCGTCGTAGTACTTCGCGACGGTGAGCAGGTCGCCCCGCAGCGCGACGGCCGGGTGCAGCGTCCCGAACAGCTGCGCGACGCCGCCCGTCGCGAGCTCCTCGAGCCGGTGCGCGAGGTCGGCCTGCAGCAGCGCGCCGATCCGCGACCAGTGTGGCTCCAGAGCCGCGGCCCAGTACCGCTCCAGCTCGCCGGTGATGCGGCGCAGCGCGTACTCGGGCCGGTCGGCGAGCCCGTGCAGTAGCGCCGACCGCCGATCCCGCCCGGATCCGCGCTGCGCGACGGGGTGCTCGGCGAGGTGGCACAGCTCGGCGCTCACGACCTCGGGCGGGGTGGCGGCCACCTGCTCCAGACCCGCCCCGATCGTGGCCGAGCGGCCGGCCGGGGTGGGGAGCAGGAAGTCGGGCACATAGCCGGCGGGCCGGACGAGCGTGGTGAGCAGCTCGACGTCCACCGCGTCCAGCCGCCCGGTGACGTCAGCGAGCCACGGCGCCTGCAGGCCGTTGCGGGCTCCGACGGACAGCGCCCGCAGGCTGGTCACGGTCTCCGCGACCGGGGAGAAGGCGAACCGGATCCGCGAGAGGTCCTCGGCCGTCAGGTCCACCTCGATCACGCTCGCAGATTAGGCCCAGGCCGAATCGTCGACCACGCCGCATCGCCCGGCCAAGCTGGCTCCCGCACCCACCGACCAGGGGAGGAAGCCATGCGGAAGCTGGTGTCAGGACTGTTCGTCTCGCTCGACGGCGTCGCGCAGTCGCCGGACAGGTGGCAGTTCGCGTTCGACGAGGAGATGGGGGTCGAGATGGGCCGGACGATGGCGGAGGCGGACACGATCCTGCTCGGCCGGGTCACCTGGACGGAGTGGTCGGGCTACTGGCCGTCCGTCACCGACGGCGAGGACCTCGCCTTCGCCGAGTGGATCAACTCCTCGCCCAAGCACGTCGTGTCCACGACGCTGACGGACGTGTCCGCGTGGCCGAACAGCCATCTGGTCAGCGGCGACCTGGCGACCGCGATCAGGGAGCTCAAGGCGGCCGATGGCAAGGACATCACGGTCTCGGGCAGCCCGGGTCTCGTCCGCTCCCTGATCGCGGCGGACCTGCTCGACGAGCTCACGCTGTTCGTCAGCCCGGTCGTGGCCGGTCAGGGCCTCGAGAAGCTGTTCGCCGACGACGCTGAGCTCACGCGCCTCGACCTGGTGGGCGCCCGGCCCACCAGCAGCGGCACCGTCATAGCGACCTACCGGCCGCGACACTGAGGGCCGGCCGGACTCAGGAGGCGGGTCGGCCAGCTGACCGGTTGCTGTCGACGCGCCGGAACAGCTGGCCGATGGTTCCCACGCCCAGTTCGCGCCGGTAGGCGCTCAGCGCGGACGCCGTGAGGAACGCGGGCGCCGCGACCAGCTTCGCGAACCGGCCCGGTCCGATCACGACGAACTCCGGGGTGGACCGCACGGTGCGACTCCAGCGCAGCTTGGCCTGCGTGGGCCACGAGGAGAAGTTGACCTCGGAGATGCCACGCTCCGCCGCGTCGGTGACCGCGACCCATTGCAGGTAGTTGGTCGGGGAGTAGTCCCAGGCGTCGGAGCGGAACCCCGAGATGGAGATGAACGCGGCCGTGCCCGTGCTGAGCACGAGTTGAACGGCCAGTGTCTCCCCCTCCGCCACGAGCCGGTAGACGGTGACGCGGCGGCGTTCCGCGAGATCGGCGATCACGTCGAGGACGTAGGCGCGCACCTGTGGATCGGCGAGCACGTCGGAGTGCTCATCGCCGCGCGCCCTGAACTCCGCGCGAGCCCGGTGCAGCCGGACGAGTTCCTCCGAGGCGGACCGGACCGCATCGGGCTCGGTGAGGCCCTCGACCTGCCAGCCTTCCACCCCGAATCGCTTGGTGAGCCGGTTGCGTGCGCGGCGGACGGCCTCCTTGAGGTTGCGCCTGCCCTCGGAGGGTCCGCGCGGCGCTAGGGGAAGGGGGAGGACGACGAAGGGGGTGGTCTTGTAGGCGACGACCGTGAAGTCCGGCGCGGCGAGCCACCCCGGCTCGAGCCAGTCGCCGCTCTCTCCGAGCGCGATCGTGACCAGATGCCATGACCGTTGCTGCGTAGCGAGGTACTCGATCAGCGCACGGGCTATCTGGCGGCCCTGCGGCTGCGCGGCGAGCACTGCGGGAGCCTCGAACGGCCCCACCCACGGCGCGCCGCTTCCGATCATCTGCAGCCTGCGGATCCCGAGCCGGTACGTGTGGAGGTGCATCGGCGCGACACCGACGAGCCGACCGGCGTCGCGGACGGTGAGGATCCACGCCTCGTCGGTCTCGGGCATGAGTGATCGCATCCAGTGGATCGTCCACTCCGGCCCGACGAACGGGTTGAGGGTCTCACTGCGGTCCTGAAGCTCTGTCCACTCCTCGCGGATCTTCTCCACGGCCTCACGGGTGGACAGCCGACTCACGTCCAGCACTACGACTCCGATACGACCGGGCAGACGGGCCACATCTCACGCCGAGCACCTCGCCGCGGACGTCCGCGGTCGACAGCGCAGGCTGTCGCCTTCATCTGACGCTCCCTCGATCTTCCCGCATCGGCTCGTTCCTGCACCCAGCGTAGCGGCACTGCGCCGTTTGGTGATTGTCTGGGTCTTCTGTCCGACTCAGAGGTCACGGCCAGTGCAGGGGCGAGCCTGAGGCGTGCGCCCGCGGGAGGACCTGGTGCCACCCGTCAGCGGCGGCGGAGCGAGAACCGGTTGGCCCGGAGGAACCGGACCAGCGGCACGATCGTGGCGGCGGCGACGACGACTTCCGCGATCAGGTAGCCGAGACCGACGCCCGCGAGGCCGAGCGGGCCGACCAGAGCGAACGCGAAACCGATGACGAGCACCGCGATCATCGCTTCGATGACCACCACCCGGGCCATCTGCAGTTGGATTCGACAGATCGCCACATACAGGGTGGAAACCGTGCTGAAGGGGATGGCCAGGACCATCAGGCGAAGGACTGTCGACCCCTCGGCGGCATACGCCGGCCCCAGGATCGAGAGGATCCACGGCGCGGCGATCATCACCACGGCGACGCCGGGCACGGCGACCAGCGCGATCAGCCGGATCGTCCGGGCCATCAGCGCGGCGATACGCCGGCTGTCGTGTGCCGCCTCGACCAGGTACGACGAGCTGATGTTGAAGATCAGCAGGCCGAGCGACTCGCTGATGAGCCACGGCACCGCGTAGTAGGCGTTGGCCTCGGTCCCGAGTACCGCGACCACCAGGAGCGGAAGGGTGAGCGGCACCACGTACATGACCGCACCCGTCGCGTACTCCGCCAGGAAGATCCTGGTGAGGCCGCGACGGTCCGGCATCTCCGTCGCCCCGGCCTCGGCCGCTCTACGACGCGGGAGCGTTCTCCCCAGCAGCACCGCGTTCACGACCAACACCGCGAGCAGGCACGGCAACACCCACGACAAGACGATGCCGTTCTGCAGTGCCCAGACCGAGAAAAGCAGCAGCAAGCCGAGCTTGCCGATCGCGAACAACAGCTGTTCGAGGGGTATCCACACCGACTTGCGTATGCCGGTCAGCACCCAGTCCTGCAGGGCGAACAGCGAGAAGAGGGCGACGATCAGCGGGAACGCCACCTTCTCGACGGTCCCGGTCAGAAGCTCATTGGGAATGACGAGAACGAATGCGGCCCCGAGCACGAGGCTCAGGGCGACAGCTATCCCGTACCCGCCCAGAACCAGCGAGCGCGACTTCGCGCCCGCGGCGGCGAGGACACGACCGAACAGCACACCCACGTTGGAGCTGGACAGCTGCGACAGCATTGTGGCGGTCGTCAGGATGGCCGACGCACGCCCGACCTCCGCGGGCGGCAGCCGCGCCGCCACCGCCCAGAACGCCAGCCCGACGACACCGGTGATCCCGGTCGCCGCCATCAGCGCAACGGCGTTCAGCTCGAAACTGGGCGGGCGCCACCGCCGGCGCACATCGGGATCGGGTGCCTGCTCGACGAGGACTATCGGCTCCGTCCTCGACTCAGCCTGGTCATCGACGGCGGGCACGCTGACCCTCTGGCTCTCGTCCACGGCGTCCTCAGTTCGGATGCGGGCGGGGGTGGGGTCCGAGCGGCTCGATCGAGCTACCTGCAGGCCTGGGCGCGAGGCGGAGATCTTCAGACCGGCCTGGTGCGCGCATCGGGGCTGCGCGCGGTCGTCGATCGACCATCATCGACCAGACGTCCCGGCACACCGTTCCGGAGCGTAGCCGGGACACCGCAGCGTGGCGTCTTCACCCCGTGCCGAGATAGCCCTCCATGGCGAGCGCCGACCGCAGTTTTCTCCGAGCGTCGTACACCACCTTGTAGACAGCGTTGCGGCTGGAGCTCCGCTGCTGCCCCAATGCCTCCGGCGACATCCCGCCGAGCACCGCGGCGAGGAGGGCGTCGCGCTGCCTGTCGCTCAGTGCCACGTCGACGGCCCTCGCCACCACGGCCAGCATGTCGCGGAACTCCGCCACGATCTCCGGCTGGAACTCACGCCTCGCCGGCAGGTCGCCGCGATCCGGCGCGTCCAACGAGGCGTCGCAGCGGCGCCAGAAATGCCGGTTGACCTTGGTGGCCACCTCTGTGAGCACGAACCGGTGCGCCCAGGTCGTGAATGTGGCCTCACCGCGGAACTCGGGAACCTTCCGGATGATCGAGACGACGGCATCGGCGGCGGCCTGGCAGGCGATGTCGTCGATCTCCGGACCCCGGACGTCGAGAGTGCGGCGAAGCCTGCCGGCGGCCTCGGCGCGCGCCGGCACCAGCAGCAACGGGTACAGCTTCGCGACGGTCCGCTCGTACTCACGTCCGGTCGCGGTGAGCCCTCGGACCCACCGCTGATCCTCCTCGGACATGCACCGCTCTCCCCCAGGGGTCTCCGCCACGACCGGCCGCTCGACCGGCAACCTGCGGATGTCCGCTCGCACCCTGTCGGGGGAGCGTCTCAGCTCCACGTCGCAACGGGTCCACGCATGGATCCGGGCGAGAACGTGACGAACAGCGGCCGCCGCCTCGTCCTCCAGCACCGGGCAGGCCGACAGGTCGAGCACCACGGTGCCGGTGCTCGAACACAGCTCGGAGGCCGCTTCCAGCTCGGCGCAAAGCGCCTGGACATCACTCACCTGACGGGCGGGCCCGCACAGCGCGACCGTGATGTAGCCGTCGGCCACCAGTATCCGTACAACCGGAGCCTTGCCCGCGTCCATTTTGCCGGTGATGTTCAGCCCAGGCCGATCTGCTGATAGAAGGCGGAGTTGTCCCAGAACAGGAACTCTTCATCCATCGTGCCGTGCCGGTTCCAGATCCCGACGGTTGCCATGTTGAGGGCGTACTTCTTACCGGTCGGCGAGATGGAGCCGCCCTTACCGTCGGGCATGGTTCGCGTGAAAGTGCCCTTCATGACGCCGGTGACGGCCGTCAGGTTGTCCTTTGCCACCCGCAGCGGGTGCACCTCGATTCGCGTGTCGGGCGCCCACACGAACAGTGCCGCCAGATCCTCGGCGTGCTTGTCGAGACCGTCGGTGTAATGGCCGTCGGGCCAGTGCGCCCGGACGTTGCGAGCGTGGCTTTCACTCAGTCGCGCCCACTGGGCGTGGGAGAACACCTAGAAGTCCAACTCGTCGAACGTCGTCAGGTTCGCCCGCTCCTGGCTCGTCAGGTGCTGGGGGAAGGGCGGACTGACCACGCCGCCGGTTGCCGGGTCGGGCAACGGGACCCACCCCGTGGCCGGGTGCTGGTCGGCGGCCAGTGCCGGGCTCATACCGGACTCGACGGCTCCCAGGGCGAGCATGCCGAATGTGACGGCTGCTCCAGATTTGAGCACGGCACGACGATCCACGATCACAACTCCCTTATTCACGAGCCGGACTGGCCGCCCTGATCTCCGGGCAGCGAGAATCCCAGGCCTTCCTCGGATTCAGCCCAGGGCCGGGAACCTGGCAAAACTCTATGAAGCCGGCCGTTCCCCAGCGATGGCCGATATGCTCATTCTTTTGTCCGTGCGTCTCAGGCATCGCCCGGTGCCAGTACGGTTGCCGGGGTGGACCCACTGTCGGACGTGCTCGGCGTCACCAAGGTCAGGGGTACGGTCGCCGCCACCGTTGAAGCCGGTAAGGACTGGGGAGTCGATATCGACAACATTCCCGGTGCCGCTTTCCACGCGATGATCGCGGGTGACGTCTGGCTGGAGGTCGACGGTCAGCAGCCGCGTCACCTCCTGCCGGGAGATCTGGTGCTGCTGCCCACCGGACCGCATCACCAGCTGGTCACCGGGCCAGGACAGCACTGCGAACCGTTCGACCACCTGGCTGCACGTCAGGCACTGACCTCCGGCGGCAGGCTGACGATCGGACGGGGCGAGACGCACACCCGGATTCTCTGTGGCTCCTACCAGGAGGACGCCACCCTGAACGCGTCACTGCTCGGCGTGCTGCCGCCGGTGATCCACGTACATGCGGATCCGACCCGGCCGACGGAGCACGTCCTACAGCTGCTCACACACGAGATCGGCAGCGCACCGACCGGCACCGCGACCGTCCGCGACCGGCTGCTCGACGTCCTGCTCATCCACATCATCCGCGCCTGGCTGCTGACGGCCGAGACTCAGCCGCTACCGGCGTCCTGGCTCACCGCGCTGCGCGACCCGCTCATCAGCGAGGCCATCGCCGTTCTGCACGGCGACGTGGCCCGGGACTGGACGCTGCCGGACCTCGCCGCCCACCTCTCGGTCTCCCGGGCCACCCTGGCGCGCCGCTTCCGTGCGCTCGTCGGGCAACCCCCGCTCGCCTACCTTGCCGACTGGCGCATGGAGCTGGCGGCGCATCGCCTCCGCTCGACCCATGGGCCGATCGGCCCGATCGCCCGATCGGTCGGCTACACGAGCGAGTACGCGTTCAACCGTGCGTTCACCCGCATCCGGGGCATCACGCCCGGCCGCTTCCGCGCCCTCGCACAGAACCAGGAGGACGAGCAGGGGTAGCCGCCGTGAGTCGTAGGGCGCGGATGTGACGCCCGTCTCCCACCGTTCTCCGTGAGATCCGGAGCGATTCCGCCACCAAGCAGACGGCAGCCACACACATCAGCTTCCACCCGCCCCTCAGGAGAGAACCCGATGACGTCGTCCTCCAGCACCTCGGCAACCGCAGGCCCCGCTCCGGCCTACTTCACCGCGTACGAGAACCTCGCGATGGAGCGCAGCGCGTCAGGTGTGCTGACGCTCCGGTTCCACACCGACGGCGGTCCGATCACCTTCACCGGCCAGACGCACAGCGACCTGCCCCGGGCGCTGGAGGCGATCGCGGAGGACCGCGACAACCAGGTGTTGATCCTGACCGGGACCGGTGACCGGTTCATGACCGACATCGACGGCCCCAGCCTCGGGGACATCACCAAGCCGCTCAACTGGGACAGGACCTACGCCGAGGGGCGGCGCGTCCTGCAGCGGCTGGTGGATCTCGAAATGCCGATCGTGTCCGCGGTCAACGGCCCGGCGTCCGTGCACAGCGAGTACGTCCTGCTCGGCGACGTCGTGGTCGCCGCCGAGTCCACGGTGTTCTCCGACTACCCGCACCTGACGTTCGGCATCGTGCCGGGCGACGGCATCCAGGTGGTCTGGGAGGAGATCCTCGGCTTCAACCGCGCCCGGCACCTGATCATGACTCAGGGTTCGTTCACCGCGCAGCAGGCGCTGGACTGGGGTGCGGTGGCCGAGGTGGTGCCGCAGGAGCGGGTCCTCGAGCGCGCGGTGGAGATCGCCGAGCAGCTGGCCCGGCGCCCACAGCTGCTGAACCGCTACCTCGCGGTCATGTTGCGCCAACGGGTGAGCCGCCGGATGGCCGAGGGGACGGCGCTGGGCATGGCGCTGGAGGGCCTCACCGCCGCCGACATGGCATACCGGCAGGCCATCGGCTGACAGGACGCCGAGACGGCGCGGGGCCACCAGCAGTGCTGTCCGTCGACTCGGTGCTCACCAGGTCACCGGCAATGCGGTGACGCCACCGGTGATGTGGTCCTTGCGGACATCGATGCTGTCGAGGTCCGCAGCCAGGCGCAGCCCCGGGAGGCGACGGGCGAGGGTGGCGAAGACGGTGCGCAGTTCGACACGGGCGAGGCTTGCGCCGATGCAGAAGTGCGGACCGTGCCCGAAACCGACGTGCCCCCGCTCCTCGCGGTCGGGGTCGAAGGTCTCGGCGTCGTCGAAGACGGACGGGTCGCGGTTGGCGGAGTTGATCGACAGGATGACGGCGTCACCGCGATGGATGGTGACCCCGGCGACGTCGAGATCGGTGTGGGCGTAGCGCAGGATGCCGAGGTCGCCGGGGGCGCCGAGGCGCATGATCTCCTCGACCGTGGCGTTGATCCGGCCGTCCGGGTCGGTGGTCAGAGCGTCCCACTGGTCGGAGCGGGTGAGCAGGAAAAGGGTGCCCAGCCCGATGCGGTTGACGGTGGTCTCGTGGCCTGCGAAGAGGAGGCCGACCGAGAGCCGGACCATCTCGGCGTAGTCGAAGTCCTCGTCGCCGGCCTGGGCGCGGACGAGGTCGGAGATGACGTCCTCGCCGAGGTGGGCGCGCTTGGCCTCCGCAAGCCCGGCCATGTACCGCCCGAACTCCGTGCGGGCCCGGTGGGCGTCCCCGTCCTCGGAGTAGGTGGCCATGCGCTCGGAGAGCAGGCGGAAACGGTCCCGGTCACCCTCGGGCACGCCCAGCAGCCGGCAGATGACCGCGACGGGCAGCGGAAAGGCCAGCCCGGCGTGCAGGTCGACGATCCCGTCGGGTGAACCGTCGTGGTCGGCGACGAGCTGGTCGATGTAGCCGTCGACCAGGTCCTGCACGTGATCGGAGAGCTGCAGCATGCGTTTGGCGGAGAACGCCGGGGTCAGCAGCCGCCGCATCCGGGTGTGGTCGGCGTTCTCGGTCTCGTAGGTACCCGAGGGCCCGTCCTGCACGGCGGCGTAGGAGATGCGCGATGCGCGCTCGGGCTCCGGGTGGGACCGGCCGAGCCGCTTGTCGGCCAGGAGGTCGCGGACCTCGTTGAAGCGGGTGACCAACCACGCGGGATCACCTGCCGGCGTGGTGACCTCCGCGACCGGCGCCTCGCGACGCAGCACCTCGTACAGCGGTGCGAGGTCGAGCACGTTGGGCCGGACGAAGGGCAGCTGGGGACGCTCGGTGGATGCGGCGACGGTCACCGGTTCTCCTCTCGGGACACCTCGAAGACGTCCCGACGGTACAACTTTGTGGCAGGGACTGCCATAAATGATGGTCGTTACGGTGTGCCCTGCGTAACAGCCCCCGAGTCGCAGGTGGAGGTCGATGTGGTGGAGGGGCACGACGGTGGACCTCGCCGCGGACGGCCGCCGATGAGCGATCACCAACGTCAGCAGCAACGGCTCGAGATCTCTCGTCACGCAGTGCGGCTGTTCCGAGAGCAGGGCGTATCGGCCACATCGGGCGAGCAGATCGCGAGCGCGGCCGGGGTGTCCGAGCGCACGTTGTGGCGGTACTTCCGCAGCAAGGAGAGCTGCGTCGAACCGCTGCTCACCCGCACGGTCAACGCCTTCAAGGACGCGCTGCGCTCCTGGCCACCGGACCTCGAGCTCACCGAGCATCTCGACGTCGAGTACACCCTCACACCTGCCCCGTCACGCAGCGACATCGAGGCGGTGCTGGCCGTCGTCCGGCTGACCCGCGACGAGCCTGCCCTCCGTGCCGTGTGGCTCGTGCTGCACGAGCGGGCCGAGCCCACCTTCGCCGAGGTGCTCGGCGAGCGCATGGGCCTGCCGCCGGACAGTCTCGAGGTCCGCATCCACGCCGCGAGCATGAACACCGCACTGCGGGTGGCCACCGACGACTTCGCGTGGGCCGCCGCCGAGGGGATCGGCCCGGAGGCCATGGACCGGTACCGCGAGCGCCTGTCGTCGGCCCTCCGCACCGTCCTCCGGGTTCCGGACCGGGCACCGGCTCACGGGACGGAGCGCGCAGAGAGCGGGGCCGTCCCGCCCACGCATCCGCACGATCGTCCCCGCCCCCCTCGACCCGGCGCCTGACCGATGCGCCGGGCCGGAAGCGCCGTCACGACGTGAGGTCCGACAGCCCCGCTCAGCGCAGCGCGGCGAAGAACGCCCGGATGTCGCCGGCGACGACCCCGGGGACCTCGAGCGCGGCGAAGTGGCCGCCCTTGTCGAAGCGGCTCCAGTGCACGATGTTGGAGTTGTCCCGCTCGGCGAAGGCCTTGATCGTCTGGAAGTCGTCGGCGAAGACGGCGACGCCGGTGGGCGCGGAGTTCACCTGCGGCTCGCCCTCGGCGCGGGCGTTCTCGAAGTAGCTACGGCTCATGCCCGCCGCGGCGTTGGCGAGCCAGTTCACGGTGACCTCGGTGAGGATCGTGTCGAGCGGCACCAGTGACGTGCCGTTGCCGAAGGAGGTGAACAGCTCGCTGTAGGCGAGCAGAGCGACCGGCGAGTCACTGAGGCCGACCGCGACGGTCTGCGGCCGGCTCGCGTTCATCGTGTTGTAGCCACCGACCGACTGGAACCACTTCATGTGCTCGAGCCCCGCGTAGTCCTGCGGCTCGAGGCGCTCGAACTCGCTGGGGTCGCCGGACGGGAAGGAGAACAGCTGCAACACGTGCAGGCCGAGAAAGCCGTCGGGGTTCAGGAGCCCGAGTTCCCGGGCCACCATGGCGCCGTTGTCCGAGCCGTGGATGCCGTATCGGGTGTACCCGAGTCGCCGCATGAGCTCGTCATAGGCGCGTGCCACCCGGGCTGTGTCCCAGCCGGCTTCGGCGACGGGGTTCGAGAAGCCGTAGCCGGGGGCGTCCGGGATCACCAAGTCGAAGGCGTCCTCGGCACGGCCGCCGTACGCGACCGGATCGGTGAGCGGGTCGATCATGTCGAGGTAGTCGACAGACGATCCGGGGTAGGTGTGGGCGAGCAGGAGCGGCGTCGCATCGGGGTGGGCCGAGCGCACGTGGATGAAGTGCAGGGTCTGCCCGTCGACCTCGGTCGTGAAGTGCGGCACGGCGTTGATGCGCTCCTGCTGGGCCGGCCAGTCGAAGCCGGTGCGCCAGCGCTGCACCGCCTCGTGGAGGTAGCTGTTCGGGGTGCCGTAGCTCCAGTCGTCACCGGGGGCGGGCTGGGGCAGGCGGGTGCGCGAGAGCCGGTCCATCAGATCGTCGACCTCGGCCGGGGTGACCTCGACGCGGAAGGGGAGGATGTCGGTGTTGGTCATGCTGGCAACGGTATCGTCGATATAGGAACACTTCGTTCCTATTGAACGAGGAAAGTTCAACCCATGGCTGACACCACCGGGCGGCTCCTCGCCCTGCTCGCCCTGCTGCAGTCGAGGCCGGCCTGGACGGGCACCGAGCTCGCCGCCCGCCTCGGGGTGACGGCGCGAACCATCCGCAACGACATCGACCGCATGCGCGAGCTCGGCTATCCGGTCGAAACCACCAGAGGCACGACCGGCGGATACCGCCTCGGCGCCGGTGGCAAGCTGCCGCCGCTGCTGCTCGACGACGAGGAGGCCGTCGCCGTTGCGGTCGGCCTGCGGGCGGCGACCGGCATCACCGGGATCATGGAGTCGAGCGCGCGAGCACTGGCGAAGCTCCAACAGGTGCTCCCGCCACGGCTGCGATCGACCGTGGCGGCGCTCTCGTCGGTGGTCGATCGAGCACCCGAGAACACCGGTACCGACGCACCGGATCCCGAGGTGGACCACACCGTGCTCACGGCGGTCGCGACTGCCATCCGCCAGGTCGAACTGTTGCGCTTCGACTACCGCGGAGCAGCCCGACTCGTCGAGCCTTACCGCCTGCTGAGCTGGGAACGCCGCTGGCATCTCGTCGGGCGCGACCCCTCGTCCGGCGAGTGGGACACCTTCCGGGCGGACTGGATCGAACCCCGGATGCCGACAGGTCGCAGCTTCCCGCCCTCGCCGCTGCCCGGCGGCGACTACACGGCTTTCGCCATGCGCTCGATCGCCACGAGCGGCTGGAAGGTGCACGCCCGCCTGCGCATCGCCGCGCATGCCGAAGCGGTGCTCGATCGGATCAACCCGACCGTCGGGGTGGTCGAGTCGATCACGGACACGGAATCGGTGCTCGTCACGGGCGCCGACAGCCTCGAAACCATCGCTGCCTACATCGGCATGCTCGGCATGGAGTTCACCGTGGAGTCCCCAGCCGAGCTCCGGCCGCACCTGCGCCATCTCGCGGAGGTCTACCTACGGGCAGCCGCCGACTGAGCCGATCGCCCTCAGAGATCGACGAAGACTACTTCGAGTAGATCGGTCTGTCCGACCTACTTCCACGCGAACGAGAGCGCGAGCCCGTCGGACGACAACCAGATCCACACGTCCTTGTGGATGTTGAGCGCCGCAGCAAATTCGTTGATGCGATCTTCCACAAGCTGTGCCGCGTCCATCTCGGAACAGCGGAGCCAGACGTGCTTCCCGACGACGTTGCGCTGGCGCCCCTTCGAGAACTCGACGTCGTGCGTCACGAGCGGCGCCCTCGTTGTCCGCGTAGACGGTCAACTCGTCGTCGCTCGCCACTGAGCCCCGCATTCGCCGCCGTCCACGCGTCGTGTCCGAGCCGCCGCAACGTGGCAGCCATAGCGACGCCGACATCGTGGTCACAGACGAATAGCGACCGGTCTCACGGTCAAGGTAGTGGCGATTGCTCACTGCTCTTCGGGCGGCGGGAGGCTCAGCCAACCGCAAGAAAGCGGGGATTTTGAATCACCTTACGCAGTCCTGTGCGTAGCGGACGGAAGCGCTTACCGTCGTCGATCGAGATAGTACCCCTCTAAGAATCGTTGATCTGCCGCCATGGGGTCGACAACGAATCGCTTATTTACACCTGTGATCATCCCTCACTGGACCACTCGTCCGACCGTTCGCAGAAGCTCGTCCATATCAAAGAGGCAGAACCCGACCGTGACACCGCGTGAGCTCACTCGACGGTGGATGTCGGACACCCAGCGCGAGCCCACGCGGGCCGTCCGCGCAGGGTGCATAGTCTGCAGCAACCACCGGTTCGGCAAGAGATCCGCATTTCCGCTCATCCGATTTCGGTGACGTCGCGCGCGGGAGCCGCGCCGTGGGAGCAAAACTCCTCCGTGAAGCCTTGCCGCGATGGCGCCACTGCCGGCCAACGTCGATGCCCCGGCGGGTTAGTCGCGATCTTCCGCGATCATGGCCATCAGCTGCTCCGCGTCGACTCGTTGTTCCTGCTGGGCCCGTCCCCACCCGTCGAACCGCACACCCTCGGCCTGCAGCACCTCGCGCGGATCGTCATCGCGTTCAGGGTCGGGCCAGCGGAACTCTGGAGAGATATGCCCGTTGCGCTTCAGCACGCGGTGCGCGTTTGACATTGTCACCGTGGCGAGGCGGTTTCCCACTGCGACCTGGTGAGATCCGATCACTTCCGCCACGTCGGAGTAGCTGGTCCACCGACCGGCCGGGACGGACGCGAGCACCTGGCTCATCAATCGCCAACGCGGCTCGATCGGGTATGCGGCCACCGACTCGTCCGGTCCGGGCCAGATCGCGACGACCCGGTCAGCCAGCATGCGGCTGCGCGCGCGGATCTCTGCGCGTCGCCACTGCTCGTTCTCGGCGATGAGCCGGTTGGTCTTCAGCCCGCTGTCGGCCAACTGTACGCGCTTGACGTCAAAATCGGAGTTCGACAGCTGCTGGTTGTAGGCGGTGAGGGTTAAATTGCCCAGCGTGTGCACGACCGACGTGTGCACCTCCTCGGGCGATTCCGAATGGTCGGCCTCGACAGCCAGTTCGCTCAGCCACTTCTCGGAAGGGCTCTGCGGCAGTACGTGCTCGATGCTCAGGTCTACGAGGTCGAACGCGATCTGCTCGCCATGTCGCAGGTCCTCTTCCAGCGACCGCAGCACGAACCGCTGCTGATGGCCGCGGCCACGGAAGTAGAACGGCTCGACCAGCACCGCATCACGTACCTGCTGGTCAGACGGGAACCGCTTGCGGGGGCCGGACAGTACCCTCGTGACCGCTTCGGCGGTTGGCGGCTCGGCACCCAACTCCTTGACCAGCGACATGAGGATGCGGTTGAGGTTGTTCGTAGGAATACCGACAACCATCCGGCGCACCTGGAAGCTCTCCACCACGCGCAGTGCGCGGGCCGCCTCAGCGGCGTCGACACGGCCGGCGTCGTGCGACTCCAGCACGTGCAGCGCGATCGGGTGCACCACCGTCGAACCCCAGCGGGACAGGCGATCCAACGCGTCACGGAGCACCGGCACTGGCTCCTCAACAGGCCGCAAGATGCGCCGCAGCAGCAGCGCCCGGTGGTGCAGCCGCTCCACCCAGTTCGCGATCTCCTCCTCCGAGAGCCGGTCGAGTCGGCTCTGCTGGAGTCGGTAGATCGCGGTTTGGGTCGCCTTCTCGTCTCCGGCCACGACGAGGTCAAGCCACACGAGCTCGTCGAGCTGCGCGTCGTCGAGCAACGTCTGCAAGGGCAGCCACTGAGAGGTGTAGACGTGGTCGCCCAATGTCGGCAGCTTCATGAACAGGTAGTTGCGCAGCAGGTCGGCCTGGGTGAGCGGCTGGCCCTTGTGATTGAGCGACTCGAAGATCCGGTGGACGTTGTCGTCGGCATGCGCAGATATGGACACCAGCGCGAGTCGCCCGGTCACCGCTTGCTCCAGCGCGCGTACATCAGCGTCGTCATCAGGGTCGTCGAACTCGGCAAGCTTCGCCCGGAACCACCGATAGGCGCTTCCGATCCGGTCCTCACCGCCAGCATCCGGGGCACGCTCCACCAAAGCGACCCAGGAAGCTCGGTCTGCCTGGGTGGGTAGCAACCGATACCGGTCATCGCCAGCGGCGTACTTGTTGACCAGGTGCAAGTCGTGAATCTTCTCCGCGAGCTGCGGGTGGGCGGCGTGGACGTGATCGCGAACGGCGCACAACAGCAAGCTGAGCGTGGTCAGGCGCTGCTGCCCGTCCACCACGATCCAGCGGGTGAGGCCGCCCGCTGTCGTATCGGGGCTGGGAGCTAGCACGATGGAGCCGAGGAAGTGCGTGGCCGACCCGTTGTCGCCGACGAGCACCATCAAGTCGTCCCACAGCTGCCCGAGCGGGTCCTTCTCCTTGCCGTGCTGCCAGCTGTAGCGCCGTTGGTAAAGCGGTACGACGTACTGGGTTTCGCCCTGGAGGACCTGCCGGACCGTAGATTCGCTCGCCTTCACGGCGCACACCCTTACCAGACCGGCCAACATGGGCAGCAACAGCCGCTACGACCGAACCGCGAAGGTCACCGGCCGCGAAGCCGACGAGGCCCGCGCACTGCACGTGACCGCCGCGACGTGCTCGATGACTACCCGGCCTCGACGCGCCGGTCATCGCGAGCCAGCTCGGTGAGATCCTCCGCTGCACCGCTATCGAACTCAACGCCGGCCGCGACGTACCCATCGGTGTCCGCCGAGCCGTCCGGCACTTCGCCGACGCGGTACGGGTCGGGATGCAGCAACCCTCGCAACCCGACCAAGTCCCGAATCGGCAGGAAGAAGCTCGTTCGACTGAGCGCGCGGGACGTCCGGCTGATGGTCGACGCCATGAGGGCAGATGGCGTTGGTACCCGCACCATCCAGTACGTGCACGCAACCCTGAGAGCAGCGCTGGAGCACGCCTACCGCGAAGAGCTGGTGAGCCGCAACGTCGCCAAGCTCGTCCGCGTCGAGAGGCCAAAGCCGGCGCCGAAGGAACCAGTGTCGGTGGCGGAAGCACGCAAGATGCTCGACGGCACGACCGACGACAATTGGCACGCGCTGTGGGTTCTGCTACTCATGCTCG
The DNA here is from genome assembly GCF_050948425.1 of Pseudonocardia xinjiangensis. Lineage (NCBI taxonomy): Bacteria > Bacillati > Actinomycetota > Actinomycetes > Pseudonocardiales > Pseudonocardiaceae > Pseudonocardia > Pseudonocardia xinjiangensis. The sequence goes on along the minus strand of NZ_CP192009.1, from coordinate 159,844 downwards.
CCTGCGGCGCAGCGAGGTATGCGGCCTGCGATGGGAGCACATCGACTTCGAAGCTCGAACACTCCGGGCGGCCCAGACGGTCTCGTGCTGGGATCGAACTTGACGAGGCACTGGAGAGCTACCGGTCATGAGATCGTAGATACTACGCAACGTGGACGCTGCGTGGATCGGACTCGTTGGTGCAGTAGCAGGTGCAGGAATCGCATTACTAGGTCAGTACATCGTCGCCCGCACCGGGCGGCGTGAGCGCGAAATCGCACTCCTCTTAGACCAGTGCGCATATATTATCGCCTTTTCTGAAGACTTCCGGAACAGAGTATGGGAAGAGCGACGCTTGGACCGCGAGGGAAGAGTTGCGGAATGGGACATCGGTGCATACCGCATAGCCGAGGCCAAGCTTCTTATCCTGAATACGGGAAAATCCTTCGGAGAAGCGATCGGAGAATTGCGGAAGCGCGGTGCCGACCTTGGAGTCGCTTGGCGTACCGAGCGCGCGGACAACGAAAAGATTGAAGCCGCATGGTGGGCTCATCATCGCGCTCTTAAGGCTTTTACGGAGGCTAGTGCAACCCTAGTGAAGCGGAGACGCTAGGGCCAAACATCCAGTGTCAAAACTTGACTTCTTAGGCCTCTTCGGTGTGAACTCATGGCTGTTCGGTTACTTGGGGGAATCTGGCGAGGTCAGTCAGCATCCTTAAGATCGGTTGAGCCGCCTCGGACGGCTGGCGTTGCTGTACTTACTTGCTGTACATACAGACACGCCGAGCCCAGTGGCACTACCCGACGACACCCCATACCGATGCATCGCCGGGTTTCTCTACGTCCCAGTACGCCTTCAGCCTGACCTCGTGGGGTCCGTGTCGTAGCACGTTCGGACAACGCCGGAACTCGTAGGCATTGTCATCCGACACCCGTAGAAAGTCTGACGGGCTGAGGTCCACGGACTCACCGCATGTCGAACAATGCGTAGCGCGTTGGCCCAGTTGAAGGCCGGCCGGTCGAGTCACCGCGTACTCCTTGGTTGGGGGACAGCCGAAAGTATGCCGCTCCTTGCAAGTTGGGCATGTCAGCGGCGCATGGCCCTCCATCCCCGCGATCCTGGCCCGCACTTGGCGGGACCGGGCGGCGGTAACCCGGAACCCCCGATCCCGCTACCCGACCACAACCCTGCTTGCGCATCCCCTCGGACGCCGCCGCTTGCGGGATCGGGGCGCGCAGCGGGGTTGCCGCCGTTCAAGCACGCTAAGACGATCTGCGGCCAGCGGGGATGTCCTCCCGCACGTCACACAGCTTCCCCGTTGCCGGCGCATGGCCGGCGGGCCCAGCTCGCGGTGGGAGCGGGGCCGTACGGGCTTCGGCAGGTCCGGCCGCAACACCTCAGCGCGGCATGGACCTCGGTGTCGTGCCACTCGGGAAGCTCGAACACTCCGGGTGGCCCAGGCGGTACAACGGGTGGACGGACAGCTTCGGGCGCTGCCGGAGTCCCGGCGCTCCAACCGGACAGTGCCACTGCCACCACGCGCCGTCTACGCCCTGGCCAATCATCACCGCTGCCTGCAAGAGCAACATGGCGAGCTCGGCCGTCCCTGGCGACCGGAGAACTATGTCTTCGGCCACCGGCACGGCACGCCGATGGAGCCACGCAACCTCACCCGTCTCTGGAACACCCTCTGTGAGGCGCATGGGCTCCGTGTCGTGCCGCTTCATGGGCTGCGTCACAGCTGCGTGAGCCTGCTGCTCGCGCTCGGCATCCACCCGCGGATCGTCATGGAGATCGTCGGCCACAGCGCCATGGAGATGACGATGAACGTCTACGGGCACGTGAACCTGGAGAACCAGCGGAAAGCACTCGACCACCTCGACGAGGAGCTGTCGTGAGGTGGCCGTTGCTGTCGATCTCAGCTGTCAGAGTGGCAGCGGGACCGCTGACCGTGGCTCTGACCTGGTGCGCCCGAAGGGATTCGAACCCCTAACCTTCTGATCCGTAGTCAGATGCTCTATCCGTTGAGCTACGGGCGCGTGCTCTTCAGTTGTCGTACTCCGTCGCGGCCGATCTTACCCGACCACTCCAGGTGCGGAGGCTCCGGGATTTGAACCCGGGATGGGGGGTGACCCCAAACCGCATTAGCAGTGCGGCGCCATAGACCAGACTAGGCGAAGCCTCCCGGGGCCTCTCGGCCTCCAGCGGACACCAGACTACACATGCCGTTCCGCCCGGATCACGACCCCCCGGGGGTCACCAGCGCGAGGAACGGAGCGAGCGCCTCGGGGTTCTGCAGGGCCCCCCGGCTCACGGCCTTGTCGGGCGCCACACCCGAAAGGATCTTCTTGACCGGTACCTCGCACTTCTTGCCGTTGAGGGTGCGTGGGACGGCGTCCACGACGATGAACCGGTCCGGGACGTGCCGCGGCGACAGCTCGGAACGCAGGGTGCGGCGCAGGCCCGGCTCGACGTCCTCCAGCGAGGCGCCCGGCGCCAGCACGACGAAGCAGAGCAGGGCTCCGTCGTCGTGGACGGCGAGCTCGGTGGTGTCGATCACCAGTGAGTCGAGGATCTCGTCGACGCCCTCGACCACGGCGTAGAAGTCCGCCGTGCCCATCCGGACGCCGCCGCGGTTCAGGGTGGAGTCGCTGCGGCCGTAGATGACGAAGGAGCCGCGCGGCGTGAGCCGCACCCAGTCCCCGTGGCGCCAGACGCCGGGGAAGTCCTCGAAGTAGGCCTCGCGGAGCCGGGCACCGTCGGGGTCGTTCCAGAACGACACCGGCATCGACGGCATCGGCCGGGTGATGACCAGCTCGCCCACCTCGTCGACGAGCTCCTTGCCGGACTCGTCGTAGGCGGCGACCGCAGCGCCGAGCCCGGCGCAGGAGATCTCACCCAGCCAGACGGGGACGAGGGGCGACGCGCCGACGAAGGCGGAGCACACGTCGGTGCCACCCGACACGGAGCAGAGCTGGATGTCCTCGCCCACGGCGTCGCCGACCCACCGGAAGCCCTCGACCGACAGCGGCGCCCCGGTCGATCCGATCGCGACGAGCGACCCCAGGTCGTACCGGTCGCGGGGGCGCAGCCCGGACTTGAGGCTCGACTGGATGAACGGCGCCGACACCCCGAAGTAGGTGATGCGGTGGCGCTCGGCGAGCTTCCACAGCGCGCCCAGGTCGGGATGGCCGGGGTTGCCGTCGAACAGCACCACGGTGCTGCCCACCAGCAGGCCCCCGATCAGCAGGTTCCACATCATCCAGCCGGTGGTGGTGAACCAGAAGAAGCGGTCCCCCGGGCCCAGCTCCATCTGCAGGCCCAGAGACTTCACGTGCTCCAGGACGATCCCGCCGTGGCCGTGCACGATGCCCTTCGGCAGGCCCGTGGTACCGGACGAGTACAGCACCCAGAGCGGGTGGTCGAACGGCACCGCCTCGAACTCCAGCGCCGCGTGCGTCGCGGTGAAGTCGCTCCACGACACCGTGCCGTCGAGCGTCGCGTCCTCGTCCAGGTACGGGACGAGGACGGTCGCCGTCAGCATCGGCAGCTGCGCACGCAGGGCCTCGATGTTCGCGCGGACGTCGAACCGCTTCCCGCCGTAGACGTAGCCGTCCACCGCCAGCAGCACCGCCGGCTCGATCTGCGCGAACCTGTCGTGCACGGCCCGCGCGCCGAAGTCCGGCGAGCAGGACGACCAGATCGCACCGAGGCTGGCGGCAGCGAGGAAGGTGACCAGCGTCTCGACGCAGTTCGGGGCGAGCGCGACGACCCGGTCCCCCCGGCCGACCCCCATCCCGACCAGGCCCGCCCGCGCCCGGCCGACGAGTTCCCGCAGCTCGGCGTGCGTGACCGTCCGCTCCAGGCCGTCCTCCCGGGCGAACACGAGTGCGATGTCGGCGTCCTCTCTGCCCGGTCCGGGAGTCAGCGCGTGCTCCGCGTAGTTGAGCGTGGCCCCCGGGAACCACTCCGCGCCCGGCATCTCACTCCCGCCCAGCGCCACGCTCGGCTGCGCGTGGAACCGGACACCCTCGACCTCGGCGACGGCCGACCAGAAACCCTCGAGGTCCTCGACCGACCAGCTGTGCAGCGCCGCGTAGTCGGGCACGTCGACCCCGCGGTGCTCACGGACCCACGCCATGAACTCGGTCATCGGGCCGGCGTGGTGCGGGTCGGGAGTCCACAGGACGTCGGGGATCTCGGACGCAGCCATGACGGTCAGCATGCAAGCCGCCGCCGGGTCGCGCCAGGGCCGTCCGGGGCGGGGAGAGGACGGGCGCGTCCGCCCGACCCGGTGGTGGGCTCACACACCACGGAACGGCGTGTCGATGCGCGTCGAATGTGGGTTCCGGCCCCATCCCCCACATGCCCTCACGCGGGTCCCGTCGTGGCCGCCCTCCGCGCACGCTCCCGCAAGCCCGCCTGCGAGCTGGACGGGCGACTCGCGGGGCAGGACGGGGCGACTCGCGCGCGGGAAACGGGCGACTCGCGGGGTGGGGTCAGCGCAGGTGGGAGTCGAACCAGTTCAGGGTGCGCTGCCAGGCGTCGGCGGCGGAGTTCGGGTCGTCGTCGAAGCGGTGGCCGCTGTGGGGGTACACGACGACGTCCGTGGCCACCTCCGAGGAGCTCGCGGCGTCGCGCAGCCGGCTGATCCCCGGGTCCGGCTCCCCGTCGGCCGTCTCGCCGTAGATCCCGAGCCAGGGGCAGGTGAGCCCGGGGGCCGCCTCGATCAGCGACGGGAGACCCGTGGAGGCCGCGTCGGCGATGCCTTCGCCCGCCACGGTGACCGCGGCACCGAGCCTGCGGTTGGCCGCCACCACCAGTGCAACCGAGCCGCCGAGGTCGAAGCCGATGACGCCCATCCGGTCGGCGGTGATGTCGTGCTCGGCGAGCCAGCCGAAGGCCGTGTCGGTGTCGGCCATGATCTGCTCGCCCTCGAGCCGGTCGACCTGCTGCTGGACCTCGTCGTCGGCGGCGCCGTCCAGCTCGTCGGCCGCGTCGCGGTGGTACAGGTGCGGCGCCACGGTGAGCCAGCCGTCGCCGGCGAGACCTTGCACGAGCCCGCGCACGGCGTCGGTGACCCCCCGCGCCTCGTGCAGAACCACGATCCCGCCGCGCACCGGACCGTCCGGCTCCGCCACGGTGAGTCGCAGAGAGCTGCCATCGACCAGCGGGACGGTCTCCGTCCTGATCTCGGTCATGACCACAAGGGTTGCACGGCTCGGCGAGTGTGACAGCGGCGGGCACGCGGACGGGGCGACAGACATAGGGTGTCCACATGACGCTGATCCGCCCCGATCTCGACACGCTCCCGGCCTATGTCCCCGGCCGCGCGATTCCCGGGGCCATCAAGCTGGCCAGCAACGAGGTGTCGCTACCGCCGACACCGCGGGTGCTCGCCGCGATCGCCGAGGCCGCTGCAGGGGGCAACCGGTACCCGGATCTCGCCGTCACGGGCCTCACGGCACGTCTGGCGCAGTACCTCGACGTGGATGCCGAGCGGATCGCCATCGGGTGCGGGTCCGTCACGTTGTGCCAGCAGCTCGTGCAGGCCACCTGTTTCGAGCCGTCGGACGAGGTCGTGTACGCCTGGCGCTCGTTCGAGTCCTATCCGATCGTGACGCAGATCGGGGGCGCCACGATCCGCACGGTGCCGCTGGACGACGACTTCCGGCACGACATCGACGCCATGATCGCCGCCGTCACCCCGCGGACGCGCCTGGTGATCGTCTGCAGCCCGAACAACCCGACGGGCACGGTCGTGACTCGCGAGGAGATGGAGCGGCTGCTCGTCTCGGTCGGTCCCGACGTCCTGGTGGCGCTGGACGAGGCGTACTACGAGTACGTCACCGACCCCGAGGCCGTCGACGGGATGGCACTGATCGACGCCCACCCCAACCTGGTCGTCCTGCGGACGTTCTCCAAGGCCTACCGCCTCGCGGCCCTGCGGGTGGGGTACGCCGTCAGCGCGCCGGCCGTGACGACCGCTCTGCGGAAGGTGTGCTCGCCGTTCAGCGTGAGCTCCGTGGCGCAGGCCGGGGCGATTGCGGCGCTCGACGACGCGGCCGAGTTGCTCGCCTGGTGCAAGGACGTGGTCACCGAGCGGAGCCGGGTGCGCGACGCGCTGCTGGAGGCCGGTTACACCGTGCCGGTCTCCCAGTCCAACTTCGTGTGGCTCGCGCTGGGCGACCGCACCGGTCCGTTCACCGCGCACTGTCTTGACCACCACAAGGTGGTCGTCCGTCCGTTCGCTTCCGACGGGGTGCGGGTGACGGTGTCCGCGCCCGACGAGAACGACGCCTTCCTGGCCGCGGCCCGTTCGTTCACGGGCTGACCCCGGAGACGACACCGGCCCGGCCCCGACCACGCTGTCGGGACCGGGCCGCTGCGTGCGCGAGCGTCAGCGAGTGACGCCGCGCCTGCCATAGGCACCTGCCACGATGGTGACACCGATGGCGGCGACGACAATCTGCAGAATGAGTTCGATCCAGTCGATGCCGCCCGTGCTGGCCACGCCGAACAGCCGCGCGATGAACGTGCCGATGAACGCCGCCACGATCCCGACCAGGATGGTCAGCCAGATAGGAATGTTCTGCTTCCCGGGCGCCACGAGCCGCCCGAGGAAGCCGATGATGGCACCGATGACGATCGCTGTGATGATCCCGGTCACGGTCATTGCAACTCCCGAGGTTCCTCAGGGCCGACCCCACACGACCCGCGTGTGCACTGGGTAGCACGGGGTGAGCGGCCCTGCACGCCTGGAGACCGGATGACACCCGAAGCGTTATCGCCCCATAGGGTCACGGCCACCTGGAGGGCCTCAGGGCTCCAGGACGTATCCCTCACCACGGACGGTGCGGATGCGCTCCGCGCCGATCTTGCGGCGTAGGTAGGAGATGTAGACCTGCACGAGATTGGCGGACGCCGGCTCGGACCAGACGGCGCTCGCCAGCTTGTCGGGGGAGACCACCTCACCCGGATCCGCGAGCAGCGCCATCAACATCGCGAATTCGGTGGGAGACAGCGAAACCGATTGTCCGTCGACGGTCACCTCCCCCAGTTCGGTGTCGACGGTCAGCTCGCCGTGGCGGATCACGGTGTTCTCGACGGCGGCACCGAGCCGCAGCCGCAGCCGGATCCGCGCCGCGAGCTCGTCGACGGCGAAGGGCCGCAGCAGGTAGTCGTCGCGGTCGCCGCGCAGCTGGCCGAGCAGGCTCGCGCGGCGTTCCCGCGGGGTGACCGCGATGACCGGCACGTTCGGCGCCTCGGTCTGGACGGCCGCGAGTACCGCAGCCTGGTCCGGCCCGGGCAGCTCGACGTCGAGCACCAGCAGCGCGGGGTCGCGCGAGCGGACGGCGTCGAGCACACCGATTCCGTCGCTGACGGGGCTGACCGAGACCCCCTCGGACCGGAGGCTGCGCAGCACAGCAGCCGACGCGGCCGTCGGGGGCAACGCCAACAGGACATGATCGTTCGGGGGTACGGACACACGTGTCGACAGGGCTGTCGAGACGTACGAGGACGCACCCCCCGGGGGAGCAGCGGGGAGCATCGCGCCTAGCTTCTCGCAGCCGGGCCGCGATAACAATCTTCTAACGGAGCAACCTTGAACGTTCTGAGAGGTACATCCCGGTCGCCTGAGAGCCCAGGTACTCCGAATGGAGTACCCGAGCTGCCCCATCCGTCCGTCTGACGTCGTTTTGGCGCGCGTGACCGACCTGCTGGCGCGTACGCGCAACCTGACCTCTCAGGTTTGCTGATCATCGGGCTCCTCCTTCTTTATGGTTCCGCCCCATGCGACGGACAACCTCCGCTGCGGAAGATCGCTCGGAATCCCCGACCGAGCTGATCGCACGTATTTCCGCAGAGCACGGTTCCCCCACCGTGACCCAGGGTCGGCGTCACCGCCGCCGTGCGGGCGAGAACGTCGACGCCGTAGTCACCACCGACCCGCTTCCCCAGCGCTCCCTCACGCGCAGGCTGGCTCCGCTCGCGATCGGCGCCACGGTGATGCTGGTGGCCACCACGGTCGCCACCGTCCTGCGACCTGCAGAGGACACCTCCCTCGCTGCGCCCGAGCTGAGCACGGTGATCGTGGCCGACCCGACCACGGCGCTCGCCGTTCCCACCGATGCCCTCCCGATCCCCCCCACCAGCAACGCACCCGAGTCCACCAAGGACGCTCCGGCGTCCAAAGAGGCATCGAGCTCCACCACGAAGAGCACGCAGAAGAAGCCGGCTCCGCCGCCGCCCGTCGTCAAGGCCGTGGGCGACGGCAAGCAGGCCGCCCAGCGCCTCGGCTGGACCCCGGTCGGCGGCGACGAGTTCAACGGCGGCATGAGCTCGAAGTGGGGCGTGTACGAAGGCGCGGGCAACGGCGGCAACGGCACCCGCTCCGAGAAGCAGGTCAGCGTCGAGAACGGCTCGCTCGTCATCCGGGGTGACTCGAAGGGCAACAGCGGCGGCATGGCGTGGAGCGACGGCCAGCGCTTCGGCAAGTGGGAGATGCGCGCGAAGTTCCCCGCGGGCGACTCGCAGTACCACCCCGTGCTGATCCTCTGGCCGAGCGACCACGAGTGGCCGGAGGGTGGCGAGATCGACTTCGCCGAGACCACCAGCGCCTCGGACGACGTGTCGTTCTTCCTGCACTACAGCGCCAGCAACCAGCAGAAGTCCGCCACGAAGAAGCTCGACATCACCCAGTGGCACAACTACGCCGTCGAGTGGGTGGACGGCCGGATCACCGGCTACATCGACGGCGAGAAGTGGTTCGAGAGCACCGACTCCAAGACGATGCCTCCCGGCAAGATGCACGCCACGATCCAGCTCGACTACTTCCCTGACGGCGGAACGCCCAAGCAGAGCGAGATGCTCGTCGACTACATGCGGATCTACAAGTAGCCGCTGCCGCCCGTCGCACACCCGTCCCGCCCGGCGCTCCCCACCGGGCGGGACGTTGTGTTCGCAAGCGTCAGTCGTCCCGCCGGAACATCCGGACGAGCCGCGCGTCGGACTCGCCCAACGCTGCCCGGTCGAACGTCGAGGTCGACGCGAGCAGTTCGTCGGCGCCGGTCCGGGCGAGCAGGTCACCCAGCTCGTCGGCGACCGCAGCCTCGTCGCCGTGCACCGTCCGCCCCACCGCATCCTCGACCACGGTCCGCTGCCGCGCCGACAGCGGACGGCCGGGGTCGACGGGTTCCAGCGCCGGGAACTGGCCGGTGGTGCGGGCCGCCGCCAGCGCCCACGCCTCCGGCAGCGCGAGCTCGCGGGCCGCTGCCACCGAGTCGGCCACCAGCACGTCCCGCGACACCACGACGTAGGGCCGCGCCCCCGCCGCGCGGACGCGGGCCCGGTAGTCGGCCAGCTCCTCGCCGATCCCGTCGCGGTCGAGCGCCGGCCCTCCCAGCACCACCGGCAGGCCGGCGTCCCCGGCAACAGCCAGACCACGTCCGGTGGCGAGCACGAACAGCGGGACGGGCCGGTCGAGGCGGGGCCGCACCGTGACGGGCGCGGTGCCGTCCAGGTAGGCGCGCAGCTCCGCGAGATCAGCGGCGAACGTGTCGGGACCGGCGGCGTCGCGCCGCAGTGCTCTGCGGACCGGCGGCGTGAAACCGAGCGAGCGGCCCGCACCCAGGTCGATCCGGCCGGGGAACAGCGCCTCCAGCATCGCGAACTGCTCGGCCACCACGATCGGCTGGTGGTTGGGCAGCATCACCCCGCCGGAGCCGACCCGGATCCGCTCGGTGCGAGCAGCCACGGCGGCGATCAGGACCGGTGGGCTCCCGCTCGCGATGCCGGGGACGGCGTGGTGCTCGGCCACCCAGAACCGGTGGTAGCCGAGCTGTTCCGCGCGTCGGGCCCGGGCCACGGTGTGGCCCAGCGCAGCCTCGTCGGGCTCTCCGGACCTGGTCCGTGACCGGTCCAGGAGCGAGAGCCGCACCTGCGGAAACATCATGAGCGGCAACACGCGCCGTTCAGGAGGAATTCCGCGTCGGAAGCTCCGGGCGCCGCCCGGTCAGCTGATGCGGCGCTTGGTGTGACTCCGGGCGCCGTGACCCTCCCTGGCATGGCCCGCGCGGGGCCCGACGTGGGACGGGTCGACCTGCTTGGCCTTCGCCCGCCGGGCGGCCCGGTTGAGCGGCTCCTCCGGTTCGACGGCGGGTTCGGCCTCCGTCGCGTCGGGGGCGGGCTCGTCGGCGGACTCCGACTGCTTCGGCGGGAGCGGCTGGGACTGGGACATGGGAACCTCCGAGATCATGGGGGTGGGGGACGGAATCCGCGAGCTCAGAGGATCACGCCCGGAGAGTACCGGGGGGCCCGACGGCGGTCTCCCCAGTTCCGCGGTCAGCCCGCGAGGCCGCGGCGCGCCAGCAACGGCGCGATCTCGGGGTCGCGGCCGCGGAACGCGCGGTAGGCCTCCATCGGGTCCACCGCCCCTCCGCGGGAGAGCAGCTCGCGCCGGAACGTGTCGCCGTTCTCGCGCCGCAGGCCGCCGTTCTCGGCGAACCACTCCACGGTGTCGGCGTCGAGCACCTCGCTCCAGATGTAGGAGTAGTAGCCCGCGCTGTAGCCACCGCCGAAGATGTGGTTGAAGTAGGTGGTCCGGTAACGCGGTGGGGCGGTCGGGACGGCCACCCCGGCCGCGCCGATCGCGTCGGCCTCGAACGTCTCCACGTCGGTCACCTGCTCGCCCGGGCCGAGGCGGTGCCACGCCTGGTCGAGCAGCGCCGCGGCCAGGTACTCGGTGGTGGCGAACCCCTCCCCGAACTGCCGCGACTCCGCCAGCCGCGCCACCAGCTCGGGCGGCAGCGGCTCGCCGGTCTCGTGGTGGCGGGCGTAGTTCGCGAGGACCTCCGGGTCCTCCAGCCACATCTCGTTGACCTGCGACGGGTACTCGACGAAGTCGCGGGGCACCCTCGTGCCGGCGAACGTCGGGTACTGCACGTCGGAGAACAACCCGTGCAGCGCGTGCCCGAACTCGTGGAACAGCGTGCGGACGTTGTCGATCGTGAGCAGCGTCGGCTGCCCGTCGGCGGGGCGCGCGAGGTTGAGGGTGTTGAGCACCACCGGCCGGGTGCCGAGCAGCCGCGACTGCGTGACGAACGAGTTCATCCAGGCCCCGCCGCGCTTCGACTCCCGCGCGTAGAGGTCGGCGACGAACAGCCCGAGCTGCCCGTTCTCGTCGAAGACGTCGAAGACCCGCACCTCGGGGTGGTAGCGCGGCAGGTCGTGGCGCTCGCTGAACCGCAGCCCGTAGAGCCGGCCGGCCGCGTGGAAGACGCCGTCGTGCAGCACGCGTTCCAGCTCGAGGTAGGGCCGCAGCGTGTCGGCGTCGAGGTCGAACCGCTCGCGGCGGACCCGCTCGGCGTGGAACGCCCGGTCCCACGCCTCGATCGGGTGGCCGGCCGCGACCGACAGCTCGTCGGCCTCGGTCTGTGCGTTGGCCGCCGCCACCGGGGCCAGCTTCCCGAGCATCGCGTCGATGGCGTCGACCGTGCCGGCCGTGCCGATCTCCACCGCCCAGGAGGCGTGGTGCGGGTGCCCGAGCAGCGCGGCGCGCTCGGCACGCAGCGCGGCGATGCGCAGCACGATCTCCCGGGTGTCGTGCTCGCCGCCGAGGCCGCGCGTGACCGACGCGCGGTGCACGCGCTCGCGCAGCCCGCGGTCGGCGAGCGAGGAGAGCACCGGCTGCCCGGTGGGTAGGACGAGGGTGATCAGGTACGCGCCGTCGTGTCCTCGCGCGGTGGCCGCCCGCGCCGCGGCGGAGACGGCGTCCGGGGACAGCCCGGCGAGCTCGGCCGCATCCTCGACGAGGACCGCGGCGTCGTTCGCACCGGCCAGCAGCTTCGCGCCGAACTCCGTGGACAGCGTCGACAGCTCCGCGTTGAGGGCCCGCAGCCGCTCCTGCTCGGCGGCCCCCAGCCGCGCCCCCGCCCGCACCGCGTCGCGGTGGAGCCGCTCCAGCAACCGCAGCGACTCCGCGTCCAGGCCCAGCTCGTGACGCGCCCCGTGCAGCGTCTCGATGCGGGCGAACAGCGCCGGGTCGAGCATGATCGCGTCCGAGTGCGCGGCGAGCCGGGGCGCGAACTCCGCCTCGATGGCGCGGATCCCCGGCGTGCTGCACGAGCTGACGAGCACGAAGAACACCGCAGAGACCCGCTGCAGCACCGCCCCCGAGCGCTCCAGCGCGACGACCGTGTTGGCGAACGTCGGCGGCGCCGGGTCGCCGGTGATCGCGTCGACCTCCGCGCGCTGCTGCTCCATCCCCGCTGTGAACGCGGGCGCGAAGTGCTCCTCCCGGATGGCGTCGAAGTCCGGGAACTCGAAGGGCAACGGGCTGGGGGCGAGGAACGGGTTGGCGCTCACGCGCGCGAGCATAGGTGCGTGACGCAGGTACGGGTCGGTTTCGGCGCGGTGGTGGTCGAGGACGGGCGGGTGCTCGTGATGCGGCGGGCGGGAGCGCACGGCGCGGGCCTGTGGGGGCTGCCCGGCGGCCACCAGGAGTTCGGCGAGTCCCCGGAGCACACGGCGGTGCGCGAGGTGGCCGAGGAGACCGGCCTCGTCGTCGACGTCACGGCCAGGCTGGGCTTCACCGACGACCCGATGCCCGACATCGGTCGCCACTACGTCACCCTCTTCCTCGCGTGCAGGCGCACCGGTGGTGAGCTGCGGCTCATGGAGCCGGAGAAGGCCACCGACCTCGCCTGGCTCACCCTCGACGAGCTGCGGGAGCGTCGCGACGAGCTGTTCGTACCGCTGCGGCACTGCCTCGACACTGGCCTGCTGGGCGCAGACTCGAGTGCATGGATGTCGACGCCCTCCTGACGAAGATCGGGGCACAGCGCCCGGCCGCCCCCACGAGCGCAGCACTCGCCGCCCTGCACCGCGCGTACGCCTGGACGGTGCCGTCGGAGGACTACGACATCCACCTCGGCGTCCCGATCTCGCTACGTCTCGACGACATCGCCGACAAGCTGATCCACCGGCAACGCGGTGGCTACTGCTACGAGCTCAACGGGTTGTTCGCCGCGCTGCTGCGCGAGCTGGGCTTCGGCGTCACCCTCTTCTCGGCGTTCTTCCTCGACGAGCACGGCACCCGCGGTCCCGACTTCGACCACCTGCGGTTGCTCGTCGAGACCGTCGACGGCCCGTGGCTCGCCGACGTCGGGAACGGCGGCACCTGGATCGAGCCCGTGCCCCAGCAGCCGGGCACCCACGGCGACGTGCAGGTGCACCACGAGGACGACCTGTGGTGGACCGCGCAGCGCCACTCCGATGGCCGGTGGGAGCGGAGCTGGGCGTGGCAGGCGACGCCGAGGGAGCTCGCGGACTTCGCGGAACGTTCCGACTACCACGAGCACGATCCCGACTCGTACTTCCGCGCCCGCCGGTTCGCGGTGCTGCCACTTCCCGACCGCCGGATCTCGCTGCTCAACGGGGTGTTCTCCGAGGTCGTCGACGGCGTGCGCACGGACCGGGCGGTGTCTCCCGACGAGGAGCGGACGCTGCTCGCCGAGCGGTTCGGGATCGTTCTCGACGGGCCGCCGGGAGCGCTGTGGCCGCATCTGGACGCCGTCGCCCCAGTGTGAGCGGCCGTCGTCCGGATCAGGCGCCGAGCAACGTCGCCGCCTTCTCCCCGATGGCCACGGCCGTGGCGGCGGTGCCGCGACGGGGCACCACCGGCAGCACCGACGTGTCGGCCACCCGCAGGCCCGGGACGCCGTGCACCCGGAGTTGGGCGTCCACCACGGGGCCGATCGCTGCGCTCCCGCTCAGGTGCTGGGCGGTGCTGAGGTGAGCGGCGATCCAGCCGTCCAGGGCATGGTCGGAGCCGAGGACGTCACCGGCCGGGGCGGCGCGGACGCCGAGCCCGGCGCGGAGCAGGTCGGCCCCCACCCGGATCGCGTGCCGCAGCCTGCGGCGGTCGTGCTCGGTGCGCAGGTACGCGTACGAGATCCGCGGACGGACGCGCGGGTCAGGCGAGGTGAGAGTGATCGTCCCGCGGCTGTCGGGGTGCTGCAGCGCGCACATCAGGTGCAGGTCGGTCCCGCCGTCGAACGGCCGTACGAACAGCATGACCTCGACGTCACCGGCGGGGTCGGCACCGGCGTCCAGGTCGAGCGCAGCCTGCACGCAGGACGCGTGCGGGTGGGCAGGCGGGTCGGCGGTGGCGAACGGGAGGTACACCACCGGGTGGTCGGACCAGTCCCGGCCCACCCCGGGCAGCTCGCGCGCCACGGGCACGCCCGCCGCTCGCAGGTCGTCGGGCGGACCGATCCCGGACAGCAGCAGGAGGTGGGGCGTGGCGATCGCGCCCGCGGCGAGCACGACCTGCCCGGCCTCGACCACCGTGCCGTCGAGCAACTCAACGCCCCGGGCCCGGTCGCCGACGAACAGCACGCGGGCCACGGCCGCATCAGGCCGCACGACCAGCCCGGCCCGGGACGGGTGCAGGTAGGCCTGTGCGGTGCTCACCCGGACCCCGTCGATGCCGTTGCTGGGGACGAGCCCGGCACCGGGCGCCCGGCCCGCGTTCTTGTCCGGTTCCGCGGGGAAGCCGAGACGTCGCGCCGCGTCGAGGAACCGCGGCGTGGCCGGGTGCAGCAGGTCACCGGACGGCCGCCGGACGGACACCGGCCCCCGGTCCCCGTGCCAGGGCGGCCCCGGATGGTCGAGATCGTGCTCGCTGCGGACGTAGTGCGGGAGCAGGTCGGCCCACGTCCAGCCGGGAACGCCCCACCCGTCGGCGTCCGCGGGGGTGGCACGCACCCAGTTGGCCCCGTTGATCGCGCTCGACCCGCCCAGCCCGCGCCCCCGCGGCACCGTCGTGACGCAGCCGGGACGCAGCTGCGCGGGATAGGCCCAGTTGCTCGGATGCCCGGGCCGGGTGGCCGCCAGCGACCCGACGTCGAGCAGGTCGGGTGCCGGCCCGCCCGGACCGGCCTCCAGCAGCAGCACCCGCCGCGCCGGATCGTCGGCCAGCCGGGCCGCGAGCGCGCAGCCGGCTGATCCGGCTCCGACGACCACCACGTCGAACTCCTGCCGGGGCACGTGGGAGAGGATGCACCTGATGACGGATCTCGCGCACGACCTCGCCGACTTCATCGCAGCCGCGCCCACCCCGTACCACGCCGTGGCCGAGGGGGTGCGGCGTCTGTCCGCCGCCGGGTTCTCCGAGCAGCCCGAGGCCGGCCCGTGGGACGGGAGTTCAGGTGGCCGCTACCTCGTGCGGGACGGCACGCTGCTGGCCTGGTTCGTCCCGGAGGCCGCGCCGCCCGGCACCCCGATGCGGATCTTCGCGGCCCACACCGACTCGCCGACGCTGAAGGTCAAGCCCCGCCCGGACGTCGGAGCGGGCGGCTGGCGGCAGGTCGCCGTGGAGGTCTACGGCGGGGCGCTGTGGAACTCGTGGCTCGACCGCGACCTGGGCCTGGCCGGACGCCTCGCGCTCTACGACGGCACCACCGTGCTGGTGGACGTGCACCGGCCGCTGCTGCGGGTGCCGCAGCTGGCCATCCACCTCGACCGCCAGGTGAACCAGGGCCTCACCCTGGACGCCCAGCAGCACCTGCTCCCGGTCTGGGGCCTCGGCTCCCCCGCCGAGGGCGACCTCATCGAGTTCCTGGCCGACGAGGTCGGCGTCGACCCCGACGAGGTGGCGGCACACGACCTCGTGGTGCACGACGTCACCCCGCCCGCGCGCCTCGGTGAGGAGGAGGAACTGCTGGCCGCGCCCCGGCTGGACAACCTCGCGTCCGTGCACGCGGGCCTGGGCGCGCTCCTCGCTGCTGCCGACGACGCCGGCGGCGTCATCCCGGTGTTCGTCGGCTTCGACCACGAGGAGATCGGCAGCGGGTCGGCGACCGGTGCGGCCGGCCCCCTGCTGGAGACGGTGCTCACCCGGCTGGCCGGTGGTTTCGACGCCCGTGGGGCCGCCTTCGCGGGCTCCCGATGCCTGTCGGTGGACGTCACGCACGCGGCGCACCCGAACTACCTCGGCCACCACGACCCCACGCACCGAGCACTGCCGAACGGTGGGCCCGCGCTGAAGGTCAACGCCAACCAGCGCTACGCCACCGACGCCCCCGGCGCGGCCGCGTGGCACCGCGCCTGCCGGGACGCCGGCGTCCCGACGCAGGTGTTCGTCGGGAAGAACACGGTGCCGTGCGGCACGACCGTCGGACCGCTCATCGCCACGCGCCTGGGGATCCGGACGGTCGACGTCGGGATTCCGGTGCTGTCGATGCACTCGGCGCGGGAGCTGTGCGGGGTGCGCGACCCCGGCCACCTGGCCGCGGCGGCCACGGCGTTCCTCACCGACCCGGTCTGACCGACCCCGGCCCGGTGAGCAGGGCGCCGAGCTGGGACGCGAACTCGGCGGGGTGGGTCGCGTACCCGACGTGGTCGCCGACGAAGTCGACGACCTGGAGGCCGAGCCGGTCGGCGAGCACGAGGTTGGGGCGGTAGGGCATGTGCTCGCGTGACTCCTGGCCGCCGGCAGGCACGATCCGGTCGCGGGCGGCGCCCAGCGCGTCCAGGTCGGGGACGTAGCGGGGGTACTGGTGCAGCTCGTGCTCCATCCAGAACGTCATGTTGGTCTCGACCCGCCCCATCATCTCGACGACGGACTGCGGCAGCTCCACGTCGGGCGGCGGGCCGCCGGCGGCTCTCCCCGACCCGACCGCGGCGCCGAACCGGGCCATCGCCGGCCACCGCCCCTCCGCGCGGTAGGTCTCCTGGACGCTGTCGAAGAAGGCCAGCCACTCGGCGCTGTCCGGCAGCAGCGTGGCGATCGGCGGCTCGTGCGCCACGGCTGTGGCAACGACCTCGGGATGGCGCGCCACGAGCTCCAGCACCACGATCGCGCCGGAGCTGCTGCCGAACACGTGAGCGGGGCCACCGCCGAGGTGCGCGATCAGCCGGCGCGCGTCGTCGGCGTCGGCGGCGATCCGCGCGTCGTCCTCGATGGGCGCGAGCAGCGGACTGCGGGCGAAGCCGCGCCGATCGTAGGTGGCCACCGTGAAGCGGTCGGCCAGAGCGGCGGCGACCCCGCCGTAGATCGCCGAGTCCCCGTTGCCGCCGACGACGAACAGCAACAGCGGACCGGCCCCGCGGGTCTCGAGATGCAGCCGGGCTCCCGGCACGTCCAGGGTGTCGATCACAGGTTCGTCCACGGCGTGACCATGGCACGCCCTGGACGAAAAGGGCCCTGATCGCCAGGGCCCGTTTCTTGATCAAATACGGCGGACGGGCGGTGACGCCCGTACCGTGTCGGAGGTGCCACCGGAGCAACCCACCCCCGCGGGCGATCTCGACGCCGAGACGCCGGCGTTCGCGCACCGGATGTTCGACCCCGCGCGCGACGGACGTACCGACGAGCCGGCCACCGCGCGAGGTGGCCGGTCGGCGCACGCCCCCGCCACGGGTCGTCGAGCTCGCCGGATACTGGAGCTCCTGCACGGAAGACACCGGCCGTGACCTCGGAGGAGGCGTCCCTGGACGGCGGACGCGACGTCTACTGGTTCGTCGGAGGTCCGCTCGACGGCCGGGTGCACACCCGCGAGGCGGCCGAACCCGCGCCGTGCACGGTGCGCTACACCCACCTGCACGAGGGGCCGAAGATCGTCCACCTCTACGACCTGCACGAGGTGGCCGGCCACGGCGGTGAGTACCGGCTCCGCGGCCCCGGGATCGTCGTCCCGGACGACGACACGTCCGACGACATCCGCGACGGGGACCTCAGCAACGGCCCGGACGACGCGGGCTGAGGTCTCGCTCCCGGCCTTCCGGTCGGAACGGTCAGGTCGCGCCCCGGCGCAGATGGTGCTGTGCTGGACAAGGCTGCGGCGCCCGTCCTCGCCGCGGCCCCGCCGGGCGAAGGGGGCGACATGGCCGAGAAGCCGCAGGACTACGGGTTGTTCGGGCCGGACTCCGTGACGTGGCGCGTGCACATCGAACCGGTGCTCTGGATCGGCGGGTTCCGGGCGCTGCTGCTGCAGTCGCTGCACCCGCGCGTGATGCGCGGCACGTACCAGAACTCGGCCCTGTTCGACCCGCGCAAGGCGTGGTCGCGGTTCCAGCGCACCGTGGAGTTCGTCGGGGTGCGGACGTTCGGTTCCACGGACGCTGTCGAGGTCGCTGCCGCCCGGGTGCGCAAGCTCCACTCCTCGCTGCGCGGTCACGACCCCGAGACCGGCGCGACGTTCCGGATCGACGAGCCCTCCGGCCTGCTGTGGGTGCATTCCACGGAGATCGACTCCTACGCGGAGATCGCCCGTCGGGCCGGGATCCTCGACGACCAGGAGGTCGACCGGTACATCGCCGAGAGCGTCAGGGCGGCCCAGGTCGTCGGGCTGCTCGCCGCCCCCTCGTCCCGCAGGGAGATGCAGGCCTACCTCGAGCGCATGCGTCCCGAGCTGGGGCTGACCGACGAGGCCCGGCGCGCCGTGGGCAACCTGTTCGCCCCGAAGGGCGAGGCCCCGACGGTCACGAAGCTGGCCATCCCCGCCATCGCCTCGGTGGCGCTGGCGACCCTGCCCCGCTGGGCACGACGCATGTACGGCCTGCCCGGGGTGCCGACCACCGACCTCGGCGTCACCGTCGCCCTCCGGTCCCTGCGGGTGGCCACGCACCTGTTGCCCGACGTGCCCGCTCCGCCGGAGATCGAGCGGGCGCGCCGGCTCGTTCGTGAGAAACGGGATGTATCAGGATCGCGGAGGGCTCCTCTTCCCACCGGTGGGTAGCGGCACCGGGGGCGTCGCTACCCACCGCCTCGCCCCCGTCAGGAGCGGTGGTGCACCTCCTGCAGCCGGTACACCGGCGTCGGGATGCCCTCCTGGCGGGCCTTGAGCTGCAGCGCCAGGTAGAGCGAGTAGTGCCGCGACTGGTGCAGGTTGCCGCCGTGGAACCAGAGCCCCTCCTGCTGGGTGGGCTTCCACATGTTGCGCTCCTCGCCCTCCCACGGTCCCGGGTCCTTCGCCGTACCCGAACCGAGTCCCCACACCTTGCCGACCTTGTCGGCCACCTCCTGGTTGATCAGGTCGGCGGCCCAGCCGTTCATCGAGCCGTAGCCGGTGGCGTAGACGACCAGGTCCGCGGGTAGCTCCGTGCCGTCGTCGAGCACCACCGCGTCCTCGGTCAGCTCGCGGACGGTCCCATGCACCAGCGTGATGTCGCCGTTCGCCACCAGGTCGGCGGCGCCGACGTCGATGTAGTAGCCCGAGCCGCGACGCAGGTACTTCATGAACAGGCCGGAGTCGTCGTCGCCGAAGTCCAGCCAGAACCCCGCCTTCTCCAGCCGCTCGTAGAAGTCGGCGTCGCGCTCGCGGATGGCGTCGTAGATCGGCTTCTGGAACTCGTGCATGATCCGGTACGGCAGGGACGCGAAGATCATGTCCGCCTTCTGCGTCGTGATCCCGCTCGCCACCGCCCGCTCGGAGTACAGGTCGGCCAGCCCCAGCTCCATCAGCGAGTCGGACTTCACGATGTGCGTCGAGGAGCGCTGCACCATCGTCACGTCGGCGCCGTGCTCCCACAGCGCCGCGCAGATGTCGTGCGCGGAGTTGTTCGAGCCGATCACCACGGCGCGCTTGCCCGCGTAGGCGTCCGGTCCGGGGTGCTGGGAGCTGTGGTGCTGCTCGCCGCGGAAGCGGTCCTGGCCGGGGATGGTGGGCACGTTCGCCTTGCCGGACATGCCGGTGGCCAGCACGAGCTGCTCGGGGTGCAGCACCACCTGCTCGCCCGCCCGGTCGAGCACCACGGTCCACTCGCCTGCCTGCTGGTCGTAGGAGGCGCTCGTGCAGGTCGTCGAGGGCCAGTAGTTGATCTCCATGACCTTCGTGTACATCTCGAGCCAGTCGCCGATCTTGTCCTTCGGCGCGAACACCGGCCAGTTCTTCGGGAAGTCGATGTAGGGCAGGTGGTCGTACCAGACCGGGTCGTGCAGGCACAGCGACTTGTAGCGGCTGCGCCACTGGTCACCGGGCCGCTCGTGCCGGTCGACCACCACGTGCGGGACGCCCAGCTGGCGCAGGCGTGCACCCAGTGCGATGCCGCCCTGGCCGCCCCCGACGACCACGACGTAGGGCTGGCTGGTGCGGCCCATCTCGGCGTTCTCCGCCTCGCGGGCCTCCTTCCAGCTGATCCGGTCCCGGCGGGCGCCGTGTTCCACGCCCTTCGGCCGCGCCTCGCCCTGGGGCTCCTCGTGGCCCTTCAGCTCGTACAGCGTGGTGAGGAGGGTCCAGGCGCCCTCCTCCACGAGCCGCAGATGCCCGCGGGCCCGGCCGACCGACGTCTCGAACTCGATCCACGCCTCGGTGACACCACCGGACTCCGACGGCTCCTCGGTGGTGCGGAAGCCGCGGGGGTCGGTGGTGTCCAGCGTGGCCTGCAGCAGGTCCGTGACTCCGTCACGACCCTCGACCGTGGTGATGTTCCAGGTGAACGAGACGAGGTCCCGCCAGAAGCAGGTGGTCGCGAACAGGTCGGCCGCCCGTCCGGCGTCCCGCGCGGCGAGGGCCGCCTCGAACTCCGCCAGCCACGCATCGACACGACCGCGCGCAGACGTGGCAGGCGCCGGCTCGAGGGTCTGCGTCATTGTCAGCTCCCGTCGTCGTGCGCCCTCCTCGTCGACGGCGCCCCGACCTGCAGGAAACACTGCGCCGGGCCGCCACAGCAGGGTTGCAGGGGGTTGCAGCCGGTCCTTGTGATCTGCGTGAGCCTCCCTGCACCATGACGGCGGAGGTACCGATGCCGTCACCGCCACCCGAGAGCGCCCTGCGTCCCGGTGAGGACCCCCGCGAGCACGCTCGGGTGCTCGGGCGGGTCCGGAACGCCGCTCTGACCGGGGTCGACCCGCCGGTCGCTCTGCGCCCGGTCATCACCGCCTCCTGGCGGCGCGTGCGCGACTCGGGGCTCGACCCCCGCGGGTCGGGCGAGCTGCCGCTGCTCGACAGTGCCGACCTGGAGCAGCGCCGCGCGGCGAGCGGTCTGGCGCCACTCCTGCCGCTGCTGCGGGCCCGGCTGCTCCCGGTGGCCGAGTCAGCCGCCCAGATCATGGTGGTGGTGGACGCCGAGGGGCACGTGCTGTGGCGGGAGGGCGGCGCGGCCGTCCGCCGCCGGGCCGACGACCTCCGGTTCGTCGAGGGTTCGGCGTGGGACGAGAACACCGTCGGCACGAACGCGATCGGGACCAGTCTCGTGGTCGGCGCACCCGTGCACGTCTTCGCCGGGGAGCACTGGTCGGAAGGCCACCAGCCCTGGACCTGCGCCGCCGCGCCGCTGCACGACCCGGTGACCGGCCGCCTTCTGGGCGCGGTCGACCTGAGCGGGCCCGTGCACACCGTCCACGCCGGCACCGTGGCCCTCGTCGACGCCGTCGCCCGGCTCGTGGAGCTGGAGCTGCGGCTCGCGCACGACCGCACGATCGAGCGGCTGCGGGTGGTGGCGGCACCGCTGCTCGCCCGGCTGACCGGGCCGGCGCTCGTCGTGAGCCAGGACGGCGTTCCGGCGGCCGCGCTGGACCTCCCCGTCCCCGCCAGGGTGGCACTGCCCGAGTCGCTGGAGGGAGGCGAGGTGTGGCTGCCGGGCCTCGGTCGCTGCACCGCTGAACCGCTGCTCGGAGGATGGCTGCTCCGCCCGGAGGTGCCCGGCGGCGTGACCCCCGACGAGCCCGTCCACCTGCTGCTCGACCTGACGGGCGAGTCGCCTCAGGTCCACGTGACCACCCCGAGTGGCCGCTGGCAGCACACACTGACCCCGCGCCACGCCGAGATGCTTCGGGCGCTCGCCCGCAGTCCGGAGGGCCGCTCGGCCGCGCAGCTCGCGGCGGACCTGTTCGGCGACAGCGGCAGCCGCGTCACCGTCCGCGCGGAGATGTCGCGGCTGCGCCGCACCCTGGGCCCCCTGTTGCAGCGCCAGCCCTACCGCATCGCCCGTGGCGTACGAGTCGAGCTGAGGGAACCGGCGGGGCGCCCCACGTCGGCGTGACGCCCGACGGCGCCACCGCTACCGGCTCGATCCCACGCCGGGCACGACCGGGGGGCGGAGCAGCAGCGGCAGGGCCCCGGCCACCAGGACGCCGAGCACCGCCACCAGCGGCGCCGCACCGATCGCCCAGGCGCCGTACAACCCGAAGGTGGCGATGTCCGTCCCGACCCCGGCCACCGAGGTGACCGTGGCCCGGGAACGGCTGTCGATCCGCTCCTGCAGCCGCGCGTCCACGACCACGAGGACACAGCGGAACGCGCCGTAGAAGACGGCCACCGCGGCTATGCCCGCCGGAAGGCCGCCGAACCCGGCTGTGCCGAACAGGAGCATCGCGCCGCCCAGCGCCGCGGCCAGCATCCACGGCCGGAGCCGGGCGGCCCGGCCGGCGAGCGCGGCGCCCGCCACGCCGGCCAGCACGATCGGCAGATCCACCACCGGGACGAACGCCGTCGGCACCCCCCACCCGGCGACGATGAGCGGGAAGTACTCCTCCACCGCGTCGAACGCGCCGAGCACCGCAGCCGCCACGAGGACGGCGCGCACCCCCGGGCGATGCGCGGCCACGGCGAGCCCCGCACGCAACGTCGCGAGGTAGCCGGGCTCGTCGTCCGGACCGTCGGCCGAGCCGGTCCCGCGGGGCTGTTCCGGCAGCCGGGACGCCACCGCCGCCGCGGCCAGGCAGACGCCGACGCTCACCCACCCGACGAGCGGATAACCGCCGACGGCGTACAGCACGGCAGCGGCAGCAGCCGCCGGGATCTGCGCGAGCAGCTCCGCTGCCGTGACCCACCCGTTCACCCGGGCGTACTGCTCCTCGGCCCCCGCGGCGACCAGCCCGTCGTAGAGCAGGGCCTCGCTCGCACCGGACACGAGCACCCCGCCCAGGCCCCACAGCACGAACCCGACGGCGAATCCGGTGAAGCTCGGCAGCAGGATCCATCCTGCGTAGCCGCAGGCCTGCAGCACACCGGCCGCCACCAGGCAGGCCCGCCGGGAGAAGCGGTCGGCGAGCGCTCCGGATGGCACCTCAGCCAGCACACCGACGGCGGACCAGATCACGAACAGCGCGGAGATCTGCGCGTCGGACAGACCCGTATCGGAGAACAGGAGCGCGTACAGCGGGTAGAGCGGGATGACGTCGGCGAGCAGCGCCCACCCGAACATGCGGCGGGCGAGCGGGCGGGCCGGGGGCGGGAGCGTGCGTCAACCGGGCATACCGGTCAGGTTAAGGGAACCCGGACCTGCGCCTCCACCGGTTTCGCCACCCCTACGATCCCCGGATGGGCGTTGTCTGGGCAGTGGCACTGACCGGCCTCGTATGCCTGCTCATGGCGCTGGTGGTCCTCGACCGGATCGGCTTCGCAGTCAGCGGACGCAGCTGGCTTCCCTGGCGCCGCAACAAGCGCACGCAGGCCGTGCTCGCGACCGGGTTTGACGAGGTCACGGCGCTGTTCTACGCCACGAAGCACTACGAGCTGGAGCAGCGCAAGACCGAGTTCGTGCTCCGGGAGGACTCCGACGACGGCGCCCCGCGGCGGTTCGGTCTCGACCTCGACGGCGGTCGGCCGGTCATCACCGTGGACACACCGGCGGACCCGAAGGACGGTTACCCGGCGGCGCCGTTGAACACCGGTGGTGCGTAGGTCGCCGGCTTGTCACCATGCCGAGGCCGGGGCTGACGATCGGGCCGCCTGGCCCACAGTGGCGAGACGAAAATGGACCCGCAAGTCCAGAAATCTGGAGGCGTACTACACGCCCCCACCACGGGCCCGCAGCATCACGGCACCCCGTGTCACCGCCTCGATCGCAGCGGCGTCGCCGGCCGCAGCACTCAGTCCGAAGTGATTCTCCAGTTCGGACCGCAGAAAGGCCTCGAGTTCGGCAGCGCCTGCGCCGCCCTCCAGCCGATCCAGGATCGGCGAGATCAAGCAGTCGTACTCGTCCTCCGGCCCACCGAATCCGACGACGCCGATCGGGTCCCAGGCGTTCAGAAGCTCGCGGAGTGCCGCTACCGGACAGTCAGGGGTGTCCGGTCCGGGATCGAGATGCGCCATACGGCGAGCCTAGGATCGGCGATCTTCAATCGTCTCCCGCTTATCAGGGAAACGCGTGGCCCCGGCGACTTAACCGGTGGCACTCGACCGGACAGACCGACATGATCGGTCCATGCCCTCGACCCCTCTGTCGCCCTGTCGGACCGACACAGCTACCGAGGCGTTCCAGCAGCAGACTCGTTCCCCGGAAGGCCTGATCACGACGATGCCGTGACGGACGCGCTCGTCGCCGGCTTGTTGGCCGGGTACGGGATCGCCCTACCGGTTGGAGCCGTATCGACGTACCTCGTCGCGCTCACCGCCCGCACATCGCTGCGTGTGGGCGCAGCGGCAGCCCTGGGCGTCGCGACCGCGGACGGGCTCTACGCCCTACTCGCGATCCTCGGGGGAGCCGCACTCGCCGATGTGATCCAACCCGTCACGGAGCCGCTTCAGTGGCTGTCGGTCGTCGTCCTCGTCGTGATGGCGTTGTGGCTCGCCGTGGCCGCTGTCCGCCAGTTCCGCACCGACGCACCGTCCGGACAGCAGCGGTCCACACCACCGAGCGCGGTTCGCGCCTACGTGAGCCTGGTCGCGATCACCATCGTCAATCCGCTCACCGTCGTGTACTTCACTGCGCTGGTCCTCGGTTCGCGAGCGGGGATTACCACATCCGTCGCCGAGCAGGCCGTGTTCGTCCTCGCTGCCTTCCTTGCCTCCGCCAGCTGGCAACTGATCTTGGCCTGCGGCGGAGCCGTGCTCGGACGTCTTCTGACCGGACCCCGGGGCCGGTTGTCGACCGCGCTTTCATCCAGCGCGCTCATCGTCGCCCTGGCCGCCATGATTCCCTGATCCCGAACTGCGAGCACTTCTGTGTGAACCCGGCCTGAACCCGCGGACGTCCACGCGCTGTACCTGGGTGCGATCGGGCTCGGGCTGGGCACGGCAGGCTGGACGAGAAGGCCCCTGCCCTGGCCCAGCTCGGGACAGCCGTACCGGGGGCGTTGCCGTCACTGAGACCCGGCTGACCTGGCGGAAGCGGAGGGATTCGAACCCCCGGACCCTTTCGGGACTCTCGCTTTCAAGGCGAGTGCATTCGGCCGCTCTGCCACGCTTCCGCCCGGAAGGGTAGCCCGTGGCCGGGTCACCCCGGCCACCTCCGTGCCGTTGCCGTCGGTGGGACCAACAGACCGCGGGCGCAGGGGCGCCGACCCGGCAGGGGACCCACCCCATGTGGTGGGATCACGCCCGAGCGCGGGAGGTAGCGATGCGGTTCGACGAGAACGCCGATCTCGACACGTCGAACATCGACGACCTGAGGGGCGGCGGTGGTGGCGGTGGCGGGAGTGTCGGAGGCCGGGTCGCGCTGGGCGGTGGCGGGCTCGGCATCGTCGGGCTGATCCTGTACTTCCTGCTGTCGCAGCTCGGTGGCGGGAGCACGGGCGGTGGCGGCATGGGGCTGCCCAGCGGGCTGGGCGGGCTCTCCGACGGGCAGACGGCCGACACGTCACAGGCGGCGTCGAGCTGCCGGACGGGAGCCCAGGCCAACACGGAGCTGGACTGCGAGGTGGTGGCCGTCGTCAACTCGCTCGACGGCTACTGGAGCGACACGTTCGCCCGTTCCAACATCAACTTCCAGCCGCCGCGCACCAACTTCTTCACCGGAGGCGTCCGCACCGGGTGCGGCAGCGCCACCTCGGACACCGGCCCGTTCTACTGCCCCGGCGACAACGAGATCTACATCGACCTCTCGTTCTTCCGTGAGCTGGAGACCCGCTTCGGGGCCGAGGGGGGCCCGTTCGCGCGGGCCTACGTGATCGCCCACGAGTACGGCCACCACATCCAGGCACTGCTGGGGACGAACGAGCGCGTGCGCTCCGGGGAGACCGGCCCGACGTCGGGCACGGTGCGGCTCGAGCTGCAGGCCGACTGCTACGCGGGCGTGTGGGCCAACCACGCCACGTCGGTGCCGACGGCGTCCGGACGCCCGCTGATCACCGACGTCACCCAGCAGGACGTCAACGCCGCGCTCGACACCGCGTCCCGGATCGGCGACGACTACATCCAGACCCAGCTCGGCGGTGGGCGCGTGGACGAGAGCCAGTTCACCCACGGCTCGTCCGAGCAGCGCGAACGCTGGTACACGACGGGTTACCAGACCGGCGACCCGGCGCGGTGCGACACGTTCGCCCGCGGCGTCGACCTCGGCTGACCCCGTTGCCGGCTCGCTGATCGGTGCGAGATCCGGCTGTTGGCCCTGCGGAGGGCGCATGCGCGGATCTCGGCCCCGTGACGGGCGACTCGCGCGGCCGGAACGGGCGACTCGCGCGGCCGGAAGGGGCGACTCGCGGGGGGTTTGCTTCCGCCCGTCGGAACTGCCGTAGCCGGGCGCTGCGGGGGTTCGTAGCGTGGCTCACGACCTGCGATGTGGCAGAGGACGAGAGGACGACCCATGACCTCGACGGCGGACGCGGCCCCCCAGGACCTGCAGGACCCGAAGCTCCCTGCTGCGGACGAGTTCTCCATCTTCACCGGGGAGCCGATGCACTCGCTGCGCGACATGCTCACCGAGGTCACCTTCACCCCGGGTCCGGGTGAGGAGTTCGCCGCGACGTCGATGTTCAACGGTCTGCGGTCGCTGGTCCCGTTCTGCCACGCGGGGTCGGAGGGGTTCAGCATCGTGCGCGTCTACCTCGCGCCGAACTACATCCTCCCTGCGCACACGCACAACAGCGACTGCCTCTACTACGTGCTCCAGGGCAAGGCCATCCTCGGCAAGCGCGTGATCGAGCCGGGCGGTGGCTTCTTCGTCCCGGCCGGCAAGGCGTACGGCTACACGGCGGGGGCCGAGGGTGCCGAGGTGCTGGAGTTCCGGCACGCCACGAGCACCGACTTCCACGAGACCGAGCGCAGCCCCGCGCGCTGGCAGAAGATCCTCGACAACGCCGAGCAGAACGACGGCTGGAAGGACGCCGACCTGCCCTACTGAGCGGGGACGCCGAGCAGCTCGCGGCACGGGTCGAGGCCCTCCACCCGCAGCGCCCAGTCCGGCCGCACGAACCGGTCGGACGTGACGAGCAGCCGTACGTCCTGGCCCGCCCTCCCCCGCCGCACCACGGTCTCGGTGCCGTCGTGCTGGTAGCCGAGGCGCTCCGACACGCGCAGCGACGCCACGTTCCCGCTGAAGGCGGAGGACCGGGCCCGGACCGCTCCGAGGTGGTCGAACGCGAACGCCAGCACCGCGGCGCGCATCTCGGTGCCGATCCCGCGGCGCTGGTGGCGCAGGCCGATCCAGGAGCCCGTCTTGACCTCGCGGACGAGGCCGAAGTTCTGGCCCGTCAGCCCCTGCATGCCGACCACGCGGCCGTCGAGGCGGACCAGGAAGTTGAGCGTCCAGTTCTCCGGGCCGAACTGAGCCCGCTGCGACCAGTAGTGCTGCAGGGTGCGGTGGCCGACATGGTCCGTCCAGGGGACGAGGAACGGCATCTCGTCGGGAGGGTGGACGCCGCGGTGCGCCTCCTCCACGAGCTCGAGCAGCCCGTCGTCGTCATCGGGGCGCAGCTCCAGGCGCGGGGTGCACAGGGCCAGCCGGCGCAGCGGCCACGGGTCGGGGAGCGTCATGACAGCACCCTGCCGGATCTGCACGGACGGACTCGACCGAATAGTTTCGAGGTCATGTATGCAATCACGGTTCGTGAACCGGGCGGTCCCGACGTTCTCGAGTGGACCGAGGTCCCCGACCCCGTAGCGGGCCCCGGCGAGGTCGTCGTCGACGTGGTGGCGAGCGCGGTCAACCGCGCCGACCTGCTCCAGCGCCAGGGCCACTACCCGCCGCCCCCCGGTGCGTCGGACACCATCGGCCTGGAGTGCTCCGGACGGATCGCGCAGCTCGGCGAGGGCGTCGAGGGGTGGCAGGTCGGCGACGAGGTGTGCGCGCTGCTCGCCGGTGGCGGGTACGCGGAGAAAGTGGTCGTGCCCGCGGTGCAGCTGCTGCCGGTGCCGTCCGGCGTCGACATCGTGACGGCCGCCGGGCTCCCCGAGGTGGCGTGCACGGTCTGGTCGAACATCGTGGCAGCGGGCCGGCTCAGCGCGGGCGAGACGTTCCTGGTGCAGGGCGGCAGCAGCGGCATCGGGACGCACGCGATCCAGGTGGCGAAGGCGCTCGGCGCCAGGGTGGCCGCCACGGCAGGGGCACCGGACCGGCTCGAGCGCTGCCGCGAGCTGGGTGCCGACATCGTCATCGACTACCACGACGACATCCCCGCCGAGCTCAAGAAGGCCACCGACGGCCACGGCGCCGACGTCATCCTCGACAACATGGGCGCCAAGGGGCTCGCCGCCAACATCGACGCGCTCGCGCCCGACGGCCGGCTGCTGATCATCGGCCTGCAGGGGGGCGCGAAGGGCGAGGTCAACCTCAACAAGCTGCTGGTCAAGCGGGCCAGCATCACCGCGATGGGGCTGCGCGGGCGGCCGGTGGACGGACCCAACGGCAAGGGCGCGGTCGTGGCAGGCGTGCGGGAACAGGTGTGGCCGATGATCGAGGACGGGAAGGTGCGGCCGATCGTGCACGGCACCGTCCCGATGCCCGACGCCGGCAAGGCGCACGCGCAGCTGGAAGCCGGCGGCGTGGTGGGGAAGCTGCTGCTGGTGACCCCGGGCAACGCCTGAGGGGCACGGGCCGACGGGCGAGCACCAGCCGGCGGCCCGGCGTCCGGATACGGTGTCGGGGAACAGGACATCGACAGTGATGTGGCGAGCGTGGATGCGGCGAGCGTGCGTCTGCTCGCCCGGGAACATGGAGATCATGAGTCAGCCATCGGAGCAGCACGCGAACGGCAACGGCGAGCAGCAGGTCGTGGTCATCGGGCCGGACGGCCAGCCGGTGGGCATGGCGACGCTGCCCCAGTCGGGCGAGGACGGTGGCGAGCAGGGCGGTGTGGGAGCCATGGTCGAGCAGCCCGGCAAGGTCATGCGGATCGGCACGATGATCAAGCAGCTCCTCGAGGAGGTGCGTGCGGCACCTCTCGACGAGGCGTCGCGCAACCGGCTCCGCGAGATCCACGAGAACTCGATCAAGGAGCTGGAGACCGGTCTCGCGCCCGAGCTGCGCGACGAGCTCCACCGCCTCAGCCTGCCCTTCACCGACGACAGCACCCCGTCGGACGCCGAGCTGCGGATCGCGCAGGCGCAGCTGGTCGGCTGGCTGGAGGGGCTGTTCCACGGCATCCAGACGGCGCTGTTCGCGCAGCAGATGGCCGCCCGCGCGCAGCTGGAGCAGATGCGTCGAGGCCTACCTCCCGGTGCCGTGCCGCAGCAGCCCGGCCCCGAGGGTGGCCTCGGCAGGGGCACCGGTCAGTACCTGTAGCGGGCCGCACCGGCAGGTGACGGGACCGGCCGCGGACATGCCTCGGAATTACAACAACGTGGCGTTGCTGCAATCGGGGCAGGCCCGCACGAGCCCGTCACCACCCGTCGGTACGCTCATCGGGTGGCTCAGACGATGACCACCGGTGACGACCGGGCCGAGGAAGCGACGTCCGTGCCGGCGGTCATGCCCGAGGCTGCTCCCTCGCGCAGCTGGCGGCGTGCCTTCGACGACCTCGGGCAGGGCTGGCGGCAGCGACCGCTGTGGGGATACCTGGGCTGGCAGGACATCAAGCAGCGATATCGCCGCTCGGTGCTCGGGCCCCTGTGGATCAGCATCACCATGGCCGTGGTCGCCACGGCCATGGGCATCCTCTACGGCGCCCTGTTCGGCGAGGACATCCGCACGTTCCTGCCCTACGTCGCCACCGGTCTCCTGATCTGGTACTTCATCAACGGCTGCATCCTCGAGGGCAGCGAGGTCTTCATTGCCAACGAGGGTCTGATCCGGTTCCTGCCGGCTCCGCTGAGCCTGCACGTCTACCGGCTCGTGTGGCGCCAGACGCTGTTCTTCCTGCACAACCTCGTCGTGTGGGGCATCCTCGCCGCGATCTTCCGGCCGCCACTCGGCTGGTCGCTGCTGCTGGCGATCCCCGCCTTCATGCTGCTCATCGTCAACGGCGCGTGGATCACCGTGCTCACGGGCATCATCGCCACCCGGTTCCGCGACATCCCGCCGATCATCGCCAGCCTCGCGAACCTGCTGTTCTTCGTGACGCCGATCGTGTGGCAGTACGACACTCTGCTGAAGAACCCGGCCGTGGCCGAACGGGCCCGGATCGCGGAGCTGAACCCCGTGCTGCACTTCGTCGAGATCCTCCGCGAGCCGCTGCTCGGCGAGCCGATCGTCTGGCACCACTGGATCGTCGTCGGTGTCATCACGGTGGCGGGCTGCATCGCGGCG
This sequence comes from Pseudonocardia xinjiangensis, assembly GCF_050948425.1. Lineage (NCBI taxonomy): Bacteria > Bacillati > Actinomycetota > Actinomycetes > Pseudonocardiales > Pseudonocardiaceae > Pseudonocardia > Pseudonocardia xinjiangensis. Next base: position 129,513 of record NZ_CP192009.1, on the reverse strand, counting down.
CTCGTCTGCCTCCGCAACTACCGCTCCCGCGTCGCGTACTGGGTCTGAGGACGGCATGGTCAGCATCGATCTCGACGGCGCGGCCGTCGACTTCCCGATCTTCGACGCCAAGACGCGGTCGCTGAAGAAGGCCGTGCTCGGCCGCGCGGGCGGCCGGATCGGCACCGGTTCGAAGGTGCCCATCATCGAGGCGCTGCGCGACATCACGGTGTCCCTGCGCAAGGGCGACCGCGTCGCGCTCGTCGGGCACAACGGAGCGGGCAAGTCCACGCTGCTGCGGCTCATGTCGGGCATCTACGAGCCCACCCGCGGACGCTCCTCCGTGATCGGCAAGGTGGCGCCGGTCTTCGACCTGGCCGTCGGGATGGACCCGGAGATCTCCGGGCTGGAGAACATCCTCATCCGCGGCCTCTTCCTCGGCATGACGCGCAAGCAGATGGAGTCGCGGGTCGACGACATCGCGGCCTTCACCGAGCTGGGCGACTACCTTAAGATGCCGCTGCGCACCTACTCCACGGGTATGCGCGTGCGGCTCGCGCTCGGCGTCGTCACCAGCATCGACCCCGAGATCCTGCTGCTCGACGAGGGCATCGGCGCGGTCGACGCGGAGTTCCTCGCCAAGGCGCGCAACCGGCTCAACGAGCTGGTGGAACGCTCCGGGATCCTCGTGTTCGCATCGCACTCCGACGAGTTCCTCGCCGACCTCTGCGACACGGCCATCTGGATGGACCGGGGCACGATCCGGGAGCACGGACCCCTGCGCGAGGTGCTGCGCCACTACAAGGGCCGCGACGTGCTGGCCGAGATCGAAGCCACCCGGTGAGACAGGAGCCGCTCCCTGCCGGCTCGGTCGTCGCGGTGGTCGTCACGCGCCATCGCACCGACATGTTGGTCGACTCGCTGGCCGCGCTCGCGAAGCAGACCCACCCCATCGCCCACCTGATCGTCGTCGATAACGGGCCGGACCAACCGGCCCGCGACATCGTCGACGCCAGTGGCCTGCCCGCCACATGGCTGCCGTCCTGGAGCAACCTCGGTGGCGCCGGCGGGTTCGCCCTCGGCATGCTGCACGCGCTCGCCATGGGCGCGGACTGGATCTGGCTGGGTGACGACGACGGCCACGCCGCCGACGAGACGGTGCTCGCCACCCTCGTCGATCTCGCGGAGCGCCGCGGGCTGGCCGCGGTGTCGCCCACCGTCGCCGACAAGGACCACCCCGACCGCCTCGCGTTCCCGGTACGTCGAGGGCTCACCTGGCACCGGTCGCGGGCGGCACTCGCCGCCGACGTCGGCCACGGCGCCGACGACGAACTGCTCCCCGGGGTCGCCGCGCTGTTCAACGGGGCGCTGTTCCGGGCCGCCACTCTCGACGTCATCGGGGTCCCGGACCTGCGGCTGTTCGTCCGCGGCGACGAGGTGGAGATGCACCGCAGGCTGGTGCGGTCCGAGTTGCCGTTCGGTACGTCGCTCCGGGCGGCCTACCTGCATCCGGCCGGGTCGGACGACGACAAGCCGATGCTCGGCGGCCGGCTGCACGCGCGCGACCCCGACGACCCGGTGAAGCGCTACTACACCTATCGCAACCGCGGGTACCTCGTGTCGCAGCCGGGCATGCGCAAGGTCGGGCTGCTGGAGGTGCCGCGGTTCGCCTGGTACTTCCTGGTCACCAAGCGCAGCCCGAAGCAGTTCGCACAGTGGGTGCGGCTCGTGCGCCAGGGGCGTGCCGAGCGGTTCCACCGCGCCTGACGTAATCAGGTCGTCACTGCACGCTATCAACACCCACCCGATTGGGTGTGATTACGATCACATCACTTAGCCGTATCTTTTTCTTCTGTTAGTCGTGTGCACGCCCGCGCGTTCTCGGAATGTGTAACTCATCGCTGACACAACCCCTCTGACGTGCAGAGAAGCGAATCTCGACCGATCAAGGTAAAAGGATGGTTAACACTCCCGGTCACCACTCCAGGTGATCGCTGTCCACCCCGCACTGCTAATTTCCCCACTCGATAGTGGTCGGATATCGGGGGACAAGATGTGGGATTGGCTCCGCTTTCTGGAGCATTGGCAGCTCTTCCTGCCGGTCGGTGTCATCGGCGGCATCTCCTGGTCGGTCTGGCTGATCCGCAAGGTCATGTCCGCCGGCTACCGCCCTCTCGTGAACGACTTCCGGACCACGACCTCCGTGGTCGTTCCCTCGTTCCGTGAGGACCCGGACGTCCTCCTGCGCTGCCTCGACACATGGCTGGCCCAGGGGCCGACCGAGGTGATCATCGTGCTCGACGTCGAGGACCTCGAAGCCCGCGACCGTCTGATGGCACGCCAGGACCGGCGCATCCACGTCATGATGTTCGCCCACGAGGGCAAGCGCTCGGCCCTCGGCGTCGGCATCCGGGCCGCCCGGTACGAGGTACTCGTCCTCACCGACTCCGACACCGCGTGGGAGCCGGGCCTGCTCGACGCCGTGCAGATGCCCTTCGTCAACCCGAAGGTGGGCGCGGTCGGCACCCGGCAGAACGTCTTCGAGCCCCGCAGCAGCGTCTGGCGCCGCGTCGCCGACTGGATCATCGACCTGCGGTACATAGACTACGTGCCCGCCACGGCTCGGCGCGGGGGCGTCGTCTGCGTCTCCGGACGCACCGCGGCCTACCGCCGTTCCGCGGTGATGCCGGTTCTGGCCAACCTCGAACACGAGTTCTTCCTGGGCAGGCGCTGCGTCGCAGGCGACGACGGCAGGCTCACCTGGCTGGTGCTGGCCCAGGGCTACCGCACCGAGCACCAGGACTCGGCGCGGGCGCTGTCGATGTTCCCCTCGACGTTCAAGGCGTTCTGCAAGCAGCGTGTCCGCTGGAGCCGCAACTCCTACCGCTGCTACCTCACCTCCATCTTCAAGGGCTGGCTGTGGCGCGTCCCGCTGATCTCGCAGCTGACCGTGTTCCAGATCCTGTTCACGCCGGTCACCATGTTCGCGACGGTCTACTACCTCGTCGCCGCGTGGTTCAGCCCCCAGCGCGAGCTCGCCGTGATCCTCGGCATCGCGTGGCTGTTCATCGGCCGGGCCATCCGCAGCTTCTCGCACCTGCGCCGCCGACCGTCCGACCTCATCATCCTGCCGCTCGTCACTTTCGTGATCATGTTCGTGGCTCTACCGATCAAGACCTGGGCATTCGTGACCATGAACAAGCAGGGGTGGCTCACCCGGCACGCCGACCTCGTCGGCGGCGAAGGCCAGGACGAAGCCAGCCTGACGGAGGACACCCGTGGCGCAGCCTGAACCGACCCCCCGCCGGAAGAGCCGTCGCTGGCTCGTGGCACTGACGGCGCTCGTCGTCGTCGGCGGCATCGCGGCGGGCGCCGTCCAGACCGGCATGGTGGAACGGGTCCTCGGCCCGGACCCGACCGACACCGGCAGCAGGCTCGACGACGCCGAGGAGGCCGGGGTCGTCGAAGCCCCGACGGACGCCGAGGACGACGTCGCCCCCACCACGGAAGCGCAGCAGCACCAGGCGACCCTCGTCGAGGCCGAGGACGACCGGCTCTTCGCGATCGTCAGCGACCGGCCTCCGTCGGAAACCCCCTACGAGGTGGCCGCAGCGGGTCAGGCCGTTCCCACCGTGGTCCTCACCCCCCGTTCCCAGCCGTACGACCTCCCCTCGCTCGAGCGGCTCAACGCCGCGGCGCGGCAACCCGACGGCTCCTGGCTGCTGAGCCGGTCCGTGGTGGTGGGGCGTGGCGCGGAGCTGCGGATCCAGGAGCCGAACGCAACCCTGAAGCTGGCCAGCGGCCCGAGCGGCTTCGCGACCCTGGTCGCCTTCAAGGGGACGCTGACCCTCTCCGGTGGTCCCGACGCTCCCCTGACCATCACGAGCTGGGACCCGACGGCGAACGCGCCGGACACCGACCGCGGTGACGGCCGCGCCTACGTGCGCGCCGTCGGGGCCCGGATGGACCTCACCGAGGTCAAGGCATCCGACCTCGGGTTCTGGAGCGGTCGCACCGGCGGTGTGGCCTGGACCGGCAGCGCGGGCGCACCGGCCACCGGCTCGGCGAACCACATGACGGTCGAACGCGGCCACTACGGGATCTTCACCAGCCGCGCCAGCGACATCGTCGTCAACGACGCGACCCTGCGCGACAACGAGCTGGACGGGCTGCTGCTGCACCGGGAGACGAGCGGCGTCACCGCCACCGACGTCACGAGCAGCGGGAACGGACGCGACGGCGTGACCGCCACGCGCGGCGCCGAGCGCATCACCCTCACCGAGGTGACGTCCTCGGACAACGCGGGCAACGGGATCCGGATCGACGGATCCCCGCTGGCCGCCGAGGCCACCGCGGGCGGGGCGAGCACCGCCCAGGGCGCCGGCTACACGATCGAGCGCTCGACCGCCACGGGCAACATCGACGCCGGGATCCTCGCCGTCGAGGCGGGCGGCCTCGCGCTGCGCGACAACACCGTGTCGGGCAACAAGGACGGGATCGTGCTGCGCGGCGACGCGGAGCGGCCCTCCGTCACGGGCAACACCGTCGACGCGGCCGAGTTCGGCATCGCTGTGCGCGGCGGCACCCGGGCCGCGCAGGTCACCGGCAACCGCGTCGGTTCGGCCGTGATCGCGATCCAGGTCACCGACGCATCGGCCACCGTCCAGGAGAACGAGGTGCGCGCCGCGTCCCGCTACGGCATCTCGCTGGTGGGGCAGGTGACCGGGTCGTCGGTCACCACCAACAAGCTGGCCGGCCGGGGCCTCGCCGCCCTCGACGTCAACCGGGTAGGCGCCACCGCCACCGTCGGCATCTCCGGCAACGACGAGACCCGCTGGACGGTCGACCGCGACGAGCTGCGCTACTGGAGCGACTACGCGAAGACCCATCCACTGCTGCTGCTGTGGCTGCTCATCCTGCTCCTGCCGCTGGCCGCCCGGCTGTGGACCAAGCGCCGCAAGCGGCTGCGTGACGAGCACGAGCACGCCCACCCCTACGTCAACGTGCCGCCCGGCCCTCCGGTCCCCGGCAACAGCCACGTGATCACCTCGATCGGGAGGCCGGGGCCGGTCGCCCCGATGGCCCGGCCGATGCCGCGTCCGATGCCCCAGCCGATGCGGCCGGTGCCCCCGGTTCCCACGCCCGATGCCGCGCAGCCGGCGCCGGACCGGCCCGAGGAGGTCGCCACCCCGACCGTCGCCCTGCCGGTCACCCGCGTCACGGTGGTCTCCGGGCGAGGGGCCCGCCGGTGACGGCGGTGCCCGGGTCGCCGCTCCGGCGCCGGGTCACCGGCCTGGTCGGCGGTCTGGTGGCGGTGGCTGCCCTGGCCGCGTGCGGGGGTGGGGACGGCGGAGGACAACCGGCGCCGGCACCCGCCCCCTCGCCTCCCACGGCAGGCACGGCGTGCACGCAGAAGCCCACCACCGAGGTCCGCACCGCCGACGAGCTCACCGAGGCACTCGCCGGGGCCCAGCCGGGCTCGGTGATCTCCCTCGCCCCGGGCACCTACGCAGGCACCTTCGTGGCCACCGCGCAGGGCACTCAGGACAAGCCGATCGCCGTCTGCGGAACCCGCGACGCCGTCCTCGACGGCGGCGCCACCGACGGCGGCTACACGTTCCACCTCGACGGCACGGCGTACTGGCAGCTGAGCGGCTTCACCGTCCGCGGCGGCCAGAAGGGCGTGATGGCCGATCGCGCGCACGGCAACCTCATCGAGGGCCTGCTCGTGGAGGGCACCGGCGACGAAGCCATCCATCTGAGGCAGAACAGCACCGACAACGTGGTGCGGGGCAACACCGTGCAGAACACCGGCCTGCGCAACGGCAAGTACGGCGAGGGCATCTACATCGGCAGCGCCGAGAGCAACTGGTGCGACCAGACGAACTGCGAGCCCGACCGCAGCGACCGCAACACCATCGAGGGCAACACCATCTCCGGGACGACCTCGGAGTCGGTGGACATCAAGGAAGGCACCACCGGCGGGATCCTCCGCGGCAACACGTTCTCGGGCGCCGGCATGACCGACGCCGACTCCTGGGTGGACATCAAGGGGAACGGCTGGACGATCGTCGGCAACACCGGCACCGACAGCCCCAAGGACGGGTTCCAGGTGCACGAGATCCTCGACGGCTGGGGCCTGGACAACACCTTCGACTCCAACACGGCCACCGTCAACGCAGATGGCTACGCGATCAACGTCACCAAGAACGAGGAGCGGAACCGGGTCGGCTGCGACAACCGCAGCGTCGACGCCGGTCAGGGTCTGAGCCCCGAAGCCTGCGGCTGACCCACCACGACCTCTCCAGACCAACCGAATCGAATCGAGAGGAGCCGCTGTGTTCGCTCGACGGATCGCCGTCATCGGCACCGGCTACGTAGGACTCACCACCGGCGCCTGCCTGGCCTCACTCGGCCACCACGTCGTGTGCGCCGACATCGACCCCGACAAGATCGACCGCCTGAACGACGGCCAGATCGACATCCTGGAACCCGGCCTGCCCGAGCTGGTCGCCGAGAACGTCGCTGCCGGCCGCCTCGAGTTCGTCCTGGGTGCGCGGCAGGCGATCGTCCGGCCCGAAGAACCCGCCGTCGAGGTGGTGTTCCTCTGCGTCCCGACGCCGATGGGCGAGGGCGGCGCAGCCGACCTGGCCGCCGTGCAGGCGGTGGCGAACGAGGTGCGCCACCTGCTGCCGAAGGGCTGCGTCGTGGTCAACAAGTCCACGGTGCCGGTCGGCACGGCCGAGGCGACCCGGAAGATGCTGGGCCGGCGCGACGTGTCCGTCGTCAGCAACCCGGAGTTCCTCCGGGAGGGCAGCGCGGTGCACGACTTCCTGCACCCCGACCGGATCGTGGTCGGCAGCGACGCCCAGGACGCCGCCGAGCGCGTGGCCGCGCTCTACTCGAAGCTCGGTGCCCCCACCCAGCTCACCGACGCGGCCAGCGCCGAGATGGTCAAGTACGCGGCGAACTGCTTCCTCGCCATGAAGCTGTCCTACGTCAACGCGCTCGCCGACCTGTGTGAGCGGCTCGGCGCGGACGTCATCGAGGTCACCGAGGGCATGGGCTACGACCGGCGGATCGGGCAGACCTTCCTGTCCCCCGGCCCCGGCTGGGGCGGCTCGTGCTTCCCGAAGGACACCCACGCGCTGCTGCAGATCGCCGCGGCGGCGGGGATGGACTTCGAGCTGGTCGGGGCGAGCCTGCGCACCAACGAGACCACGCGCGAGCGCGTGGTCGACAAGGTCCGCACCGCCGTCGGGGGCTCGCTCGCCGGGCAGCGGATCGGCCTGCTCGGGCTCACGTTCAAGGCCGGCACGGACGACCTGCGCGACTCCCCGTCGCTCGCCGTCGCGCAGCTGCTGCGCGCGGAGGGGGCCGAGCTCGTCGGGTACGACCCGGCCTGCCCGCACGACGTGCCCGGTGTGACCGACGGGATCACCGTCGTCGACGACGCGCTGGACGCCGCCAAGGACGCTGCGGCGCTGGTCGTGCTCACCGAGTGGCCCCAGTTCCGCACGCTCGACTGGACGGCGCTCGGCGGCGTGGTCGGTGCCCCCGTGGTGATCGACACCCGCAACCTGCTCGACCCCGACGTGCTCCGCCGGGCCGGCTTCGCCTGGATCGGGCTCGGCCGCAGCTGACGTACCCGGTCCGGCGGCACTCGGCCGCCGGGCCGGTTCAGCGTCGGAAGACCCCGGGTCAGCGCCGGAAGACCACGGTGCGGAGCATCACGAAGTTGACCACCGTGGCCGTGCCCTGGGAGATCACCCACGCCACGCTGACCCGCAGCGGCATGGCAGGCAGCACGGCCAGCATCAGCGCGTTCACCCCGACGGTGAGTGCGAACGTGGTGGCGTAGAGCAGCACGAAACCCGCCAGCCGGGCCCGCGCCGCGCCCTCGACCTGGAACGTGAAGCGCCGGTTGAGGAGGTACGCGGTGGTGGTGCCCAGGATGAAGCTCACGGCCCTGGCGGCGTCGGGCCACGTGCCGAGGGCGAGCAGCCCCTGGTAGGTGCCGAAGTCGACCCCGGCCGACAGCACGCCGATGACGACGAACCGGCTCAGCTGCGCGACCAGGCCGAGCTGGGCCGGTGCAGAGCGGGTCGCGGTCACCTCAGCAGGGTATCCGCCGCGTCCGAGCGCCCGGTGCCTCCCCCGGATGCACCGCTGCGCGATTCCGGTTCGCCCGGCACGATCATCCGGATGACCACCGTGACCGATGCCGGCACCCCCACCGGGGTGCGCGCCCTCGCCGACGACTACGTCCGGCGTCTCGCCGACCTGGACACCAGGACCGCGACCTCGCTGGGCACCCACCCCGGCGACGACCGGACCCCCGACCTCTCCCCCGACGGCCAGCAGGCGATCGACGACCTCGCGCGCAGCGTGCTCGCCGCCCTCCCCGCGGCGGTGGTGGCCGACGACGACGACCGGCGCTGTGCGCGCCTGCTGCGCGAACGTCTCGAGGCCCAGCTCGCCGTGAGCGACGCCGGGGAGCACCTGCGGACGCTGCGCAACATCTTCGGACCCCACCAGCAGGTACGGCAGCTGTTCGAGCTGATGCCGACGGCCACGTCCGACGACTGGGACGTGGTGGCCCGCCGGATGGCCCGGGTGCCGCAGGCGTACGCCGGGTACGTCGCCACGCTCACCGAGGGGTCGCGCCGCGGCCTGTACGCGGCGCCCCGCCAGGTCGAGACGGTCGTCGGGCAGCTCGACGCCTGGCTGGCCGGCGCGGAGGGCACCTGGTTCCACACGTTCGTCGCGAAGGCACCCGAGGACACCGCGTTGCGCGCCGCGCTGGCGGACGCCGCCGACGCCGCCGCCGCCGCGGCGCTCGGGCTCCGCGACCACCTCGCCCACGAGTACCTGCCAGCGGCCCAGGGCACGCCCGACGGCGTCGGCGCCGAGCGCTACCGGCTCGGGGCCCGCCTGAGCACGGGGTCGGACCTCGACCTCGCCGAGGCCTACGCGTGGGGATGGGACGAGTTCCGCCGGCTCGACGCGGAGATGCACCGCGAGGCGCAGACGGTGCTCCCCGGCGCCGACCCGATCACGGCGATGCGCCACCTCGACGAGAACGGCGACGCGGTCGACGGGGTCGAGGAGGTACGCATCTGGCTGCAGAAGATGATGGACACCGCGATCGACGAGCTGGACGGCGCCCACTTCGACATCTCCGGGCCGATCCGCACGGTCGAGGCCATGATCGCCCCGTCGGGCAGCGCCGCCGCGCCCTACTACACGCGCCCGTCGCTCGACTTCTCCCGGCCCGGCCGCACCTGGCTGCCCACGCTCGGCCAGACCCGGTTCCCCCTGTGGGGCCTGGTCAGCACCTGGTACCACGAGGGCGTTCCCGGCCACCACCTGCAGCTCGCCCGGTGGGCGCACCTCGCCGACCGGCTCTCGACGTACCAGACCACCGTCGGCTCGGTGTCCGGCAACACCGAGGGCTGGGCGCTCTACGCCGAGCGGCTGATGGACGAGCTCGGCTACCTCACGCTGCCCGGCACCCGGCTCGGCTACCTCGACGCGCAGCAGATGCGCGCCATCCGCGTGGTGATCGACATCGGGATGCACCTCGGGCTGCAGGTCCCCGCCGACTCGTCCGTGCACGCCGGGGAGACCTGGACCCCGGAAGTGGCACGCGCGTTCTTCGGCGCCCACTGCGGGCGTCCCTGCCCGTTCCTCGACAGCGAGATCGTGCGGTACCTGGGCTGGCCCGGTCAGGCGATCAGCTACAAGCTGGGCGAGCGGGCCTGGCTGGCCGGCCGCGATGCCGCCAGGGCTGCCCGGGGTGCGGACTTCGATCCCAAGGCCTGGCACGGCGCCGCACTCTCACTGGGCAGCCTGGGCCTGGACGACCTCACCGACGAGCTCGCCCGCCTGTAGGAGGCTCCTGCCCGACGAGGCTCGACCGCGCCTCGTCGGGCAGGCGGGAACGAGATCGGCTCGCGGGCCTGTTGAGCCGGTGCCGGCGGTGGACGGCCCTGGACGGGTCCGCGACCCGCCGCGGGAGGAGACCCGATGACCGTCCTCGAGCTGTCCACCGACCAACTGCTGAGCACCACCCGTGCGGTCCGCAAACGGCTCGATCTCACCCGTCCCGTCGAGCGGTCGGTGCTGCGCGAGTGTGTGGAGCTGGCCGCGCAGGCACCCACCGGCCGCAACCGCCAGCGCTGGGAGTTCGTGTTCGTCACCGACCCGGGACGGCGGGCGGCGATCGCCGATCTGTACCGGCTGGGCCTGACCCGGCCGACCGTGCCCGTGCCCTACGACGGGGTGGACCGCTCGGAGGCCGACGGCAGGCAGCGGATGGCCGACAGCGCACAACACCTGTTCGACCATCTGCACGAGGTGCCGGTGCTGCTGGTGCCCTGCGTGCACGTCGTCCGCGAACCCAGCCCGTCGGTGGTGGCGCAGGCGAACCTCTGGGGGTCGGTACTGCCCGGGGTCTGGAGCTTCATGCTCGCCGCCCGCTCCCGCGGCCTCGGCACCGCGTGGACCACCGCCCATCTGCACTACGAGCGCGAGGCCGCCGACGTGCTCGGCATCCCGTACGAGTCGGTCCAGCAGACGGCACTGATCCCGGTGGCCCACACGATCGGCACCGACTTCCGCCGCGCACCGCGCACCGACTCCGACGCCGTCACCCACTGGGACAGCTGGTGAGCGCCGGACGGCCGCTCAGAAGTAGTGGCCCGCGAAGCGGTACCGCCGCCGCACCGTGACCGAGCCCATCCCGGCCCGGCCGTGCACCACGAAGTGGGGCACGCCGGGCCTGCGGATGGACGGGACGCTGCTCTTGACGGTGCCCATGGTGGCCACGACGGCATCGACGTCGGCCGTGGACTCGTCCGGCACGAGCAGCCGCGCCGAGCCCGCGCCGAGGTCGACCTCCACGTCGATCACGGGGTGGCGCAGCGGGGTGTCGCAGAAGTCCAGGACGACCGAGCCCATCGCGCTCTGCAGCCGGAGCCGCGGCGGGACGTCCCAGGCGCCGCGGCGCTTGATCGTGGACGCTCCGGTGCGCAGCACCAGCGGCGGTGCGTCCGGCGCGTGCGGCGGCGGGACGGCACCGGCGAGGGCGGCCTGGTGCGCTCCGGGCAGGTCGGCCAGTGGTGGCAGGAGATCGGCCTCGTACCGCGCGGCGTAGATCACCGACAGCCGCTCCTCCAGCTCCGACACGGTGATCCGGCCGTCGGCGAGCGCCTGGTGGAGCTGGGCTGCGGCACGCTCCCTGTCGGCGTCGGAGATCCTGATTCCCGGTGGGTCCGGCGGCGTCGTGCTCACCTCAGCAGAATAGTGGGGAATGCCCTTTCGGTGACCGATTGATCCTGGTCCCGTACGCAACGAGCGCAGCGGGGACGCCCCACCGGGTGGAGGCACGACCGCGATCTCTACGGGGAGTAGCCTGGCGCCGATGTCCGGAACGGCGAGTCTGCGCGGCTGGGGCCGCACCGCGCCCACCACGGCGCAGGTGCTCACACCCAGGTCCTTCGACGACGTTTCCGCCGCGGTCGCGGCGGCCGGCCCGCGCGGGATCATCGCCCGCGGTCTCGGGCGCTCCTACGGTGATCCGGCCCAGAACGCCGGTGGCACGGTGCTCGACATGACCGGCCTCGCCACCATCCACTCCATCGACGCCGACACCGGTGTCGCAGTGGTGGACGGCGGGGTCAGCCTCGACGCGCTGATGCGCAGCGCACTGCCGTACGGGCTGTGGGTGCCGGTGCTGCCGGGCACCCGGCAGGTCACGATCGGCGGGGCCATCGGCGCCGACGTCCACGGCAAGAACCACCACAGCAAGGGCAGCTTCGGCAACCACGTCCTCTCGCTGGACCTGGTCACCGCCGACGGCACGCTCCGCACCCTCACCCCGGACGGGCCGGAGTCCGACCTGTTCTGGGCCACGGTCGGCGGCATGGGCCTCACGGGCGTGATCGTGCGCGCCTCGGTACAGCTGCACCGCACCGAGTCGGCGTACTTCGTGGTCGACACCGACCGCACCGCCGACCTCGACGAGCTGATGGGCCTGCTCACCGACGGCTCCGACGACACCTACGGCTACTCCGCCGCCTGGTTCGACACCACCACCACGGGTGCCCAGCTCGGCCGGGCGGTGCTCACCCGCGGCTCGCTCGCCACCGTCGACCAGCTGCCGGCGAAGCTGCGCAGCGACCCCCTGAAGTTCGACGCGCCGCAGCTGCTGTCGTTCCCCGACGTCTTCCCGAACGGACTGGCCAACCGATTCACGCTGCGGGCGTTCAGCGAGCTCTGGTACCGCAAGGCCCCGAAGCGCCAGCGGGGCTCGATCCAGAACATCACGGCCTTCTACCAGGTGCTCGACCTGTTCGGCGACTGGAACCGGGTCTTCGGATCGCGCGGGTTCCTGCAGTACCAGTTCTTGGTCCCGTTCGGCCAGGAACCGACGTTCCGCCGGGTCGTCGAGAAGATCGCGCAGTCGCCGCACGCGTCCGGCCTCAACGTGCTCAAGCGCTTCGGCGAGGGCAACGCCGCGCCGCTGTCGTTCCCGCAGCCCGGCTGGACGATCACCGTCGACTTCCCCATCGCGCGGGGGCTGCACCGGTTCTGCGACGAGCTCGACGAGCTCGTGCTCGGCGCGGGCGGCCGGCTGTATCTCGCCAAGGAGTCCCGGGCGAGCGCCGCGACGATCCGCCGCGGCTACCCGCGCTTCGACGAGTGGCGCAAGGTGCGCGACCACGTCGACCCCACCGGGGTCTTCACATCCGACATGGCCAGACGGCTGGAGCTGACGAACTGATGATCGACGCCGTGGGCAACCCGCAGAGCGTGCTGCTGATGGGCGGCACCTCGGAGATCGGCCTCGCGGTCGTCGAGGCGTTCGCCTCCGACCGGCCGTTGCGGGTGGTGCTGGCCGCCCGGCCGTCCGAACAGCTGGATGCCGCGCGGGCCCGCCTCGAGCGCCTCGGCTGCGCCGTCGAGACGCTGACGTTCGACGCGCTCGCTCTCGACACCCACGCCGACGTGGTCCGCAAGGCCTTCACCGGCGGCGACATCGACGTGGCCCTCGTCGCGTTCGGGCTGCTCGGCGACAACGAGAAGGCGTGGACCGACGTCGCCACCGTCGTCGAGCTCGCCCAGGTCAACTACACCGCGGCCGTCTCGGTGGGCGTCGCGCTCGCGGAGCGGCTCCGCGCGCAGGGCCACGGCTCACTCGTCGCGTTCTCCTCGGTCGCGGGGGAGCGGGCGCGCCGGTCCAACTTCGTCTACGGCTCCACCAAGGCCGGCCTGGACGCCTTCTACTCGGGGCTCACCATGGCGCTCCGCCCGTCCGGTGTCGCCGTCACCGTGGTGCGCCCCGGGTTCGTGCACACCAAGATGACCGAGGGCCTGAAGCCCGCCCCGCTGTCCACCACTCCCGAGGCCGTGGCCGCCGTGGTGGTCGACGCCGTGCGCAACCGGCGCGAGCTCGTCTGGGCGCCGGCCCCGCTGCGCGTGGTGATGAGCGTGCTGCGGCACCTGCCCCGCGCGGTGTTCCGCCGCCTGCCCATCTGACCGGGCGTCGCGCGAAGGAGCACACCGTGAAGTACCTGCTGATCATGCAGATGAACCCGGCCGTGTGGGAGGCGCTCTCCCCCGAGCAGCGCGACGAGGTGATGAACGGCCACGGTGCGTTCATGGAGACGATCAGGGCCTCCGGCGAGATGGTGGCGACCCATGCACTGGCCGAGCCGGCTCAGAGCGTCGTGGTGCGGGGCCGCGACGGCGTGCCGGTCGTGACCGATGGTCCGTTCCTGGAGTCCAAGGAGTTCATGGGCGGCTTCTACCTCGTGGAGTGCGAGACACGGGAGCGGGCGGTCGAGCTCGCCGCCATGATCCCGGACGCTGCCGTCGACGGGATGGCCATCGAGGTGCGGGAGGTCGTGTTCTCGGAGGGGGCCCGGTAGCGGCAGCCACCACGAGCCGACCGGCGCTCAGCCCCGCGCGTTGAGGTACCCCTGCACGTAGAGGGAACGCTCGTAGTCACCCGGCCGCGGCGGTTGCCTGCGCTGGGCATTGATCAGCGCGGCAGCCAGAGGCGGCCCGCCGGCCTCCGGTGCCGGGCGGCGGCGTGGCACCGCGGAGACCTCGGCCGAACCGCTCGGCCCCCCGCCGGCACGCGTCTCGCCGCTCCGGCCTGCGGCGGCGTTGCGGCGAGCGGCGACGATGCGGGACCGGGCGGTCGCCGCCTCCGACGTCAGCCTGGTGGCCGACTGGTTGCCCACGCCGGGCCAGCCGGTCGCCGTCCCCCCGACGGCGCGGTGCCGCGGAGACCTCGACGCCCGTGCCGGCGCCGCATCGCCCGGCCGCGCCATCGCCCGCAGGCTCCGCCGGGCGGGCTCCTCGACGGCATGGAAGGCCAGCGCCGCGACCGCGAACGTCGAGAGCAGCACGACCACGCCGGTCACGTGCGCGAGCATCGTGCCGGGCCCCAGCGAGGAGAACTTCTGCAGCGCCAGCCAGTAGATCTCGAACATCGGGATGTGCACGAGGTAGAGGCTGTAGGAGACCCGGCCGCCGTACACGGCCCACGGCATCGACAGCACCATCGCCGGTCCACGGTCGGCCACGGCCAGCGCCCCCACCAGTAACGGGAACAGCGCGATCACTGCGCCGCCGCGCCCGGGGCCGAGGAGCTCACCCAGCAGCAGGCCGGCCGCGATCAGCACCGGCAGCACCACCGCCGCGGTCGATGCGCCACGTCGCAGCCCCTCCGTCCGGCGCTTCCGGCGGACGGCCAGGTACATCACGGCGCCCCCGCTGAAGCCGCAGAGGATGCGGGCGGCCCAGCTCCACGGGTGGTACGGGGTTCCGGTGCTCAGATAGGCCCAGACCATCGGAGCCATCAGCGCCACCGCGGCCATGGCCAGCACCGTGGCGGGGAGGTTGCGCAGCCGGAAGAGGACGAGCACCCCCACCGGGAAGAGCAGGTAGGCCAGCCACTCCGCGCTGATCGACCAGGTGGCCCCCACCCAGGACGCCCCGTCGAAGAACGGGTTGTCCCAGAGCTGGACCATGAACAGCTGCTGCAGGTACTCCGTGGGGCCGAGATCCGGCTGCACGGCCTGGAACGCCACCTCCGAGTCGGAGCCGTACCACAGGCGGGCCATCAGCCAGATCCCGAACAGGTGGAACACCAGCGCGTACACGGGCCAGATGCGGCAGGCGCGAGCCCAGACGAAACGCACGGTGGCCCGGACCCGCAGTGCGGGCCCCAGCGAGTCCAGGTACGTGTAGGTGATCACGAACCCGCTGAGGACGAAGAACAGGTCCACCCCGAGGGCGCCCGCGGTGATCAACGGCCCCAGCACGGCGGCCACCTCCGCGACCGCCTCCAGGGGCGTGAAGTGGAAATGGAAGAGGACGACCCACGCCGCTGCCACGATGCGCAGCCCGGTCAGACCACGCAGCTCCGTGCTGGGCACGCCTCGACCGACGGACGGAGTGGTGGTCAGCTGACCTGCTGTCGTCACACGGTGAAAACGACGACACGCCGAGCGATGGTGCGCCTACCAGCCCGAACGTACCGGTATGGCCCGGGCCGTCACTGCCCGCTGGGCAGCGGTACGGCCGACCGGGTGGCAGCGAACCAGACCGATTCAGTACAGCGTGCAACGACCGAACACGTTCCGCTACCAGCGGTCGAGGTGCAGCACGGTGTCGAGCGGCTCCCGCGGCGCGGGCTTGAACGTCTCTCCCGTGTAGTAGGCGGTGGGCAGCAGGACCCCCTGGCGGACGTTCGGCGGGATCCCGAGCAGCTCGGAGATCTCCTTTTCGTAGCGCAGGTGCAGCGTCGTCCAGGCACTGCCGAGCCCGCGGGCGCGGGCCGCGAGCTGGAAGCTCCACGCCGCCGGGAGCAGGGAGCCCCACAGGCCGGCCTGGTTGCTCGCGGGCAGCTCCTCGCCCGCCGTGATGCAGGCGAGGACGAGCACGGGGACGTCGCCCATCCGGTCGGCGAGGTACTCCGCCGACGTGCTCACCCGCGCCTGCACGGCCTGTCGCTCGTCGCTGTGGTTCGCGGCCCGGCCGCCGTAGCCCGGCGAGTTGCGGTACCGGTCGTAGGACTGCTTGTAGTACTCCCCGATCCGGGCCCGGAGCCCGGCGTCGGTGACGACCAGCCAGTGCCAGCCCTGCTGGTTGCTGCCGGTGGGCGCCTGCACAGCGACCTCCAGGCACTCCCGCACGAGTTCGAGGGGCACCGGCCGGTCGAGGTCCAGACGCTTGCGCACGGAACGGGTGGTGGTGAGCAGCTCGTCGGGGCTCAGGGGGAGCGTCATGCTCTGATCATGCCCCGGGCCCGTCGGCTGATTCGGCCGGGCGGCAGTCCGCGGCCGCGCGGGGATCGCGGGGGTACCGGTAGGAGGTGCGCTCCCAGGCTCCGGTCAGGTTGTCCCAGAACCGCTGTGCGGTGAGCGGTGCCCGCACGGAGTTGAGCAGCTCCTGGGTGCGGGGGCACGCGAGCGCGGTGCGAGCGGCGGCGACGCCCCCCGGGTCGACGAAACCGGTGTCGGTGACCCCGGCGTCGGCCAGGAACCACTCCGGCGGCAGGTCCTTGTCGTGGCCGATGCGCCCGTCGGGGATGCCCGTGGCGTGTGCGGCGAGGGGGTTGGTGAGCCCGACACCGTCGAGCACCGTGGTGGAGAGCGGCGCCAGCTCGCCCGTGACACCGAGGTTGAGCCAGACGATCGTGTTGCGGGCGTCCTGGCCGGGCTTCGGGAACAGCCACCAATGCAGCCCGTTCTCCCCCGGCCCGGCGAGCGCCAGCGACGGGGACGGCGCAGCGGCGAGCGCCGCGACGCCCTCGGGCGCCACCGGGTGCCCGACGAAGTCCTCGCTGGTCACCGGGTTGGGCTTGCCGACGAGGATCACGTAGTAGAGCCGCTCGTTGGCGATCCAGTTCGGGCCGAGCGTGTCGTAGGCGGGCCGCATGCCGGCGATGCACGCCACGGCCCACACCGCCATCCCGATGACGGGGAGCGCGGTCCACCGGGTGAGCGGCACCGCCATCAGCGGCAGCACCAGGCAGAACAGCGCCGGAAGCAGCATCCGGCCGTGCATGAAGTCGCCGCCGACCCGCGTGACGTACAGCGCGAGCAATCCGGAGCCCAGCACGGGCACCGCGACCACCACGACGGTGAGCAGGCCCAGGCGCCGCGACGCCGGCTGCGACGACGCGCCCCGGAGCAGCCCCGCGAGCGCGAGCACGCCGACGAGCAGGACCAGCAGCGGGATCCACAGCCGGTAGGGGTCGACCAGGTCGAACAGGTAGTAGATGCCCTGCTGCCAGCGGGCGGAGCTGGCTTCCTTGGCCAGCGCTGTGGACGGCACCAGCAGGCCGTAGTAGCCGGCCCGGAAAACCTCGTACGCCAGCGGCACCGCGGCGGCCACCACCGCGAGCCCGACCAGGCGGCGCCACCCGCGGCGGGCCTCCAGCACCACCAGCGCGACGGCCACGAGCAGCCCGAACAGGGCGAGGTCGGGGCGCACCAGCGGAGCGAGTCCGAGCACGAGGGCCAGCGGCCACGCCCGGCCACCCCCGCCGGCGCGGGCGGCGACCAGGCGGCCCACGAGCAGCCACCACGTGAAGCCCAGCCACCCGACGATGAGACCGGTCTCCAGGCCGGACGTGCCGAAGTCCCAGAACGGCGGCAGCGAGACGACGACGAGCGCGCCGAACGGCACCATCAGCCGCCGGGCCCCGAACAACCTGCGCGCGGCGTCGAGCCCGAACCCGAGGCCTGCGACCGACAGCGCCAGGCCGAGGATCACCGCCGCCCAGTTCAGCGAGATCCCCGGCACCAGGCCGGGAATCGCCAGCAGCGCCGTCCACAGGGTCGAGGTGTTGGCCTCGACCCGCTCGCCCACGTTGAAGACCGGGCCCTCACCTGCGACCAGCTGGCGCACGGTCCGCAGGACGATGAGCCCGTCGTCGCTCATCCAGCGGCGGTGCCAGATGAGCGCCCCGAAGGCCAGCATCGTCACGCCGAACAGCGCGAAGGTCCAGAGGGAACGCGACGGGCGAGCCGACCGGTGACCCGACCAGGCGGCCGGATCCGCCTCCACCACAGTGCTGATCGGATTCCCCCTCGTGTCCGGCGCCCGGCACCCGCCGTGCGCGTACATCGTGCCGGGCAGCACCCGGACGGAGGCGCCGGGGTCAGGACTCGGCGGGAACCTCCAGCACGAACACGGACGACTCACCGGAGCCCGGGCGGAGGAACAGCCGCCCGGCCAGGAACTGGACGAAGGACGGCACCGCGTACCGGGCCGCGTCGAGGAGCTTCGGGAGCTTGCCGTACGGCACGTTCCAGAGCCCGTCGCTGCCCTCGCGCAGCACCGTGAAGCCCGCTGCGGTGAGGACGGCGCGCCACTCGTCGTGCGGTTTGAGGTTGATGTGGGTGGGGTCCTGGTAGCCGGTCCAGCCCTCGCCCGCCAGACCACGCGCGCGGCCGGCCGGGTCCGGCATCACCACGAGTGCGCGTCCGCCCGGCACCAGCACCCGCCGCCAGCAGGCCAGCACCGCCGCGGCCGTCTCGTCGTCGAGGTGCTCCAGCACGTGGATGGCCGTGAGCCCGCGGAAGTTCGCGTCGGGGATCGCGTCGAGGGTGAGGTACACCGGGCAGCCGGGGGCGGTGCGCCGGGCGACGGTCGCCGAGTACGGCGAGATCTCGAACCCGGACGCCCGATCGTGCGCCGACAGCCTGCGCAGCAGGTGGCCCGTGCCGCACCCGAAGTCGAGGTAGGGGCCGCGGCCGAGGTAGCGGCGGACCATCCGGACGTACCAGCGCAGCGCGGGCCGGTCGCCCGCCTGGCCGTTGTTGACGTAGTAGTCGGCGTCGTAATGGTCGGGCGAGCCGGCGACAGGCTCGAACTCCGTGCTCACTGCGTGCTCCTGACCTGGTGGGCCGCCTTGTCGATCAGAACTTCGTACCCGTCGAGCACCGCCGACACCGAGAACGCCTGGTGGGCGCGGGTGGCTCCGGCCGCGCGGTCGGGCGGGTCGGCCTGGAACGAGCGCAGCGCGCGGGTGATCGCCGCCGGGTCGGCTGGCTGGACGACGGTGCCGAAACCGGTCTGCGCGACGGGCTGCCGCACTCCGGGGATGTCGCTGGACAGCACCGGGACGCCGGCCAGCATCGCCACCGCCTGCACGATGCCGAAGGCCTCGAACGCGTTGACCGACGGCAGCGTGAACACGTCGAGGGAGGCGTAGAAGTCGCCGATCCGCTCCTCGGGCACGAAACCCATCAGCCGGATCCGGCTGTCGTCGCCGATCGCCTCGCGCACGCGGTCGACGACGCTGCCGCCTGCGACGTGGGTGAAGTCGCCGCCGATCAGCAGCCGCGCGTCGGGGTCGGGCAGCGCACGGAACCCGCGCACCAGGTACTCGAGGCCCTTCTCGCGCACGATCCGGCCGAGGAAGCCGACGTGCATGCCGTCGGTCTCGCGGTAGCTCGGCTCACCTGCCGGGGGCGGCGAGCACGGGGGTGGGACGACCACCATCGACGGCGCGATCGACGGCCACATGCGGCTGTGCCGGGCGTAGTCCTCGCTGGTGACGGTGACGACGGCGGACTGCCTCATGGCCAGCCGGTTCGACGCGTCGACGACCAGCCGCTGCACCGTGTTGACGAGCCCTGGCGGGAGCGTCACGTCGCAGTGGTAGGTGGACACGAGCGGGGTGCGCATCCCGGCGGCGATCGCGCCCGCCTCCAGCATCGGGAGCTGCACCGAGCCCACCGCGGCCTTCGCCATCGTGGCCCGGGCCAGGCGCACCAGCTGCGGGCTGATCACTCCGCGGCCGAGGCGGGCCAGCACCGGCGCCCGGAGCACCCGGACACCGTTGATCTCCTCCTCGAGCGGCAGCGACGAGTCGTAGCGGCTGGTGACGACCGTGACGCGCCGACCGCGGGCCGCGAGGCCCTCCGCGATGTCCCGGGCCATGTTGGTCAGGCCCGAGACGTACGGGGCGTAGTAGGTCAGCGCGATGACGAGGTCGTCACGGCGCCTGCCGTTGGGGCGTTCCTCAGGAGACACTCTGCAGCTCCCGTTCACGTCGTTCGCTGAGCACCAACCCGGTGCCCACGAGCCATCCGGCGGCGGAGCCGAGGAGGAAGGCCAGCTCGGCGCGCAGGAGCAGGTCCGGCACCACCGCCAGCACAACCCCGGCGACGAGCAGTCCCGAGAGCCAGCTCCAGGCCACCAGCCGGTGCCGCACCGACGCGACGAGCACCTGGGTGACCAGGACCAGCCCGATATAGGCCGCGACCCCCACGGCGAGCAGGGCGACGTGCGACCCGGGCAGTACGTAGGCGGGTCCGAAGATCAGCCCGACGAGCCACGGCCCGATCAGGAACCCGAGCCCGAGCGCGGCCGCGGCCAGCGCGAGCAGCCCGAGCGAGAGCCACCGGACCACGCGGACGAGCGCGGTCCGGTCACCCGCGTGCAGGATCGAGGTGAAGATCGGCAGCAACGCCGTCTGCAGCGGCACCACCAGGAACAGCGGGATCCGGGCGAGCGTGAACACCGCGAGGAACTGGCCGGCGCGGGTGACGTCCATCTGGTTCTGTGCGAGCACCGGCACGAGCACCGGCGGACCGTTGAGCAGCAGCTGCGCGCAGAGCGACCCCATCAGGAGCGGTGCGACGGCGGTCCAGACGGCCCGGGGGGCGAGACGGCCCGCTGCCGGGTCGGGTTCGGTGGCGGCGCGGGTGCGCCTGCGCAGCAGGGAGAGCAGCTGCGGGGCGTGCGCCAGCCCGATGGCCACGACCAGCGTCCACGCGAACTCCGGGCTCCCGGGGGTGGTCATCAGCGTGGCGACGAGCGCGGCCAGGCCGACCCGCAGCGCGGAGTCGAGCAGCATGATCGCGGCGTGCCGGCCCATCCGGTCCATCCCGATGAGCGCGCCGCGCACGACGAACTGACCGGCCGACACCAGGCACAGCACACCCACCGCCACGACGGTGACCGACTGGCCGCCGAACGCCTTCGACAACAGCGGCCAGCCGAGCGCGACCACCGCGAGGAGGGCCACCGCCATCGTGGCCGCCGTGAGCAGAACCGCCCGGAGCACCCCGAGCGGCCGCCTCGGGGTCTGCAGCAGCCGGGCCGTCTCCTGCTCGATGGACAGGAACATCCCGAACCCGGCCACCTGGGCGAGCGACCAGAAGGCGCCGAAGTAGGCGTACTCGGCGGCGGTGAGGCTGCGCGCGACGATGGCCAGGTAGGCGTTGATGAGCAGTCCGGACGCCACGATCCCGACGACGACGAGCCCGACCGACCGCATGCGGTTGCCGGGTGTGCTGGCCAGGACCGGGACCTTCCGCTCGAATTCGTCAGGGGTGCCGATTATGCAGCTTCCGGTCGCCTGCCGTGGGTTGTGCGTCTGCTGGTCCGTCACGGTCGCGCCGTCACCCGGGGCAGGGTGACTTCTGTGCGCCTGTGTCTGCGCATGCTCGCGCCTCCTTCGCCCGAAGAGGTGGTCACGGCGCTCACCGTCCGGGTGACGACCGCGGCGTCTGTGACGCACCGCATCCGGCTGGAGATCGACCACCGCGGAACTGTAGTGGCGACAATCATCCATCCGAGCACGACCCGGTCAGATAGCACGGGCGCCGCAAGGGGCGTGGCCGGGGAGTTCTGGCGTCGTTCCTGGTGAAACCGGCGGCAGGTTCGTGCGCATCTCGTTGCCGGAACGTGGCTCTCCCGCAATCAGCCCCGTTCGTGCTCATGGCGGCAGTCCTGACAGCATGCGGCTGTGACTGACGTGTCCGACGCCGTGCGGGAGGACGCCGCGGCGCCGGCCGCAGAGGTGGGCGACGACCACGACACCGGCGGCCCGTCCGACGTCCCGCCCCCCGTCGCGCGCCGAGGGCGGCGCACCGCACTGCTCGCGGGGCTCACCGCGCTCGTGGCCGTCGTGTGCGCCGCATTGCTGCCCTTCGCCCCCGTGTCCGTCTCGGAGCCGACGGTGAGCTGGCCCGTCGACCCGGCACGTCCGGAGTCGACGCTGCTCTCGCTCACGGCTTACCGGCCGCTGACGCTCGACGTGCGCTTCAGCTGCGACGTCGCCCGCACGGCACAGGCGAGCGGTGGCGTCGTGGTGTCCACCGCGGCACCGGAGTCACCGGTGGCCGGGACGACCGGAATGATCGTGACCGCCCGCGAGGGCCGCCTGCGGGTCGGCGCGCTGGACCGGCTGTTGGTGGACGAACCGCTGCCCGCCGGACCGTGCGAGTACCGGATCACCGGGGACAGCCGGGGGGTCCCGACCTTCGTCCGGCCCGCGCCCGACCCGGCCGACCCGGACTCGCCGGACCTGTCGTCGTTCGCCCAGCCGGACAACGCCGAGCTGACCATCAGCCGGGACGGTACCCAGCTCGCCCACACGACTGCGGTACAGCTGCCGGACGTGGACGTGCTCGCCACCGACGCCACCGTGCTGCCGTCCGGCGGGCTGACCGTCCGGATGCGGGTCGACGACGAGTTCACCAGCAGTCCCACGCCGCTGAAGAGCGTGCTGATCTGGACGCTCGTGGCGGCCGTGATCGCCACTCTCGTGCTGCTGCTGCGCCTCGACCGGATGACGGCGCGGGTGCCGTACAGGTGGCGGCCGGGCTGGCCGCGGATCGTGGACGTCCTGGTGCCCGCGGTGATCGTCTTCTGGATGTTCGTGGCCCCGGCCACGGACGACGACGGCTACTACGCCGCGATGGCCCGCAACTCGGTGCTCTCCGGCGACGTCGGCAACTACTTCCAGCTCTACGACCAGAACTTCACCCCGTTCACCTGGTTCTACCAGTCGCTGGGCTGGTGGCAGCAGCTCGTGGGCAACGCGCCGGTGCTGCAGCGGATCCCGGCCACGGTGTTCGGGATCGTCACCTGGCTGGTGCTGCGGCGGTTCGTGGTCGCGGCGATGGAGGACTGGGCTCCGCACCGCCGCGGCGTGCGGATGGCCGCCCACGCCGTGCTCGCGGTGACCTTCCTGTCGTGGTGGGTGCCGCAGGACATGGGGGTGCGCCCGGAGACGGTCGTGGCGGTGTGCGGCTCGGCCACGATGCTCGCCGTGCTGGCGGCGGGCAGGCGACGGCGCCTGGGGTTCGCCTGGCTCGCGTTCGCGCTGGCCGGGCTCGGCTTCACGGCACACCCCACTGGCTTCACGCTGTTCGCCCCGCTGCTCGCGGGGCTCCCGCTGCTCTGGCCGGTCGTGCGGGTGGCGGGCGACCGCATCGGCACCGCGCTGCGCGCGCTGGCCGTGGCGTCGGGCGGGATGGTCGCCCCGCTGCTGGCGTTCAGCGACGGCGGGCTGCGCGACTTCCTGCGTGGCCAGACGATCTTCCTGTCGCTGCAGGGCCAGGAGAGCTGGACCACCGAGATGCAGCGCTACACCTTCCTGTTCTCCCAGATCCCGATGGGCAACTACGCCAAGCGGGCCGCGGTGCTGGTCTGCCTGGTCGCCCTCGTGTGGTTCGCGGTGCTCGCCGCGGCGGCCAGGGCCCGCAGGGTGACCGTTCCCGTGCCGTTGTGGCTGGCCGCCTCCACCACCGCGCTCGCGTTCGCGGCGCTCTGGCTCACCCCGTCGAAGTGGACCCACCACTTCGGAGCCCTCGCCGGGGTGGGCTCGGCGTTCCTGGCGCTGCTGCTGGTGATGGCGGTGCCGCTCGTCCGGCAGACGCTGCAGGGGTCGACCCTGCGGGTCGGGCTGCTCGTCGCGGCCGCCGGCTCCTTCGTCGTCGCGATCGCGCTCGGCTGGCACGGCCCGAACGAGTGGGCCTACGCGTGGCTCGAGGGCGTGCGCCGCCCAGGGCTCCCGCCCGCGGTGAAGAACATCGCTCTGGACCGGCCCCTGCTGTGGGTGCTCGTCGTGGTCGTACTCGGGCTGATCACCGGCCTGGCAGCCCGCCGGTTCGGGCGCGGTGACGTGCGGCTCGGGGCGCTGCGCGCGGTGGCCGCCGTGGTGCTGATCTCGCTGCTGGGCACCACCGTCTACACCGTCGGCACGTTCGGCGCCGCCGCGGTGGCGGGCACCCCCCGCGAGTCCATCTGGGCCCAGGGCCTGGCCGACCCGTCGGGGTCGCAGTGCGGCGCCGCAGGCGTGGTGCACGTGCTCGACCCCTCCACCGCGGCGACGCTGCCGCTCGCGACGGGCCTCCCGGTACCCGCGCTGTCCCGCGACTTCGAGGCGGGCGGTGGCTACTACGCGGGCGACCCGCCGCAGGGACCGGCCGGGGCGGAGGTCTGGGGCAGCCTCATCTTCCGCAACGGTCACGGCGCCGAGCGCAACACCGGCGACATGGCCACCGGCTGGTACTCGCTCCCGTCCGCGCTGACGGGTGGGGAGGCCACCACCGTGCTGGCCGCGGGAACGCTCACGGAAACAGACGGCAACAGCCTCACCGCCGTGTACGGCCGCAGGTCGGGCACCGAGGTCACCCCGGCAGGCGACCAGCCGCTCACGGACGACGCCACCGAGTCGGCATGGCGCACCTTCGTCCTGCAGCCGCCGGCGGGCGCCGACGTGGTGCGGCTCGAGGCCGTGGACGCCACGGGCATGGTCAACGGCTTCGTGGCCTTCACCGCGCCCGCCGTCCAACGCCCCGTCGTGCTGTCGGACTACCTCCCGGCCACCGCCCCCGTGGCGCTGGCGTGGCCGCTCGCGTTCGCCTACCCCTGCCAGCGGCAACCGGCGATCGTCGACGGGATCACCGAGGCGCCCGAGTACGCCGTGCTGTGGGGAGACGGGGACCTGTCCGGCTTCACCGACGGCACCTGGGTGCCGTCCCGGGGCGGTGCGTTCGCCCAGCTGCCCCGTACCCAGGGCGTGCAGCAGCTCGCCGTCGTCGGCGGGGTGGACCCGAACATCCAGGTGTACTCGTTCAGCACCCCGCTGGCCCGCGCCGCCTACACCGTCTCGGAGACGACGCGGACGGTCCCCGGCGCCAGCATCGCCACCGGAACGGGTCCCGCCACGAACGGCTGACGCATCCCTCACCCCCACCACTCGGGGTGATCGCCTCGACATAGGGTGACGCCGTGCTCTCGCCCGCACGGTCGGTGCCTCCACCCGAGCCGGACAGCCCTCGGGAACCGCACCACGGCGGTCGGGACAGACGTGACGGGACGCCGCCGCTGCGCGCCGCACACGGCCCCCGCCGCGCTGTGTTCGCGCTCGGGCTGGTCTCGGCGCTCGCCGCGGTGGCGTTCCCGTTCGCACCGGTCCACCAGCCGGATGTCCGCTACAGCTGGACGGCCTCCGAAGGGCCGGCCGCGATCCCGCTGATGCCCTACCAGCCCGTCGACCTGACCGTGACCACGAGCTGTGCCGTGGCCCGCGGTGAGGGCGCGCCCCGCGGTGCCGCGGCCCCGAGCGCGGACCGCGTGCTGGTCTCCACCGTGCCGCTGCGGCCCGACCCCGCTGCCGAACCGCTGCACGGCCTGCGCCTGACGGCCACGGGCGACGATCTGCGCGTCGCGAGCGCCGGGGTGGACCTGGGCACGGTGCGGCTCCCGCCGGGAGCGTGCACCCTCGAGGTGGTCTCCGACCCCCAGCGCACCGATGTCCTCCTGAACGGCGCGCCGGCGCTCACCCACGAGGGCGACGTGCGGCCCGACGTCGCGGGGGCGTTCAGCGACGTGCCCTCCGGCGTCGACATGGGGCTCACCGCCGACACCCGTTTCCAGACCACCATCTCCGCACTCAAGACCGCGATCGGCCTGGTGTGCGCGCTCGCCCTTCTCGGGATGCTCGTCGCGCTGCGCCGCGCCGACCGTGCCGTCACCCACCGCGTGCGGCTGCTCCCGCGCCACTGGTGGGTCCCGCGTCCCGTCGACGCCGCGGTCGTGGCTCTGCTCGGCGTGTGGTGGGTCGTCGGCGCGATCACCGTGGACGACGGCTACATCACCGGCATCGTCCGCAGCATCGGCAGCAACGGGTTCATCGGCAACGTCTACCGCTGGCTGAACGCGCCGGAAGCGCCGTTCAGCTGGTTCTACGACGTCTACTACGCCTGGTCGCTCGTGTCGCCGTCCACGCTGTGGATGCGGCTGCCGTCCACCCTGCTCGGGCTGCTGTGCTGGTGGCTGCTCTCCCGGCTCGTGCTGCCCCGCCTGGGGCGGTTCTCCACCCGTCGCTCGGTGCCGTGGCTCGCCGCGCTGGGCCTGGCCACGTGGTGGGTGCCGCTGAACCTCGGGCTGCGGCCCGAGCCGTGGGTGGCTGTCGGCGGCCTCGCGGTGTTCCTGGCCGTCGAGCGCGCCGTGGCCGTCCGCACGGTGCTGCCGCTCGCCGTCGGGCTCGTGATCGCCGGGGTCACCACCGCACTGACCCCAGCCGGGATCATGGCGTTCACGCCGTTCCTCGCCGCCGCGCTGCCCGTGCTGCGGCTGCTGCGCGCCCGCCGTGACCTGCACGTGCTGCCGTTGGTCGTCGCACTCGTGGCCGCCCCGGCCTCCGCGGTGCTGCTGATGGTGACCGACCAGAGCCTCGCCGGGGTGCTCGAGGCCACCCGGGTGCGCACGGTGATCGGCGGCGGGATGGAGTGGTACGAGGAGTACGCGCGCTACTCCACCCTGCTCGAGCCCGCGTCGTTCCAGGGTTCGCTCGGACGGCGCGCCGCGGTGCTCGTCACGCTGCTCGCGGCCGTCGGCGTGTTGTGGACGCTGCGGACGGCGCGGACCGGCATCGCCGCCGGACCGGCCCGGCGGCTGGTGCTCGGCTTCCTGATCTCGCTGGCCACCTTCACCGCCAGCCCCACCAAGTGGACCCAGCACTTCGGCGACGTCGCAGGCTACGGAGCCGCGGTGCTGGTGCTGGGCATCGTGGCGTGGTCAGCGGGACCCCGCGTGTCCACACTGCGCGAGCGACCGCGTCAGCTGGTGGCCGGACTCGGCGCGGTGACGGTCGTCGGCGCGCTGGTCCTGGCCGGCTACAACATCTGGCCGTACGCGAGCAACTGGTTCGTACCGAGCTTCAGCACCAAGCCCCCGGCGGTGGGCAGCGTTCCGCTGGCCACCATCGTGCTGGTCGCCGGCGGTCTCCTCGTGCTCGGGCTGCTCGCCCGGACGGCCTGGCTGCGCGCGGGGGGCGCCACCGACGTCGCCGTACCGAGGCGGGTGCCCGGCCCCGCGCCGCTGGTGGCCGTCCTCCTGGTGGCCGTGCTGGCGCTGCAGGTGCTGGGCTTCGCGCGCACCGCCGTCGAGCATCGCGACAGCTACACCCTCGCCTCCGACGGCATCGCCACGCTGCAGGGCCGCCCGTGCGGCCTGGAGCAGCAGCTGTCCGTCGAGACCGATCCGGCCGCCGGGCTGCTGCCGGTCGCGTCCGGGCCGCCGACGCCCCGCACCCTGCCCGTCGACATCGGGGGCACCACCCTGCCCGGTGTCGTCGTCGCGGGACGGATGACCACCGCCTGGTTCCGGCTCGACCCCGAGCAGCGCTCCGGCGCGCTCCCCGTGGTCGTCACGACCTCGGGCGCAGCCCAGCCGGGCGACGCGCTGTACCTGGAGTTCGGGTCCGGGCAACGGGTGCTCGAACGCCGGCCCGTCACCGCGGACACCGTCGAACCGACCGACGACCGCCAGATGGCTCCGCGCGACGCCGACACCGTGCGGCTCGCCGTCGTCGCGCCGAACGCGGGCCCCCGGCCCCCCGCCGTCGTGTCGCTCCCCCGGGTGCCACGACTCACCCCGATGCTCGGAATCCTCCCGCCCGGCTCCACCGCGATCCTCGACTGGCCGGTCGCCTTCCTCTTCCCCTGCATCACCCCGGAACCGCTGCCGCTGGGCACCGCGGCGCTGGCGAAGTGGCGTGTCGGACCGCCCGCGAGCGACCCGTCCGGGTTAATTACCTACGCCCCGGGCTTCGGCGGACCCTTCGCCGCACCCCGCCAGCTGGTCACCGAGCAGCGGATGGCCACCTACCTCCACGGCGACCCGACACGCGACGCCGCACAGCTCTATCGCTGGTCACCGCTGGTCCCGCTCGTGCAGCCGGCTCCCGTCGTCACGGATCAGACCGTCTCCGGGTGGCACCGGGACGGCCACGCGCGCGTCCCCGGGCTCGATCCCGTCGGCTGACCCCGCCGGGGTTCAGCCCGTTGCTTGCCCCACAATGAGGCATCCAGGTACACACCCGACCGAGGACGGCTGTCTACATGCTTCGCATACCGGAAAGCACGAGCCCGGCGACGGAGACACCCGCCGCCACGGACCGAGCCGTCCCGGATCCGTCCGAGGACAACGGCCGACCCGCTCTCACCGCGCAGCGCGGTCTGTTCTTCGGGCCGTCGGCCCTGGTGCCGGAGGATCTCTACTCCATCGTCGAGAAGGGCGCGGCGCGCCGCGAGCGCACCAGCGTCACGTTGGACCCCAGCACCCGCGTCAGCACCAACACCTACTTCGGCCGGTTCCACGCCACCTACTGGCAGCGCTGGACCGACGTCGCCTCCATCGAGGTCCGGGCGGTCGTCACCGGAACGGGCAGGCTGCGTCTGATGGCGTCGGACACCAACAAGGTGTGGCGCATCGTCGAGGCCCACGACGTCCGTGACGCCGACGGCAGCACGATCCGGCTCACCGGGCCCGTCGACCGGTTCGTCGACGGCGGCGGCATGTGGCTGGAGTTCACCACCGAGACCGGTCACCTCACCGTCTCCGACGTCACGTGGACCGTCCCCGTCACCCGGCGCGTGCCGCGCACCGACGTGGTGATCTGCACGTACAACCGGGCCGAGGACTGCCTCAACACGCTGCAGGCGATGGCCTCCGATCCCGACGCCCTGACCAGCGTCGGCACCGTGCAGGTCGTCGACCAGGGCAGCGACCCGATCGAGTCGCGGCCCCGCTTCGCAGAGATCGCCGAGGCACTCGGCGAGCGGCTGCGCTACGTCCGGCAGCCCAACCTCGGCGGGGCGGGCGGCTTCACCCGTGGGCTGTTCGACGCCACGGCGGGCGAGCCGGCCGACCACGCCGACGTCCTGCTCATGGACGACGACGTGCTGCTCGACCCCGAGATCCTCATCCGGCTCACCGCGTTCGCCGCGAGCACCCGGCACCCCACGATCGTCGGTGGGCAGATGCTCAACCTGCTCCACCCCGCCCACCTGCACATCTCCGCGGAGTACGCCGAGCCGGAGCTCCTGCAGGTCGGCATGCCGGTGCCCGGTGCGCTCAAAGAGGCCTACCTGCTCGGCACCGACGAGCGGCAGCTGCCGATCAACCAGGAGCGCCGCGTCGACACCGAGTACAACGGGTGGTGGTCCTGCCTGATCCCGGCCGCGATCGTGCGGGCCATCGGCTACCCGCTGCCGCTGTTCTTCCAGTGGGACGACATCGAGTACGGGTACCGGGCCCGCTCCCACGGCTTCCCCACCGTCGCCCTGCCCGGAGCCGGCGTGTGGCACGCCGACTTCGGGTGGAAGGACTGGGACGAGTGGCACCGGTACTTCAACATGCGCAACGGGCTGATCACCGCGGCACTGCACACCGACTTCTCGGTGCGGCGGCTCACCCGGCGGCTCGGGCAGCTGCTGTCGCAGTACGTGATCAGCATGCAGTACGGACTGTCGGCCACCCTGCTGCAGGCCATGGAGGACTTCCTGGACGGCCCCGAGATCCTGCGCGACGGGTCGGCGGCCGCCGCCGCGGAGATCCGGCGTATCCGGTCGCGGTACGCCGAGACCGCCATGCACCCCGTCTCCGAGGTGCATGACGACTTCCGCGACCTGCAGGTCGTGCGGGCGGCCAACCCGCCCGGCCACGAGCGGCTCACGTGGCTCAAGCGCGCCGCGTACCTGCTCACCGACCGGTCGGTGCACCGATCGGGCTTCGTCCCGGCAGGCGACGCGCACTGGTGGCACGTCTCCACCTTCGAACGCGCCGTGGTCACCGACATGTCCGAGCAGGGCATCCGCGTCCGCACCCGCGACAAGGACGTGGCGCTGCAGCTCACGAAGCGCGCCGCCGGGACGTTCCGCCGGTTCGTGTCGGAGGGACCCGCGGTGGCGCAGCGCTACCGCGCCGAGATGGGCAACCTCACCAGCAGGGACAACTGGGCGCGGCTCTACGGCCTGGACGACTGAAGCCGCTTCGACGACGAAGGGGCCCGGACGGCCGATGCCGTCCGGGCCCCTTCGTCTCGGTCAGCGGTCGAAGACCTCGCGCTTCCAGGACTCCCGGCTCGTGAGCGCCGGTAGCGCGTCCCGGTAGCGGCGGCGCAGCTCCGGCCACGCCTTCGCGATCTCGCGGTGCTGCGCAACCGCGTGCTTGATCATCGATCGGAACAGCTCCGGGTCACGGCGACGGAACGTCACCCCGCGCCCGTCGGGCGTGGACACGGTGGCCGAGTCCAGCTGCGACAGCACGAACCATTGCGCCTGCCGGGACGGCACGTTGCGCTGCGGCACCACCTGGTGCTCCGGGTTGGGCGCCCGGAGGTTGTGCAGGACGCTGCGGGCGAGGCCCTTCGCGATCGGGATCTTGCGGGTGGGCGGCGGCGGGAACACCTGAGCGGCGAGCGCGTCGAGCTCCGACAGCGGCACCTGCGTGGCCGAGTCGAGCGTCCGTCCGTCGTCGTACTTCGCGCGCTCGGCCCGCACCTCACCCAGCACCGTGGGCAGCTTCGGGAACAGTGCCTCCGGCCCGGCGAGGAAGTCGCGCAACGCCATGGCCTGCAGCGCGACGGCCGAGTACTCCATCAGCAGCAGGTGGCGCAGGGTGCGCTTGAGGGTGTCGCGCAGCAGGGACCTCGGGTTGTCCGGGCCGTGCAGCGCGGCTGCGACCAGCCGGTTGCGGTAGTGGAAGTAGGCCTGCCAGTCGCTCGTGTCGTCCTTCTCCAGGAACGACATGTGCCAGATCGCGATCCCCGGCACCGTGGCCGTGCGGTAGCCGCGCGAGCGGGCCCGCAGGCCGTACTCGGCGTCGTCCCACTTGATGAACAGCGGGAGCGGCAGCCCGAGGTCCTCGGCGACGGCACGGGGGATCAGGCACATCCACCACGCGTTGTAGTCGACGTCCGTGCGCCGGTGCAGCCACGGGGTCTGGCGCAGCGTGCGGTCGGCCAGGTCGTGGTGCGGCTCGGTGCCCGGCGCGTTGCGCCACAGGAACGTGTTGCGGTCGACGACCTCGCCCATGGTGGACAGCTGCGAGCGGGACTGCAGCGACAGCATCTGCCCGCCGACGAGCATCGGCTCCCGGGAGAACCGGGAGAACGCGACGGCGCGCAGCACCGAGTCGGGTTCGAGCAGGATGTCGTCGTCCATGAAGAGGATCTGCTCGCAGTCGGTGCTGCCGAGCGCCTCGTACATGACGCGGGCGTACCCGCCGGACCCACCGAGGTTGGGCTGGTCGATGATGCGCAGCTTCTCGCCGAGCACCGCTGCGGCCGCCTCGAAGCCGGGCTCGTCGCGCACCTTCTTCGTGCCCTGGTCGGGCAGGATCACCGCGGTCACGGCCTCGAGCACGGTGGGGTCCTCGCCGATCGCGGCGAGCGTGGCCACGCAGTCGGCCGGGCGGTTGAACGTCGGCATGCCGATGGTGACGGCCGCCCGGCCGGTGGCCGCCTCCGCGGCGTACCACCCTCCCGCGTGCAGCGTGAGCTCGGTGCAGTCGGTGCTGAGGTCGAACCAGTACCACCCGCCGTCCTCGAACGGGCGCAGGTCGAGGTCCAGGTCCAGCTCCTGGCGCCCCGGCCCGTTGATCACGACGCCGCGCACGAAGATCTGCGAGCCGTCGGCCTTCGTCCGGTAGACGTCGAGGCGGCCGGTGCCCTCCACCTCCAGCCGGAGGTGGACCTCGGTGAGCCGGCTCCACCGCCGCCAGTACCCGGCGGCGAAGGCGTTGAAGTACGCCGCGAACGAGACCTCGCTCTGCTCGGGCACCACCGCGGAGGTCCGCGAGGTGACCCGTAGCCGCCGCGCACTCATCGCCGAGCCGGTGAGCTCGACCTTCGGGCCGGGCGGAGCACCGATCGGCTCCGGCACGGTGGTCATCCGGAGCCCGGTGCGCTCGTCCATGTAGAGGGAACGGACGCTCATCGGATCACCGGAACGCGGCAGGATCACCCGCTGCAACAAGCTGCTGGCGACCGCCTCCCCGGTGGGCACGACGGTCTCCTCGGCGGTGACGATGGTCTGGGTCATCGAGTCAGGCCCTGCATCCTCTGAGTTCAGTCCTCAGTGCTCTCGGTGCCGGCCAGCGCACGGCCGTCGGCGAAGTAGGGGGCGATGCGGTTGTCGAACATGGTCAGCGCCGACCCGATTGCCATGTGCATGTCGAGATACTTGTACGTGCCCAGTCTGCCGCCGAAGAGGACGTTGGCGTTGGCGGTCTCCTTGCGTGCCAGCTCGCGGTAGCGCTGGAGCTTCTGCCGGTCCTCCGGCGTGTTGATCGGGTAGTACGGCTCGTCACCGGACTCCGCGAACCGGGAGTACTCCCGCACGATCACGGTCTTGTCCGTGGGGTAGTCCCGCTCCGGGTGGAAGTGGCGGAACTCGTGGATCCGGGTGAACGGGACGTCCTCGTCGTTGTAGTTCATGACCGAGGTGCCCTGGAAGTCGCCGGTGTCGTGGCGGACCTCCTGCTCGAAGTCCAGCGTCCGCCAGCCGAGCTCGCCCTCGGAGTAGTCGAAGTAGCGGTCCACGGCCCCGGTGTAGACCGTGGGGGTGCCTGCCGGGATCTCCTCGCGCACGTCGAAGTAGTCGACGTCGAGCCGCACCTCGATGTCGGGGTGGTCGGCCATCTTCTCGAGCCACGCCGTGTACCCGTCGACCGGCAGGCCCTCGTAGGTGTCGTTGAAATACCGGTTGTTGAACGTGTACCGCACCGGCAGCCGGTTGATGATCGACGCGTCGAGCTGGGTGGGATCGGTCTGCCACTGCTTCGCCGTGTAGCCCTTGACGAATGCCTCGTAGAGCGGCCGCCCCACCAGGGAGATGGCCTTCTCCTCGAGGTTCGTCGCGTCCTTCGTGTCGAACTCGGCCGCCTGCTCGGCGATCAGGGCGCGTGCCTCGTCGGGCGTGTGCGACTTCCCGAAGAACTGGTTGATCAGCGCCAGGTTCATCGGGAACGCGTAGACCTGCTCGCCGACCCGGGCGAACACGCGGTGCTGGTAGTCGGTGAAGTCGGTGAAGCGGTTGACGTACTCCCACACCCGTTCGTTGGAGGTGTGGAACAAATGCGCACCGTAGCGGTGGATCTCGATGCCGGTTTCCGGTTCGGGCTCGGAGTAGGCATTGCCGCCGATGTGCGAACGCCGCTCGAGCACCAGGACGCGCTTACCCAGCTCGGTGGCGGCCCGCTCGGCGACGGTCAGGCCGAAGAAACCCGATCCGACGATGACGAGGTCATATCCCGCGTAACTCACGACCGCCGAGGGTAGCGGCGTCGGATATGACGACGGTGGCCGCCCCGCGTCCGGTGTGTCCGGTGCGAAACCGCTGATCGGCGGGCCGGCCGAGATGTCCTCGATCATTTTTCCGGGCAGGTCAGGCGTAGACGGCCAGCACGAGCGTGCCGATCCACAGCAGCGCCAGCACCTGCAGGACGCGGTCGGCGAGCGCGAGCTCCTCCGGCTCGCCGCCGTTGCCGGAGTCGACGTCCACCGAGTAGCGCAGCACCGCGATCACGAACGGCACGATGGAGATCACCGACCAGACGGTGTTGTGCTGCTCCTCGCGGATCTCGAACGCCCACAACGAGTACGTCGTGATCAGCACGGTGGCCGAGAGCGCCCAGACGAACCGCAGGTACGACGCCGAGTAGCTCTCCAGCGACTTGCGGATCTTCGCGCCGGTGCGCTCCGCGAGCATCATTTCCGCGTAGCGCTTGCCCGCCACCATGAACAGCGACCCGAAGCCGGCCACCAGCAGGAACCACTGCGACAGGGCGATTCCGGTGGCGGCACCACCCGCGATGGCCCGGAGCAGGAAGCCGGACGCGACGATGCAGATGTCGAGGACCGGCTGGTGCTTGAGCCAGAAGCAGTACGCCAGCTGCACCGCGATGTACACGGCGAGCACGATCACCAGCTGCACGCTCGCCAGCAGGCTCAGCGCCAGCGCGCCCAGCAGCAGGACGACGGCCACGCCCAGCGCCAGCCGGGGTGCGACGATCCCCGCCGCGATCGGCCGGTTGCGCTTGGTCGGGTGCGCCCGGTCGGCGGCGACGTCGTTGGCGTCGTTCACGAGGTAGATGCCCGAGGCGGCCAGCGAGAACGCCACGAAGGCCACCGCGAGATGGATCGCGATGCCCTGGGTGAACAGATCGCCGCCGACGAACGGCGCCGCGAGCACCAGTACGTTCTTCACCCACTGCCGCGGGCGCATCGTCTTGAGCACGCCACGGGTGACGCTGACCGGAGTGCGCGGCGGTACGGCCGCCTGCTCGGTCGGCACGTCGGTGCTGGTCATCGGTTCCCCTTCCGGGCACGCAGAGCAGTGCGACGACTCGCCGCCCGCCGGGTCACCACCGCCACCGCGGCGCCGAGCACGGAGCCCGCGACCACGTCGGTGGGGTAGTGCACGCCCAGCACCATCCGGGACAGGGCCATCGGGGGCACCAGCGCCGCCACCAGCGGCTTGCGCAGGAGTGCCCCGAAGACCACGGCCGCCGCGGTGGTGGAGGTGGCGTGGGCGGACGGGAAGCTCAGCTTGCTGGGGGTGCCGACGAGCACCTGCACCCGCGGGTCCTGCGGCCGCGGCCTGCGCACCACGCGCTTCACACCGACGGACGCGCCGTGGGCCAGCGCCACGGCGGCGGTGGCCGTGACCCAGTCGCGGCGGCGCCTGCGGTCGATCACCGCACCCGCGGCGCCGAACAGGAGCCATCCCGCGGCGTGCTCGCCGAACAAGGACATCCCGCGGGCGACCCGCACGACCGGTGGGCGGCCGAGCCTGCCCTGCACGGCCTCGAGCACGCGCACCTCGAAGGCGGCGGGAGGGATGTCGACAGTGCCCTCTGGGGTGACAGTGCCCTGCGGAAGGACGGCCGGAGGGCGCGTCGGGCCGGGGCGGTCGAGGAGCTCGGCCACGGTGCGGGGGCCTCCAGTGCGGCGTGGCGGGCCTGGCCCGCGCCGGTCGGTGCGGCGTCGCGGCGGGGGCCGGGCCCGCCGCCGCACGCCGCGATGCGCTGTCGGGCCTTGATGCTACGCCCGGTCACCGGCAGTAGCTGGTTGCGGTGCCCTCTACGACACCTCGCGTTGCCCTCGCGTTCAGAACCAGCGTTCGAGGATCAGCGCCAGCCCGTCGTCGCTGTTGCTCGCGGTGACCTCGTCCGCCACCTCCAGGAGCGCCGGATGCGCGTTTCCCATGGCCACACCGTGTCCGGCCCAGCGCAGCATCTCCAGGTCGTTCGGCATGTCCCCGAAGGCGATCACGTCGGCGGGGGCGACCTCGTACCGCTGCGCCACATCGGCGAGCCCGGACGCCTTGGTCACGTTCGGTGGCGAGATCTCGACGAGCCCCCGCGGGTGGGAGAACGTCAGATCCGCCGTGTCGCCGATCACGGGGGCGAGCGCGGCCACCATCGCGTCGCTCGACAGCTGCGGGCAGCGCACGAGCATCTTGACCGCGGGCCGCGACAGCAGCTCCGACCGATGGACCACGGCATTGTCGGAGTCGGGCCAGGCGTGCAGGTAGTCCGGCTCGGCGATGAACGGCGTCGGGTCGTCGAACGCCCCGTTGCCGACCCGCTCGACGGCCAGCCCGCACCCGGGCAGAGCCACCGCGGCGGCCTCCGCGACCTGCGCGAGCACGTCCGGGTCGAGCGTGCGCGACCAGAGCACCCGGTCGTCGACGGCGTCGTAGAGCACGCCGCCGTTGGCGCACACCGCGAGCCGCGCCACCCCCAGCTGTTCCGCGACCGGCGGGATCCACCGTGGCGGGCGGCCCGTGACCAGCACGAACCCCACTCCCGCCGCCACCGCCCTGGCGATCACTGCGGCCGCACGCCCGCTGACCCGGTCGTCCGGGTCGAGCAGGGTGCCGTCGACGTCCGTGGCGACCAGTCGGGGGGCTTGCACACCGTCCACCCTACGGACGTGTCGTGCGAGGACCGATCTTTCCGCCACATCACACATACGGCCGTCAAGGGAACGGAGCGGC
Source organism: Pseudonocardia xinjiangensis (assembly GCF_050948425.1). Classification (NCBI taxonomy): domain Bacteria; kingdom Bacillati; phylum Actinomycetota; class Actinomycetes; order Pseudonocardiales; family Pseudonocardiaceae; genus Pseudonocardia; species Pseudonocardia xinjiangensis. The sequence continues at coordinate 93,415 of NZ_CP192009.1, read as the reverse complement.
CCGGGGTGGAGCCCGCCGTCAGAGGCGCACCGGCATCAGCAGCGAGACCGAGCGTTCCGACCGGACGACCAGCGGTCCGATCGGGCCGTCCAGCGAGAGCAGGAGCTGTCCGGGACCGCCGGCGTCCAGCGCCTGCAGCAGGAACTCCCGGTTCACCCCGACGCCGTCGGCGTCCGGGTCGATCGTGACGCCGCCGTCCGGCCCCGGCCCGAGGACCGCCACCTCGAACTCCGTGCCGTCCTGCTCGCGGCGCATCGTGCGCACGGGTGCCGCCAGCAGCTCCGCACGCAGCGCGGGCCGCACCGGCACCGGACGTCGCTGCTCGGGGAGCAGCCTGCGGTAGTCCGGGAAGTCGTCGGGGATGAGCTCCGTGCTCAGTACGTCGGTCCCGGCGTGGACCGTGACGGTGGGGCCGTCGACGGCGATCTGCACCTTCTCCCCCTGGGGGATCCGGTCGACGAACTCCGCGGGCACGACGACCGCGACGGGGGCCCCGTCGAGCGAGAGCACCGGCGCCGACGAGACCGCGAGCCGGTAGCGGTCGGTGGCGACGACGGTGAGCGCCTCGGCGGTGACGTCCAGCAGGACGCCGCTCAGCACCGGCAGCGCGGGATCCGCCCCGACGGCGAACCGGACGGCGCGCAGCGCCTCGGCCAGCTCGGGTCCTCTGACGGTGACGGTGGTGGCAGGCACAGGGTTCTCCTCCGGAGTCGGCCCACCCCGCCCCGGGACGGTGTGGGCGGCGAGCAGGGATCTGACGGAGGAGAGCTCGCGGCGGGCGTCGGCCAGCCCCTGCTCCAGGCGGTGCAGGTGCTCGGCCAGCAACACGTCGACCACGGCCGGGTCACGCCGGCCGGCCAGTACCCGGCGGATCCCGGCCAGCGGCATCCCGACCCGGCGCAGCATCGCGACGAGCCGGGCGACGGCGACCTGCTCCGGCGAGTAGGAGCGGTACCCCGTTGACGGGTCCACCCTCGCCGGGACGAGCACGCCTGCGCCGTCGTAGAAGCGCAGCGCACTGACGGTCAGACCGCTCTCACGAGACATCTGCCCGATCCCGCGCAACCGCTCCATGTCCCCGCGCGAGCTCTCCATGTCACAGAACCTGGTGCCTCGACATGGTCGAGAGTCAACCGCCCGACCCCGACGTCCGCTTCCACGGATGCCGTCAGACCCGCACGACCGCCAGGCCCCCGATGCCCTCGACGGGGCCGAAGTCGTCGTCCTGCGTCACGACGGGGAGGCCACGCGAGGCCACGACGGCGGCGATCCAGAGGTCGTTCACGTTGACATGTAGGCCGGCTGCAGCGGGTACGTCTCCGTCGTGACCGCCGCCCGAGACACCGTCCGCGCGCTGCTCGACCGAGCCGGCACCACCTACGCGGAGCAGGCCGGGATCCGGCTGCGCGACACCCCGGCCCCGCTCTACCGGCTGCTGGTGCTCTCGGTGCTGCTCTCCACGCGGATCCGGGCCGACATCGCGGTGGCGGCGGCCCGCGAGCTCGTGGACGCCGGGATGGGGACGCCGGACCGGATGCTCGCGGCGTCCTGGCAGGAGCGGGTGGATGCGCTGGGGCGGGCCGGCTACAAGCGCTACGACGAGAGCACGGCCACCGCACTCGGCGAGGGGGCGGAGCTGCTGCGGTCGGAGTACGGCGGCGACCTGCGGCGGCTGCGCGACGCCGTGGACGGCGACCCGGCCGGCGTCCGGAAGGCGCTCAGGGCGTTCCCCCGGCTCGGGCCGGTCGGCGCCGACATCTTCTGCCGCGAGGCGCAGGACGTCTGGCCGTCGCTGCGGCCCGCCCTCGACGGCAAGGTGCTCGACGGCGCCGGCCGGCTCGGCCTGCCTGCCGATCCGGACGAGCTGGCCGGTCTCGCCCCGGGCGAGGAGCTCGCCCCGCTGGCCGCCGCCCTCGTGCGGGTGGCACTGGACCGCTCACTCGCCGAGCAGGTCACCGGGAACTGACCCACCGTGCCGGTCCCCGGTTCGCGTTCCGGGCGACTCGCGCACGCAGAACGGGCGACTCGCGGGCGGGTTCGGGGCGACTCGCGGGTCAGAGGATGGCGACCGCGACCACCAGGCCCAGCGCCAGGTGAGCCGCCCCCACCACGTACGCCTGGGGCTGCACGCGGTCGGCCGCCAGCACCGCACCGATGTCGATGTTCGTGATCCACTCCAGCAGCCGCACCCCGCCGACCTGCGCGACGATGCCGACCAGCCCGAAGATCAGCGAGGCGAGCAGGCCCTCCAGCAGCGCGCCCGAGGACGCGTAGATCGCCACCACCACGATGAACGCCATGCTCACCATGCCCGCAGCGGTGACGATCACCGCGTTCGGCCGCCCGTCGCGCACCATGCGGTTGAGCTTGCCCGGCGTGGTGACGTCCACGCCCCAGAAGCCGACGAGCATGAGCAGCACGCCGATCACGGCGTAGAGCAGGATCGCGCCGATTCCCCGTCCGATCACCGAGAAGAACCCCGGGTCGATCTGGGCCAGCGTCACGGTCGGGGTCACGAGAACCTCCAGAGGGGGAGCGTCAGGATTCGGGGATGCGGTGCGGCACGAACGCGGCCCCGTCGTCGGTCACCAGCCCGACGGTCTCGCGGATACCCAGGCCGGCCGCGGTGTCGCCGACGATCCAGGCGCCCAGCGCGGGACGGTAGCCGTCGAACTCGGGAAGCGGGTCGAAGAGCTGGTAGACGTATCCCTCCTCGCCGTACACACCACCCGTCTGGTGCTCCATCCCCGGCGCGACGATCGAGATGTTGGCGCCCTCACGGCCGAGGCGGGGCTTGCGGACGTACTCGGTGAGCAGGCCGGGCTGGTCGAGGTAGGCGGGCAGCAGGTTGGGGTGGCCGGGATACATCTCCCAGAGCACGGCGAGCAGCGCCTTGTTCGACAGCAGCGTCTTCCACAGCGGCTCGACCCAGAGCGTCTCGGGGAGGCTGCGCAGCACGTGCTTGCCGAACTGGTCGGTGAGCATCCACTCCCAGGGGTAGAGCTTGAACACCGCCGCCATCGGCGCTTCCTCGAGGTCGACGAAGCGGTCGAGCGCGGCGTCCCAGCCGATGTCCTCGATCGAGAGGCCGACGGTGTCGAGGCCGGCCTCCGCCGCTGTCTCCTGCAGGTAGCCGACGGTCACGTGGTCCTCGCCGGTCGAGTCGCCGGTCGACCACGTGAAGTGGATCTCGTCACCCGGCAGGCGCGCCTTGATCAGCGCCCAGCGCTCCACGAGCTTCTCGTGCAGGGAGTTCCACTGGTCGTCCCCCTCGTGGGTGTCCTTCAGCCAGTTCCACTGCAGGATCGACGCCTCGAGCAGCGTGGTGGGGGTGTCGGCGTTGTACTCCAGCAGCTTGGCGGGGCCGCTGCCGTCGTAGCGCAGGTCGAACCGGCCGTAGACGTGCGGGTCGCTGCGCTTCCACGATGCCGCGACGCCCTCCCACGACCACTCGGGCAGCGCGAAGTCGCGGAACCGTTCGGTGGTGACGACGTGGTCGACGGCCTCGAGACACATCGAGTGCACCACCTCGACGTCGGCCTCGAGGGAGAGGATCTCGTCCATCGAGAAGACGTAGTGCACCGACTCGTCCCAGTACGGCCGCGGGGAACCGCCCTCGCCGCGGCCGGGCGTGCCGTACACCATCCCCTGCTCCCGGACCGTGTTCTCCCAGTCCGGCCGAGGCTTCCCCCTTTGCCGTTCCATCTCTCGGTGTCGTTCCCGTCTACGAGCCGCTGGAGCCGCTGTTCGAGACGCCGAAACCGCCGCGCGACACCGAGCCGCTACCCGACGATCCCGCGACGCTCTTCCCCGACGGGGTGGTGACGCGGGTGCCACCCTTCGGCACCGTCGCGGTGCCGCCTGCCACTGGTTGGCCGATGTTGCCGCTGCCGCCGTAGTTGTAGCGGTACTGGCGGCCGCCGCCCCCGATGAAGATCGGGTACGGGACGATCCCGCCACCGCCGTAGTAGCCGCCACTGTTGTTGGCAGGCGTCGCGCAGTTGGCGTCGTCGACGACGACGTTCGTCTCCTCGTCGACGCAGCGGGCCTGCACCTCGTCGTCGGGCTGCGCCACCTGGTAGCCGATGGCGATGAGCGCAACGATCCCGACCGTGGCGCCCGCCCCGACGAGGATGCGCTTGCGCTTCTTGCGCGACCGCTCGGCGTCCGCGGCCTGCTGGCGCTCCGCCTCCTCCTCGCGGCGCGCCGCCTGCTCCCGCGCGCGACGCTCGGCGAGCGTGGGCTCACGCGGTGTGGTCGACTCGTCCTGGAAGCGCATCCGTCCGGTGGACGGCTCGCGGTGATCGCCGGGCTGCTCCTCGGCAGGCCCGTCGCCGCCGGGTCGGTTGTCGTCCGTTGACACGCGATCCCCCTCGGCTGCGCTCGTCGGCCGTTCGCAGGCACCCCTGCGGGCGAAACCGTACCGGGAGCACGTCAACCGGCAAACGCTGACGCTCGCAGCACGCCGACGACCGATGGTCGCGCAGTCCGGTCCGACCGCTTGGTCCCACCAGAGGTAACGGCATGATGACGGCCGACATGGACCGACTCCTCGCCGCTCCCCACCGGCCCGCCACCCATGGCGCTGGTGGCGTGCGTCCCGCAGCTCCCCGCAACTCCGGCGGTACGCGCGTCGCACCCTCGTGGAACCCCGGGCGCCCGGCCGTTCCGCCGCAGCCGCCGGTTCCGCCGCAGCCGCCGGTTCCGCCCCGGCCGCCGGTGCCGTCCACGGGCGACGCCGCTCCCCGTCGCAGCGGACGCCACGGCACCCCCCAGCCGCCGCCCCCACGCACCCCGGCCGACCGGCCGCCACCGCCGGCCGCCGCAGGCGCCCCCCGCTCCTCGAAGCAGGTGCCTGCGCGCCGGATCGTCACGGGCGTCCTCATCGGCGCGCTGACGATGTTCGGGGTGGCCACGCTCGACACGTTCGCCGGCGCCACGGTGCCCGTGCTCGGGTCCCTCGCGGCCCTGCCCGGCGCAGCGGACGAGCCGGACGTCGTCGAGGTGCCGGCCCCGCCGTCCACGCCCGGCACCTGCCTCACCTGGTCCCGCCCCGACGCCGCCGACACCCGGGTGGTCGACTGCGCGCAGCCGCACCTGTTCGAGCAGGCCGGCTCGGTGACCCTCGCCGACCAGGTCGCGCTGCCCGACGACCGGCAGTGGCGCCAGCTCGTCAACGAGCGGTGCAGCCAGCTCGTACTCGACTACATGGGCGGCAAGTTCGACCCCGACGGCCGCTACCGGGTGGGCGCGCTGAAGCCCTCGCCGACGAAGTGGAACCAGGGCGACCGGGAGCTGCGCTGCGGGCTGCAGAGCGCGTCGCGCTCCGGGGCGCTGTACCCGCTGGCCGGGCGCGCCGCCACCTCCGACCAGTCGGCGGTGCACGACCCCGGCACCTGCCTCGCCATCGACGGGCGCACCATCGGTGACCCGGTGGACTGCGCAGGGCCGCACGCCGTGGAGACGGTCGGGATCGTGGACCTGTCCCAGAAGTTCCCCGGCGACTTCCCCGCCGTCGGCGACCAGGACGCGTACCTGCAGCCGGAGTGCGGGAAGATCGCCAACGACTACGCGGGCGGCAGCGATGTGATCGCGGCCAAGAAGCTCACCGTGTACTGGGACAACCTCACCGAGGAGTCCTGGAAGGCGGGCACCCGGAAGGTCAACTGCAACCTGGCGGCCCTGCTGCCCGACCGGAGCGGCTTCGCTCCCGTCACCGGGCCCGTCCGCGGCGACGTGGTGGTGGGCGACGAGCCCGCGCCCCCGGCGACGCAGACCCCGGGACCGGGCGTTCCCGCCCCCGCCGACCCCACCGCCGGGGCCGAGCCGACCGACGGACCGCCCGCCGAGCAGCCGCCCGCATCCAACGGGGACGCGCCGCCCGGCACCGATCCGGCACAGCCGCCTGCGGGATCGACCTCGGTCCCGACGGCCCCGCCGACTCCGCCGGCGCCCCCGACACCGCCGACGCCGCCGTCCCCGCCCGATGCCAACCCGGGTAACGCGTCCGGCAACGGGGCGTGACAGCCTCCCGCCGGTGGAGATGACGCGGCGGCGGTTCGAGGAGGCGGTGGCTGACGCGCTCGACGCCATCCCGCCGCAGCTGACCGCCGCGATGGACAACGTCGTGGTGCTGGTGGAGGAGCGCAACCCCGAGGAGCCCGAGCTGCTGGGGCTCTACGAGGGGATTGCGCTCACCGAGCGGATGTCGGACTACGGCGGTGTGCTGCCGGACCGGATCACGATCTACCAGGACGCGATCCTCGACGTGTGCGACGACGTCGACGAGGTGGTGCACGAGGTGGCGGTCACCGTGGTGCACGAGGTCGCCCACCACTTCGGGATCGACGAGGAGACACTCCACGAGCTGGGCTGGGGCTGACGAGCAGCCCAGCCCGCCCGGGAGGGTCAGCGGGGGGTACCTCCCGCGGTGACGTCGCCCGGGACGGGCACGGCACTGTCCCAGTGGTCGAGCGCCCAGCCGCTGGGTGCCGCGGGATCGGCGACCAGCACCACGAGGCCGGTGTTCGGCACGTAGAGCGTCTCGGCGGTGTCGCCGAGCAGCGCTGCGGCCGCCAGCCGGATCGCCGCCCCGTGACTGACGAGCACCACGTCGCCGTGGACGCCGTCCGTGATCCGCTCCACCACCGGCAGGTAGCGGGCGCGCAGGTCGTGGGCCGACTCACCGCCGGGCAGGTGCGCGTCGAGGTCGCCGGTCCACCACGCCGCGTAGACGGTGTCGAAGTGTTCGCGGGCCTCCCGGTCCGACCGGCCCTCCAGATCGCCGACGAACACCTCGTGCACGCCGTCGTGCACGGTGACGTCCAGCCCGTGCGCGGCGGCGATCGGGGCGGCCGTCTGCTGGGCACGCGTGGCGCGCGAGGCATGCACCGACGTGACCGGGTGGGTGGCCAGCCGCTCTCCCGCCGCATCGGCCTGGGCGAGCCCCAGCTCGTTGAGCGGGGCACCGGGAGGTACCGAGTCGAGCTCACGGCGCACGTTGGCGTCGGTCTGCCCGTGCCGGACGAGCACCAACCGCAGGGGTCCGGGGCTCATGCGAGCTTTCCGGCGCGTAGCCCGGCCAGCCACTCCTCGGCCGCGGCGTAGTCCACCACGTCCGCGCTGCCGATCGGAACCGCCGGAGTGCCGTGGCCAACGGGCCGGGGAGCGCCGTTGCCGGCGCGCGGGTACGACCCGAGGAACCGGACCTGGTCGCACCGGCGGTGCAGTGCGGCCAGCGCCTCCCCCATGGCCGGCTCCGCGACGTGGCCCGAGCAGTCGAGGTGGAACCAGTACTCGGCGTGCCGGTCCTTGATGGGCCGGGACTCGATCCTGGTCAGGTCGATGCCCCGCACCGCGAGCTCGGTGAGCAGGCCCAGCAGTGCGCCGGGCCGGTTCTCGGTGGTGGCGGCCAGCGTGGTGCGGTCGTGGCCGGTGGGAGCCGGTGGCGGTCCGGGGGGCGCGACGAGCGCGAAGCGGGTGACGGCACCGGGGTTGTCGGCGATGTCGTCGGCGAACACCTCGAGCCCGTGCTGCTGCGCCGCGAGCGGGGCGGCCACGGCCGCGTCGAACTCCCCGCGCGCCACCTGGGCCGCGGCCTCCGCCGTGGAGGTGGACAGCAGCACGTCGGCGTCGGGCAGGTTGGCGGCGATCCAGCCGCGTGTCTGCGCGATGGCGTGGGTGTGGGAGGCGACCGTGCGGATGTCCGCGGCCCGGGTGCCCGGCCGGACCATCACCGCGAAGCTGACGTTCACCACGGCCTCGCGGATGATCACCAGCGGCGGATCGGCGACGAGGCCGTCCAGCACCGCCGGCACGGCCCCCTCCACGGTGTTCTCGATCGGGACACAGCCGGCATCGACGGAACCGTCACGGACGGCGGCCAGCACAGCCGGACTGCCGGCGCAGGGCACCAGCTCGGCGTCGGCGGACTCGGGGAGCGTCCGCAGCGCCTGTTCGGTGAACGTGGCACGCGGTCCGAGGAACGCGAGTCTGGGCACGGAAGACCATGCTACGGGGAGGGCAGCAGCCACCCGAGCCTGGTTGCGGTGACCGGCACCGGCCGGCTGCCCACGAACCCGAGCCGTGCTCCCCCGACCAGGAACAACGCGGCTCAGGCCAGGAGACCCAGACCGGCGAGCTGCGCAGCGGGCACGGGCTCCGGGTCGGCGCCACACCGTGACAGCAGGCCCCTCACGGCGGTGACGGCCGGCTCGGAGAGCGCACCGATCTCCCCGGCGAGCGCGGCGGCGTCGGTGCTCTCCAGCGCCGTGCGGACGTCACCACCGGACAGGGCCCTCGACACGGCGACGAGCAGGTTGAGCAGGCCGTGCTGGGCCGGAGCCGAGGGGCTCTCGGTGCGGACGACGTGCCGCAGCCCGAGCGTGGTGAACCCGCGACCCGCCTCGACCACGACGCGCACGAAGTTCTCGATGTCGGTGACCGACGGGACGTCGGATGCGCGTGGGCCGCCACAGCGCAGCTTCGGCGCGCAGCCGTGCTCGGCCACCCGACGGACGGCCTCCAGCCACGCGCCGGTACCCACCGGCTCCGCGATCGACGGCCTGCGGGGCTCGACGACCGCGACGACGTCCTCAGGCACGAACTCGGCCACGCGCTCCAGCCACACCGCATCGACATCGGGCGGTGCGGCGGTCTCGACGGTGCGCGGGGTGACCAGGTTCGATCGGGAGAAGACGGTGGACAGCGCCTTCGGTACCGCACCGAGGCCGGTGTCCACGACCAGTGACAGCTCGATGGGCCGGCCCGGAACCGATCGCGCCAGCTCGGCGACGAGTGCCGGCAACCGCGAGACCGGGCAGACGAGCTGCCCGACCAGGCCGCCGTAGCGGCCGTCCCTGGCGCTGACATACCGCGAGACCACCTGGTCGACGCCGGGTGCAACCGAGCGCGGTTGCAACAGGCTGGTGTCGTCGACCAGCTGGGCGAAGAGCGGTGGGATGGCCCAGGGGTTAACACCTGCCGCCGTCGTCACGGTTCAAGACGCTAACGGGTCGCCTCGCGGCGGTTCACAACGGCTGCCGGTTCCCGCGTGCTGGACATCGTCGAAGGCCTGACGATAGCTTAGGCTCACCTAATCTCGGAGGTGACTTCGTTGGCATCCATCCGGCTGCGGCGTCCACCGGCCCCCACCGACGCGGAGCGCGCCCGCAGCGTGGTCGCCCGGGGTGGCTCGGCCTTCCTGGTCGGCACCGGCGCACCACGGACGGCCCCACTGGTGCACCACGTGCGGGCCGACGGGTCCGCGGTGCTGCTCCTCGCCGACGACGACCCGGTCGTCGACCGCATCCGGAAGGCCCCCGGCGCCGAGTTCGCCGCGATGCTCGAGCTCGCCGACCACGCGCCGGTCGATCTCCGCGAGCCGGTGCGCGCGCTGCTCTGGGTCACCGGCAGGCTCTGGCTGCCCGATCCCGAGGCCGCCCGGCGGGTCGCGCTACAGGTCGCCGACGTTCGGCCGCATCCCGAGCTGTTGCAGCTCGGGCACGGCGCCACGCTGGTGCGCCTCGATCCCGGCTCCGCCGTGCTGTCCGACGCCGAGGGCAGCGCCGCGCTCGCGCCCGTCGAGCTGGCGGGCGCCCGCCCCGACCCCTTCTGCCGCTACGAGCAGCACTGGCTCGCCCACCTCGAGGAGGCGCACCCCGAGGTGCTCATCGCGCTGGCCCGGCACCTGCCGCCACGGCTGCGCGAGCTGCGCGGCGCGCGGATCCGTCCGCTCGGGGTGGACCGCTGTGGCCTGCGACTGCGGGTGGAAGGGCCGGCCGGCGACACGACCAGCGGGACCGACCACGACGTCCGGCTGGCGTGGCGGGAGCCCGCCACCACGGTCGACGAGCTGCGGGTGCAGATGGGGCTACTGGTCGGCTGCCCCTTCCAGGGCACCGGCGCGAGCGCGGCCGACGCTAGCTGACGGGTGAGCGCCCCAGCCGCACCCGCTGGGTCACCCGGCGCTCGGCCACGAACGACGCGAACGGAACGGTGCCCGCGATCAGGATGAGCAGCGCGTCCAGCGGCTTCCACCTGCAGCGCTCGGCCAGCAGCAGCGTGAGGACGATGTAAGCCATGTACAGGAAGCCGTGCATCATGCCGACCACGGCGACGAGCTGCGGCTGACCGAAGAAGTACTTGAGCGGCATCGCCACCAGCACGAGCACGAGCAGGCCCACTCCGGTGATCCAGGCGGCCACCCGGTAGTTCCGTAAAGCGGTCTCGATCGACACGGACGTCCTTCGCGGTTCGTATGGGGTCAGTCAGCGGCGTCGCGGGCGGCCAGCTGGGCCAGCATCCGGTTGTACTCCGCCATCTCCTGGTCGTCCTCGTCGATGAGAGGCGACCGGACCGACACGGGTCGAGGTCCGAACGGCGAGGGCGCGCCCGACGTCACCACCCTCGGTCCGGCGTCGCGGAGGCGCTCGACGTCGGGGTCGACGACGTCCTCCTCGGCGGGCGCAACGGCGTCGGCCGCCGACTCCTCCTCCGCCAGCCGCGCCGACTCCATCTTGAGCATCCGCCACCACATCGCGGCGAAGAAGATGGCGAACAGCGGCCACTGCAGGCCGTAGCCGACGTTCAGCACGGACCCCATCGCGGATCCGGCGCGGTGCCACTGCCATGCCGAGAGGAAGCCACATGTGACCATGGCACCCAGGGTCAGCACGTGCCACAGCATCCAGCGGGGGGAGAAGGCCAGCTGTCGCACGGGACCAGCGTACCTGCCGGGTACCGTCCGCGATCGTGTCCAGCCTCCGCTCGACGACAGCGCGGCAGTGGCTCTCGCCGCCGTCGCCCGTGGCCGCTCCGATCACCGACCCGCGCACCCGGCGCCTCGTCGGCACCGAGGTGCTCGTCGTCCTGACGGTGACGCTCGGGCTGTCCGCATTGCGCAGCCTCCTGAGCCTGCTCGACGCCGTTCTGCAGCCGGTGCCGCTGAACCAGCAACAGGTGGCGCTCAACGCCCCGGAGGCCCAGGCGAACCTGGTCGACCTGGCACTGCAGCTCACGCGGGTGCTGCAGCTCGTGGGCTGGGGGGCGCTGGGTGCCTACCTGCTGATCCGGGCGGGCATCGCGCTCCGCGACGTCGGCCTGGACCGCCGCCGCCCCGGCCGGGACGCGCTCGGGGCGGCCGGGCTGGCCGCGCTCATCGGCGTGCCCGGACTCGGTCTCTACCTGGTGGCGCAGGCGCTCGGGGTGAGCCTCACGGTGCAGCCGTCCACGCTCGGCGACACGTGGTGGCGGGTGCCGGTCCTCATCCTCTCCGCCGGGGCCAACGCCTGGGCCGAGGAGGTGGTGATGATCGGCTACCTGATCACCCGCCTGCGCCAGCTCGGCTGGTCGGAGAACCGCTCACTGGTGGTCCAGGCGCTCCTGCGCGGGAGCTACCACCTCTACCAGGGCCTCGGCGGGTTCATCGGCAACCTGGTGATGGGGCTGGTGTTCGGCCGGATCTGGCAGCGCACCAACCGCCTGTGGGCGCTCGTCGGTGCCCACACCCTCATCGACGTGGTCGCCTTCACGGGCTACGCCCTCCTGGCCGGCAAGGTGAGCTGGCTGCCGTAGGTGCCTCCGGCCCGTTGCAGCAAAGCCACTTTCATGCCAGCAGGTTGCGTCAAAGTGGCTTTGCTGCAATCCGGGGGGGCGCCGGGGGCGCTAGTGCTCGGCCAGGATCTGGTAGCGCATCCGCTGCATCATGTTCTCCGCGCCGGGCTGCACGCCCGCGACGTCGAAGAGCTCGTCGATCCGCCCCGGCAGGTCCTCCGGGTCCCAGCGCTTCCCGTGGTTCTTGATCTCGGCGACGCTGGTGAACGGCTGGAAGATCTCGACACTGTCGCCCTGCACGCCGAACACCTTGCCGCTGATGTGGCTCGAGGCGTCCGAGCAGAGGAACGCCACCAGCGGGGCGACGTTCTCCGGAGCGAAGAAGTCGAACTCGCCGCGTTCGATGGAGGCCTCGCGCCGGGAGCGGAACTCCTCGGGCATCAGGTCGAGCGTCATCCGGGTGAGGGCGGTCGGGGCGATGGCGTTGCTCGTGATCCCGCTGCGCGCCCCCTCCATGGCGACGATCGTGGAGAACGCGGCGATGCCTGCCTTCGCCGCGCCGTAGTTGCCCTGGCCGAAGTTGCCGAGCAGCCCCGACGTCGACGACGTGTGTACGACGTGCCCTGGCCGCTTCGCCTCACGCCAGTAGCGGACAGCGGCCCGGGTGGGCATGAAGTGGCCGCGCAGGTGCACGCGGACGACGGCGTCCCAGTCGTCGTCGGAGAGCTTGGCGACGGTCCGGTCGCGCAGGATCCCGGCGTTGTTGACCAGCGCGTCGAGGGCACCGAACCGCTCGACGGCGGTGGCGACGAGCGAGTCGGCCACCGCGGCGTCGGCGACGTCCCCGCCCGCGGCCACGGCCCGGCCGCCCGCCTCGGTGATCTCCCCGGCCACCGCCTCGCCTGCGTCCTTGTCGAACTCGGCCACCACCACAGCGGCTCCCTGAGCCGCGCACTCCAGCGCCTCACCGCGCCCGATGCCGCGACCGGCGCCGGTGACGATGACGACCTTTCCGTCGAGAAGTCCCATGCGTCGCAGCATATGACCGGCCGGTAACCACCGGCCGCGCCCTCGTCCCTGGCTATCGGAGCGTGATCTGCTTCCCGGCGAGCGCGTCCCGGGCGCGGCGCTCGGCGTCGGACAGCGGGGCGTCCTCGGCGAGTGCGGCGTCGAGCCGGGCGGCGAACGCGGCCACGGGGTCGGCCCACTCCTTGGGGTGCAGCTCCCGGTCGAGGTCCCAGACCGGAACCAGCAGCCCGTGGGCACGGAAGACGCCGGCGAAGCGAGCCTCGTCGGTGAGGGCGAGCTCGCCACGGGCCTGCAGCCGGGCGAGTGCCGCGAGCAGCTTCTCCTCGGGCTCCGGACGCACCCAGCGCAGGTGTGCCTTGGTGCCGGTGTCGACCCAGTAGGCGGACCGCACGCCGTCGGCGAGCACCGCCTCCGTCGGCAGGATGACGGCGTTGGCGCGCTCGATTGCCGCGGTGACGTCGGCCGCGGGCTCGGCGCCGTCCTCGGACGGCACGACCCACCAGCTGAAGTCGGGGTGCAGCGTGAGGTCGAGGGTGGCCCCGGGTTCGAGCACGTCCTGGAGCCGGACGGGGTCGCCGTCGCCGATTCCCGGCCCGACGACGGGCAGCGCGCTGCCCGGTTCTGCGCTCTGCGCCCAGCGCAGCGCCTTGCCGAGGTCGGCCGACAGGTCTCCGGAGCGGGTCTGCACCTGCATCCCCAGCATGATCGACCGGTCGGGACGGACCAGCGCGGCGGACGCCCCGGGCAGCACGGTCACGATGGTCACCGGCACGTCGAGGGGTTGGCGCAACGGTAGCGGCGCGGTGGCCGACGGCAGGAACTCCCGCATCGCCACCAGGTCCGACTCCGCCGCCAGACCTTCGAACGGTCGCAGGACGATGACGTCGTCACCCGCTCCGTGGCAGGCCTTGTAGCGCTTGCCGGAACCGCAGGGGCAGGGCCGGCGGGGGTTCTCGCCGCTCGCGCTGTGCTGGGAGGCGCCCTCGCGCGTACGCACACGTGTCTTCTTGGCCATGGTTCCCCAGACGCTATCGGGTACGACTCGACATTGTCGGTACGCCGTGCCGACCCTCACCGCTGCCGCGGAGGGGTCGCTGCCCGCCGGGGCGATACGGTACTGCCCGCCGGCGGGTCCTCGACCGCCGGTGGCCCCTGGAGGTTCTGCTGCATCCGTTCGACCCGGTCGATCCGCACTTCCTCGCCGATCCCTACCCCGCCTTCGCCGCGCTGCGCGCGCTCGGCCCGGTGCATGCCCATGCCCTGCTCGGCACACCGGTGGCGGTGTCGCACGGTGCCTGCTCGGAGCTGCTCCGCAGCCGTGACCTCGGCCGGATCTGGGCCGACGCCGAGCCCGCCGCCGACTTCCCGGCGTTCAACCTCCTGCACCGCAACTCGCTGCTCGAGCGGGAGGGGCCAGCGCACGACCGGCTGCGCGTTCTGGTGGCGGGCGCGTTCAACCGCGGCCACGCGGCCCGGCTGGAGCCGTGGGTGCGCGGCCTGGCCGGCCGGCTGGTCGACGAGCTCGCCGAGCGGATCGACGCCGACGGGAGTGCCGACCTGATGTCCACCGTGGCGGCCAGGCTCCCGGTGGAGGTGATCGCGGAGCTGCTCGGGGTTCCGGAGCCGGAACGCTCCGCGCTGCGCGGCTGGTCGGGCGCCATCGTCACCATGTACGAGCCGGACCCGGGCGAGCACCGCAGGCGCGCGGCCGAGCAGGCTGCCGCCGACTTCGTGGACGCGCTGCGCGGGCTCGTCGCGCACCGCAGGGCCCACCCGGGCGACGACCTGGTCACCGACCTGGTCGAGGCCGATGTCGAGGCGGACGAGCTGGTCGGCACCGCGGCGTTGCTCCTGATGGCCGGCCACGAGGCCACCGTGAACGTGATCGGGAACGGGGTGCTGGCGCTGTTGCGCCACCCCGTGCAGTGGCAGCGGCTGGTGGGTGATCCGGGACTCGACGCCACGGCCGTTGAGGAGCTGATCCGCTACGACCCGCCGCTCCAGCTCTTCGAGCGCACCGCCGTGGTGGACACGACCGTCGCCGGCCACCCGGTGCCGGCCGGCACGAAGATCGCCGCACTGCTCGGCGCGGCGGCGCGGGATCCCCGGGCGTTCGACCGGCCGGACGAGCTGGACGTGGGCAGGCGCCGCAACCCGCACCTCGGCTTCGGCGCCGGGGTGCACTACTGCCTCGGTGCCCCGCTGGCCCGGCTGGAGGTGGCCGCGGCGCTCGACGCGCTGCGGACCCGCCTGCCCGGGATGGCGCTGGCCGCCGAACCCAGCCGCCGCCCGGACTTCGTCATGCGCGGGCTGCGCGAGCTGCGGCTGGCGGTCTGACGCTCAGCAGCAGCTCCCGGCGCCGCGGCCGGGCCGGAGCCAGCAGCCTGGTGAGCCGCGTGACGAGCCGGGCCGTGACGCCCGCGGTGACGGCCGCGAGCAGGTCGAGGACGGCATGCAGCACGACCCCGTCGGCGCGGGCCTGCACGCCGGTACGCAGCGACCACAGGAGCACCACGGCGGAGAGCACCACGCCGGCGGCCCAGAGGGCCCACCAGACCAGCAGCAGCCGGGACGGGCGGGGCCGCTGGTCCACGGGCAGGCCCAGCGCACAGTGTTCGATCTCACTGAGCACCGAGCCCGGCACGGTGAGGTTGAGCCCGGGCACCAGCCAGCCGAGCACGACCATGCGGGGGGAACGGGACGGGCGGACGCCCGCCCGGTCGGCCGCGGCGCGCGACGCGCGCACGCTCCAGAGGATCAGCAGCACACCGGCCGCCACGGTGAGGATGGGCGAGACCGTGCCGGCGGATCCGACGAGGGCGTCCGATGCGGCCACCTCGCCTGCGGACAGCGCGTTGTCCCGGCTGGCCAGCAGCAGGACGTAGCGCCACACCTCGGCGCCTGCCGCGAGCAGCGCCACCGCGACGGTGGCCCACAGCAGCGGCACCAGGGTGCCGAAGGTCGAGCGGGCGCCGTGCAGTGGATCGGGCGTCGGCGTGGCCGGCTCCGGTGGCTCCCAGCGTCGCGGCGGAAACCCCCAGCGGGGCAGCGTGCGGTACCGGGGTGGCCCGCTGTAGCGCACGCGGACCCGCGCAGGGGCGGCCGGAGCGGCGGACGGCGGGGGCTCGGCCACCCACCGCAGCGCGGCGAGGTAGCGGCCGCAGTACGGGCAGAAC
Source organism: Pseudonocardia xinjiangensis (assembly GCF_050948425.1). Lineage (NCBI taxonomy): Bacteria > Bacillati > Actinomycetota > Actinomycetes > Pseudonocardiales > Pseudonocardiaceae > Pseudonocardia > Pseudonocardia xinjiangensis. The sequence goes on along the minus strand of NZ_CP192009.1, from coordinate 77,657 downwards.
GGGCCGCCCTCCGCCGGTGCCCGCCGACCGCACCGCGGGCAGGGCGGCCCGAGCCGGGCCACCCCTGGTGAGGGCGCGGACGGGGGCACGGCGGCTAGATGATCTCTGGCGGGTTGCCGCTGTCGGTGACGACCTCACGGCCCTGTGCGGCCCACGTCTGCATGCCCCCGTCGACGTTCACCGCCGGGTAGCCCTGCCCGGCCAGGTAGGCGACCACCCGGGCGGAACGCCCACCGGCGCGGCACACGACGTAGAGCGGGTCGTCGTCGGGAAGCTCGTCGAGACGCGCCGTGAGCTCGGACATCGGCAGGTGCCGGGCGCCGGGGGCGTGGCCGGCTTCCCATTCGTCGTTCTCCCGGACGTCGAGCAGCGCTGCGTCGGGCGGCAGATCCGCCACGGGAACCGCCGGGACGGCTGGACCAGTCATGAGTGTCATCCTGCCACGGGCCTACGTGACGATCCGGTCAGCGAACGCGACAACGATGACCCGATCGGGTGCCGACACCACTACGGTCGGATCTCGTGGACTACGCCGGTGTGACCGGGCAGTGGGCGGTGTCCGTGGCGCGACGCGTCCACCGCTGCGGTGTCGAGACGTCTTCGCCGATCATCGACGAGACCTGGGTCAGCATCGACCTGGCGCTCTACCTCAGGTACCGGGTGGGCGCCCACAAGCTCGCCGCCCGGTTCCGCCTGGACGTCGATCCGGGCTCGGGAGCGTGGCCGACGAACGCGGACCGTTTCGCGTCCGCGGTGTTCCACGCGCTACCCACCGAGCCGCAGCACGACCCGTTCGTGGACGAGCAGGGGTACCGCTGGTGGAGCGCCGTCGTTCCGCAGAGCGGATGGGCCACGGCCGTGCACTCCCGCCGGATCGTCACGATCTGCTGACACGCGAAACGGGGCGGGCCCGTGGGCCCGCCCCGTTCGGTACAGCTACCGGACGCGTGTCGGCTGTACTAGTGCGCGATCGCCTTCTCGGAGCCGGCGCCGGTGAGCGACCGGACCTCCATCTCCGCGAACTTGCCCTCCTCGACGGGCCGCCTGCCACCGATGTAGGTGCCGATGACGCCCAGGAGGAACGACGCCGGGATCGAGACCAGGCCCGGGTTGTCCAGCGGGAACCAGTGGAAGTCCACGCCCTGGAGCATCGAGGCGCTGCGGCCGGTGGCCGCGTTGACCGGCTTGCCCGACACCGCGGGCGAGAAGACGATCAGGATGATGCAGATCGCCAGGCCGCCGTAGATGCTGAACAGCGCGCCGGTGGTGTTGAACTTCTTCCAGAACAGCGAGTAGAGGATCGTCGGCAGGTTGGCCGACGCCGCGACCGCGAAGGCCAGCGCCACCAGGAAGGCGATGTTCTGCCCGTTGGCGATGATGCCGCCGATGATGGCGACGACCCCGATCACCAGCGCGGTGATGCGGGCGACCCGGACCTCGGCGTCCGGCGAGGCCTGCCCGCGCTTGATCACGCTGGCGTAGACGTCGTGGGCGAACGATGCCGACGCGGTGATCGTCAGACCGGCCACCACCGCGAGGATCGTCGCGAACGCGACGGCCGAGATGATGCCGAGCAGGACCTCGCCGCCGAGCTGGTAGGCCAGGAGCGGCGCCGCGTTGTTCTGGGTGGCGCTGGTGATGGTGCCCGGCGGCAGGAGCGCCGCCGCGCCGTAGCCCAGCACCAGCGTGAACAGGTAGAACAGTCCGATCAACCAGATGGCCCACACCACCGAGCGGCGGGCCTCCTTCGACGAGGGCACCGTGTAGAACCGCATCAGGATGTGCGGAAGGCCCGCGGTGCCGAGCACCAGCGCGAGTCCGAGCGACACGAGGTCGATCGGGTTGGTGTACTGCAGGCCCGGTGCGAGCACCGCGTCGCCCTTCGGGCTGGCCGCGGCGGCGTCACCGAGCAGGGCCGACAGGTTGAAGCCGGCGATGCCGAGCACCCAGACCGTCATGACCGCGGCGCCGATGATCAGCAGCACGGCCTTGATGATCTGGACGTACGTGGTGCCCTTCATGCCGCCCACGAGCACGTAGACGATCATCAGGATGCCGACGATGGCGATCACGGCGCCCTGGCCGACGCGGTTGCTGGTGGGGATCTGCAGCAGCAGGGCGATCAGGCCGCCCGCGCCCGCCATCTGCGCGAGCAGGTAGAAGAACGACACGACGAGCGTGGACGTGGCCGCCGCGGCACGCACGGGCCGCTGCCGCATGCGGAACGCGAGGACGTCGCCCATCGTGAACTTGCCGGTGTTGCGGAGCAGTTCGGCCACCAGCAGCAGCGCGACGAGCCACGCCACCAGGAAGCCGATCGAGTAGAGGAAGCCGTCGTAGCCGTTGAGCGCGATGGCTCCGGCGATGCCGAGGAAGGAGGCCGCGGAGAGGTAGTCGCCCGCGATCGCCACGCCGTTCTGCGGTCCGGTGAAGGCACGGCCTGCTGCGTAGTAGTCGGACGCCGTCTTGTTGGTGCGGCTCGCCCGGTAGACGAACACCAGGGTGACGGCGACGAAGGCGAGGAAGATGCCGATGTTCAGGCCGACGTCGCCGACGGCGGTGGCGGCAGGCGGGGCAGGTGCCTGCGCGATGTCCATGTTCATTCTGCGCCCTCGATCTGCTGACGGATCTTCTCGGCGGCCGGGTCGAGGTGCTTGTTGGCGTACCGCACGTAGATGGTGGTGATGGCGAAGGTGCTGACGAACTGCAGCAGGCCGATGATCAGGCCGATGTTGATGTTTCCCAGCACCTTGATCGCCATGAAGCCCGGCGCGTACGAGGCGAGCAGCACGTACGCCAAGTACCATGCCAGGAAGGCGACGCTCATGGGGAACACGAACCGCCGTAGCCTGCGGCGTAGGTCGGCGAACTCCGGACTTGCCTGCACCTGTTCATACACGGTGCCTGTAGATCGCTCGCCTGTCGTGCTCACGGCGTCCTCCCCGCTCGTATCCGGCTGCGCACCGCGTCCCGCCGCGCCATCCGGGGTATCACAACGCAGCGAACGATAGTTCAGTCACACTCGCTCGTCGGAATACTCCGGTGGGGTGAACGCGAGGGTCGTCGCGGTTGCGCGACAAGGTCCCGATCAGCGGTCGAATCACCAGGACGAGCGGTCAATGAGCGGTCGATGATGGACACAGCGTCACAAATGTGACCGCGCAGTCACGCGACTGTTAGCGCTTTGGTATGTGTGGCGTCAACCACTTGCGCGTTTCACGCGCTCCTCGAGGCGGTCCCTGGTCAGTCCGAGGCGTTCCGGGGCGTGCAGCCGGAGCAGCACCTGGTCGACGTCCGTGGGCCGCTGCTTCGCCGTCAACCGGCTCACCACCACCATCGTGAGGAACGCGGCGGGCACGGTGGCCAGCGCGGGCCGGTAGAGCAGCACCCCGACCCAGCCCGTCCCGCCGAACCCCGAGAGGCTCACCGCCACCGCTCCGGCCGAGGCCAGCCCGCCCACCAGCACGCCGGCGATCGAGCCGACAGCGGTCAGCCCCCGCCACCAGACGCCCAGCACGAGCAGCGGGCAGAACGTGGACGCGGCCACGGCGAACACCAGCGCGACGGCCTCGGAGAAGTCGAGGCGGGTGACCGCGAGCGAGAGCCCCAGCGGCACCGCGCCGGCCACGACGGCGGACATCCGGAAGTCACGCACCCTGCTGCTGCCCAGGATGTCGGTGGAGAGCACCCCGGCGACGCTCACGACGAGGCCCGACGACGTGGACAGGAACGCGGCCCACGCACCCGCCGCCACCAGGCCGCCGAGCAGCGCTCCGGCCCAGCCGCTGCCCAGCACGGCAGTGGGCAGGAGCAGCACGGCGGCGTCGGTGTCCCCGTTGACCAGTAGCTGGGGGGTGTAGAGCCGCGACAGCGCACCGAGCAGCGTGACCACGCCGTAGAACCCGCCGAGCAGCGCCAGCACGACCACCGCGCTGCGCCGGGCCGCCCGGCCGTCGGGGTTGGTGTAGAAGCGCACCAGCACGTGCGGCAGACCCATCGTGCCCAGGAACAGCGCGATGATCAGCGAGTAGGTGGCCAGCAGGCCGTCGTTGCGATCGTCCGGGAACGGGGTCAGCCAGCTCTCGTCCGAGGCGGGCGCGCCCACCGTCGTCGGCACCGGCGAACCACCGGGGAAGTCGAGCTTCGCCGGCGCTTCGACGGTGTGCGTGCCGACGTCCCAGCGGACGAGGCTGTCGACCCGCTGCACGCCGTCGACCTCGCCCGTGGCGGTGAAGCTGACCGGGACCGCGACCTCCAGCACCACGTCCGTCCGGATGTCGACGGTGGTGTTCTCCTGGAACTGCGGCGGGGCCGGCCGGTCGAAGGTGCGCTGGTCGCTGAGGAAGAAGATCAGGGCGATGACCGCGGGCAGCGCCAGTGCGGTGAGCTTGAGCCAGTACTGGAACGCCTGCACGAACGTGATGGACCGCATGCCGCCCAGCACCACCGTGGCGACGACGACCACCGCGGCCGCCACGACGCCGATCCACGACGGCAGCCCGGTGACCGTGGCGACGGTGAGGCCCGCGCCCTGCAGCTGGGGCAGCAGGTAGAGCCATCCGATGACGACCACGAACACCGTGCAGACCTTGCGCAGCACCGGCGAACGCAGCCGGGCCTCCGCGAAGTCGGGCACCGTGTAGGCCCCCGACCGGCGCAGCGGCGCTGCCACGAACATGACGAGTGCCAAGTAACCCGCCGTGAAGCCGACCGGGTACCAGAGCGCGTCCACCCCGTCGCGCAGGATGAGCCCCGCGATCCCGAGGAACGACGCCGCCGACAGGTACTCGCCCGAGATCGCACCCGCGTTCGCCGCGGCACCCACCGTGCGCGACGCCACGAGGAAGTCCGAGGTGCTGCGGACGACCCGCACGCCCAGCGAACCGATCACGGCCGACGCCAGTGCCACGAGGCCCATGGCGAAGAGCGCGATCAGGCCGGTCGTCGTCACGCGCACCACTATGTCAACGCGGTGGTCGCTCTACCACATCGTGTTCGGCGCGCCGCTCACCGTATCCCTGTGCGAGCCGGGCGGTTCATCCGGTCCGTCCCGTTGGGCCCGCGACCGTCGGTCGGGAGTCCCTACGCCTGGGGGTCGAGCCGGTCGTGGGAGAGACCGAGCCGCTCCGGGGCGTGCAGCCGCAGCAGCGTGCCGTCGACGCCGGGCGGGATCTGCGCCCTCGTCAGCATGCTCACCACGACCATCGTCAGGAACGCGGCAGGCACCGTGAGCGCGGCCGGCCGTAGCAGCAGCACGCCCACCCATCCGGACGGCACCGTCGCGAACAGGGTGAGGCAGACCGCGAGGCCGGACAGCCCCCCGCCCACCAGCACCCCGGCGAGGGCTCCGCTCGCCGTGAGCCCGCGCCACCAGATCCCGAGCACGAGCAGCGGGCAGAACGTCGACGCGGCCACCGCGAACACCAGCGGCACCGTCAGGGCGAAGTCCAACCGGGTGACCGACAGGGCGAGCGGCAGCGGCACGATCGCCGATACGAGCGCCGCCAGCCGGAAGTCCCGCAGGCGCCCCCTGAGCAGGTCGGTGAACACCACCCCGGCCAGGCTCACCACGAGACCTGACGAGGTGGCCAGGAACGCTGCCGCCGCACCGGCCGCCACCAGGCCACCCAGCAGCCAGCCGGCCCAGCCGTCACCGAGCACCGCCGTCGGGACGAGCAGGACCGCCGCGTCGGTCTGCCCGCTCACCAGCAGCTGCGGTGTGTACAGCCGGGACAGCGCCCCCATGAAGGTCACCAGCATGTAGAAGGACCCGATCATCGCCAGCACGACGACCGTGGTGCGCCGGGCGGCCCGACCGTCCGGGTTGGTGTAGAAGCGCACCAGCACGTGCGGCATCCCCATCGTGCCGAGGAACCCGGCCACGAGGATCGAGTAGATCTCCAGCAGCTGGTGGGGGGCGCTGCCGGACATCGGCTCGAGCCACGCCCGGTCGGTGGCCGGGGCCCCCACCACGGTCGGCACCGCCGAACCGATGACGAACCCCAGGCTGGTGTCCGCCGCCACCTCGTAGCGTCCCGGTTCCCACGTCACCCGGCCGTGCACGGGCCGGCCGTTCACCTCCCCGTCCACCTGGAGGCGGACCCGCGCCGCCACCTCCAGCACGACGGGCGTGCGTACCTGCACGGTGGTGTCGGCGGTGAAGTTCGGCGGGGCCGCCCGGTCGAAGGTGCGGGCGTCGGACAGGAAGAACCCCAGCACGACGACGGCGGGCACGGCCAGCGCGGTGAACTTGAGCCAGTACTGGAAGGCCTGCACGAACGTGATGGAGCGCATGCCGCCCCCGATCACCGTCAGCACGACGATCACTCCGGCCGCTGCGACCCCGCTCCAGGCCGGGAGCGTGGTGAGCGTGGTGAGCGCGAGGCCTGCGCCCTGCAGCTGCGGCAGCAGGTACAGCCAGCCGATCACCAGCACGCACGTGGTGCACGCCCGGCGCAGGGCCGGCGAGGAGAGCCGGGCCTCGGCGAAGTCCGGCACGGTGTACGCGCCCGACCGGCGCAGCGGCGCCGCCACGAACAGCACCAGCGCCAGGTAGCCGGCGGCGAACGCGATCGGGTACCAGAGCGCGTCCGCCCCCTCGCGGAGGATCAGGCCCGCGATGCCGAGAAAGGACGCGGCGGACAGGTACTCGCCCGAGATCGCGCCGGCGTTGGCCACCGTGCCGACGGTGCGCGACGCGACCAGGAAGTCCGACGTGCTCCGCGCGACCCGGACACCGACCGAACCGATCACGGCGGACGCGATGCCGACGAGCGCGATCGCAACCAGCGCGACCAGCGCGGGCGTGCTCAAGGTCGGAGCTCAGTCCTGCACGTGGTCGGCGAAGTTCTGCTCCACCCGCTCAGCCGTGCGCGTGTGCCAGAGACCCAGCCCGAACAGGAACGGGTAGACGAGCACGCCCAGCAGCAGCCACGGCACGCGCAGCCCGAGCACCTCCATCCGGCCGATCTCGGGGAAGATGTAGAACAGCACCGGGAGCACGCCCAGGGTGATCCCGGCGAACACGGCGAACCGCAGCGCGACGGCCAGCTGCGAACCGATGAGGTTGCTGCGCAGCAGCTCGCCGACGCCCGTGCCCTCCTGGATGTCGACCACGGTGCGGACCGGCCGGGCCACCCCCTTGCGCTCGGCGAGCACCACCCGCACGCGCCTGCTGTCGACGTCGTCCGGCCCGGTGGAGCCGGACCCCTCGTCGGTGCCGTTCTGCTCCGACGCCGAGGTGGACGTTCCGCGGGTGCGGGAGCCGGGGGCCGGGGTGCGCGCGGTGAACAGCGGGTCGCCCAACAGGTCCGGGACGGCCTGCGCTTCGGGTGTGCCGGCGCCGGGAGACGTGCCGGGCTCGGCCTCGTCGGGCGGGTCGGTGGCCTGCTCGACGGGCGCCGGAGGCGCGGGGGCGACGGCGACCAGGTCCACCGTGGCCGGGAGAACGGGCAGGCCAGGACGGGTGGCGTCCACGTCCGTCTCGGGGTCGGGGCCGGTCGGCTGCTGCGGACGCGACCACGCGGCCGGGGCCAGCGGCGGGAAGATCCCGTCGTCACCGGTGCGCTCCCGCCGGAGCAGTCCGCTGGGCCGGGACGCGACCGGGCCGCCGACCGGCTCGGGCCGCGGCGCACCGGGACCGGGCGTGGCCACGGAGTGGCGCGGCACGTACCCGAACGAGGCGGTGGAGTCGACGCTCTCCCGGCGGGCGTGCCGCCCCCCGGTGGCCGAGTGGCCGGCGGCGATACGGCGCTGGATCTCGTCGCGCAGCCACCCGGCCCCGCCGTCGGTCCCGTCGTCATCGGGGTCAGCGTCGTCCGGGTCCGTATCGTCGATGTGCGCGTCGTCGTACTCGCGGTCCTCCGCGGACTCCTGCTCGCGGTCGTCCGGCGAGCTCTCCTCGCGGCGCACCGCCCCGGGCCCGGGGGGACCTGGGTCGTCCCCGGGCTCGGGTGTCACCGACGGCGGGACGCCGTCGGTGAACGTGGTCACCGCTGGCTCCACGCCTGTTTCGTCGCGCGGACGAGCCGGTCCTTCAGCTCACGGGTGTGGCGCCGGCTCACCGGCAGCTCCGCGCAGTCGGGGCCGTTGCCGACGCGCACGACGTAGCCCGATCCCGACAGCCGCAGCTCGGTGACCAGCGGGAGCGACACCAGGAACGAGCGGTGGATGCGCACGAAGCCGGCGTCACGCCAGCGGTCCTCGAGCACCGACAGCGGGATGCGGACCAGGTGGCTGCCCTCGTGGGTGTGCAGCCGCGCGTAGTCACCCTGCGCCTCGACGTACCGCACGGCCGAGCGCGGCACGAGCTTGGTGGTGCCGGCGAGCTCGACGGGGATGACCTCGTCCTCGCCGCCCTCCTCGCGCACCGGCTCCGCCACTCCGGTGGCCCGGTTGGCGAGGATGCGGTCGATCGAGGCGGCGAGCCGCTCGGCACGCAGTGGCTTGAGGAGGTAGTCCACCGCGCCCACCTCGTAGGCGTCGACGGCGCGGTCGTCGTGGGCGGTGACGAACACGACCGACGGCGGGACGGCCATCGACGAGAACACGCGCGCCAGCTCGAGACCGTCGAGGCCGGGCATCCGGATGTCGAGGAAGACGACCTCGACGTCGGTGCGCTCCGCCACGCGGGTGCCTGTCATCGGGTTGGCGAGCCCTCGGCTCACCTGGCCTGCCGTGGCGGCCTCACGCACGCCCTGGCGGCTGTTGAGGATGCGCAGGGCGTCGGTTGCATCGGAGGCCTTGAGCACGATCCCGACACGGGAGTCCTCGCTCAGGAGGTAGGCCAGTTCTTCGAGAGCCGGTTCCTCGTCATCCACCGCGAGGACGACCAGGCCGCCGGAGCTGTCGTTGCTGTCCACGATCTCCTCATCCTGCGTGTCCGGGACTCGCGCCAGGGCCGGGACGACCACGCCCCGGCTCCGCCGACCATGGTGACGGCGATTCCGTGTGAGTGCCAGGGGCCAGCACCAATCGGGATCGACCGGTCACACCGCGCTACAAACCGTACCGTGCCCATGTGGCTCTTATCTCGGCCGCCTGTGTGATACCCAGCAGCTGGTCGGCACCGAGCGTCCAGGCCGCCGCCGGGGCGGCACCCAGACCCAGCCGCGCGAGCAGCGGCCTGCGTCCCTCCACCGGCACGAGCTCGGCGTCGGGGAAGCGTCCGCTCAGCACGCCACGAGCCGTGCCCAGGCCGTCGACCAGCCCGATCTCGACGGCGCGTGCCCCCGTCCACACCTCGCCGGTGAAGATGTCGGCCCCGCTCTTCAGGCGGTCGCCGCGCCGTGTGGTGACCCACTGCTTGAAGATCTCGTGCAGCTCGTCCTGCAGGTCACGCAGCCAGTCGACGTCCTCCTGCTTCTCCGGGAGGAACGGGTCGAGCCTGGCCTTCGAGGTGCCCGCGGTGTAGAGCCTGCGCTGCACTCCCCATCGCTCGATCAGGTTGTGCAGCCCGAAACCCTGGCTGATGACCCCGATCGACCCGACGATCGACGTGGAGTGGGCGTAGATCTCGTCGGCGGCGCAGGCCAGCCAGTAGCCACCGGACGCCGCCACGTCCTCGCAGAACGCGAGGACCGGCACGCCCTTCTCCTCGGCGAGGCCGCGGATCCGGTCGGCCACGAGCGCGGACTGCGTCGGCGAACCACCCGGAGAGTTGACCAGCAGTGCGACGGCGGCGAGCCGCTCCGGCGCGAACGCGCGCTCGAGCGTCTTCTCGAGCGCGTTGGCGTTGATCACCGAACGGGGCACCGGGCCCGTGGTCGCCGTGATCACGCCGTGCAGCCGGACCATCGACACCACCGGCCGGTCCGTTCGGTCACCGAGACGTCCCGGGAGGCGGGAGGTCAGGCGATCGGGGAGGCGCAACGCGTCCATACAGGTCACGTTACGCGGTAGGGCAAACCTGCGCCGAACAAGATCGAGATCCGCCGGTACTGCGGGAACGCGGTCAGACCCGGATGCCCGCGCGGAACTTCGGGACCCTGAGAGTGATCTTCATGCCGGCTCCGGGCGCGGTGTCCACCACGAGCCCGAAGTCGTCCCCGAACGTGGAGCGCATCCGGTCGTCGACGTTGCCGAGACCGACGTGCGCGCCGGACTGGTGGGCGTCGTCGAGGTCGTCGGTGAGCCGCGCCGGATCCATCCCGATGCCGTCGTCCTCGACGATGATCACGCACTCGGCTCCGGCGTTCTCCGCCGTGATCGTGATGGTGCCGCCGTTGGGCTTGCTGGCCAGCCCGTGCCGCACGGCGTTCTCCACCAGCGGCTGGAGGGCGAGGAAGGGCAGCACCACGGACAGCACCTCGGGGGCGATCTGCAGCTTGATGTTGAGCCGGTTGCCGAAGCGGGCCTTCTCCAACCGGATGTAGCGCTCGATGTTGGTGAGCTCGTCCGACAGGGTCGTGTACTCCCCGGCGGTGCGGAACGAGTACCGGGTGAAGTCGGCGAACTCGATCAGCAGCTCCCGGGCACGCACCGGGTCGGTGCGGATGAACGACGCGATCGTGGTGAGCGCGTTGTAGACGAAGTGCGGCGAGATCTGCGCCCGCAGCGCCCTGACCTCGGCCCGGTTGAGCCGGGCGCGCGACTCGTCGAGCTCGGCGAGCTCCAGCTGGCTCGACACGTACCGCGCGACCTCGGCGGTGGCCCGCAGCAGCACCGGGCCTGCGGTGGACGTGGTGAGCGCGGCCAGCGTGCCGACGATCGCACCGTCGGTCTCCAGCGGCACCACGACGATGCCGCGCACCACGCAGTCGGGGTGGTCGCAGATGATCGCCGTGTGGGACAGCACCTGCTGGCGGCCGGTGGAGATCACCTGGTCGGCGAGCGCCCGCACGTCGGGCTCGTGCTGGTCGGCGTCGCCGTCCCAGGCGAGCGTCTGGCCGCGGTTGTCGGTCATCGTCAGCGCGCAGGTGTCGAGCAGCTGACGCAGGTAGGGCAGGGCGAACGCCGCCGAGTTGTGCGACAGGCCCTCCCGGAGTGCGGGAGCGGCGAGCGCGACGGTGTGCAGGGTGGCGAAGGTGGCCCGTTCGAGCGGAGTGGCGAAGGTGTTGCGCCGGTTGCGCAGGATCAGCACCACGACCAGCACGATCATGATCACGATCACGCCGCCGGCGATGAGCAGCGCCGTGGAGCTGCCGAGCAGCTCGGTCACGTTCACCTTCCTACCTACCTCACCAGCCGCGACAGCCGCCGGTCGGCGAGGGGTTTGCCACCGGTCTGGCAGCCGGGACAGTACTGGAAGGACTTGTTGGCGAAGGAGACTTCCCGGACCGTCTCCCCGCAGACCGGACACGGCATCCCGGTGCGGGCGTGCACCCGCAGGCCCGAGCGCTTCTCCCCCTTGAGCTGGGCCGCGCCCTGGCCGACGGAACGCTCGACGGCGTCGGTGAGCACGGAGCGCATCGCCGCGTACAGCTCGTCGATCTGCTCGGGCCTCAGCCGGCCGGAGGCGGCGTAGGGCGAGAGCTTCGCGGTGTGCAGGATCTCGTCGCTGTAGGCGTTGCCGATGCCGGCGATCGCCTGCTGCTCGACGAGCAGTGTCTTGAGCCGCTCGCTGCGGCCGGTGAGCACCGCGGCGAACTCGTCGCGGGTGAGCGCGAGTGCGTCGGGCCCGAGCCGCGCGATGCCGGGCACCTCCTGCGGGTCGTGCACGAGGTACACCGACAGGCGTTTCTGCGTGCCCGCCTCGGTGAGGTCGAACCCGGGCCCGCCGACGGTGTCGAGGTGCACGCGCAGCTCCAGCGGCCCCCTGCCCGGCTTCGGCGGGGTGGCCGATGCCGAGTCGTGCCAGCGCAGCCACCCGGCCCGGGACAGGTGCGTGATCAGGTGCAACGGGTCGTCCGGCCGGTCGAGGAACTCGACGGCGAGGAACTTCCCGTAGCGCGAGGCACCGGTGACGACCCGGCCGACCACCGCCGACACCGGCGGGTCGAACGTCTTCACGGCGCTCATGCTCGCCACGTCCACACGCGCGACCGGCCGGTAGAGCGCGTGCTCACGCAGGTGGTGGGCCAGCGCCTCGATCTCGGGCAGCTCGGGCATCGGGGGCCTGCTAGTTCACCGGCTGGAGGGGGCTGTCGGCGTGGCCCGGCGTGCCCTGGGTGCGCAGCCTGCGCACCACGATGCGCAGCTCCTCCTTGGACTTCGAGCCGCCCCGGACGAGCCCGGTCCACCGTTCGGCGGGGAGGTCGTAGCTGCCCGCCGTCTCGGCGACGACGGTCCACGGCCTGCGCAGGTACCAGCGCACCGGGAAGAACAGCACCGCTGCGACGAAGACCAGCCAGAGGAACCACGGTATGTGCACCTGCGCGGGCGCCCACACGATGACCACCAGCCAGAAGAAGAACAGGGCCGACAGGATGAGCACCGCCGCCCCGCGGCCGCCGTCGACGTCGTGTTCGAAGTCGTCCCCCGTGGCCGGGAGCGACCACTCGATGTTGCGGCGGACCAACCACATCCGCCCGTCGACACCAGCCACCGTCTTACTACCCATGATCCCCGCCGTCGTGAGTCGGGCCCGTGCAACCTCCACTTTCCCACAACTTCGGGCCCCGGTGGGTGGACGTCAGCAGGCCGGGGGGACGCTGCTCCGCTCCGGCACACCGGGGTCGAGGAGGTGGGTGACCACCATCTCGGCGGCCACAGCGCCGTCGTTGCTCGCGAGGTGAGGGGAACCGTCGTCGACGAACACGGCCTCGCCCGCCGTGTAGCGGGTGGGCCGGCAGGCGCCCTCCCGCCGGACCGTGACCTCGCCGGACCGCACGATCGCCAGCTCGGTGCCGGGATGGCGGTGCCACCCGGTGTTCTCGCCGGGCCGCAGGACGATGGTCTCGACCGAGTACACGGCCGGTCCGGTGGTCCGCATCGTCACCCGGTCCTCGACGCGGCCGGTGATCGGGTCGGGTCCGCGGGGTGGCGGGGGGGCCACCGGATGCACCGTCGCGGACGAGACCGGCAGGGGCGGAGGTTCGGGCGCGGGGTGGCCCAGCTGGCCCGGTTGCGCGCACCCCGTCAGCACGAGCACGAGGGCGGCCAGCCCCACCGCGACGACGAGACGGGGCCCAGTTCTGCTCACGGCGCGGAGGGTATCGGCCGCCTGCTCGGGCGCCCTCACCCCTTCGGGCGGCCGGTTACCAGCGCAGCGGCAGGCTCGTCAGCCCGTTGATGAAGTTCGACACGAGCCGTCGGGGCTCGCCGTCGAGCTCGACGGGCGGCAGCCGCAGGAACTCCCCGAAGAACTCGCGCATCTGCAGCCGGGCGAACGCGGCGCCGAGGCACAGGTGCGGGCCCTGGCCGAACGCGATGTGGTCGTTCGGGTCGCGCGCGAGGTCGAACCGGAACGGGTCGGGGAAGCGGCGCTCGTCGTGGTTGGCCGAGACGTGGTAGACGACCACCTTGTCCCCGGCGGCGATCTGCCGTCCCCGTAGCTCGACATCGCGGGTGGCGGTGCGCCGGAACGTCAGCACCGGCGGGTGCACCCGCAGCATCTCCTCGATCGCCGACGGCAGCAACGCGGGATCGGCGCGTAGCCGCCGGTAGGCCTCCGGGTGCGCGACGAGCGCGAGCACCCCGCCGGGAAGAGCGCTGCGCACGGTGTCGTTCCCGGCGACGACCAGGAGGAAGAAGAACATCTTCAGCTCGGCGTCGGTGAGCCGCTCGCCGTCGACCTCGGCCTCCACCAGCGCCGTCATCACGTCGTCGGCCGGTTCACGGCGCTTGCGCTCGGCGAGGTCCTCCGCGTAGCCGAACATGTCGGCGAGCATCGCCGGTGAGCGCGGGTTGACCGGCCGCCCCTCCGCGTCGGTGACGACCTGGCCGTGCTCGGGGTCCTGGTAGCCGATCACCCGGTTGGTCCACTCCAACAGCAGGGCCCGGTCCGCGACGGGCACGCCGAGCAGGTCGGCGAGGTTCTGCAGCGGGAGGTCGTCGGTGACGTCACGGGGCAGGTCGCAGTGGCGGTCCCCGGCCACCGCGGCGAGCAGGGCGGCGGCGCGCTCCCGGATCACCTCGGTGAACTGCTCGAGCCTGCGGCGGGTGAACGCGCCGGTGACGAGGCGGCGCAGGCGGACCTGCTCGGGCGGGTCCATGTTCAGGATCATCCGGCGGATGAACGGGAGGTCGGCCGGGTCCGGGTCGCGGATCTGGGTGGCCCCGAGCGACGAGGAGAAGTCCGACGGCGTGCGCAGGACGTGGCGGACGTCGGCGTAGCGCGTGACGGCCCAGAACCCCGGTCCGGCGGGCCAGATGCCGACCTCGGGCTCGTCCTGCCAGCTCACCGGGTCGGTGTCCCGCAGGACCCGGAGATCGTCGTGCGGTACGCCTCGCGCGAAAGTCCGGGGGTCGAACACATCGAGCATGCCCTGTGAATACGCCATGCGAGCGGACCACGAGGACGTGGTGGTCGGAATCACGGCACGAAGGCCCCAAACAAGTTGCCGATCGGACGTCGCGCGAGCATGCTTGCCCCAAGCAAGTTGTTGCTTGCTACAAACAACGCTAGTAAAGCACAGGCAAACGGCAGGTGAAGGAGGCGTGATGGACGAGAGTGATCTCCTGATCGCCGACCGCATCGCCCAGGAGGTGGGCCGGCTCGGCCGGATCGTCACCGCGCTGCGCCGCCACCGCGGTGACATCGCCGTGGCCCATGTGCTGGTCCAGCTCATCGACCAGGGGCCACAGCGCGTCAGTGCCATCGCCGACGCCGTGGGCATCGACGCCTCCACGGTGAGCCGGAAGGTCGCAGAGCTCGTGGCCGCCGGCCTCGTCGAGCGCCGCGCCGATCCCGACGACGGCAGGGCCCACCTGCTCGCCGTCACCCCCGCGGGCGCCCGGATATGCGAGGACGGGCGACGCAAGCGCGTCGAGCTCGTCGCCTCGGTGTTGTCCGGCTGGCCCGAAGAGTCCCGCCGACGCCTTGCCGAACTGCTCGGCCGCTTCGCCGACGACGTACAGGATGCGGGCCGGCGGGTCAGCCGCCGGCCAGGAGGAGAGAACTGATGTCCACCCAAGTTGCCGCGGAGCCCGCCACCAGGGCCGCACCGGCACCGTCGGGCGAGCTGACCCACCGCCAGGTGCTGACGATCCTGGTGGGCCTCGCCCTCGGGATGTTCCTGGCCGCACTCGACCAGACGGTCGTCTCGACCGCGATCCGCACCATCGCCGACGACCTCGGCGGCCTGAGCCTGCAGGCCTGGGCCACCACCGCGTTCCTCATCACCGGCACGATCACCACCCCGCTGTACGGGAAGCTGTCGGACATCTACGGCCGCAAGCCGCTGTTCCTGACCGCCATCACGATCTTCATCGTCGGCTCGGTGCTGTGCACCTTCTCGCAGTCGATGTACGAGCTCGCCGCGTTCCGCGCGGTGCAGGGGCTCGGCGCCGGCGGTCTGTTCTCGCTGGCACTGACGATCCTGGGCGACATCGTGCCGCCCCGGGAGCGAGCCAGGTACCAGGGTTACATCCTCGCGGTGTTCGGCACGTCCAGCGTGCTCGGGCCGGTGATCGGTGGGGTCCTGTCGGGCCAGACCACCATCCTGGGCATCGACGGCTGGCGCTGGATCTTCCTGGTGAACGTGCCGATCGGCGCCGTCGCGCTGATCGTCGTGGCGCGGGTGCTCACCATGCCGCACATCCCGCGGCCGCACCGGATCGACTGGCCGGGCGCCATCATGCTCGCGGTGTTCCTCGTGCCGCTGCTCATCGTGGCGGAGCAGGGCCGGGAGTGGGGCTGGGACTCCACCCGCTCGCTCGTCTGCTACGCGATCGGCCTCGTCGGTCTCGTCCTGTTCCTGGTGGCCGAGCGGCACTACGGCGACGACGCACTGATCCCGCTGCGGCTGTTCCGCAACAGCGTCTTCGCGCTGTCGGCGGCCGCCGGCATCGTGATCGGTGCCGGCATGTTCGGCGGCATCTCGCTGCTGCCCCAGTTCCTGCAGATCGTGCACGGCGCCACCCCGACGGAAGCGGGCTTCCTGACGCTCCCGCTCGTGGCCGGGATCATGATCTCGTCGATCGTCTCCGGGCAGATCACCTCACGCACCGGCCGCTACAAGATCTTCCCGATCATCGGCGTCGCTCTGATGGTCGGCGCCATGCTGCTCATGCACTTCCGCGTCAACGTCGACATCCCGCTGTGGGAGCTCGACCTCTACATGCTGATGTTCGGCCTCGGGCTGGGTCTCTCCATGCAGACCCTCGTGCTGGCCGTGCAGAACGCGGTGCCGGCGCGGGACATGGGCGTGGCTACGGCGTCCACCACGTTCTTCCGCCAGCTGGGCGGCACGATCGGCGTCGCGATCTTCCTGTCGATCGTGTTCAGCACGGTCACCGGCAACATCTCCGACGAGTTCCGCAAGGCCTCCACCACGCCGCAGTTCCAGGCCGCGCTCGCCGACCCGGCCGTGCGTGCCAACCCGGTCAACCAGCCCGTGATCGCCGCCCTGTCCGGCGGTGGTGACGGTGGCGCGTCCAGCGTCCTGAACGACTCCTCGTTCCTGCAGCAGATCGACGCGCGGCTGGCCCGGCCGTTCCTCGCCGGCTTCTCCGACTCGATGACCGCGACGTTCCTCATCGTCGCGTTCGTGCTGATGGTCGCGTTCGTGCTCGTGCTGTTCATCAAGGAGCTCCCGTTGCGCACGATGTCCGGTGCACAGGCAAGGGCGATGGAGGATGCCGGGCTGGCCGAGGCCGGGCCCGCCGGATCGTCGATGTCCGCCGAGGGGGCGACCGCACAGGTCACGAGCTCCGACGCCGCCCACACTCCCGCGGCGCAGCCCGACATGGCGAGCCGCGCGGCGGCGTACAACACGGCGACCCACAACGGGTCGGGGGGGCGACACGCGCTGATGAGCCAGGACACCACCCCGCTCGCGGCCGCGGTCAACGGCAACGGCAACGGGCACGCACCGGCCAACGGACACCACGTGCCCGACGCCGTCCCCGCGCCGGTCCACGAGCAGACGCAGGCCACCCAGGTCCCCGGCTACCCGGCCGCCGCCGGGATGCCTGCCGACCGACCGGCCACCGACAACGGGCCCGCCGTGTACGGCACGGTGTCGCGCAGCGACGGGCTCGGGCTGCCGCAGGTCGTCGTCACCGTCGCCGACCCGGCAGGCCGCCAGGAGGCCCGCACCACCACGGGCCACGACGGGTACTACCGCGTGGACCTGCGCACCGGCGGCACGTACCTCGTGGTCGCCGCGGCCGGCACGTACCAGCCGCACGCGGCCATGGTCGCCGTCGGCGGCACCCCGGCCCGCCACGACGTCGCGCTCAGCGGCTCGAGCGGCGTGGTCGGCACGGTGCGCACCCCGGACCTGATCTCGGGCACCCGGGCGGTGGCCGGAGCCGCGGTCACCCTGATCGATGCACGCGGCGACGTCGCCGC
Source organism: Pseudonocardia xinjiangensis (assembly GCF_050948425.1). Classification (NCBI taxonomy): domain Bacteria; kingdom Bacillati; phylum Actinomycetota; class Actinomycetes; order Pseudonocardiales; family Pseudonocardiaceae; genus Pseudonocardia; species Pseudonocardia xinjiangensis. Next base: position 60,262 of record NZ_CP192009.1, on the reverse strand, counting down.
GGCGCGGGTCACCGACGCCGACGGCCGGTTCCAGCTGGTGGGCGTGCCCGACGGCAGCTACACGCTGACGGCCGCGAGCCCCGGCCACCAGCCCGTCGCCGTGAGCGTGCAACTCGCCGTCGGCGCGACGATCGAGCGTGACCTCGAGCTACCACGGCGCTCCCGCCTGCTCGGCACGGTCACCGCGGCGAGCAACGGTCGTGGGGTGGCCGAAGCCATGGCCACGCTCGTGGACGCCACCGGGACGGTCGTCGGCTCCGCGGTCACCGGACCGGACGGTTCGTTCACGTTCGAGGACCTCGCCGAGGGCACCTACACCCTGACCGCCAGCGGATACGCGCCCGTGGCACAGGTGGTGCACATCTCGGCGGGAGCACAGGCCTCCACCGTGGTGCAGCTCGGCGCGCCGAACCCGGCGAACCAGAACCCGGCCGGACAGAACCCGGCCGGACAGAACCCGGCAGGCCCGAACGCGGCGCCCCCCTCGGAGCACCTGTTCGAGCCGTTCGACGCCGGCGGTGTCCGGTGAGCGCCCTGACCGGCCAGCTGACCACGCTCGACGGCTGGCCGGTGGCGGGCGGCACCCTCACGGCCGTCGACGCGGGCGGCGTGCAGCGGGCCCGTGGCTCCAGCGGACCCGACGGTCGGGTCCTCATCGAGGGGCTGCCGGCCGGCCCGTACACCGTGATCGTCGCGGCGCCGGGGCACGACCCGCTGGCGCGCACCGTGTCCGTCGGGGCTGAACCGGTCACCGCGCTCGGGGAGCTCCAGCTGCCCAGGGCGGGCGGTGCGATCCTGCCCGCCCCGGGCACCTGGACGATCGACCCGGTGCACTCGAGCATCCAGGCCACCGCGCTGCACATCGGGCTGGGCCGCATCCACGGGCGGCTGCGCCGCTTCAGCGGCCACGTCCAGGTGGCCGACCCGCTGGAGAACAGCTCGGTCGAGGTGCTCATCGACCCCACGGGCGTGGACACCGCCGAGGAGATGCGGGACGAGCACCTGCGCAGCCCGGACTTCCTCGACGTGCTGCGGTACCCGGAGATCCGTTACAAGAGCGACGGCCTGCGCCGGCTCGACGCCACCCACTGGGTGGTGGAGGGCGTGCTCACGCTCAAGGACGTGAGTGCACCGGTGCCCCTGCGGGTGGAGTACCACGGCACCGGTCCCGGCCTCACCGGCGAGGTTCGCGCCGCGTTCTCGGCGACCACCGAGGTGTCGCGGGACGACTTCGCCATCGACTGGAACCAGTCGGTGCTCGCCGGCCTCCTCACCGTGGGCCGCACACTGCGGATCGACATCGACATCCAGGCCGTCCGCACCTGAGCGGGGCTCACTCCGGCCCGAAGTCCAGGGCCGGGGTGAGCACCCCCTCCAGGGCGAGCAGCCACTCCTTGGTGGCGCGGCCCCCGCCGAACCCACCGAGGGAGTCGGCACCCAGCACCCGGTGGCAGGGCACCACCACCGGCAGCGGGTTCGACCCCATGATCGCCCCGACACCCCTCGCCGCCGTGTGGCCGCGGGGGGTGTCGGTGCTTCTGGCCGCCAGTTCCCCGTAGGTCACCGTGCTCCCGAACGGCACGGTGTCGTACAACGCCTGCAGGACCGTGCGCTGCCAGCCGTGGGTGAGTCTCCAGTCGAGGGGGACGTCGAACGCCCGCCGGACGCCCGAGAAGTACTCCGCGACCTGCTCGGCCGCCGTTCCCCCGGCGCCGTCGACGACGGACTCTCCGAGCCGCGCCGCCATCCGGTCGACCGTCTCGGGACGGTCGCCGAACGCCACGAGCACGAGACCGGCGTCGGAGACACCGAGTGTGAGGGCACGGATCGGCCCGGGGGCGGGGACGACGGTGCGGACGATGGCCACGAGCTCAGTGTGGCACCGGCTCCCGACGGTCCCCCGGGAAGAGATCGGCGGCCAGGTGCCGGCACACCCACTCCGCCCAGTCCGGCGGCGTCCATCCCTGGCCCACGACGAGCAGGCCGTACGTCTCCGGCGCCAGCAGGGCGGCGACGACGTCCGTGGCTCGCTGCAGGGAGATCCGGTCGGTGAAGCCGGGCTTCTCGGCCAGCTCGTCGACCGCCTGGGCGTGCCGGGCGAGCACGGCGCGCCTGGTCCGGTCCAGCAGCTCCGCGAGCTCGGGGTCGGCCGCCGCGGCACGCAGCACGGTGTCCAGCGGGTGGGTCCGCTCGATGGCCGACACGGTGGCGGCCACGTGGTGGCCCAGCGCGCGGAGCCCGTCCGGCTCCGCCGTGAGATGCCCGACATCGTCAGCGGGCCGATCCTCCGGGTCGAGGCCGAGCGCGGCCTCCAGAACGGCCACCTTGCTCCCGAAGGACAGGTACAGCGTCTGCACCGCGACGCCGGCCTCCCGCGCGATCCCGGCCATCGTGGTCTCGAGATAGCCGTCGCGCACGAACAGCGCTCCGGCTGCCTCCACGATGCGGGCACGGGTGGCCCGAGCCCGCTCGCTACGGACGGTATTGCGTCGGCGCGTATTGATGGAACCCTCCACTGGAACGTCGTTCCAGTGTGACGTTACAACATCAAGTTCCACGCCCGGGATCGGCCGCGGCGGCGCACCCGCACCGGAGTCCGGTACGGGTGCGCGGCCGAGTCAGAACGCCGAGGCGGCACCCACTCCGCTGCGGGTGTCCGCCGCCGCACGCAGCAGTGGGCCGTCGCCGCGTCCCACCGCGCACATCCGGCCGAGTGCCCATTCGCCCTGGTCGGTGACCACGTGACCGCGGCGGCTCAGCTCGGCCAGGGTGGCTGCGCCGAGCCGGGACTCGACCACGAGCCCGCCGGGCTCCCACCCGCGCGGCGCGAACGACGACGGGAACGCCGTGTTGTGCCAGGCCGGCGAGTCGATCGCCGCCTGCAGGTCCAGACCGCCCACGGTGTGGGCGAGCCAGAAGCACAGCTGCCACTGGTCCTGCTGGTCGCCGCCGGGGGTGCCGAACGCGAGCCGAGGCTCGCCGTCCCGCAGGCCGAGCGACGGGCTCAGCGTGGTGCGCGGCCGCCTGCCCGGCACGAGCGAGGACGGCAGGCCGTCCTCCAGCCAGAACATCTGCGCCCGCGTGCCGAGGCAGAACCCGAGCGCGGGGATGGTGGGTGAGGACTGCAACCAGCCACCCGACGGTGTCGCGGAGACCATGTTGCCCGCGGCGTCGACGACGTCGACGTGCACCGTGTCACCGCGCATCACACCGGTGCGGCTGACCGTCGGCTCGCCCAGCCCCAGCCCGCTCACCCCGTCGCCGTGCTTGTGGCCCGGCTGCGCCGCGTACGCCCCGATGCGCGGCTCGCGCCCGTCCGGGGAACCGGGACGCAGCTCGAGCGAGGCCTTCTCGCCGATCAGCGACCGGCGCGCGGCGGCGTACTCCGGGGACACCAGCGTCTCGATCGGTACCGGCGCGCTGTCGCCGTACCAGGCCTCCCGGTCGGCGAGAGCCAGCTTCATCGCCTCCACCGCCCGGTGCACCGTCTCGGCCGAGGCCACGCCGTCGTCGTAGCGCAGTTCGGTGTCCCTGAGCAGCTGCAGCGTCTGCGGCAGCACGGGTCCCTGCGACCACGGGCCCGGCTTCGCCACCGTCCAGCCGTCCCCGACGTCCACCGTGAGGGCGTCCTCGTAGGTGGCCTCCCAGCCCGCGAGGTCGTCGGCGGTGAGCAGGCCCGCGTGGTCCCGGCCGGACTCGTCGCGCACCGGGGTGCGGACGAACGCCTCGATCTCCTCGGCGACGAACCCGCGGTACCAGGCGTCACGGGCGGCGTCGATCTGCCGCTCGCGGTCGCTGCCCGCCGCAGCGGCCGCGTCGAGCAGCCGCTGCCAGGTGGCGGCCAGCGCCGGCAGCCGGTGGACGGACGTGGGCACGGTGCCGTCGGGCATCCAGGTGGCGGCCGAGCTCGGCCAGAACTCCCGGAAGTGGTCGGCGACCGTCGCGATCGTGGTCGGGATCCGCGGCACCAGCGGGAACCCCGACGCCGCGTAGCGCAGGGCCGGCCCGAGCACCTCGGCCAGCGACATCGTGCCGTGGTCGCGCAACAGGATCAGCCAGCCGTCCCAGGCACCGGGCACGGTGGGCGCCAGCAGGCCCGTGCCGGGCACGATCGTCAGGCCCAGCTCGTCGCGCAGCAAGCTGACGGTGGCCCGAGCGGGCGCGACGCCCTGCGCGCACAGCACCCGCGGGGTGGTGTCGCCCGCGGTGACGAACACCGCAGGCAGGTCGCCGCCGGGGCCGCTCAGGTGCGGCTCGACGACCTGCAGCACGAACCCCGCCGCGACCGCGGCGTCGAACGCGTTGCCGCCACGGGCGAGAACCGCCATGGCCGTGGCAGTGCCGAGATAGTGGGTGCTGGAGGCGGCGCCGTTGGCGCCCCGCTGTTCGTGCTTGATCGGCGACATGACCGAATCATCGCCCGTGCAACGCACCGGCGTGGGCCAGGAGCGGCACGTATCACGCCGCCGCGACGTCGTCGCTGATCAGAGATCCGCCGCGAGCGGTACCTCGTGGATGGCGGCCGAGGTCATCCACTCCCGCAACGCGCGGGTGGCGGCCACGTCGTCGGCGTTGTACTCGAGCAGGCGCCTGCGCTGCGCCTCGTCGGGAGGTGCGCCGTCCATACCGACGGCGTCGCGGTACCACCGCATCGAGTTCTCGCCGCCCGCCTCGGGATCGTGCCAGGAGAAGCCCGCCGCCGGGGCGATGCGCTTGAGACCCTTCCCGTGTGCGCACAGGAACCACTCACTGACCACGGCGAAGAGGTCGACCCAGCACGGATCGGCGATGAACTCCTCGATCTCGGCCACCGGAGGGACGCCCGGCAGCCCGGCGAACCGGCGGGCCGAGGCCAGCAACCAGCGGTTCTCGGCCTGTTCGTTGTAGCAGTAGGCGGCGAAGCTGCGCCCGCTGGCGCGGGCAGCCTCCCGGACGCCGGTGAACCACGCCCAGAACTCGGCGAAGGAGCGCGCTTCGTCGACGGTGGGAACCGGATCCCAGGTGGCGAAGGCGCGGTAGCCGTCGGGCTCGTCTCCCGGCCGAGCACCACCGGGGTGGTGCAACAGCACACCCCACAGGTACGCACCGGCCTCGCCGAAGCTCTCCATGTCGACGTCGACCTCGACGTCGGCGCGCAGCACCGGCGTCCGTGGCACCCGCCGCACCACCGAGAGCCCCCGCTGCCGGGCCCGCGCCAGTGCGATCATGTCGGCGAACGGCACCCCGGCAGGCGGGATCGGCGGCTCGAGCGCGGGATCGAGTGCGGCGAGCTGGCCGACGGTGCGCACCCCGAGGTCCCGCAGCACCGCTGCTGGCTCACCGCGCACGACGAGGCTGACGTCCTCGACGCGTTCCAGATCGGCCTCGCAGGTGGGCCACCAGGGACAGTGGCGGCACTCCGTGATGCGCGACGGGGCGGCCAGCGCGGGTGCACCGGTGGCTGCGGCCGTGGCGACGGCCGTGCGGTCGGCGAAGCGGGTGTCGTACTCCGCGAGCGTGGACCGGGCGCCGGGCCAGTGGCCGGCACGCAGGTCGTGCCAGACGACCACGTCGGCGTCCATGCCGATGACTCCGCCGTGGTCGCCGTGCACGAGCTCGGCCACGGGCGCCCAGCCCGCGGCGTGCAGCATGCGGTTGAGGTGGGCCAGGCGCAGCAGATCGCGCGGCTGGGACCGCACCTTCCGCGCCGGATCCGGCAGGGCGCGCCGCGGTGACGGCTCGACGAGCGGGGAGGTGAGCGCCCCGCTGCCCGGATCGGTGATGCGGTGGCGCACGACGATGACGGGCAGGTACCCGCCACCGGCCACCCTGACCAGCAGCTCGGCCCCACCACGACGCCCGGCGGCACCGACGTCGGGCAGCACCGCACCCCAGATCAGCGGCGCGTCGGCGTGGACGGCCGCGGTGGTGGAGGCGATGCGCTCGCGGGTGGACGCCGAAGCGGGCACGGCGTGCCAGCCCGGCCCGGCGGCCGCAGCGAGCCGCTCGCCGATGTGGGCACGGTGGGCAGCGGCGTCGGCGCGGCGCTGTTCGAGCGACGGATCGGGCAGCGCACGCGGGAGCCCGACCGCCTCCGGATCGTGGTCGAGGTGGACCCGCCGACGGCAACGCGTGGTGACGGCGGCGTCGAGGGACACCACGGCCGCTCCGGTGGGAGCGTCACCGGTGGGCCGCACCGGACAGGGCCGGTTCTCGATTGCCGTCACAGGGACGAGGGTAATGACCGCCACCGACAGCCGGCGTTCGTGCCGCGACCACCCGAACCGGTGATCCGGGCCGCGGACGCGCCGGGTGGACGCCGCAGCGAGCCCCGGGCGGGAGCCCTAAGCTGCTGACCACACCGTTCTGATCATCGGACGGGCGCGAGGAGGGTGAGCGGATGGGGCTCCGGCGACGGTCCGGTGATGACGTGCGCTCCGCCGACTCCACGGCAGCGCCGCTCCCGGACGAGACGACGCAGACGAAGAAGACGAAGAAGGCCGGGCGAGCCGCCCGGCGGAAGGCGGAGACAGCCATCGACAGCGCGGGGGCCGACCACGGCCGCAGCCGTCAGCCGCTCACCGCGGCCAGGGCGAGGCGACTCATCGGCGTCAGCAAGGCCGTCGCCCCGCTGCTGGCGCCCTACGCCCTCGCGCTCGCCGGAGTGGCCAGGGCCCGCTGGGACGCCTACCGGGCCGCGCGCCTGGGGGTCGATCCCACCCAGCTGTCCGCCTACGCAGGTCCGGGCGGTGCCCTGCACGCGCGGCTCTCGCGGGTGGCCGAGGCGCTGGGCGAGCTGGAGTCGGGGACGCATGCCCAGCCCACGGAGGCGGCACGCAGGTTCGTCGCCGACACCCGGCCGCGGCTGGTCGACCTGTCGGTCGCCGTGCGGGCCGCCGAGCAGATGCCCACCGCCCGCCGGCGCACCGCGTACCGGGCGATCGGGGGCGAGCTCGACCGGATCGAAATCGACCTCCTCACCCACCTGGGCATCATCACGTAGTGCAGCGGGGCTACCGTCGGTCCCCATGAGCGGCGGTTCTACGGGCGGCCACCGCCCGCTGCGCGGCGCGGCCCTGGCCGTGCTGACCACGCTGCTCACCGCCGTCGGGCACATGGCAGGTGGCGGCTCCGTACCGGAGCTGTCCCTGCTCGTGGTCCTGTTCCCGCTGCTCGCGGCGGCGTTCGTCACGGTGGCGGAGCGCTCCCGCACCGCCGTGGGCATGGTTGCGGCCCTCGGTGCCGGCCAGCTGGTGATGCACCTGCTGATGGTGCTGCTGCATCCGATGGACCACGCCGCGGCGCCGGTGGTGTCCTCGGGGGCCGGGATGCTGGGCATGCACGTGGCCATCACGCTCGTCATCGCCTGCGTCCTACGGCACGCCGACGCGGCCGGAGCGGGGCTCGTCGCCGCGCTGCGGCGGGTGGTGCCGCGGCGCCTGAGCCCGCCTCCGGCCGACCGGCCACTGCCCACCCGCGCCGTGCCCGGCCCTGCCGTACCCGCGCGGCTCGCTCGCGCGCTCGCTGTCGCCCATGTGAGGCGTGGCCCTCCGGTGGGGTGCTGACCAGCCCCTTTCACCGACCCACACCGGGAGACACCCATGTCCTCGTCCACCCGCCGGAACGCTCTGCGTGCCGGCACCGTCGGCGCGCTGGCCGTGACGGTCGCCGTCATCGGCGCCGCTCCGGCCCTCGCGCACGTCACCGCCCAGCCCGGCACCGCCCAGCAGGGCGGCTACTCCGTGGTCGCCCTGCGCGTACCCACCGAGTCCGACACCGCGGGCACCGTCAAGCTGCAGGTGACCCTGCCGCCGGACCACCCGATCACCTCCGTCCGCACCACGCCGCGCCCCGGCTGGACCGCGACGATGACCAAGGCGCCGCTGAACCCGCCCATCCAGCGCAGCGGACGCACGATCACCGAGGCCGTCAGCACCGTCACCTGGACCGCCGACCCCGGCACCCGGATCGCCCCCGGCGAGTTCGCCGACTTCCCGCTGTCGCTCGGCCCGCTGCCCACCGACACCGACCGGCTCGTGCTCCCGGCCGTGCAGACCTACGACAACGGCGAAGTCGTGGCGTGGGACCAGCCGCCCGCTGCCGACGGCTCCGAGCCGGAACGGCCCGCCCCCAGCGTCACCCTGACCCCGGCGGACGACGAGGCGGGGACCGCGCTGGTCACCAGCGCATCGGCCACCGGCGCCCCCACCGCGGGAGCCACCGACGACACGGCCCGCTGGCTCGGCGGCGCGGGTCTGCTGGTCGGGGCACTCGGCCTCGGTGTCGGTGCGGGTGCGGTGCTGCGCACCCGCCGCACGGCAGGAGCAGGCAAATGACCACCGGTGTCCTGCGGGGTGCCGCCGTCACGGTGCTGTGTGGCCTGGCGCTGCTGCTCGGCGCCGGGCCGGCGCTCGCCCACACCCGGCTGGAGAGCAGCGACCCGGCCGACGGAGCCAGCCTGTCCACCGCACCCCAACGCGTGTCGCTCACGTTCAACGAGACGATGCAGCCCGGCTTCACCACGCTCACCGTCGTCGGGCCCGACCAGGCGCGCTACGAGACCGGCGACGTCACCGCGAACGGCGACACGGTGAGCATCGCCGTCCGCCCGCTCGGGCCGGCCGGCAGCTACCAGATCGGCTACCGGGTGGTGTCGGAGGACGGACACCCCGTCAGCGGCAGCATCGGGTTCACCCTCACCACCGCAGGCCCCGGGGCCGCCGCAGCGGCGAGCCCGGCCGCCACCGCCGCGCCGGCGCCCACCTCCTCCGCACCCGTCGCGGCCGAGAGCGCCCCGGCGCAACCCGCCGGTGACGGTGGCGCACCCATCTGGCCGTGGATCGTCGGCGCCGTGGTGCTCGTCGGCGGTGGCGTGTTCGCCGCACTGCGGATGGCCAGGGGATGACGCCCCCGACCGCGGGTCCGCGCCCGGCTGACCGGTACCTGCTGCCGCTCAGCTGGGCCGGTCTCGCGGTCGGAGCCGCCATCCTGGCCAGCATCCTGTCCGGCGCGCTGGCCGGCGCGACCCTGCCGGTGATGATCGGCACGTCCGTCACCCGTACCGGCATGGACGTCGCCGGTGTCGCGTGCGTCGGGCTGACCCTGCTCGGCACGCTGCTCCCGCAGGTCCGCGAGCTGCCCGGAGGAGCGGTACGGGACCTGAACCGGGTGCGGGCCACGGCCGACCGTTGGCTCGTGCTGCTGGCAGGCGGCTGGCTGGTGGTCGTCATCGTCGGCGTCATGTTCCGGGTCGCGTCGGCGTTCGCCCGTCCGGTGTCGGAACTGAACGGCACGGAGGTCGCGGCGTGGGCGACCGAGCTCGCGGCGGGCCGCGGCATGGTGCTGACCGCGGGCTGCGCCGCCGTCGTACTCGGTTGCGGCGTCGTCCGGCTGTACGACCGCGACCGGCTCGAGGTGCGCGTGCCCATGGTCGCCGCGCTGCTCGGCCTGATCACCCCCGCCGTGACCGGCCATGCCGGCGCCGCACCCGACCACCAGCTCGCGATCATCACCGTGGGAGCGCACGTGGGAGCGGCCGGCCTGTGGGTCGGCGGGCTCGCGGCGATGCTGGTGCTGGTCGCGCGACACCGCCCGTTGCTCGAGGCGGTGCTGCCCCGCTTCTCGCGGCTGGCGGGCGGCTGCCTGCTCGCGATCACGCTGACCGGCGTCGTGACGGCCCAGCTCCGGCTGCAGAGCTGGACCGCGCTCTTCACCACCGGCTACGGCTGGCTCGTCCTCGCCAAGACGGGCTGCCTGCTGCTGCTCGCGTGCCTCGGCGCCCTCGCCCGGCGCCGGCTCGCCACCGGGCGTACCCCGGTGCTGCGCTGGGCCGCGCTCGAGACCGCGCTGATGGCGGCGACCCTCGGGCTCGCCGCGGCGCTCTCCCAGGCCGGCTGACCTCAGGAGGGCGTGCGGTAGGCCTCCAGCAGGCGCAGCCACACCTCGTTCATCGTGGGATAGGCCGGGACGGCGTGCCAGAGCCGGGCCATCGGCACCTCGCCAACGACCGCGATGGTGGCCGCGTGGAGCATCTCGGCCACGTCCTGGCCCACGAACGTCGCGCCCACCAGTACGCCGCGCCCCTCGTCGACCACGAGCCGGGCCTCCCCGTCGTAGCCGTCGGCCTGCAGAGACGACCCGCCCACGGCGATCGGGATGTCGACCACGCGGACGTCGATCCCCGCGGCCCTGGCCTGGTCCTCGGTGAGCCCCACCGCGGCCACCTCCGGGTCGGTGAACACCACCTGCGGCACCGCGACGTGGTCGGCGGTGGCGGCGTGCTCACCCCACGGCCCGAGATCGAGCTCCTCGCCGATGGAACGGGCCCCGATGGCGGCGCCGACGATCCGGGCGGCGTACTTGCCCTGGTGGGTCAACGGCGCCCGGCCCGTGACGTCGCCCGCGGCGTAGAGCCATTCCCCCTCGACGCCCTGCACCAGCCCGGAGTCGTCGACGGTGAGCGGCTTCCCCGGCTCCAGCCCGACGACCTCGACCCCCACGGAGTCGGTGTTCGGGCGCCGACCGGTGGCGAGGAGCAGCTCGTCGACCGTGACCGAGCTGTCCCCGAGGTGCATCTCGATGGCGTCGCCCGCCGGCGAGACGGAGTCGAGGCGCTGGTCCAGACGCAGGTCGATGCCCTCGTCGCGCAGCGCAGCAGCCACCCGCTCGCCGGCGAACCGCTCGAGCGCCGCCAGCAGCCGCGGCCCGTGCTGCACGAGCGTGACCTGTGAGCCGAGCCGCTGGAACGCCTGCGCCAGCTCACATCCGACGACCCCACCGCCCAGCACGCCCAACCGGGCCGGGATCTCCTTGGCCGAGGTGGCCTCGCGGGAGCCCCACGTGCGCACGGTGTCGAGGCCGGGCACCGGCGGCGCGATCGGGACGCTCCCGGTGCACAGCACGACGGCACGGCGGGCGGTGAGCGTCTCGGTACCGACGGGGCCGCCCTCGACCGCCACCGTGCGCTCACCCGTCAACCGGGCCGTTCCGCGCACGACGGCGATGCCTGCGCCCGTGGCCCACTCCACCTGGCTCTCGTCGCTCCAGTCGTGGGTGAAGGAGTCACGGCGGGCGAGCACTGCGGCGGGGTCGAAGTCGGCCGTCGTGCCGGGCAGCCTGCGGACCGCCGCCACCGCGTGGCCGGTGCGCAGCAGCGCCTTGGACGGCATGCACGCCCAGTAGGAGCACTCCCCGCCGAGCAGCTCGGACTCCACGATCACGGCCGAGAGCCCCGCTCGCATCGCGTAGTCCGCGACGTTCTCGCCGACCGCGCCGCCACCGACGACGACCACGTCGAAGGTCCGGCTCTGCGGTTCGCTCATGCCGACACCGCCGCGATCGCCTCGTGCACCTCGTCATCGCCCTCGCGCAGCTCCAGCACCTTCCCGATGGTGCCAGGAGCGTCGAGGAGAGCGGCGAGCACGGCGGCGGTGTCGTCGCGGGTGACCTCCGCGCGGTCGACCGGCGGCGGGGCGAGCAGCACGCGCCCGGTACCCGGGTCGTCGGTCAAGGCACCGGGGCGCAGGATCGTCCAGTCCAGGTCGGTGGCCTTCAACGCCTCCTCGGCGGCCTTCTTCGCCGCCACGTAGGCCGCCCAGACCTCGTCGGCGCCGGGCGCGAGGGATTCGTCCACCCCCGTGGAGGAGACCAGCAGGTACCGCCGAACCCCGGCCAGCCGGGCGGCCTCGGCGAGCAGCTCGGCAGCTGCCCGGTCGACGGTGTCCTTGCGGGCGACGCCGCTGCCCGGCCCGGCGCCTGCGGTGAACACCACCGCGTCGGCGCCCGTGAGGTGCTCGGCGAGCTCCCCCGCACCCGCCGACTCCAGGTCGACGACGGCGACGGCCGCACCTGCCTGCTCGAGGTCGGCTCGGTGGTCGGGGTTGCGCACCACACCCGTGACCACGTCACCGCGGCTCGCCAGCAACGCGGCGAGCCGCAAACCGATCTTGCCGTGCGCCCCTGCGATCACCACATGCACCGCAGGGACGCTAGTCGCGCGGCCGCCTCGTCGCCGGGCGAGTGCCCCGTCCCGGGTACGGGCTGACCCCGTTCGTGCCGTGGTGGTTCAGTCCGTCGCATCCCGGCGGTTCGGGCGCAGCGTCCAGACCACCGACATCCGGGTGGTCTCGACGCCGTCCTCGCCCGTGACCACGACGGTGACCGCGAACTCCGGGCGAGCCCCCGCGTCGAGGTCGGCGAGCACATCGGCCGCCGGCCGGTCGAGCACGGCGGTGGCGGTGAGCGGGCCGCGGGCGAGCCGCAGGTAGCGGATCTCGCTGCTGACGACCAACGGTGTCGCGCGCTCAAGCGCGGCCCCGAAGGCGGCCATGGAGACGGCACCGGATGCCGTCTCCCCGAGCCCGAAGATCATCGCGGCGTGCGGGCCGCCCACGTGGTTGCGCAGCTCCGCGGTGTCCGGGAGCCGGACCACCGCACGCTCCGGCGTGACCTCCTCGAACTCGACACCCACCGTGCGCACCCACGGGACCAGCTGCCCCATCAGTGCGCCGACCCCGCTCGTGTCCGTCGTCACGCCGGGCACGTTACTCGTCGGTAGCACTACCCGACAGGTACGGGGCGCCCGTTGTCACCCCAGGTCAGACCCTCGAACCACCGGTGTACGTGGTCAACAGTGTCCGTTTTATCGCTCCGTGGAATAGGCGTGGTTGTGACCGCTACGGCCCGGGATTGGGATCGGGATGCGGGTTGGAATCGAGACGACATCCCACGGAGGTATGCCGGTGAAGGCCGTCCGGGTGCACGAGTACCACGTCGATCCCACGATCGACGACATACCGGAACCCAAGCTCGCTGGGCCGCTCGACGTGATCGTGAAGATCGGTGGCGCCGGCGTCTGCCGCACCGACCTGCACATCCTCGAAGGGCAGTGGGCCGAGGCGATGGGCCCCGAACTGCCCTACGTCATCGGCCACGAGAACGCCGGCTGGGTGCAGGAGGTGGGCGAGGGCGTCACCAACGTCGCTGTCGGCGACACGGTGATCCTGCACCCGCAGCCGTCCTGCGGGCTGTGCCTGGCCTGCCGCGCGGGCCGCGACATGCAGTGCGAGAACGCGTTCTTCCCGGGGCTGTCGAACAACGACGGCGGCATGGCCGAGTACCTGCGCACCACCGCCAGGGCGTGCGTGAAGCTCAACCCCGACACCAACCCCGCCGACGTCGCCGCGCTCGCCGACGCCGGCATCACCGCCTACCACGCCGTGCGCAAGGCCGTCCCGCTGCTCTACCCGGGCACGACGGCCGTGGTGCAGGGCGCAGGCGGCCTCGGGCACATCGGCATCCAGGCGCTGGCCGCACTCACCGCCACCCGCATCGTCGTGGTCGACCGCAACCCCGACGCGCTGGCGCTGGCCAAGCAGATCGGTGCCGACGAGACCGTGCTGGCCGACGGAAACCACGTGGAGGCCGTGAAGGACCTGACGGGCGGCAACGGCGCGAACGTCGTGTTCGACTTCGTCGCCGAGCAGGGCGCGGAGAACGACGCGTGGCAGATGACCGCGCCCGCCGGTTCGGATTTCATCATCGGGTACGGCGGAGAACTGCGAATTCCGACGCTCGACTTCGTCGGCGGCGAGAAGAACGTCATCGGCAACATCGTCGGCACGTACAACGACCTCGCCGAACTGATGGTCCTGGCCCAGGCCGGGAAGGTCACCCTGCACACCAAGCAGTACCCCCTCGATGCGGCGCTCGACGCCCTCCACGATCTCGACGCCGGCCGGGTCCGCGGTCGCGCGATTCTCGTTCCGTAGCAACTCGACACAACAGCTGGTCCGCACCGACGCGAAAGGCCCACCATGTACGAGAAGGACGGCGAGAAGTACTTCATCGTTGATTCGCACATCCACTACTGGGACGCCAGCCGGGAGAACTGGAAGCCGGGAGCCGAGGAGTACGCGAAGGGCTGGATCGACTGCTTCTACGGCTACCACCAGCTCGGCCCGCCCGAGACCCACTGGGACTACGAGAAGTACCTGAAGGTCACTCCCGAGGACTTCGAGCGCGACATCTTCACCGAGGGCCACGTCGACCACGCGATCTTCCAGTCGACCTACCTCAAGGAGTGGTACACCACCGGCTTCAACACGGCCGCGAAGAACGCCGAGATGCTCGAGAAGTACGGCGACCGCCTCATCGTCAACGGCCGGTTCGACCCGCGTGACGGCGAGGCCGGCATGGCCGAGCTCGAGGCCGACGCCGAGAAGTACAACCTCAAGGGCGTGAAGCTCTACACCGCGGAGTGGAACAACGGCTCCCGGGGCTGGAAGCTCACCGACCCCGAGTCCTACCGGTTCCTGGAGAGGTGTCAGGAGCTCGGGATCAAGAACGTCCACGTCCACAAGGGCCCCACGATCTGGCCGCTGAACAAGGACGCGTTCGACGTGGCCGACGTGGACCAGACCGCCACCGACTTCACCGACCTGAACTTCATCGTCGAGCACGTCGGCCTGCCGCGTATCGAGGACTTCTGCTTCATGGCGGTGCAGGAACCCAACGTCTACGCGGGCCTGTCGGTGGTGATCGGCGGACTGATGCACGCACGGCCGAAGTTCTTCGCCAAGGTCATCGGCGAGCTGATGTTCTGGGTCGGCGAGGACAAGATGCTCTACGGCGGCGACTACAACATCTGGGTGCCGAAGTGGCAGGTCGAGGGGTTCGTCGACTGGCAGATGCCCGACGACGAGGCCTTCACCGACTACGCGAAGCTCACCACCGAGACGAAGAAGAAGATCCTCGGGCTCAACGCCGCGCGGCTCTACGACATCCCGGTTCCCGCCGAGCTGCAGCTCGCGACCACGGCGGGCGAGGACCTGCAGCCGGGCGAGGAGCTCGTCAAGGACGTCGCGGGGGCGCAGGCGTGATGCGGTGCCCACCCGGTTCCGAGCTTCGGGACGCGGTGTGGGCCGCGCTGGGGACGGTGCTCGACCCGGAGCTGGACGAGCCCATCACCGAGCTCGACTTCGTCGAGTCGTGCACCGTCTCCGAGCACGCCGCCGCAGGCGCTGCCGAAGTCGTGGCGACCGTCGTCCTGCGGCTGCCCACGTTCTTCTGCGCCCCGAACTTCTCGTTCCTGATGGTCGCCGACGCGTTCGATGCGGTGGCGGCGGTCCCCGGGGTGACACGGGCGGAGGTGACGCTGGCCGACCACCACGCCTCCGCGGAGATCAACGGCGGGGTGGCCGCCCAGGCGGGGTTCGTCGGTTCGTTCGGGGAGGAGGCAGGCGCGGAGCTCGACGAGCTTCGTGAGCAGTTCCTCCGCAAGGCGGCACTCGCCGGCCAGGACCGGGTCGCCCGGCCCCTGGTCGACGCCGGTGCCGGGCCCGACGAGCTCGCGGCGCTGGCCCTCGGGTCGGTGCCGCCGTCCCCGGAGCTGGACCGGCTCCGCGAGCGCCGCGCGGCGATCGGGATGGCGCACGGCGACGACGCTCCGCTGCTCGTCCAGGCCGACGGCAGCCGGGTCACGGCCGCCCAGGTGCCCCTGCACCTGCGGCGGGCGCGGCTGCAGCGGATCGGGATCGAGACGAACGGGGAGTACTGCAAGAGCCTGCTGAAGACGAGATACGCGGGAGCCGGGGTGTAGGAGCGCCCCCATTCGGCCAGGGCACCACCCCGAACTTGCAGCAAAGCCACTTTCCGGCAACGAGGTTGCATGAAAGTGGCTTTGCTGCAACGGGGGGTGGGGGTTCGGCGGGGTTAGGGTCGGTTCCGTGGATGTTCGCGCGCTGGTGTTCGACGTTTTCGGCACGGTGGTGGACTGGCGCTCCGGGGTGGCGAGCGAGGTCGCACGGTTGCTCGGCGAGAAGGTGGACGCCGAGGCGTTCGCCGACGAGTGGCGGAGCCGGTACCGCCCGTCCATGGACCGCGTGCGCCGCGGCGAGCTGCCATGGACTCCGCTCGACGCCCTGCACCGCGCCTCCCTCGACGACCTGCTCGGCGACCTCGGTGTGGGGGAGGTGTCCGAGGAGACCCGTACCGAGCTGGTGCTCGCCTGGCACCGGCTGCCGGCGTGGCCCGACTCCGTCGACGGGCTCACGCGGCTGAAGCGCCGCCACATCATCGCCACCCTCTCCAACGGCAACGTGGCGCTGCTGGTGGACATGGCGAAGCACGCAGGCCTGCCGTGGGACACCGTGCTCTCGGCCGAGCTGTTCGGCCACTACAAGCGCGACGGCGAGGTCTACGACGGCGCCGTGCGGCTCCTCGCCCTCCCACCGGAGCGGGTGCTGATGGTCGCCGCCCACGTCGACGACCTCGCCGCGGCCCGGTCCCGGGGTCTGCGCACGGCCTACGTCCACCGGCCGCTCGAACGCGGACCGGAGGCACCCCCGCCGCCTGCGACCGATCCGGACGCCGACCTCACCGTCGGGTCCCTGACCGAGCTGGCCGACCGCCTCGGCGGCTGAGCCTCGGCACCTGGACGTCAAGAACGGGCGGTGAGCACGCGGAAGGTGTTGTCGAGGCGGTAGCCGCCGTCGGCCGTCCGGTACTCCGCGAGCCGGGCGAGCACGGCCCGGCGGACGGCGGGTTCCCCCGCACGCGCGGACGCGCGGCGCCCGATCCCGGACGCGAGCAGCGGCCCGAGCACCGCGTCCGCGTCGGGGTAGCGGAAGGGGCAGACGACCTGGTCGAGCACCTCGACCCGCAGGCCCGCCAGCGTGACGAGCTTGCGCAGGCGGCCGGGCTCGGTGAGCGGCGCGGGGCCGGCGGGCGCCTGCCGTGGCGGCAACCACGGGGCGAGTGCCTCCCCGAACGCGCGCACGTCGCACTCCTCCTCCCGCCCCCACACCGTGACGACGACGACCGTCCCCACGCGGGCCGCCGAGCGCAGCACCACGAGCGGGTTGGTGACGTGGGGGAGCAGCTGCACGGCCGCCACGACGTCGAAGGGGCCGGCGGGCGGGTCGTGCGCATCGCCGATGCGGAAGTCGCCTTCGGGCACCGCGGCGGCGGCAGCGGCGACGACGGAGCGGTCGACGTCCAGGCCGGTGACCACGGCTCCGCGGTCGGCGGCCGCCCTGGCGAAGGCCCCGGCCCCGCAGCCGAGGTCGAGGAGCGTGGTGCCCCTGCCGATCCCGGCCGCCTCGAGCGCCCGCGCGTGCAGGGGCGCGCCCCAGCCGCGCGGACCCTCGTCGGACACGGGCGAAGGCTAGGGGGTGTCCCGCGGATCTTCAATCGCGACAGCCGCGCCCAGGCTCTCATCAACCAAGATCCACGGGACACCCCCTGGTGCCCCGCTCAGGGACCGGTCAGCCCCAGACGTCCTGCGCCACCTCGACGATCAGGCGCAGCTTCGCCACCTGCTCGTCCTGCGTCAGGGAGTTGCCCTCGACCGTGGAGGAGAAGCCGCACTGCGGGGAGAGGCAGAGCTGGTCGAGCGGCACGTACTTGGACGCCTCGTCGATGCGTCGCTTCAGCGTGTCGGCGTCCTCGAGCTCGCCGCGCTTGGTGGTGACGAGCCCGAGCACCACCTGCTTGCCCGGCGGCACGAACCGCAGCGGGGCGAACCCGCCGGAGCGCTCGTCGTCGAACTCGCAGAAGAAGCCGTCGACGTCGAGCTCGCCGAACAGGGCCTCGGCCACGAAGTCGTAGCCGCCCTCAGCCGCCCACGAGGAGCGGAAGTTGCCCCGGCACATGTGGGTGGTGATCTTCATCTCGTCCGGCCGCCCGGCGATGGCCGCGTTGATCTGCCGGATGTAGCGCAGGTGGGCGTGGTCGGCGTCCTCGCCCTTCGCGGTCATCTCGGCGCGCTGTGCCGGGTCGTTCAGGTAGGCCAGGCTCGTGTCGTCGAGCTGCAGGTAGCGGCATCCGAGGTCGGCGAGCGCGCGGACCTCGTCGGCGTAGGCAGCGGACAGGTCGGTCCAGAACTCCTCGACGTCCGGGTAGACGGTCCTGTCGATGGCGGCCGTCCCGCCGCGGTAGTGGACCATGCTCGGCGACGGGATCGTCAGCTTCGGCACGGCCGTGGTGGTGACCGAGGCGAGGTACTTGTAGTGCTCGGCGAAGATCGGGTGCTCCAGGCGCACCTTGTCGTGGATGGCGAGCCCGGCCGAGGTGAAGGCGCCCTCGCCCTCGGCGTTCACCATCCGCACGCGGATCTGCTCGTCGGTCTTGCTGATGCCGCCGAGCTGGTAGATGAAGTCCATGTGCCACGACGTGCGCCGGAACTCGCCGTCGGTGGCCGCCTGGAGGCCGATCTCCTCCTGCAGCGCCACCACGTCGCGGATGGCGGTGTCCTCGGCCTCGCGCAGGCCGTCGGCGTCGAGGCTGCCTGCGGCGAACCGCTCCCGCGCCGCGAGGAGGGCCTGGGGGCGGAGCAGGCTCCCGACGTGATCGGCCCGGAAGGGAGGTTCACTGCGTCGATGCATGGTCAGCAATGTATCGCCAGGGTGGGCGCCGCCGGGGCGTGACCTTCCACATGGTGGAAGCCCGCTTCTCCCCTCTCGTGCGAACCTGACGGGATGGAACACGGCATCGTCACCTTCCTGACCGACTACGGCATCGACGGCCCGGCCCTGGCCAGGGCGGTGGAGGAGCGCGGTCTCGACGGCCTCTTCCTCACCGAGCACACCCACATCCCGACCAGCCGGGAGACACCGTGGCCGAACGGCCCCGACCTGCCGCGGCACTACTCGCACACCCTCGACCCGTTCGTGGCGCTCGGGGCGATGGCGGCCGTCACCGAGAGGATCACGCTGGGCACGGCCGTCTCGCTGATCCTGCAGCACAACCCCATCGGGCTGGCGAAGGCGGTCGCGAGCGTGGACCACATCGCGGGCGGCCGCGTCGAGCTCGGCGTCGGGCCGGGATGGAACCGCGAGGAGATGGCCAACCACGGCATCGACCCGCGCACCCGCACCGCACGGATGCTGGAGCACATCGCGGCCATGCGGGCGATCTGGGAGAACGACGAGGCCGAGTTCCACGGCAGGTTCGTGGACTTCGACCCGATCTGGTCGTGGCCCAAGCCGGTGCGCGTCCCCCCGGTCCTGATCGGCGGTGAGGGCCCGACCGTGCTCGACCGCGTGCTGTCCCACGGTGACGGCTGGATGCCGCGCCGGGCGGGGCTGGACGAGATCGACGCGCTCGCCGCGCGCATCACCGAGCTGCAGACCCGGGCTGCCGACGCCGGCCGCGGGCACATGCTCGTCACCGTCTTCGGTGTCAGGCCCGACGCGAAGGAGCTCGCGGCCTACGCCGACGCGGGGGTGGACGGCGTGCTGTTCACGCTGCCGGCCGAGGGGCCCGACACGGTCCTGCCCCTTCTCGACGAGTGGGCCGCACTGGTGGCCTGAGCCTCACTCCGGACGCGGGCCGGTGGCGCCCATCCGGGCTGCCGCCTGCCGCACCACCCGTTCGAGCTCCCAGCGCCGGTCGGCGAACTCAGCACGCGTGACGGAGACGCCGAGCGCTCCCGTGACCTCCCCGCCCGGACCACGGACGGGGGCGGCCACGCCGGCCACACCGGGCTGGTACTCCTCCACCTCGACGGCGGCGCCGTCGGACCGGATCCTCATCAGCTCCCGGTCCAGCGCTCTGCGGTCGGCCACCGTGTGCGGGGCGAGCCGGGGCATCCCGGTGCGGGTGACGAGCTCCGCCAGCCGTCCGGGCCGCATGTCGGCCAGCAGTACCTTCCCGGCCGCGATGGCGTGAGGTGCCGTGGGTTCGCCGACGCGCATCGGGTCGGGCCGGGGGTGCTCGGCGCAGTCGTCGACGTACGCCACGACGACGTCGACGTCGCGCAGCACCGCGAGGTAGGCGGCGGCGTCGGCGGCGGTGTGCACCTCGTGGAGGATCGCGCGCACGGACGCGGGCGGGCGCACCTGGTCGGTGAGACCGCGGTGCAGCTCGGCGACGCGGTAGCCGAGTCCGTAGCCGCGCACGTCGTGCAGCCGGACGAGGTAGCCCTCCTCCACGAGCGTGCCCAGAGCCCGGTAGACGGTGGGGAGCGGGGCGCCGAGGCGGCGGGCGATGGCCTTGGCGGTCACCCCGTCGCCCGCGGCGGCGACCGCCTCGACGACCCGGAGCGCGCGGGTGATCGAGGAACCGGTCGTGCGCGCCGGTGCCACGCGCCCCAGTGTCGGGTAGAACGTGCGTCACGCGCACCTCACCGATGGACGGGGACGACCAGATGAACGACGACGAACTGCACCACCGCATCGACGAGCTGGTGGCCGAGGAGCACCGGTTGGAGCGCGCCCACGTCGGCCAGCCGCTGTCGGAGTCCGAGCAGCAGCGCATGGAGCAGCTGGGGGTGCAGCTGGACCGATACTGGGATCTGCTGCGCCAGCGCGACGCGCGCCGCCGCGCCGGCCTGAACCCCGACGAGGCGCAGGAGCGCGCCGGGGACGTGGTCGAGGGCTACCGCCAGTAGACCGCCGGGCGCCCGGGACCACCGCGCGCAGCAACCACGGCGGACATGGGATGCGCCGCAGGCTCCGCTCGGGGAGCATCGACACCGTGCGGATCACTCCGGTCAGCCCCGACCTCCTCGTCGAGGAGATCACCGACCTCGTGGCGGGCCGGGCCGGACGCGTGCGACTCGCGCTCGACGGGCCTCCCCCGTCGGGGCCGGTCGCGCTCGCCGAGCGCGTGGCCGTGCAGCTGCGGGCACTCGGGCGTGCCGTGCTGGTCGTGGCGGCCACCGACTTCCTGCGGCCCGCGTCGGTGCGGCTGGAGTACGGACGTGAGGATCCCGACGAGTTCCTCGACGGCTGGCTGGACGAGGCCGGCCTGCGCCGGGAGGTGCTCGGGCCGGCCGGCCCGGACGGTTCCGGGCGGGTGCTGCCCCGGCTGTGGGACGCGGCGACCGACCGCGCCTACCGGGACGGGTACACGGAGCTACCGGCGGACGGGGTGGTGGTGCTCGCCGGCGCGCTGCTGCTCGGCCGCGGGCTCCCGTTCGACGTGAGCGTGCACCTGCGGATGAGCTCGGCGGCACTGGCCCGCAGCCTTGCCGACGGTGAGCAGTGGACCCTGCCGGCCTACGACCGCTACGACGTGGAGCGTGATCCGGCGGCAGCAGCCGATCTTCTGGTGCTGGCCGACCACCCGGACCGTCCCGCGATCCGACGGGTGGAAAGGAGGTGATTGTGGGCGAGGAGGGAGTTGAACCCTCACGTCCTTACGGACACACGGACCTGAACCGTGCGCGTCTGCCATTCCGCCACTCGCCCTGGCAGGAGGAAAGTTAGCACGCCCCCCGGAGGGGTCCGATCAGGGGCCCGGGTCGGTGGGCGTGGCACCGCTGGCTAGCACAGATACGATCTGCGCTGCCAGCAACACGCCGATGCGAACGGAGGAAGATCGGTTGGGCCGCGTGGACAGGTTCGAACGCCGTCTCCAGGGACTGGTGGGCGACGCCTTCGCGCGGGTCTTCGGTGGCAGCGTCGTTCCCCAGGAAGTCATGCAAGCGCTGCTCAGGGAAGCCGAGGACCACATCGAGGAGCTCGCGGGAGGGCGCCTGCTGGCGCCCAACCGCTTCACGGTGCTCCTCAGCCCGTCGGATCTCGATCGCATGGCCGGTGATCGGGAGCAGATCGTGAACTCGCTCTCTGCCTCCGTCACCGAACAACTCGCCGACCAGGGATGGGACACCTACGGCGAGGTCGTAGTCTTTCTGGAGCGCTCCGATGCGCTGCACACGGGACAGTTCCGCACCCGCTCGTCCGTGGACCCCGACGCTTCCCGCCGGGACGCCATCCGAGCACGCGACGCAGGAGAAGCACCCATGAGCCAGCAACCGGGCCACCCCGAGGAGAACGGGCAGTACGGCTACGACCGTGGTGCCCCCGGCGGATACGGGCAGCAGACGTACGCCCCGCCCGCCTACGACCAGCGCCAGGGGGGGTACGACCAGGGCGAGCAGCACCCCCAGCAGCCGGGCTACGGCCAGCAGCCGGGCGGTGGCTACCCGCCGCAGGGCGGCCACCCCCAGCAGGGTGGCTACGACCAGGGCTACGGGCAGCAGCCGGGTGGCGGCTACCCGCCGCCGCAGCAGGGTGGCGGCTACGGCGGCCAGCAGCCGGGCGGCGGGTACGAGCAGGGCTACGGCCAGCCCGGCGGTCAGCCCGGTGCGCCCGGCTACCCCCCGCAGCAGGGTGGCGGCTACGAGCAGGGCTACGGCCAGCAGGGCTACGCGCAGCCCGGCTATGGACAGCCCGGCTATGGCCAGCCCGGCTACGACGCCGGCTACCAGCAGGGCGGCGGCTACCCGCAGCAGCAGCCCTACGAGCAGGGCTACGACGGCGGCTACGACCAGGGCTACGGCCAGCAGGGCGGCGGCTACGGCGGCTACCAGCAGGGCCTGACCGCCTCGCTCAGCCTCGACGACGGCTCCGGTCGCACCTACGACCTCACCCAGGGCAGCCACGTCATCGGTCGCGGCCAGGATTCCTCGTTCCGGTTGCCGGACACCGGCGTGTCGCGACGCCACCTGGAGATCAGCTGGGATGGTCACACCGCCACGCTGACGGATCTTGGTTCCACCAACGGGACCACCGTCAACGGCAACCCTGTGCAGACCTGGCAGCTGAACGACGGCGACGTCATCCGGGTCGGGCACTCGAGCCTCGTCTTCCGCGCCCAGTAGTCGCGCGGACTCGAGCTCGGCCATCACACCTATCGGAGAGAACGGAGTTCGCCGCGAGTGCCGGAGTTGGTGCTGCAGCTGACCAGGGCGGGCTTCCTCGCCCTCCTCTGGCTGTTCGTGCTTGTCGCGCTCCGGGTGGTGCGCTCCGATCTGTACGCCGCGTCCGGCCTTCGGGCCCTGGTCCCCGGCGGGCGGACCACCACCCGGACCGGGCGCGGACGCACGGCCCGTCAGCTGCTCGTTACGCAGGGAGCGCTGGCGGGGACCCGCGTGTCGCTGGACTCCCGGCCGATCCTGATCGGCCGGGCCGACGACTCGACACTGGTGCTCGACGACGACTACGCCTCCACCCGCCACGCACGCATCGCGATGCAGGGAGACGAGTGGTATGTCGAGGATCTCGGGTCGACGAACGGGACATACCTTGATCGGGCTAAGGTCACCGGACCCACCCGGGTTCCCCTGGGAGTCCCTGTCCGCATCGGCAAGACGGTGATCGAGCTCCGGTCATGAGTCGGCGAACGCTGCACGTGCGCACCCCGGTGTCCGACCGGGGGCGGCCTCGCCGGTCGATCTGCCCCGAACGTATTGGCGGAGCGCTGACATGACGCTGGTCCTGCGCTACTCCGCCCGCAGCGACCGCGGGCTCGTCCGGCAGAACAACCAGGACGCGGTCTATGCCGGGCCCCGGTTGCTGGCACTCGCCGACGGGATGGGCGGCCACGCTGCCGGCGAGGTGGCGTCATCGCTCGTGATCTCCGCGCTGGCACCGCTCGACGAGGACGACCCCGGCGACGACCTGCTCGCCGAGCTGCGTGACGCCACCGTCGAGGGCAACGCGGCGATCACGCGCCACGTCGCCGACGCCCCCGACCTCGACGGGATGGGCACCACCCTCACGGCCATCCTGTTCGCGGGCTCCCGGCTGGGCCTGGTGCACATCGGTGACTCGCGGGCCTACCAGCTGCGCGAGGGCGTCTTCAGCCAGATCACGAAGGACGACACGTTCGTCCAGTCGCTGATCGACGAGGGCCGCATCACCGAGGAGGAGGCGCACACGCACCCGCAGCGGTCGCTGCTGCTGCGCGCCATCACCGGCCAGGACGTCGACCCCTCGCTGACCGTGCGCGAGGCCCGCGCGGGCGACCGCTACCTGCTGTGCTCCGACGGGCTGTCCGGCGTGGTGAGCGACGAGACGCTGGCCGACACGCTGCAGTCCTACCGCGACCCCCGGGAGTGCGCCGATCGCATGATCGAGCTCGCGCTGCGCGGGGGCGGCCCGGACAACATCACGTGCATCGTCGCGGACGTCGTCGACATCGAGTTCGGCGAGGACGCCCCCATCATCGGCGGGTCGGTGGGCGACGGCAGCGAGGACGGACCGCCGCCCGACTCCGCGGCGGCCCGCGCGTCCGCCACCACTCTCACGCGCGTGGCCCCGCAGCGGGTGCAGACCGCCACCAAGGCGCCTGCGGCCCGCCGGTCCCGCGCGAAGCTCGTTGTCGGCGTGGTCACGGTGCTCGCGGTGCTGGTCGGTGGCGCCGTGCTCGCGCGGATGTGGGTGCTGCAGCAGTACTACGTCGGCGTGGACGCGCAGCTCGTCTCGATCTTCCAAGGGGTGCGCGGTGAGGTGCTCGGCATCCCGCTGCACAAGGTCGCGGAGCGCACCGACATCGCGCTCGACGACCTGCCGGAGACCGAGCGCTCCTCGGTCCGCGCCGGGATCAACACCGAGCAAGGGCTCGCCGGGGCCCGCGTGCTCGTCGAGCGGCTGCGCGACCGGATGCTGGAGCCCTGCCCACCTCCGGCGCCGCCGCCCTCGCCGACGCCACCACCCCCGGCGGCCGGCCAGGGCCAGCCACCCGTCGCGGGCGTCCCGCCCGTCGACACGACACCGCTGCCGACGCCGGCACCCGAACCCGGAACGACCTGCCGGTTGGTGAGCTGATGGCGGCTCCCGACCTGCGCTCCGAGCCGGCACCGGCCGCGCCGGCGCCGCTGCCCACCGGTCGAGGCATCGAGCTCGTGCTCCTGGCGTTCGCCGCCGTGCTGGTGACGGGTGCTCTGGTGCTGGTCGAGGCGAACCAGGAGCAGGAACTCACCCGGGTGCTGCTGTTCGTCGGGCTCGCATACCTGGGGCTGTTCACGGCGGCGCACTTCGCGGTGCGCCGGTTCGCCCCGTACGCCGATCCGCTGATCCTGCCGTGCGTGGCGCTCCTCAACGGGCTGGGCCTGGTGATGATCCACCGGCTGGACCTGGCCGAGATCGACCAGGCGCTCGCGCTGGGCAGGGACGCGCCGACCGAGCTCATCGGCCGACAGGTCGCCTGGACCGCCATCGGCCTCCTCCTGTTCGTCGCCGTGCTGTGGGCCGTCCGCGACCACCGCACGCTCGCCCGCTACGCCTACACGGCGGGGTTCACGGGCATCGCGTTGCTGGCGTTGCCGGGGCTGCTGCCGTCGTCGCTCTCCGAGGTCAACGGCGCGAAGATCTGGATCAGGCTCGGGCCGGTCAGCATCCAGCCCGGCGAGTTCGCGAAGATCCTGCTGATCATCTTCTTCGCGGCCTTCCTCGTGCAGAAGCGCGACCTGTTCAGCACCGCGGGCCGCCGGTTCATCGGCATGGAGCTGCCGCGGGCCCGTGACCTCGCCCCCCTGCTGCTGGCGTGGGGCATGTCGGTCGGCGTGCTCGTGCTCGAGAGCGACCTCGGCACCTCGCTGCTGTTCTTCGGCATCCTGCTCGTGCTGCTCTACGTCGCCACCGAGCGCGTGTCGTGGATGCTCATCGGCATCACGTTCTTCCTCGGCGGCTGCGTGCTGGCCTACCACCTGTTCGCCCACGTCCGCGTCCGCGTCCAGATCTGGCTCGACCCCTTCGCCGACTTCAGCGGCAGCGGGTTCCAGATCGGGCAGGCGCTGTTCGGCCTCGGCACCGGAGGCGTCGGCGGCACGGGGCTCGGCGCCGGCCGTCCCGACCTGGTCCCGTTCGCGGAGAGCGACTTCATGCTCTCCTCCCTCGGCGAGGAGCTGGGGCTGATCGGGCTGGCCGCCATCCTCGTGATCTACCTCGTGCTGATCACCCGCGGCCTGCGCAGCGCGCTGGCGGTGCGGGACAGCTTCGGCAAGCTGCTGGCCACCGGCCTGGCGTTCGGCATCGCACTGCAGATCTTCATCGTCGCAGGCGGGGCGTCGAAGCTGATCCCGCTCACCGGCCTCACGCTGCCCTTCCTCTCCTACGGGGGCTCGTCGCTCGTGGCCAACTACGCACTCGTCGCGCTCCTGCTGCGCATCTCCCACGCCGCGCGGGCCCCGCTGCCCCGCCGCCCCGCCGTCCCACTGCCGCCGATCGCCGAGGCCGGCACCGAACTGGTGGAGCGGCCGCGGTGAACACTCCGGTCCGGCGCGTCGCCATCGCGGTGATGGTGATGATCCTGCTGCTGATGACCAACCTGACCTACGTGCAGGTCGTCAAGGCGAGCGACTACCGCAACGACCCGCGCAACCAGCGGGTGCTGCTCGCCGAGTACTCGCGCAAGCGCGGGCAGATCAGCGCCGACAACCAGATCCTGGCCAGCAGCGTGGAGACCGACGACAGGCTGCGCTACCAGCGGCAGTACTCGGACGGGAAGGTCTACGGCCCCATCACCGGCTACTACTCGGTCATCTACGGTTCCAGTGGCATCGAGCGCGCCGCCGACTCGGTGCTCAACGGAAGCGACGACCGGCTGTTCGGCCGCAGGCTGTCGGATCTCATCACCGGCCGCGACCCCAGCGGGGGCAACGTGGTGCTCACCCTCGACCCCGACGTGCAACAGACCGCCTACGACCAGCTGGAGCGCAAGGGGTACGCCGGCTCGGTCGTGGCGATCCGCCCGCAGACCGGCGAGATCCTCGCGATGGTGTCGACCCCGTCGTTCGACCCCAACCCGCTGGCGAGCCACAACTCCGAGCAGCAGAACTCGGCCTGGAAGGCCGACGAGAGCGCCGATCCTCCGGTCCTGATCAACCGGGCGATCTCCGAGACCTATCCGCCCGGTTCCACGTTCAAGCTCATCGACACCGCAGCGGCGCTCAGCAGCGGCCGCTACACGCCGGACAGCCAGCTCACGGCGGCGCCGCGGATCACGTTGCAGGGCACAAACACCACGCTGGAGAACTTCAACGGCAACGCGTGCGGCACCGCGGCCACGGCGAGCCTGAAGGACGCGCTGCAGCGTTCCTGCAACACCGCCTTCGCCCAGCTGGGCGCCGACCTCGGTGAGCAGGCCATCCGCGACCAGGCCAACAAGTTCGGGATCGGCCAGAGCCTCACGATCCCGATGCCGGTGGCCCCTTCCACGATCGGCGACATCCAGGACACCGCCGCGCTGGAGCAGTCCTCCATCGGCCAGCGGGACGTGGCGCTCACGCCGCTGCAGAACGCGATGATCGTGGCCACGATCGCCAACGGTGGCCAGGTCATGGCTCCGTACCTGGTGAAGGAGATCCAGAGCCAGGAGCTCGACCCCGTCGAGACCACCGAGCCGGATCGTCTCGGCCGCGCCATCGATCCCGCCGTGGCGCAGACCCTGACCCAGCTGATGGTCAACAACGAGAACAGCTACTCGGGCGCGGGGAAGATCACCGGCGTGCAGATCGCGGCCAAGACCGGCACGGCCGAGCACGGCAACGATCCCAAGAACACCCCGCCGCACGTCTGGTACGTCGGGTTCGCCCCGGCCGACAACCCGCAGGTGGCGGTCGCCGTGCTCGTGGAGTCCGGCGGCGACCCGAACGACCTGGCGGCCACGGGCGGCGCGGTCGCGGCCCCGATCGGCCGGGCCGTGATCCGCGCCGCGCTCGGGGGTGGGCAGTGAGGCTGCACGGGCACGGCACCGGAGTCACGACGAGCACCAGCGAGGAGCAGCCGTGACGGTTCTCGCCGCGGGGCAGAAGATCGCCGACCGCTACCAGCTGGACCGCCGGATCGCCGTCGGCGGCATGGGCGAGGTCTGGGAGGCGTCCGACACCCGCCTGGGTCGCAGCGTCGCGGTCAAGGTGCTGCGGCCGGAGCTGTCCGACGACCCCGAGTTCCTGCACCGCTTCCGCATCGAGGCCCGCACGGTCGCGTCGCTCGACCACACCGGCATCGCCGCGGTGCACGACTACGGCGAGGACGACGGGCCCGGCGGGCGCCGCACGGCGTACCTGGTGATGGAGCTCGTGCGCGGCGAGCCGCTGTCCACCCTCATCTCGCGGGGGCCCATCGAGACGGACGAGACGCTGCGGCTCCTCGAGGAGGCGGCGTGGGCGCTCCAGGCAGCCCACGAGCGCGGGTTCGTGCACCGGGACGTGAAGCCGGGCAACATCCTCGTCCGCAACGACGGGCTGGTGAAGCTCACCGACTTCGGGATCGCGAAGGCCGCCGACGCCGTCCCGGTCACCCGGTCCGGGATGGTGATGGGCACCGCCCACTACATCGCCCCGGAACAGGCCAGTGGCTCAGAGGCCGGCCCGGCGGGCGACGTCTACTCGCTCGGGATCGTGGGCTACGAGTGCCTGGCCGGGCACCGGCCGTTCCGCGCCGAGAGCGCGGTGGCGGTCGCGATGATGCAGGTGAGGGAGCTCCCACCGCCGTTGCCCGCCACGGTCCCGGTGCGCGCCCGCGAGCTCATCGAGGCGGTGCTCGTCAAGGACCCCACGCTGCGCTACGGCACCGGAGGCGAACTGGCCCTCGCCGTCGCGGCCGTCCGGCGCGGTGAGCCGCTCCCCGAGCCCATCTCGGTGAGTGGCGAGGTGCCCCTCATCACGGCGAGGTCGCCGGTCACGCCGTCGCGGCCCCGGCCGGTCGTCAGCGCCGCCCCGCGGCGTCCCGGTGGGAAGCCCGCCCAGGACCACCGGCCCCGCACCCCGGCCGCCGCGATGCGCCGCGCCACGCCGGAACGGCCCGCACCTGGGCCGTCGGCCCGCACCGAACCGCTGCGGTTGCAGCCCAAGGCCGGGTCCGGACGCACGCTGCTGCTCGTGCTGTTCGTGCTCCTGACGATGGCTGCGGTGCTGGTCGGGGTGTTCCTGGTCCGCAGTCCACGGTCTGACGGTCGACAATCACCCGATCCGGTTCCGCTGGGGTCGTCGACCGGTACGTTGACGAGCCGGGAGGGCGTCCTGGCCGGACCGGCGGTGGCTGAACACACGCTCGTCTCGAAGATCGTCCGGTGAACCCGGCAAATCGACGGTCCGGCGCTCAGATGGCCGACACCGCCCCCCACTGGGCGACGGCGCCCGGCATGATGTCCGAATCACTCATGACTCCCAGGAACCGGCAGCGATGACCACCCCCCGACTGTTGTCCGAGCGCTATGAGCTGGGCGAGGTGCTCGGCTACGGCGGCATGTCCGAGGTGCATCGCGGGCTCGACACGCGGCTGGGCCGGGACGTCGCTATCAAGGTGCTCCGCGCGGACCTCGCGCGTGACCCCCAGTTCCAGATGCGCTTCCGTCGAGAGGCGCAGAACGCCGCCGCGCTCAACCACCCGGCCATCGTCGCGGTCTACGACACCGGTGAGGTGGCCGCCGAGTCCGGCACGCTGCCCTACATCGTCATGGAGTACGTCGACGGGCAGACGCTGCGCGAGATCGTCAAGACCACCGGGCCGATGACGCAGCAGCGGGTCATCGAGGTGATGGCGGACGTCTGCGCCGCCCTCGACTTCAGCCACCGGCACAACATCATCCACCGCGACGTGAAGCCGGCCAACATCATGATCAACCGCGCCGGCGCGGTGAAGGTGATGGACTTCGGCATCGCCCGCGCGCTCGGCGAGGGCCAGAACGTCACCCAGACCGCCGCCGTGATCGGCACGGCGCAGTACCTGTCGCCGGAGCAGGCACGCGGCGAGGCGGTCGACGCCCGCAGCGACGTCTACGCGGCGGGATGCGTGCTGTTCGAACTGCTCACCGGCGACCCGCCGTTCACCGGCGACACGCCCGTGGCCGTGGCCTACCAGCACGTGCGGGAGGACCCGCGACGCCCGTCGGACGTCAACCCGAGCATTCCCGCCGCGCTCGACGCCGTGGTGCTCAAGGCACTGTCCAAGAACCCGCTCAACCGCTACCAGTCGGCCGCCGAGATGCGGTCGGACCTGGTGCGGGTGCGCAGCGGGCAGAGCCCGCTGGCCCCGCTCGTCATGAGCGAGGACGAGCGCACGGCGATGCTCGCCCCGGGCCCGTCCACCGGCCCCACCCGCCGGCTCAACGGCGGCCGGCACAATGCGGCGCCCGCGCCGGTGGCCGACTACGACGACTACTACGACGAGGAGCCGCGCCGAAACACCGCGCGCACCATCGGCATCGTCGCAGCGGTACTCGTCGTGCTCGCTGTCGTCGGGTTCGGGGTCTACCAGTTCATGCGACCGCCACCAGCGCCCGCGCAGGTGGCGGTCCCAGGTGTCGTGGGGCAGACCCAGGCGGACGCCACCAACCAGATCGCGGCCGCGGGCCTGCGGTTGGGCACGGTCCAGGAGGTCCCGTCCCAGGTTGCCCAGATCGGTCAGGTCATCTCCAGCGACCCGCCGGTGGGCAGCCAGGTCGCCGAGCGCTCCTCCGTGAACCTCTCGGTGGGCAAGGGGCCGGAGACCGCCACGGTGCCCGCCCTCACGGGCAAGACGGTGGCCGAGGCCACCGACCTGCTCGCGAAGCAGGGTCTCAAGATCGGCGCGCAGACCACCAAGGAGACCTCGAACGCCGACAGCGTCGGGAAGATCATCTCCTCCACGCCGGGGCCGGGCGAGTCGGCTCCGGGCGGGAGCGAGGTCGCCGTGGTCATCGGTGCCGAGCAGACCACCATTCAGATTCCCGACGTGTCGGGGCGCGACGCCGACGACGCGGAGCAGGCCCTCACCCAGGCCGGTTTCCGGGTGCAGACCCAGGACGTCGACGGCGGTGGCGACGAGGGCTCGGTGGTGGGCACCAACCCGCAGGCAGGCAGCAAGGTGGCGCGTGGCTCGCAGGTCACCCTGCAGGTGTCGCGCGGCAACGAGGTCGAGGTGCCCAACGTGGTCGGGGAGTCCGTCTCGGACGCGCAGCGCGACCTCCAGCAGGCCGGCTTCCGGAACCTCAGCCTGGCGACCGCCGACGTCAACAGCCAGGACCAGGACGGCAAGATCATCAAGCAGTCCGTCCCCGCCGGTTCCACGGCCGATCCGAACGACGAGATCACCATCACGCGCGGTCGCTTCTCCGAAGGTGTCTTCGGCAACAACTGACACGACGCCCGTCCGGATTCTCGGGGACACTGGGTGGATGCGCGTGCTGGTGATCGACAACTACGACAGCTTCGTCTACAACCTGGTGCAGTACCTGGCCCAGCTCGGCGCCGACAGTACGGTTCGGCGCAACGACGAGGTCGACCTCGACGAGCTCGACGACGTCGACGGCGTGCTGGTCAGCCCGGGCCCCGGCACGCCGGAGCGGGCGGGGTCCAGCATCGAGGTGATCCGGCGCAGCGCCGACCGCGGGCTTCCCCTGCTCGGTGTGTGCCTGGGCCACCAGGCGATCGGCGTGGCGTGGGGCGGGGTGGTCGAGCGCGCGCCGGAACTGCTCCACGGCAAGACATCGCTCGTGCACCACGCGGGCGACCCGCTGCTCGCCGGGCTGCCGGATCCGTTCGTGGCCACCCGCTACCACTCGCTGTCGATCCGTCCCGACTCGCTGCCGGCTGCCCTGGAGGTCACCGGACGCACAGAGAGCGGCGTGATCATGGCCGTTCGCCATCGTGAGCTCCCGGTCGTCGGCGTGCAGTTCCACCCGGAGTCCGTGCTGACCGAGGGCGGCCACCGGCTACTGGCCAACTGGATGGCGGAGGCCGGGCACCCGGCCGCCGAGCCCACGGTGGAGGCGCTCACGGCGGAGACGGCCGCTCTGAGCGCCAGCGCCTGAGCCCGGAGCCGTTGCCGGACCTGCGGGTCCCGGGTCCTACCCGGCGCGCGCTACCGTGGGGCCGACGCACCCCGAACATTCCGCGAGGTCAGACATGCCGAAGTCGAAGGTCCGGAAGAAGGCGGTCTACACACCGCCGTCGAGCGAGCGCCGCACACCCGTGAAGGTGGCCGGGCCGACCCACCCCGTCTACGTCGTGGTGATGCTCGGCCTGATGCTCGTCGGCCTGGTCTGGCTGGTCGTCAACTACCTCGCCGGCGACTCGATCCACTTCATGGTCGCCCTGGGGCCCTGGAACTTCTTCATCGGGTTCGCACTCATCGTAATCGGCCTTCTGATGACCATGCGGTGGCGCTGACCAGCGGAAATACAGGAGTGTAAGCAGTCCCCAGTGTGGACGGATGCTGTGGACAAGTTCACGCTGAGTGATCATGGGTGAGCAGGTCAGGGAGTGGAGCCCGGCGCCCGGTCTGGTGGTCTGCGCCTGGCTGTTCACCGTGGCCGCCGCTGCCTGGTTCGTCGCGCTCACGGCCACGGCTGCCGACCCGGCCGGGCGGCTGCTCGCCGGCGTGGCCGTGGTCGGGGCAGGTATCGCCGCGGCATTCGGCACCAGGGCCCGGCCGCGGCTGCGCGTCGACGCGGACGGGCTGACCGTCACGGGGATGTTCCGCACCCACCATCACCCCTGGCCCCTGGTCCGTGAGGTGCGGGTGCTGCGGATGCGCAGGCTGGGGCGGCAGACCTCGCTGCTGGAGGTCGACACCGTCACGACCGACGGCGACGAGCGGCTGATCGTGTTCGGCCGGCTCGACCTCGCCGCCGACCCGGAGGATGTCGCGCCGCAACTCCTCGCACTCCGGCCCTGAGCGGCGGTCCCGTCCCCGGCCCGGCGCATCCCTCACATGTCGCAGACGTGGCACTGCTCGTGAGCCGGAGCCGCCCGGATGAGCGGTCGTGCCGACACCCGAACCTGTTTAGGATCACGGGGAGTCTACGAAGGGAGTCTGCATGGCAGCGAGGACACCGATGCGGGGCACTGACGGCTGCGCCACGGGCTGTGGCTGCAGTACACCCGCCTGATCCATCCCGACGAGCCACGGCGGGGGCACCCTTCCCAGGGTGTCCCCGCCGTCGTCGTTCCAGCCGTCGTGTCGCGGCCGCACTACCGGAGCGCGGTCACCGCGATCAGGAGCAACAGCACGATCGTCAACCCGACGAGCGCTGCGGCCTGCACCACCGTCCGGTTCCGGACGGGGGCGTAGACCAGCGCGCTGGTGGCCACGGCGCCGATCACCAGTCCACCGAGGTGGCCGAGCAGCGAGATGCCCGGGATGAGCACGCTGATCACGAGGTTGACCGCGATCAGCCCGATCACCTGGCCGGCCGGTGCCCGCAGCCTGCGCAGCACGACGGCGAGCCCACCCATCAGCCCGAACACGGCCCCCGACGCACCGGCCACCGCCTGGTTCGGCATCGAGAACAGCATCACCGCAGCAGAGCCACCGAGCAGCGAGATCAGGTACACGGCCAGGAACCGGCCCCGGCCGAGCACGATCTCGAGGTCCCGGCCGAGCACCCACAGCGCGATCATGTTGAACAGCAGGTGGATCGGGCCGATGTGCAGGAAGCCCGAGGTGAACAGCCGCCACCACTCGCCGTTCTGCACCAGCACGGGAACGAGTGCCCACTCGTCGAACAGCGGGGCGGCCGCGTTCCCGTTGACGCTGCCGGCCTGCACCACGGTCCAGACAAAGATCGCGGTGTTGAGCCCGATCAGCGTGGGCACCACCCACGGGCGCCC
This sequence comes from Pseudonocardia xinjiangensis, assembly GCF_050948425.1. Classification (NCBI taxonomy): domain Bacteria; kingdom Bacillati; phylum Actinomycetota; class Actinomycetes; order Pseudonocardiales; family Pseudonocardiaceae; genus Pseudonocardia; species Pseudonocardia xinjiangensis. The sequence goes on along the minus strand of NZ_CP192009.1, from coordinate 26,961 downwards.
GGTTCTCGGCTCGGCTCCCGCCACCGTCGTGCCGCGCCTGCCGCGACGTGCGGCCTGACCGACGCAGTCGACGCACTGGTAGCCGACCGACGCCTCGCGCAGACACTCGGGACACGCAGGCCGGTCGCACCGCGTGCACGTCAGACCCGTGGCGCGGTCCGGGTGCCGGACGCAGACGGCCGGCGCCCCCGGCGGTGGGCCCCCCGGATGAGGCGGGGGCGACGGCGGACCGTCGGGGTGGCTCACCGCTCGGTCAGTCCGAGATCTCGACGCGCTCGATGACGACCTCGTTGAGCGGCCGGTCGGAGCGGTCGGTGCTGGTGGTGGCGATCGCGTCGACGATCGCCCTGGACTCGGCGTCGGCCACCTCACCGAAGATGGTGTGCTTGCGGTTGAGGTGCGGCGTGGGGCCGACGGTGATGAAGAACTGGGATCCGTTGGTGCCGGGCCCGGCATTGGCCATGGCCAGCAGGTAGGGGCGGTCGAAGCGCAGGTCGGGGTGGAACTCGTCGCCGAACTGGTAGCCGGGGCCACCCCGTCCGGTGCCCGTGGGGTCGCCGCCCTGGATCATGAACCCGCTGATGACCCGGTGGAAGACCGAGCCGTCGTAGAACGGGCCGGAGTCCCCGCCGCTCGCATTGGGCTGCGAGTAGCTCTTCCGGCCGGTCGCGAGCCCGACGAAGTTCTCCACCGTCTTCGGAGCGTGGTCCGGGAAGAGGGTGATGCGGATATCGCCCTGGTTCGTCCGCAACGTCGCGGTGTGCTTGGAGTTACCTGGTTCCGTCACGTCTACATGGTGCCAGCCCGCCTCCCGGGCGTCAGCGCAGCACCTCGGCCAGGAACGATGTGACAGCACGTTCGTACGCGGCGGGGTCGGCGTTCCAGGACGCCGTGTGCTCGACGGCAGGCACCTCGAGGTAGCGCATCGGCCAGTCGAGAGCGGGCGCCGCGGCCGCGAGGTCCCGGCTGGGCCCCACCGGGACGGCCGTGTCCCCGGTGCTGTGCACGATCAGCGTGGGCGGACGGTGGGCGGGTGGGCGCCGTCGCAGGTCGAAGCGGTCGAAGTCGATTCCGATCCGCCTGCTGGTCATCGCCGTCGCGAGCCGGCTGAGGACGGGCGGCAGTCTGCGGTTGCGGGCCTGCTGCCGCAGGGTGGCCCGCCAGTCCACCAGCGGCGCGTCCCAGACGACGGCAGCCACGGCTGCCGCCTCGGGCGAGCGGTCCAGCAGCGCCGCGATGATCGCGCCACCCATGGACCAGCCGAACAGCACGACCCGCCGGGCACCGCGGTCCCTAGCGAAGCGGACGGCTGCCTCCAAATCCGTCCATTCGGTGTCCCCGAGGTGGTAGAAGCCGTCCGGGCTCCTCGGCGCGCCCACGTCGTTGCGGTAGGTCACCACCAGGCCGGGGAGGCCCATCCCGTGCAGGGCGGGCAGGACCCGCAGTGCCTCCCGGCGCGAGCCGCCGCGGCCGTGCACCATCACCACCCAGGTGTCACCGTCCGCCGGGACGAGCCAGGCGGGGCAGGGACCTAGCGGCCCGACGACCTCGACATCGTCGAAGGCCAGGCCGCGCGCCCCGGGATCGGGGTCGTACGGGCCGGCGTCGAGGACGGCGGAGGTGCCGGGCCGCGGAACCGGGCCGCCCAGCAGCGGACGGACCACCTCGCGCCGCCGCACCGTTGTGACGGGTCCGATCACCGCCAGCCCGCCGCCGCTGTCGGGCCGCCCGTCAGGACCGGGCCACCGCAGGCCCCACGTCCCCGGCTGGGAGGTCAACCGCGAGGCTGCCAGCGTGACGGTGGCGTCGTCGGAGGCGAGCACGCGCTCCGGGTACAGCGGGCGCTCGGACGTGTCCAGGAGAAGCGAGGAGTAGAACCAGCCGACTCCGGCAGCACCGGCGCCGATCCCGAGACCCATCCCGAGACCGATCCCGGTTCCGACCCGTACGAGCAACGCCATTCCGGTGATGATGCCGAATCCGGATCGTGATCGTTCACTCGCGTCCCACCGTCAAGGGCTCGGACGTCATCCGTCCTGGTGAACCCACTCGCTCCGACGGGTTCTCGACCACCGGAAAGAGTGAATCGTGATCACTCCGTGCTGATCGGCACACCCAGTCACCGAAGCCTTCGTTGTCCAAGTTGATCAACGTCGGTCGATCACCGTCGACATCGACGCCACCAGTACGAAGGGAACCCCCCACATGAGCAGTTTCGCCCGGCGCACCATCCGTACGACCGCCGCAGCGGCCGGTATCGCAGCCCTCGGGGTCGGCTTCGCCGGTCACGCCTTCGCGGCCGAGACTCCCGAGCTGCCGACCCTGCCCGGCGTCGACGGACTCGAGGCGCCGGCCCTGCCGGATGCGGCGTCCCTCCCGGACGTCCTCGGAAGCCTGCCTGCCGCACCGACCAGCGACCTGGCGGAGCTGCCGGAGGCGTTCACGTTCGAGGCCCCGTCGTTCGCCGCCGCCGGTCTGGAGACTCCGGCACTGCCCGACGCGTCGGCGTTCGAGCTGCCGTCGGCCCCCGATGCCGGCCTGCCCGAACTCCCCGCGCTCACCGATGCCGGCCTTCCGGGGCTCCCCGAACTGCCGGCCCTCCCCGAGGCGGGGCTGCCCGAGCTCCCGGCGCTCCCCGCCGACCTGCCCGAGCTCCCGGCGACCCCGAGCCTCGACGCCCTGAGCACCGTCACGGATGCCGCCCCGACCGACCTGGACGCACCGCAGTTCGACGCTGCGTCGCTCGCCGGGGACATCCTCGCCTGATACGCCCGCACGGTTCGTGCCGCGGCCACCGCTCCTGGTTGCCGCGGCACGGAGCCGGCACCCGTCAGTACGCCGGCACGGCGAGCTTGAGACCTCGATGGGAGTCGACGAACCCCAGCCGTTCGTAGAAGCGGTGCGCGTCGACGCGCGAGCGGTCCGACGTGAGCTGCACCAGCTCGCAGCCGCGGCCGCGGCATTCGTCGATCGCCCACTGGACGAACAGCCGTCCCAGCCCGCGGTCGCGGTACGAGCTGTGCACCCGTACCGCCTCCAGCTGACCCCGCAGCCCCCCACCATGGGAGAGCCCCCGGGTGAACGTGAGCTGCATGGTGCCGACGACCTCGTCCGAGCTCGTCGTCAGGCAGACCAGCAGCTGCTCGTCAGACGCGTCGATCTCGGCGAACGCGGCCTCGTAGGCGCTGAGCTCGGCGGTTTCCCGGCCCCGTCCGAGCGGGTCGTCGGCGAGCAGTGCCACCAGGTGCGGCACGTCGGCGCGACGGGCGCGACGGACGAAGAACTCCTGGTCACCCCTGGTGAGCACACAGATCACGGTCATACCGCGATCATCGCAAGGCGGCGGTGACCACCACGTTGTTCCACGTGGAACAACGGACTGCGCACCGGTCCGCCGCCGTGAGGTCGACGAGAAAAAGTTCAGACGGGGCAAACAGGGCGCGGTACCGTCCACGCGTGATCAGCGCCACGGGGGAGATCGGCGCTGCGGATCGTGCACCCGGCCGGAAGCCCGTCGCGTGGACCGGGCTCGGCGCGCTCGCCACAGCCGTGACGGTGCTGCTGCTGGCCGTGGCCGGCCGGTACGGCTACCACCGCGACGAGCTGTACTTCATCCGCGCCGGATCCGAGCCCGCCTTCGGTTACGCCGACCAGCCCCCGCTCACCCCGTTGCTCGCACACGCCCTCCACACCCTCTTCGACGGCTCGCTGGTCGGGCTGCGGCTCCCGTCCGCGGTGATCGCCGGGATGGTCGTGCTGCTCACCGGGCTGCTCGCCCGCGAGTTCGGGGCCGGGCGGGGTGCGCAGGTCCTCGCGGCCGCGTGCATGGCGGCCTCGGCGGTACTGCCCGTGGTGAGCCACATGCTCTCGACCACGTCGATCGACCTGCTGGTGTGGACCGCGATCTCCTGGCTCGTCGTGCGGGCCCTGCGCGATGGTGGCCAGGTGTGGCTCGCCGTCGGGCTCGTCGCCGGCATCGGGCTGCAGAACAAGTTCCTTCCCGCGTTCCTGCTGGGCGCCCTGCTGGTGGGGGTGCTGGTGGCCGGACCGCGCCCGGCACTGCGCTCGCCGTGGCCGTGGCTCGGCGGGCTGCTCGCGCTGGTGCTGTGGGCGCCCAACCTCGTCTGGCAGGCCGCAAACGGGTTCCCGCAGCTGGCGCTCTCCGCTGCCATCGCCGCGGGCGGCTCGGGCACCAGCGAGCCCTGGTACGTGTTCCTCCCGTTCCAGCTGATCCTGGTGAGCCCGGCGCTCGTCCCCGTCTGGGCTCTGGGGTGGTGGCGCCTCGCGCGTGATCCCCGGCTCCGCACGTGGCGCTCCTTCGCCGTGGCCTACGTGGTGCTCGCGGTGCTGTTCCTCGTCACCGGCGGCAAGCCGTACTACCTGGCTGGCCTCTACCCCGTGCTGCTCGCCGCCGGGGCGGCGCCGGTGCTGGCCTGGGCGCGCTCCGGGGCGGGGCGGGCGGTAAGCCTGGGCGTGGCGCTCGTACTGAGCGCGGTCACGGCGAGCGTCCTCATGCTGCCGCTGGTGCCCGACCACCGGCTCGCCGCGACGCCGATCGTCGACATCAACTACGACGCGGGGGAGACCGTCGGCTGGCCCCGCCTGGCGGCCACCGTCGCCGCCGCCCGCCACGCCGTCCCCGCCTCCGAGCGCGTCGCCGTTCTGACGCGCAACTACGGGCAGGCCGGCGCCGTCGACCGCTATCTGCCCGAGCTCCGTCCGGCCTACAGCGGCCACAACTCCTACTGGACGTGGGGACCACCCCCCGACGCCACGACCGTGATCGCCGTGGGGTTCGAGGAGGAGCAGCTGCGCAGGTGGTTCGGCCGGGTGGAGCACGCGGGGCGGGTCGACAACGGGGTCGGGCTCGAGAACGACGAGCAGGGCACCCCGGTGTGGGTGGCACGCGACCAGCTGGTGCCGTGGGACCGGCTCTGGCCGCAGCTACGCCACCTCGGCTGAGACCGGCGACGTCAGCAGTGCCCCGCCGCGGCGGGGGTCAGTGCCTGGAGGTGAGCTCGCTGAGTGCCTCCAGCACGGCCGGCTCGACGTCGATGCCCCCTGCGGCGACCCGGTCGGCACGCACGGCCACCGAGCGCTCGAACGGCATGCGCACGGCCACGGCCGGATCGACCGGACGGGTCGCCCGTACGGAGGCCGCGAACTCCGCGGTCCGCTGCTCGAACTCGGTGGCCGAGCCGAAGAGGTCCGGCCGCAGCACGAGCACGAGCATGCCGAAGTCCTCCAGCTGCGGCGGCGCGGCGGGGGACCCGGCCAGCATGCCGAGGAGCTGCACGACGATGCCGAGCCCGCTGCCCCGATGGCCACCCCAGGCGGCGAAAGCACCGGACAGCGCCGCCACCGGGTCGTCGGTCGGCTCACCTGCGGCGTCGTAGGCAGAGCCGGGCGGCAACCGGCGCCCGGTGCGGTGGGCGAGCACCGCCTGCGCGTGGATGATCTCGGAGATGCCGATGTCCCAGATCACCGGAACCTCGCCGCCGGTGGGGAACCCGAAGCAGATCGGGTTGGTGCCGAAGCGCGGCTCGGTGCCGCCGTACGGCGCCACCCACGGCGTCGCGTTCGACGCGAGCATGGCGACCATCCCGGCCCCGGTGATCATCTCCGCGTAGTACGAGAGCATGCCGGTGTACCAGGTGCGGTTCGCCCCCACCACGGCCAGACCTGATGTCCGGGCCTTCTCCACCGCGATCTCGGTGGCGCGGCGGCCCACGAGGTAGCCGATGCGGTCGGCGCCGTCGAGCTGCGCCGACACCGGCGACTCCCGCGTGATCCGCATGTCCGCACCGGTCAGCGGGGTGTGGCCGAACCGGTCGGCGATGCTGAGGATCCGGGCGAGGCCGCTGTAGGAGAGCCCGCGGAGCTCGCAGTCCATGAGGTGGTCGAGGACGATCGCGGCCTCCGACCCGTCGAAGCCGAGGGCGCGCAGCGCGTCGGTGCCGAGTCGGACCGCGGTGTCGAGTGCGACGAAGGCCATGGCTCAGGCCTGCCGGCCGGGCGAGTTCACCATGGCGTCGATTCTGCGTCCTGTTCCACCTCAGCACCGACCGGGAGCCGGCCGATCGGAATTCCCGCACAGAACGGACCAACTATCCGTGTCGGTTATTCCCGGCGCCCGGATCCTATCCGGCTTTTCCCGACATGTTCTCGCTCCGACCACCGACCCGAACCTCGATGCGGCATTTCCATTAGGGTGCGGACCGAGCGCCGATTTGCAACGAGGAGAGCACCGCAGTGGGCACCTTGAGTTGGCTGGAAGCGATCGTGATCGGTGGCCTACAGGGGGTCGCGGAGCTCTTTCCGGTATCCAGCCTCGGACACAGCGTGCTGATTCCCGCGGTGATCGGAGGCAGCTGGGCCCAGGATCTCGACGTCAGCTCACCGGAGTCGCCGTACCTGGCCTTCGTCGTCGGACTGCACGTGGCCACGGCTCTCGCTCTCGTCGTGTACTTCTGGCGCGACTGGGCCCGCATCATCCGGGGCCTCGTCACCAGCATCGTCCGCCGTGAGGTGACCGAGCCCGATCAGCGGCTGGGCTGGCTACTCGTCGTGTCGACCATTCCGGTGGCACTCGCGGGCCTGGTACTGGAGCACGTGTTCCGGGTCTACCTGAGCAGGCCGCAGCCGACTGCCGCATTTCTCGTCGTCAACGGCGTGCTCCTGCTCGTGGGGGAGCGGCTGAGGCAACGGTCCGAAGCGCGCGACCCCGATCCGGCGACCGTCCCGCTGGTCCAGGATCCCGCCACCGTCCCGCTGACCCGGGTCCGCGCCGCCGACCTCAGCCATGGCGGCGCGCCGCGCCGTACGCCGGCGCCCGCAACCGCCGAGGAACTGGCGGACCGCCGGCTCGCCGAGCTTCCCCTGGGTAGAGCGGTGCTGATCGGCGCGGCGCAGATCGCCGCGCTCGCCCCGGGCATCAGCCGGTCCGGCTCCGCGATGGTCGCCGGCCTGGTCAAGGGGCTCTCCCATGCCGACGCGGCACGCTTCTCCTTCCTGCTTGCCACGCCCGTGATCCTCGCCGCCGGCCTGCTCAAGGTCGGCGACCTCGCCGGCCCTCTCGGCGACGGCATCCGGCCCCAGATCCTGGTCGGCAGCCTGTTGTCCGGAGTCGGCGCCTACGTGTCGGTGCGGTATCTCACCCGTTACTTCGAGACCCGCTCGCTACGCCCGTTCGGCATCTACTGCATCGTCGCGGGCCTTGCGTGTCTGGCCTGGTTCTGGCTGCGCTGAGCGCATCCGATCAACCAATCTTGGCATTTCGGACAGCCTCTCGGGAACCGGTGGAGCCGGGTCTCGCTACACCCTTTTACTGGCGTTATCTCACACGTACGCTGCCACCATCGAACGGGCGAATAGCAAAGCCGAATTTACTTTGTACGTGCGCTGTCCGCAGTCCCCCTGATCGGAGTCATTCCCCATGACCGAAATCTCCGCCGGACGTGAGAGAACGGCGGTGCCCGGCCTGCGTCGTGACGTCGGGCCGATCCCGCTGATGTTCATCTCGCTGGGCTCCATCATCGGTTCCGGCTGGCTGCTGGGCGCTCTCACCGCGGCCACTGCTGCCGGTGGTGCGTCGGTGCTGTCGTGGCTGCTGGCGGGTGTCGTGATGGTGCTGCTCGCTCTCGTGCATGCCGAGTTGGCGGCCGCGTACCCCTTCGCGGGCGGCACGGCCCGCTACCCGCGCATCGCGTTCGGCGCACTGGCCGGGTTCGCGGCCGGTTGGGTCGGGTGGCTGCAGGCGGTGACCCTCGCTCCGATCGAGGTCGAGGCCGCGCTGAGCTACCTGGACCACGCCTGGCCGGGACTGGTGAACGCCGACGGCGCCCTCACCGGTCTCGGACTCGTCATCGCCGTCCTGTTGATGGCCGTCTTCACCGCCATCAACATCATGGGCGTCAAGTGGCTGGCGGAGTCCAACCGGGTCACCATGCTGTGGAAGGTCGCGGTGCCGGTCCTGACCGTCATCGTGCTGATCGTGGTGTCCTTCCACGCCGGCAACTTCACCGCGGGCGGCGGCTTCGCCCCGTTCGGCGCGCACGGCGTGTTCGCGGCCCTGCCACTCGGTGTGGTGTTCGCCCTGCAGGGTTTCGAGCAGGCGGTCCAACTGGGCGGCGAGTCGCGCAACCCCCAGCGTGACCTCCCGCGGGCCGTGATCGGTGCCGTCCTCATCGGCACGGTCATCTACATCGGGCTCGAGATCGCGTTCATCGGCGCGCTCGACCCGGCCAACCTGCTGCACGGCTGGGCGGCGCCGGTCGGCAAGGGCGACTACGGCCCCTACGCCACCCTGGCCACCACACTCGGCGTGGGCTGGCTCGCCGTCATCCTCTACATCGACGCGTTCATCTCACCTGCCGGAACCGGTCTGGTGTACATCGGCACCGCGTCGCGCCTGTCCTACGCACTCGGGCACTCCGGCTACATCCCGCGGTCGACCGCCAAGCTCAACAAGGCCGGGGTGCCGTGGGTGTCGCTGCTACTGGCGTTCGTGGTCGGGATCATCTGCTTCCTGCCGTTCCCGAGCTGGCAGAGCCTCGTCGGCCTTATCACCTCAGCCGTCGTGATCATGTACGGCTTCGCTCCGGTCACGCTCATGGCGCTGCGTCGCAACGACCCCGACCGGGCGCGTCCCTACCGGCTCAAGGGCGCCGCCGTCATCTCGCCGATCGCCTTCATCTTCGCGAGCGAGATCGTCTACTGGGCGTCGTGGCAGACCGTCGAGAAGCTGCTGATCCTGCTCGCGGCCGGCATGGTGGTCTTCGTGATCTCGCGCCTGCTGGGCAAGCAGGCCTCGAGCGGGCCCCTGGACGGACGCGCGATGCTCTGGGTCCTGCCGTGGTTCATCGGCCTCGGGATCATCTCCTACCTGGGCCAGTACGGCGGCATCGGAGTGATCCCGCCGTGGGTCGACCTCGGCGTGGTGGCCGTGTTCGCGCTGGCGATCTTCTACATCGGCATCCAGGTCGCGCTGCCCCCGGACCGGGTGGCCGAGGCGCTCGTGATCGAGGAGGCCGAGGCCGCCGCCGAACCGGCGATCTGACCCGGCTCAGACCCCGCCGGCGAGAAGCCGCTCCAGTGCCACCCGGGCCGCGGCGTCACGGGCCGCGACCCGGGTGAGGTCCTCGGCGAGTGCCTGCAACCACTGCTCGATGGTGACGGTGCGCCTGCTGATCACGACGTCCCGCACGACCTGGCGCACCTCGGCCTCCACGGTGCCGTGCGGTCCCTCGCGCAACCCCAGCTGCCGTCCCTCGCCGTGCACGACCACCGCGACCACGCGCCCCTTCCGGCCCGCGATCCGGTCGCCCATCCCGCGCCGGCGGTCCACCTCCACCATCCCGGTCGGGAGGGCACCGGCCAGTGCCCCGGAGAGGACCCTCGCGTAGGAGGCGACGTCGGTGCGGTCGGATCCCAGGGTGGCCGCGAGCAGCTGCACGTCACCCATCGGCCCGAGGCCGCTCGGCTCCATCGTCACCGCGTCACCCGTCCGTCAGCGGCAGCACGAGCTGGGGGGTCGGGATGCGATGGTCGGGGCGCAGGGGACGCACCGCCGTGCCGATGGCGAAGAACTCCGTGGTGTGACCACCCCACCGATGACCGTGCGAGAGCAGCTGCACCCCGACGATCCCTTCGGCGTGCAGTTGCTCCGCCTCCGCCTGCATCCGGCTCATCGCGAGCTCGCGGGCGTCGTAGAGCGCCTCGGTGAACTGCGGCAGCTCGACGTTCTGCCCGACGTTGCCCATCGCCTGCCAGAACCGCTGGTGGGCGATGTGATAGACGCACGAGCCCATCACCATGCCCAGTGGCGCGTACCCGGCCTGCACGAGCGTCCAGAAGTCCTGTCCGGACAGGTCGGACGTGAAGGGCTGGTTCTTGTTGTTGCGCCACGACACGCCTTCGGGCGTGCGGGGCTCGTCGGCCGTCACCGCGGTGCCCACGGCGATGAACTCGGCGAGGTCGGCGCCGAACTCCTTGAACTCGATGTGCAGCCGGACGCCGACGATCCCGTCGGCACCCAGCTGGTCGGCCTCAGCCTCCATCCGCGTCATCGCGAGCTCCCGGGCGTGGTACATCGCCTGCGACAGCGTGGTGAGCTCCTGGTTGCGGTTCCACCGGCCCATCTGGAAACCGACGTGGTAGATGCTCGAGCCGAGCACCAGCCCCACCGGCCGGAAACCGGCCTCCCGCACGAGCAGGAACTCGTTCACCGAGAGGTCGGAGGTGAACAGGCTCGTCGCCTGCCCGGGACGCATCTCGGCGAGGCGACGCATCGCGTCCTCGGGTACGCCCAGCGCTGTCGGGTCGGCGGTCACAGGATCTCCAGGGTGGGTCAACGGAGCGGCAGGTAGGTCAACGTCCGCGTCGGCGCCGCGGTGTCGGTGTGGAAACGCACCAGAGCGGTGCCGAAGACCGCCGCCTCGGCGACGTGGTCGCGGTGGTTCTCTCCGGGCTCGATCTCCCAGGCATGCAGGTCCATCGACGACACGATCGCGCCGTCGGCCCCCGACTCCCGCACGTGCCCGGCGAGCCGGTGCCGGGCGTCGGCCCTCGTGTGGCTGATCAGCTCGGTGTAACCGGTGACCTCCGTGTTGCCCGAGCCCCACGCGGCCTGCTGGCGGGTCTGCCAGTCGTCGTGCCGGATGGCCACCGAGATGCCGTAGACGAGGTCGGTCGGCATCCAGCCGGCCGCGACGAGCTTGGCGACGTCCTGTCCCGGCAGGTGGGTGCTGAAGATCCGGGACGGTCGGACGCTGCCACGCGCACGCACACCGGTGCCCAGCGCGGTGAACTCACGCGCGCCGCCGTCGAGCTGGGACATCACGAGTCCGACCCCGACGACGCCGTCGGCGCCGATCGTCGCCGCCTCCTGGGCCATGCGGCTCATCGCGGTGCCGTAGCCGCGGTAGAGCGCGTCCACGTAGGGACGGAAGCCCGCGAACCGGGTGGGCGCCGACGACGTGATCGTGGGGGTGGCCCACCCCCCGTAAGCGCCGCCGTAGACACCGCCGTAGATACCGCAGCCCTGGTACCCGGTCCAGCCGATCTGCTGGACCATCGAGCCCATCACCTCTCCGACGGGCTCGAACCCGGCCACCTGCAAGCCGGCCGCAGCCGGCGCAGAGAGCAACGACGTCCAGGCGCCACCCGCTGCCGCCCGCCGCGCCCGCTCGGCCGCAACAGGCGGCAGCCCATGCCCGTCCCAGTCGGCCACGTCGTCCTCCGCGCTTCATTCCCCACTTCGGACACTAGTCCTCTCCGAGGACCCGGTGGGCGCGGAAAAAGGCACGTCAGGGACGGTATGGACGATGGGTACGAATCCTCGCGACCGTCCGGGCGGTATGCCAGGTCAGGTCAGGACGAGCCCCCCAGATCCGCCGAGTGCCACCGCTCCGGGCGCAGGAAGATGCAGATCTGCTCACCGTGGTCGGCCTTCGCGAACTCGACGTAGGCGGCGACCTCGCCGGGCGGCAGATACCGCCTGCTGATCTCCCACAGGTGCTCGTCCGTGCCCGGAACGGTCCGCGAGACCGGCCCTTCCACCGACACGTACCTTATCGTCGGTTCGACACGATCGACCATCAACGTGAAACGGCCGGCAGCCCGGATGAGCTCGGCCTTCACGGATGCGACCGAGGTGAGCACCCAGACCTCGCCGCCCGGGGCGTACTGGTACCACATGGGCACGGTCAGGGGGCCGCGATCCGGCCCCGCGGACACGGACAGCGCGGCGATGCGCGGCTCGGCCAGGAACTTCTGTCGCTCTTCCAGGGACAACGGCATGTGATCGAGGGTAGGACCCGACCCCGACAAATCCGGCGTTGATCGAGCCCGTCACCGGCTTGCGGTCACATGTCCCAGGTGACGGGGAGGCTCTTCACCCCGTAGATGTCCGCGGTCTCCGGGCGCAGGCCCACCTCTTCAGCAGGGACGGCCAGGCGCAGCGTGGGGAAGCGGTTGACCAGCGCGGGGAACGCGACGCGCATTTCGACGCGGGCCAGCTGCTGACCCAGGCACTGGTGGATACCGTGGCCGAAGGCCAGGTGACCGCCGTCCTGCCTGCGGAGGTCGAGCACCTGGGGATCGGCGAAGCGCTCGGGGTCGCGGTTCGCGGTGTTGTACGACAGGATGACGGCGGTACCGGCCTCGATGGTCTGGCCATCCAGCTCCACGTCCTCCAGCGCTGTCCTCATGAACGTCTTGGCGACGCTCAGATACCGCAGCAGCTCCTCCACGGCCTGGTCGGCGAGCGTGGGATCGGCGCGCAGCGCGGCCAGCTGCGCCGGGTTGCGCAGCAGCGCGAAGGTGCCCAGTGCCAGCATGTTCGCGGTGGTGTCGAGCCCGGCCGCCAGCAGGATCAGGCTCATCCCCCTCAGCTCCTCATCGGTCAGGTCGCTGTCGGTGAGGTCGCTGAGCACGTCGTCAGTGGGGTTCGCGCGCTTGGCGGCCACGAGCTCCGCGAGGTAGGTCTGGGTCGCGGTGTAGGCCGCCATCAGGTCCTCGTCGCTCGTCTCCCCGCTCATGAACGACTCGACCTGCTTCTGGAAGTAGCCCCGGTCCTGGTACGGCACCCCCAGCAGCTCGCAGATCATGATGGCGGGGATGGGCGTGGCGAACGCGGTCACCAGGTCCGTCGGCGGCCCGGACTTCTCCATGGCGTCCAGGTGCTCGGCGGTGATCTGTTCCACGCGCTCGGTGAGCTGCCGCATCCGCCGCACGGTGAACTTGCCCACCAGCGGTTTCCGATAGCGCCCGTGCTGTGGCTCGTCCATGAGGAGGAACTCGCCGGGCGCCGCCGGAGGGACCTCCACGCCGGTGTAGTCGATCAACGGGTGGTGGAACATGAGCTCCTTGCGTGAGCTGAACCGGGAGTCGGCCAGTACCGATCGGACCAGGTCGTATCCGGTGATCAGCCAGCCCTCGTGCCCGTCAGGGAAGGGGTAACGGCTGATGGGGCCGTGCCGACGGGCGTCGATCAGCTCTGCCGGCGGGTCGAAGGGGCAGCCCGGCTGACGCGCCGTCGGCAGCGTCGCGACGGTGTGGACGGACTCACTCATGATCATTCCCGATCTCGCGATGGAGCATGTTCGGTTCGATCGGAAAGCTACGTTGCGTTCAGAATCCCGTCAAAGATCTAGATACGTTTTCCCAGATAGACGGGGGAAAATGGTGCGATGACGCTGGGCTCGAAAGCAATGCTGCGTTGCAATTGCTGACGGCGAAGGCAATAGTGGCGGCGTGCCGAGAGGACGGTTGACCCAGCAGGACCGCCAGCGCATCGCGGCCGGCCTCGCCACCCGGCTCTCCTACGCGGAGATCGCCAGGCGGCTCGACCGGCCGACCTCGACGATCAGCCGGGAGATCGGACGCAACGGCGGCCCCGGCGGCTACCGGCCCCAGCAGGCGCACCGAGCAGCGGTCCAGCGGGCGCGGCGTGGCACACCGGCGCCCCCGCGCGAGGCCGGATCGCCCACCAGCGCGGTGGAAGAGGAGATCATCGAGATGGCGGTCCGGACGGGGCTGCCGAGGATGACGGCGCGTGTACACCTCGACCTGTTGCTGTCCGAGGACGGCAGGCGCACCGCGGCAGAGCTGACCCGCAGGCTGAACGTCAGCCCGGCCTCCGTCTCGGTGGCCGTGAACTACCTGGTCGAGCACGGATACGTCCGGAGAGAGCGCGATCCGCAGCGACGTCGCGACATCTACGTGGTCGACGACGCCGCCTGGTACCACTCGGTCGTGCTCGGCGCGCAGCAGACGCTCGAGTCTGCACGGGCCGCGACGGCGGCAGCGGAGAAGCTCGGGCTCGACAGGCCCGTGGGGCAGCGGATGGCCAAAACGGGGGCGTTCCTGGAGCGGGTCAGTCTCGACGTCATCGAGTCGGCCGACCGCTGGCGCGCCCTCCTGGCGTGACAGGCCCCAGCCGAATCACCTGAAGAGCTCCCGACCAGGTCCTGCTGCCGGATGAGCGGCAAGGAAGGACGCCGACCATAGGCGTGTGCCACCTTCGCGCACGACCCTGACGGGACGATCTCTCGCGGAGATGTTGGTGCTGGTGGAGACGAGGGGAATCGAACCCCTAACCCCCGCCTTGCAAAGGCGGTGCTCTGCCAATTGAGCTACGTCCCCGTGCTGAGCGAGGACGTTACCCGCCCGCGGTGGGCGGGAGCACACCAGGCTCAGTTGTTGGTGGCGTCATGCCAGAGGTCGTTGTCCGAACGGGACGCACGGACCTTCGAGAACACAAGGGCGCCTGCGGCGATTGCGGCGACGACAGCGATGATCTTCTTCACGGGTTCACGTCCTGCCTGTCCCGGGGATGGGTAGTGGGCCCAGCTGGATTTGAACCAGCGACCTCGTCGTTATCAGCGACGCGCTCTAACCAACTGAGCTATGGGCCCCTGCGGCGGAGACGAGATTACCCCAGCGTCTCCAGCCGCCCCCCACCGGCTCCCCCTTCCGGAGGACCGCCGGTCGGGGGTCAGTCGCGCTCGGAGAGCGTGACCTCGATGCCGCCGACGAGGTCGGCCGACACGTTGTAGACGAACGCCCCGATCGTGACGGCGACGGCGAAGAGCAGGCTGTTGATCGCGCCGATGACCGCCGCGAGCCCGAACACGCGCCCGGCACTGATCAGCGGGCTGCCGGTCGGGGTCTCACCCGACACCAGGTCGGCGTAGGTGCCGTTGAGCCGGTCCCAGACACCCATCCCGTCGAGGATGCCGTACAGCACCCCGATCGCGACCATCCAGATGAAGAACAGCACCACGGCCAGCACGAGACCGAGCTTCAGTACCGACCACGGATCGAGGCGCTTGAGCTGCAGCGCCGCCTGGCGCGGCGGGCGGCTACGCCTGGGCCGACCGGTCGCGAGCGAGTCGCTGTCCGGCGCCGGATCGGTCTCCGACGAACCGTCGCCGTGGGTGGCGGGCTCGAGGAAGGTGGTGGGGGCTTCTTCGAGCAGGCCACCGGCAGGTCGCTCGTCGGCGGCCTTCTCGGGCTTCTCCGGCGCGTCCTTCCCCGGCATCCGGTGCCACGGTGGCGGCCCCGCTGCCGGGCCCGGGGACGGAGCCGGACCTGGAGACGCGGCGGGACGCGCGCCCGACGATCCCGAGGACGGACGCGCCGCCGCAGCACGAGAGGCCTCCGCGGGCTCCGGCGCCGGCCGCGGGCCGGAGCCGTTCTCCGCTGTGGTCAACCGCAACTCCGTGGTGACCGCCTCGGGCCCCTCCGGATCGAGCCGGGGCGAGTCGCGCTCGTCCTTCGGCCGTGCGACGGCACCCTCCGAGACGCGCACCGCGGGAGCGACCGGTTCCTGGGCCGGTGTACCGGCAGGGGCGCCGGCCCCGTTCGCGACAGGCGCCTCGGCGGAACCCGCGGCCCCCTCCGGAGCGGCGACCTCGGCGCCACCCGCACGCTGCTGAGCAGCAGCGGACTCTCCGGTCGCCACCCGGCCACGGCCGTCGGGCTCACTCGATTTTCGCGTCTTGTCGTTCACGAGGTGAACGTCTCCTCGGGGCCAGGTGGGGTGTTGCCGGCTCGGCGCATCACTGCTCGGCGGTGGTAGCGCCGTTCAGGTCCGCATCGTCCGCGTCGTCCTCCGCGTTGCGGGCGACCGCCAGGAGGGTGGCGCTTTCACCGAGATTCATCAGGCGCACTCCCTTCGTCTGACGGCCGGCCTTGCGTACCTCGCGGGCCGACGTGCGAATCACCCCTCCGGTCGAGGTGATCGCGTACAGCTCGTCGTCGATGCCGACGATGAGCGCGCCAACCAGAGTGCCACGGCGCCGGTCGTACTGAAGCGTGAGAACACCCTTACCCCCGCGACCCTGCACGGGGTAGTCCTCGATCGGCGTACGTTTCGCGTAGCCGCCCGCCGTGGCGACCAGCACGAACTTGTCCTGCTGGACGACGCCGAGCGAGAGCAGCCGGTCGCCCGAGTTGAAGCGCATCCCCAGCACCCCGGACGTGGCGCGTCCCATCGGCCGGAGCACCTCGTCGCTGGCCGTGAACCGGATGGACTGGCCCTCGGCGGACACCAGCAGCAGGTCGTCCTCAGCGGAGCAGAGCACCGCACCGACCAGTTCGTCGTCCTCGCGCAGGTTGATGCCGATCAGGCCGCCCGTGCGGGGCGAGTCGAAGTCGGTGAGCCGCGACTTCTTCACCAGGCCGGTGCGGGTGGCGAGCACCAGGTAGGGCGCCGCCTGGTAGTCGCTGATCTGCATGACCTGGGCGATGTGCTCGTCGGGCTGGAAGGCGAGCAGGTTGGCGACGTGCTGGCCGCGGGCGTTGCGGTTGGCTTCCGGCAGCTCATAGGCCTTGAGCCGGTAGACCCGCCCCTTGTTGGTGAAGAACAGCATCCAGTCGTGTGTGGAGCACACGAAGAAGTGGGCGACGATGTCGTCCTGCTTCAGCGTGGCGCCCTGCACGCCCTTGCCGCCGCGCTTCTGCGCCCGGTAGAGGTCGGTCTTCGTGCGCTTCGCATAGCCGGTCTGCGTGATCGTGACGACCACGTCCTCGACGGCGATGAGGTCCTCGTTGGTGACGTCGCCGTCGTCGGCCACGATGCGGGTGCGTCGGTCGTCGCCGTGCTTCTCGACGATCTCGGTGAGCTCGTCGCGGACGATCTGCCGCTGCCGCTCGGGCCTGGCCAGGATGTCCTGCAGGTCGGCGATCTCCCGCTCGATCTCGGCGAGCTCGTCGATGATCTTCTGACGCTCCAGTGCGGCGAGGCGCCGCAGCTGCATGTCGAGGATCGCCTGGGCCTGGATCTCGTCGACGTCGAGCAGCTGGATCAGGCCGTCGCGGGCGACGTCGACCGTCTCCGACGCGCGGATCAGCGCGATGACCTCGTCGAGCGCGTCGAGCGCCTTGACGTAGCCGCGCAGGATGTGGGCCCGCTCCTCCTTCTTGCGGAGGCGGTAGCGGGTGCGCCGGACGATGACCTCGATCTGGTGGCGGATGTAGTTGCGCACCACCTGGTCGAGCCGCAGGGTGCGCGGCACCCCGTCGACGATCGCCAGCATGTTGACGCCGAAGCCGTACTGCAGCTGGGTGTGCTTGTAGAGGTTGTTCAGCACGACCTTGGCGACGGCGTCACGCTTGAGCGTGATGACGATGCGCATGCCGACGCGGTCGGAGGACTCGTCGTTGATCTCGGCGATCCCGGCGATCTTGCCGTCGCGGTGCTGCGCGGCGATCGACTCGATCAGGTTGTCCGGGTTGACCTGGTAGGGCAGCTCGGTGACCACGAGGATGGCGCGCCCCTTGGCGTCCTCCTCGACCTCCACCACGGCGCGCATCCGCACCGAGCCGCGACCCGTCCGGTACGCCTGCTCGATGCCGTCGCGGCCGACGATCAGCCCGGCGGTGGGGAAGTCGGGGCCCTTGACGCGCTCCATGAGCGCGGCGAGCAGCTCCTCGTCGGTGGCCTCCCAGTTGTCCAGCGCCCACACGACGCCGGCGCCGACCTCACGCAGGTTGTGCGGCGGCACGTTGGTGGCCATGCCGACGGCGATCCCGGCGCTGCCGTTGATGAGCAGGTTGGGCACCCGCGACGGCAGGACGAGGGGCTCCTGCGTCTTGCCGTCGTAGTTGTCGGCGAAGTCGACGGTCTCCTCGTCGATGTCCTGCAGCATCGCCATGGCCAGCGGCGACAGGCGGCACTCGGTGTAGCGCATCGCCGCAGCCGGGTCGTTGCCGCGGGACCCGAAGTTGCCCTGCCCGTCGATCAGCGGGTAGCGCAGCGCCCAGGGCTGGGCCAGCCGCACGAGCGCGTCGTAGATCGAGGAGTCACCGTGCGGGTGGTAGTTCCCCATCACCTCGCCCACGACGCGCGCGCACTTGACGTAGCTGCGGTCGGGGCGGAAGCCGTTCTCCCCCATCGAGTACAGGACGCGCCGGTGCACCGGCTTGAGCCCGTCCTCGACCAGCGGCAGCGCGCGGCCGACGATGACGCTCATCGCGTAGTCGATGTAGGAGCGCTGCATCTCCTGCTGGATGTCGACCGGTTCGGTTCGGTCGCCACCGCCGGGCGGTGGGGGCAGGGTGGGGTCGAGGGTGTCGGTCATGGTCCTTCTCTGCTCGTACGGCTCGGGCGGTGGGCGCGGGGACTACACGTCCAGGAACCGCACGTCCTTGGCATTGCGGGTGATGAACGAGCGGCGCGACTCGACGTCCTCGCCCATGAGGATCGAGAACAGCTCGTCGGCCGTGGCGGCGTCGTCGAGGGTGACCTGCAGCAGCAACCGGTTGGCCGGGTCCATCGTGGTCTCCCACAGTTCCTTGGCGTTCATCTCGCCGAGGCCCTTGTAGCGCTGGATGCCCTCGTCCTTCGGCAGCTTCTTGCCCGCCGCCCGGCCGGCCTCGAGCAGTCCCTGCAGCTCGCGGTCGGTGTAGGCGAACTCCGGCTCGGAGCCGCGGCCACCCCACTTGATCTTGTAGAGCGGTGGCTGGGCGAGGAACACGTGCCCGTGCTCCACCAGTGGCCGCATGAAGCGGAACAGCAGGGTGAGCAGCAGCGTGCGGATGTGCTGGCCGTCGACGTCGGCGTCGGCCATCAGGACGACCTTGTGGTAGCGCAGCTTCGCCACGTCGAACTCGTCGTGGATGCCGGTGCCCAGCGCCGTGATGATGGCCTGGACCTCGGTGTTCTTGAGGACGCGGTCGATACGCGCCTTCTCGACGTTGATGATCTTGCCCCGGATCGGCAGGATCGCCTGGAACATCGAGTCGCGACCCGACTTGGCCGAGCCCCCCGCGGAGTCGCCCTCCACGATGTAGACCTCGGACTTCGACGGGTCGGTGGACCGGCAGTCGGCCAGCTTGCCCGGCAGTCCGCCGATGTCGCCCGCGCTCTTGCGCCGCACGAGCTCCCTGGCCTTGCGCGCAGCGGCGCGAGCCTGCGCCGACTGCACCGCCTTGTTGACGATGGTGCGGGCCTCGGTGGGGTTGCGCTCGAACCAGTCGGCCAGCCACTCGTTGCTGACGCGCTGCACGAACGACTTCACCTCGGTGTTGCCCAACTTCGTCTTGGTCTGCCCCTCGAACTGGGGTTCCTTGACCTTCACCGAGACGATGGCGGCGAGCCCCTCGCGGATGTCGTCGCCCGACAGCGCGGGGTCCTTCTCCTTGAGCAGCTTCTTGTCGCGCGCGTAGCGGTTGACCGTGGTGGTGAGCGCGGAGCGGAAGCCCTCTTCGTGGGTGCCGCCCTCGTGCGTGTTGATCGTGTTGGCGAACGTGTAGACCGACTCCGTGTAGCCGGAGTTCCACTGCATCGCCACCTCGACCTGGTGGCCCGTGCCCTCACCCGTGAACGAGACGAGCTTCTTGTGGATCGGGTCCTTGCTCTTGTTCAGGTGCGCGACGAAGTCCTCGAGCCCGTTCGGGTAGCAGAACGTGTACTCCTTGACCTTCGCCACGTAGCCCTCGGCGTCGGGCTCCTCCGCCTCGCCGTTGTCGCCGTTGCGCTCGTCGCGCAGTGTGATCGTGAGGCCCTTGTTGAGGAAGGCCATCTCCTGCAGGCGGCGGCGGATCGTCTCGATGTTGTAGGTCAGCGTCTCGAAGATGTCGCCGTCGGCCCAGTACGTGACGGTGCTGCCCGTCTTCTTCGTGGGCTCGCCCTTGCGGAGCGGCCCGGGCACCGAGCGCGCGTAGTGCTGCCGCCAGACGAAGCCGTCGGTGTGGATCTCGACGTCGAGCGCTGTGGACAGCGCGTTGACCACGGACACACCGACGCCGTGCAGGCCGCCGGACACGGCGTAGGAGTCGCTGTCGAACTTCCCGCCCGCGTGCAGCATGGTGAGCACCATCTCGACGGCGGGGCGCTTCTCCACCGGGTGCATGCCGACGGGGATGCCACGGCCGTCGTCGACCACGCGCACCCCGCCGTCGTCCTGCAGCGTGACCTCGACGCGCGTGGCGTAGCCGGCCATCGCCTCGTCGACGGCGTTGTCCACGACCTCCCAGATGAGGTGGTGCAGACCGCGCTCACCGGTGGACCCGATGTACATGCCGGGGCGCTTGCGAACCGCCTCCAGCCCCTCGAGCACAGTGATGGACGACGCGCTGTAGGCGTTCTTCTTCTCCGGCACGGGCTGCCTGTCTCCTCGCCACGAGGGCCCGTCGGCCGGGAACGCGCGGGTAAGCGCCGTCCGACGTCGGGGCCTTTCGACCGGGCGATCGGGGAGCGCCCGGAACACGTCTCCCATCATACCGGTGCGCTACGACAGAAACGCGCCTAGGAGACCCCTCAAATCGTCTCAGACAGCCGATCGTGGACTTCGGCGGGTCACGACGGCCGCGCGGGGGTTGCGAACGGGCTGTGGGGCAGTCACGCGGCGCTGAGTCGCCGTCTGCCGCCCCGGCCACCCGAACGGCGGCCTCCGCCCAGGTCAGCCGTAGGTGTCGCGCGGTCCGCGGCCCCGCACGTGCCGTGGACCGTGGCGCCAGCTCGGCCCCGACGGTGCCACCACGCGGATCCTGCGCACCACGTCCTTGCCCACCGCGGCCGCGAGCCGGACCAGCAGCTGACGCTGCAACGTGCGCAGCTGCGTGGCCCACGCCGTCGACTCGGCCTGCAGCACCAGCTCACCGTCACGCAGCGACAGCGGGGTGCAGTGGTCGGCGATCTCCGAGCCCACGAGGTTCGGCCACCGCCCGAGCACGGTGGCGTCCGTGAGGCGCGGCGACCAGCCGCGGTCCAGCGACACCCGGGACACGAGCCTGCCGAACGGCTGCGGGTCACGGTCGTCCGGTCCGGGACCGGACCACCGCCGTCGCCTGCTCCGGCCCGCCGCCGGCTTGCGCCCCTGCCGTTCCGCGGACCGCTGCGCGGTGCGTTCCGCCGACGCCTCGCGGGCGGCCCGGAGCGCCTCGCGGGCGATGTCGGCGCCCCTCCCCGCGGCGGCCGAGCGCCCAGCGGTTCCGCTCGATTCATCCCCAGGCCTGGGGACAGCAGGACTCGAAGGAGGCGCGTTGGGCGGTTCTCGACGCACGGCGGGCGGTCGTTTCTGCTCGTCATCACCAGGGGAGCGGAAGTTATCCACAGTATCCACAACCTTGTACACAGGTGTCAGAGATCACACGGACTGCGCTGACGTGGCCTCTTGCGGAAGTCGCTCGACAGTACCGCCGCCCACCGCAAACCGGACGCCGGACAGGCCGTCGGGTACGTCCTCGGGCACCGCGGCGGTGATCAGCACCTGCTCGGCGCGACGGGCGACCGCGGCCAGCGCGCTGCGCCGCCGGGAGTCCAGCTCGGCGAACACGTCGTCGAGCACGAGGACCGGCTCGACGTCGTCGTCACGCAGCAGCCGGTAGGAGCCGAGCCGGAGCGCGAGCGCGAGCGCCCACGACTCCCCGTGGCTGGCGTACCCCTTCGCCGGCCCGTCGCCCAGCCGCAGTTCGAGGTCGTCACGGTGCGGCCCGACCAGGCACACGCCCCGCTCCACCTCCTGACGGCGCACCGCGGCCAGCGCCTCGAGGAGGAGGACCTCGAGCTCGGCGACCGAGGTCGGCAGCTCCCCCTCGAGGCTCGAGCGATACACCAGCGCGATGGGGTCGGAGGTGGGCGCGACCTCGGCGAACGCCTCGACGGCGAACGGGCCGATGGCCGCCACCAGCTCCAGGCGGCCGGCCAGCAACTCCGCCCCGTGGCGGGCGAGGTGGCCGTCCCACACGTCGAGCGTGCTCAGGTCGCCACCGGAGGCGTCGGCCGAGCGGCCGGAGTAGCGGCTGTTGCGCGCGGTCTTGAGCAGCGCCGACCGCTGCCGGAGCACCCGGTCGTAGTCGGCCCGCACCGCGGCGTACCGCGGAAACCGCGACACCAGCAGGTCGTCGAGGAACCGGCGGCGCTCGCCGGGATCGCCCCGAACCAGCGCGAGGTCCTCCGGCGCGAACAGCACCGTCCGCAGGATCCCCAGCACGTCACGCGTCTTCGCGACCGGTGCCCGGTTCACCCGCGCGCGGTTGGCCCGGCCGGCCGTGATCTCCAGCTCGATGCCCAGCTCACGCCCGTGGTGCACGACCAGCCCGCGCACCACGGCCCGCTCGGCGCCCCGCCGGATCAGCGGAGCATCGGTGGCGACCCGGTGCGAACCCAGCGTGGCCAGGTACCCGACGGCCTCGACGAGGTTGGTCTTGCCCACCCCGTTCGGGCCGACGAGGACCGTGACGCCGGGCTCCAGCTCGAGCTCGGCCTGCTCCCACGACCGGAAGTCGGCGACGGCGAGACGCCGCAGGTGCATCAGCTCTGGGTCGAGCCCGTGCCCGAGCTCGGCCCCGCGTGCTCGCCGGGCGTGCCCGACGGTCCGGCGGCCGACTTCACCGCGTGCCCACCGAACTGGTGGCGCAGTGCGGCCACGGCCTTCATCGAGGGCGAGACCTCCTGGCGCGAGCCGAACCGGGCGAACAGCGCCGCGGAGATCACCGGAAGCGGCACCGCGTGCTTGATCGCCTCCTCGATCGTCCACCGACCTTCGCCGGAGTCCTCGACGTAGTCGTCGAGGGAGGCGAGGCCCGGGTCGTCCTTCAGCGCCGCGACCAGCAGGTCGAGCAGCCACGAGCGCACGACCGTGCCACGGGACCAGGCCTGCAGGACACCCGGCACATCGGTGATCAGGTCGACCGCCGACAGCAGCTCGAAGCCCTCGGCGTAGGCCTGCATCAGGCCGTACTCGATGCCGTTGTGGACCATCTTGGAGAAATGGCCGGCGCCGACCGGGCCCGCATGCACGAAGCCCTCCTCGCGCGGCCCCTCGGGGCGGAGCGCGTCGAAGATCGGGAGCGCGCGCTCGACGTGCTCCGCCGACCCGCCGGCCATCAGCCCGTAGCCGTTGTCCTTGCCCCAGATCCCGCCGGACACGCCGACGTCGAGGTAGCCGATCCCCTTGTCGTCGAGCAGCGCGGCGTTCGGACCGTCGTCGGTGTAGCGGGAGTTGCCGCCGTCGATCACGAGGTCACCCGGCTCGAGCACGTCGGCGAGCGCGCGCACGGTGCTCCGGGTGGGCTCGCCCGATGGCACCATCACCCACACCACGCGCGGCGCGGTGAGGGCCGCCGCCAGCGAGGCGAGCGAGTCGACATCGGTCACGTCCGGGCGGGGGTCGTACCCGACCACCTCGTGCCCCGAGGCACGAAGCCGGTCGCGCATGTTGCCACCCATCCGGCCCAGACCGATCAGTCCGAGTTGCACGGTTCCACTCCTGGTGTGTCTCGTCGGGGGGAGCTCGCCCGCGCTCGTACCGATCAGCCGGGGAGGCGAACGGGCATCAGCAGGTGCAGGTAGCCGGGCACCGGCTCTGCAGTCTCCTCGCCGCCATTGTCCTCCGCAGGCGCGGCCGGCACCGGCCGGACGAGGGCCGGGCGGTTCGGCGTGGTGAAGGTCAGCTGGGCGCGGGCGGTGTGCAGCGCGCCGAGCGAGTCGAGCAGATAACCGGGGTTGAACGCGATGGTGAGCGGGCCGCCGTCGAGCTCACACGGGAGTTCTTCCTCCGCGCTGCCCACGTCATCGCCGCCCGCGGCGAGCCGGAGACCGTCCTCGCCGAACTCCATACGCACCTGAGCCACGCGGTCGGTGACGAGTGCCACCCGCTTGATCGCCTCGACCAGCGGCGCGACCTCGATGACGGCGGCGCTGGTGTGCTCTGCCGGGATGAGCTGACGGAAACGCGGGAACTCCGCGTCGAGCAGCCGGGTGGTGGCGCGCCTGCCCGCGCCGGTGATGCCGAGCATCCCGTCGCCTGCCGAGAGTGCGAGCTCGACGGTGCCGGCACCGGCGAGCGTCTTGGCGACCTCGGCGAGCGTGCGGGCCGGGATCAGGACCGCGCTGGACTGCGCGGCGTCCTCCGGGGTCCAGTCCAGCTCGCGGACCGCCAGCCGGAACCGGTCGGTGGCGGCGAGGGTGAGCCGCGCCCCCTCGATCTCCAGCCGGATGCCGGTGAGCATCGGAAGCGTGTCGTCGCGGCCGGCGGCGACCGCGACCTGGGCGACCGCCTGCGCGAGCTCGCCCGCGGCCACGGTGCCCGCGAGCTGCGGCATGGCCGGCAGCTGGGGATAGTCCTCGACCGGCATCGTCGGCAGGCTGAACCGGCTGTTGCCGCAGTTGATCGTGGCGCGTGACCCGTCGACCACCAGGTCGACCGGCTTGGACGGCAGCGCGCGGGTGATGTCGGCGAGCAGCCGGCCGGACACCAGTACGCGGCCCGGGTCGCCGATGGTGGCGTCCAACTCGACGCGGGCCGAGGTCTCGTAGTCGAACCCGGAGACCGTCAGCCGATCACCGTCCGCACCGCCGGACGCCTCGATGAGGACGCCACCCAGCACCGGGACCGGTGGCCGCGCCGGAAGGCTGCGAGCCACCCAGGCGGCCGCGTCGGCCAGGACGTCGCGTTCGACCCGAAACTTCATGGGGGACCTCTCGCACTGGCGGTGTGGGGGACGAGCTCGGGTGGACCCATCGGCGGGAGGCCGAGTGGTCGTTGCCGGTCGAGGCGCCGGGCACCCGCTGGGTTCGCCCGGCACGGCCTGAGCCGGAAGCCCACCGTAGAGCCTCCGGACCGCAGGTGTCATCCCGGCCAGGGTGCGACCCGATCCGGCTTCCGCTCCGAATCCATCCACGTCGCTTGTTCTTGTGTAGTTCTTCAGGAAGGGAACAACAGCAGTAGTACTAGGGCCTGTGGGTAGTGTGGATGGACAGCGTTTCCGCAGGTCACGCGGTGCGGCGTCCTGTGGATCGAGCTGGGGGTCACAGGGTGGTCTGCGAGCCTGCCCGGTGGATGGCGGCGGTGGGACCCGATCTGTCCCCCGGCTGAACACCGGTTGTCCACCGTTTCGACCCGATCCGTCCACGGGCCCCAACTCGTCCATCCACAGAGTTGTCCCCAGATGTGGGTGAAGAGTGGTCGTGTGAGAACGCTGTGCGACTGGTTTCCCTGGTCCCACACGGGTCGCGGCGCGGTGCTGAACTCACAGAGTTCCCTCCCGACACAGGGTTGAGGACGCTGAGTCACCGGTTTGGCCGTATTGAACACGGCGCGTCATGGGATGGAACGCCGACGGACCCCCGGTGTGCGCCGAACGGCGGTACACAAGCGCACGGCGGGGCGTCGGGAAGAGAGCGCGACCGGGATCCACAGAGCCGGCGCGCCGCCGCAACTCGCCGCAGACCGGCTCGGTGAGGGGCATCAACGCCTCCGTACCGAGCGCACAGCACGCGATACGGGCGGAGTGGGGCGGATGGCCTTATTACTACGGGTGCGCTGGAGGCGGTGAACGCAGCGCTCAGTGCCGGGCGCGCTGCTTGATGCGCGCCGTCAGCTCCTGGACCTGTTCGAAGGTCTTGCGACGTTGTGCGATCTCGTTGCGGATCTTCTTGTCCGCGTGCATGACGGTGGTGTGGTCGCGACCGCCGAAGGTCTGGCCGATCCGCGGCAATGACAGGTCCGTCAGCTCCCGGCACAGATACATGGCGATCTGCCGGGACTGCGCGAGCGCCTTCGTCTTACCCGGCCCGCACAGCTCGTCCATCGTGACGCCGAAGAACTCGGCGGTGACCGCCATGATCGTGGGCGCCGTGATCTCGGACGCAGCCGAGTCGGGGATCAGGTCCCGCAGCACGATCTCGGCGAGCTGGGTGTCGACCGGCTGCCGGTTCAGCGACGCGAACGCCGTGACGCGGATGAGCGCACCCTCGAGCTCCCGGATGTTGCGCTCGATGCGCTCGGCGATGAACTCCAGGACGTCGCCGGGTACCGCGAGCCGATCCTGGGCGGCCTTCTTCCTCAGGATGGCGATCCGCGTCTCCAGCTCGGGCGGCTGGATGTCGGTGATCAGGCCCCACTCGAAGCGGGTGCGCATCCGGTCCTCGAGCGTCTCCAGCCGCTTGGGCGGGCGGTCCGAGGACACGACGATCTGCTTGTTGGCGTTGTGCAACGTGTTGAAGGTGTGGAAGAACTCCTCCTGGGTGCCTTCCTTGCCCTCCAGGAACTGGATGTCGTCCACCAGCAGCACGTCGACGTCCCGGTAGCGGCGCTGGAAGGCCACCTTCCGGTCGTCGCGCAGCGAGTTGATGAAGTCGTTCGTGAACTCCTCGGTGGACACGTACCGCACCCGCATGCCGGGGAACAGCCGTTGGGCGTAGTGCCCGACCGCGTGCAACAGGTGGGTCTTGCCCAGCCCGGAGTCGCCCCAGATGAACAGCGGGTTGTACGCGCGCGCCGGCGCCTCGGCCACAGCGACCGCGGCCGCGTGGCTGAACCGGTTGGACGCACCGATGACGAACGTGTCGAAGGTGTACTTCTCGTTCAGCCGCGTCTGCGAGCGTGGAGTGACCTGCTCACCCGCAGGCGGTCCGGAGTAGGTGGGCCACACCTCCGGCGTGCGCCCGTCGATGCCGGAGCCGCCGTTGCCGCCGCCCAGGTGTCCGCCGTTGCCGCCGCCGAGGTGCGCACCGGCAGGCTCGCCCAGCGCCAGCGGACCGGTGATCGGCAACGCCGACCCGTTCGAGCCGGTGAAGTCGTCGCGTTGGGGCGGGTCGGCACTGCCCTGTCCGCCGTGGCCCTGCCCGCCGCCGTGCATGGGCCCGTGCCCCCCGCCGGTGACGGCGGCGTTGGGGCGCGTGCTCGCGCCGGGCGGGTCGGGCACCTCGGTGCCACCGCCCGCCGCCGAGGCGTCGACGACGACCGCGAGATTCACCGCCACCCCGAGGTGCCTGCCCAGCGCATCACTGATGGGACGACGCAGGATCCGCTCGATCGCGTCCTTCGCGAACTCGCTCGGAGCGGCGAGGAGCGCAGTGCCGTCGATCAGCCCGAGTGGGCGGGTGAGGCGGAGGAACGCGCGCTGCTGCTGGGAAAGAGTGTGGGCTCCGGAGCCCGACGAGGCCCCCGAGAGGTCCGCGATCACACGGTTCCAGACCTGACCCAGGTCTCCTGGTTGGTCGGGCAC